>DYJE01000006.1:0-223676 GCA_020723285.1 Desulforapulum autotrophicum | reverse complement strand
GATGGGCGGTGTGGTTTTTTGAGGAGATGAACATCGAACATCGAACACACAACATTGAACTTCGAATGTGGGTGCCGCAGAGCGGCGTGTGTGGACAGAGGACGGGAGTTGGGGTTCGAGTGAGAAATGATAAAATAAGGGAGGGGGAAAAGGGCCAATGATTGATGGAGATCGAAGGGAAAAGACAGGTACTCGATCTTGAAAACCGATTGCTTGAGTTCTCGGTGGCTGTGATCAAGGTGGTGGAGCAGATCCCCAATACACGAACGGGCAATCATATTTCAGGACAACTGCTTCGTTCTGGAACATCGCCTTATCCAAACCACGGTGAAGCCCAGGCGGCGGAGTCGCCAAAGGATTTTATCCACAAGCTCAGGATATCGTTGAAGGAATTGAGGGAGACACAACGGTGGCTGAAACTGATTCAGCGCATCCCTTTGATCGACAACCCAGAGCAGATGAACAGCCTGCTGGCCGAAACAGAGGAGTTGATCCGAATATTTGTAACAAGCATCAAAATATCTGAAAGCCGACGAGCCATGCGGTCTTCGATCCGGAACTGAACCCGCCGGATTCGAATCTCGCCCAGCCAAGCCGCCCGAACAAAACCCCGGGCCTCCGCTGAGCGGCATCCCGATTCGATGTTCGATGTTCAAAAAGCACCTGCCCAGCCAAGACGCCCGAACAAAACCTCGGGCCTCCGCTGAGCGGCACCCCGATTCGATGTTGGATGTTGAGTGTTCGATGTTCAATGTTCAAAAAACGCCCGCCCAGCCAAGCGGCCCGAACAACCCTCTGGGTCTCCGCTGAGCGGCACCCCGATTCGATGTTGGATGTTGGGTGTTCAATGTTCGATGTTCATAAAGCGCTCAAAAAGCGCAGCCATAACAACCCATGTTGAATCTTCGCTGCTCCACGCAGCCCAATTCAACATTCACCATATCAAGCACCACCAAAAATAGGAGCTTCCCATGTCCGAAACAGAAACACAAATCCCGTCCTACAAACCCAGAATCGTCGCTCTCGTCTGCAACTGGTGCACCTACACCGCCGCCGACCTTGCCGGGACATCCCGTTTGTCCTACCCGGCGGAAATCCGGATGGTCCGGCTGATGTGCACGGGCATGATCGACCAGAAATACATCCTTAAGGCGTTTCTGGACGGGGCCGACGGGGTGTTTATCGGCGGCTGCCATCCGGGAGACTGCCATTATTTAGATGGCAACCTCAAGGCCGAACGGCGGATTGGGGGGACCCGGAACCTTATCGAACAGTTCGGTTTCTATCCCGAAAGGCTAAAGCTCCAGTGGATCGGGGCCAGCGAAGGGCCGGAGTTCCAGCACCACATGACGGAGTTCGTGGAACGCATTGTTGCCATGGGCCCCAGCCAGGTCCGGGACCGGATGATTCTGTAACGGTTTTTTCTCGCTCCGGGGCTCCGGCCACGGAGTGTGGACCCGGAGGCTCCAGCCTCCACAACGGGCTGGCCCGGCCGGAGCCGGACGGAAAGACACTCCCAGGCTGGAGCCTGGGAGCGAGGTGAAAGGAGAAGGATAATGAATAATCCTGTCTGCCCGAAAACAGGGGCACCTATGCATCGTGGGGTGCGATCCATGGCGTTGACCTACAAAGGCGAGTCCATCACCTTTGACATGCCGGGGTGGTATTGTGATCAATCAGACGAAGGCATTCACACTGGAGCAGATATGAAAATATCTGACCGGATGTTGAACCGGCTTAAAGCGAGGGCCGAAAATCTGTAGCAGCCTGAAGAGATCAAACGCATCAGATATTGTAAAAAGAACACATCCATAAAGCCAGTTTCTATAAAGAGGTAGACCATGACAATGTACACAGTGAACCAGACGGGCGAAACCGCGTCTTCCACCGTAACACGGCTCTTGAAAGACCTGCTTGGCCGGAACATCGCGGACGCCGTTCTGGTGTCTGCCGAGAATCCCTGGTCCCGGCTTCCCATGCCCACGGTTTTCACCGATTCGGCGAACATGGACCGCGTCGTTCCCCTGGCTCCTTCGACTTCGGTGAGCTTCGCCCGGCAGGCGTCTCTGCTGGTTCGGGGGCCTGCAGGCAAAACCGTGGTCCTGGTCTTGAAACCCTGCGAGATCCGGGCGTTCATCGAGCTGGCCAAGCTGAACCAGTGCAGTCTTGAAAGCGCGATCCTTGTCAGCATGGACTGCCCCGGACGTCTTGAAAACGGGGATTACGTGGCCCTGGCCGCTGAAGTACAAAATCTCGGCGAAGCGTTTCCATCGGACCTGTCCTTTCAGGAAAAACTCACCGTCACCTGTGCGTCCTGCGATGCGTTCATTCCGGACAGCGCCGACCTCCAGATTTGCGTCACGGGCATGGACGGGAAGCTGGGCGTCAAGGCCGGAACAGCCAAAGGCGAGGACATCGCGGCACGGCTGAACCTCGCAACGTGCGAAGAACCCCAGAACCGGGCCGAGGCATTGTCTGCATTGGCCGGAAAACGAAAGGAACGAAAAACCGCGTTGTTTTCTGAAACCGCGTCCACGCTGAAATCCATCGAGGGTTTCCAGGCCGCCATCAGCCGCTGCATCAACTGCTACAACTGCCGAAGCGCCTGTCCGGTGTGCTACTGTCGGGAATGCGTGTTTCTGACCGACGTGTTTGTCCATCCGCCGGAACTTCTTCTGGAACGGGCCGCCCGGCGCGGCTCTGTGAAAATGCCCACAGACACCACCATGTTCCACATGACCCGGATGTCCCATATCGCCCACGCCTGTGTGGGCTGCGGCCAGTGCACCAGCGTCTGTCCGTCAGAGATTCCTGTGGCGGACCTGTTTCGGACCGTGGCGGAGAAAACGCAAAGCTACTTCGACTACATGCCGGGCCGGAATGTCTTGGAACCCATCCCCCAGCTTGTCGCACGCAAAGGCCAAAGCCAGGAGTAAACCATGAACCAGGGACACCAGGGAAACATCGAAACCGGGAACGGAAACAGACGAATTCACGCGGTGATCGCCGGAGCCGGGGTGAGCGGCATGCGGGCCGCCTTTGACCTTGCCGAGCTGGGCCATGACGTGGTTCTTGTGGACAAGACCCCTTACGCAGGGGGAATCTTAAGCAAGCTCGACCACCAGTTCCCCGACAACCACTGCGGCATGTGCCAGATCCTCCCCATGATCGACCGTGACAAGGGCACCCAGATTTGCTTACGGAAAGGCGTATTTCACGATCACATCACCTTTCTTCCCCAGGCCGAAATCCTTTCCGTCGACGGCGCGCCGGGACAGCTTAAAGTTAACATCTCAAAAAAGGGAAGCGGGGTGGATCACCGTCTATGCACCGGCTGCGGTGCCTGTGAAGACGCCTGCCCCATCTCCGTGAAAGACGATTTCAACGAAAACTATTCCACACGGAAGGCCGTTTACCTGGGCGATCCCCACCAGAACGAAAGTATGCGGGCCATCGATTTTACCGCCTGCACCCGGTGTGGGGCCTGCGTCACAGCCTGCCCAGAGGGTGCGGTGAATCTTGAAGCCCCGGATGAGAAACTCGCCTTGGAAAACGTGGGTTCCGTGATCCTTGCCACGGGAACGGGCCAGTACGACCCCGCCGATTCGGATCTCTACGGGTTCGGGGTTCTCGAAAACGTGGTGACCTCTCAAGGGTTCGAACGGATCATCAGCAGCAGCGGGCCGTACAAGGGAGAGTTTCTCCGGCCTTCGGACAAAAAACCTGTGTCTCGCATCGTCTGGATTCAGTGCGTGGGGTCGAGAAACCTTGCCGAAAACGCCGACCACTGCTCCAGCGTGTGCTGCATGTTCGCCCTGAAAGAGGCGGTGCTGGCCAGGGAAAAAAGCGCTGGCACCGTGAAAACCACGATTTTCTACATGGACATGCGGACCTTTGGCCGGGATTTTCAGCGTTACCGGGACGAGGCCGTTACAAAACATGGCGTGAACCTGGTTCGCTGCCGGGTCCACAGCGTGGAACCCGGTGAAAACGACGGGGATCTTAAAATCAGCTATGTGGACCCAAACGGGCAGTATCAGGAAGAAACCGCAGATCTGGTGGTGCTTTCCACGGGCCGGAAACACGCTGTGGTCCGGCCCGATTTTGCGGGCAAGGACGGGGTTTTTACCCTGAACGAACGGTTCGAGTTCAAGGACATCGCCGAATCCCTGATTGCCGCGGATGTGGCCGTCGGGAAAAGTCTGGCTTTTTCAAAGAAATCCGACACGGACGACGATAATGCCATCGGTCGCCCTGTCTCCGACAACGCCCTGGTTTTGGGTTCCGGGCCTGCCGGGCTTTCGGCGGCGCTGACCATGGCGGTTGCAGGAGTGACGGTGGATCTGGTTGAACACGCGGCGGAAATCGGCGGCAACGGGCCTTCTGTCACCACACGCCCGGAAAAGGAACGGTTTGAAAAACTTCTGAGAGATGTGTCCGCCCATGGCGGAATCACGGTCCACAAAAACGCGCGGCTTACGGTTCACACCGGTCTTCCCGGAGCGTATGAAGGCATGCTTTACGTCGGTGAAAACGGCAGGGAAACGGTTAGGCCGTTGCGCTACGGCTCCCTGATCCTTTCCACCGGCGGCGGAATCATGCAGACGGACCGTTACGGCGCGGGCCTTTCGAATCGGATCGTCACGATCTTCGATCTGGACAAACAACTGGAAGAGGGAACTTTGGATGTGGCGACCCTTTCCGATGTGGCGTTCATCCAGTGCGCAGGAACCCGGGAGGAACCGGTAAACTATTGCAGTCGGGTCTGCTGTGCCAAGGCCCTTGCCGGTGCGTCAGCGATTCTTGAAAAGAACCCTGCGGCAAAAGTCCGGATCTTCTACCGGGACATCATGACTTACGGTGAATCTGAGAAACTTTACACGGCCGCCCGCCGTCTGGGGGCATTGTTCATCCCCTTCGATCTGGACGGCAAACCGGAAGTTGCCGTGGACGGAGGCACCGTCACGGTGAAGGGCTTTGATCCGGTGATGCAGGAAGCCGTGGAATTCACCCCGGATCTTCTCGTTCTTTCAACGGGTCTTGCACCGTCTGACACCGTGGATCTTCGCGCCGTGATCCCGGTTTCCGTGACAGCGGACGGATTCCTCAAAGAGGCCAACAGCAAATGGCGACCCGTGGATTCGGGCAAAGAGGGGATCTTTCTCTGCGGACTCGGCCGGGCCCCCATGAAAGCGGGTGAAGCCATGGACGAAGGTGCGGCCGCCGCCATGCGGGCCCTGCGGATTCTGTTGCGGAAGACCCTGCCCCTCCCCAAAGTCCGGGCCGTGGTGCGCCACAGTCTCTGCTCCCGCTGCGAAGCCTGCATTCCCGAGTGCCCCTACGGCGCACGGTATCTGGACTTCGAAAGCGGCCGGATCATGGTGGACGACACAAGCTGCCAGGGATGCGGTGCCTGTGCCAGTGTGTGCCCGAACAGCAGCGTGTATGTGGGGGTGTTTGATGAAATGAAGGTGATGCGGGAGATTGAGGGCTTTTTATGAACATCGAACATCGAACACCCAACATCGAATGGTGAATGGATACTGTGCGGCTGTTGTCGCAGAGAATAGGCGGTGTCGATAAACGCTCAACCATGATGGCGTCGTAAAAAGTCCCATATGCGGCGTTATAGTGTTTGGCCGGACGTTCGACGTACTCCATGTACGCCTTCACGCCCGGCCAAACACGATGCCTTGCCTCTGGGCCTTTTTCCATAGCCATCGGGCGACTTTTTACGAGTCCATCAACCATGTAGGTCGGCTTGAGGAACGAAAGCCGACGGAGCTTCGATAGGAAAAATGAGGTGAAATTCATATTCATCGGCAAGTTTCCAGATAGCGGCCTGGTAACGGCAATCGAGCCCGGTGGACAGTCACGTAAAACCATCGTCCGATTATTTTAAGGATCGGGTCATTTGTCGGGTTTGAAGAACCCGACCTGCGAGAGGGAATAGAAAAAGTGGAGTCATCCTTTATTCACTGTTCGATGTTGGACGTTCGATGTTCAATGTTCGTTCGTTGTTTTGGGTGCCGTCCATGGATTGAAGAATAACTGACAGGATACTCAATATGACGGATATTGCACCCAACACCATCAAGGAAACCGCCCCGCTGAGGCCCTTCGGAATCGCGCCCGCGGCCTGCATGGCCTGCGGAACCTGTTCGGCGGGCTGCCCCATCACGGGCATGGAGGGGTTTGACCCACGGAAAATCGTTCGCATGATTCTGGAGGGAAGGGACGAGGAACTGGTGGCCTCGAAACTCCCCTGGCTCTGCACTCTGTGCGGGAAATGCGAACACGCCTGCCCCATGGGCATCAACATCGTGAACATGGTGAGGGCCGCCCGGGGTCTCGTGGACCGGGACGCCGTGCCCGGCCAGATCCACAAGGGCGTGGAACTCTGCCTTGAGACCGGCAACAACATCGGTCTGCCCGGTGAGGATTTTACCTTTATCATCGAGGATGTGGGAACGGAAGTTTCAGAAACCGAAGGTTTCGAAGATTTCGTGCCGCCCATCGACAAGGAGGGCGCGAGCCTGCTTCACACCCTTCATAACAAGCTGGTGAACACCCAGAACGAGGATCTGGTCCACTGGTGGAAGATCTTCCACGCGGCCAGAGAGGATTTCACCATGACCAGCGAGAACTGGGAAGGGGTGAACTGGGGGCTGTTCTCCGGCGACGACGAGTCCATGCGAATCATCGTAGGCCGTATCGTCGAGCACATGGAGAATTACAAGATCAAGCACCTGATGTATCCGGAATGAGGCCACGCATACATGGCAACCCGGTCAGGGTTGGAAAAGTGGTACCCCGAATTCTTCACGAAATACAAGGCGTTCACGGTGTTCGACCTTCTGGTGGATTACATCAAAGAGGGCCGGATCACTCTGGATAAGACGATGTTTACCGAAAAGATCGCCTACCATGATCCCTGCAACTATGGCAGGAAGTCGGAGGAGAAATTCGGGCACGGATACTATGAGGAGCCGCGCTGGATTCTGTCCCAGTTTGTCGAAAACTGGGTGGACCTCTACCCCGCCGGTGCCAACGGATACTGCTGCGGTGGCGGAGGCGGAACCATGCTCACCCCGTTCAAGGAGGTGCGTTCCCATTACTCGCGCAAGAAAGTCGAGCAGATCAGAAGGGTCGAGCCCGACATGATCGTAGTCCCCTGCCACAGCTGCCACGGCCAGATCAAGCAGGCTCTTTCCGAACACAAAATGGCCATTCCGGTGAAGTACCTGTGGGAGATCGTGGCGGAAGCCCTGGTGGTGGAATGAAGAAATCCATGCCTGTAGACGGGGGCTCCCCGTCTACAGGCATCGGTGACGTGTGTTTGTTTCGGGTTTTATTTCATTTCCGGGGCGATCTCGATTTCGTAATCGATGCCCCCGTTGCCGTCGCTGTCCACCTGGAGCCATGTGGTTTCGGTTTCAAAGACCAGTCTGGCCCAAGTTCCGTTTTTTCCATCGCACCTGAACACACCCTCGACCGGCCATGAATCGTCGTAATATATGAAAAGGCTCTCCGGGGTGCTGATGTCCACGAACCCGTTATCGAAATCGTAGTACCTGCCTGAGATGGTCTGGCTTATTCCGCTCTCGTAAAAAATGGTTTCAATGCGGTAATTGTCGAACCAGTATGTTTTTTCCGTTTCTTCATCCCAAATGACCAGGTTCATGGTCATGTTTTCCGAATTGTCCGAAAAATCAACGTCCCAATCCAGTGTCCCTGTAAGGGTCAGAGTCTCAGCGGAGTAGAAATCGAATTCAAGGGCGTTGAAAGAAAAACTGAAATTCGATATGGCCTCGTACTCAATACTGTATTGCCCTGAAATGTCGGAAGACCCGTCAAGTGTGACCCCGTCTTCTGAAAACATGGCATAGGTGACGGTGCCTGAAAATGAACCCGTGGCTTCGTTGATGTTTATGGTCATGCTTGCCGTTCCGCCGTCACTTCCGTAAATCACTTTGCTATCAGTTCTGGCCAGGGGTTTCGATGCGACGGTTTTCGAATGGTTCATGGTCTTTTTCACAAAGATGACGGGTTGAAGCACAGTTTGGCCGACCTGCGGAAAAAAGCCATGGCCGTTCATGCTGTTTTGGTTTTTTTTCTTATCGAAATCAGATGTCTGCTGCAAAACGTAAGATAGTGTTGAACCGTCATACGCGCTGACTGCAAGGGTGTTCGAGTTGTCGGCCGACAAAGCGGCTTCCGTGGTTGTCCCCTTATACTTGGAAGACAAACCGGGGTCTTTGGGATCGGAATCTCCGCTGCAACCCAAAAATGTCAGTAAGAGCAACAGGCAAAGAAGCTTGGTGCTGATTGCCATCGTGTTTTTTTTGAAATTTTTCATGGATTGTTCCTTTGGGGTATGGGTTTTAAGGGTTCAATGGTTTTTATGAACGATGTCCCCGGTTAGAATGATAATCAGGGTAAAAAATGTTCTTAACCATACACAATGCCGGGCGTATAAGCAAATATTTTGTTCCCTGATTTTGTCCCCTGAATAATAGTCTGTCCTTTCAGAATAACCGTCTTTTCACTTTCATTCCATCAACCAATTGGTGTATGAATCACCATGCAAATTCAACAAACCGATACAACAGGCCCCGTCTCAAACCAAGGTTTTTTCCGTCATATCCGCGAAACATTTCATCTGAGCGTCCCCATCATCATCGGCCATCTTGGGCACATGCTCATGGGGGTGACGGACAACATGATGGTGGGGCGTCTCGGTTCCGTGCCCCTGGCGGCGGCGGGGCTGTCCAATGTCCTGTTCCTGCTGGTGCTGGTCATGGGCCTCGGGATTTCCATGGGGATCACGCCGCTGGTGGCCCAGACCCATGGGGCGGGGGAGAAGACCGAGTGCGGACGGGTGCTGCGTCAGGGGCTGATCGTCACTTTTTTTGCAGGAATAGTTCTTTTTCTCATCACCCTGGTTCTTTCCGCATCGCTGGGGAAACTGGGACAGCCGGAAGATGTGGTGAAGCTGGCCAAGGTCTACATGACGATTCTCGGATTTTCCATATTCCCCCTGATGGTGTTTCAGTCTTTCAAGCAGTTTGCCGAAGGGCTGTCCATCACCACCTCGGCCATGGTCATCACGCTTCTGGCCAATATCGTGAATGTGGGGGTGAACTGGGTGTTTATCTTCGGCCACCTTGGCGCACCGGCCCTGGGGCTTGCCGGAGCCGGTCTCGGCACCCTTTTGTCCAGGGTGTTCATGGCTCTGGCCATGGCGGCGGTGGTTTATAAAAGCAGCTATCTGAAAACCTTTGCGCCGTTTTCATCGCGGTTCAGGATCAATCCCGTCGTGGCTGGGAAGCTTTTGAGCATCGGGATTCCGGCGGGTCTTCAGTATGTGTTCGAGGTCAGTTCCTTTGCCGGAGCTTCGGTGCTCATCGGCTGGATCGGCACGCGGGAACTGGCGGCCCACCAGATCGCCCTGAATCTTTCCTCCATATCCTACATGTTTTCCCTTGGGGTTTCCGCTGCGGCCACCGTGCGGGTGGGAACGGCCCTCGGCCGTAACGACGTTCCGTCGGCCCGGAGCGCGGGGTTTTCATGCATCGCGTTGATCTGCCTGTTCATGGTTTTCTTTGCCGGAATTTTTATCAGCTTGAAAAACGTTCTCCCCGGTTTTTACATTTCAGAGAACGATGTTGTCCTGATCGCCGCCCAGATTCTTCTCATCGCAGGAATATTCCAGATATCCGACGGCATCCAGGCCGTGAGCGCCGGCATGCTGAGAGGTGCCATGGACATGACCGTTCCCACGATCATCACCTTTGCAGCCTACTGGCTGGTGGGCATTCCCGTGGGCTATGTCCTGGGATTCACGTTCCGCATGGGCGTTGTCGGGGTGTGGATCGGCCTTTTGATGGGCCTCACCGCCTCCGCCGTGATGATGCTGGCCCGCTTCAATCAGGTCGTCCCAAAGGTTCCTGCTTTTCAAGGGCAAGATCGATGAGCCGGTCCAGAAGAGCGCTGAAGGACAGGCCCGCCGTTTTCGCGGCCAAAGGCAGAAGACTGGTCCGGGTCATGCCGGGGATGGTGTTGGTTTCAAGGATGTAAAACGACCCGTCTTTGAGGATCATGTCCGTTCGGCTGTACCCCTTGAGGTTTAGGGCCCGGTGGGCTTTCATGGCCAGATCCTGCATGGTTTCCGTGAGTTCGCCGCTGATCCGGGCCGGGCAGATCTCCTGGGCTCCGCCGGGGGTGTACTTGGCTTCGTAGTCGAAAAACGTGCTGTTGGCGCAGGCCGGGATGATTTCCACCAGGGGCAGTGCGGTCAATTCGTCGTTGCCGATGACGGCGGCGGTGAGTTCGGTTCCTTCGATGTAACTTTCCACAAGCACCAGGTTGTCATAGGCAAAGGCTTTTTCAAGGGCTTCGCCCAGTTTTTCAGCGTCGGTGACCCGGCTCATGCCGATGCTTGAACCCCCGGTGGCCGGTTTTACGAAAAGAGGAAGGCCAAGGGTCTTCACACATTCATCGGTATCAAAGGGCTTGCCCCGGTATGCGGCCCTGTAAGGCGGAACCGGAAGACCGTTCTGCTGGTATATTTTTTTGGACGTCAGCTTGTTCATGGCAAGAGCACTGCCCAGAACGCCGGAGCCCTGGTAAGGAATGCCGAGAAGTTCCAGTAGACCCTGAATCGTGCCGTCTTCCCCGTAAATCCCGTGAAGGATGATGAGCGCCACGTCGATGGAAGGCGCGTCCGCCACCAGATTGCCCAGATCCGTCGCCGGATCGTAACGCCGGATGGAATATTTCGTTTGATCCAGGGCCTCGAAGACCTGGTTGCCGCCGTTTAAGGATACGTCACGTTCCGAGGATCTGCCGCCTGAAATCAGCGCGAGGTTTTTTTTCGTCATGTCTATGCTTTCCTATGGTTTCGCTCTTCTTGCCGGAGCGGGGTTGTGGTTGTGAGGTTGGTTCCGGGTGCTTTGAAGGGGCCGCTCTGATCACCGGGCGGCCCGGTGGATGCTACGTCTTTTCGAAAGGTGTTTTTTTCTCCACGCGGCTCACCAGCTTGTCTTCGTACCCTTCGGGGATATGAAGCGCCGACGCGCCCCGCGTGCGCATCATGGTCTGTTTCAGGACGCCCAGTTTCTTCATGGCGCCGTATTTGGCGGAAACGTCGCTCATGTCTTGGATCATGTCTTCCATTTTCCGGATTTCGAGGTTGATTTCAAGTTCTTTGGGCACGCATCCGGCGTTTTTCAGAATCTTGTGGGCCAGCCGAAGGTCTTCCGGAATGCGGTCCTCGTCTTCCAGGTTCAGGGGTTTTCCGTGGCCTTCTAAGTTGTCGAACTTGCCTTGCTCCTGGGCTTCCCTGATCTTTTTTTCGACGATGCTGTCGAACCGTGTGACGATGTCCATGCCCCTGTCCTGTCTTGCCGGTTTCACTGTGCCGATACCAATGTGGATATCCGGAATTCAAGAATATTTTAAGTAAGATACCCTTGATTTTCACCCTAATGAAAACAGGGTTTTTATAGCACCTGCCGTACCGGTGTTCAAGGGATTTCACAATAAAAAAAGCCTTTCCGGATGATCCGGAAAGGCTTTTATTTTTTGGTAGCGATGCTCGGAATTGAACCAAGGACACTGCGGATATGAGCCGCATGCTCTAACCAACTGAGCTACATCGCCATATAAGCGTTTTGGAATTCTTTATCACACACATGACATTGTGAAAAAGACAAAAGGGTTTTTAAAGTATTTGGGTGAAAAGGTCAAGGGTTTATTTGAACCTGATTTTTGGCCGGTCTGATTTGGCTTTGCCATAAAGAAGGAATCATTTCAAACTCTCCCGGTATTCACTGGGCGTTATCCCGGTCCATTTTTTAAAGGCATGATAAAAATTGGAGGCATCGCCGTAACCGGTTTTGTCAGAAATGGCTTCGATGGAAAGGGTCGTTTGGGCCAGAAGGGTCATGGCCTCGGTTTTCTTGATGTCAGTAAGGATCTGCTTGAAGGAGGTGTTTTCATCGGTCAATTTGCGCCGGAGTGTCCGTGACGACATGTTAAGCCGGGCCGCCAGGGTTTCAAGGCCGGGAAAGCTGTCTCCCATGGATTGGGCCATGCGCCGGACCGTCTCATAAAGGGTCGTGGGTCTGCCATAGCATTCCATCAGTTCGCGGCATTCATTTTCGTAAAGATCCTTCAACACCGGATCGGCTTTGGGCATGGGAAGATCAATGTATTTCCCGTCGACCACAAAGGAGAGGAAGGGAGCGTCGAAACGGACTGGACAGCGGAAAAAAGCCCGGTATGATGCTTCATATAAGGGTTTGGGGTAATTGAATGCTATCTCTTTGAATCTAAGGGACAGATTTGTGATATCTTCGAACATGCGGGCAACGGACACCAGCTCACGTTCAGCAACAAACGGGAGCAGATCGTTGAACGGGATGATTTCCCGAAGGGTGATCACATAATCCTTATCTCGTCTGTTCATTTCATAATAAAAAAATGTCAGAGTCAGTTCCGAGTATCGGAAGGCCATCTTCAGGGCTTCAAAGGGTGTGGCGCAACAGAGGAGGGCCATGCCCAGTTTTCCGTTGACGCCCACATGACCGAGGCGGCCCGCGAACAGGCCGATGTCCGGGACAGGCGACAGGCTTTTCACATTGCGGATAACGGATAATTCCTGCTCGGGCGTGATCCTGAGATCGGACCGGTTTAGGTCATCGGGATGTATTCCGCTGCCGTCGATAACCTGTTCTCTGGAAACACCGTGCTCTCCCAGAAGACGGGCCAGTACGGACACGCCGCTCACAGACCGGTACGGTGTCAGATGTGGGCTTGACTGAATTGGAAACCTCACAATTTTACCCCGCTTGCTTTGTTATTATTTTTTGTTGTCCGAAAATCACACTATATTTGGCCAGCCCCAATATTGTCAATCCCATTGAAATCGAGCATTCTAAAACCCATAGGGCAAAGGGAACCATTCATCATAAAGAAAGCGCACTTCAGACATCCGGTATCTGCCCTGGGTTTTATTTTCGGATGAAGGAGATGCCGTGAAAGACGAACATCATGATAAACAGAATAGACGTTGAATTTATGTCGGACGGCCTGAAATGCCGCGCATGGCTCTACATGCCCGAAGAGGTCGAAAAGCCCCCGGTTGTGGTGATGGCCCACGGGCTGGGAGGAACGAAAAACATGAGGCTCGATGCCTTTGCCGAGCGTTTCTGCTCCGAAGGTTACGCCGCCCTTGTTTTTGACTACCGCCATTTCGGGACAAGCGAGGGCGAGCCACGCCAGCTTCTTGATATCCAATGCCAGCTCCGCGACTGGGAAGCGGCCTTGAGATTCGTGCGAAGCCGGTCCGATGTGGATACCCATCGTGTAGTGATCTGGGGAACATCCTTTGGAGGAGGCCACGTTCTTATGACGGCGGCCAATGACCAGAACATCAAAGCCGTCATTTCACAGTGCCCGTTCACTGACGGTCTGTCTTCGGCCCTGGCCATGGACTTGAAGACATCGTTCAAGGTAACCGGTCTCGCCATTATGGACAAGATTGGTTCCCTGCTCTGTCTGCCGCCACTTATGGTGAAACTGGCGGGTAAGCCGGGCACCGCTGCTCTGATGACAGCGCCAGACGCTGAACCAGGTTACCTTGCCCTTGTTCCTGACAAATTGAATAGCCGGAATGAAGTTGCAGCTCGTGTGGCCTTGGATATTCCATGGTATTATCCAGGGAAAAAAGCCTCGGGCATTGGGTGCCCGGTGCTGATCTGTGTGTGTGATAAAGACTCCGTTGCCCCGTCAAAAGCCACGTTGCGTCATGCGCGAAAAGCCCTGCAGGGAGAAATCAAAGTCTATTCAGATGGGCATTTCGATATTTACATCAATGACGGCTTTGAGCGCGTGGTCGCGGACCAGATTGAATTTCTCAAACGCCATGTTCCGGTTTTGTGATTTTTTAAAACAGCAAGCCATGAATCAAGGAGCTAAACCATGAACTATAACCTTATTGGAAAAGTCGTTCTCATAACCGGAGCTGCCGGGGGCATCGGAGCTGCCAGTGCCCGGGCTCTTTACGAAGCTGGCGCAAATCTCGTTTTGACGGATATGTCGCAGGACTCCGTAGATCAACTGGCCCGTGAATTTAATGAAAAACGGGTTCTTGCCCTGGCCCTTGATGTGACCGATTTTGAAGCAATTAAAACGGTGGTCGGACGTGTTGTCGAGCAGTTCGGCAAACTCGATATCCTTTTTTCAAATGCCGGAATATCCTGGCGTCGCTCCGCATCCACCGTATTTTCTTGCGACGAGAAAGAATTTGAGCGAATCGTAGAGGTGGACCTGTTGGGCGTTTTCCGTACAATCAAAGCCTCTTTACCCGAAATCATCCGAAACAAAGGACAAGTGCTTGTCACGTCATCAACCTATGCTTTTGTCAACGGCTGCCTCAATTCTCCGTATGCCACATCCAAAGCGGGCATTGAGATGTTGACACGATCTCTGCGGTCTGAGCTGGCCGGAAAAGGCGCCACGGCCAGTGTCCTTTATCCGGGCTGGACATCCACAGCCATCGCCGAAGTCGCTTTCGGCGGAGATCCGCTGGTCACCAAAATAAACAAGGCGGCATACCCGTCCCTGTTGCGGCAGCCGGTATCACCTGAAAAAGTGGCGGAAGGGGCCGTCAAAGGCCTTCGCAAACGCAAGCCCCGGATTACCGTTCCCGTCCGCTGGATACCCCTTTCAATCATGAGAGGGGTGTTCAGTATCATAACGGACTGGTATCTCGAAAAAAATCCGAAATTCCATGAAATGCTCTACCAGCTTGAGCAGGATCAGACGACCTGAAAGGCAGGGCATTAAAGACAGTCACCGCCTTGTTTATTCTTAATTCGACATTGTAATGCTTATTTATTCATTGCCATCAAAAAAACCTGTTTGCCCAGCTTTTCAAAAGCTGGCCCCTCGGGAGAGTCGCCGAAGGCAAACAAGACGAAACCAAATGAAACAAGAAAAGGAAATTATTTCATGACAAGGAAAAGTGTTTTTATCACAGGTGCGGCCATGGGCATTGGACGGGCCGTGGCCTCTCATTACGCGGACAGGGGATGGCATGTGGGCATCACCGACATTAATGAAAAAGAACTGGCTGCATTTAAAGAAGCATACGGCCCCAAGATCGCTTTTTCGTCTGTCATGGACGTGACGGACGAAAAACAGGTAACCGGTGTCCTTGCCGACTTTACCCGTGAAACGGATGGAAAAATCGACCTTTTCATCAACAATGCCGGAGTTGCTTGGCTGGGTCATTTTGAGGATCAACCCCTGTTGCAGCATTACAAAACCATCGATGTCAATGCCAAAGGCGTCTTGACCTGTGCCTACCAGGCGTTTCCCTATCTGAAAAAGGCCCGTGGCACCCTGGTCAATATGTGTTCACAGGCTGCCAATTATGGCGTTCCCTTCGAAGTGGCCTATTCCGCAAGCAAATTCTTTGTGCGAGGCCTTACCGAAGGCCTGAACATCGAATGGGAGAAATATGGGATCTATGTCTGTGCCATCTGGCCCAATTTCGTGGATACCCCCATGGTCAGAAATGTCATGGACAATCCCGGCCCGATCATCAACAGCGTCGGGGTCAACCTGACGGTTCGGGATGTGGTTGAAACCATTTCAAAGGCTGTCCTGACGAATAAAACATCGTGCGTTCACTGGCGTGTGGATAAATTCTTTTTGAAAATTACATCGGCGTTGGGTGCCATGGCACCGCCATTTATCACCCGTTACACAATGAAAAAAATGGGCGGATACTGATGGGGTAATGTCATATGACCAAGTTAAAGGAGTATACTATGTTGTTTTTTAAAAACAGAATCAATCTGAAAGGCCGCGTCGTGCTGATCACCGGCGCAGCAAACGGTATCGGAAGGTCGACAGCAAAACTGATCAGCCAAAAGGGCGGATTCCCGGTCTGTGTTGACCTTCCTTCTGAGAATTTGGAATCCCTGAAAGCCGAACTCGGGTCTGGTTCCCTTGTGATTCCCTGTGATGTAACAAATGCAGAAGGGATGAAAGATGTGGTTAGCGCAACAATCGAAAAATTCAAGAGGATTGATGCGGTTGTCGCCAATGCCGGTATCGAAAAAATAGGCCCTTCATGGCTGATGCCGGAGGAAGATTTTGAGCGGGTTTTAAACGTCAATATTCTGGGTGTATACCGGACCATTCGACCGGCAATTCAGCATGTGATGGAAAAGAAGGGGCATATTGTCGCAATTTCATCCATAGCGGCTGTGATTCCTTGGCCCATTGCAGCGGCCTATGGTGCCTCCAAGGCTTTTGTTGATTCATGGATGCGGTCATTGAGAATGGAATTGGCCGGAACCGGAACGACAGCCGGTGCCTGCTATTTCGGTTATATTGATACCGGTATGATGGAACGGGCTACTTCAAATAAGCTGGCGTCAGATCTTCTTTCAGACATGCCGTCCATTGTGGATACAAAACCCATTACGCCAGAAAAAGCTGCAGAAATAATCGTTAAGCAGATCGAAAATCGTTCAGCGCGGTCCTTTTCCCATTTCAGAGTCAAGAATATTTTGTTCAGCAGGGGGATTTTTCAGATAACAGATGGTTTTGTCGCAGGAAAAATTAAAATCGGCCACAAAATCATGGAACATTACAA
This sequence comes from Desulforapulum autotrophicum, assembly GCA_020723285.1. Taxonomy (GTDB): domain Bacteria; phylum Desulfobacterota; class Desulfobacteria; order Desulfobacterales; family Desulfolunaceae; genus DYJE01. Next base: position 207,001 of record DYJE01000006.1, on the reverse strand, counting down.
GGGCATGGCACTATGAAACACCATTAAAACAAGCCAGTCCTTAACAGCATCGGGATATACGCTGAAAAATGGGCGTACACTGATTTTGCATTTCAGATTTTTACTCATAGTGGTCCGATGAATATATCGGCCATGACCCCATAAAAGCAGAGTTTCCTTGCCAGTATGCGTGTTCATTCTTTATCGGCAAGCGCCACAGCCGACCGGACCATGTGGGCGAAGCAGGCGTTGTTCAGGGTGAAGTACTTGACGAAGCGGTCTTCCTTTTTGTCGAGACGCCGGATGATGGCTCGGGTGCCGAGTCCCCCGGTTCTCAGGTCTTTCACGGTGCCGTAAAAGTTGAGGAGAAAATCGAGTTTGCGGGCGAGGGCTTCTTTGCCTTTGCCCAACGTGGGCCGGTGGGCGCAGAACACATGGGCGAAGTCGAAGGTGAGGACATGGCGCAGGGAGGCGATCTGCTCTTCGAAACATTCGTCGGCCCGGAAGAATTTGATCCGTTCGCCCAGAAAGAGGTCTCCTGAAAAAAGGATGCCGTTTGCTTCTTCGAGGTACACGGTGTGGTCCTTGCTGTGGCCCGGCGTGTGAATGGGTTTGAAACTTAGGGTTCGCCCATGGATGGTGTCCCCGTAGGGCAGCGCGTCCACCGTGGCGGCTTTTCCCCAGATCAGGTGCTGGTAAGGCTTGATGCTGAAGGGGGTTGAGAGTTTGGTAACGGTGTAGGGGTGGGCGTAGACGGGAATCGTGAAGGCCCGGCGTATGGGGCCGGCGTTGCCGCTGTGGTCTTCGTGGTGGTGGGTGATGACCACTGTGTCAATTTTTTCCTGGGCGAGGCAGGCCAGAAGGGGATTTTTCAGATGACGTGTGCAGGTGTCGATGAGGACGCCGTCCCTCAGGTAGCACCAGGCGGTCATGGCCGGGGGGCCGCCGAAACTCACGCCGCCGTTGAATCCTTTGACCAGTCCGAAGTCCTGCTGTTTGAAGAATTTTTTCAGCAACGTCATGCCTTACCTCGCGATTAGGGCTGTCACGGTTGACAGATAGTCATCCGAAATTTTGGTTACACTCTCTCGTAGGTCGGATTGAGGAACGAAATCCGACAACTGCCCCCTTACCATGCGGCGACCTTTTATAAACCGCGCCCCCACGATGCATTCATGGAGGCGTCGTGCACCGTGCCTTGGACGACCGATTCATCTGAGGATCGGGCCATTTGTCGGGTTTTATAACCCGACCTACGATGGATTGTCAAAGTGCCGGTGCCGGAATCGGATGGTGCAAGACCAGAGATCGGATTCCGAAAAGGAGAAAACGGCCGATAAAAAAAGGATCGGCCATACGATGGATTGTCAAAGTACCGGTGCCGGATTCCCTTCGCTCCCCGGTTTCAGCCTTTCTCCCATGACCAGGCTGTCTTCCGTTTTGCCGATCACGACGTCAACGAAGGTGTTGAACAGGGTGTCGGGGCCTTCGGTGAGAACGGTGGCGTAATGGGTGGTCAGACCTTTGAGGAGACCTGTTTTCCTGTCCCTTTTGTTTTCAACGAGAATCCGGGCCTGTTGCCCTTCGAGGTTTTTCAGGAATTTTCTCCGTTTTGCCATGCCCAGATCCCGCAGACGCTCGGTCCGCGCTTTCATGACGTCGGGGTGAACCTGATCCGGGAACGATGCCGCCGGGGTCCTCTGCCTTGCCGAAAAGGGGAACACATGGAGGTACATGATGGGCAGGCTCTCGATCAGGTCGTATGTGTTTTGAAACGCCTTGTCCGTTTCACCGGGAAAACCGGCCAGGAGGTCCACGCCGATGGCCGCGAAGGGCACGGCTGACGCCACGTTCATCACCAGATCCTTCAGGTAGTCGCGGTCGTAGGGGCGGTGCATGGCTTTGAGGATGCCGCTGTCTCCGCTCTGGAACGGAATGTGGACATGGCGGCAGAAAATATCGGAGGCCGAAAACAGGTGAAGGATGTCAGGGGTCAGTTCACGGGGTTCGATGGAGCTGATGCGGATGCGCGGGACTGGGCGTTCCGCGTCGATGCGGGTCAACAGATCGTGAAACGAGGCTTTGGGGTTGAAGTCGCCACCCCAGGCTCCGATGTGGATGCCGGTGAGCACCACCTCCTTGTAACCTGCCTGACCCAGGGCGTGAAGCCGTGTAAGAACCTCATCCGCGTTCATGCTCCGGCTCCGGCCCCGTGTGTGGGGAACAATGCAGTACGTGCAGAAGGCGTCGCAGCCGTCCTGGATTTTCAGAAAAGGCCGGGTCCGGTGGCCGAAGACATCCACATCGAGGGCCTTGAATTCCCTCTCGTCGCAACTTGCGTTGCAGTCTCCTGAAACCGACGGAGCCGGTGTTTTGACAGGGGCGGTCATGGCCTGAACCATGCCAGGAATCAGGTGCTTTTCCTTGTGGCTGACGATGCGGTCCACGCCGGGGATTTTCATGATCTCGTCGGCTTCGGTCTGGGCGTAGCAGCCGGTGACGATGACGTGGGCCGATGGACACTGCCGGATGATGTTGCGGATGGCCTGCCTGGACTGCATGGACGCTTTGCCGGTGACGGTGCAGGTGTTGATGACGCAGAGGTCGGCCTCGGCGAACTTCACCGTTTTTTCCCAGCCCGCCTTCAGGAGGGTGATGCCGATGGCCTCGGTTTCGAACTGGTTGACTTTGCAGCCCAGGGTGGTGAGCAGGTAGCGTGGTTTTTTGTCGTTCATGCGATCCATCCTCCGCCTATCACTTCGTCGCCCCGGTAGAACACCGCTCCCTGGCCCTTTGTGACGGACATGACCGGTTCGTGGCACTGCACCATGAGGCTGTCACCGGATTCCCGGATCAGTGTGGCGGCGGTTCCTTTGTGGGAATACCGGATGCGGACCGTGAGGTCGCAAGGGAACCGGGACGGTTCATCTATAAAAGACAGGCCGTGGACATGAAACCGGTCGGACAGGAGTTCGTGTTTTTCTCCCACATAAAGGGTGTGGGTCTCCGTGTCCAGGCGGACCACGTAATACGGAAAGGCGGCCGGGCAGTTGATGCCCCGCCTTTGGCCGATGGTGAATGAATGAAGCCCTTTGTGCATGCCGACTTTTTTTCCGTCAAGGGTGCGGATGTCACCATGTTTATGATGGAAACCCGGCCTGTTCAGAAGAAAATCCTTGTAATCGCCGGGGATGAAACACACGTCCTGGCTTTCTTTCTGGCTGACGGGTTCAAGCCCCTCGGCGGCGGCCAGGGCTGTGATGGCCGATTTGGTCAGGCCGCCCAGGGGAAACAGGGCCTTTTTCAGCGCGTCCTGTTTCAGGAACGCGAGAAAGTAGGACTGGTCCTTGGCGGCGTCCGCACCTTTGAACAGCCGGGCATGGCCGTTCACATCCAAGGTTGTCCGGGCGTAGTGACCGGTGGCCAGGAAATCGGCACCTATCCTTTCGGCGTAATCGAGAACAAGGCCGAACTTGATCCGGGGGTTGCAGGTGAGGCAGGGATTGGGTGTTTCGCCTTTCTGGTATTGCCCGGCAAAGTAATTCACCACCGACGATTCGAACGCCGCCGACACGTCCATCACATGGATGGGGATGCCCAGCTGCGCGGAGATAAAGGACATGGCGGAGACCACGGTTTCGTCGGGAGTGCCTTGGCATATCACGGTGCCGTTCGTGTCGGGTTTATGGTCAGTGGGCCTGGGAGGGAATCCGCCGTATCCCGTGACAAAATGGATGCCCGTCACCTCGTGACCTTCCCGGATCAGGAGACGGGCGGCGTAAAGGGAGTCGATACCGCCGCTGATGGCCACGGCAATGCGTTGTTTCATCCGAAGAAGAGTTCGTTTTTGGGATTGACTTTCATGGCCCGGGTGGGGCAGGTGAGGACACAGAGTTCGCAGACACTGCATTTTTCCTGGTCGAATTCCACGCTCATTTCAGGCCGTTTGATATAAAGGGCCCCGGTGGGACAGACGGCGGTGCAGGCTCCGCAGTGGGTGCAGTTGTCCATGATGCGGACCACTTCCTGGGCCGCGTTCTGGACTTTCACGCCACGGCTTTTGAGGAACTCGATGCCTTTTTTGAAGTTGGCCTTGGTTCCGGACAGTTCGAGAACCATGACGCCTTCCTTTCTTGGGAATATGCTGGCGTGCTGAATGGCGAAGGTCAGGTTGAAATCCTTGGCCAGGTAACACACCACAGGCTGATTGATCGCTTCCTTGGGGAAACGAAGCATGAGTATTCTCGAATACACGGTCATCCTCCAGATCTTTTTATATATTCATGACGGCTAAAAGCATCCGTCTTGATCAAGGTTGTTCAAAGAAATGACAACTTTAACGGCATAGCCGGACCATGTCAATCCTTGATTATTATCACCTGTGGGATATTGAATAAAAAGCGGGGAATGTATATAGTCAGATTATCCGGGCGTGTGAACAAACTGCTTTATGTTGCAATGCAAAAATGAACCTGGGGTTTGCCCAGCGCCTCGTTCAGGGGGCTCAGGGCTTGTAATGGCATCCATAGGGAGGCAGAATGAACAAAGTCGCTTTTCTGACCACTGAATTCGCCATCAGAAAGATATACAACATGGCGCGGACGAGAATCAGCCTCCATGGTACGGAAAACATCCCCGATGGGTCCATCATCTTCGTGGTCAATCACTTCACACGCATCGAAACGATTTTCCTGCCCATGCAGATCCAGAAAATAACGGGTGTGCCGGTTTGGTCCCTGGCGGATTCCGGGCTGTTCAGGGGGATTGTGGGTGAATTCATCAGCCAGGCCGGGGCCATCTCCACACGGGACCCCCACAGGGACACGCTGATGGTGAAAAGTCTTTTGACCGGCGAAGCCAACTGGATCATTTTTCCCGAAGGTCTGATGATGAAGAACAAAAAGCTCATCGACAAAGGGGAATTTATGCTCAACACCGACAGGGGCGCTCGGAAACCCCACACCGGAGCTGCGACCCTGGCCTTGCGCACGGAGTTCTATCGTGAGCGGATACGGCATCTGGCGTCCCATGACCCCGATGAACTTGAAAAACTGACGGATCTGTTTGAACTGGAATCGGTGGAGCCTGTTCTTGGCCGAAGCACTTACATCGTTCCGGTGAACATCACATACTACCCCATTCGGTCCAGGGAGAACATCCTGAGCCGACTGGCGGAAAGCATCATGGACAATCCGTCGGAAAGGCTGATCGAGGAGATCATGACCGAAGGCACCATGATCCTGTCCGGCGTGGATGTGGACATTCGTTTCGATGATCCCATCAGGATCAGGCCTTATCTCAAGGATCCGGTGATCCAGTGGGACATCGGGTCACAGGGTTCCATCGGGTTCGACGACCCCATAGTGTCCAAAAGCATTCTGGAAAAATCGGCGTTGAACATCATGCACGGGTACATGACGTCCATTTACAGCATGACCACGGTGAACCATGACCATCTGTTCGCCTCCATCCTCACCCGCATGCATGACGAGCGTATCGACGTGGGCGATCTCAAACGCCGGGTCTTTCTGGCGGCCACCCTGGATCTCTGCGATGAACGCTGCTTCAAGCACCGGAGCATGCTTGAAAACCAGATTCATCTTCTCACCGATGACCGATACGGAAAATTTGACAATTTCATCTCTTTTGCCATGGACAAAGGCCTTTTAAGCATCGATGACGAGGGGTACATCGTCAAGAATGTGGACACGTTCAACGAAGACACGGATTTTCATTCGGTGCGCATCGAGAATCCCATGCTGGTCATGGCCAACGAGGTGGAGCCGCTGTTCAACCTTCAGTACAACATCAGTCTGCTTGCAGGGGACAGCAGTGACCATATCCGCCATATGGTGTTCGAGCAGCTCAGGCATCATGCCTTGCGGGAGTTTGAAAGGGATTACTGGGAATACCACCATGAAGGCGAATCCAGGGAAAAAACCATCGGACGGCCCTACCTTCTCGAAGGCGACAGGACAGACCTGGGTGTGGTTCTGATCCACGGATACATGGCCGCACCTGCAGAAATGCGGGGGCTTGCCGAATATCTGAACCGCATGGGTTACAGTGTCTATGTGCCCAGGCTCAAGGGGCATGGGACATCCCCGGACGATCTTGCGGAACGGAAATACATGGAGTGGGTTCAGAGCGCTGAAGAAGGCTGCGTGATGATGCTGAACCACTGCGAGAAGCTTGTGGTGGGCGGCTTTTCAACGGGCGCGGGACTGGCGCTCGATCTGGCGCTCAGGCTCCAGGGGACGAAAGGGGGCGTCAAAGGTGTGGTGGCCGTGTCTCCGCCCATGAAGCTCAAGGATTTTTCGACAAAGTTCATTCCGGCCATGACGCTGTGGAATCTGATTATGGAGAAATTCCATGTGGAGCCGGTGAAAAAGGAGTTTGTGGAAAACCACCCGGAAAACCCCCACATCAACTACACCCGGAATCCCATCGCCGGCGTCAGGGAAATCGGCCGTCTGATGCACGGTCTGGAAGACCGGCTCAAGGACATCAAGGTTCCGGCCCTGATTCTCCAGTCCGGTGCAGACCCGATTCTGAACATCAGCGGGGCCCGGTCCCTGTATGACCACCTGGGGTCGGAGCGCAAGGAATACCATCTGTTCAACATCAAACGCCACGGCATCCTGCTGCATGAAGGATCGGAACGGGTTTACGACACCATCGGCCATTTCATCGAAACGCTGACCCGTGATTCGTAATGCCGATTCGCTAATAAAAATTCAGGCTCTGCATGCAGTACTCATCCCCCAGGGTCAGTTCCAGCCAGCACATCTGCCGGTCGATCCGGGCAAAACAGATCTGGGGGATGTAATCCGCCGACGGCGCGAAATGATCCTGCCAGTCACGGATTTTCGTGTCGGCCAGGGTGTTGTCGATGACGATGCCGGGAAAATCGCTGAGTTCGTCCATTTCCTCGGGCTCGGGCAGCCGTTCCTGGGTCCAGTAATAGATCTGTCGTTTCATGTCTCCTGAAAAAACAAGGGTGTTCCAGGCTGCGATCACCGTGAAGAGCACGGCCCTGTTGCCTTCACGGGAGTACAGGTAACGGAGGTCGTGATCCAGGTAATGGGGTCGCTTCAGTCTGACATGGGACAGCAGGCTGTCGGTGTCGGGAACGCCTGCAGGGTCGATGAAGATGACTTCAAAGGGCGTGAAAGGGTTGGCCGACGAGGTGATCGTGACGATTCCGGCCAGGTAGTCCGGGTCGGAAACCTTCGGGCCCACATAGATCTGGTAGGGGCAAGTCAGTTTTTCCGCAAGGGCCCTGATTTCGTCTTCCGGTCTGTAATCCTCAAGCAGAAGCCGGGACAGGAAGCGGTCACTGCCGATCCGGACATGGATATCCCCCTGGTTTTCAGGGGCTTTCCGTTTCCATGCCACATTCAGCTCCGGCAGGGGAAACAGAGCCACGTCAAACAGCGACTCGGCGTAGTCGAATGAAAGAAGGAGATCCTCTCTGGAATAGGTGTCGGTTTCGATGATGGTGTAAGGCGGTGACGCTTCGTAAGTCAAATGGAGTTTTTCACTGTTTTTCCGGAACGAGGTGCCGGGCAGCACGGAAAGGGGAAACACCTGCACATCGTCATCCAGGCTGTTTTCCGCGATGAACCCGATGGAACGCCGGAATCCGGCAAGATCGTCGCCCGGCAGGCCGGCAATGAGGTCGATGCGGGGCAGGATCTCCCGTTCTTTGAGCAGCAGGGAACCTTTCAGGAATTTTTTGAGGTCCGTGGGCCGCCTCATCACGGTCAGGGCTTTTTTGTTCGTGGTTTGGAGGCCGATCTCAAACCCGCTGAACCCGGCCTTCAAAAAAAGGTCCGCAAGCTCCTCATCGATGGATTCCGCCCGGATTTCGCTGGTGATGGATACCCGTTTTTTTCCGTTGATATCCGCAATTTTTTTAAGGGTCTCTTTGAGGCCCGGTCTTGCGTTCAGAGACGGGTCCAGGAGATACAGTTCCTCAATGCCGAAGTCCACGGCCCATCTCACGCCGTCGAGCAGGTGCTTTTCATCCTTGAAGGAGAGGCCGCCCCGGGATTTGTTGTAAAAGCAGAATCCGCAATGATACGGACAGCCCCTCTGGGTTTCGAGGAGCATGAGGTTTTCGACATGGGGTTCCAGAAGTCCCTCGATGTATGGGCTTGTGGCCGAGACGAACAGGGATTCGGAGCCTGAGGACAGTTCCGCAGGGAATTTTCCCTCCCAGGTGAGGAGTGTGATGAATGAGGATTCGCCGTCACCGTAGACGCGGGTGTCCACGACGGGATTCCGGATCAGCCGGTTGTCCGGGGTCACTTCCGGCCCCCCAACCACGATCCGGCAGGCGTGGTGTTTCCTGATGTCTTCAGCAAGGGCCAGAGACCGTTCCACATTCCAGTTGAACAGCGTGAAGCCCAGGATCTCCGGTCGTTTTTCGAGGATCAGGTCCTTGAGGGCGGCGTCTCCCAGGTATGAGGCGACGCTTTCGGGAAGGATGTCAACCCGGACACCGGGAAGACCGGCTGCGGCCTGTTTCAGGCAGGCGGCTCCCAGGGGGATGTTGCCTGTTTTTTTACCGAAGTTGAGCCGGGGGATGGGAAGCTGGACAAGAAGGACCTGGGTCATGGGTGTGCTCCTTATTTGAAAGGCAGAAACAGGGAGAAGGATTTCATGAACAGGGTCATCTGCTGTTCGACGATTTTCGTAAAAACGTTCATGGCGTCACCTTCCATCTCTCCCTGAAACCGTTTCGATTCCAGGCGGCCGTTTTCATAACGGTGTTCTTCAGCCTTGATTTCGGTGGTTTTTCCGTCGCTTTCCACCGTGGTATGGGAGTACGTGAAACGGATGAACGGAAAAAATGACGGGAAGGGAGAAAAAGGCAGAGCCGGAGAAACAGTCTCCGTTTCTTTGGGCGTGACGTGCTGATGATCTTTGACCACCGGTCTATGATCCATGGTGGAGCCTCCATAATACATCATGTACGGGCTCTTGCCCGACTGTGTTGCGGGGCGAGAGAATATGTCTGCTGGACATCACAAATCGTATCTGACAGCGGCAGTCGTGCATTCCATTAGCCAGAACATGTTGCGTTAACGCGTTCCTCAATGCCTCTTCCATGTCCTGCTCTTTAGTTCCTGTCATTCCGGGCGGGGGCTTTTTTCCGACCCGGAATCCATGCCTGTTTGACCATGGATTCCGGGTCGGCTTGCTTTTCAACCTGAAAGGCCCTTTCGTGCCTGTTCACGACGCAAACGTCGTCTTTCCAACACCAGCCGCCCGGAATGACAAACCCACTTTTTAACCCGGTAAAACATATGAGGCATACGCAGGGCGTGAGCCCGACTGCTTGGGCTGTCATGAGACGGTGTTTTTGTTTCTATACCATAAAGGCGGACCCAAGGAATATATAAAAATGGCAAGTCCCGGAGCCTGAATCCCAGGAAAATGGCTTATCGATGGTCACCCCGAAGCTCCGCCACGTGTTCACGCAGAAGTTCAGCTGTGACCTGTTCGGGCGGGATGACATTACCCACCACATACCGGATTTTGGAATAGAACCTGCGGGGAAGGCGGGTCAGGGCGCGGCCGCCCTTGTGGCTGAAAAAACTGCCCCAGAGGTTCTGAAGGGCGCTGGTCACCACGGGTACGGGGTTTCTCTGGATGATTTTTTCGATGCCGTTCTTGAATTCACCGATTTCCCCGTCAAGGGTCAGGCGACCTTCGGGGAAAATGCAGACGATTTCACCCTCGTCAAGTTCCTGGGCGATGGCTTCAAAGGCTTTGGCGTAGGTTTCCGGATCCTTTTTCGCCGAAGTGATGGGAATGGCCTTGCCGGTTCTGAAGATGAAGTTCAGAACCGGGATGTTGAAAATGTCCCGGTCCGTGACGAAACGGGCCGGTCTGCGGCACAGGCTGGCGATGATCAGGGCGTCCATGTAGCTCACATGGTTGCAGACGATGACCGCCGGGCCTTCCGACGGAATAAGGTCCAGGTTTTCATGTTTGATTCTGTAAAAGATATGGGTGAGCACCCAGATCAGGCAGCGCATGGTGAATTCGGGAACGAGGCCGTATATGAAGACGGCCACGGCGAGGTTCATCACCACCAGAACGACGAAAAACTGGGGGATGGTGAGCCCTGCGACGCCCAGGAACAAGGCACCCATGGCCGCTGACACCACCATGAACAGGGCGTTTAAGATGTTGTTGGCCGCGATGACCCTGGACCGGTGGGAAGCTTCGCTCCGGAGCTGGACCAGGGCGAACAGGGGCACGATGTAAAGGCCGCCGAAGACGCCGATGAACACCAGATCCACAAGGACACGGACGCTGCCCGGTGTTTTCAGGAAATCGGCAATGCCTAAGAGTGCTCCGTTCGAAGGGGCATGGTAGGCGAAGGCCAGGTCAAGTCCGAAAATGCACAGGCCGATGGAGCCGATGGGGACGAGCCCGTATTCCACTTTTTTGCCGGACAGCCATTCGCAGAGCAGGGATCCGCCACCGATGCCCACGGAAAACATGGTTAAAAGAAGGGTGGCCACCGATTCTTTGCCGTGAAGCACCTGGATGGTGTAATTGGGAATCTGGGTGAGGTAGCTGGCCCCCAGGAACCAGAACCAGGAAATCCCCAGGATGGAGAGAAACACGGTGCGCTCACGGGCCGAATAGGACAGGGTTTTCGCTGTTTCCGAAATGAGGTTCCAGTTGATTTTCAACGTGGGGGCCGCAGGTTTCGCCGGGGGAATGGAGCGGCAAACCAGCCACCCGGCGATGGCGGTGACGACCACGGCGGCTCCGGCCCAGCTGCGTTCGTGCTGGGCCAGGTATCCCCCGGCCATGGTTCCCAGGAGAATGCTGACGAAGGTGCCCATTTCCACCAGGGCGTTGCCCCCGATGATTTCCTTTTCGTCCAGATGCTGGGGAATGATGCTGTATTTCACCGGTCCGAAAAAGGTGGACTGGGCTCCCATGAGAAACAGAAGGAGAAGCATGGCGATCCGCGAGTCGAGGAACAGGGCCGCGGCGGCAAAAATCATGATGATGATTTCAGCGAGTTTGACGATCCGTATCAACCCTGATTTTTCGTATTTGTCGGCGATCTGCCCGGCCAGGGCGGAAAACAGGAAAAAAGGGAGGATGAAAAGTCCCGCGGCAAGGTTGATGAGAATGGCGGAGTTGCCATGGTCCGTCCCGCCAGACTGAAACGCGATGATGAGAATCAGCACATTTTTGTAGATGTTGTCGTTGAACGCTCCGGCGAACTGGGTCCAGAAGAACGGGGCGAAGCGCTTTTCGCGCAGAAGACTGAACTGGCTGTGGTTTTCCTGATTCATGGCGGCCTTGTGAATGCTGAAAGTTGTCCTGTTTTATGATCCTGAGTTCCGTCAGATGGTTCCTCATACGACAAATTGATGAAAACCGGAACAGGAAATTGCGAAAAAGGCCTGGAAATTAAGTGGGATTCGGCGTGCGGCCGTGTTAATATGGTCGTACATTCAACACCATGGAAAAACCTATATTATGAATCAGACTCAGGATATCGTGGGCATCGTCGCGGAAAACAGACAGGCGTTCATGCGCTACACCATCGCCCGGCTTCGGGAACTTTTGCGGAATCTCCCGCAAAACAGGCTGGATTTGTTTCATATTCTTCCGTTTCTTCTCCATGTGAATAACCCATCATTTCCCGGATATGTGGAATCGGGCCTTTCATTTTACGGCATATTCCGGTTTGAACGGTCGGGGTTTTTCAAATCGGCTGCCCGGATTTTCCGTCTTGCCGAGCCTGATCTGAAAGCCCTGTTGCCTGGCAAACATCCAATTCTCGGCCTTTACCTTATGGGAAGCGCCGGGACCCTCACTCAGACCGGCCGCTCGGATTTTGATTTCTGGGTGATCGTGAGGGCGGACCAGCTGGGCAGTGAAAGGCTCACCCTTCTGGAACGGAAGCTGAAGATCATCGAACACTGGTGCCGGAGTGAGCATAACCAGGACGTGACGTTCTTTGTCATGGACATCGAGAAACTCCGGAAAAACCAGTTCAGCTCCGTGGACGGCGAAAGTTCCGGATCGGCCCAGCAGACCCTTCTGAAAGACGAATTTTACCGGACCTTTATCATGATCGCCGGCCGGATTCCCTTATGGGCTGTTCTGCCGCCCGACCTTCCGGCGGATGATACATCGGCTTTCGTGGCGGCCATGGCCGATGGCGGTGTGCCCATGGAGGATTACATCGACACGGGAAACCTGACGGGCATCGATCCCAGGGAGTGTCTGGGGGCGTTACTGTGGCAGGTTTACAAGGCCAGGAAGGATCCTGTGAAATCCCTGATCAAATCATCCCTTGCCGCAGCCTACGCGTTCATGGGAGATGACGGATCGGGCCTTGTGTCCGCCCAGGTCAGACGGCGGTTCGCCACGGCCCGCATCGACGATTATGAGGACGATCCCTACACCCTGGTGTTTGAAACCATCATGGAATTTTACAGAGACATGAACGACAATGACGGGCTGGAGCTGATCCGCCAGTGCATTTTTCTTCGTCTGTGGAGTTATCCCCTGATGATCGAACCTGAGGAGGGAAGCCCCAAAGGCCGGATGCTCAAGCGGTTTCTCCTCCGCTGGAAACCGGACCCGGAAACCTTGACCCTGCTTACAGGCCTTCAGACACTGAGTGAAAAAGACCATATCGCCTTTGAAGACAGGATTTTCGACAAATTGTCCTTTCTCTACGAACTGGTGTTGCGAAGCGCCGATGATGACCAGGTGAAATTTTTTATGACCAAGGAGGACATCACGGCCCTTAAAAACAGAACCTCGGCGTTTCTTCGCAGAAAAATCGGGAAGATTCCAAGGTGTTCGGTTTTTCTGAAATCCCGTGCGGACAGCGGCATGAAATTCGGGGTGACCCGTGTTGAGGAAGGACGTGAAGATGGCGGCTTTCTTGGCCTGTACGACGAGTCTCAGGAAACAGCGGTTCCGATTCACACCTGCCGTGGATTCATGGGACTTACCGGGTTTCTTCTGGCCAATGGCCTGGACGTGAAAAATCTGTCACACCCCATGAAATCCATAAACGATACGGCGGTGTTTTTTGACGGTGTTTTACCCCGGCCGGACAGTTGTTATGGCCAGCCGGCCGAAGCGGTAAGGACGATTGTCCTTTTGACGGCCCCTTCACGGAACGGCGACCTTGAAAACGTGGAGGTTCTTTCCTGCAATTCCTGGGGCGAGTTTTTTTACGCCGTTCTCAATGTCGCGGCTATTGAAAGCCCGGAGGCGAAGTGTTATAAAATAACAGAATTCATTGCGCCATTTAGATTCGGGATGTCCGTACCAACGATTGAATACCGGGTGTCTCCGCCTGACGCCCTCGGTCATTATCCCTATGTGTTCAGCTTGAAAAGCATGGCCGGAAAAGCCGACATTCCGGTTGAGTCTGTCGATGTGGAGACATCTGAGCCTGTGTTCGAAAAAAAGGGCTCAGTTGCGCCCAAGGCCAAACCCTTTCTGGACCTCATTTAAGATTAATTAAGACAAGAGAGATTTATGACAAGCGATTCCTTTCTACTGGTGGACGAAGACACAAAAGCCCTGAACGATCTCAAAACCCTGATGAGCACCCTTGGGTTTAAAAACCTTCATGAAGCGGAAAGCGCCAACAACGCATGGGCCATGCTCCGGCTCAAGCCATACGGGTGTGTGATTTCAGCCTGGAACATGGAAGACATGTCGGGCATCGCCCTTCTCAAGATCCTTCGAAGCGACCTCGCATTCAAGGATCTTCCGTTTTTTCTCTCGGATGCCGCTTTCACCAAGGTCAAGGTGGTGAAAGCAGGGCTGGCCGGAGTCACCGGCCTTCTGGTCACGCCCTTTGACAAAAACAACCTGAAGATGAAGATGGCGGCGGTGATAAAAACCAAGCCCGAACCGTTGTTTGTCAAAGAGGAGAAAACCCTGGAAAAGGGCATGGACCTCATCGAAAAAGGCCGGTTCGAAGAAGCGCTGTCCATGCTGGACGACATGGTGAACAAAGGGGAAACCGCCGAATATTACTACAACATCGGCTATATCAAGACGTCCGAAGGCAAGTACACCGAAGCCATCGAGGCCTTCAGGAAAGCCACCCAGCTGGACAGCCTTTTCGCCAAAGCCTACGAAGGCATGGGCAAGGCTTATCAGGCCCTTGGGCAGCATGAGCTGGCGGAGAAATGCCTCCAGAAGGCCGTCGACATCTACATGGACAAGGAAAACGTGGAGGACGCCGAAACGGTGCTGAACGAAATCCTCGAAATCAGCAAGGATTCTGCCAATGTGTTCAACAGTCTGGGCGTTCTTTACAGGAAGAAGGGGGATTTCAAAAAAGCGCTGAAAAACTACGAAAAAGCCCTTCGCATCCATCCCGAGGAGACGTTCATCCTGTACAATGTGGGGCGCTTGTTTCTGGATATGAAAGATCCGGGCAAAGCCGTGGAGTATTTTGAAAAAGCGCTGATCATCGACCCGGATTTCAGGGAGGCGAAACAGGTTCTGGATGCCATTGAGCTGGGGACGATTTGATGAGTTTCAGGTTGGAGTGGACCAGCTGCCGCGTTTTCTTCCTGTAAAATTCCTTTAAAAACATCACCTGAAGGCCGGGATCTTCCTGGTTGAGAATGTGGGCGTTCACGTTCATCACCAGGCAGTCGGTTTCGGCCCGCACACTGGCCTGCCTCGGTTTTTGAAAAAGAATCGACGATTCCCCGAAACATTCTCCCGGAGCGAAAGTGTCTTCCACCGTGTCCTTGATCACCAGAGACGCCCGGCCGGTGATGAGGATGTAAATGTGACTGTCGTGCTCACAGGGTTCGATGATCAGCGAGCCTTTTTTATGAACGTTCCAGCCCGAGATGGCCAGCACCCGTTCCATGTGCGGGTTCTGGAAATGCTGGAAAAAAGTGAGACGCCGGAGGATGTCCACTTTTCGCTTGTCTTCATGGGACAGGGCCTTGTTCGTCTGACCCCTTAAAACAGGGAGGAGGGCGTCGGCGAATTCTCTGGCCGAGCCGAACCGGGATTCGGGTTTTTTTGAAAGGGCCTTTTCTATGATGGTAAGAAGCTCTTCGGGAAGTCCGGGGATAATCTCGTCGGCGGGAACCGGCGGACTGTGGAGGATATTGTAGATGATCTGGAAGGCGTTTTCGCCGGGGAATGGCCGCTGGCCGGTCAGGAGTTCATACAGCACAACACCCAGGGAAAAAATGTCGCTCCGGTGGTCGCTCTCGTAACCCGCGCCGGACTGCTCGGGGCTCATGTACGGTACCGAGCCCGAACATTCGGCTGTCGCCTTTTTGGATGCAAGGGCCCGGGCGATGCCGAAATCCATCAGCTTCACTTCTCCCATCCGGGTCAGCATGATGTTGGCCGGTTTCACATCCAGATGGACCAGGCCTTTTTCATGAATGTAATGGAGGGCGTGACACACGTTGAAAATGATTTCCGCGGCCCGGACAGGTTCCATGGGACCTTTTTTCACATGGGACTGTAGCCCGGTGCCGTCGATGAATTCCAGGGCCATGAAAAAAATGTTGCGTTCAAGACCGGCGTCGTAAGTGATGACGATGTTGGGGTGGATGAGCTGGGAACTTAAACGGGCTTCGGCCAGTCCCCTGGCGATGCCCTGGTTTTTCAAAAGGTCGCCGCCGTCAATCTCCATGGTGATGGTTTTAAGGGCCACGAACCGTCCCAGCACCGGATCCAGGGCGCGATACACCGTACCCATGCCACCTTTCCCGATCTGGGCTTTGATTTCATAACGTCCGACTTTGTCCACGGCGTTCATGCTGTGCCTTTTTTGATTCGGATCGCTTTCTCCGCAAGGCTTCGGAGTTTTTTCATGTGTTTCTGCTGGTCAAAGGGGACATGGTCGATGACCGCGTCCCGGTCCGCATAGAAGAAACCCAGGGGAACATGGTCGATGACCAGGGAAAAAAGGTCGAAACTTTTGGCCAGATTCAGGGTTCTGTACCAGTCGGGAACAAGGGCCTTGAACTTGGGATCGTCGATGTCGTGGATGGAATAGTCTTTTTCACGAAGAAGGCAAAGGTGAAAGATGTCTTCGGCTTTTCGAAGCGTGAATTTGAAATCCCGGATCAGGGTGTCGATTCCGTCACCCAGGCCGTGGCGCACGGCGATGTCGTTCGTTCCCACCTGTTTGATGCAGATGGCGATGCGGTGATAGTTGAAACCCTTTCCCATGACGTTCAGAATATCGTTCAGAACACCGCTGATCTGGAACGGGCCGTTCAGCTGTTCTTCAATCCGCTTGATTTCACTGTCCACATCCACCTTGGGTTTCAGGGCCTGTTTTTCATCAGGCTGAGCGGCAGAGACCTGGACCTTGTTTTCACGCTGTGCGCTGCCGTCCATGTTGGCGATGATCTCGTTGTGGGCGATGGGGATGTTCACCACCCCTGCATGGGATTTCATGCGTTCAGCCACCCGTTTGACCAGGTTGTCCACATCGTTCCTGCCCAGATCCACCACGCCGCTGAAACGGTCAAGGAGGTTTAAGATGGCGGAGTTTCTCCGTTCCGGCGAGGGGTTCCGGTGAATGTCGCACAGGGCGTTGCTGAACGATGAAATGCCTCCCAGGCGTTCGATCCGTGAAAAACGGCGTCCTTTTTCATGGGAGAGGGACTCGGGATCGAACATCATGCTGCCGATGATGTTCGCCGGAAGCCCCCATTTTTTCGCCACTCCGGCCCCCAGGCTTTTGAAGTCGATGCCCAGGATTTTTCGTGCGGCCTCATCCCGGCTTAAACCCCGCTTGTTCACGATTTCCAGGATCAGCCGGAGCTTTTCGGGAAAATAGAAAGATACCAGGTTTTCGCCCAGCTTGTGGAACATGCCACAGATCTGGAATTCCTCCTGGTCCTTGTAACCATCCAGCCCGGCGATGTCCTTGGCCATGAGCCCGCTCATGTATGTGAGAAGGGTGATGTCCTTGAGCTGCTGGTTTTCAGCGTTGTTTTTCATGTGTTCGAACAGCATGAGGCTGGACGCGGTCCGCTGGATCTGGTTCGTTCCCATGATCATCATGGCCGAGGCCACCGACGAGACGCCGTTCTGGTTGAACTGGCTGTACATGGCCGAATTCACCAGTTTGATCAGTTTGTTGGTGAGGGAGAAATCCCGCATGATCACATTGGAGATGTCCCGTGGCGACGATTTGTCCGTGGCGATGATGCGGTTCACGTCGATGATCTGGCGTGAAAATGTGGGGAAATCTCCCTTTTTTTTCATTTTCTGGTACAGGGCCTCGATGATGCTTTCCTCGCCGGTGTCCGGTGTTGAAACGGGAATGCCTGTCAACGGCGGCGGAGTGATCAGGGGTGCCTGTGGAACAATCAGGCCGGGCAGATCAATGGGATCGAAATCAAATCCTTTTTTTCGGTTTTCAGGAATCATCGGCTGTTCCACGCTGTATTTTTCAAGTCGGTTATTGCTGCACAAGGGCTGAAGAAAGACCGCCTCATTTCATGTCGCGATCAAGGTGACACCCATGGTTTTTTGTTAAAAATCCTGCAAAGAGTCATCTTGAAAGCGAATGAGAATCAAATGATCATAAAAAAAAAATCGGATGTAAAAACCCCTTTCATCAATGTATCGGACGGAAGATCGAAACGGTTTAGCGATTCGTGAATGAAAAAGCCAGGCCCGTGAAAAAAGCGACGTCGGGCTCAAGGCCGTATCCCAGGCCTGGAATGTCTTCACTGAAGCTGATGAAGTATTCATAAAATCCCCAGCGTTTCGGCTGTGACCGGTACACGGGGCCGAAATGGACCACATAGGCGGGACCTGCGCTTTCGGAGTTGTCTTTGTAGGCCACTCTTTCCGAAGACCAGCGAAGCCCCCCTTGAGCATACCAGCCGTCTTCAAGGCCCATGTCCCAGCACGCCCCTGCGAAAAGATCCACGGCCAGCGGTTCCACGGTGAGATTGTTCGCGTTGAAGTCTTCTTCTGAAAGAGCCTGGTATACCAGGGCCGCTGAACCCATGAAGGAGAGGCTGGCCGTCAGCTGCTTGGACAGCCCCGCTGTTAGGCCAATCCCCTGCGTATCGAACGGTTTGCCGCTGGTGGGAATGCGGGCGGTGAGTTTCAGGGCCAGGTCCGGAATCGGTCGGCCGGGCTGATCTCGTAAAATCTGGGTTTTGGCATGCAGCTGAACCGTGGTGAGGTAGAATTCCCGGTTGTTTCCGATGACCGGGGTCTGGTTGTCACCGATACACCCATAAAACTGTCCATCCGGGGGCACATGGCCGAATCCGTCCGAGGGAAAGGCTTCGTGGTAGTTTTTCACCAGTTCCGAACCCCAGGTTTGCCTCATGTCCTGGTATAACCGGACCTGTGTTCCTGTTTCCCAGGATTTCCCGAAAAGGGAAAATCCCTTGGTCACGGCAAAACTGTAGATGTTGGTGTTGACGGTAAGTTCCCTGTCCCCTTCTTTTTCCACGAAATGGACGTTGTAGTCGGTGGCCGAACCGAAATCCGCCGAAACGGTCAGGGGTTCGATGGCCTGGTCGTCATGCTCCCCAAGGGGCTGGAGATACAAACGCCCCGCCACGGCGTTGGGGTTTGACAACACAGGGAAACGCAAAGGTATTCCGGCGGTCCGGGCTGAGGCTGAAACCTCAAGAATCAGCATGAATACAGCGGTGAATATGATCCGGTGTCTGATGTGTCCCCCTCTCCCCGATGGGTCTTTGTCCTGGCGAAGAAAGCGAATCATGGAAAAAGGTGCCGGTGCTGTCAAGGAAAAAAACATCCGCCATGGGACGAAGGTCCTAAGTCATAAATTCCTGTGGATTTTTTTTGCCGCCGTTGTTATAGACCCACCGTACCGAAGTGTTTGAAGTGACATGAAAAGATGAAATTTAACCCGTCCGGATGGATTCGTGGCCATGGTTTGTTCCCAGAATTTTTCGAGCAGAGGCGTTATCGTCATTTTGCTGTGGCTGTTGTTCTGCCAGGGCATGAACCATGACGCCTGGGCTCTGGGGGACACCAGCGAACCGCCGCCCTTTGGCATGGCCATTCCTGACGGCCATGGCAGCTCACGCAGCATTCATGCCTTTATCCGGGGTTTCAATTTTTTCGGATTGCCTGACTCCTGCCTGTACTCCCCCACATTTTCAGAATCCGGTAACAGCCGTGACCTTTTAAGTGACGTTATGAAGATGCCGGGGGGATCGAACGGGGGAGCCCGGGATGTGATGGACCAGGTCAAGGGAGATTCGGGAACGATTCTGGCCATGGCCGTAGGGACCATTGCGTTTCTTTACGTGATGCCCGAGAGTTTTTCCAAATGGCCCGAAGAAAAGAAGGACCTGTCTCCGGACAACCTCTGGTACAGGTACGACAAGAATGTTTTTTCCGGGGGGCCGGTGTGGGACAAGGACGAATGGGAAGTGAACTATATCGGCCATCCGTATTTCGGCGCGGCCTACTACACCCATGCCATGAACAAAAACTACACACGCCTGGAATCCCTGACCTATTCGTTCATGATGTCCACCTGTCTTTACGAATACGGTCTTGAGGCCTTTTTCGAAGATCCGTCCATTCAGGACATTTTCGTGACACCCCTTGGCGGAGCGTTGTTCGGAGAGGCTTTCATTTATCTTCGGGACGGCATCAAGTCCAACGACAACAAGGTTCTGGGGTCGAAAGCCCTGGGTTCGGTGTGCATGTTCATGCTGGACCCCATCAGCGCCACCCTTGAACCCATCAACCGCTTCAACGAAAAATTCACCAAGCTGCACATGGAAAGCCGCTACTACTCACGCAGTTCGGTCACGTCCGACAGCATCACCCAGCCCGGCGTCATGTACGACCACCGGGTCGGTGTGGAGATTTCCATTTACACCAACGCTTTTTCCAGGTGACAGATCCGGTTACCTGATGTCGAATCCGCGGACTTCCGCGTCGTCCCAGCACACCGGGTCTTCGATGGATTCCAGGTGGGTGAACACCGTCAGCTGGGGAATGGCCTCTTTGAGCTTTTCTTCCATGGTTTCCAGAAGATCATGGCCCTGCTGAACCGTCCATATTCCGGGAACAAGGACATGAAACGAGAGAAAAATCCGTGATCCGGCTTTGCGGGTCCGCAGCGCATGCCAGGCGACACCCTGGTTCCGGTAAGGTTCAAGAACCGATTCAATGGTTTTCATGTCTTCGGGACCGGCTGCCGTGTCCATCAGCCCCAGTACGGATTCCTTGACAATACGGACGCCCGACCAGATGATCTGGGCCGCCACCAGAAGAGCCACCACCGGGTCAAGCTGCTCGTAACCGCTGACGTAGGCTGCGGAAACCCCGACGATGACGCCCGCCGAGGTCCAGACATCGGTCATGAGGTGCCGGGCGTTGGCTTCCAGGGTGATGGACCGGTAGGTTTTCCCGGCCCGGAGAAGGATAAGGGCCGTGAGGAGGTTGATCAGTGACGCGGCCACGGTGACCGCCATACCGATGCCGATCTGCTCCAGGGGTTTCTGGTCGATCAGCCGGTGAATGGCGGCGCAGGCGATGCTTACCGCCGCCACCAGGATCAGGGTTCCTTCCACGCCGCTTGAAAAATATTCGGCCTTGGTGTGGCCGTATGGGTGCCTTTCATCCGCCGGTTTCGCGGCAATGGTAAGCATGGCAAGAGCCATGAGGGCACCGGCCAGGTTGACCAGAGACTCCATGGCGTCGGAAAGAAGGCCCACCGATCCGGTGAGTTTGTATGCAGCGGTTTTGAGTGCGATGGTCATCAGGGCCGCCATGATGGACAGTGCGGCGTATCGTTTCAGAGAAGGCATGGTTTGTCTTTTCCTTTAAAGGGTGTTTCCGTTTGATCGAGCTTTATCACAGAGTCGTTCCTTTGAAAATATGCCGTGTGAAAATCATTCGATCATGTCATGCAGCGGCTTTCCAGGTTTGACAAACCTCTCGGGAAATATCCCCTGGGAGGGTTCCGGAACGGAAAACAAAAAAAGACATAAAGACACCGCAGGTTCACGGTCCTCTTTATGTCTTCACTTTCTTCTCGCGTTCGGGCAGCCGAAGCTCGTATGACCCATTCAGGCTCATGCCTGACGAGGATGGATTTTAGGAGTTATTTTTCATAAAATGACATGTCTATATCCTGAACTGTCCGACCATGTTTTTCAGGCCGTCGGCCAGATCGAACAGATTTTTACATGACTGGCTGATCCGGGCGCTGGCCTTTGCGATATCCAGGGTGTCGGTATTGACGTCGCTGATATCCTTTGAAATATCGGTGGCGAGAGCTGTGCTGTGGGAGAGGTTTTTATGGATATCCTGAATGCCTGATGCAGCCTGTGCCACGTTCAGGGCGATTTCAGAGGTGGATGCTGACTGCTCTTCCACAGCGGAGGCAATGCCGATAACCACATGGTTGACTTCCCCGATGACCCCGTTGATGATGTCAATCCGGTGGATGGTCTGTTCGGTGACGTTCTGTATGTCATCGATTTTCGTTTCGATGTCCCGTGTGGCATCGGCGGTCTGTCGGGCCAGTTCCTTGATTTCGTTGGCGACCACGGCAAAGCCCTTGCCCGCTTCACCGGCTCTTGCCGCTTCGATGGTGGCGTTCAGGGCAAGAAGGTTGACCTGTTCGGAAATTTCGTTGATGGTTTCTACAACACGTCCGATGGCCTGGGCCGCTTCGCCCAGCTGGGCCATCTGGCTTGTGCTGGTGGAGGCCTGCTCGGCCGCCTGATGGGAGATGGATCGGGCTTTTTCGGAATTCCGCGCAATCTCGGTGATGGTCGATGACATCTCTTCAGCCGCCCTGGCCACCATATCCGTATTATGACAGGACTGCTCCATGGCCGATGCGGCGGAAATCATGTTGTCGTTCAGGTGGCTGGCGGCTTCGGCCACATTCCCGGACCGATCCGATGTTTTCCGGGTTGTGCTGCTCATGGTTTCGGAAACAGCAAAAAGCTCCGACGAGGAGTCTGTCAGCATGCCGACACTTTTCGAAATCTGCCCGACCATGTCCTGGAGCTTGTCCATGAACAGATTGAACCAGCGGGCCAGTTCGCCGATTTCATCGTTGCTCCGGGATGTGAGCCTCAAGGTGAGATCCCCTTTGCCCTGAGCGATATCCTTGAGGCTGGTGACGGCTGAATTGATGGGGCTGACGATGATTTTTACGGAAAATCCGATGACCCCTACGGTGACGAGGACGGAGATGAGGGCGACGATGATCGTCAGGTTGCGCATGGCGTTGGCCGAGGCTGTGACCTCGTCCATGAACTGGGCCGTGACCACCATCCAGCCGTTGATGCCCACCGGGGAAAAACCGGACACCTTTTTATCCCCTTTGTAATGGTAGGTTTCATACCCCGCAGCTCCACGGGTCAGACGGTTTCCGAGTGTTTCTGTGCCTTTGAGGACTTTCAGGTCAAGGGTCAGGATGTTTTCCCTGACCGGATGGATATTGATGACCGCGTTCCGGTCCACCATGTATCCGTAGCCGGTAGCCCCAATTTTCTGTCCTGCGACAATGTCGATGAGGTAACCGGCCTTGACCACGGTGACCACGGAACCGATGAATTCTCCGGATGCGGATTTGACCGGTGCGCACACCGTGAAAATGAACCCATCCCCTTTGTCCGCCCGGACGATTTCACTTACGACCGGCTCTTTGGATTCTGTCAGCCGTTTGAAGTATTCCTTGTCCGCGACGGACGTTCCTTTGATTTCGTTATCGTTCTCATCCACTCCCGTGTAGATGAAACCTTTGTCATCGGTCACAAAGAGCCCCTGGTAAATCTTGTCCATCCGCTTGAATTTTGTTTTCAGGTTTTCGAACAGCGCGGGTATTTCTTCAGGGGCATTATCTATCCCCTTTTCTTTGATGCTCGTGGAAACCCTGATCTGGCGCTCTCCGGCAGCCAGGGATCTGGCAAGGTTCAGTTCCGCCGTGAGTGTGGCATGGGTCAGTTTCGCGAGGTTGTTCGACACATCCATGGTTCGTTCCATGGCCATGGAGATCAGGGCCGAGCGCGAAGACTGCTGTGAGATGACGCTGACGGTGACAAGGGGGATGAGAACGCACATCAAACCCCCGACGATGAGTTTGACAGCGATGGAGTTTTTTTTCGTTTCCATGACTTTCTCCTGGTATTTGGGCTTGGATTGATAGGACATCGTGTGTGCAAATAAAATAATCGGCTTTCGTGGCTTTTGCCTTGAGCTGAAAAAAATATGTGCTGGTTTTTGGGCTGGTATCACTGCCCTTGATTTTGGGTCTTTCAACCGTTATAGTGTCAGGACTGTTGAAAAACCGATATTTACTGACGTTGGAATCATCATTACCCATCATCATGGTCAATGGACGGATAAGACCCTGTGAAACGTGAATTCATGGGATGGTCACCGACAAAAAATCACAAGGAGGCGATATGTCGAAAGCAGACAGGGAAGCAAGGAAAATGAAGGTCATCGACGTTCTGAACCAGGCCAGGGCCATGGAGCTCCAGGCCATTCACCAGTACATGAACCAGCATTACAATCTGGACGATATGGACTACGGCGAACTGGCCGTCAAACTGAAGCTTATCGCCATCGATGAGATGCGGCATTCCGAACAGTTCGCCGAACGCATCAAGGAGCTGGGGGGAGAACCCACCGCAGACCCCATCGGCCCCATTGAAAAACGCCAGAGCGTGGATGTGATTTTCAATTTCGACGGCGAACGTGAAGACGATACCGTGGATGCCTACAACGGATTTTTAAAGGTCTGCCAGGACAACGGCGACAGCATCAGCGCCAAACTTTTTGAAACCATCATCGACGAAGAACAGATCCACGCCAATTATTTCAGTAACGTGGCCGAGCATATCGCCAATCTCGGCAACACATACCTCGCCAATATCGCGGGAACGTCATCGGCCAGCGGCCTTGCTCCCAGCGGTTTTATCGTAAGCCAGAAAGCGTGATAATAAGGGCAGGCTTTCCGGCCTGCCCTGCCAATCCTGAAGCCTCATGCGGGTTGATGATTTCAAAGACACGGGGTGTCCCCGCCTTCTCCGGTATCCGGGTCGATGTTGTTTTTCTTCAGAAGCGCGTAGTAATGGGAGCGGGAAAGACCCGATATTTCAAGAATCCGCCGGATATCGTTGCCGGTGCGACGGATGATTTCCTCCAGATATTTTTTTTCCATGCTGTTTTTAAAGGCCTTGAAGCCCGGCGGTTTTCCGTCGAAAAGTTCGGCCCCAGGTTCGGCAAGCCCATTCTGGACCGGTGCCATGGCCGACAGCTGGCGTTTCAGATCCTCGCGTTCAAGTTTTTTTTCAAGAACCGACCGCGTCACTTCAATGCGGATTTCCTGCGGCAGATCCATGGTGCGGATGATGCTGCTTTTTCCGGAGGCGATGGCGGATCTTTCAAGGGCGTTGAACAGCTGGCGGACGTTTCCGGGCCATGAATAACCGCAGAGAACGGAAAGGGCGTCGGGATCGAGGGTTTTTTCAGCATACGAGTACCGGGCGCACAGCTCCCGGATATGAAAATCGGCGAGATCCGGGATGTCTTCCCGTCGTTTCCTTAAGGGGGGCAGGTCCAGCGTGACGGTTGCCAGACGGAACAGCAGGTCCTGCCGGAAGGCGCGGGTTTGAACCATGGCCTGGAGGTTCTTGTTGGTGGCCGCGATCAGGCGGAAATCGCTTGAGACCTCACGGGTGTCTCCCACCGGCCTGAACCGTTTTTCCTGAAGGACCCGCAGGAATGTTTTCTGGATGGACAGGGGCAGTTCGCCGATTTCATCAAGAAACAGCGTGCCTTTGTGAGCGGATTCCACAAGACCTGTTCTGTCGCTGGTGGCCCCGGTGAAGGCCCCTTTCCGGTGGCCGAACAGGATGCTTTCCACCAGGCTTTTCGTCAGTGATGCGCAGTCTACAATGACAAAGGGGGCTTTGACACGTCGGCTGTTCGTGTGAATGACCCTGGCGAAGAGCTCTTTTCCCGTGCCCGTTTCCCCGGTGATAAGGACATTGGAGTCGGTTTTCGCAGCCTGGGCCACGGTTTCGAAGCAGGGGCCGAGAACAGGGCTTGACCCCACCACGCCGGACATGTCGAGATGGGTGAAATCTTTTTCAAGTCTTTTTTCAGCTCGGTATGTCAGAGCCCGGCCTAGGCTTTTCAGGGTGGATTCAAAAGATATGGGTTTGACCAGATAATCGATGACGCCTTTCTGAATGGACAGTTCAGCCCTGTCAGGATCTGTTTCACCGGTGAGCATGATGACGTCGGGTTCGGAGGGTGTCCTGCGGATGTCGTCGATGTGTTCTATGCCGTTGCCGTCCGGAAGGCAGACATCGAGAAAGACCACATCGATGGACCGGTTGTTCAGCAGTTTCAGCCCTTCTGCAAGATTTTCCGACACATGGCATTCGCAGTCCATTTTATCCACGAGACGCTTCATGGTTTCCCGGAGCAGCCGGTTATCGTCGATGATGAGGACCTGGGGCCTTTTGGATTCGGATGTGTCTGCCATGGTATGTGATTCCTGTTGGGTGGGAATGAATATTTAAAAAATACATTGTTTCGGAGTTCAGGGCAATTTAAAAAAAACAGCCTATGGATCAGGGCCGGACAATTCTTCGGGGAAAAGGGGGAAACCTTGGATCCGAGGCGGTGGCCGGTTCATTGACCGGGTTCAATATTTTGTGTTTTGATTTCAAGCCATAAACTGGTATGACACCTATCATCACCGGATATCAAGCCGTATCGTTTATTTATTTATATATTGGGGAGGTTGGGATGATCACTGTGGGCAAAGCCATTCGCATGGAACGAATCATGAACAGAAACACGGGGAAAACCGTCATTGTCCCTATGGACCACGGAGCCACCGTGGGTCCCATCGAGGGACTCATCGATATTTCAAAAGCCGTGGATCAGGTGGCGGAAGGCGGGGCCAACGCGGTGATCGGCCACATTGGCCTTCCCATGTACGGCCATCGTCACCAGGGAAAGGACATCGGACTTGTGCTTCATCTGTCCGCGTCCACCATGCTGTCCACACGTCCGAACCGCAAGGTTCTTGTGAACACCGTGGAAAACGCCTTGCGCATGGGTGCCGACGGGGTGTCTGTCCATGTGAACATAGGCGACGACGACGAAGCGGACATGCTGAGGGATCTTGGGCGGATCGCCGTGGAATGCAATTACTGGGGCATGCCCCTCATTGCCATGATGTACCCCCGAGGACCGAAAATCACCGACGAACGGGCCCTTGATGTGGTCAAGGTCGCTGCGCGGGTGGGGGCCGAGCTCGGAGCCGATTTTGTGAAAACCAATTACACGGGAGATCCCGAGTCTTTTTCCAAAGTGGTGGAAGGCTGTCCTGCACCTGTGCTTATCGCAGGGGGCAGTAAACTCAGCACCCGTGAGACCTTCGACATGATCGAAGGGGCCATGAAGTCCGGTGCCAAAGGCCTTTCCATCGGCCGGAACGTTTTCCAGCACCGGAATCCGTCGTTGTTCGTCAAGGCGGCCTGTGCCATCGTTCATGACAACGTGAGTGCCGAAGAGGCCATGGATATGCTGAACAGAGGATGACGCCGTGTTTGAAATCCTGGTGTACCGCACCATCTCCCTTGCCCTTCGGGCCATAGGCTCTTTGCCGCGCCCGGTGTTTGTCCGGCTGTCGAACATGATCGGTGACGCATGGTTCGCTGTGGACCGCCGTCACCGGACTGTGGCTCTTGATAACCTGAAACGGGCCTTCAGGCTTGAAATGTCCGACAGGCAGAGGAAAGACGTGGCACGGGAAAATTTCAGGCAGCTGGCCCGGCTGGTGTTTGAACTGGGCTGGGCCATGGGGCTCAAGGAGCACGAGATAAGGAAATACGTCCGGCTCGAAGGTCTTGTACATGTGCACCGTGCGTTCGCCCAAAAAAAAGGCGTCCTGTTTCTGACGGCCCACATGGGGAGCTGGGAACTCCTCACCCTTGTTCCGGCTTTGATCCCGTATAAAGTCCACGACATATACAGACCCCTCGACTTTCCGCCCCTTGAACGTCTGTTCACGGAGTTCAGGACACGTTTCGGACTGGGTCTCATCGCCAAGGACGGGGCCATCATGAAGATGATGCGGGCTCTTTCCAGAAATGAAGGCGTGGCCATTCCTCTGGACCAGAGTGTCAACACGTACCACGGGGTTTTTGCCGATTTCTTCGGGGAACCGACCTGCACCAGCAAGGGCTTCGGTTTTCTGGCCATGCGGACCGGCGCACCGGTGATTCCGGTGTTCATGGTCAGGGAGGTAAAGGGGTATCGCGTGATGTTCGGCAAACAGATCCCCTGTGTCCTCACAGGAAACATTGAGGCGGACCTTGTAACCAACACCGCCGCATACAACAGGGCCATCGAGCAGGTTATCCGGGCCTTTCCCAGTCAGTGGTTCTGGGTACACAACCGGTGGAAGACAAAACCTCCTGAAATCCATTCTACATGATGCTGCATGATTCACCGGCTTTCATCGCGGGATTCTCCGTCCTGGGCAGGGATTGGAAGCCGGGAATATCGTGGACAAAGGGTTATTTTTGGGTTATGTTCGGTTCGTTTCATTTCAGATGACCGGACAGTATTCATTCAATAAACACAAAACTTCCTGGAATAATTGGCAAAGATGCTATTCTTGCCCTGGTTGACCACATCGTATACATTCCCTTCCTGTCGGATCAGGTTTTTACGCGGTGCCGCCGGAGCGTGTCAAACACAGGATCTGGAGTTCTGTAATCATGCCCAACTCTGTTCATGACCGTTATACCGAAGACTATGATGATGAAATCGATCTGGCGGCCCTTGCCCTGACGATCTGGAACTACAGGCGGATGATCGCGTGGATCATTGGCGTCCTTGTGGTGCTTGTCATTG
This sequence comes from Desulforapulum autotrophicum, assembly GCA_020723285.1. Classification (GTDB taxonomy): domain Bacteria; phylum Desulfobacterota; class Desulfobacteria; order Desulfobacterales; family Desulfolunaceae; genus DYJE01. The sequence continues at coordinate 179,086 of DYJE01000006.1, read as the reverse complement.
TCGTTTCATTGTTCCAATCCCGGAAATATTCAGCCAGCACCTCCATCATCAACATGGTGGACAACTCGCGGGTCATTAAAAGCGTTCAGCAGGGTTTCGATTTTGAAACAGCTGTCCAGTCTCCGAAAAACGACATCCTTCTGGCGATCCTTGAAAGCGAGACCCTGGCGGTGCGGGTCATTGAAAAGGCAAAGCTCCTGCCCTACCTGTTTCCCAAACGATGGGATTCCGAAAAAAAGGAATGGAAAACCAAATTCGACGAACGGGTTCCCACCCCTAAAATGGGAGCAGTGGTTCTGAAGAAAAAACTTGTGAAAATCATATCCTCAGACAAGGACCCCACCATCACCATCACGGTGACCACTCGGAATCCCGAACTTTCGCCGCTTATCGCCAACACATACACCCGTGAACTGGAAGAGTACCTCAAAACCAATTCCTTTTCGACAGTGCAAAAAAGCCGCATTTTTCTGGAAGGCAAGCTGAAAGTCGCCCAGAAAGTCCTGGACGATCTGAAAATGAAACAGACCAGGTTCCAGCAGGAAAACGGGGTGTTCGATCTGGAGCAGCAGGCCGAGGCCAGCATGACCGCTTACAATGAACTGGCCATCCGGCTGAACAACAAGGAAACGGAGCTGGAATACATCAAGTCTGTGGCATCGGCTCTCAATCCCAGGGTTCAGGCGTTGGGCCGGCAGATAAGGGCCATCAAGCTGAAAATGGAAAAGCTGAAAACCGGGGTGGGGTCCATCGAAATCCTGGACGGGGATGCCGAACAGGACGCCGGAACATTGGGTGGAAAGGAAAAGGATTTTCTTCCTTTAAACAAAGTCCCCGAACTTAGGATGCAGCTGTACCGTCTGGCGCACGATATCGAAATTCAGCAGAAGACAAATGATCTTCTGATCGAGTCTTATGAAAAGATCACCATCCAGGAGGCCAAAGAAAAAATCTTCATTACGGTTCTCGATCATGCGGAAGTACCCCTTAGGCCCGATAGTAAGGGGGCGCTGATCAAGCTGTTTTTCGCGGTGTTCGGGGGCGGGTTTTTTGGAATCTGCCTTGTGTTCGCTCTGGAATTCATCAAAAAACAGATGGAAGTCCGTTTTGATGATACGGCCGTGAATCTCCAGCCTGCCCAGATCCCAGGCCTTGGCGTGGACAAGGGGTTGCAGGAAAATGCTGCCGGATCAAAGCCTGAGAGCGATTCATCTGAAAAACAGTCTGAAATTAAGATTAAGATAGAGGGGTAATCATGAAAATATTTCGTTTCTTCATTCTGGTGTGTGCCCTGGGCCTCGCTCTGACGTCATCGGTTCGCTTGAACGAAGCCGGAGCAAGCCCGGTGGAGAGTTTTTTCAAGAGCTACGAATCCACAGATTACAGTCAATTCGGTTACGATGTTCTCGCCAGCGGGCAGACCCTTAATCCCAACCAGGTGGGGCCGGATTATGTCATCGGCCCCCAGGACATCATCCAGGTCAACGTGTGGGGCGGCACCATCAATGAAATGGAAAAACTGGTCGGCGGTGCCAATGAAAAAAACTATAACGACTATACGCTTACCGTCGATGCTGGAGGCTCCATCATTTTTCCTGAAATCGGGCGGCTGACCGTGAACGGGCTGACCCTTTACGAACTCCGTCAGATCGTGGCGAAAAAATACAGGGATTACTACAGAAACTGCACCACCAGCGTGTCCATCGAAAAACCCAGGACCATCCAGATTCTGGTTTCAGGCAAGGTCAACAAGCCGGGGTACACCTCGGTGATTGCCGGTAGCTCGCTGTTCGATGTCCTACTCGCCGCAGGGGGCGTGAGCAAGGCGGGAAGCCTTCGGAGTGTCGTCATCAAACGCTCCAATGGGCGTGAGGAAGTTGTGGACCTTTATCAGTTCATCGTTTCAGGGCGTATGAATACCATGCCGAAAATGAATTTCAAGGACTCGATTTATGTCAAGCAGATCGGTCCGGTTGTACTGCTCAAAGGCCGGATCACCCAGCCCGGCATTTACGAGATGAAAAAGGGCGAAACACTGACGGACTTGATCACCTTCGCCGGCAACGTCCTGCCCGACTGCGAGAAACATCACATCGAAATCACACGCTTCGTGGACGGCAGTAGGAAGATCCTCAACATTGACGTCAGCAAGGGGGCGGTGGATGTGCTGAACGGCGACACGGTGACATTCCTGATGCAGAGCACCCTCATCAAGGATGCCGTGACGTTGCGGGGGGATGTTTTTGTGCAGAAAACCTTTGCGTGGCACAAAGACTTTTTTCTGAAGGATATTGTCAAGGACATCACGATGTTCAAGCCTGAGACTTCCCTGGAATACGCAGAGATCCTCCGTTACAACGAGTCCAGTCTGGAGAAGACCATCATTTCTTTCTGCCCGGCCAATATCCTTGAAAGCAAGGCCAGGGATTCGGAAGACGCCCTGATTCAGCTGAAGCCCTACGACGAGGTCGTTTTCTATTCGAAAACCGAATTGAAGGAACGGCCCATGGTCTCCATATCCGGTGGGGTCCGGAAACCGGGCAAATACAACTGGATGGAAAAAATGACGTTGAAAAACCTGATCCGTACGGCCGGAGGTATCCCGTCCCAGGCCTACGATGAAGGAAAAATTGTCCGGTATGTCTACACGGACAGAAAATGGGCCACCTCCTCCATGGATTTCTCACTTTCCCAGATCAACCAGAAAGATTCCAGCGATATCGAGCTTCAGCCCCTTGACCGGGTGATCATCAACCAGAAATCGGATTTCTTTCAGACAGACTGGAAGGTGACCGTGAATGGCGAGGTGAATTACCCTGGATCCTATCCCATCGGCGGCAAAACTAGACTCAGTCAGGCCATCGAATACGCCGGCATGCTCAAGGAAAACGCCGATCTGGGGGGGCTTGTTCTTGTCAGGGGTGAGGCCAAAAGTCTCCAGACGAAACACCAGAAAGCGGCGGAAGATCTGCTCAAAAAAGATATGCTGAAGATTTCCTCGGAAGTGAGGGACGCCTATCTCAGCACCGAAGAGCGGCTGGACAACAAGCAGGCCGTGGCCGTGATCCAGGAATACCTGAGCCGGGTTGAAAACAAGGAGATTCAGGGACGTATCCTTTTGCGCGAGGAAGATCTGAAATCCTTTGAAACGTTTAAAAATTCCCCTTCGGATGTGTTTCTCAACGATGACGACGTCATTGCCATTCCCGAGAAGAAAAACATGGTCACTCTGGTGGGCGAAGTGTATATCCCCTCCTCGTTTCTGTACCAGGAGGATTATTCTCTGTCAGACTATCTGGAAAAAGCCGGGGGTGTTTCAGAATACGCCGATTTCGAATCGGCCTACATCATCAGGACCAACGGAACCGTGGTCAGCTATGCCCAGAAAGGCGGCCGGTTGAAAAGCATGGCCATGCTGCCGGGGGATGTGGTGATCATTCCGTCCAAGGTTCTGGGCGGGGCTCGAAAATAATGGTGGTTTGCACAACCTCAAGGGCGCGGTTTGACGGGCCCTTGAGGCTTTTTTAACGGCAGGGGTTTTCAACCTCCCATGCGTTTCAGTTTTTCCATATAACCGCTGTTTTCCTTCACCCATTTTTTAAGCAGAATATGTCCGCCCGCACGGTACGACACGCGCCAGCCCCTGTTTTTTCTGTAGCCGGTCAGCGCCCGTTTGAGGCTGTAGAACCGCTTCATTTCATTTACAATCTGCATCTGCATGTCGTATGCCGAGCATGTTTCGGGTTTCACCACCACATGCATGCCGTCGTAATCGGACCAGTCAAAATGGATCAGCCGGTCTTTGTATTCCTCGTAGCACCGCGTTCCGGGAAACGGGGTCAGGGAGAACACCTGGATGGTGTCCATGTCCACGTTGATGGCGTAATCCACGATGCGTCGGGCCATGTCCGGGGGATCGTTGCTGTCCACCACGAACATGCCGTGGATTCCGATATCGTGCTTGTGAAGGGCCTCGACGCATCGGGCCACGGCGTCGGCTTTGTGGGCCTTGCCGTATTTTTTCAGCGTGTCGGGGTTGACCGACTCCACACCCACATACACGATGCGGCAGCGCGTTTCCTGCATCAGGCCAAGCAATTCGCTGTCCTCGGACGCGCTGACGCACATCTGGCCTGACCAGCGCAGGGGCACGGCGTTTTGTTTGATCAGCTCGCGCAGCAGTTTTTTGGTTCTGACCGGATTGGCGCAGAAATTGTCGTCACCAAAGCAGACACTCCGGTGCTGGACAGGCCTCAATTCGGCAATGACCTGTTCATCGGACTTGAACCGGTATTTCCGGCCGAAAAGCGGGGTGACGCTGCAGAATGAGCAGTTGTGCGGACAACCCCTTGAGGTGACCACAATGGGTGGAATTTCGAAAAGGCCCTTTTGTTTGGCCAGCGTGAAATCCGGGGAGGGAAGCGATTCGTAATCCACCACCGAGGCCATGCCGCCGTGGTGGACGGTACCGTCGCCGTTCTTAAACGACAGCCCGGGCCGGGCGTCGGGTTTTTCATGACGGGCCAGGGTGTCGATGAGTTCCGGGAACACCCGGTCTCCTTCTCCGGTGACCACGTAATCGCAGTGTGAGAGGGCTTCTTCGGGCATGAAGGATACATGGGGGCCGCCCATGATCACGGTGACGTTTTTCTCTCTCAAAGAATCGGCCAGTCTGTATGCTTCGTCAATGGTGCTGGACAACGAGCCGATGCCCACCACGTCGTATGATTGAAGGGATTGTTTTTCCTCGGCGGTCATCTGGGTGTACCACACATCGCAGGCATACCCTTTTTGTTTCATGATGGCCCCAAGGGTGGGAATGCCCACTCGGGGGAGCTGGGTTCTGCTGTAGACATGGGTGGAATCCGAAACGGCTTCCACAAGAGCAATTCGTAAAGATGGCATTTTAGTGTTCCTGGTTGCACAGAATCAGAATCTCGTCCAATAGACTCCGGACGGCAAATGACACTGTGCAAAGGTTGTTACGGGAAATCCGCCCTGTCAGAAATCCTGGAAGTGCTTGTGGGATTACGCGCGATCGTGATGCCTTTATTAAAAGCGGTTCATGATCTTTCAGACGTTTTCATAGGGGAATCCTTCAGAGCAGAGAGGTCAGGGCTGTTGTGAAGAAATGGCCTATGTTTGAATGCCGAGGTTTTGTCATACCCCATGTGAACCGTGAAAGCAAACAGCTTCTTGGAGGAACGGTCAAACAGGGTTTTTTTTACGCAAAAAGATGGGGGAACAGGCCTTTGAGCCCGGTGGCGATGATCTCCACTCCGATGGCTGCCATGATCAACCCCATGATCCGGGTGATGATGTTGATGCCGGTCTGGCCCATCACATCCCTTACGCGGTTGGAGATCCGGAGGCACAGCCAGGCTGTGAACGCCACTGCGAAGATAATGCAGCCCAGGATCAGGTAATCCGCCGGATCATGATACTGCTGGGAATAGAGAATCACGGTGCTGATGGCTCCCGGGCCCGCCAGAAGGGGAACGCCTAAGGGAACGATGGCCACGCTGTCCTTGTTTTCAAGGTCCTGGGCCTCCTCACGGGTCTGCTTGGTGCTGCTTACCTTGGCGTGAAGCATGGAAAAAGCCATGATAAACAGGAGAATGCCGCCCGCCACGCGGAACGAGTTGATGGTGATGCCGAAAAAATTCAGGATCAGTTCCCCGGAAACGAGGACCGCCAGAAGAACCCCGAGCACCGTGAAAAAAACCATCCTTGCCGTGCGTTTTCTTTCGCTGTCGTTCATGTCCCGGCAGGCGTCAAGAAAAATGGGGATGGAGCCCACGGGATTGACGATGGCCAGAAGGCCGATGAAAAATTTCATGTACACGCTGAACGATTCCATGGCGTCACCTGTTTTCTGAAAGAAAATTCATGATGGCCCTGCGGCAGGCTTCCGGATTTTCCATGGGAACGAAATGCGTCGTGTCAGGCACGGTCACAAGGCTGGAATTCCGGATGTTCCGATGGACAGCCCGGCCAGCCGGGGCTGTGAAGGTGTTGGAACGCTCTCCCCGGATGATCAGGGCGGGGCAGGAAATTTTCGGCGGATAATTCCAGATGTCCAGAAGAATCGATTCGTAGATCTGGGCTTCGGTTTCGGGATGGCATTTGAGAGAGCCTGTGCCATCTCCGTTCCAGGACAATCCGTGATGGCAGAAGGCTTCGATGTAAGGCCGGTTCCATGTGCCGAACATGCCCCGCCCCGACGTGAACCGGCGAAGCGCCTCGTCTTGGCTTTCGAAAACGGTTTTCCGTCGTCTCGCACCCTGCGCCAGGGGATTCCATGGCATGAGCCCTGTCCGTCTGGCCAGGGCAAACAGCAGCAGCATGGGCCGGATAAAGATCACCGGATCGATGAGGATGATGTGGGAGAACAGCTCTGGGTGTTTCGCGGCGGCAAGAAGGGTGACCACGGCACCCAGGGAATGGCCGGCCCCCACCACCTTCGGTTTCATGTGGGTCTGAATGGCGTCTTTCACAGGATCCACAAACACGTCCCAGTGACGAATCCGCTCGGTGCCGTGGGGAGCGGAGTCCCCGTGGCCGGGAATGTCCGTGGCCAGCATGGTGAAATCGTTTTCAAGTAGCTCGAACAGGGGCAGGTAAGTCCCGGCGCACAGACCGTTGGCGTGCAGGAAATGAAAAGGGATGTCACCTTTCCCGCAAGCGATGCTGTGGACTTTACGGCCTGCCGCGTGGGTGATGAGGTTCAGGTGTTCCATGGTCATGCCTATCCTATGGCCAGAGCTGCGAGAAATCCGCCGTGGATGGCGTCATCCAGTTTGCCCGGCCGTATTCCGTCACCCACCGGAGTGACGGGGATGTTCGCCTGTTCCAGCTGATCGGCCAGGGTTTTCACGGACCGTGATCCGGCGGCCACCACGATGGTGTCGAAGGATTTTTCAAAAAGCCCGTCAGTCGTTTCGTAAGAAATGAGACCGTCATCGACGGACAGCACCCGTGCCCCGGTGATGGTCTCGATGCCGTAGCGCTTCACGTTGGACATGGCCACCCAGCGCGTGGAGCGACCGATGCCGTTTCCGGCCTTGTCCATCATTTCGAAAACCGTGACTCTGGACGATCCCCTGAACATGAACTGCTTCAGCTTTTCCACAGGTACCGCCTCGTAGCTGAACAGGAAATGAAGCATGTCCGGGGTGAGGGTTCCTTTGTGGGCGATGAAAAGGGCAGTTTCAATACCCACGGCCCCCCCGCCGATCACCGCCACGTTTTCACCCAGAGGAGGATTGGTTTCAAGGACATCCCATGCGGAAAGCACTTTGGGACCTTCGAGGCCTCTGATGGGCGGCATGAGGGCCCTGGCACCTTCGGCAAGGATGATGTGGTCAGGTTTTTCCGCCCGGATCAGGTCAAGGTTCACCTCGGTGTTCAGGTAAACGGGAATGTTGTGTTTTTTCAGCATGGCGGTGTAATAACGGGCGAATTCCCAGAGTTCCTGTTTGCCCGGCGGCGTTCCGGCGATCCAGATCTGGCCGCCGATGCGTTCTGTTTTTTCATAGACACTCACCCGATGTCCCCGCATGGAAGCCGTTACCGCCGCTTCAAGACCGGCCATGCCCGCGCCGATGACCATGATGTTTTTCGGTTCTGTGGCGGGTGTGATCTCTCGGTCGCCCTCGAACCCCGCTCTGGGATTGCCGATGCAGTACACGGGTTTGCCTGAAAAGACCGAGTCGGTGCACCCTTGCGAACACCCCACGCAGGGTCTGATTTCATCGGCAAGGCCGGCTTTGGCCTTGTTGGGCCAGAACGGATCGGCGATGAGGACACGGCCCAGATTCACCATGTCCGCGAAGCCGTTGGCAATGATTTCTTCGGCGTCTTTGGGGCTTGCGATGCGGTTGGACGCCATGACCGGAATGAAAACCGATCGTTTGATGTTCAGGGCCAGATAGGCGTAACAGGCCCTGGGCAGTTCCATGGGAAGCTGGGGCACGGGGGATTCATGCCAGCCGCCGGTAACGCTGATCATGTCGATGCCTTCCTTTTCGTAGGCTCTGGCGATGACCGGCGTTTCAGAATCAGTGTTGCTTCCGGCCACGAAATCGTTGCCGGCCATGCGGACAGTCAGCGGGTAATCAGAACCCACCCGCTGCCGGACGAGCCTTAAGGTCTCCGTGGGGAAACGCAGGCGGTTTTCAAGGCTTCCGCCGTATTCGTCGGTTCGAATGTTTTTTACGGGCGAAAGGAACTGGGTCATGAGGTAACCGGCGGAAGCGAGGACTTCAACGCCGTCGAAACCCGCGGCTTTGGCACGTTCCGCCGCGTCGGCGTAGGCTTTCTGGGTGATTCGGATGTCGTCAAGGGTCATTTCCCTGGGGGTGGTTTTGGAGTATTTCGAATAGACGGCGGACGGTGCCATGGGCTGCTGGTTGCCGATGACCATGGGATAGGAGTAGGCCCCGGCGTGAAAAAGCTGGATCCACGGGCTTCCCCCTTCCTCTTTGATGATGTCCGTGAGTTTTTTGAAAGCCGGAACGTCTTCATCCTCGGTGAGGCCCAGGGTTGCGATACCGGATCCCAGGAAATCCACCCCAACGGGGCCTACGGTCACCACGGCCGCACCCCCTTTGGCGATTTCCCTGAAAAAGTTGTAATAACGGTCGTTCAGTTTTCTGTCATAGGCATAAAGCAGTCCAAGGGACGGATAGGCGATCCGGTTTTTGAGAGTGAGACCGTTGACGGTAATGGGCCGGAACAGGTTGTGGAACATGGCATTCTCCTGAGGGTGAAAGTTGTATGGACGTTTTTTTACACCAAAGAAAAGCCATTTAAGAATAAACTTAACTTAAACGTCAATGCTTTTTTCAGAGATTTATCGCGGGTCTGGTGAACCTGTTCTTGGAAACATGTACATCATGTGGAAGGCCCGGCCTTCATCGGTGAAGAATATCCTGAAATGGGAGGAGTGTATCATGCGTTTCAATCCGTTGCCGGCGAGGTGAAAATAAGATTTCCCTTTTGAGAAACGGTCTTTGACCATTTCCAGGTCAAAACCCGGTCCGTTGTCCTTGACACGGACGATCAGCCCGTGTTCTCCAAGATAAACCTTAAGATCGATGGGTTTTGAGGGGTCTTTTTTGTGGCCGTGGCAGAAGGCATTGGACAGGGCCTCGCATAAAACCCCTGTTTCACCGATGAGTTCATAGCGGAGGTTGGGGGCGTAGGGTTCGAGAATGCCGGCCAGAATCCGTTCATAGGTGAAAAGCCAGTCGTATTCCGGTTTGTAGACGGAATTGGGGTTGGGACGGCACGATGACGGAACAAGGGTTTCCCGGAAAAGAATCCGGTCTCCTCCGATCTTTGATAAGCCTTGTTCAAGGGTCAGATCCGTCAGCATTGGATGATGTGGTCTCCATCTGGGTCCTGTGTCATGGGAACGCCAAGCCCTTTTCGGATCATCAGGGCCAGTTCCCTTTCGTTGCCCGGAAGCTTTGGGAAACAGGTGAAGGCTCTGCCCAGGTTGACGCTGCAATGGGCATCGCTTCCGGCTACAGGTGCGGCGTGGACGGCCATGCAAAGAGCCAGGGTTCTGATCAGGTGCTCTCCCCGGGTCATGGTGGACGCCACTTCCACTGCATGGTAACCGGGGAGCCTTTCCGTATCCGGATCAAAATCCCCGGACGTCTGGTAGGGATGAACCAGGATTGCGGCGGCCCTGTTGGCATCCGCCATCCGGCAGAGGGCTTCCGGTGTCATGCCAGGATGAAAACCCTGCGTGGTGTCAAGCCCGATCACCACCGCATGGCACCGGGACGTGCTGATTTCCACCCCGGAGTAGATTCTCCGTCCCTTTGGAAGACGCCGGTTCAAGGCGTCGATCATGATCCTTGGCCACTGGGTGTTGTGCTCGGTGATGACCAGGCCGTGAAGCCCCTTGTTTTCCATGGTTTCGGGCAGGGAATCCGGGTCATGGAGTTCGGCGCAGGCGGAACCGAAGGCCGTATGGACATGGAGATCGATACGGTATCCCGTCATCGTTTCCGGCATCATCGGGTCCGCCAGGGTCGGCTTCTTACGGGTTTGAATCATGATGTCAACCGCTATCTGAAATGCTCGGCGATCTCCATGATGATGTTTTCCAATCTCATTTTGGCCATGGCCACGTTGCCTTCCTTGTCCACTACAATGACCAGGTGGACATGAGCCCTGCCCGACGAGGTGACGGCGTAGTCCGTAGACTCGTTGAGGCAGCGGGTGAAGATATGGGCCTTGGGGGCTTCGATGTGAACAAGCTGGCCCCGGCCCACGCCCATGATTTCCGTGGCTTTCTGGGCTTTCAGCAGCACATCGTTGGCCAGGGCACCGAGTTCCGCGATGTTGATGCCCGCCGTGTTCAGCTCGGTGACCAGTTCGCCGTTGGGAGAAAAGGCACCGGCTGCCATAAAACCGTCAACCGCTTTGAATTTTTCCAGGGATTCTTTGATGCTCGCCATGTTGTTCGCTCCTTTTGTGTTGGGATGTTGGGTGGCCGTGGGATCACATATTTCATGATCCTCATCGGATGTTTCTTCAGGGTTATGTTCCGGACTTTCGTCCGGGTGCTCACTTTCCGCAACGGACTGTGGTCTGAGTTCATCGATTCGCCGCATGCCTTCCATGAGAATCTGCATCAGACTTGAATGGATCAATCGTTTGATTTTTTTGTTCGGACGCTTTTTGAATCCGATCTGGATATCCTGAAATTCCATCAGTCTGTACACCGCGTCTTCGCCTTTCAGACCATCGTAGGCCGCGTTGATCAGCTCGCCGTCTTCGAAGTAGATATGACCGGTTTTGTTTTTGACCCTGATTTCAAGAAGGCAGGTTTTCTGTTCGGACTGGATGAGCTGCATGAAGCTTGAGAGGGAGATGCCGAAACTGTCCCCTCCATCGGACCTCACAGCGTCGAGGATGGTTTTGGTGAATTCGTCGAAGTTAACCGGCTTTTCGAATATTTTCATGGAACGGTCTGCCGTGAGTTTCTTTTCGATGTCCGGGGTGTTGAAGGCAGTCATCACCATGGCCGGGAGACCGGGGTAATGCTCGGACAGGTGAGCGATGACCTCGAAACCGTCCATGTCCGGCATCTTGAGGTCCGTCACCACCAGGTCCACATCGTGAGATTCCAGGATTTTCAACGCTTCGACTCCGTTTTCCGCCGTCATGACGTTCAGTTCGTCCATGAACGGTTCAAAGCCTTTTTTCATGCTGAAAAGCAGGGATTCCTCATCATCAATGATCAAAACGTTTTTCATGGACGCACACCTTATGGATGGGTTTTGGAGATAATTCTCGGTATCATTGCGAACGTTTTTGATGTTTGCTTAAGCCAGATGCGTGCCAGAATGGTCGAGGCTGAAATATTGTTTGTTTTCAGGTGATTGCATGTTTTTGAACGCGATAGCCATCCCGGCTGACCTGAAACAGGTCGCTTGTTTCAGGCGGGTTGACCTGTTTTGGGTCAATGCCCCATGCCACGTGGAATGTGGCGGAGGTGCCAATTCTTGACATTTGTCGTCCGCTCACGTAGCTTTAGCCATCATTATGCCGGCAGAAACGATAAACGTTCAAAGAATCCAAAGAAAAAGGATTTGGGAATGAACACAACAACCTTAAAAGACATTGTGATGTTCGGCTTAGGGCGTCTGGTCATCTTTATTTTCGATATGATTCTTTTCAGCTGCCGGATCGAAATCCGGGGCCTTGAAGATGCAGGGCCCTATATGCGTAAAAGTCCTTATCTTCTGGCCAGCTGGCACGGACGGCTCATCGTCTATTTTCTGGGGCCGCGGGATGCGAAGCCCGCAGCCATGGCCAGTCGGTCCAGGGACGGGTATATGGCGTCGCTTCTTCAGGAAACAGGCGGGTATATGGTTTTCAGAGGGTCAACCCGAAAAGGGGGGAGAGAGGCGCTGGCCCAGATGGAACACTACATGAAAACGGAAAAACGAAGCGGCATGCTGTCCGTGGACGGACCCACTGGCCCCAGACATGTGGTGAAACCCGGTGCGGCGCGGCTTGCGTCAGCCCTCCGCTACCCCATCATCCCCATGAGTTTTTCCGCCCGGCGCTTCAAATCCATGCGGAGCTGGGACCGTCTGATGATTCCCTTTCCCTTCACCCGCTGTGTGCTGATCTACGGCAAACCTGTTTTCACACCGTTCAACCCTACCGCCGCCGATCTTGAAAAAACCACCCGCGCCCTTCAGGACGAACTGGTGAGAATCACCGATTGGGCTGACGGGCATTGCCGTTCTCAGCTGCCGTTTCGCCTGAACTGATGCGGCATTGAGGGAGACGCCAGCTGCTGTTATCCGTGGAATGGATTGATGATTGAAAGAGACCCGATTTGCTGTCCGTGCTGTAAATCTTCCGTGTAGAGGATTCCACAACCGGATGCCATGGCCGCAGCGACGATCTGGCTGTCCCAGATCGAAAACCCCTGCCGGTTACGAATATCCCAGGCCAGCCGGAGAAGGGAATGGCTCAACGGCTGCACACGATAGTAATCCAGCATGATATTCAGGTTGTCCTGTATCCAGCCGTCACTTTGCCCGGAACGCAGCATGACGCTGTAATATTCTGCAACCACCTGGGGGCTGATGACGACGTTTGACAGGTTTTCCACGAGATCCAGGGCAACGGTGTGACGGGTGTCGTTTGCTTTTCTCAGGTGGGCGTATATCCAGATGTTGGTGTCGATGAAAACACTATCGCCGGACATTGCGTTCCTCCCTGGATAGAATGTCGATGACGTCCACGTCGGCAATCTTAAAACAGGGCTTTTTCTTTTTACCCGGCTGTGTTTCTTCCAGAGGCCAGAGAATGAATTCGACCCGACGGCGGCGCAGTTCTTCAGGAACGGGAATAACGTCCGGGGCCTCTTCAAATATGTGTCGAATAGGGTGCATGATGATCTCCTTGTATTATAGCCATATACATAAACAGCAGAATTTTTTTAAAAAATAAAGGGTTTTTATATTGAGGCAAACGATCTGTGCTGATTTAAAGGTTGATTTATAAGATTGATTCACGTCCCAATGAATCATTTTGATCAAGAATCCATAGATAAACGTGTTTTGACAATCGCCATGGGATGCCTTAAAGTAGGTTTCGTTTTTCAAGCGCCGGTTTAAGGAGCGAAATCCCGAAACGGCATTATCCACCGACAGGCTGCACACACCAGGAACGTCATGAAACGAGTGAAACGAGACCACCTGAGTCTTCTTTGCGATATCGGCGAACTTGCCGATCTTCTTGCCGGAAGTGAAAATATCCACACTTTTCTGCAACGCGCCGTGGAAATGGTGGCACGCCACCTGGACGCGGATGTCTGCTCCATTTATCTGTTTGAACGGAACACCCAGGATCTTGTTCTTGCCGCCACGGTGGGGCTGAACCCCAGGGCCGTCGGCAAAATCAGGATGAAACTGGGAGAGGGGCTGGTGGGAACCACCCTTTTCAGCCGTAAACCCCTTTCCGTGGACAAGGCTTCGGCGGATGCTCATTACAAGTATTTCAAGGAAGCGGATGAAGACCGGTTTGAATCGTTTCTTGCGGTTCCCATTCAGCGGGGAGAAGAGAAAATCGGCGTTCTGGTGGTTCAGCATGAGCAGGAATGCTTTTTCCAGGCAAGCGACACCGACGCCCTGAGGGCTTCGGCGTCCCAGCTGGCCGGTTCTATCGAAAACGCGCGGCTTTTGATGGAACTCCATACCGGAAACGGGAAAGTGAACCCTGAACCGGCGGATGTCCGGGAACTCAAGCTCGTCCGGGGCCTTGTGGCTTCCGGGGGATACGCTCACGCACCGGTGGCCGTGTACAAGAAAACGCACGGGGAACTTCTTTCGGATCAGGGTCAGAATGACGGCGGGACAATCTACACCATGGATGATTTTCAGGAAGCCGTGAAACTGACGGCCATCCAGCTGAAAGAAATGGAAAACGCCTTTGTGGAGCGCTTGCCTGAAAGTGCGTCCTTGATTTTCACGGCCCATTTCATGATTCTCAAAGATCCGAGTTTTATCAGCAAAATGACGAATCTCATCGAAAACGGCATGAACCCGCCCGAAGCGGTGAGACGGATCGCCAACAGTTACATCAAAATTTTTTCATCGAGCCCTCACGCTTATATGAAGGAAAAGGCCAATGACGTGGAAGACCTGGGAAGCCGTCTTCTCAGCAACCTGATCTGCCGGAGCTGCGGAGAACCCAGTCTGGGCCAGAAACGGGTGGTGATCTCCAAAGAGCTTTTTCCATCGGACATCCTGAAACTGGCTGCGGACGAAGTGGCCGCCATCGTTCTGGTGGGCGGCGGAGTCACATCCCACATCTCCATCCTGGCCCGGTCCCTGGGCATACCCCTGGTGATCGCCGAAGACGAGAGACTGCTGGCTTTGCCCGGTGGAACAACGGCCATCGTGGACGGTGATATGGGAAACATCTACATCGATCCGGCGGCGGAAGTGGTCAATAGCCATGAGGAGCGCCTGAAGACCCGGAAAACCGCCGACGCCATCAAAAACGAGATGCTTCCTGAAACACGGACAAAAGACGGGACACGGGTCCATCTTTACGCCAACATCAACCTGCTATCGGAAGTCCCCCTGGCCCTTGAGCTCAAGGCGGAGGGCATCGGCCTTTACCGAACGGAATTCCCGTTTCTCGTCAGGGCCAATTTCCCCACGGAAGAAGAGCAGCTTGTGGTTTACAACCGGTTGATGGAACAGATGGGGGATAAGGTGGTGACCATCAGGACCCTGGATGCCGGCGGGGATAAAATTCTGGCCTATTCCGATGTGAAAGGGGAGGACAACCCTGCCCTGGGCCTGAGATCCATCCGGTTTTCTTTCAAAATCAAGGAGGTCTTCGCCCAGCAGATCCGGGCCATTCTAAGGGCCGGGGCAGGGCACGAAAAGCTCCGGATCATGTTTCCCATGATTTCATCTCTGGATGAGTTCTATCAGGCTCGGAACATGGTGATGAGCTGTATGGAGAAACTGAAGGCCGAAGGCCTGGTTCATCACGAAAAACCCGAAGTGGGGATGATGGTGGAACTGCCCGCCGTGATGGAGACCCTTGACGAGTTCGCCGAAGCGGCGGATTTTTTTTCCATCGGCACCAACGATTTCGTTCAGTACATGCTGGCCGTGGACCGGGGCAACAAACGGGTGGCGGATTACTTCTGCCCCTATCATCCGTCGGTCCTGAGAGCCCTTGCCAAGATCGCCGGAGCCGGGGAACGGGCGGGAATCGACGTGTCCGTGTGCGGTGAAATGGCCCATGAGCCCGAATACATCCCCTTTCTCCTGGGGATCGGGATTCGGAGCCTCAGTGTCAACGCCAAGGATCTGCCCCAGGTCCAGAAGCGGATCACCTCGCTGACTCTGGATGAGATCAGGGACCATACCCGGTCTCTTCTTGAAATGACAACCATTGAAGGGGCCCGCCGGATTCTCGATGAATTCAAGAAAGGTGTGGTCCCGGATTGAAAATTATGGAAACGATGAATTGTTTTTTTTATCAATCATGAGTGACTGAAGGAGGTTATGATGGACATGAAAAAAAAGGATCTTCTCTTGTATGTCAGCGCGGCCATGCTGGTGCTGTTCGCCGTTCTGGGTTTTACCGGCCTCATCAACTGGTGGGTGCTTCCCCGTGGCAGTGAAACGAACATGGGTTTTCTTGTTTCCCTGAGACATTTCATGCGGGATATCCATGAATGGGCCGGGCTTTTTTTCATGATTTTAGCCGGTGTCCATCTCTGGCTTCACAAGGATTACATTGTGAACAACTGGAACAGGTATTTCGGCAAAAAAAGCTGATGATTCATGAATTCCATGGCATCAGCCGTTTCAAGGGGCTTTCGGATCATCTGGAGCAGATCAGGAATGCCGAAAGCCCTGAAACCCTCACCGTGGTCAGCCGGGCAACGGCACCGCTCGCTGCCGGTCTGATCCGCACCGGGATTCCCCCTTCCGACATCACCCTGACCTTATCGTTAATCAGCGACAGCATGGCCGTCCGTTTCATCGAATTCGCCGTGACACAGCTCGGCCCTCCTCCGTGCCGGTTTTCGTTCCTGGTTTTCGGCAGCGAGGGACGTAACGAGCAGACCCTTACGACCGACCAGGACAATGCCATCGTCTACGAAGACCTGACGGATGATCAGGGCAAAGCGGCCCGGGCATATTTTCTGACTCTTGGAAAAAACGTCTGCCAAGGGCTGAGCCTTGCCGGGTATGCCTTGTGCAAAGGGGATACCATGGCCATGAATCCCAGATTCTGTCAGTCTCTTTCACTGTGGAAACAGGATGTTGATCAGTGGCTCCTTTCGGCGGAAGAGCGTGACCTCATGAAGGCACGGATGCTCTTCGATGTCCGGGGTGTCCTTGGAGATGATGGTCTGGCGGGAGATTTCAGGACCCATCTTGAAAACCGTGTGGCGGAAAGCCCCCGGTTTATCAGGATTCTGGCGAACCACATCCTTCAAGCCCAGGTCCCCTTGGGGTTTCTCGGCCGGATCGTTGTGGAAAAGGACGGCCCCAGACGCGGGTCATTCAGTATCAAAAACGCCATGACGCCTCTGGTGGATTTTGTCCGGGTCTATGCCATGAAGCATGGCGTCAGCTCGACACACACCGTGACACGGCTTGACGATCTTCTGGCCCTGCGTGTTCTGAGCGCGGGGACCCATCAGGGCATGAAAGAAACGTTTGAAGGCCTGATGGATATACGGCTGAACACGCAGGCACGGGCCGTGGGGTCGGCCTGGTCGTCACCGTCCAACGATGTTTTCCCCAACAGCCTGAACCCGAACGAGCGGGGCCGCCTGAGAAACCTGCTTGAAAATCTAAGGACGTACAAAATCCGGGTGGGCTACGATTTTACTGGGGGAATGCCGGTATGACACGCACTTCGGGCGGTCTGAGCCGGGGGGCTTCGCTTGCGACAGGGCAATCGTCCGGTTTTTTTACACATATTATAACCAATTGAAATTCTTCTATTGACTTCGGTTTACACCTGAAATACATGTTTAGCATTCCGGTTGTATAATTGATGATCCGCGATAGATCGGGCAATCCATCAGTTGCCGGGATTGTTTTGCCTTCGGTGGGGAGGAACGGTTGTGGGGGAGTCTGTACGCTGTCTCTCATATCATTCATCTGTCTTTCTGGGGTTTAACTATGGGTGGTGGGAACCTGACGGTGGATAATCCCGTGGATGGGGCGGGAAAGATGACACGGAAAAAAAACCATGTGCCGGGATTGCAGTATCTTGTCCGGGCACTGCTTGCAGGACTGTTCATAGTCTATGTTTTGATCGGGCCGAGGCTCCGGATGGTGGGCTTTGAGCCGGTGCTTCTTTTTATCGGGGCCTACGCCGTTCTCCAGTTTCTTCTCCGCCACCGCATGGTGAAGCAGGGCATGAGCTGGGGCCTTGTCCGTTCCAGTATCATCGCCGACCTGGGTTTTTCCTATGTGGCCTGGATCTGTGATCCCACCTCGCCGTCTCCCCTTATGCTGTTCATGGTGATCATCGCCGTGGGTAACGGCATCCAGTACGGGATCAGGGCCTTCAATCTCCTTTCCTGGAGCATCATCGCCATGGCCCCCCTGGTGCTGGGGCTTCGCAGTTATGTTCTGGGGTTCAGCACGTCCGAACTGACGCTTTTCATTCTCTGCCTTTCAGTTCTTTTCTATGTCTACAAGTTTATTTTCAGGATTGAGGAATTCAGGGAGGAAACCCGGAAAAGGACCCTGGCCCTTGAGATCAGCAATGACAAGTACAGGAATATTTTCGAAAACACCGGTGCCGGACTGCTGGTGATCGATGAACATATGGTGGTGTCCGAAGCCAATCCCATGCTGGAAAAGATGACCGGTTACAGCCGTTACGAGATTGAAGGCAGGTTCCGCTGGATGGATTTTGTGGAGGAAGAAGACCGGAAAGTGTTGAAGAAAGACCATCTGGACCGACAGGCCAGCGGCCAGCCGTCGCCCAGGGAATACGAATTCCGGCTGGTGCGGAAGGATGGGGAGATCATCCATGTGTATTCCGAAGTGAATCCCGATGCCAAGACCGGTATGACCATTGCGTCGGTCATCGATATCACCCCGCGGAAGAAGGCCGAGCACGCCCTTCAGAAAGCCCATGACGAACTGGAAAAACGGGTGGAGGAACGCACGGCGGAACTCAAGGAAATGAACGCCCAGCTCAAGAAGGCCATGGAAGCCGCAGATGCCTCGGGAAAGGCGAAAAGCGAATTTCTGGCCAACATGAGCCATGAAATTAGGACCCCCATGAACGCCATCATCGGCATGTGCGATCTGGTGATGAACACGGAGATGACCCGCAAACAGAAAGAGTATTTGAACATCGTCCGTTCGTCGTCCCGGTCCCTTCTCGAACTGATCAACGATATCCTGGATTTTTCGAAAATCGACGCGGGCAAACTGGGTTTTGAAAATGTTCCTTTCAACCTGCGTTCCGTGATCGAGGAAGTGTCGGACATGTTTCTTGAGCGCAGCATGACCAAGGACATCGAACTGGTGGTGGACATTGATGCCTCGGCCCCCAGAAAACTGGTGTCCGATCCCCTTCGGCTCCGTCAGGTCCTCGCCAACCTCAGCTCCAATGCGTTCAAGTTCACGAAAAAAGGCGAGATCTGCATTTCCGTGAAAACCCGGAGCCGCGTGGAAGACCGTGTAAGCCTGCTGTTCTGTGTCAGGGACACGGGCATCGGCATCGATTCATCCATTTCCGAGCGTCTGTTCGACGCTTTTGCCCAGGCCGACGGTTCCACCACCCGCAAATACGGCGGAACGGGGCTGGGCCTTGCCATCTGCAAGAAAATCGTCATGATGATGGGCGGCGATATCTGGGTCGAAAGCGAGATCGGCAAAGGAAGCGCGTTCTATTTCACCATTGAAACACGGACAGCCGATGCGGACAGGGAAACCCCCCAGACCGTTCCACCGAACCTCAGAGACAAACGGGTGCTGATCGTGGATGACAACCCGTCAACCCTTCTCATCATCAAACGGTTCATGGAGTCTTTCGGATTCCGGACGGACATGGCCAGTTCCGCTGAAACAGCCCTCCAGCTTTACTACCTGTCCCAGACCCAGGAACCCTACGGCCTGATCATCATGGACGTGAAGCTCAAAGGCATGGACGGCATCGAGGCCATTGCAAGGATCAAAAACGACAGCCGCTACACATCCCCGCCCATCATCTGCACCGGGAGTTACGGCAGGGACGGGGATGTCCAGCGGGCGAGAAGCGCGGGTGCGGACAGCTTTCTCATGAAACCGGTGAAACAGTCCATATTGTTCGACACCGTCATGGAGATTTTCGGTTTCAGGGTCCTTAAGAGCAGTGACGATTCCCAGGGCCTCATGACCTGGGATGAATTCAACGACATGACGGTCCTTCTGGTGGAGGACAACCCCATCAACCAGATGGTGGCCACGGAGATTCTTGTTTCGGCGGGGATCAGCGTGGACAAGGCCGGTCACGGCCTGGAAGCCATCGATGCCCTGAGGGGAAAAACCTACGACGCCGTACTGATGGATGTCCAGATGCCTGAGATGGACGGCCTCGAAGCGTCACGGTACATCCGTGACCAGCTGAAACTCACCGACATACCCATTATCGCCATGACGGCCCATGCCATGTACGGCGACCGTGAACGATGCATCGCGGCGGGAATGAACGATTATGTGCCAAAGCCCATCGACCGGAAGGAACTGTTCTCAGCCCTCAGAAACAATGTGTCCCGGCTTGATGAGGATCTGAGCGTTCTGGCCATTGGCCATCGCGAAAAAAACGAGCCGGACCAGAAGGACGCGTTTACGCTTCCGGGCCTTGATATCGCCGAAGGTTTACGGCGTCTGGGCGGAAACTGGAACCGTTATTTCGATATCGTCGCTGATTTTTGTCAGATGTTCGACCATTTTTTTGTTGAGTTTGGTGAATTTGTTGATAAAGGTAACTTTACGGATGCCAGGCTTCTGGCTCATTCCATGAAAGGTGCGGCCGGGAACATTTCTGCGGTGGAACTCAAAACCGTGTCCGGAATCCTTGAGCAGGCCTGCATCAAAGGCAACAAGGAGAGGATAAGAATTCTGATCCCGGCAGCCGAAGACGCCTTTATCCGGGTGAAAGACGCCCTTGAAAAAATGGGTGACCGAAAAGACACACGGGTTCATGTGGTGGCCCCCGGTGACTCCGTTGACCCTGAGACCCTTTTCGCCCTGTTCAGGGAGCTGGGGGAAAGTCTTAAAGAATCTGACCCTGTCCGGTCCGAGGCCTGTTTCAACGAAATAAAAAAAGGGTTTCCCTTTGGGATCGTAAATTCCGAGTTCGAGGATCTGAGACGGATTCTGGAGCGGCAGGTGGTGGAATACCATTTCGATGAAGCGGGAGTGACTCTGAAAACACTGGACAGGAAACTTAAGAAACAACTGGGATTTTAGTTTTATGCGCGATTTGAGCCATTGCAGAGTTCTCCTTGTCGACGACACGAAAACCAATATCGATATCCTTGTTCAGACACTCAAGGATGATTTCAGGCTGGGTGTGGCTCTGAACGGCCGAAAAGCCATCGACTATGCCTTCAACAATCATGTGGACCTGATCCTTCTGGATGTGCTCATGCCTGAAATGGACGGCTACGACGTGTGCCGGCGACTGAAGGAAAATCCCCAGACCCAGGATATTCCCATCATTTTCATCACCGCCATGGACGCGCCGGAACACAAGACCCGGGGCTTTGAAATGGGTGCGGTGGATTACATCACCAAGCCCTTCGATATTGCCGAAGTCAAAGCCAGGGTCAGGACCCATCTGATGCTGATCACGGCCCAGGCGGCCCTGAAAGAACAGAACCAGATTCTTGAACGGAAAGTGAAGGAAAGGACCCGGGAGCTTGAAGAAACCCAGCTTGAAATCATCAACCGGCTGGGCCTGGCTTCGGAATACCGGGATGAGGGAACGGGCCAGCATGTCCAGCGCATGAGCGAATATTGCCGGCTTCTGGGAGAGGCGGCGGGAATGCCTGTGGATGAATACGAGCTTCTTGCTCTGGCCAGCACCATGCATGACGCGGGCAAGATCGGCATCGCCGACAAGATCCTTCTCAAACCCGGTGCCCTGGACGATGCGGAATGGGAGGAGATGAAGCGTCATTCCATCATCGGAGGGGAACTTCTTTCGGGTAGCACCTCGCGTCTGATGCAGCTTGCGGAAACCATCGCCAAGACCCACCACGAGCGATGGGACGGGACCGGGTATTTCGAAGGGCTGAAAGGCGAAGAGATTCCTTTGGTGGGCCGGATTGTCTGCATCTGTGACGTGTTCGACGCCCTGGTATCGGAACGTCCCTACAAAAAGGCCTGGACCGTGACCGAAGCCATCGAGGAAATCCGGAACTGGAGCGGGACCCATTTCGATCCGCGTCTGGCGGAGACGTTCATCGGTCTCAAACCCAAGCTTCAGGCCATCGTGGACAAGCTGAGCTGATGAAGAGCTATCTTTTCTACGACCTTGAAACCACGGGGCTCAACAAATCCTTTGACCAGATTCTTCAGTTCGCCGCCATCAGGACCGACGAGCATCTGGTGGAAAAGGAACGTCATTCCATAAAGGTGAAACTGCGCCCCGACGTCATTCCATCGCCTTATGCGGTGATCACCCACCGGATTCCCTTTGACCAGCTTCTCTCGGGTGACACGGAATACGAAGCTGTTCTAAGAATCCATGCCCTTTTGAACACGCCGGGAACCGTCAGTCTGGGCTACAACACCCTGGGTTTCGATGACGAATTTTTACGGTTCTCCTTTCATCGGAACCTGCTTCCGCCCTACACTCATCAGTACGCCAGCCGCTGCGGCCGGATGGACCTTCTGCCCATGGCGGTGCTTTATTACCTGTACAAACCCGAGGTGCTGAAATGGCCTGAGGTTGACGGGAAAACCACGCTGAAGCTGGAGCATCTCTCAAAAGCCAACGGCCTTGCCGAGGGAAGGGCCCACGACGCCATGGTGGATGTGGAAGCCACCATGGAGCTGACCCGGCGGTTTATCCGTGAAAAAACCATGTGGGATTTTGTCCTGGGGTATTTCAGCAAGGAAAGCGACCGGGAACGGATCAGCAAGCTTCCTTCCGCCTTTGATTCGGCAGCGGGCATGCATTCCCTGGGCCTGATGACCGGAGGCAAGTTCGGTGCGGAGGCCTTGTACCAGGCCCCGGTGATCTATATTGGGGACAGTGTGCCTTACAAGAACCAGAGTCTCTGGCTGCGCATCGACCAGCCGGAACTTCGTGACACGGCTCCGGATTCGGTATTTGAAACAACACGGGTAATCCGGAAACGCCTGGGTGAGCCGGAAATCATCCTGCCGCCCCTTGACCGGTTCATGGCCAGGCTTTCACCTGAGCGAAAAGCCTGTATGGATGAAAACATCCGCTGGCTGAAATCGGAAAAGGAAAGGTTTTACGCAATCGTCAGGGAACACTGTGAATTCAGGTATCCCGAGGTGCCGGATGTGGACCCGGACGCCGCGCTCTACACCGCGGGATTTCTGTCAAGAGAATCGGAACGTCTCTGTGCCGCGTTTCACAGGCATGTGAAAGACAGGGATATCTCACATGCCGGTGATTTCGGTGAAAGCCATCTGAGAGACCTCGCCCTTCGAATTTTCATCAGAAATTTTGACATAAGCTGTTTTAAGGGCTATGAAGAGGACGTTCTGCGTTATATGGAAAAGGTGCGCGCCAAAGACGGCGCGACGGCGATGGTGGATTATCGGAACGAACGGAAACTGACACCCGGAAAAGCGCTTGAGGAGATCGCTGAGATTCGAAAGGAAAACCGATGCGATTCCGAGCAGGACAATCTGTTGACGGACCTGGAAACCTTGGTCGCCGAACGGTTCCGGATTTGAAATGACCTTTTGACCCAAACGACCTATGACATCCATGCTAAATAAAGACTACATAATCGAGCGTCTGACGTTTGCCCTGAAACAGCTTTTTCTCGACGATCTTGAAGGATTTGACCGCCTGGCCATGGAATCCAGCGTGGACCGTTTTATCAGCGAGCAGGTTGCGGTCATGAGTGCCGACGACATCATCGACACGTTTTATACCCCCGAGAATTCGGTCCGCCGGTTTATGGAATTCCTGGAAGACTCGGGGGCGCTTGAAGCACCGGACGGTCAGACCATCCACTGAGCGTCCTATCCGCAGCTTTTGTTCGCGAATCGGAGATCCACGAAACGATCAAGATCGATCAGGCGACCGATATCCATTTCATGATGCATGTACTGCTGTATTTTATCCAGATCGTCCTTGATGGGGTAAAGATTGTTCATGGTAATACCGCCCGGCTGGGTCAGCACCTTGTTCAGCACGGCGGTGGTCAGGCCCACGGTTTTTTCCGGATCAAGGAAGTTGACGGCGATTTCAGCAGCTTTTTCCTTGTTGTTTTCCACAAACTGCCCCGCCTTGACCAGAAGATCCGTCAGTTCAAACACCGCATCGGGGTAGGCCTCCACGATTTCGTCCCTCATGGCCACCACACAGCAGGGATGATCCTGCCAGAGTGTGGCAGAAATGAATTCCATGTCCCCAACGCCCATGGCGATGGTTTTGGTGCAGATGGGCTCGGCCACGATGAATCCTCCAACATCCTCGTTTTCCTTCATGATTCCGGGCATTTTGATGGGCGGAACCACTTCGAACCTGACGTCGATGGCTTTTTTTCCGGGAACACCGGGTTTCAGGCCCAGGCCTTTCAAAAATTTATGGGCCAGCATGTTGTGGATGGACATTTTGTGGGGAATGTTCACCACCTTGTATTTATAAAAATCTTTCAGGCTGTCCGAGGGTTCGGTCTCGTAGTTTTTGTTGCGGATGAAGCCGCTGCCGTTCTTGTGGGCCAGAAGCACCAGCTTGATGGGAACGTCGTAGGCGAAGAGGTCCATGGCGATGGGGGCCAGGACAAAAGCGCCGTCCACCTGGGCGGTTTCGAGCTTTTCCTGGATGGGATTCCAGCCGCCGATGCACTCGGTTTCAAGGGTGAAGGTTTTGGGGGTCACGACGCCTGCGGCGATCTGTTGTTTGAGAACGCCGAGAATCAGGTGATCGGTGATCTGGATGTGGGCCATCTTGATTTTGACCTTGCCGTCCACCACTTCGGGAACCCGCTGCCCTGTGGGTTTTTCGGACTCACCTTCGAACACGGCGAAAATTTTGGCTTTGATTTCGTCAGAATCAAAAGGTTTGGCGATGTGGTTGTTTCCACCGTTTTCGATCACCACATGCTGCTGGGTCTTGTCGCCCTGGGCTGTCGCCATGATAAACGGGAGATCCTTGAAGACCGGGCTGTTCCTCACCCACCTCAG
Source organism: Desulforapulum autotrophicum (assembly GCA_020723285.1). GTDB lineage: Bacteria > Desulfobacterota > Desulfobacteria > Desulfobacterales > Desulfolunaceae > DYJE01. Next base: position 154,655 of record DYJE01000006.1, on the reverse strand, counting down.
AAGGGCAAGGCCGTCCATGTTCGGCATATTCCAGTCGCTGATGATCAGATCGATTTTAAGACCCTGCTCAATTTTTTTTACAGCGTCTTTTCCATCCACCGCCAGGAGGATATTGCCGAAACCGGCTTTGTTCAGGTACTGTTTGAACATCAATCGCATTGTTCCGGAATCATCCACGACCAAAATGGTCATATTCATGTCAACTGGCATTTTGACTCTCCTTGTCTGGTGTTAGAAAACAGGTGCTAATCATTTTAATATGTTTATATGTGTACCGGCAGGTGTCTTATTTCGCCCCGGCGGTTTCTGCGAATCGTGCATCGACAAAGGCGTTCATGTCGATGGCGGATGTCATGATGTTCATGTCGTGGATCATGTAATCCTGGATGACGATGAGGTCGTTGATTCTCGGATACAGTTCGCTGGCGGTGATCCGGTCCGCAGGCTCGCTCAGCACCGAGCGGATCAGGGGTTCGCCCTGACCCAGGAAAGACGCTCCGATTTTTGCGGCTTCGCCGGGATTCTTGTCCATGTAAAAACCGGATTGAACCAGGCTGCTGGTGATTTCCTGGACCGCTTCGGGATACTGACGGATCACGTGGTCCCTCATCACCAGGACGCAGCAGGGATGGCCGGGCCAGAGTTCTTTCGACAAACAGACCTCTTCTCCGAATCCGGCGGCCACGGCCTGTGTGCCGATGGGCTCTGCCACGATGAATCCGCCGATTTCTCCTTTGGTGTCGTATTCGATGGCTTCGGGCATCATGGTGGGGGCCATAACCTCCAGAAATACATCGGCATGGGGGTCTTTGGTGGTTCCGGGTTTGAGCCCCACTTCCGCGAGCAGGCGGTGGAACAGCATGTGATGCACGGACAGCTGATAGGGGATCAGCACGATTTTCCCCTTGAAATCCCGCATGCTTTTGATACCCGCCGACGTGTTTTTCACAAGGATGCTGCCTGAGCGATGGGTGAATAAAATGAGTTTCACCGGGACCTTGGATTTGAAAAGATCCATGGCTGTGGGCGCGAGAACCAGAGCGCCTTCAAGACCTCCGTCGGACAGGGCGTCCGCCACCTGGTTCCAGCCGTGCATGAGGATGGGTTCCAGCATGCAGTGATTGAGCGTTTCCACGCCTTTCCTGATCTTGTCGGCCGTGATCCCCAGGACAAGATGATCCGTGATTTTCAAGTGACCGATCCTGATAACAGGAATGTCCGGCATGGCGTCCCTCCTTGTGATGCATCAATGGACTCAAGGCCGTTCAGGCAATGCAGCCATCAATACGTCGACCATTTCGTGCGAATGATTGTAATGATGATGACGGATAAAATGTTTCGGGTTTTTCTACGAAATCAAGGGTTGACCTTTTCCATCACGAAAAGGGTGGAAACAGGATTTCGTCCAGAGTCACAGGCCCCTGCTTAATCATGATTATCGGTATCGTCTGTCCGGAACTTAAGCTGGTGTTTAAAAGATTGTCAGTCCGCATCAGGGACATGAATAAATTGTGCGAAAATTTTAACAAATTTTTTTTTCTTTGGCAATACCGTGAAACATCCGCAGCAAACAAAATGAAAAAAGAGATTGAATTGACATCATCGCCACCCTTGATTTATAATTTTTCAAAAACGCTGTCGTAGGGGGGCAGGATAATTTCCGTTATCACGTGAGTGCGCTTCAACGGGCCATCGCCCGGATTTCATTTTCTTTTTTAAGCACAGGCATCATCCAGAAACCCGTTGGAGGGGACGAAAACGCCATGAAAATCGCTGATTCTCAAAGTATCAAAACCGGTGAAAGGGACATGATCCTTTCCATCATGAAAAAAATCGACCCCGAGGTTCTCGCCGCCATCGCCGCCCGGAATCTGAGCCCGTCGGGCATGGAATTCGTGGACGGAGACATGGCCATCGTGGACAACCGCATCGTTTACCGGATGAACCTCCAGGTGACGGTGGGCATGACCGTGATGTTCGACCGGGAAGGGAATCTGGTGGTAGGTGACATGGAAGATCAGGAATACGACGTTATTGATCTGGTGGATGAAGGCGAAGCTGACCTTGAAGGGGAAGAAGGACTTGGGGACGAAGAAACGGCTGATGATGATTTTTTGGATGAAGAAGCCCCGCTGTCCGATGAAATGGAACTCCCTGGGGAAAATCAGGACGCGCCCCAAGAGCCTGACAACCTCGATGCCATTATCCTGAAAAACAAGGATTTCTGGAGCAGTCGGAGCGTATCCGCCCAGGATCAGGGCGATTGAAAACAGATTCCCAAGTGATGAACTTCAGTTTTGGCCGACCCGCATAAACGGGTCGGCTTTCTTTATTGCAAACCACCCACTTGATAATCCCACAGACAATTAATTAAGAATAATTGATACCCAATCTATGCAAATAAAGTGATATGTGAATTAAATTTCACATATTGTAAAATATTTTGATGGTTAAGCCATGCTGTTCTGTCTTTTTTTGTTTGTAATGGCTTGAAATAATGATGAAATATTATTTATTAGAACAGAGTTGTATTTTTTTGGGCGGCATATTTTATGCAAATAGATACCGGCTGGCTCTGCAATGGTTAAGTATCATTTTATTTATCAATCTAAAAATTGGAAACGAAGAGGTGGACATGATTCTGATCAGGAAAAACATGTATTTAATGGTTGCCATGATTCTCATGGTTCTTTTGGCTGGTTGTGGCAGCAGTGGCGGGGGAAAAAACAACCCACAGCCGAGCACAACCATATCCGGCACTGCGGCTGCCGGAGCCCCGATCATCGGGACTGTCACCGTTAAGGACAGTTCAACTCCAACGGCAAAAGAAAAAACCGTCACCATAGCCGCAGACGGAAAATATTCCGTGGATGTGTCAGGTATGACAGGACCCTTCATGTTTAGGGCTGACGGAACTATTGGAGGAATCGACTGTCATCTTTATTCAGCCGCGACATCGGCTGACGTGAACGGTACGATCAACATCACCCCTTTTACAGATCTGATCGTGGCCAATGCCGCCGGTCAGATTGCAAAATCCTATTATGATCAAGGTCTGTTTTCCAGCCTTACCGCCCAGCAGTTGGCAGAACAGGCTGAAACCCTCCGGACAAGGTTGTTGCCTGTTTTAAGTGCACTCGGTGTATCCGGATCCATCGATTTGTTGCGGACAGCGTTCAGTGCTGACCGGACTGGAATCGATGCGGTTATGGATGTTGTCAAGGTTACTGTTGATCCGGTATCTCAGGTGGCGACCATCATAAACATTATGAACAATCAGGAGATACAGGATGATTTAACCCGAAAAACAGATACAGACGCTCTTGTGATCAATGCCGCAGAATTGACAGATTATCAGCAGATAAAAGCTCAGTTTGAAAAATTTTATGCGTTGTTTAAAACCAGTTATCCCAGCAGTACACATCCGGATCTTCTCGCCCTGTTTGCGGCAGATACATTTGTCGAAAGTGGTGAAGATCTGGCATCGTTTCTTCCCGACATTTTGTGCAGTGATTTTGTCGGCACTTCATTCAGCGATCTGACCATCATATCCATGAATGAAGCCCATGATCACGCATTCGTCAGTTGGGTTTCCTCAAATGATCCCCAGAATCCGGCGGGTTGGGATCTGGTCAAGAGAAACGGGACCTGGCTGTTTAATGGCGATCAACGTATAGCAGAATTTGCAGTGAGATCGGAGGCCGTTTACAATGTCAACAGACCGGTTCAATTTTCATCGGGTATTACGTTCGCTTTCGAAGCAAACGGCAACGCCGATAAGATGGTGGTCACGGGGCCTGGTATTGACACAAACATTACTCTGACCAAGGACATATCCAGTGATTGGGTCCAGTATTTTCTTGAAATTGACGATGTCCCTGCCAATGCCATTCAGAATGGCGCAGAATATACAATTCAAATGTATCTGGGGATGGAACTCAAAGCCACGTACAAGAAAACGATTAAAAAAAGACCATGTAATATATCTGAGCTGTCAACTGCGAGTTTCCCCGCCATAACATCACCTACATTTGCTAATTTTTATGCCTTTACAGGAGGTTCTCTTACAGTACGCTGGACGATGCCGGAGGGACTGAGCATTCACGGAGTGGAAGTGGGGATTGGTGTAAACACAGAGTTGTATAACGAATCGGATGATCTCGGTCCAGGAGAGACAAGCACTGTATTGACATTCCCTTCCGGCCTATCATCCATCAATTGGCGGTATCTTGAAGTGATTGCTTATGACAGTTACGGCAGGCGTTTTGTTACGGTTTTTTGATTGATGAAATACTAACCAGATGTGTCGGTTAAATACCGATCGCTGTTCGAGTGTTGTGCTGGACTGAAGGGGCGGGAGTGTATCCCGCCCCTTCAATGTTTTCTGAGTTTTATGTCTGTGAGAATTTGAAAAAACCTTGGCTATTTCCGATTCGCCACTTTGTTTACAGCGTATGGAGATACTCGGTCTGCATGGGGTAAAGGCGTTTTTTGCGTTTGGTCATGCAGGCGAGACAGGGGCAGTTCACATCGAAGGGATGGGGGCCTTTTTTGACCGCCAGTTCGCAGGACTGGTCGATCAGGTTAAACACGTTGAGCCTTTCTTTCGATCCGCGAAGACTCTTTTGCTTGCCATCATCCATTGTGCTCATGCCATGTATTTACGGGTGTCGAACCGTTATTTCATTGTTCCAAAATCAGCCGGGTGAAAGCCTGTAAAAATCCTGGGTGAACTCCGGTTTACCGGCATATTTGGCCAGGAACAGCATGGGTGCCATGTCAAAGGCCTTGAAGATGTTTTCGTCCACGTCGATCCCGGCTTTCTTGATGCCTTCCACCAGTTTGTTCATGTCCGGCGGACAGCCGGGAACGAGGATGGGGTTCTTCGCGTCCGGGTTGTTCTTGTTCAGGGTCACCTGGCATTTGCCCATGAGAAGGGTATGGTGCATGTAAGGATCGGGCATCATCATCTTTCCGGTCAAAACCTGGACCTTGTCGAAAGGCGTTCCCTGATAGGCGCTGCCGATGGCCACCTGGAGAATGCCCATGATGGCCGAGCAGTAGGTGCACAGGCTGTGATCGTATTTGGGCAGGGACAGTCCGGTGACGCCGCGTTTGATCATGTTGGCGGGCAGGGTGTTTTCCGGGTTGTAGGGGTAGTCCCAGGCATGGGGGCTCGCCACGCTTTCGACAGTTTCCCCTACGATTTCAACCGATGACAACGACGGCTCCATGCCCTGTTCCCGGCACCTTATGGCGAGGTGGCGGATGTCGGCGGGATCGAAACCCAAAGCCGCCGCGCCCACGATGTCGGCGGACACCATGTCGGCCGAGGCGATGAGGATGTCGCTCCTCCGGGCGTTGCCGGTGAATCCCGGTCCTTTTTCAAGAGTGTAGATCCCGTCGATCACCGTGGCCACGTTTTTCACCACACTGGACAGCTTGGCCACATGGGCTTCAAGATCCATGATCATGCTGGGGGAATGGCACATTTTCCGGCCTTTTTTGTCGATGCAGCCCTTTAAGTTTTTAAGCCCCAGGGACACTTTGGTCTGGGCGTGGGTTTTCAGAACCGGCAGATTCACCACCAGGTCGGCGTTGAGGAGGTCCTTCGCAAAGGAAAGGGTGACCCCGTCCCCCAGGTCCACGGGTTTGAACGTGCAATCGAAAATATCCTTCACCGTCAGGTCGTAAGTCCGGGCAAGCTCGTTGTAGCCCAGGGTTTCAAAGGCGTGGAGTCCGGTGGTGGTGTCCTTGGGGTCTGTGGTCACTGTGCCCTCGGCGATGATGATTTTTCCCGCGCCCCGGTTCCTCAGCTCCCGCACCACATCCTCCACCACCCGTGTGGTGGTGATCACACCCCAGGCGGGCATCTCCACCACCTTGGACCAGAACACGATGTTGGGCTTGATAAACACCGTGTCTCCCTTTTTGAGCCGGTCAAAAGCCCCTGAAAGTTCGATGGCGCGCGCAACCGATTCACCCGGTTTTTCATATCTGACGATGCTGACTTTGTTCATACAACCTCTCACATTCGTGGGTTATTGTAATAAAGATGGTTTATTATGGTTTTATTGTGTCTGATTTTTTAAAGAAATCCAATGCCTCCGGCGGCCCTGCCGGGGGCCAAACCCCTCACTTCGCTGGGGCAGGCTTTTTGAAAAGTTTGACAAATAGATATGGGAAGTGTGGTCTCTTTGCCCTGCCCCAACCCATTTGTCCAGATTTTTAAAATCTGGTCCCCCGGAAGGGCCGCCGGAGGCAAATCTTTCGAAATCACATTAATCCTGATGCCCCCCAATTGACGCTTCCGACATGATTTCCGCCATTTTTTCATTGATCCAGCTTTTCATGCCAGGGCCTTTGAAAAAACCGCAGTGACCGCCGTAGGGGGTGAGGGTCACGGTGAGGGCGGCTGGTCTGGCGAGCTTTTCGATATCCTGGTACGGCACCACGGGATCGTCCCGGCTTAAAATGATGTGGGCCGGAATTTCAAGGGATGCAAGGGTGCTTCCGGTGAGGGAATAGCCGTTCAGATAGGTGTCGAAATCCGGGTAATCCGTATGCCGGTTCACCATCTCTTCGGTCATGGCCCTCAAACTCCTGAAAACAGATGGATCTCTGAAATCATAGAGGCCTGGAAAAAGGGCCTGTTTTTTCAGAAGGGATTTTTTCCATTTCCGGATGAAGTACGTTCCGTAAAATCTCTGGCCGTTTTCAAGCACGTTAAGGGTGGACGGCGGATGGAGAACCGGGCAGACCGCCACCACCGTGTCGAGGACAAGGCCTTCGGCTTTGGCCTTTGCCGCCACCCGCAACGCGAAATTGCCGCCCAGGGAAAATCCGCACAGAAACACTCGGCCGCCTGTTGAACAATCTGACCTGATCCGCTTGACGGCGGCGACGACCTCGGGGAGACGGCAGGAGTGGAAAAGACCCCGGTTCAGGTGATGGCTTTCCCCGTGGTCACGCAGGTTCAGCCGGACGATGTCGCAGCCCTGTTTGTACAGGTGCCCGGCGGATGACAGGAGGTACATCGACTCGCTGCTGCCTTCCCAGCCGTGGATCAGGATCACCAGGTCCCGGGGAGTGTCACCGTGGGGCGAGTGAAACGCCTGGAGCGTGACACCGTTTCCACAGTTCAAAAGGATTTCCCGGCTTCGTTTCAGCATGGCCGAGGCGCGCCGTTTGACAAAGGGACGCCGCAGTTTGACCGATGCCGCGATGGACTGGACATGGCGATTCCTGACGAGGCGGGCGGGGATGAATGGGGGGATGGGGTTATTCATCTGTTAATTGTTCCAGGTTTTTAACATCGAACATCGAACATTCAACATCGAATGGTGAATGGGATGCCGCATGGTTGACCGGTGCAGGGGATATCATCCTGGCCGCACCGGCGGAGTTTTTTAATGTTGAATGCCCAGCATTCAATAAATGATGAAGGGCATTGTATAGTGATTGCCATCACGATATCAACCGAAACCATGAGGTTCCAGGGAAAACCTTACAGTTGATTTGAAGTAAAACCCATCATCCGTTTTGTCAAACTTTTTCAAAAAACCTGCCCCAGCGAAGTGAGGGGTTTGGCTCCCGGCAGGGCCAATGTTGTTGGTTTAAGCCTGTCGGTTTCTGATGGGCACGCTGACGCTTTGCCCATCCTGTCATTTCCGGTCTGTTACCCGTAGGATGGGGCAAAGGCGCAGCCGTGCCCATCTCTTAAGCCAACAGCATTACAGACTTGTGACAACCACACGATCAATCCCCAAAACATTCCGAGGGCATCGAAAGGGTCAGCGGGTCCTCGTCGGTGAGACGCTGGGCCAGGCCTTTGATTTTCGGAAGTTCGTAGGCAAAGAAATAGCGGCACGTGTAAAGCTTGCCCTGGTAGAAGGCCTGGTCGGATTTTGACGGGTCTTTCACAAGGGCTGCGGAGGCCGTGAGCGCCTGGGTCAGCCACTGCCAGGCCATGGTGACGGTTCCGAACAGTTCCAGGTAGAGTACGGCGTCGGCCAGCATGGTTTCCGGTCCTTGGGTCTGGGCCAGGGCGATGAGGTGTCCGCTGACCTGTTCCAGGGTTTTGAGAGCGTCTTCAAGGGCCGCCGACTGACGTTCAAGACCGCTGACGGACTTGGCCTCGTTCACAGTTTTCCGGACTTCCGCAAGGAACAGGAAAAACGCCTTGCCGTTGTTCATCACCAGCTTCCGGCCCAGGAGATCCATGCCCTGGATGCCCGTGGTGCCCTCGTGGATGGTGTGGATGCGCATATCCCTGAAATGCTGTTCCACCGGAAAATCCTCGCAATAGCCGTAACCGCCGAAACACTGGATGCTCTGGCTGGTGGATAGGATTCCCATTTCCGCCGGATAGGATTTGGCCACCGGCGTCAGAAGGTCGAGAAGCAGATGGAAGCGCTCTTTGTCGTCGCCTTCGGCCACATGCTGCATGTCTTCGTAAAAACTGCACTGGAGAATCAGCGCCAGCGACCCTTCCACCACGGCCCGCTGGAACAGCAGCATGCGTTTCACATCCGCGTGTTCGATGATGGGGATCTGGGCAGAAAGCGGGTCCTTGGACAGAAGCCGCCGACCCTGGAGCCGGTTCCGGGTGTAATCCAGGGCTGAGTAATAGGCTGCGGAGGCGATGGCCGTGGCCCCGAGGCCCACACCCAGCCGGGCTTCGTTCATCATCTGGAACATGTAGACAAGGCCACGGTTGGCTTCGCCCACCAGATAGGCCCGGCAATCGCCTTTTTCCCCGAAGCTCAGTTCGGTGATGGGCGCACCCCGATAGCCCATTTTATGGAACACCTGGGTGACCGTCACATCGTTGAAAACCAGGTCGCCGTTCCCCTCCACCCTTTTTTTCGGAACCACAAAAAGGGAAATGCCCTTGACACCCGCCGGCGCACCGTCGATGCGGGCCAGCACCAGATGCACCACGTTATCCGCGCCGTTGTGATCACCGGCGGAGATGAACACTTTCTGGCCGGTGAGGGTGTACCCGCCCTTTCCGTCAGGGCGGGCGCAGGTGGTGATGTCCGACAGAGAGCTTCCGGCCTGGGGCTCGGTCAGGGCCATGGTGCCCTGCCATTCGCCTTGGATCATCTTGTCCACGTAGGTTTTTTTGAGATCGTCGCTTCCGAAGTTCTGGATCAGGTGGACCGCACCTGCGCTGAGGCCCATGTAAACGCTGCCCGAATAATTGGCCGCCGCGAAAATGAAGTTGCAGGCTGCGGCCACGGTGAAGGGCAGCTGCTCTCCGCCGTGTTCTTCGGAGAACGAGGCTGAAATCCATCCGCTTTTTCCGAATTCGCTGAGGATTTTCCGGGTCAGGGGATGGACCACCACTTCTCCGTTCACCAGTTCCGGAGGTTTCCGGTCCATTTCTTCAAAAATCGGGTGAAGGAGCTTGTCTCCGAGTTTCAGGGCTTCGTCCAGCACCAGTTTGTAGGTGGTGAGGTTGTGCCGTGCGAAATAGGGGGATTTTCCAAGCTCCGCCACTTTGAACATCTCGTGAAGCAGGAACCTTAAATTTCTCATGCTGACGTATTTTCTGGCCATGATGATTTTCTCCTTATTTATTGACTGATGATTTGATTATTTGTTTTTTGAAACCCGTCGGTCATACGGCACCCCATCGTAGGTCGGCTTTTCGGCACGAAAGCCGACAAATGACCCCATCCTTATGATACGGCGCACGCCATTAGGCATGCAAACCCCATCATTAAAAAGATCCCCCGCCGCAGAACATCCGTCTGATTCTTTTGCGGATCGGGGCATGTGTCGGGTTTTTGAACCCGACCTACGATTGGGCCGAGGGGTTTCATGATGTGTGCCATGTTGAATTGTGATTTGTTTTCAGTGGGATATAAATTGTAATGGAATTTTCCGTCATATATGATACAAAAATCCGTCACATATGACGTAATTGTTCCATGCCGTGAAAGGATTAGAACGCCATGACCCTGTCCGACGATCGATTCATCCAGGAAGCCACCCACTGCCTGTACAGCAGTCTTGATATCGAAAAAACCCTGTTCGCCGTGTTCAACTACCTGAAACGGTCGTTTCCCCTGACCCTCACCCACATGTTCATCTACGACATGCAAAGGGACGTGTTCCGCTATCTGGCGCTCGCCACGGAAAAACGGGGGATTCTCATCGACGAGATGATCCAGATTTCAAGCCGGGCCAAAAACGAGTTTCGGGGCTACACCGCCGGAAGCGCACACATCTACAGCAAATCCGGCAGTGTGATGATCCAGGAGATTTTCAACCATTTCCTTAAAAACACCAAAAATCCCATCATCCCGGAGCACGAGGAGTTCTCGTCCCTGGGCCTTGTGCTTGACATCGGCATGGATCTGGCCGGGGGATTTTCCATGGTGGCAAGGGGGGGCGATCAGTACAATGAAGAGCACAAACGCCGGCTGAAACTCCTTTCCGGCGTCCTCACCGGATCGGTTCTGAACCTTCTTCACCACCGCAACATCGTCTGCGAAAACGAGCGGCTGGTCCGGGAAAAGGACCAGCTCCGGAAGCGTCTGGGGCATGTCAACACCCATCAGATCATCGGGTCGGAATCGGGGTTGAAGGAGGTCATGGCCCTTGTGCGCTACGTGGCTCCCACATCGAGCCCGGTTCTCGTCACCGGCGAGACGGGGGTGGGAAAGGAGCTGATTGCCCAGGCCCTTCATCAGGCGTCGTCCCGAAATGGAGGCCCCTTTATCTGTGTGAACTGCGGGGCCATTCCCGAGTCTCTTATCGACAGCGAACTGTTCGGCCATGAAAAAGGGGCCTTCACCGGAGCCTCCACCCTGAAACGGGGGTACTTTGAGCAGGCCGACGGTGGAACGATTTTTCTTGATGAAATCGGCGAGTTGCCCCTTTCGTCCCAGGTCCGGTTTCTCAGGGTCCTCCAGGCCATGGAATTTCAGCGGGTGGGGGGGCAGCGGCCCATTTCCGTGGATGTCCGGGTCATTGCCGCAACCAACCGGGATCTCCTTTCCATGGTCCGGGACCGGCAGTTCCGGGAAGACCTGTGGTTCAGGCTGAACGTGTTTCCCATAAGGATTCCGCCGCTCCGTGACCGAAAGGAGGACATTCCGGCCATGGCCCTTCACTTCGCACGTCAGAAAAACAGAGACATGAACCTGTCCGAAGATCCGATTATCGCCATGGATGCCATGGAACGATTGAAAAAATACAGCTGGCCCGGCAATATCCGTGAACTCCAGAACGTCATCGAACGGGCCCTCATCGTCAGCACAGGGGCTTCTCTGACCATACCGGTCCTTGAAACGGCCCCAGACTTCAAACGTTCGGAAGACAATGCGGTGAGCGGTGAATTCCCCACCATGGACGTTATGACCATCCGTCATATCGAAAGCGCCCTCACAGTCACCTGCGGCCGCATCGACGGTAAAGACGGCGCAGCCCGGCTCCTGGGCATGAATCCGTCCACGCTGAGGGGCCGGATGCGGAAATTCGGCATCCGGACGGTCAAGACAATTCAGGTGAAATGAGCTCCGTCATCAAAGATCGTGAAATGGAAGGCAGACAGAGAAAAATAAACATGGTATGGATTTTATAAAAAATCAAACCATAGGATGCCTCATCCGATAAGGACGCCACGATGAAACGAAAATCCCTGATAACCCTCACATGGACGCTGGTGATCATGGTTGCGGCAACAACGTCCCTTTTCGCCGACACCCATGCACAGCTTGTGAAAAAATACCTGAAGCGGTCCGGCATCCATGAAACCCTGGCGTCATTTCCGGACCAGATCAGCGCCTTGTCGGCGCAGAAACTTTTTTCATCCCAAGACCCGGAATTTGAAAAAAAAGCCGTGGCCATCATGAAAAATTCTTTTCATGTCAAAGAAGCCCAGGATCATTTTTTTGCGTACATGCTTGAAAACACGGATGTCACGTTTCTTAAAAAAGCCCTGGCATGGCAGGAATCAGCCCTTGGGAAAAAGATCACCGCCGAAGAACTGGCGGCCGCCAGTCCGGAGGCCCGTGACGATCTTCTGCGTTATCTGGAAAAGATGGAGACGTCGCCGCCGCCGAAAAACCGTGATGCCGCCATCCGGAAATTTGAAAAAACCACGGGAGTGTCAAAACGGTCAGCACACATCATTCTGGAACTTATCCGGGGCATGAACGAATCCATCAATCAGGCCTTGCCGCCGGACAAACGGAAAACAAGGGGGGACCTTGAAAAGGATCTGGACAGAATGCGTCCCGCGATTGTTGAATCCATGCGTGAAAAGTTCATTCTTTCATCGTTCTACACGTACAGGAACCTGACGGACCAGGAGCTGGCCAGGTACACCGCGTTTTATGAATCCGAAACCGGAAAAAAAGAGCTGGATCTTACCATCAGGGCGTTTTCCCATGTGTTCAGCCGGTGGTTCGATCGTGTTCTTGACAGAATCAGGTCCGGATTTTCTGAAAATGTTTAAAAAACGACGGGCTTTTTTTAGAAGAGCCATCATGTCAAAGGGATCTCACATAAACGAAATACTGATGATCCTCCTTGAGCAGATGGTTCAGAATCCAGTCGTGAAGAAACCTGGCCAGTTCGTCTATCATGTCCGGCGTAAAGCCGTCCGACAGATCGTTGAGGCGGGTGATCAGCTGCTCGTGCATCATCCGGTGGCCGTCAACTCCGGGAAATCCGATCTTTTCCATGTGATGTTCTTCCTCGGTGAAATGGAGCCGAATGTATTTGTATAAAGACATGACGTAGGCTTTGGCCTCCGACGGTTTGGCCTGCTGAATTCTGTTGCCGAGGTCGAAAAGGTGCTTGTGCTGGCTGTCCAAGACCTCGTTGCCTACAGAATATTCATCACTCCAGGTGAATTGGATATTCATAATGTCTGATCCTGTTATGTTTTTTGTTTGAGTGAGCGCACAATGAAGGAGAGCATTTACGAGTTGTAATTTTACATATATCTTAAAAACATTTCATCCTTTATTTGATCAATCATGTTAAAACAATCCGGCCACCCGTTGATTCATCTAAAAAAATGGAGAAAAAATGAAAAAATTCAAATGGATAGCTCTTATTGTTCTGGCGTTGTCGACCCTGTTGACTTCCGGATGTTCCAAACACAAACTTTACACCATGGCCATGGACAGCCGGAGAAGCGGCGCGGACCTGGAGTTGAAGAAGACCTCGATTTCCATCGGCGACATCGTGTATCTGGACAACTTGGCAGCCCATAAATCCCCTGAAAACATGGAAACAGTCCTGATGGTCCACGGGTTCGGCGGCAACAAGGACAACTGGGTTCTGCTTTCGGACAAAATGACCGATGACTTCCGTATTATCATCGTGGATCTTCCGGGGCACGGGGAAAGTGTGTCCGATCCCGCCCTGAGTTACACCATCGAAAACCAGGCCCGGTGGCTGAACGAATTTATGGACTCCCTTTCCATCAAAAAGGCCCACATTATGGGGAATTCCATGGGCGGTGCCATCGGTCTTGTTTTTTCCTCCCATCATTCTGAAAAGGTGACATCCCTGGCTCTTTTGGACAGCGCCGGTCTTTATGTGGCCAAAAGCGAGCTGATCCTCCAGCTTGAAAAAGGCGTGAACCCTCTGGTGGCGGGAAATGCCGACGAGTTCAAACAGTTGCTGGGTTTTGTCATGGAAAAGAAACCCTACATCCCGGGGTTTGCCCTTTCGGTGATGGCGGAGCAGAAAATCGCCCGAAAAACCCTTGATGAAAAGATTTTCAATGATATACGGACAGACATCGTTCTGCCGGAATCCCTGATCGCCGGAATCGGCACCCCCACCCTGATCGTCTGGGGTGACAAGGACCGGGCCATTCATATCGACAACGCCAGGGAATTCAACCGGCTGATCAAGGGAAGCCGACTCCAGATCATGAACGGCATCGGACATATGCCCATGCTGGAAGATCCGGGGATAACATATCAAGTTTATGGTGATTTCCTTGAAACAGTGAAGGGGCCAAGGTGATGAGCGGCAAAGGTTTATCCTGAGAATAAAAATAACCTGAAACATATTTTCCCCTTGCTTATATTTTGAAAATTTTGAAATATGTTTCAAAATACCCTGCCTTCTATTATGGATTAAATTCCTTTTTTTTATACACTGGTTATGAACGTTGTTTGTATGGACAAACGCGATACTTGTCTTGGCGGTATGTGTGCTCGTCATGTGTTGATAGCGTGATATCATGTTAACAGCTTTGTTTTTCACAGTCATTGACCATCAGAAGGGGGAATTGAAATGAAAAAAAGAGTATTGTTGTTTGCCCTGTGTGCTTTTCTGGCCACCACCGTATCGGCTTTTGCGAAAACCTATGACCTTGTTCTGGTCCACGGCCTGACCAATAAACACCACTGGAGCGATTCGTTTTTAAGCAAATGCGCTGAAAAATGGGGCTCGGGCAACGTTTACGTCATCTACACCAACGAGTCCACCCGGGTGTGGACCCGCTCGATCAACGGCCGCACCATTTATTTCTGCGGGGAAAACGATTTCTCGGCTGGAGACGATTATATCTGGGATCAGGCGGAGCTGATGCACACCAAGGTGGCTCTACTGCAGAGTTCCTACGGCCTGAGTGCCAAAATCGACATCATCGCCCACAGCATGGGCGGTCTGGTGTCCCGCTATTATGTGTGGGATTACCCCAACACCGTGGCCGGTCTCGTCACCCTCGGCACACCGCATCAGGGATCATCTCTTGCAGATACGGCGGATTTCCTGTTTCTTGACTGGTTCATCGGTGCGGAAGACGCCATGGAACACCTGAAACCCTCATTTGTAAAAAACGAATTCAACGTGTATATCGCTCCGGTTGCCGGAATGCCCTTTGCCGACAGCGGAAAAATGTACACCATCACCGGTGATGCCGACGGCTACGACTGCTGGGGATGGGGCGGTGAACTTTTCGCGGGCTGGCCGATTCTCCTGGCCCTCGAAGGCGACAATGACGGCCTTGTGTCGCACAACGGGTCCAAGATCACCGGAGCCACATGCATTGCCACATTTTCAAGCTACGATCATAACGATCTGGTGATTCAGTCCTCTGTTGCCGACAAGGCGGCAAGCTATCTGAGGTGAAAACCTAAAGGCCAGTGAAGAGGACCTGAAATTTGACCATCTGATTCTCACAACAGACGTCAAAGGGGAGGGCGGACATCAACTCCGCCTCCTTTTTGATGCTGAAACCATGAACAGTCCCTGAATTCCCCGATACGTCCAGGGGAAAAGCGATTTTTTAAAAAATTCTGGACACCGCCATGTCAATCCGATAATCCTTCCAGAAGGAAACAATCCGGCTGCCACGACCGCCCGTTCGAACTGCCGGATTTCCTTGGCACCACGATAAAGGCCGCCGAGGATCCCATTCGAATCCATGCCACGTTTTATCACTGAACAAGGGTCAGGCTCTTTTATTATGGAACAGTAATGAAGGGGGCTTATGCACATATTCACCCTGTCTTGTCTGGATATTTTTCTCAGAAAATCTGTGTGCCCGACCGTCTTGCCGAATACAAAACGGGTCTGCACAACGCTGGAAACTAACGCTGAGGCGGTAGATAACAAGCTGTGCCAGAAGGATAAACATGTTTTAAAGGAGGGTCGTATGGAAAAACATTGGATGATGAAAATGCAGATGGTCATGGTCGTGATGCTCATGGTGTCAACGATGAGCGGCTGTGGAAGCGGAGGCGGGAAATCAGGCGATGGTCCCGCATCGGGAAACCCTTCATCCCTGTCGGTGGCCAAGGCCGTTGGCGTGACCGAAGATTGCCTGAACGGGGGCATCGAAGTGGATTCAGGCATCGATGCGAACGGAAATGAAATCCTGGATGACAGTGAAATCAGCGTTCGGCAGACGGTGTGCCATGGGGAAAACGGCATGGCCACCCTGGTGGCCATGGTGGATGAGCCGGTTGGGGACAACTGCAGCGGCGGCGGGATTCGCGTCAACGTGGGTAACGATGGAAACCGTGACGGAATTCTCCAGGATTCGGAAATCGCCAATCATGACTACATCTGCCGTGGGGCGGATGGTGCGCCGGGCCGAGACGCCCATCCCTCCCTTGTAAGAATCGAAACCCTGACAGACGGCATCCGGATTTCCTCAGGATTGGATGAGAACGACAACGGTGTTCTCGACGATGCTGAAATCCTTACGGCGGAAGTGGTGAAGAACGGTGAGCCCGGGCCGGGGATCACCTGGGAAACGGTGACCGACAATCAGGTTCAGGCCCAGCCGAACACGGGCTATATCGCAAACAGCGCTTCCAGGGTGACGGTCACGCTGCCTGCGGAACCGTCAGTGGGGGATATTGTCGAAATCAGCGGAGCCGGAACCGGTGGCTGGAAAATCGTCCAGAATGAGGGGCAGCGGATCATCACGAAAAATATCCGTGCTTATCGGGAATGGGCGGCACGGGATGCAAAACGGCTGTGGTCATCCGTGGCGCTCTGGGACGGTGGAATGGCCATGGCCGCAACGGATGAAAACGGAAGCGTGTACCTGTCATCGGATTACGGGAGCACATGGGCTGAACAGACCGGACTTTATACCGTACGAATCAATGGAGGAGAAAACAAGATTGCGGCCATGGAAGACGGCAGCGCTCTGGGGGTCGCTGTAATCGGCGGCAGGTTATTCACCTACAGTTTCGCAGTGGACCGCTGGACCCTGGAAACCGTCCAGAATTGCACATCTGTTGCCTATGCATCGGACGCCGGGCATTTCATCTATTCCCTCGGGGCGGGAGCTGTCTACGTTCAGCCTCCCGGAAGCGGACCTTCAAGCACCCGTGTCAGCGATGTCACGGCCCGCTGGACGGATGTGGCGTCGTCATCCGATGGTTCGTTGATTGCCGCCGTGGCCAGTGCCAGCACCATTTTCATTTCAACGGATGAGGGGCTGACCTGGTCGCCCAGAGAAATGAGGCGGGACTGGAACCGTGTGGCGGTCTCCGCAGGCGGGAGAATACTTGCCGCCACGGTGGAGCGTGGAAAGATTTATATATCGTCGGATTACGGAAACACATGGACGGAAAGAAGTCAGGACAGGCTATGGAGTTCCGTGGCCGTCTCGGCAGACGGGACCCGTCTGGTGGCCGCCGTTCGAGGAGGTAAAATTTTTACATCCAGCAATGGCGGAGTCTCGTGGGCCGAACACGACGCGCCCCTTGCCGAAGGGGATACTTCAAACTGGACTTCCGTGGCCATTTCTCCCGACGGTACACACCTGACCGCTCTGGCCCGGGGTGGGCATATCTACACCTCCGAATTCACCAACACCATTTTCAGCTCCACATCGGGAACCTCCGGCTACATGACCGGCGAACAATACGATTCGATCAAGCTTCAGTATGTGGGCAACAACACCTTTTCCATACTGTATCACCAAGGGGATGATTTTGTGGTCCGGTAATTACGCCGGATAATACGCGTTTCTTTTTTTTATTGCCGGGGTTGCCATTTCCTTTGGCAACCCTGAGTGGAGACCTTATGACCCGAAAGAAAATGCGATACAGATACAGGCGGTTCCCCATGCTCTCGGACTGGGGAGGCATCAAAAGCGCTTTGGGTGAAATGAAGGGCATGGGCTATCCGCCCCAGCCGGTGTTGAACAGCAATGGCGGATCCGGTGTGTATGATGAAAAATGGTTTGTGAACACCCTTACGGACAAGGTTCTGAATCATGCTGAGAAGGGCATGGAGTATCCGTTTTACGGGGAACCTGTTTTCGATGCGCCGCTGGTGGGGTTTGTCCGTGGCGATGATCCGATTTTCGATACGTTCAAGACCGTGATCGGCCCCCATCATTTCACCCCGGCTGAAATCATGGCCTGGCAGGCGGAGAAAAACGGGGTGCAAGCTCCCAGAGCCGGGGATCTCTCCGTGGTTTCCTTTGTCATGCCCATCACGCAAAAAACCCGGTCGGACAACCGGGCACAGAAAACGTGGCCTGCGGAACGCTGGGCCCAGACCCGGCTTCACGGAGAGATTTTCAGTCAGCTGTTTGTTCGGGAAATCGTCACTGAACTCATGAATCACGGGGTGCTGGCCGTTTCACCGGATGTGACGCCCATGTTCAACAAAAAAAGGTATCCCGAAGTGGGCTGGGCCTCGCCCTGGTCCCACAGGCATATGGCTTATGCGGCCGGCCTGGGGACCTTCGGCATGCACGATTTTCTGATCACGGAAAAGGGCTGTGCCCACAGGGTCGGGAGCTTTGTGGTGAATCTCAAACTTGAGCCTGACCGGATCCGGCCCGAGGATATCCACGCCTACTGCCTTCATTTCCGGAATGAATCGTGTCTGGCCTGCATGAAGCGCTGTCCCGCAGGGGCCATTTCCAGGGAAAACGCCCATGACAAGGAGGCCTGTTATAAGCATGTGGCCCGATCCACCCGGTACTGCCTGAAACATTACCGCATTTTCATCTACGGGTGCGGATTGTGCGCCACCGGGGTTCCCTGTGAATCGGGAATTCCCAAAAAAATTTGTGATATCATGGGTTGATCGATACCGTTCAAGGTCCTTGAATGACCCTGTGTGAATTTTTTATTACAATTCCTCTACCTTGAGGGAGCCTTCCACATAAAGGGTTTTATGCTGTTTGATGATATCGGCGCACAGTTCATTCCAGGCCTCCATATTTTCATCCGGCGTGATATCAATCGAAAGTGCTGCTGCGCACCCTACAAAAAACAGGTTGTTCGCAATCGCCGGGAACTGATCGGCAGGGGGCAATTCACCATCGCAACGAAGCCAGGTATTGCATGCCGATAGAGGTAGAGTTCGCTGTCCGCCTTTGAGATGACCATCATAGGAGTCATACTCTTCCCAGGTTAATCTGTAGCCCGAGGTGTTTCCGGGAATGGGAGACCATGTCGTATAACTGAACCAGACCACGTAACCTTTGCACGGTATGCCACCGCCTGTGGAATGTGGGCTGTTCAAGAAGTATGGCCCGTTAAAATGGTGGCTCACCGTCGTCTGGGGATTCGAAACGGTGATTTCCGCCTGGTCAGAGCCGATAAACTGAGTGACGACACCCGAGTCGGTGACCTGTTTGCGGTACAGCTCAACTTTCAGTGTATCTTTAGACTGGTCCGGGGCAGCATCCGAAGCCTTGTAGACGATACTCGCCACAGTCGTCGTCTGGCTGGCGGCGTAAGTCGTGCCGTCATGCGTGCGCAGACTGCCCGCTCCGACTCCGAGTGAACCGTTGACCGACCAGCGGTATTCGAAGCTGTCGCCGGTGACCGTCCCTTTGATGGCGTTGAACGTTACGATGTTGCCCGGCATGACGGTGACTGCCGAGGGGTCGATGCGGACTTCGGGCTTCACGGCGATGACGTCAAAGTAATCATACCCCCGGGACTTTGCAATATCGCTGCTCACCGCCGCGAGATCCACACCGAGCAAAACCTTGTCGCAGGACTTGATGGCATCGGCCAGGAATTTGGCTGTACTTCCGATGTCCTTGACAGCCTGATCGGTCAATACTGCGCCCAAAAGCCATGAACCCACATACTCGCAGATCCCGTTACGGATCGAACCCTCGGAGAGAACGGCTTTGAGTATCGTCCAGCAGATGTCGTCATATTTCTGGTCCACCGCATTCAACGTGACATTGATGCCGCCCTTGACGATAATTCCGATCATGCCTGCGGAGAAATCTCCCAGTTGTTTGCCGCTGAATCCGTTGAGCTTGCTCGTGGGGATGAAGGCAAAAAGCGTGGGCATGAGGTAATCTTTGATCATGGTGATCTGCCCCATGAGGTTCTGCATCCTGGTGAATTCATCGACGTTGACGTTATCCGAAACCCAGGACGGGGGGAGATAGTTGATGAAGGTGGTGCCCCCTGCCACGATCACTTTGTAATAGGCCTTTTTTGCGTCTGAAGGCAGGGTGCCCAGCCCAATGGGTCCAATTTTGACAGGGATATAGGGAATCTTGCCCCAGGCATAATCGATGGATGTGCCGACCACTCCCCCCAGGGCGTTGGTGGACTTGAGATAACCATTGTCCCTGAGTTCCCATAGCGCGGATGAAAGCATGTGATCGGTGCCGGAAGTGTCCTGATAGCCGACATAATAAACCCAGTACCAGCAATGTCTCCGGTATGTGTTGGTGATGACGATGCCATCACTGGCAATGTCAGGTGTCACCTGGACACCGGAAAGGTTGGAATCCGGAACCGTGATCTCCACAGGCGTGTCCGTCGCACCTTTGCTGCGCATGGCATGTGCCATTGTTTTCGGATAAGCCGTTGAGGTGATATCAAACGTATCGCTCACGGAATAAGAAGACTGGACAGTGCTCTTGGATTTCGTCGATGCGCTTAATGCAGAGCATGCTTCGGTGACGGCATCCATGATGGCCTGATCGCTGTTCTGCAGAGCTGCGCTGTCAGCGGAAAGCCTCTGTTCAATGATTCCTGCCAGGTCCTTGACTTTTTCCTCCGCCGCGATCAGGGTCAGCGTTTCTTTCCAGTTTTCGGAAGGAAGTTTGTTTGCTCCGATGCCGAAGAACATCAGAAGGGTGGCTGTGCTCATCGGGGTGATGGCACCCATCTGCGGGTCATCGGGATCGACCATGCCCATAAGCATCACATTCCCGGACGGATCGGTGAGGGTCACCAGGGCCGGTCCGGACCCCGGCTCCGGTACGGTATAGCTTCCATCGGCCTTGACCTTGCTCACTCCCAGGATCCCGTGAACGCTGACATCGTTCATGCTCATGGCCGAACCGGCGGGCAGGGTCACCATGCCTGACGCGGTACGGGGAGAGGTTTGTTCTGTATGGCTGCCTTTGCTGCTGCCGCCACAAGACGTAAGGGAAAAAAGAACCAGGATAAGTGGCAGAATGATGTACTTGTTCATGAAACCTCCGGGACGTATCTGACTTGGGCAGTTTGTTCTGTATGGGTGATTTTTGCTCAGAAGTCTGGCAGCAAGATGCATGCCGATTTAAAACGGCCCATCCATTTGCCCGTGGACGCTGAAACATCAGGTTCCGGCAGGGTTTGAAGGATGCCATGAAAGAATCGGAAGAACAGAGAATGTGAATTGCAATACACTGAATTGTGACATTTATTTCACCCTGTTATCCATTGATCGGGCAGGGTGAAGGACGTGACCTTTTAGAAACCCCAGGATTTTTTTCTTGACAGGATGTGTGCGTTTGTATAAAAAACAATCGTTATATAAATAATGTTATTAAACGTCGTGTTCATTTGAATATCAGAGATGGTGCGCAGCATCCGGAGATCGATGAAGGCCAACTCCAGCCCGAACGATCCACCCCACCGGATGTCGCTGGCCCCACTGCCCGTGGGCGGGAAAAGATGGTAAGAGCATCCGCCCATGGCCAGTGCGGGGGCAAGTCTTTCAATCAGGCCACATGTCCGGGATTGCAGGTTTTTTGACGGTTTTGTTTTGCCGTCCGGCGGCGTGTTGCGTCTGTAAGGCTTGATTTTTCAGGGATGGATGATGAATACGGAAAAAGGAACCGGATGTTGGCCCTGACAGATGTGATGCCGGCCGATATCAGGGAGCTTGACAGGATAATGTCTCCTGTGGCAGGAAAAGAAACCGAATGCATTGAAATCATTGGGCGTCAACGCCCTGAAACAGCGCTGGAAAAAAAGGCATGCCACCCAAAATCAAATTCAGTCTGAACGATATCGTGGACGCGGCTCTCGCTGTTGTCCGGCGGGGAGGGTTGGATGACCTGACCGCCAGAGCCATCGCCGGAGAGCTTCAGTCCTCCACCATGCCGCTATACTCCTGCGGTCGATCCATGGCGGAAATCGAAGAGGAAGTGGTGAAACGCAGCTGGGACATCCTCATCGACTATCAGGACAAACCCCTCACGGGCGATATGCTCGTCAACATGGGCCTGGGTTACGTGATGTTCGCCAAACATGAAAAACACCTTTTCGGCTGCATTCACAGCATGCGGCACATGACTCTCAACAAGCGCTACGCGGAACTGAATTTCATTCGAAATCTGAAGATGCTGGGAAATTATCCTCCCCTTGCGGGTGTTCCCGAAGACATCCGCTTCAAGATCCTTCTTCAGGGATGGGTTTTCTGTCACGGGCTTGCGGACATTCTGTCCAAAAATATTGAAGGCATGCAGAGCGGGCTTGAGAAGGATGAAGATCTGGTGGCGTTTTTCCTGGAAGCCAATCGCATCAACTCCATCGGCACCGTGAATTTCGTGGAGGAAAGCCTCAAAAGACGGTCATTGATGTGACATTGTTATAAGTAAGATTACTTCAAGATTCCCCAAGGGCTTCCAGATCGGCAGGGTCTTTCACTGAACAGGTTTAAAAAGTTTCGGACCACAGGAACATCGGCGTCGGCCCAGTTGAGGGTCGGGAGATCGGACGGACGCATCCACCTGATTTCCGCATGTTCCAGAAGGATAATCGTGCTGGAATCCATCGTGCAGCGGAACGGGTACAAGGTGACGGTCAGGCCGGGGTAGGCGTGGGTGCTCGGGCTGAGGGCGGCGGTGAGGGTGACGTCAACGCCGAGTTCTTCCATGATTTCCCGTTTGATACAGGCTTCGAGAGTTTCCCCGTCCATGATTTTTCCGCCCGGAAATTCCCAGGTGCCGGGCATGCTCATGGAAGGTCCGCGTTTGGCCGCCAGCACGAGACCGTCTTTTTCGATGATGGCGCAGGTGACATGAATGTGTTTCGGGGTGGGAACGCCCATGGCTTACGCTTTCCTCCCGTTTTTCTCAGGAATTCCGAAATTCACAGTGCCCGAACGGATCACACGGTCACAGGCGTCCACCACATCCGCATCGTACAGAACCCCACGGTTTTTCATCAATTCCTCCATGGCGGCGTCGAATCCCACGGCAGGCCGGTAGGACCTGAAGCATGTGATGGCGTCGAACACGTCGGCCACGGCGATGATCCGGGCTTCGAAAAGGATGGCATCTCCCTGAAGGCCGCGTGGATAACCCGAACCGTTCATCCGTTCATGGTGCTGGTATATGGCCTGGGCCAAGGGCCAGGGGAAATCGATGTCCTTGAGGATATCGTAGGCGGCCTGGGGATGGGCCCTGATAATGGCCAGTTCGTGCTCGGAAAGATCGCCGGATTTGTTCAAGATGGCGGCGGGCACGAGGATTTTTCCAAGGTCGTGGATGGCAGCGGCCATGCGGAGGCCCTGGGTTTGTTCCCAGGAAAACCCGAATTCACGGGCGATGGCCCGGCAGAGTTTGGTCACCCTCCGCTGGTGGCAGGCGGTGTACGTATCCCGTTTTTCAATGGTGAGGCTCATGGCCTGGATCACGCCGCCCATGGCTTTCCTGAAACGTTCGCGGCTTTCGTAAAGGGGGCCTGCGTCGCTGACCACCTCGATGATGCCGCCCAGGACCCCGTCTTCATTGAAGTAGGGGCTGGCGGTGATGATGCCCGGAGAACTGCGTCGTCTGGCGTAGTGCTTGTCCCCTTCGTAACGGACGGGACCTTCCCCGTTCTTGATCCGGGTAAGCGGACATTCGGGCGTGTTGCAGACATGGCCGGGAAACACGTCGTAACATTTTTTCCCTGTGGCCTCATGTTTTTCAATCCCGGAAAGAACCGTGAAGGCGGCATTCACCTGCCGGACGTTGAAATCCGTATCGATCACCGCCACGGCGTCGGGCATGGCGTCCAGAATCTGGCAGATGTCCGGTGGTTTGCAGGGTGTAAGGTTCATCATCTCTCCGTTCAATATCAGAATGGGTCAAAGATTACCCCATTCGTCCATCACAAGTCAACGCCGCACTGACAGGAGCCGCTGCATTGACAGGAGGGCGTCAAACAGGTACGGTGGTCCAGTTTTTCACCACGATCACATACCAGGAAAACAGGAGCGGGGCGACCACGGGCCCGGCTTACGAGGACCGACATGAACACGACGTCTGAACATGCAACAACGGACAATCCCGAACTGGCCATGGTCATGGAACTTGTGGAGCACACCGGCCATCATGTTTTCCTCACAGGCAAGGCCGGAACCGGAAAAACCACCTTTCTCAAAAACCTGAAAAAAACCACGGCCAAACGTCTGGTGGTGACGGCTCCCACAGGGGTTGCGGCCATCAACGCCGGAGGCGTGACCCTGCATTCGTTTTTCCAGCTTCCTTTCGGGCCGAATATTCCCGGTAGCGGTGGGCAAGGGGAGGGCAGTGAAGGTTCCTTCCGGTTCAGCCGGAAGAAAATCCAGATCATGAAAAACCTGGATCTTCTGGTCATCGACGAGATCAGCATGGTCCGGGCCGACGTTCTGGATGCCGTGGACGCGGTGCTTCGCCGCCACAGGAGGAACAACAAACCCTTTGGCGGCGTTCAGCTTCTGGTGATCGGGGACCTGTACCAGCTCGCGCCGGTGGCAAGGCCCGAAGACTGGGAGCTTTTAAGGCCCTTCTACGATTCGGTGTATTTTTTCAGCAGCCACGCCCTGTCGGAAACACCGATGTTCACGGTGGAACTCAAGCGGATTTACCGCCAGAGCGACGAGCATTTTATCGACCTTTTGAACCGGGTCAGGGATAACCGGCTTGAAAACATCCACAGGGAGGCCCTGAACAGGCAGTTTGTGGAAAATTTTACGCCCAAAGATCAGGACGGGTATATCACCCTCACCACCCACAACCGGATGGCCGACGACATCAACCGGACACGGCTGGATCGCATTGAAGGGCGGACCCATTACCTGAAGGCGGTCATCGAAGGGGACTTTCCGGAGCACAGTTACCCCACCTTTGAAACCCTCTCCCTGAAGGCCGGAGCCCAGGTGATGTTCTTACGGAACGACGCGTCACCGGAGAAGCGGTTTTTTAACGGGAAAATCGGCCGGGTCATGGGCATCGCCGCGGATCTGATTCGGATCAGGTGTCCTGAAGACATCGACGATATCGAGCTTGAACCTGTGGACTGGGAAAACATCACCTATTCGCTGAACGAGGAGACAGGAAACATCGAGGAAAAGGTTCTTGGAACTTTCCGCCAGTTTCCCCTCCGTCTGGCCTGGGCCGTCACTATTCACAAGAGCCAGGGTCTGACATTTGACCGGGCTGTGATCGACAGCCAGGCCGCTTTCGCACACGGTCAGGTGTATGTGGCATTGAGCCGGTGCCGGACACTGTCGGGTATGGTTCTCCGTTCCCCTGTGCCGGTGCGCGGACTGGGAGCTGATGAACCCGTGGCCCGGTTCATGGAAACGGTGTGGCAGAATCCGCCGGGAATGGAGGCCCTTTTTTCGGCCAAACGGCAGTACCAGGAAAACCTGCTGATGGAATGCTTCGATTTCCAGGCCCTGAATTACCGCCTGAACGGGTTTCTGCGGCAAGTCAGGACCCACGACCGGGTGATCCGCATCACCGGTGCCGGAGATTTGCAGGGTCTGGCCGCACGGGCCGCGTCGGACATTGTCGGCGTGGGGGAAAAATTCAAAAACCAGCTCCGGGGTCTTTTCAAAGGCCATATTCTTCCCGAACAAGACAGTTACATCACGGAGAGGGTGGAAAAGGCGTCGTTGTGGTTTCAGGAAAAAATCGCGTCGGTTTTCGATGATCTGTTGCACCACATCGCCGTTGAGACGGACAACAGGGACATTGAAAAAAGCATCCGGCTTGCCCTGACCGATCTGAGGCGGGAGGTCACGGTGAAACGGGCCGCGGTGCAGTCGTGTGAAAAGGGTTTTTCTCCGGCGAAGTACTTAAGGGCCATCTCCCGGGCCGACATGGACGCCGAGGCCCTCTCCCCCAAGACTCTGAAATCCACGGATGTGGAATATGCCGAATCGGACATCCGGAACCCCGAACTGTTTCAGAACCTCAAGATATGGCGGACCCAAAAGGCCGAAGAAAAGAACGTCAAATCCTATCAGGTGCTTCATCAGCGCGTGCTGGTCCAGATCGCCGTCAGGATGCCCGGCTCTCTGGCAGCCCTCAAACAGATCCGGGGCTTGGGCGAAAAAACCTTAGCTGAATACGGCAACGATATCCTGGCCCTGGTGACGGCCTACAGGACCAGACACGGCATCGAAAAAGTGGATCTGCCTGATCCGAAACTGGCTCAAGTGGCTGCTAAAGACGGGAAATCCGCACCTTCCGACACCCGGCAGATCAGTTTTTCATTGTTCCAGAACGGTATGCCCGTCAGCCGGATCGCAACGGAGAGGGGCATCACGGAAAACACGGTCCTTGAACATCTCACAACCTTTGTCGGCAAAGGCGAACTTTCCGTGGACCAGCTTCTTTCCCCTGAAAAAAAAGCGGCCATCACGGAAAAAATCATCGAAACCGGCGAAACCTCCCTGAAAGCCGTGAAGCTGTCCCTGGGCGACGAGGTGTCTTACGGTGATATCCGGGTGGTTATGGCGCATCGGGAGTGGGTGAAAACGAAAGAGAAATAAATCCACGATACCATGTGTCTGTGATTAAGTGGGTTTTTTGAGGGATTCGGACGGCGTGAAAAGCGGACCCCATTAATGATTGAAGGGATAGGGGATTTGTGATATAAAATTTGCAGGGTTAAATAAAAAAAATACATCTTCAAGATCCTTCTCAAATCCGGAATGACAAACGGACGTAACGTCCTTAAGAACGTTTTTCGGTTTCAGGCAGACATCTCCTTCTCCACACGCATTCGGCATGATTGAACCTTTTTACACATGTTTCATCCTGTTAACTGTTCATGGAAGGAGGTTTTTATGTCAATTTACAAGAACCAGCGGGGGGAAACCCGCAGCAGTATTCTTGGGGATATCAGCTATTCTCGGATTCCCGAAGGCGAAGCCTTTGATGCCGAATTGAGGGACACCAGTCATGACGGTATGGGGTTTGTTTCCCGTTTTCCCTATCTTCGCGGTACGGAGATTTTTCTCCGATCAAAAAACGACAGGGAAAGAGTCATTCAGAAAGCCACGGTGGCCTGGAGCCGACCTTCGACCTATTTCAAAAAACTCCATCCGCGCTACAGGGTGGGTGTACGTTTCCATCACTGAACCCCTCCGCCGGTCCCTAAGACCGGTGCTCTCCTGATGACTGCGCTCCCGGGAATGAGGCCGGGAGCGCGTCTTTTAATACACTTTCCGCATTCCTGTATCAGTTCCGACCCCCCTGGCCTCCACGACGTCCACCGCCATAGCCCGAACCGTTTGATCCAGATGTTCCGCTTCCGTATCCGCCGGTTCCCGAACCTCCGGAATAACCCGATCCGCCTGATCCTGTTGATCCTGAAGACGAGCCCGAATCTTCGGAACCGCTCCGACCCCGGCCATAACCTTTAGCCCCCACTTCATTGAGGTCGTAAGCCCGTGCGCCCCGGGATATGGCTTCGGCATAATCCTCCGCAAGCTGCAACGCGGATCCTATGCGGGCGCGCCGGACGAACTGCCGCTGGAGTTCGTTGAAATCGTCCGCGGAATAATCTCTTTTCAGTGCGAGGCACACCACATCACGGACCTTTTCCGAAGGGACGCCCATTCGGGCCATGGTTCGACCCGCGTCAAGGCTTTGGTCCGCTAACCGGACCCGGTTTTTTTCGTTAACGTTTGTCCGTGTTTTGATCTGATCCACGATTTGGTCCATGATCTGGTTCATGTGCTTTTCACTGACCGATGCGGACATGCAGTCCGCCACCGTTGACGCGATTCGTTCCGTGTCCGGCACAGGGAAATTCAACTCCCTTGTTTTCCGGAATCCAAAGGCGTATCTCAGGCGGGTTTTTTCAAGGGCCCCTGAAAGGGCCGTTTCCGTGACGTTTTTCGCCATGCCTTCGAAGGCCTTGTGAATAAGCGGGTCCAGGGGCAGGCCTCCCTTTTGGGCGTTCATCAATGTCCTTCGAACAGACTGAACCGTTTCGACGGATATTTTCCGCTCGTCCATCATCCGTGCCATCCGGGCTGTTTCATCGGCCGTGGCTCCGGACTGGGTCATGAACCGGACAAGGGACTTCACTTCAGCGGCCCTCGGGTCGGTTGTTTCATTATGGCCCGAAGGCCCTGCGTGAAGAATCTGGATATTGAACAGAATCAACAGGCTGATATATACGACATACTTCATGGTCATCCTTTCCGTGATCATCATACCCTCCCCGAAATGCAGTCTTCTGATCACTTCAACGTTTCCGAAACAAGATCGTTACCGATGGACATGGAAAAGACAGTTTTCGAAGCCGAAATCATCTTCTTCCCGGAGTTCACATTCTGGGACGAACACCTTTCCGTCCACCTTATAGAAATAAGAGAATTCGTGATGAAACGGAACCCGGACCTCCCAGAGCCCGTCTTTTATTTCCGATGCGGGGTGGCTTCGGAAATCATCAATGGAGTATAGAAATTCCACGCTGTTTGCCTTTCTGTACGTCAGAAAGAACGACACGAAACTGTCGGATACGCTATACCTGTGGGTTGAACATCCGTATAGAAGAAACAGCGCAAGAATGATCGGGCAACGTTTGATAAGCATCTCAGATCTCCGTGGTCAATATGGAATCCTTGCCCCCGAAATCATCCATTTCACTTGACGGGACCGTGGGGTCTGCAAAAGGTGTGTGGTCGTCAAGGATGTAGGTGAACCGGTGGACGCCTCTTGGGATTTCAAGGGTCACTTCCCAGTATCCGCTGTCACCGGCCTCGTGAAGCGGGACTTTTTCCCAGAGGGTAAAGCTTCCGGTAATTTCGACCTTGGATACATCGGGTTTGTATATCACAAAACGGTTCGAACGGGTTTCGGTAACGGTTTGATTGTTTTGGGAAACAAAAACGAAGATGAGAGCCGCGAAGGTCCCGGTAAGGGCGTAGCCTACGGGTCTGATGAAAGACATGATCCGGTTTATCAGGCCCGGGATGACGGGTTGGGCCGGAACCCATGTCGGAGGGGCATGATCCGTCACATCGGATGAAAGAACCATTTCCAGATCGATCAGCTGTTTCGTTTCTGTATAAAAAACATTGCTGTCATGGATGGCATCCACAAAATTCAATTTTTCATCCAAAGACAGTTCATCGTCAATAAAAAGGCTCGCCAGTTCTTTCACGGCACGTCTCCTTTCCCGCTCTTGAGGAGCAAGTCCTTCAGTTTCAATCTCGCCCGATGGATCTTGACCCGGACATTGACTTCGCTGATCCCGATGAGTGAGGCAATGTCCTTGTAAGAGAAATCACCGCTCACGCTGAGGGAAAGAATATCCCTCTCCGTTTCATCGAGTTCACCCATGGCTTTGATCACCTTCCGGTAGGATTCCTTGATCATCAGATCCGATTCAGGATTATTTTCGTCGGTGATATCTGGAGGTTCACCGTCAATTTCACGTTTTAGCCTCCGTCGCGTGTCGATGAGAGCGTTCCGGGCGATCCGGTACAAAAGGCCTTTGTTTTTTTCTAAGGCTCCGTAGTTTGAAAGCAGTCGCGCATAGCTTTCCTGGAGAATATCCGATGAAAGATGATAGTCCCCTGTCATCCGGATCAGATAACTGAAAAGTCCGTCTCGGCTCTCGATATAAAATGTTTTGAAAGTATCCACACATTTCACCTTGGTGTAAAAACGGATCAGGCCGGAAAACGTTACAGATTGATAACATAAAATGTTCAATTGAATAATCAGTTAAAAAAATCGATCCTGCGTGTAACGTTTTTTATACTGTTCCGTTGAAAGTATCAAAGCCGGGCATCAGGTCCGGAAGATAACAGGTTTCCATTCAAGGATTCCATAAAAAACATGATAAAAGGAGATTAAAATGAACAAGTGGATCAAAACAGGCGTTGTTGCAGTATCTCTGGCGATCATGGCGTCTGGTGCAGCCATGGCAGCGGATCAGACAAAGAAACAGGACCGTTTGAAAGACCAGAAAAAAGACGGTTCCTGCCGGATCATTCAGGTTGACAAAGACAGCGTTCTTTTGGCCGATGACCAGGACCGAGACAGGGATCAGCTGAAGGATCAGAAAAAAGACGGTTCCTGTAAATTCATTCTGCCCGGATCATACGGGGATCTTCTGGCTGCAGACCAGACAAGAACACGCGACCGGAAGAAGAGCCGTCTCAAAGATGATTCCTGCCAGCTTTAGGTCTAACGACATACCGGTCGGGATGTCATTCCCGGCCGGTATGACATATCGATGTTTCAATGTTCTTCCTTCCCCAGACTCCACTCTATGCATTCTCACATGTGACAACGCTGCATGGCTCACAGGGATTTATTATTTCAAGTTGTAATCAGGATGATTGCGAACGGAACCGGATTTCCGGTTCTGTTCGCTTGTGCTGCGATATCAGTAGCCGTCGGTCAGAGTCAGGAGAAATGATACGAGATCGTTGACCTCGTTGTCGGACAAATACAGATTACCCACGGTTTGATCAAGATTTCTGTTGAGTTCGGGTGTAAATCCATGTCTGTCGCTGACGAAAGACACCATGGCTTTCAACGTTGAGAATGACCCATTGTGGCTGTAGGGGGCTGACTGGGAGATGTTTCTTAAAGTCGGCACTTTGAATTTACCATCCTGAGCCTCATCGGAAACGGTGACGCCAAGACCCAGATCGGGACCGCCAAGGGGGACCAGGGGATTGGCAGGCACACCGATGTTTTTGTAATGATAATTGGTGAACAGCGACGCAGGTGCTCCAAAGTTCGCATCGGTGCTGTGGCAGGAGGCGCAATGGGTCTTGAAAAGGCCAAATCCCCGGTTTTCGGCGGCGGTGAACGCTGATCGGGCCACATCGTATTTTGAGGAAAATGCCGTCACTTCCGTTGACCGCTCATAGGCGGCTACGGCTTTTGCGAAATTGTCATAGGCTGTTTCCGTGTTGTCAAAGGCGTTTGTCCCGAAAACATTCAAAAACAATCCGGCATAAGTTGATGACTCTATGACAGCGATGATCGATGCCTTGTCAGGCATGGCCATTTCAATGGGATTCAAAGGTGGGCCCTGGGCCTGTTCTGCCAGGGGATCTCTGAGATGGGTTCCTCCGTCAGCCCGGCCGTCCCAGAACAAACCGCCCACCCATTCATCGTCGTACATGGAAAGCATGGGGCTGTAGCCTGCGTATGCGGCTGAGGGGGCGTTTCTCCCTCCTTTGCTCACACCGTCGGCCCCAACGGAAACCACGCTGGTTTCAGGATTTATGGAGTTCCGCCGGTCGGCAAATCCAGACAGGGGGTGATGGCAGACCTGGCAGGACTGGGTCCCGTTGTACGACAGATTTTTGTCCTTGAACATGT
Source organism: Desulforapulum autotrophicum (assembly GCA_020723285.1). Taxonomy (GTDB): domain Bacteria; phylum Desulfobacterota; class Desulfobacteria; order Desulfobacterales; family Desulfolunaceae; genus DYJE01. The sequence continues at coordinate 123,385 of DYJE01000006.1, read as the reverse complement.
GCCGGCCCAGGAGTTCAATTCGTGATAATCCTGAAGGGGGGCCGGCAGAAATAACGGCGGCGGAAAAAAACATGGAAACAAGAACGGTGAAAACGATTTTTTTCATTGTGTTTCTCCTTGATTAGGGGTGGGGAGACGTCCATGATATTTGGGGATCATGGGGGATCAGTTTGTTTGAGAATAACGTTTGAAGGGAACGTCTGTTACAGGGTTTTTTATGAAATGTTACTTTCCACATACCCCGCACCGGCAACAGCCGGAGGGCGGCAGGGGGGGATTAGAGGGTGGTGGCCCAGTTTCCCTTGTTTCTGAAGGCTGTTTCAAGGATGAATGAATCGACTCATGGGGTCTTCCTCTACCTCATGTCAACCGTAATGGTTTCGGCGTACCAACTACCTGTTTCGGCCGTTACACTATTGCGGGTTCCGGATATGGCATTGAGCAGAATTTGTTCAAGGGGGTTTGGCTCATCTGCAGCGCCTTTGGTTCTCATGTTCGCCCTAAAACCCGTCTGATAAAACAGGCGGTGATCGATGGCCTTCCTGCATGCAATAATTTTGAAATGATCAGCAGAACGTGAATCCAGCCGAATCACAGCGTTTCCTTCACTGGTTTTCATTCCGGGCTTTACTTCAGCAATTTGACCACTTTCGTCGTAACTTGGAAAAACAGGTGTGATTTCGCCGTCGCTTCCCACTTGGACAACATAGAAATAATATGGAATCTTTCCAGGGTTCGTTGCGTTAAACCGTATCATTGTGCATAGATCCCATTTTTTTGAAACGAAGTCATTGATGCTTAAAGGAGTTAATGTCTTTAGCTTTTTCGATGGACATAGAGGCGTATCCCAGTTTTCCTCAAACCATTCTGGCGTTGTGCAACCGTTTCCGGTGCAGGGCACCATGGGGGTGACGGAGACAAGCAATGGACATGGATTCCCGTCACTGTTGATTTTCATGAAATCTTTGATTCGCGCGATTTTTTCGAGATTTTTTTTAAATTCCAAAAGACCTTTGTCTGAGAATGGATGAATCAGATTCTCCTGATAAAATTCTCCGTTTTTATCCATAATCTTGATCACGGGAGACCAGTTATCTTGGCTCTTGGAGACTCTAAATGTTTGGCTTGATGATGAATGAGTGGATATGGAAGTCAAGCAAACGATGAGATCGCATGCTTTTACGCTTTCGGTAACCCGGTATTGAGAGATTTTTTGTATTACATCTCTGATTTTTTTAATATTATTACCGCTGTTCTGAAGCGTGGACGTTATCATCAGTCGTATGGGCGAGCTTTCGTAGTGGTGTGTCATTTCAACGAGCTGATCGTTCACGGCAATCGGGGTTTCACTCATCGCAGTGCTTGATAAGGGTTCGACATGTGAAACAACAATTTTTGGGGGGGCTGATTGTTCGTGTTGTTTTTCCAGGGTATAAACGGAACCTCTTGTCACGCCAGATAATCTTCCAGCAGCCATGTAAACCCGATAACCTTCGGGAATCCGGCAAACCTGGTATACAGGGACGGTTCTTCGGTCTGCTGAAAAACGGTCATTAAAAACCATCATCGAAACGGCACCCGCAATCTGCGGGCTTTGCCTGTTCGGAGTCTCCTGCATGACCATTCGTGAAACCCGGCTGAATACCTGATTCCAGGTATCGCGAGGAAGGCAGGCATTCAGGGATTTAATCCAGTACCACGTGAAAATACCGTATTCTTCCGACATTCCGTAAGGGATGAATTCCCGCGCGATTTGCGAGTCGGTACAGGCCCCCACCCGGACGATGTTGTTCAAAGAACTGTTCCGTCTGTAATTTTTTCTTCCCAACGGATGTTCCCGGGTGTCTACGGGACCTTTTTTTACACCGGCAAAAATACCTTCCCTGGAAACGCTTCCAGAATGGCAGGAATCCGATACGAACACCAGCTGACTGACGTGCTCAGCAATGTCGTTAATCCATTCGTTGATTTCATCGTCAAGGATATCGTAACGGTCGACGGTTTTGAATCCGTTAGGAATAGTTGCGCTATTTTTTAGTCTGGAACCGTAAGTCACCCAGGTTTGATCGTAGCTTGGGAGGATTTGGCCATGAATGTCGTATCGTTTACCTTCGTCACCGTTCAGATCCCTTGTCAGTGAACCGTGGCCGGAATAATAAATGTAAACATAGCTCTCCTTATCTTTTCTGACTTCTGACGCGAGGTTCGTGAACGCTTTTGCAATTCGGCTGTGTGTAGCCTCCGTGTTGAGAAGAACAGTGACACGGTCAAAACCGAAACGGCGGCTTTTCAACGTTTTATGCATGATATCCACATCGTTCAATGAACCTTTAAGATCACTGAATCCGGATGAAAGTGTGTAATCTCCAACCCCGATGAGAAGGGCGTGTTTTTCAGAAGCCAGACCGGATTGAGCCTGAACGGACAATACAGTGAAAAGAAGAATCAAATGCAGTCGCTTCATAGTACTACCGGAGATAAAAAAACGGCGGTGATCGATACCGGTTTATGTTTCATACAATCATACCCATCGATAGAATAATAAGTATTTAAAACAACACATAATCAACCATGTTCGAAACGGATTGTTTTAATTTATCAATAAATACAGTTTGTTAAAATATGTTCTGACAATTTCCTGATGGTTCTTTGATAATACGAAAAAACTCATTTGCAAAGATAAATTTTTTTTATATATAAAGTAAAATTTTGTCCGGTGGGGAGAGAATAATGAAAAATTTAAGTGTAAAAAAGCGTTATCGCTGTTGTCGAGTATTGTCTGCGGCAACCCGGTTTCTTGTGTGTTATCTGATTTCGGTTTTAACATGCTCTGCTCAGATTTCCACAGACGGCACCCTGGGTTCGGAAGTCAACATCACAGGTCCTGCTTATTCCATTACCGATGATCTCGGCCAGGTCCGGGGGACGAACCTCTTTCATAGTTTTAAAGAGTTTAACGTCAATGTGGGCGAGAGTGCAACGTTCAGCGGAGCGGCTTCTATTGAAAACATCATTGGGCGGGTGACAGGCGGTTTACCCTCCACGATCAACGGTGAACTGGCTTCGACTATCAACGGGGCGAACGTGTTTCTGCTGAATCCATATGGCGTGATGTTCGGTCCATACGCCACCCTCAATATCCCCGGTTCGTTCCATGTGAGCACGGGGGACAGTCTGAAATTCGAGGACGGCTCAGTCTTTTTCGCCAATCCGGTTCAGGCAAGCGTACTGAGTATCGCCAAACCCGAGGCATTTGGATTCCTTACGGACAATCCGGGCCCCATATCCATTGAGAGCGCCCATATATTTGGCTCTTCAGGCGAAACACTGTCCTTTGTCGGGGGTGATATTGATGTCACAGGGAACTACCGGCAGGCTCAGGTCTGGGTTGATGGGGGCAAAGTCCAGATCGTGAGTGTTGGTAACGCTGGTGATATTTCTCTCCAGTCTCCTTCCGTCCTCACGGATGCTGCCGGTGAAACAGGTGTCGTCACTTTGTCTAACGCCTATGTCTCATCCGAGGATTATTCAGGTTCTTATCCCGATGGTTCGGTGATTATCCGTGGTGGTAAAATTGAAATAGATAAAACAGCAGTATACACAGGGGGCTATTCTTCTTCCGATGCCTCCGGACTTTCTCTGGACATGGAAGCCGCTTCCTTGATTCAGCTCTCAAACGGAAGTGCAGTCGAAACCTACGCCTATGAACAGGGTCGTTGCGGTGGTGGACGCATTCATGCGGACACTATTGATCTCACGGGTGCTTCATATATCAGGACGGCAAGCTATTCGTCCGGTTGGGGAGGAGATCTGAGTGTCACGGGAACTGACGGCGTTTCTTTGGCCGGGGGGTCCTATATCTCCACTTCGGTGTCCGGCACTGGGGATGCCGGGTCTCTAATCATTTGTTCGAATAATATTTCGCTCAATGGCAGTTCGAGAATAACAACGTCGACACTAGCGGAAGGAAACGGAGGATATCTTTCAATAACAGGAAAGGAATCCATCAATCTTGATGGATCATCCTATATTTCTTCCATTGCAAATTATTCCGGAAATGGTGGAGATGTATCAATCAAGGCAGGCACCATGCTGCTTAATAATGGTTCACGGTGCAGTAGTTCATCCATTAATGACGGGAACGGTGGTGATCTGGCTATCACCTGTTATGATTCTCTGATTCTTGGTGCTACGTCTTTTATATCTTCAACGGCTTACACTTCCGATACAGGCGGTGATATCACCATTACGGGGAACGGTGACGTGGATCTTTCAGGATCATCGTATATTTCTACAACCGCCAATGACACCTGCGCGGGTGGAGACATTGTTATTGAATCCGGGGATATGTCGCTGAAAGACAGTTCAAAACTGACTTCAAAAACAAATGGTTCCGGTTCTGGCGGAAATATAGCGATTCATAGCACGGGGACTCTGTCTCTGAGCAACACGGCGTCAATCGTGGCTGAATCATGGAATACCGGCAAGGGGGGCAGCGTCACCATTAATGCCGGAGAACTGACATTGAATGATTCTTCGAAAATCCGAAGCGTTTCCTGGTCAGCGGGAAATGGAGGGGATATTGGGATCGATTTAACGGGTGACATGTCATTAAACACATTGTCAACTGTGGAGGCACTGACTTACACGGGTGGAAACGGCGGTTCCATCTTCATTGAGTCCGATAATGGCCTATCGATGAAAAATTCTTCCACGATCAGGGCGTATACCCTTGGCCAGGGAACATGCGGTGATATCAACTTGGATTCAAAGACATTGAAGCTTGAAAATGATTCAGTGATAAGGGTTTCATCTTCCGGGACAGGAGCGGGAGATTGCGGGAATATCACGGTTAAGGCGGAAGATTCCATCACACTGGATGGATCGGGCGCTTTGAACATAGGCCCAGAAATTTTTTCAATAACCAATAACGCGGCCGCAGCAGGTGAAATCAGTCTGACAACGTCTGATTTTGTATTTGATTCGGGAGGATTTATATTCAGTCAGTCAGCGGGTTCTGAACATTCAGGGGGGTTACATATCGGAGCGGATCACATTGCGGTTACAAATCGAAGCTCCATTTTAAGCTACGCCATGGGTACAGGAGACGGCGCTGACATAAGTATTTCTACAAATGATCTGTTGATAAGCGATTCAGCAATGATTGCGGCTGAATCTCAACAGTCCGGAAAAGGAGGGGATATAAATGTCGATGCCCATTCCTTGGAGATTGAGAACGGAGCTTCCATCAACACATCGACCACAGGTTCCGGTGCTTGCGGATCGATTCATCTCACCATCGATGACGCTTTGTATGTTCATGGCTTATCGGATATCGAGGACAGAGCACGGATTTTTTCACTGACAACCGGTTCGTCTGCGGCCGGAGATATTTCCATAACCTGTGGAACCGCCACAATCAATGATGGTGGAAACATCACAAACGGTTCGAAAGGCAGCGGCTTAACAGGCCTCATCTCATTGACCGCAGGTTCTGTCTTTATGGATAAGGGAATGATTGATTCTTCAGCTTTTTCAGGCGATTCAGCTGGTATCATCATTCATGCGGAATCCATTGAAGCCGTGAATGAGTCGGTTGTTTCTGCAAGCACCCTGGATACGGGGAATTCCGGAAATATCGAAATCATGACCGGATCTCTTGTTCTTGACAATTCCATGATTGATTCAGCATCCAGGGGAACTGGAAATGGTGGCAATATAACCATAGAAGGTGGACAAATTGTAATGAAAAACCAGGCAAATATCATGGCGTTATCCAATGGATCGGGGAAGGGTGGAGATATTGCAATTACCGCTGATGATATGACAATCGAAGGAGCTGCCGATGGACGTTCTACCAAAATTTCTTCCGGAAGCAACCATGAGGGTGATTCGGGGAATATTGCTGTTCAATTATCAGGCACTTTGACATTGACGGGGGATGCCTCCATTAACGCTAACGCCTACGGTTCCGGTGTGGCCGGTGATATGGACATCACCGCAACTCGCGTTGTTCTGAATGGAACAAATGACGATCCCGCCAAACCTGCCGCGATAAGCAGTATGTGCGGTGATAAAACGACGGTTTCCGCACATGGCGGAAACATCAAGCTGCATGACGTTGAATCGGTTCTGATGGAAGGAAATGCGTTCATCGCAGCTTCAACGTACGGTTATGCCAATGCCGGAACTGTGAATGTCATGGCCGGTAGTGTTGTCATGAATGGTTGCACCATGGAGAGTATTTCAGGCGGGGACGGTATCGCTGGTGATATCACGATTGAGGCTGAAACGGTCACCATTGAAGGCGGTGGTGGCGTAACCTGTGAAACCACTGGGAGTGGCCAAGGCGGAAATCTAACCATCACGGCGGACATCCTCACCATCGACGGTGCTGATGCCGGGCTGACCGGCCTTTTTGCGACTTCCACGGGATCCGGTGACGCGGGAACCATCGAATTGAATATCGGTAAGCTTGGTCTGTATAACCATGCCGAGATTTCCACAAAAGCGACAAGTTCGGGAAAAGGTGGAGATATTTTTATTACGGCGGATGAATTTACAATCGATGGAAGCTTCTCCGACGGAACAACGAAAGCCGTGGATAAAACCGGGGTTTTCGCCGGAAGCGGCGGAGATGGAGACTCGGGTTCCATACGGCTGGAGATCATAGGCAATCTTTTTCTTGCCAATCATTCCGCCATATCCACAAGTGCTGAAGGTTCGGGAAAGGGCGGTGATATTGATCTGACAGCCGGGTACCTTTCCCTTGGAAATGGTTCGGAAATATCGGCTAAAAGTACGGGTGCCGGGAATGGCGGAGAGATTTCAATCGTTTCGTTGTCTGATATTTTCAGTGTCGGTTCAAAAATTACAGCTGACGCAGATCAGGCGGACGGTGGAAATGTTCGCATTATCTCGAAGAATCTTATGCGGCTGATCGACAGTGAAATACTCGCAAGTGTCGGTGGCGGCCAGGGGACCCAGGGAGGGAATCTGGAACTTGAATCCGGATTCATCGTTCTTGAAAGAACAGACATTGCGGCACGGGCCGTTCAAGGGGACGGAGGCCGCATCAGTGTTTTATCGGAAGTCTTTCTTGCCGATCCGTCAAGTGTGCTCGATGCATCATCGGATATGGGCATTGACGGTGAGGTACTGATTCAGGCGTCTTTCAGTGACCTTGACGGCGGTTTGAAACCGCTTTCAAATGAATTTCAGGACGCAGGAAATTTGTTGAAAGAGCCCTGTGAAGCACGGGTCAAAGGTGGGGATTACGGAAGTTTCATCGTGAAAGGGAGGGATTCCCTGCCTATGGAACCCGGAGCTCTTCAGATGAGTCCATAAGATATGATCCAAATAGAGCGTGGAGGTCCTGCTGAAACGTTATGGAAACAGCTTTGAGTCAAACAGATTGACGTACGGTGTTTGAACGATTGGGGAATGGGGCTAAGCCGGTCAGTGAATGAAACCGGCCAGATGATGAAAGATTAGATGGAGTTGGTCGTGGTTTATCGAGCTCGTTTTTTTCGTATAGCGGTGTGGTTCCATGCGGTTCTTCTGTTCTTTTTTTCTTTCACCTCGGGTGTTTACTGTCTTGACAACCCGGTCTCCATCGATCCGACTTTGAGATCGGGCGACAGGCAGGAATCTCTTATGAAAGATAAAGATGAAATGATTCCGAAGCCTGAAATCGTCAGTCCCTCGCCTGCAGTCGAGATGAATGATGGTAACAAGGGTGAAGATATAAAAAACGGAATCTCGGTTTTTGTGAAAAAAATTGAAATTATTGGCAGTACAGTTTTTTCGAAAGAAAAACTTTCTGAAATAACAAAACCATACGAAAATAAAAAACTGTCCCATGTCGATCTTGAAGAAATTCGAAGGAAAATCACAGTCCACTATATTCAGAACGGATACGTCAACTCCGGAGCAGTTCTGCCGGATCAGGCTGTGTCTGACGGTAAAGTGACATACATGGTGGTTGAAGGCGCGCTGTCCAATGTCACGGTATCAGGAAACGAGCGGTTGAGGGATCGGTATTATATAAACCGAATCGAAAAAGCCGCAGAAAAACCTTTGAACGTCAACGTGCTGGGGCAATGCCTGCAGATGCTCCAACAAAACGACCTGGTGAAAAGGATTCATGCCGAGCTGAAACCCGGAATGGATCCCGGTAAAAGCGAACTGGATATCAAGGTGGAAGAACGTTCGCCATGGAATGTCTGGGCTTCCTTCAACAACTATCAGTCACCGTCCGTCGGCTCCGAAAGGGGGCTTGTGACTCTGACGCATAAAAGCGCCACAGGCTTCGGCGACGTGGTCAGTTTGACATACGGCCGTTCTGATGGGCTTGACCCCCTTGTTGACGCCTCTTTTCTCATGCCTGTCACAACCTGGGATACCGAACTTGGATTCCGTTACAGAAACAACGATTTCGACATTGTTGAAGAACCGTTCCAGAGCCTTGACATCACGAGCACATCGTCCGTTTATGAAGTGAAGGTCAGGCAGCCTTTCTTTAGAACGCCGAACAGGGAATGCGCTTTGGGAATTTCTGGGGAGCGCCTGAGAAATAAAACAACACTTCTCGGTGAACCCTATTCATTTTCAAAGGGCTCCGTGAACGGTGTGTCGGAGGTGGACGCCATTCGTTTTTTTCAGGAGTACATTTACAGAACTCGTGAGAATGTCGCAGCCCTTCAGTCACGTTTTTCCTGGGGTATCGACGCTTTCGATGCGACCATGAACGGTGGCAAAGAACCGGACGCCCGTTTTTTCTCATGGCTGGGTCAGGCTCAATGGGTGGGGATTTTTTCATCTTTGGAAATTCAGAATATGCTTAAAACGGACATTCAGATTGCCGATGACAGGCTTCTCTCCCTTGAACAGATCCCCATTGGCGGACGCTATTCGGTCCGAGGTTACCGTGAAAACCAGCTTGTAAGCGATAACGGAGTAATCGCTTCGATGGAAACACGGATTCCCCTTGTACGAAAAAGGGTATGGGCCGATTATTTTCAGCTGGCACCTTTCTTTGATTTTGGAAGGGGATGGAACAGAAAAGATAACGATCCCGACCCAAAGGCCATTTACAGCATAGGTCTCGGGTTGAGATGGGCGCTGACCATGATGTCGGAACCATTTCCGGTGACAACGGAACTTGAATTCTACTGGGGTCATCCTCTGAAAGATGTGGATACGGATGGAAGCGATCTCCAGGATGACGGGTTCCATTTTCAATTATCGGTTTCCGCATTCTGACATGAATAACGTTATATACAGATATTCCGGTTCATACCGGTCGAGGTGGAACAGGTCGTCATGAAATCAAATGGAAAATATACCGGTTTGTTAGTGGTTTGTGCATTTCTATGTACTGTTGTTTCCTGCATATCCTTTCATCCTGATAAAGAGTCCATAACGGTTGTTTCAACCGCTGACCCTTCGGCTTTAATGAATGAAGGAATTCTTGCATATGAAAGGGGCAAGGACAAAGAAGCGTTCGATATGTTTGAAAAAGTCGTGGCTGAACATAAACTTAAAAATAATGTAAAAGGTCTGTCCGATGCCTTGGTGCGTTCAGCACAAGTCTGCCTTTCCATGGGAAGAATTGAAATGGCCTTCTCACGGCTTGGGGAAGCTGAAAATCAGTTAAAGGAAACAGGCGATGGAGATCTTGAGACAAGAATGCTTGAATTGAAAGGAAATCTTTTACACAGTTCCGGTAAATTCGAAGAGGCAAGAAAAAACCTCGAAAAAGCTCTGGATATGGCAAAAATAAATGAAAACCATGGACGGATGGCATCGATATATAACAATCTTGGAAACCTTTACGGAACATCCGGAGACTATGAAAAAGCCGTTGATGCTTATCGATCTTCTGTATCTTTGGATAAATCGGCGGTTCAAGCAGTCATCGCCAGAATTAACTTGGCACTCGTTCAGATCCGTCAGGGCAAAATGATTATGATGAAGAATGGGTATGCTCCAGACTCTCAGGGCGTTACCCATATTGAAGACGGTCTTGTAAATGTTGAAGAAGAACAAAGAGGGTCGCGGTTTGCATCGATCAATCGTGCAACGGTTCTTGTTCATAAAAGCAAGGGAACCCCGTCTGCGGAAGCCAGGCAGAAAGCCAGGCAGTTTTTTAAAAGTGCGGATGATGAACTGAACGAAGCAGGATCAAGACTGAAATTCATCGGCACGTCTCGGCATGCTTGCACGGCATATATCAACATGGCAGCTGGTTTGATGGAACTTTCCGTCAATCTTCCGGACAAAGCCGATAGCCTTCATGGACAGGCGTCAGATTTGCTCAAAGCAGCTTCGGACATGTCTGTAGAACTGAAAAACCCGCTCCTTGGATCTTACGCCAATGGATATCTCGGGTTATTTGAATTTCGTTCCGGAAATTTGAAACAGGCGGGTGATCATACCTATGAAGCGATCATGCTATCAGAAAATGGGAACGCTCCTGAATCGCTTTACCGTTGGCAAGGTCAAGACGCAGACATTTTAAAAAAACAGGGCCGATTTTCAGACGCCGTCATATCCTACAAAAACGCCATTTCCACACTGGAGTCAGTAAGAGCTGAATTTGAAAACTGTTATGGGAGATCTCGCGCAGAACTCCGAAGAAAAGAGGCGGAGATTTATTCCGGTTATGTGGATGCCCTTTTGAGTTTTTACGAACATACAGACGGTGATAAGGACCAGAATATTTTAAGGGCAGCAAGGGATGCCGTTGAAAAAAGGAAGGTTTTTGAACTCCGTGAATATTTCAACGACGATTGCCTGGGAGCGGCGAACGTTGAAATGACTGACGTGGATGAAATACTGGATAATGCCGTTGTGATCTATCCTGTCATACTGCCCGAAAGGCTTGAGATCATAGCGACCTTTTCACAGAAAGGAAGCTATGATGATAAAAACAAATCAAATGACGGAAATGTTGTATTTAAACACTATGTTGTTCCGGTTAAAGCAGATGAAATCATTCAAACCGCTGAAGAATTCAGGCTTAGGGTCGGTCAAAGGGGAGGCGATCTTTATCTTGGACCTTCACAGAAGCTTTACAATTATCTGATTAGGCCTCTTGAAAACGAATTGAAATTTTTCAAACCGGAAACCCTGGTTTTTGTCCCTGACGGTGTGCTGAACACCATTCCGATAGCGGCTCTTCATGATGGAGTATCTTTTCTGATATCTTCTTACGCCGTTGCAGTGACGCCCGGTCTTAAAATGACCAAACCCAAGCCCATCGATCCTGACGGCGTTCATGTCCTTGCCGTGGGTATTTCCAAGCCCCGCGAAGGATATGAGCCGCTTCCCGGTGTTCAATCCGAGGTAAAAGCCATTTCAGATCTTTTTAAGGGAAAGGTGCTGTTAGACGATTCCTTCTCCACTGACAACTTTGAAAAAGCGCTCAGAGATGAATCATACAATGTGGTGCATATCGCTTCACACGGGAAATTTTTTGACCGTATCGAAGATAGTTTCATACTTGCCTCTGACAAAAAAATGACATTAAACGATCTGACCCGTTGCGTCGGGCTTTACAGGTTTCGCGATAAACCCCTGGAACTTCTGACATTGAGTGCATGCGAAACAGCCACGGGCAACGAACAGGCAGCCCTGGGTCTGGCCGGGATCGCAGTTAAAATCGGTGCGCGGAGCGCTTTGGCAACCCTCTGGGCCGTGGATGACCAGGCCGCGTCGAAGCTTGTGTCGAAGTTTTACACCGAGTTAGGGAAAAAAGGCGTGTCTCGATCAGTCGCTTTGAAAAGAGCTGAAACAACCCTTATCGAAGATACGGAATACAGCCATCCGGGTTACTGGTCTCCATTCATCCTTATCAATAACTGGTTATAACAGGTGGACGTATGAAATGGGGCTATCCTTCCGACAGTTTAAATGACTTGTACGCTTATGGGGACCATGATAGGCCTTGTCGGAAATTCGGTTCGATGGCATTATCGATTCGGTCACACTCGATGGGAATCCTTTAGGAAGGGGGGGAATTCGGGCGTGAATGAGGTGTACGAACATTACGATTATCTCAAACTTCTTGCGAGCAGGCGTTTTCCTGATGCATTTATGGCCGACGAGGCTTACACCTACGCATTTGAAAAACTTGCCGAAGATGACTGGAGACGTATCCGGGCTTTCAATGGAGGATCTTCTTTTCGTACATATATCGGAGTTGTTTGGTCAAGGCTGCTTGAAGATTATTCGGTCAGGACGTTCGGGCGAATCACCACGCCAAGATGGATTCAGCAGCTTGGCGTGATATGGGAAGAGCTTTTCAGGCTTCTGTGCTGCAGAAACCTGACTTCCCGTGATGCCATTGAAAAAGTGATCGTGGAAAGGCGGTTTTCTAAAAACATCGATGAGCTGGAAGCTATCGCGGCTGAAATCGTTAGCCGGATTCCGGAGTGTGGAAAAAAGAAAGGGGTTGCCGCTTCTCTGGATGATGGGGACAACGGCCTGGCAGACGAGTCGCTGCTGGAAGACGCAAGGCCGGTACCTGAAGAAGAGACGATATCACGGGAAAAGATGATCGCCCTTCAGGCTCTCGCGAACGTTTTTTTGAATCATCATGAAGATCAGGAAGAATTATCCGGTTCGAAGAAATACGTATCGCTGATCATGGAAATACGAAAAAGGGTTCAGCTGAACGATGAAGAACGATTCATGCTTATCACCCATTTTGTCGATGGAAAACCCGTAACGATGATCGGGAGGTGCCTGGGATTGAATTCAAACCAGATCAGCGGGAAGTTCAGGCGGCTCATTCAAAAAATTAACGATTCCATCGCCGGTTTGCTGGTGCCCTATATTAATTGAACGATGAAAAAGACTGAAATGCTACAACAAAAAATGTTGAGATGTCCGTCTATGTTCATAGAGACTTCAACTTATGCAGAATAAAAAACCTGATAACCAATGGCGTGTAAAAAGAAAACAATCTGATGATGATCTGCGGCCTGTTTTAGCGTTGTTGTCCATGAAAAACAATCAGGCCGGAATCTGTCCGGATGACAACGACCTCGCAGCATTTGCCGACGGATTGCTTTCCGGAGAAAAACGGAATCTTATTTATTCCCATCTGAACGAATGTGACACATGCCGCAAAGTTGTTCATCATGTCTGTTCTGCGGCAGACGAGTGCGAACACGGTGTTCCCGGCCATGAAAATCTTGATCCGGTACCACGAAAAATTGTGAAGTTCATGGCTCGGCATATGAAGTCAACAGCCGGGATAAGCATGGCCCTTGCCGCTTGTCTTTGGTTTGTATGGTTCATTTCCTTAAGCGACGATTTAAACCGCATGATTTCAAATACATATGCTTTTATTCCCCAGAAAGATGCAGAAAGATTCTCTTCATTCTCGTCCAGAGGAGAGACACCCACAGACGAAAAACAATCCGAAGCGTATTCGGCTTACCGACAAGGTCTTGAAACAGGAATGGCCGGATTGAAAAACAGCTCAGTCATCATTCAGGGTAAACCTTTCAATAATCCGCAACTTTCACTTCTTTATTCCACAGGTCAGTGGGTCGTCTCTCTCCAATGTGCCTGCACGGGAAAAGACAACGTGGGCATGCCGGATTTCTGGTCAGCTCAAAAAGCCATATCAAAAAAGATTCATAAAGAAATCACCCGAACTGAAAAGCCTACGAAAGATATTCTGGCCTTGAACGAAATGAACGGGGCTATTTCCGAAGCAATAAACCACATTTTAAAAGAAGATGCCAAAGTGGATGGTTGTGAGGATATTTCGTTAGCCATTGGAACGATGGAAAACAGTCTCAAAGAAACAAGCTTATAATAATCGATCTGTTATTCGGATGGTAAAGTTGTATGGATATAGTGTTTTGAATGACCCGTCTTAATACCCCTTACCTACATTGATACACGGTGGCCCACAACAAAGCTGAACATTGAAGTGCGGCCGACCTTAAGTGTCGCATCAAATCCTCAAGTCTGACTTCTTCATAAAAAAATAAAATTTTTTGGACAAAACATATTTTTTCTTCCGTCAATTCCAATCAACAGTGTTCGATAACCAATTAACAATGGAGGAAAGAAAGAGAGCTATGAAATTTTTTGCCGTAATTTTAGCTGTTACCTTTTTTTGTTCAAGTTGTGCTTCGATGTTCAGTGGAACCAGTGAAACGCTCTATGTGAGAAGTGATGAAAAAAACACAAAATTTTATGTTGATAACCGGGAAATTGGTATCGGCACGAATGCAGTGGTTTCTTTGCCCAAAAAAGGCTTGAGCAGAAAAATGCTTCGGGCTGAAAAAGATGGATGTACCCCAAAATCTATCCCCATTGAAACGAAGTTTGACAGCATGTCTCTTCTCGGGCTTCTGATCGATTGGGGACTTGTTTCCATGCTTGTCGTTGATTTGGGGGCCACAGGAGCCATCCACAAGGCTGCCCAGACAGATTACAATCTGACGCCGGACTGCGGCTGTGGCGATATGCAACGGCAGGGACGGGTTGGTCGGCGCAACTAAAAGATTAAAAATGACGTTGAAAACCAAATTGTCTTAGAGATTTAAATAAATGTGCCGGATAGCAAGATATAACGCCTGAAAACTTTCAAAAAACTATAATAAAAAAGTTGATATGGAGAAAAAATATGAAAAAAAGTCATTTGTTTATATTTATTGTTTTTTTCTTGGTTTCTTTTGTTGGATGCGGGAGTGATAGTGGTAAAGATGAAATTGATACTTCTTTGTCGGATCAGGAAATAAAAGAAATGGCGAAAAAAGCTACAGTTAGAATTTCAGCATCAGGATATTCCTTAGATAGCAATGGCAGTCACCATGAAAATTGGTGGGGTAGTGGGTTCTTTATTTCAAAAGAGGGGTACATTGTTACAAATAACCATGTTGTTACAGGAGCAGGTGAATTGAAGGTGTGGGTCAATGGGGAATCGAAACCTTATAATGCAGAAGTGGTTGGGGTTGCTGAATGCCATGACCTTGCGGTCATAAAAGTAACAAAAGGTAATGAGTTCAGTTCTCTAGATTGGTATGAAAAAAGTCTTAATCAAGGTTTGGCAGTGGTAGCAGCTGGTTTTCCTGGCGATATATACTCATTAGTTGGTGAACCAATGTTTTCAATCACAAATGGAATTATTAATACAACAGCCTACAGAGAAGATACGTATTGGGTTTCTGTTGAAGCGGTTATACATAGCGCTCTGATAAGGCCTGGTTGTTCAGGTGGTCCTTTGCTGGAAACATCAACGGGGAAAATCGCTGGAATAAATTTCGCTGGCACACAAGATCGAAATTTAGCTATTACCAACGAAGAAGCTCAGCAACTTGTTGCTACAATGCAACAAGGACGAAATATTAAGTCGATTGGTGCGACAATAGAAGTTATTTATGACTCTAAAGATGATCCGCGTGGCGTTTTTGTTAAGGCTGTTCAATCTGGTGGGAAAGCACATGATATTGGCATTCAGCCTGGAGATTTAATAGTTGAACTCGCCTCAATTCCATTGGTTATTACTGAACAAGAAACACAGGAAACACTCAAAGAAAAGAAATCGCTTGCAAAGTATGCTAGTATATTAGAAACAAATGATCCAGAAGTAGATGAAATAAAAATAAAAATTGTTAGGGGTGATGAAATTTGTACTGGAGAAATCAACGGAGTCGATAAGCTAAGTTGTGAGGACATTCCAGGAAACCAAACTCAAATTCGCGGTACCTTAACTTCAAATGATTATGTTTTCTCATCTGATAGAACATACTACGATATCTATCGTTTTACAGCATTGAGTTCAGGGATTGCTAACATTAGAATGGAATCTTCGAATTTGGATTCATATCTTATGGTTATAGATAATCAGGGGAATGGGGTGGCTCAAGACGACGATAGCGGGGGTGGTAATAATGCTTTGGTATCATTCACTGTTAATCAAGGGCGACAATATGCAGTTGTTGCTAATGAAGCAAATGTTGCAACAGGATCGTATACAATTACTTTTTCAAATAACCTGGCTAATATTCATCAGGAATAGTTATTGAACCATTAACTTAATTAATATTGCACCGACTCTAACAGGAGCAATAAATTTTAAGATAAAATATATGGTCTGCAGTGTGCGCCCAGACAACATTACGAAAAAGTAAGTGTTATCCCCCGCACACCCCGCACCGGCTGCAACCGGAGGGCGGGCAGGGGGGCGTTGAGAGAGCCTTGAGGGCGCGTTCGTATTCGGAGCGCAGGTAGGTTTTGCGGATGCCGTGGTCGATGAAGTCCCAGGGGAAGAGTTCGTCTTTGTCCCGCTCGCGGGTGATGAAAAGGCCGGGGGCGTGGGCGGCGGATTTGAGGGTGGTGGCCCAGTTGCCCTGGTTTTTGAAGGCTGTTTCAAGGAGGTCGGCCACGGTGCGGTCACCCCGGGCCAGAAGGGCCTGGATCACGGCACCCCTTGGGCTGTCGGCGGTGACGGTGATGTTGGCGATGGGGTTGAGTTCGGATTTCAGGGTCTTGATCTTTTTTTTCAGGGTGTCGGGGCTGTCCATGGCGGCCCACTCAAACGGGGTTGCGGCTTTGGGAACAAAGCTGCCGACGCCTACGGTGATCTGGCCCATACGGCCTTTTTCACGGCTTGTTTCGAGGAAGACAGCCCTGATTTTCCGGCACAGCAAGGCGATGGCCAGAACGTCGTCAGGGGTTTCACCGGGAAGCCCGATCATGAAATACAGCTTGAGATTCATGATACCCGCGTTCACCAGGGAATGGGTGGCGGAGAGAATCTCATCTTCGGTGATGCCTTTGTTGATGACGGAGCGCATGCGCTCGGAACCGGCTTCGGGGGCGATGGTGGCGGTTCTTGTCCCGCTTGCGTTGAGCACGGAAAGATGGGCGGGGTTTATGGCGTCGGCCCGCAATGAGGAGTAGGCGAAACGCAAAGCCTGGAGGTCGGGATGGCGGCAGACGTCCGTGATGTCCGGGTGATCGGATATGGCGGTACCCACCAGTCCCACACTGTCCGTGAATGCGGCGGCTTTTTTGCATTCGGCAATGAGACAATCTTTGGAACGGTAGCGCGGTGGCCGGTAAATAAAGCCAGCGCTGCAGAAACGGCAGCCGTGGGGGCAGCCCCGGCTCACCTCCGTGAGGAAGGCGCTTTCAAAGGCCGCGGCTTCGGACATCACGGCGGTGGATGTGGGACTGTTTGAAATGTCCGGCGGATAGACCCGTTTGACCGGAAAGGGCGCATGGATTCTGTTCGGTGAAAAGGACAAAAGGGTGCCGTCCGGATGGTAACGGGCGTCGTAAAATTCAGGGACGTAAGCTCCGGGGACTTCTTCGGATAGACGGATTAAGAGGGTTTCGCGGCCCTGGTTCTCATGGAGGATGCCGATCAGGGAAAAGACAAGAGCCTCGGCCTCGCCGATCAGGAAACAATCGATAAACGAGGCCAGAGGCTCAGGGTTTAAAAGGCAGGCGACCCCCCCTGCAATCAGAAGGGGGTGGGAATCTCCTCTGGCGTTCGATCGCAGGGGGAGGCCCGCAAGATGGATGATGTCAAGGACATTCAGATAGTCGTTTTCAAACGACAGACTAAACGCGACAATCTGAAAATCCTTCAAAGGCCGTCCGGATTCGATGCTGACAAGCTTTGGGGGCTTGCCCTGTTTGTCCCGGCTCGTGCTGTCCGGAACGAACACACGCTCACAGACGACCCTGTCGTCATCGTTCAGCAGGCGGTAAACGCTCTGAAAACCCAGGTTGGCCATGCCCACACTGTAGCTGCTGGGATAAACAAGCGCGATGCTTGTTTTTCCGGACCAGTTTTTCCGGATGGCCCCTGATTCAGAATCCCAAGGCGTTTTAACCGCTTTTTTCTTGATCATGCTTTTGTCTGCTCCACGTTGCGGTTCACACGGTGTCAAGCCGGGCGGGATGACCCCGCCTCTGCGCGCGCTTCGTGGGATCCCTTGTTCCAGAGTCCCTCCCTTCGCAGAAACAAAGGAGGGCGGATGTCAAAGGATCAATCAGCCTTTTTTCTTAAAAACGTCGGAATCTCAAGGTCATCGTTGTTGAACGAGACGCCTTTGATGCCCCGGTGGGTGCTGTGTCCCGATTCGCCCACGGCGATGTTGCGGCGCACGTAGGTGGGCTCGTCCATGGCTCCCGAGTTGATTTCAGCTAGGGTCAGATCACGGACCACGCCGCGCAGATTACGGTCCGGCATGCGGTTGACCGTGGCACTTGACGAACTGGACGCGGCTGCAACATGGGCATGAACATGGGCATGGGTCTGGGAGTGGTTCATGGACTGGGACGAAGAGGCCGATGACGCAAAGTTGGACACGGTGGCGGCTTTGAATTTGTCGCCGATGCCGGTGGCGATGACCGTCACGCGCATTTCGTCACCAATGGTGTCGTCAATGGCCTGACCCCAGATGATTTCGGCATCTTCGCCCACTTCCTTGTAAATCAGGTCGGCAGCTTCGGTCATTTCTTCCAGGGTGAGGTCGCTGCCGCTGGTGATGTTGATGAGAACGCCCTTGGCTCCGGCAATGGAGATGTCTTCCAGCAGCGGATGGGAAATGGCTTTTTCGGCAGCTTCCTTGGCCCGGTTTTCACCGGAGGCGATGCCGATGCCCATGATGGCCATGCCGGCTTTGCTCATGGTGGTCCTCACATCGGCGAAGTCCAGGTTGACCATACCGGGGACCATGATGAGGTCGGTGATGCCTTTGACGGAATGATGAAGGATCTCATCGGCTTTTCTGAACATATCGATCATGGTGGCTTTTTTCTGGGCCAGGCTTCTTAGCCGGTCGTTGGGAATGGTGATGACCGTGTCGGTGAAGGACCGGAGAGCCTGGAGACCCACTTCAGCCTGGGCCATGCGTTTTTTACCTTCAAAGGAAAAAGGTTTGGAAACAACCGCCACGGTGAGGATGCCCATTTCCTTGCAGATCTCTGCCACGACAGGGGCCGCGCCTGTTCCGGTTCCACCGCCGAGGCCCGCGGTGATGAACACCATGTGGCTGCCTTCAATGGCTTCACGGATGGCCTGGATGCTTTCGATGGCGGCGTCCTTGCCCACATTGGGGTTGGCTCCCGCGCCAAGGCCTTCGGTGATTTTGGCTCCGATCTGAATGCGTGTTTCGGCTTTGGACTGGTCCAGAGCCTGTGCGTCGGTGTTGGCCGCGATGAATTTGACGCCCACGAGTTTGGCGTCGATCATGTTGTTGATGGCGTTTCCGCCTGCGCCGCCCACGCCGATAACCTTGATTTTAGCTGTTTTTTCAGCTTCCATGAATGAAAAAGTCATTCCCCACCTCCAAGAAATAATTTTTGATGAACGCCTGATACCGCATCGTGTCTTCCGATGCCTTATACAAACCGCCCACGCCTGGACGGTGAATATGTTAAACCTGTATGAATTTTTGCGTAAAAGTAGCGTATGATTCCAGACATGAACGTCACGTCGACACGGCATTTTCGCCTGGAACCCGAAGGTTTTTTTCGGTTTCGTTTGATTTTGTCAACGCAACTATGCACAATATTTTGTGGTTAATCAAGTATAAAATCACAATTTAGTGTAAAAAGTTAAAAACCTAAACATACGAATGTGTTAGAGCGTAGGAACCATGAACAAAGTTCAAAAAGCGGGTTCCCAAAGGGTACGACGAAAGGGAAAACGGCTTCTTAATAGCCGACCCCGCAAGCTATACCACGTCGCTGAACCACTTTTTCATTCGCTTGATCACCCGGTTGAAAATGTTTTCATCCCGGATTCTGAACTTGTTGTCCGACTGGTGCTTGGCTCCGAACAGGACAAGGCCAACGCCGGTGGCGTACATGGGGTTGTTCACCACGTCCACGAGGCCGCCGATGCCCTGGGGTTTGCCAAGGCGTGTGGGCTGGTTGAACACGGATTCCGCCAGATCCGTCAGACCTTCCAAAAGTGACGACCCGCCGGTGACCACGATGCCGGCATTGATGGAGTTTTCAAGGCCGATCTTGAAAATCTCGCGTTTGATCAGGGCGAAGATTTCCTCCACTCTGGGTTCCAGAATTTCCCCCAGCACCTGGCGGGGCATGGTTCGGGCTTCCCGTCCGGCCATGCCGGGTACTTCGATGGTTTCACCGGATGAGATGCCTTCGGACAGGCAGCTTCCGTATTTGATCTTGATTTTCTCCGCGTCGATCTTGGTGGCTCTCAAGCCCACGCTGACATCGTTGGTCAGCTGATGGCCGCCGATGGCCAGGACAAAAGTGTGGCGGATGTTGTTGTTGGCGAAGATGGCGAGGTCCGTGGTGCCGCCGCCGATGTCGATGAGGGCCGCCCCCAGCTCTTTTTCCTCGGGAGTCAGAACCGCTTCCCCGGAGGCCAGAGATTCCAGGACCACGTCCGCCACGTCAAGCCCGGCTTTGTTGGCGCATTTGATGATGTTGTGGGCCGAAGCCACCGCGCCGGTGACGATGTGAATGTTGGCTTCCAGGCGGACACCGGCCATGCCGATGGGGTTCTGTATGCCCCGCTGGTCGTCCACGATGAATTCCTGGGGAAGGACGTGAATGACTTCGCGGTCCATGGGAATGGCCACGGCCCGGGCGGCCTCGATGACGCGGTCCACGTCGCTCTGGGTCACTTCACGGCCTTTGATGGCGATGATGCCGTGACTGTTGAAACCCATGATGTGCCCGCCGGCGATTCCTGCGTAAACGGTGGATATTTCGCAGCCTGCCATGAGCTCCGCTTCTTCGATGGCTTTCTTGATGGAATCCACGGTGGAATCGATGTCGATCACCACGCCTTTTTTAAGGCCGATGGACGGATGGGTTCCTGTGCCGATGATGTTGATTCTGTTTCCTTGACGTTCTCCGACCACCGCACAGATTTTCGTTGTTCCGATGTCAAGTCCTACGATGATGTCTTCCTGGGCTACCATTAAAAACCTCCTTTTCTGTCAGGAAACACTATACGGTTCTCCGGCCTGAAGCCGGTTTGATCACGATGCGTTCAAGGTTGAGAAGATCCACGGTGTCGATGTCTTCGAGCCGGGCCTTTTCTTTCAGAAACCGGGATACCTCACGGAGCCGCCGCATTTTTTCCGTGTAATCCCCATAGCCGAGTTTGACGGTCCGGATGTGTCCGCTGGTGAGCAGCGTGAGGCCGATTTCACGGTCCACAAGGATCTGCTTGATCTGGGAAAGGGGAAGGCTGCTGTCTGGCACTTTGGCGATCTGAATGATGTTCATGACGGCTTTGTGGGGACTGGTTTCATGCTTCATGTTCTCTCTCCCGGCAACGTGGATGTCTTCAGGTGTGAAACCGGTGATCAGGGGCAGGGCGGGCGCGGCGTCAGAAAGGGTGTCTTTCGGATCTTCGCCTGGGGCTTGCCCGGCCTCGTCCGCATCCGTTTCGGCAGTCTGGCTTTCAACGGCCGGAGGCACCGGGCGGATGTCGGTTTCGTCTGAATAATGTTTGAAAATATCTCCTTCAGTGTTCATAAGATAACGCGCGTTCATTTCAACAATGGCCTGAGGCTCGTGCTCCTTGATTTTGATCAGGATGGCGTCCGGGATTTCCCGTGTCACTTCGGCGCTTTGAATCCAGGAATGAGCGAGAAGCCGTTGCCTCACCACGGACAGGTTCACGTGGAAAATATTGTCACCGACGTGGACGTCGGCCTGGTTGAGAACGTCATTGTCGGACAGGCGGCTCGCGCCGAAAACCACCACACGCTTCGCGGAAAACCCCCGGTAATGGGTGACGACGGCATAAGTGGCGGTGAACGCCAAAAGCAGAAGGCCGCAGACAGACAGCGCCGCAAGGAACGCGAAAACATGACGGAGCCTGATCAGCGGTTCCGTGGATCGCCGCTTGGCCGGCCGCTTGACATTTTTTTTGGGTGCGGGTCGCGTGTTTTTATAATCCAACAATTTTCACCTCTGTTTCCAGCTCCACGCAGAAACGCTCATGGACTTCTTTTTTTGCCAGTTCGATAAGGTAGAGAATATCCTCTGCCCTGGCGTTTCCTGTGTTGACGATAAAATTGCCGTGTTTTTCAGAGATCATGGCCCCTCCCTGAACACGTCCTTTGAGCCCGGCCATGTCGATGAGTTTGCCCGCCGGATCTTTTCCTTCGGGGTTCTTGAAAATGCATCCGGCGTTGGGCAGGGTGACGGGTTGTTTTTTGGTCCGTGCACTGACGATGGCCCTGGCCTCGTCGCCGATGGTTTTTTTGTCTCCTTTCCGAAGGAGGAAGGAAGCTTCAAAAATCACCGGCAAAGGGGTGGTGTCGGTGAGGGTGGGGTAATGCAGCCGCCTGTAATGGAAATTCAGGTCCTTTCGGTCCAGGTTTTTGAGCGTCCCGTTTCCGCTCAAAATTCGGATGCTGTGAACCACCTGCTCCATGGCACCCAGATGGGTTCCGGCGTTCATGGCGATATTGCCCCCTAAGGTTCCCGGAATGCCCAGAGCGAAATTCATGCCGTCATAGCCCCGTTCGATGGCGATACGGCACAGGGTTTTTGTTCGGACTCCGGCGTGGGCCGTCACCAGCACGTTTCCATCCGGAAACTCTTCAAAGGCGATATCAGGCGGAACGTTGGAGAGGATCATCACAAGGCCCCGGATTCCTTCATCGTGAATCACCAGATTGGTGCCGTCTCCGGCCATGAAAACCGGAACACCGGATTCTTTTGCACGCATGAGGATGGTAACGGCAAGATCCCTGCTGTCCGGGCGGACGAAGATGTCTGCAGGTCCGCCCACCTTGAAGGAGGTGTGGCGGCTCATGGGCTCGTCAAAGGATACGAGACTGCCGCATCGGTCTTTGAGCCAGAGTCTGAAGTTCTGTGTGTCCGCCGTGTCTTTCATGGTTTCCCTTTTTACTCGCCGTGCTTCAGTTTGAGGTAGTTCTCACCCACCCGGACCACGTTGCCCGCACCCAACGTGAGGAACAGGTCGTCTTTTTTCAGCTCCTTGAGCAGGGTGGTGAGGACACCTTCGTGGCTGTCCGCATACGTGGTGTTCTTGTGGCCCCGTTCGGTGATTTTCCGGCACAGGCTTTCGCTGTCCACGCCTTCGATGGGGCTTTCACCCGCAGGATATATGGGCAGGACATAAAGCTTGTCCGTGTTGTAGAACGCACGGGTGAACTCGTCGAACAAGGCCTGGGTCCGCGTGTAACGGTGGGGCTGAAAAACCGCAACAATCCGTTTTTCCGGCCAGCTTTCCCGGGCGGCCAGAAGGGTGGCCTTGATTTCCGTAGGGTGATGACCGTAATCATCCACCACGATGACTCCGTCCGCCTCGCCTTTCATTTCAAGACGCCGTTTCACGCCCTGGATGGTTTCAAGGGCGCATTTGATGGTGGCGAAGGGAACCTCAAGTTCCATGCCCACGGCGATGCTGGCCAGGCAGTTGGTCACGTTGTGAACACCCGGAAGGTTCAGGGTGATTTCACCCAGAAGCTCTTCCATGTAATACACGGAAAAGCGGCTGGTGGTCCCTTCAAAACTGATGTTTCTGGCCTGGTAGTCGGCCCGGGTGTTCAGACCGTAGGTCACGTACCGGCCCTTGATTTCCGGAAGGATGTCCTGCACCGATTCACTGTCGAGACAGAGAATGGACAGGCCGTAAAACGGAACCCGTGCGATGAAACTCACGAACGCCTTTTTGATGGAGTTCAGGCTGTCGTAGTAGTCCAGGTGCTCCCGGTCGATGTTGGTCACGATGGCGATGGAGGGTGAGAATTTCAGGAACGAACCGTCGCTTTCGTCGGCCTCGGCCACGATGAAATCGCCCAGGCCGTGCATGGCGTTGGTGCCCACGCTTTTGAGAACACCGCCGATGACCACCGTGGGATCCAGGCCGCCTTTTTCAAGTACGGCCGCCGTCATGGACGTGGTGGAGGTTTTGCCGTGGGCTCCGGCCACCGCGATGCTGTATTTGAGACGCATCAGTTCCGCCAGCATTTCCGCTCTGGGAATGATGGGGATATACGCCTTTTTGGCGGCCTGGACTTCGGGATTGTCTTTTTTGATGGCGGTGGATGTCACCACCACGTTGACCCCTTCCACCTGTTCTGCGGAGTGGCCTTCGAAAATGGTGGCACCCAGGCTTTCCAGACGCCGGGTGATGTCGGTCTGTTTGGCGTCGGAACCGGAAACCCGGTAACCCAGTTTAAGAAGGATTTCGGCGATACCGCTCATGCCGATGCCGCCGATACCGACGAAGTGAATGTGATATTCTTTCTGATACATAAGAAACTTTCTTGGCTGTTAAATTATCTGTGTACGTTCAACGCTCAACAAACCCTTAACTGGGCCGCCAGGTCATCCCGGCCAAGCTGATGGTCAAGGCACATCATCCAGTGAAGGCTGTCACCGAAAATCGGCCCCGCTCCGTCCATGACTTTCTGGCACGGGTCATTTGAAATCTGCTGTTCGATCATGCGGCTGTTTCCGCCGCCTTGAATCTGGTCATTCAACCATGAAGTCATACCCGCCCCCCCCTTGAAGAATTGTATAACAGTCATTGACGATATGCTCTGCCGCATCGGGTCTGCCGTAGGCCAGAGACGCTTTTTCCATCCGCCACAGATCATCCGGGTTTTCCCTGTAATATCTCAGTCGCGCCGCAAGCAACTCACCTGATAAGTCCTTTTCTTCGATCATCTCCGCCGCACCTTTGTCTGCAAGGGACAGCGCGTTTTTCACCTGATGATTGTCCGCCGCATGGGGAAAGGGAATCAGAATGGCGGGCAGGCCCATCACCGTGATTTCAGACAGTGTGGTGGCCCCGGCCCTGCAGATCACCAGATCCGCCTGTTCATACCGGGCGTCCATGTCGGTGTAAAATGCGCTGACGTCCGCTGTTATTCCTGCACTCAGGTATGCGTCCCGGACCATTTCTAAATCCGTTTCACCGGTCTGGTGAATCACGGTAAGGTTTTCCTTGTCCGTAAGCGAGGACAGGGCGTCCATCATGTTCCGGTTGACGCCTCGGGCCCCCTGGCTGCCACCGGCTACAAGCAGGGTGAACAGGCATGTGGGTTCACCGGCCCGGGCTGCTTCACGCCTCTTGCGTGCGTCGAGGATGCTCTGGCGCACAGGATTACCGCTGAAAACCGTCTTTTTTCTTTTGAAACAGGCCCGTGTCTCTTCAAAGGACACGTGAATCCGCCGGGCGAAAACGCCCATGATTTTATTCGTGATGCCCGGAAGGATGTTCTGCTCCTGAACCACCACGGGGATTCCCTTGAGGTACGCGGCAAAAGCCACAGGGCCCGAGGAATAGCCGCCGACCCCGATGATCAAGTCCGGTTTGAAATCATCGATGATGGCGGACGCCTGACGGAGGGCTCCGGGAATTTTGAACACGGCCTTCAGCTTGCTGAAAATTCCCAGTCCCTTGATGCCCGAGGCCCGGATAACCCGATGGTCGAAACCTTCACGCATAAGGGTACTGCGCTCGAATTCCCGGTCCGTTCCGACGAAAAGAACCCGGTTTTCAGGATTTCGTTCCATGAAACACCGGGCCAGTGCGATTCCGGGAAACAGGTGTCCTCCCGTCCCTCCGCCTGCGATGATGATATGGACATGTCCGTCAGCCATGGTTCCCCGTTCGTGCGATGTTGATGAGAATGCCGATGGCGGCCATGTTGATGATCAGCGAACTTCCGCCGTAACTTAAAAAAGGAAGGGCCAGGCCCTTGGTGGGCAGAAGCCCCATGGCCACACCCATGTTGATGCATGTCTGGAGCCCCAGGCCTGTGACGATCCCTGTGGCCAGAAGCGAGCCGAACATGTCCTTGGTGTTCCGGGCGATGACAATACCCCGGAAAATCACAAGGGCGAACACCGCGAGAATGGCGAGAACGCCCCAGAGGCCCAGTTCTTCGCCGATGACGGAAAAAATGAAATCCGTATGGGGCTCGGGCAGGTAGTACAGTTTCTGGTATCCGTTTCCAAGGCCTTTGCCCCAGACGCCGCCGGAGCCGAAGGCCATGAGGGAATTGACGATCTGGTAGCCTTCATCGCTCCGGTGTTTCCAGGGGTCGAGGAAGCTTATCAGGCGGTCCATGCGATAACTTGCGCTGATCATGACGAAAATTCCCACCGGCACCATGGGCAGGAGGGAAAGGGTCAGGTGAAGCAGGGAGACGCCGCCCACGAACATCATGATCCAGGTGATCATGGCGAGGATGGCCACCGATCCGAAATCCGGCTGAAGCATGATCAGGATGGCGAAGATCAGGAAAAAAATCACATGGGGCAGGAACCCGATGGAAAAGTCTTTGATATAATCCTGCTTCTTGGTGATGGAATAGGCCAGGTAGATGATCATGGCCAGTCTCGCCACTTCCGAGGGCTGCATGGTGAACGCGCCGATCTTAATCCAGCGGGCCGCGCCGCCTGCGGAATGTCCGATTCCGGGAATTTTGGTCAAGACGATGAGGATGGCGGAGAGGGCCAGAAGCAGGTAGGCGATCCGGCGGTAAACCCTGTAGGGTGTCATGGCCGTGCCGATCATCAGCATGCATCCCATGACGGCGGAAACCGCCTGTTTACGGATAAAGAAATAGCTGTTGCCGCAGGTGTTGTTGGCAATGACGGAGCTGGCGCTGTAAACCATCACGATTCCCATGCCCGTCAGCAGGAGGACGGAAAGGAGAAGGGTGGTGTCGAATCCCTGCTGGTACGTCTCAACTTTGTGTCTGGCCACCGCCATATCAGGTCCTTTCCGTGTTATTTCCGATTCTTCAGCTGACGGACCGCGTCGACGAACACCTGGCTGCGGTGCTCGTAATTTCTGAACATGTCAAAACTGGAACAGGCCGGTGACAGGAGAACGCATTCACCGGGTTTCGCTTCTTCCAGCCCTTTTTTAACAGCCTCTTCAAGGCTGGGCATTTCCGTGACCCTGATATAGGGGCCTAAAACAGTTTTCACTTCCCGTGAGGATTCCCCGATGGATATGATCGACCGCGCCGATTTTAAAACGGCGTCCTTGAGCTGGAGGTAATCGCCCCCCTTGTTCCGGCCGCCCAGAATCAGGACCAGCTTCTTGTCGAATGCGTCCAATGCCCGTAAAACAGCGTCCATGTTGGTGGCTTTGGAATCGTCGTAAAACTCGACGCCGTCCACGGTGTCGATGTATTCGATGCGGTGGGGCAGGCCGGGGAAGGTGTTGATCACAGTCTGGACACCTTCGAGGGTGCCCCCGGCGGCAAGGGTCGCAAGGGCCGCCGCCGCGATGTTCTCCCGGTTGTGGCTGCCGATGAGCCGGGTGCTTGAAAGATCGAGGGTCTTTGTTTCATCGGAGTCGGGAAGGTTCAGCGTGATGGCGTTTCGGCTGATCACGGCGCTGTATCCCGGATCTTTCGATCCGAAAAGGCACAGTTTGTTCCGGAGTACCTTGCCGATGGCATGGGAGGGGCTGTCGTCTCCGTTGATGATGGCGATGTCGTCCCGCTCCTGGTTTTCGAATATCCGGCCCTTGGAACGGGCGTAAGCGTTGAAATCGGCGTAACGGTCCAGGTGGTCGTCGGTGATGTTGAGAAGGACGGCCACTTTGGGCCGGAAGGTTTTGATGGTGTCCAGTTGGAAGCTGCTCACTTCCACCACCACCACGTCCCGCTTCATGTCTTCATCCACATAGCCCGTGAGGGGATCGCCGATGTTGCCGCCGGTGAACACGCTCAGCCCGGAAGCTTCCAGCATCAGGGAGACCAGGGTGGTGGTCGTCGTTTTTCCGTTGGTTCCGGTGATGGCCACCATGGGTTCTTTGATGAACGACGCGGCCAGTTCGATTTCCCCGATGACGGGAACCCCGAAATCCGACGCCTGCCGGACCGGAGCGATGGTGTGGGGAACGCCGGGGCTCAGGACGATGAGGTCCTGGTTGACGAAGGTTTCCGTACTGTGGCTGCCCAGTTCTTTTCCGATGCCCAGAGCGTCCATTTCAAGGGCCAGATCCTTGAGCTTTTCAGCAGGGGCCATGTCCGTCACCGTGACCGTGGCTCCTTTCCGTTTCAGGAACCGGGCCATGGCCGCGCCGGATTTGGCGAGACCCACAACAAGAACACGTTTACCGTTCAGTTTCATCATGACATCTACCTGATCTTAAGAGTGCTCACCGCCGCAAGGGCAAGTATGATCGAAATAATCCAGAACCTGACGATGACTTTCGGTTCCGGCCAGCCTTTCAGTTCAAAATGGTGATGCAAAGGTGCCATGCGGAAAATCCGCTGGCCCTTGGTGAGTTTGAAATAGCCCACCTGGAGAATCACGCTCATCGCTTCGATGACGAAAAGTCCGCCCACGATCACCAGAAGGATTTCCTGTTTGGTGATCACGGCGATGGTTCCCAGAAGACCGCCCAAGGGCAGTGACCCGGTGTCGCCCATGAATATCTGGGCCGGATAGGCGTTGAACCAGAGAAAACCCACACCGGCACCGGCCATGGCTCCGCAGACGATGGAGATTTCTCCGCTGCCCGGCACATGGGTGAACTGAAGGTACTGGGCGATCTTGAAATGTCCGGCCACGTAAGCGAACAGCATGTAAGTCACGGCGCTGACAATGATGGGGCCGATGGCCAGACCGTCCAGGCCGTCGGTGAGGTTCACGGCGTTGGATGTGCCCACGATGACAAAGGCGGCAAAAACGATGTAGAACAGTCCCAGGTCCGGGGCCAGGCTTTTGACGAAGGGGATGGTGATTTTGCCGGTGAAGCCCGGTGTTGTGTAGGTCAGCCAGCCCACCAGCACGGCGAACACGATGAGCATGATCATTTTGGCTCTGGCGGAAAGACCCTGGTTCTGTTTTTTGACCAGTTTCTTGTAGTCGTCGGTAAAACCGGCCAGGGTGAAACCCACCATGGCCAGAATGCTGATCCACACGTAGCGGTTGGTGAGATTGGCCCAGCAGAGGGTGGTGATGAGAATGGAACCCATGATCATCACGCCGCCCATGGTGGGGGTTCCGGCTTTGTCGAAATGGCTCTGGGGCCCTTCCTCACGGATGAACTGACCGATCTTGATCCGTCTGAGGGTCCGGATCAGCCAGGGACCGGTGAAAAAACAGATGAGGAACGCCGTGACCATGGCGCAGATGGTCCGGAATGTGATGTATCGGAATATGTTGAACGCGGATATGTCCGTGTGCAGTGAGAACAGTAAATGGTACAGCATGGTGTTTTAAAAATCTCCGTTCAATGCTAACAGGTCTTTGACAATCTCTTCCATAGCCATGGACCTGGAACCTTTGACAAGAATCCAGGGTCCCTTGTTTGTTGTTTTCGCCCAAGCCAGTTTTTGGGAAAGCGTTTCTATGATCTCTTTTTTTGTTCCTGTAAAGACCGATTTTTTGTCAAAACCTCTTTGGACAGCTTCATCGCCGATGAGACTAGCTTTCTCGCCGAACGTAAAAATTCCGCTGATGTTTTTTTCGGCCAGATAGGCCCCGATTTTCCGGTGAAGGTCGTCGGAAAAATCCCCCAGTTCTTTCATGTCACCCAGAACGGCGTAGGCGGAACACCCGCCCTTGAGACCGCAGAGGGTGTCTATGGCCGCCATCATGCTCTGAGGGTTGGCGTTGTAAGTGTCGTCGATCACATGAAAGCCACGGGGGCTTTTCGTGATCTGAACCCTGCCGTATACAGGGACAAAATCTTCAAGCCCTCTTTTTATATGGTCGAGGGATAATCCGGCCACAAGTCCGGCACCGGCGGCGGCCAGGGCGTTCATCACCATGAAGGGGCCCGGCGTGTTCAAGGTCACCGGGACCGATCGTCCCTCTACGTTCAGCGTGAATGTCACGCGGCCCTTGTCAAGGACGATGGATTCGGCGCGGATATCGGCCCTGTCTGATGCCCCGAAGGTGAGGACAGCACACCGGCAGTGTTTTGCAAGCTCGGAATACATGCGGTCGTCGGCGTTGAGGATGGCGGTTTTATCCGGCGACAGGGCGTCCAGAAGCTCCGCCTTGGCCCTGGCCACGTTTTCAAGGGAGCCAAGACCTTCCAGGTGAGCTTCCGCCACATTGGTGACGATGCCCACGTCCGGTCCGGCAATGGCGGCAAGACGGGCGATTTCACCGGGAGCGTTCATGCCCATTTCGGCCACGGCCCAGTCCAGGTTTTCACCCAGCCGGAGAAGGGTGAGGGGCAGTCCGATTTCGTTGTTGAAGTTGCCTTTTGTGGCAAGAACCCGGAAGCCGGTTTCAAGAACCGAGGCGGTCATGGCACGGGTGGATGTTTTTCCGTTGGAACCGGTGACGGCCACGAGCTTGACGCCCGATTCTTGTTTCTGGGATGAAGCCAGAGCGCCCAGAGCCTTGACCGTGTCGTCCACGGCCACAGCCAGAATGCCCGATGTCCGGACGATGTCCGAAAACTCCGCCAGCTTGCCGGAATGCACCAGAATGCCCTTGACGCCTTTTTTTACAACATCGGCGATGAACCGGTGTCCGTCATGGCTGGCCCCTTGGATGGCCACGAACAGGTCTCCTTCGGTGATGGCCCTGGAGTCGATGGAAACACCTTTGAAAAGAAGCCCGTCCGTTGAGCCATAGGCTTTCCCGCAGGTGGACGCGATGATCCGGTCCGCGGAGAAGGGCAGGGGCGTCGTATCTTTTCTGGCTTCAGTCATGGTTTTCAAGCGCCTTTTTCGCTTCGATCCGGTCATCGAAATCGATGGTCCCGGTGTTCAGGATCTGATAGGTTTCATGGCCTTTGCCGGCGATGAGCACCGTGTCGTCCGCTTTTGCGCAACCGATGGCCAGGGCGATGGCTGTGCGGCGGTCGGGCTCGACGGCGTATCCTTTGATGTTCTGTAAGGATCCGCCTTCTTCAATCCGCGTTCCGGAAAACCCTTCCATGATGTGGCCGATGATGGTCGAAGGATCTTCGGTCCGGGGGTTGTCCGAAGTCACCACCACGAGGTCGCTGTACGTTTCCGCGATGGCCGCCATTTTGGGGCGTTTGGTTTTGTCCCGGTCTCCGCCGCATCCGAAAACTGTGATCAGGCGTCCCCGTGTCAGGGGTCTGAGGGTTTCAAGCACGTTGAGAAGGCCGTCCGGCGTGTGGGCGTAATCCACGAACACATGGAAACCTTGGGTGTTGTCCACACGTTCCAGACGCCCGGGAACGTTGAACCGGGAAAGTCCTGTTTCGATGTCCGAAAGGGAAGCTCCGGCGGCCAGGGCGGCACCTGCGGCGCAGAGGATGTTTTCCAGGTTGTGCTGGCCGATGCCGGTGGACGTGATCCGAGTGCGGCCCTTAGGTGTGACGAGTTCACCCGTGATGCCGTGAATGTCGATGGTCGTGTTTTCCATGCGGACGAACGCATCCGCCGTTCCCGTGGTCAGGACAGGAACGGACAAAAGGGCAGAGAGTTCCGCTCCTTCCCTGTCCGTGATGTTGATCACCGCCGACGGTTTTTTGGGGGCACTGGTGTTTTCCAGGTACTCGGTGAACAGCCGTTTTTTGCAGGCCCAGTACTCATCCATGGTGGCGTGGTAATCCAGGTGGTCCTGGCTGAGGTTTGTGAACACCGCCGTGTCAAAGGAAAGACCCATGATCCGGTGAAGGTCGATGGCGTGGGATGAGACTTCCATCACCGCATGGGTGACTCCTTCGTCCACCATCTCGAACAGGATTTTCTGGAGATCCAGGGATTCGGGGGTGGTCATGGGATTGGGGAAAACACGGTCTCCGAACCGGTAGTTGATGGTTCCTATGACGCCGGTCTTGAATCCCGCGGCGTTGTATATGGATTCCAACAGGTACGTGGTGCTGGTTTTGCCGTTCGTTCCTGTGATGCCGGTGAGGTGGAGTTTTTCGGACGGGTGGCCGTAGAATGCAGCTGCGCATAATGCCAGGGCTTTCCGTGAATCGTTTACGGTGATCACGGGAACGTCCACGTCACCTTCAAACAGATCCTGATTTGCGACAACGGCCAAGGCACCTTTCTTCACTGCGTCCCGGACAAACCGGTGCCCGTCGGACGAAAGTCCTTTTACAGCGACGAACAGAGCTCCGGGAATGACGGATCTTGAATCGTAATGCACCGAAAGGATATCCGGGTCTTCGGACGTGGGGTTGAGCAGGGTGGATTTGCCCAGCTGAAGTTCAAGAAAGGTTTTCAAAGCTGACAGTTTCACCGTTTGACCTCGCTTCCATGGGTTTCGAACCGCTGGGCCAGAAGAATGGTGTCGTCGTTGTTGTCGTTTTCCGGTTCTACGTTCATGTAGTTCAATGTTTCATGGATGATTTTCCGGAAGGCCGGAGCCGCCACCGTACCGCCGTAATGGGCGTCTTTCGGTTCATCCAGAACGACCAGCACCGCCACCTGGGGATTGCGTTTGGGAGCGAAACCCACAAAAGAGGAATTGTACTTGTCCTGGGAATAGCCACCGCCGGGCTCGATTTTCTGGGCTGTTCCTGTTTTTCCGCAGACCGTGTACTTGGACAGTGCCGCGTTCACCCCGGTTCCGCCCTCAGCGACCACGGATGCCATGATGGTTTTCACTTTTTCGGCGGTTTCTGGGGAAATCACCCGCTTGGGCGGTTCGGCTTCGCAGTTGCGGATCAGGGTTCCGTCCGGTGAGACCACGGATTTCACAATGTGGGGTTTCATCAGGTTGCCGCCGTTGGCGATGGCGCTGATGGCGGTGAGAAGCTGGACCGCCGACACGGAAACGCCCTGTCCGAAGGAGATGGCTCCGGTGTCGATGGGCCGCCAGCGTTTGCAGTTGGACAGGATGCCCGGCGTTTCACCGGGACAGTCGACGCCGGTCACTTTGCCGAACCCGAAATCCACCAGGGTTTCGTAAAGCAGGGTCTTGCCTGTGATTTCCGAAATTTTGACGGCTCCGATGTTGCTGGAGTACTTGATGATCTGCTCCACCGTGAGCCATTGGTAGGGATGGGTGTCGCCCACCCTGTTGCCGCCGACGCGGTATGAACCGTTTTCGCAGTAGAACGAAGAATTGGGGGTGAGGAGATGGGCTTCAAGTGCTGCGGCTGCAAGGATGACCTTGAGGGTTGAACCCGGTTCGTAGGGGTCGGTGATGGCGCGGTTCCGCCAGAGATCTTTGTTGTATTTCCCGAAAGAGTTGGGGTTGAATCCCGGATACTGGGCCATGGCCAGAATCGCCCCGGTGTTGGGGTTCATCACCAGGGCCGTGCCGTATCGGGCCTTGAATTCCGTGGCCGCGTCGTTCAACGCTTTTTCGGCCAGATACTGGATCTGACGGTCGATGGTCAGAACCACGTTATTGCCCTGGGCAAAGGCACCGTACACGTCCGTGGTTCCGAAACGTTTGCCCCTGGCGTCGCGGGTGACCAGCAGTTTGTCCGGTGCGGCGTAGAGATCTTTGTTGTACTGGAACTCCACACCTTCGATACCTTTGCCGTCGGTGTCGGTGAAGCCGATCACGTGGGCCGCAAGGCCCCTGTTGGGGTAAAACCGGTTGTGCTCCGCAACGAAATCAAGTCCTTCGATGCCAAGTTTCTTGATTTCAGCGACGGCTCTCGGGTTGACTTTCCGTTTGATCCAGAAGAACGATGTGGAGTTATCCAGCTTTTTCTGAAGGTCCCAGGCGTTGACGTTAAGGATCTTGGCCAGCTTGTTCGCCGCGTCTTTTTTGTCCTTGATCCGCTTGGGATAGGCACCCAGGGATGTGACTTCGAGGCTGACGGCCAGTTCCTGGTTTTTTGCATCGTAAATGGTTCCCCGTTTGCCACAGGTCACCATGTACTTGTTGTACTGGGATCTGGCCTGATCTGCAAGCCACTGGCTTTTGAACGTCTGGAGATAGATCGCCCGCCCCGCGATGGCAAGAAAGAGAACGCAGAAAAAAACACCCACCACGGATTCCCTGACCGGCATTTTGTTTTCCGATGTCCGGGCCTGAAGCATTTTTTTGTTCTTGAAGGTATTCATAGTCACCTGAGCGTTAAAATCTGGTTTTGTTCAGGAATGTTGAGCCCCATGCGTTCCTGGGCGATGGCCGCGATACGGTCCGGAGCCCTGAGATGGGCCCGTTCGATAATCAGTTTTTTCTTCAACGACATCAGTCGGTTGTGTTCATCCTGCTGCTGGCTGAGCGAGTAACCCACGGTGGTGCACTGGACCCGGCTCCAGGTGAAGGCGAACAGTTCGAGGATCATCATGACCAGCACCACGATCCACACGACGGTTTCGCTACCCATTTTTTCATTCGACGTTTTGTTCATAGTTTTTCACACGCCCGTAAACGGGTGCTCCGAGCCATGGGGTTTCTGGTGATTTCAGCTTCCGAAGGACGGACCGCTTTCCGTGAAAGGGACCGGACCCTGGGTTTTCTTCCGCAAACACAGACAGGGAAACCCGAGGGGCAGGTGCAGCGGCCTTCGAGATCTCTGATTTTTTCTTTCACCATCCTGTCTTCCAGGGAGTGGAAGGACAGGACGCACAGTCTTCCGCCGGGTTTCAGCAGAGACTCGACATCGTCTAAAAATGACTTAAGATGCCCCAGCTCGTCGTTGACCCTGATTCGCAACGCCTGAAAAACACGGGTGGCCGGGTGAATTTTCTGGGTCATGGCCGCTTTTCTGGGGATGGCGTTAACCACGATTTCTGATAATTCCCGGCTTGTTTCAACGGGTTTTGCCGTTCGGGAACGGACAATGGCCCGCGCCACCTGTCTTGAAAATTTTTCTTCGCCCAGCGTGAAAAAAAGATCCGCCAGTTCCTTTTCCCCCATGGAGTTGACAAGATCCGCCGCCGTTTCAGGCGTTCTCTGGTCCATCCTCATGTCCAGGGGCTCGTCTTTCATGAATGAAAACCCTCTGCCGCTTTCGGTCAGCTGGTGCTGTGAAAGACCGATATCCACAAGGACTCCGTCAAATCCATCGATGCCTTCTTCGGACATGATCCGCAAAAGGGCCGAGAAATTGTCGTGGTACAGGCGGACGCCGGTCTTTGTGTCTTTGAATTTTTCACGGGCGTTCCTTATGGCGTTGATGTCCTGGTCTGTGCCGACCAGAACGCCAGAAGGACCGATTCTATCAACAATGGCTGCGGCATGTCCGGCTCCCCCCAGGGTGCCGTCCGCGTACACGCCGCCCACTTTCGGATCAAGATAATGCAACACTTCGTCCAGCATGGCCGGGATATGGGTGAAAACCATGGATCAGAGCCCCAGAACGGCCAGTTCGTCTTTGTAATCGCCGTTGTTGATGCTTTCGATGGTTTTCTGGTCTTCCAGTTCCCAGTTTTCCATGGACCAGATTTCAAAATGATCGAGAAGGCCGATGAGCATCAGGTCCTTGTCGATCCTGGCGTGGTCCCTCAGGTTTTTCGGGATGAGAATCCGTCCCTGTTTGTCACAGGGGCAATCCTGTGCGTTGCCGATGAAATGGCGTCTGAGTTTCCCGCTGTTGGGACTTTTAAGGCTTTTCACCAGAAGCTCGAATTTCTGCCATTCGTCGTAGCTGTATGCGATGAGGCAGGGGGAGTCCCCCTTGGTGATGATCAATCCGTCACCACCGCCCGCTTGTATGACGTCACGAAAACGGGAGGGGACGATCAACCTCCCTTTCGGGTCACAACTATGGGACGAGCTGCCTCGAAACATGGGTCCGATTCCTTCTGCCTCTTTTAATCCACTTTACTCCACAGATAGGGTAATAAACTACAGAATCCACAAAAAGAGTCAAGACAAAAATGGTCCCATTGAAAATATTTTTAATGATTCATTGATGTTAAAAGAAGTGGATGTAAAGTGGTTATAATTCATGTCAGGAATTGGGGTGGGTCAGGATATTGTGCTTATGGTAGATAAAAAATCAATCGGTTGTGTTTTGTCCTTTGGAAACATGCGAAAGGGCTTTGTGAATGTGGAGAAAAATGGATGTCGGGGTGACGTTTTTCAGAATCAGGTTGGGGGGGGGCACCGGCGGCGGCTTGCACCTGTGAAATCCCTTTGATATGCTGGGCCATAACTTACTGAAGGATTGACCTATGCTGAACCTGCTGGAATGTACGCCAATCGCCCAGTTCGCCATCGGGCTGGATCACAGGGTGGTGGTGTGGAACAAGGCCTGTGAGCTTCTCACCGGGATCCGGGCTGACGTCATGATCGGTACCGACCGTCAGTGGGAGCCTTTCTATGAACATAAAAGACCGGTTCTGGCGGACCTGATCATCGACCGTGATTTTGGAAAAATTCCGGAAATGTACGAAGGAAAAAATCCGGCCACATCCGAGATTGTCCCCCATGCCTGGGAAGCCACGGATTATTTCGAAAATATCAATGGAAAATCCAGGTACATCTATTTCCTCGCCGCCCCGGTGTTTGACAGGGACGGCAATGTCAGCGGTGCGGTGACCACACTCCAGGACATCACGTCCCAAAAGCTCCGTGAAATTGAAATGCAGAATGAATCTGAGCAGCTCATGCGACAAAACACCCTTCTTCGCTCGTCGCTTAAAGAACGGTTCATGTTCTGCGGTATCATCGGAAAAAGCCGGAAAATGCAGGATATCTACGATCTGATTCTTAAGGCCGCGTCTTCTGAGGATCATGTGATTATCGTCGGCGAGTCGGGGGTTGGAAAAGAGCTTGTGGCTCGGGCCATCCATGATATGAGCGGGCGAAAGGCCAGGCCCTTTGTTCCGGTCAACTGCGGCGCAATTCCGGAAACCCTCGTTGAAACGGAGTTTTTCGGTCATATCCGTGGGGCCTTCACAGGCGCACATGCCGACAAGCACGGGTATCTTGACAAGGCCGAAGGCGGGACTCTTTTTCTCGACGAAGTGGGGGAGTTGTCACTTGCCATGCAGGTGAAACTCCTTCGGGCCATCGAGGGGGGCGGATACTCTCCGGTGGGAAGCCATACGGTCAGGCATTCGGATTTCAGGGTCGTAGCCGCCACAAACCGCAATCTTTACGAGGAAGTCAGAGCCGGTCGGTTCCGGGAGGATTTTTTTTACCGGATCTACGTGATCCCGGTGAACATTCCGGCCCTGCGAGATCGAAAAGAAGATCTGGTCCTCCTTGTGGATCACTTTCTTCAGAAGCTGGGGCCTGCTCTGAATATCGATTCAATGGCCGGCAGGGATATCGAGGCCCTTTACAATTACAGCTGGCCGGGTAATGTCCGTGAACTTCAGAATGTCCTGCGCCGTTATGTCACATTGAGGCGTGTGGATTTTACCGGGGGCGGCATGCTTTTGGAATCAAAAGGGGCCGTGAGCGATACTGAGAAGGAGGACTTGCCGGTATCTCTTGGGGACGCCCTTGAATCCTTTGAAAAAAATTATATCGCCAAGACGCTTGAAAGGCATCGGTGGCACCGGATCAAGGCGGCCAGGGCGCTGAATATTTCCAGGCGGACGCTGTTTCGGAAAATGGAGCGGTATGGTTTTGAAAAGTCTCATGATGTGTCATAAGTGACTCATGTCTCTATCGTCAATAAAAACAAACCCATCAATCATTATTCAAATATTTGTGGGCCATTATCGGCCCACTTCATTGGCTGGGGCTTGTGCGGCATGATCGAGAGCTGACCATGCTATGATTCTGTTATTTCATGATTTTTTGCATATATACTGAATCCCCTGATATGTTGGACCGTCCTTTGCAAGCGTCATCCATTTTTTTGTCTCTGCCGGGCATGATGATGCCTTGAATGCATACCGACAGGATTGGGTCCGTCACGGGTGCGATAACTGGAATAGTATTATATGCAGGAAGGAGCGTTTGACCATGAAGAGCGACACGTTGGCGAACCCCGGCCCCTTAGGCCTGATGGGTTTTGGAATGACCACGGTTTTACTGAACATCCATAACGCCGGTTTTTTTCCCATCAGTTCCATGATTCTGGCCATGGGTCTTTTTTACGGAGGCCTTGCCCAGATCATCGCCGGAATTCTTGAATTCCGGAAGGGAAACACATTTGGAATGACCGCGTTCATTTCATACGGCCATTTCTGGCTGACCCTGGTGGCCCTGATCGTCATGCCCAAAATGGGCTGGATCGAGGCCACGCCCGAAACGTTCATGGGCTGGTATCTTTTCCTGTGGGGTGTTTTCACGATGTTCATGTTTTTTGGAACGCTGAAATCCAACAAAGGGCTTCAGTTTGTTTTTGCCAGCCTTACCGTTCTTTTTTTCCTTCTGGCCGCAAGGGACTGGACCGGTTCAGTGCTGATCGGGAAAATTGCCGGCTTCGAAGGCATCGTCTGCGGTCTCAGCGCCATTTACCTGGCTATGGCCGAGGTGCTCAACGAACAGTATGACAAATCCGTGCTGCCCATCGGTCAGCATTGACCTGAATTTTTTAGCAGCACTGTAAACGTCTAATCCGGGGGGGATAGACGAAGGGGGCGGAACCGGATGATCCGGGGATGCCCCCTTTTTTTATTGTGCTCAGTTGAAGTTAAATCCCGCCACGTTCCGTTGATGCGATATCGGCATATTACCCATTGACAATAAAATCATGCAGACGTTAAATGGTGAAAAGATAATCAACGTGTAATCTTTAGTTTATAGAGGGCTTCAGTATGCGTATTGCCGATATTCCAGGGCTTGACAGCCTGAGCACATCAGAAAAGATTCTGCTGGTGGAGGATCTTTGGGACAGCATTTCCGAAGATGAATCGACGGTGCCTGTCCCGGCGAGTCACAAGGAAGAACTGGACAGAAGGATGGAACATTACATGGCTCATACTGACGCGCTGTTATCGTTGGAAGAGCTTCAGAAGCGGATCAACCGAAGAAAATGAAATGGGCTATCCGGTTTGTCCCCGAGGTTGAAGAAGATGTATTGCAGAGCTATTCCTGGTATGAGATGAAATCTTTCGGGCTTGGCGAAGAGTTTTTGAGGGTGTTTTACGGCTGTGTTAATGAACTGGCCGGAAACGCTCTGATTTATCCGAAGGTTCATGGCCATATCCGAAGGCGCATTCTCCGCCGCTTCCCGTATGCGATCTATTTTTGGGTGTTAGAAAATATGATTGTCGTTTTAGGCCTTTTTCACTGTGCACGAAGTCCTGAAAAAGTTGAATCACACCTATCTGCCCGGAGAATTCAAAAAAACGACGACTGATCGATAGTCTGTCCCAAATCAAAAAACATCCATTACCCGACTGAAAACCAAGGCGTATTGAAACGCCTTATTTTTAAGGACCAGGGTTGACGAACCGCTTTATATAATGTAATTTCCACCATTTGAAAAATACCGCTGCCGCGGCTTTGCGCCCGGCTCTAATAAAGGAAAAAAACATGAATTTTCAGGATGTCATTCTGGCGTTACAGACCTACTGGGCGAAAAAAGGCTGTGTGATCAGCCAGCCTCTTGACCTGGAGGTGGGGGCAGGCACCTTTCATCCCACCACACTGTTGAAATCCCTGGGACCCGAGCCCTGGAAGGTGGCCTATGTCCAGCCTTCACGGCGACCCACGGACGGCCGTTACGGGGACAACCCCATGCGTCTCCAGCATTACTACCAGTTCCAGGTGATACTGAAACCCTCGCCCGCCGATGTGCAGGCCCTTTACCTTGAAAGCCTCAAGGTCCTGGGTATCGATCCTCTGGATCATGATATCCGTTTTGTGGAGGACGACTGGGAAAGCCCGACTCTGGGCGCTTCGGGTCTTGGCTGGGAAGTGTGGCTGGACGGCATGGAAGTCACCCAGTTCACCTATTTCCAGATGGCTGGTAGCATCGAGGTGAAGCCGGTGTCCGTGGAAATCACCTACGGCCTTGAACGCATCTGCATGTACCTCCAGGGTGTTGACAATGTGTTCGATCTTAAGTGGAACGACACCGTGACCTACAGGGACATGTTTCACCAGAACGAGGTGGAACAGAGCACCTACAACTTCGAAAAAGCCGATGTGTCCATGCTTCTGTCCCTGTTCACCAGTTACGAGGCCGAAGCCAGGCGCATCGTGGATGAAAAACTGGTGATCCCCGCTTACGAATGCTGCATCAAATGCTCCCATCTTTTCAATCTTCTGGATGCACGGGGGGCCATCAGCGTCACGGAACGCACCGGTTATATCGGAAGGATCAGGAATCTGGCCCGTCTCTGCTCACAGGCTTATATCGAACAGCGGGAAGCCATGGGCTTTCCCCTGCTGAGGAAATGAGGAATACCATGAACGATTTACTATTTGAAATTGGTTCCGAAGAGATCCCGGCAGGTTACATCGAACCTGCCCTTTCGGCCCTTGCCGCCGACATGACGGCGAAGCTCACCGAGGCCCGGATCGGATTCGGCGAGGTCAAAACATACGGAACGCCCAAACGGCTGGCTGTGCTGGTGAAGGATGTGGCGGACCACCAGCAGTCCCTGACCACCGAAGTGGTGGGCCCCCCGGAAAAAGTGGCCTTCGACGCTGACGGCAAACCCACGGTTCCGGCCCTGAAGTTCGCCGAAAAACTGGGTATCACCATGGATCAGGTTGAGGTAAAAGACACGGGCAAGGGCCGCTATCTTACCGCCATGAAAACCGAAGACGCCGTTTCCACGGTCAAGGTGCTTGAAAAACTCCTTCCTGAAACTGTGGCGCGGATCCCTTTTCCCAAAACCATGCGCTGGGCGGATCTGGACATCCATTTCGCCCGTCCCATCACGTCGATCCTGGCTGTATACGGCAGTGAAGTGATCCCCTTCACCGTGGGCGATGTCGCGAGCGGCAACACCACCCGGGGACACCGGTTCATGAACCCTTCAGACCTCGTGGTTTCAAACCCTTCGGACTATGCTGATATTCTTGGCCAGGCCTCGGTCATGGCCGATATCGAGACCCGAAAGGCGGCGGTCCGTGTGGAAATCGAAAAAACCGCGGCATCCGTGAACGGTGTGATCCTTCCGGACGAAGAGCTGGTGAACATCGTGGGCAACCTCATCGAATACCCGGTGGTGGTGGCTGGAACCTTTGACGATGTGTTTCTCGAACTCCCTTCCGAAGTGCTGATCACCGCCATGCGTGAGCACCAGAAATACTTCGCCGTGGTGGACAAAGACGGAAAACTCCTGCCCCATTTCGTGGTGGTGAACAACACGAAAACCAAAGACATGGCCGTGGTGACCAAGGGTCATGAAAAAGTCCTGAGGGCCAGACTGGCCGACGCCCGGTTTTTCTACAAAGGCGACCTCAAGGATAAGGCCGAAGACCGTATTGAAAAACTGAAAGGCGTTCTGTTCCAGGCGAGCCTTGGAACGATGTACGACAAGACTCAGCGTATAGAAGCCCTTACCGCGTGGATGGCCGATGTGGCCGGGGTTCCTGGGATAAAGGACCATGCCGTGAAAGCCGCAAAGCTGGCCAAATCCGATCTGGTCAGTCAGGTGGTGGTGGAATTCCCCAAACTCCAGGGACTCATGGGCCGGATCTACGCCATGAAAGCCGGGGAAAGCGAAGAAACCGCAAGGGCTGTTGAAGAACATTACCGCCCGGTAGCTTCGGGTGCTGCCCTTCCCGAGACGGTTTCCGGCGCTCTGGTGGCGCTGGCCGACAAGGTGGACACCCTTACGGGCTGCTTCTCGGCGGGTCTTATTCCCACCGGCGCTTCCGATCCTTACGCCCTGAGGCGTCAGACCATCGGCATCATCCAGATTCTTACCCAGCGGAACTTTCGTTTTTCCCTGACCGCCCTCATCGGACAGAGCCTTGCCCTTTATGGTGACAAGGCCGTAGCGAAAAAGGACGAGGTAATCCGGGATGTGGTGGAATTCATCCGGAACCGCATGGAACACATCCTCACCGAAGAGGGATTCTCCAAAGATGTCACCGCCTCGGTGACCTCGGTGTCCATCGACAACGTGCCCGACGTGAAACGGCGGGTCGCCGCCCTTGAAAACCTCAAAAAGCAGGATGGTTTCGAGCCTCTGGCCGTGGCGTTCAAGCGGGTGGTGAACCTCATCAAAAAAACCGAGATGGCCGGTGTGGCGGACGTGGATGCCGCGTTTTTCGAAAAACCCTGTGAAAACAGCCTTCTTTCCGCTGTGAACGCGGTGTCTGACAAGGTCGACGGTCTTCTGGCCGCGTCGGATTTCCATCAGGCCCTTCTTGAAATCGCCACCTTGCGCGGACCGGTGGACACCTTCTTCGACGACGTGATGGTCATGGCCGACGACGAGAAAATCCGGAACAACCGTCTGGCCCTGTTGTCGAAGATCGCCGGATTGTTTGCCGGAATTGCGGATTTTTCTAAGATTTCGACCTGATATAAGATAATAATGGCCTCCGGCGGCCCTGTCGGGCAATGCTGTTGGCTTAAGAGATGGGCACGGCTTCGCCTTTGCCCATCCTACGGTCAACAGACCGGAATCCTGCAGGATGGGCAAAGCGTCAGCGTGCCCATCAGAAACAAACAGGCTTAAACCAACACCATTGGCCCCGCCGGAGACATAAGTTTTTAACATTGCTACAAATTTTATATTAACCATAAACAATAGAGAACGATACAGGAGGACACCATGGCCGGTTTTGACCCTGATAAGGATAAAGTCATCAAACGCTGGAAATGTGAGGAAACAGGACTGATTTTCGCCATTCATTCCTATGACGGAGGCGAACCCAAACTCCAGATCGGACCCCGAATCCTGATGAAGAAAGACGGGACCGAACGGGCTCCGGCCAAGGCGGGACGCCTGTCCGTGGAGGATCTGGCTTTTCTTTACGACAACATCGACGAGATCAAGGACGAGCTTGAAAAGCATCTGGATCCCATGGCCTGATGATGTGAGCCGGGGGTGAGACCATGGACGACGCGCTGATCCGGCCCGAATGCGGGGAAAAGTCGAAACACGGCCCGGCGCTTGCCGTCATGGCCGCCACCCTTCCCGATCTCCAGTCGTTTGCCGGAATTCTGGATATACCCAAAGACCATTTCCGTGATTTCTTTTCCGCCCGTTTGTACAGGAAGGGGGAGGGGAATCGCGGTTTTTTTCTGGCAGGGCCGTTCATCGGCGCGCCCCACGCGGCCATTCTTCTCGAAAACCTCATCGTTAGGGGCGTCCGGAACATCCTCTTCGCCGGATGGTGCGGAACCCTTACCGGAGACCCTGCTGTGGGTGACGTGGTCATCGCGTCTGGAGCTGTTGCAGACGAAGGCACGTCCCGGCATTACGGCATCCCCGATTCCTCGGTACGCCTTGAAACCTCGCAGCATCTGAATGGCATTCTGACAAAGTCCATGACGGAGCTTGGCATCCCCGTGAAAACCGCCGATGTGTGGACCACCGACGCCCTGTACCGGGAAACACCGGAAAAAATCGGCCTGTTCCGTGAAAAAGGAGCCTGTGTGGTGGAGATGGAACTTTCGGCCCTTCTGGCTGTGGCCAAATTCCGGGGCGTCGGACTTTCAAGCCTTCAGATTGTGTCCGACGATGTGAGCGGAGCCTTATGGCAGGCGGGTTTCAAGGACATCCGTTTCAAACAGGGCCGGAAACATCTCGCGGTTCTTGTGAAAGATTTTCTGGACAACATGGAAAGGACAGGCCATGGAATATGATCCCAAGGAACTGGTGGAGACCCTTCACCGGTATAACGAGGCATACAGGAACGGGGCCCCCCTGGTTTCCGACGACGTGTACGACAGTCTGGTGGAAAAGCTGAAAAGCCTGGACCCGGATAATCCCTACCTTCAGACCGTGGAACCCGAATCTTTTACGGGCAAGACGGAAGTGCGGCATCCCTCTCCCATGTTGTCCACGGAAAAAGCCTACGGGAAAGCCGATGTGGAGCGCTATGTCCAGCGGGTGATGAAGGCGGCTGAAGAGATTGGGGAAACCCATGTGATGTTCAGGGTCACGGCAAAGCTGGACGGGCTGGCCGGGCGTGACGACGGTACCGTGTTCGCAACCCGGGGTAACGGCACAGTGGGCTACGAGATCACCAGCGCGTTCAAGAAAGGTGTGGTTCCGGTGGACGGAAGGGGAAATGGACTGGGCGAGATCGTGATGAGCCTATCTTATTTTGAAGAAAACCTGTCGGGCGTTTTCGAGCATCCCCGGAACATGGTGGTGGGCATCGTGTCCTCCGACGTGCTGAACGAATACGCGGAAAAGGCCCTGGCCGATCAGGCCGTTCGCTTCGTGCCTTACTCGACCATGCCCGCCTGGACCGGTTCCGGCAGCGAACTTCTAAAAAACCTGGACACCATTCAGAGCGATCTTTTGACCGGCATCGACTACCCTGTGGACGGCCTGGTCTGCGAAGTTCTGGGCGATGAACTCCGGCAGCACATGGGGGCAACAGCCCACCATTACCGCT
Source organism: Desulforapulum autotrophicum (assembly GCA_020723285.1). GTDB lineage: Bacteria > Desulfobacterota > Desulfobacteria > Desulfobacterales > Desulfolunaceae > DYJE01. The sequence goes on along the minus strand of DYJE01000006.1, from coordinate 79,096 downwards.
GGCAGATCGCCATCAAGACCCGGGGGGAAACGGCCATGACCACCGTGGAAGGTGTGGTGTGGCAGGTGGGCCGCACCGGCAACGTCACACCGGTGATGGAAGTCTCTCCGGTGAAGCTGTCCGGGGCCACCATCCGAAGGGTCACGGCCCACAACGCGGGGCTGGTGAAGAAAAGTCGCATCGGGAAAGGGGCGGATATCGAGATCATAAGGAGCGGCGAAGTGATTCCCAAGCTGGTCGACGTGATCAAACCCTCCGACGGCGTGGAGCTTCCCGAAGTCTGTCCGGCCTGCGCCACGGCCCTCTCCTGGCAGAACGATTTTCTGAAATGCACCAACCCCTTATGCCCGGCCCAGATGGAGCAGCGCCTCGTTCACTGGTTCAAAAGTCTGGGCAACGCCGACTGGTTCGGTATCAAGACTGTTAAAAAGATGGTGGACAAAGGTTACGACAGCCTTGAAAAAGTCTACGCCATGACCGAGCAGAACTTTGTAGACTTAGGCTTCGGGCCGGTTCAGTCGAAAAATCTGTTCGACGCCCTGGGGATCAGCCGCAGCAAATCCGTGGAAGACTGGCGGTTTCTCTCGGCCTTCGGCATCCCCAACCTGGGCAAGGGCGACAGCCGAAAACTTCTGGCCCATGTTCCCATGGAAACGCTGGCGCACATGACCGAAGACGAGGTGAAAGCCATTCACGGTTTCGGTGATGTGACCAGCAGCGCCATCGTCACCCATCTGGCCCAGATCGGGACAACCCTCTCCCACATGCTGGATCTGGGTTTCAATCTGGAACGCACGCCCCTTTTATCTGAAATGTCAAACGTCGAAAGCCCCATTTCCGGAAAAGGCATCGTGTTCACCGGAAAAATGCAGCGGGGCAGCCGTGAGGACATGCAGGCCCTGGCCCGAAGCCTGGGGGCCAACGTCCAGACCTCGGTCACCGGAAAAACCCACATCCTCGTCTGCGGGGAAAATGTCGGGGCCGTGAAAATCGAAAAGGCGAAAAAAACAGGAACGCAGGTGATCAGCGAACAGGAGTTTTATGGGCTGATCGGTGAGGCACAGGTATAAAACGGTCGAACAACGCTTTGAATTATTCATTTCAAAGCAGGTTTCTTATTTAAGAGGAAAGACGATGAAGATCGAAGTCAATGAGAATGTTTTGAAACAAGTCGTCGCGTCCTTGATTATGGAAATGATATCGGAGAAGAATATATTCTGCCACCACCTATCCTATTGAATAACTTGAAGATATCGGCAGTGGTCGTGCCATAGATGCCGAAAATGAGATTTCTAATAGTCAAGCTGCCAAGACTTTGCAGGATATCGCGCATTTCAAAAAACTCAAAGCCAATGACAACGCGTTCAGAATTCGAACGGGAGATTATCGCCTTGGATTGATTGTGGAAAATGAAACGGTCTGTTTTGTGAGGCTTTTACATCGAAATGAGATTTACCGTTATTTCCCATAAACGACGCAGGGTCACAAGCTACCGATTCAAACGGTAGCTTGTGACTTTTTCCTCTCAATTTTATCAGCTGATCGGGAGAGTTTCGGTTTTGTGCGAATCGAACCCTCTATTTTTTTTCTTTTGTTAATTCTTTCAAATCTTTCTGCCCCCCTTTTTCATCAAACCAGACAATCTTTATTTTATCAGGTCCTATTTTTATCAATTCGCCAACATCTTCAGCATATCTTCCATTACCAATTCGACCAGATAAATTTTCTTGAAATATAATTTTACCGTTTTTAATACTTTTAATGATAAATTCACCCATGCAATTATACGAAGGGGATTCAAATACATATGTTCCACTATCAATTGATAGTTTTATATCAGGGCCAAACCATATGCCATTCAGTTCAGGGTCATAGTTTTTTTTATCCTTACTCAACCTTCCTGATCGAACGGGCCATATATTGCTGCTATCGCCAGAATCTAAGTCGTCTTTTTTCCCTTCATTAATTTTGACATCTATGAAAAAATCGCGTCCAGTCAAACTTGATATGTAATCCTGTCTGTCTTCTTTCAAATTTTCGAATCCGGCATGCTCTAAAAATTTAATGATGGATTTGTCGCCACCAAATCCTGCTTGTTTGCCGTGCTGATACAGTGAGAGTAATTCCCTGCTGTTGGGCAACCTCCAGTCTCTGAAACCAAGGTATGCTGTTTTATTCAGGTAGTTGATATATTTTATGGTTGCTGAAATGTTTAAGCGTTCTCCTTTTGGATTTGCATTTTTACACCATATTAGTTTCGTGGTGGTGTCGTAAATCGTGCCATTGCCGAGATCCACAAATGTGGATGTAAACAGATCGTAAGATTTCACCGTGGCGTCATCTATAATTTTCGCTTCGGCGATGGTGAAATTTTCAGGTGTTTCAAAATTTCCACGGAGTTCTGCTCTCAGCATGTTGTTAAGAAAATGCTGCTTGAACTCCCGTGCCTCGTCTCTTGGAATGGGGATTCGGCCGTTGGCGGCCAGCAGGATACGTCTTGTCGGTTCACGTAAAGAAGGTGATCCGGCATTATTCTGGGTTTCAGAATACCCGGCAGGTTGAATAGATGCCGTTTCTTCTGGATAGATGTCAAGAGGGTTTTTTGATTTGATGGTTATGGGATAGACGTTGAATGTGCTGTCATAGGTCCCCAGTTCAATCAACAGATTATCTGAAGCGATATGAAATTCCTTACCGGACAGTTTTTTTAAAGTTTCAATAAAGGGTGTGATCTGTTTCTTGTATTCATCTTCTAAACGGGTCTGTATGGCGTCGAATTCATCTGCCTGCTCTTTGTCAAGGGCAAATCTTTCCTTATCCCGACGTAACAGGAATTCTTTTTCCGTTTCGAATTCATCTTTGACGGCGTCAGCCAGTTTCAGATAGCGGGGGTTGAAACGGTTGATCACCTGAAGGATGCCGTCCTTCAGTTCAGTTCTGAACTGCTGCTTAATCTGCTTGATTTTTCGGTCGATGGACTGCATTTCGTCAAGGGTGCTCTGGGGGGAAAGGCTTGAAAGGCTCGTGTCTCCCATGGCTTTACGTTTTTCTTCCACTTCCCTTGAGAGTCTGGCGATGCGTTCTTCGTTTTTTTTTTTCTGGGCGGTTGCTTCAAGAAGTCGTCGTTCCTCCTCTTTTTGTTCCGCTTCACGCTTCTTTTTCTGCTCATCCAGGGTCTGCTGGCGGAGTTTTTCGGCAGCGATTTTTGCCAGAATCTGGTTTTTTTCGATCTCAGCCTGACGACGTAATTCCTCGTTCATGGCGTTGGCTGCGTCCTGTTCCATTTTGTTGAGTTTGTTCATTTCTGCCTGAAAAGCGTCGATTTTTTCCTGAATATCCTCCACTTTCTTTTCAAGAGATGGAACAAACACGAAATCCCCCAAGCCGTAAAGCTTCCCGTAACTCGGTGTCTGTGTGGCGCTCATGGAACTGGCATCTGAAAAGACTTTTTCGGATACTTTGGCTTGCAATTCGTTGGCAGTGACAAAATCTTCTGCATTTTCGAGTTGTTCGATCAGGCGTCCTGTAAATACCGAATGACCTTTTGGACCCCCATCCAATACTTTCTGGTTTTTTCCACCGGCTGTAAGAACCTGACGAACCGGCTCTTTGGTTATTTCCTGAAGGTATGCCACATCACGTTTCGTTTCTTGCTCCAAACCGCGGGTTACGGTGAGAAGGCCACTGTAACAGGCATCCATGACGTAAAATACATGTTTTGCCGGAAGTTTTTTTGAAATGTCTTCCTTGAGAGCGGTCATGGAGATGTTGCTCTGGAGTTTACTGGGATTTCCGTCATGGGGGACCAGATATCCAAGGTCGCCTGTGCGGGTTGTTTCCTGGTTTCCATGACCGGCCCAGAATACGAAAAGGGAGTCTTCTTCGGTCATTTCATTGGGGAGATCTTCCATCAGAACCTTAAGGATGCTGTCTTTGGTCGCCCCTTGGTTGTATAGGGTGATGATTTTGTCAAATTTATAATTGCTTCGCAGAACGCTTTCGACCCCTTTAGCGTCCCTGACCGCATAGGTCAACTGCTCCGTCATGGATAGCTGTGAATACGAGTCAATCCCGATAATGACAGCATAGCTTTTGTTGTATAGTTTAACCTCTTTGGATTCGCCAGTGGTCACTTCTTTGGCGATAACTCTAAGCCCTCTGGTTTCCGTTGCATTGACAGGTGTAATGAACAACAGGGATAAAACAATCAGAATTGCACGGATACAGCCGCCTTGGAACCTCAACCTCATATCATCCCTCTCCTTGTTTAAATAATATTTTAATAATAAAAAAAGCCACTTAAAAAACTATCAAGCTGTCATAGAGTTTCTTATGTTATTTTATATGTGTATTATTTACTGTGTGAAAATATTAAGAACGTATTACTAACCATTGAATAATTCAATAAATAAATTTGTTTGAATGTTGATTAAATAATGAAACGAAAACTGATGTTAGAGTTTCAGAAATAATTAACCGAAATGTTTTCGTCAAATCATGTCTGCTTTATGCCCAGGTGCAGGGCCAGTTTGTCGATGAGTTCCCGAGGTTTGATGGGTTTGGAGATATAGTCGGTCATTCCGGCGCGGAAGCATTTTTCCTGGTCTTCTTTTCTCGCGTATGCGGTCATGGCGATGATGGTCACCTGATGGTTGCGAATCTGTGAGTCAGGGTCACGAATGATTCTCGCCACTTCATACCCATCCATTTCGGGCATCTGAATGTCCATAAAAACCAGGTCGTAATCTTTTTTCCCCAAAATTTCGACAGCTTCCATTCCGTTGGATGCCACATCGGCGTCAAACCCCGCTTTCTCCAGAAAACGCAGCGCCAGTTTCTGGTTGACGCGGTTGTCTTCCACCAGGAGAATGCGTTTATCGTATTTGATTCCATCAAGGTTGAAAAGCTTGAAGGCCTTTGGTTGTTCGATGTCCTGGATTTCGCCGTCTTCACCCCCGACAATTTTTCGAAGGCAATCGTACAGGGCGATTTTTTTCAAGGGTTTGGTCAGATATGCCGCAAAACCGATCTGTTTCATCAGCTCCATGTCACCCCGTATTCCTCTCGATGTGAGCATGACAAGAATGGTGTTTTGAAGAACCGGGTCGGTCTTGATCACGCGTCCGAGGGTCGCCCCGTCGATGTCCGGCATCATGTAATCCAGAATGGCCAGATCAAAGGGTTTTCCATGTTGTGTGGCCTGCTCCATCAGGCGGTAGGCTTCTTCAGGTTGTGTCGAGGTCATGACCTCGCAGCCCCAGGATTTCAGGTGGGCGCTGATGATGTCAAGATTGATGCGGCTGTCGTCCACGGCAAGAACCCGTTTGCCTTTAAGGGCCAGAGGGGGCACGGGCGCTTTTTCGCTTCGTTGTCCGAGGGCGGCATCGGAACCAAGGGTAAACCAGAAAACAGAGCCTTTGCCCGGTTCGCTTTCAATTCCGATTTCTCCGTTCATGAGTTCCACCAGGTTTTTGGAAATGGCAAGGCCAAGACCGGTACCTCCGAATTTCCGGGTGGTTGACTCTTCAACCTGGGAAAAGGATTTAAAGAGACGGTCAAGTCGATCCGCAGGGATTCCGATGCCTGTGTCGTGAATTTCGAACCGAACGCGATCTTGTCCATGTTCGCCGGAAACATGGAAGACGCGGATCGAAACTTCGCCGTGTTCCGTGAATTTGATGGCGTTTCCGGTGAGGTTGATCAGGATCTGGCGCAGCCGTCCTTCGTCCGTGCGAATGTAATCGGGGACATCGTCATGGATGAAACACGCGAATTCCAGGCCTTTTTCATGGGCCTTGACGGACAGGAGATCTGTCATGGCTTCGATGCATTTTTTCAGGTTGAATTCGGTGATGTCCAGTTCCATTTTTCCGGCTTCGATTTTTGAAAAATCGAGGATGTCGTTGATGATGCCAAGAAGGCAGTCTGCACTGTAGACCACTGCGTCGATGTACCCTTTCTGCTCCGGGTTCAGTTCCGTTTCGCGAAGCAGGTAGCTCATTCCGATGATGCCGTTCATGGGTGTTCTGATTTCATGACTCATGTTGGCCAGGAATTCGCTTTTGGCTGAGTTGGCGGCAACGGCCGCTTCCTTTTCGATTTTCATCTGTTCGGCTTGTTTCAGCGGGGTTACGTCAACGACCATGCCTTCATAATACTGGAATTTCATGTTTTCATCGTAAACGGTATGGGCGTTGATTGAAAGGTCGGCGATGGTTCCGTCCCTTCGACAGGACTGGATTTCAAAGTGGGTGACGGTACCCTTTTTCCGTATGGTTTCAATGAAGTTCCGAAGTGATTGTGGATCTACAAAGTGGTTTTCCATCTGAATCGAATGCTGCATCAGGTCGTCAACGGTATCATAACCCAGGATGAGGGCCAAGGCCGGGTTAGCCAGAATGAGGTCCTTGTTTGTGCATTGAAAAATGCCTTCCGTTGCGTTTTCAATGATATTGCTGAATTTTCGCTCCGATTCCGCAAAGGCTGTTTCAGCCTTGAACCGGTTCATGAGACTTTCTTCAAGACCTGAAAGCAATTGATTGATGGTGTCCACTAAAAGTCCCATTTCATTTTTTTCATGGCTTCGGGGTTTTTCAATGACAGTTTCACCCGGTCTTGCGGGATCGGCCACGGATAGTTGTTTTATCACTTTTAACAGGGGCAGGGTGAGGCCGGAGTAAAAAGCCAGGGTTAAAATGATGGAGAGGACGATGTTGCGCACGAAACCGCTGATAAGGATCAGGCCTGAACGGCCGATGAAGTCCTGGACAACAAGATACCGATCGATGTTGACCTTGAGGACGCCCACATAGGGGAGTTCCTGAAAACCCACGTCGATCTGGTAGTTTTTATTTTCAAACAGGAGGCTTTTCAACCGGCTGCTTCTATTTTCTGATGCGGGCCGTTCCGATTTCGCAAGGATGGCTCCTGTATCGTCGGTAATGACGGCGCTGTTCACCGGAGCGTAGACGAGCAAAGACCGTGTGACGCTCTGGGCCTGGATTTTGTCCAGATAATACACCGACATGCCTGCCGGTTCTTTCAGCATGCCCACAACCTGATACACGGTATCGTCTATCCGGCGTTCTTCCTTAACAAGGTCAAAGAGGATTTGAATGAAACTCAAGACAAATCCCAGGGCAAAAGCGATGAGAACCGTCTGTTTGGCCTGACGGAATGACAGTCTGTCTCTGAATTTAATGTCCATAGGGATGAATGTGCCAAGTGAATGATGCAACCAGAATAATGGAATTTTCCAAGAAATTCAAGGCATTTGTGTGACGTGAACCGGGTGCGGGAGAGATCCCTTGTGGAAGAGATGTTCGGTGATATGACCCACGACAGGTGCAGGACAGGATTCCCTGTCCTGCGGTGTTCTGTCAGATTTTGATGAAAGAGACGTGTCGTGATGATCGTCAGCTTTCATGATTCGTTGAAGGCGCCCTCGTCAGAAGGGTGCCGTGGTCGTTATTTGAACTGTGAGAGCAGGGACAGAATGTCCAGCGACTCGAACATGGCCAGATCAAGTTCCATGCCGTTCAGAATGGCTTTTCCGCTCATTTCTTTCAAAGGATCGTTTTTATCCTTCAGGCTGAACCACATCGTCATATTTTCAAATTCCATGGTGGATCCATCCAGCAATCCGCCTTCGCTGTCCGTGAGGACCAGGGGTTCATCGGTGTTGATGATCAGGCCCATTTGCGACTGAAGGTTTTTGATGCGGTATACGATGGAGATTCTCAGATCGCCGGTGACGGCCACGGTGGACGGTTCTTCCGAACCGGGCATGGGGGCGCTGTAATCGTCAAAGGCAAACAGGAAATACGCTCCAAGGGGTTTGGTGCTGTATCCCATGGTGACATCGATGCCTTTTTCGCTGTCGGAGAATATTTTGATGGTCGAAGGAACGGCTTTGGCTTTGCCAGCTGGGGATTTCACATAAGTTGAAATGGCGCTGGCCTGTCCGGAAGAAGTCACGAAAGACCCCAGAAGGGAATCCATCAGTTCGGGCAGGTATTGGGATGCCGTGAGTTTGGAAAGAAGACCGCTGATGTCGCCGGACATGAGTCCTTCAAGATCGAGGCCTTCAAACATGGCAAGGTCTATAACCATGCCGTTGACAGCCACGGTTCCGCTCATGGATTTCAAGGGGTCATTCTTGTCTGTAAGGCTGAACCACAGAGTGAACTGTTTGAAATCAAGCGTGGTGCCATCCATCATGCCGCCGTTGGCATCGGTGAATACCAGGCTGTCGTCGGTGTTCAGGATAAGTCCCAGCTGGGGATCTTTGGTGCTGCCGTTGTAGGCGATGGCTATTTTCAAAGCGCCGGTGACGGTGGAGGCGCAGTCCTCCTGGGTTTCATCTCCGGATGACGCAGGGGGGGCCACGCAATAATCGGTGAAAAAGAATTTGTAGAAAATCTGGGGTTTCATGGCTGTAAAACCGATGCCCATATTGATTTTCAGGCCTTTTTCCGGATCGTTGTGAATGGTGAAGCCATCGCTGGATACTTTACCTTTTGACGCCGCCTGTCTGGCTTTGACCGAAGCGATGGTTTCAGCGTCTGAAGCTTCCACGGACGTTTTCAGCGTGGAGTTGATGATTCCGTCCACGAAACCGGCGGCAAAGGCTTCTTTGCTCTGCGCGGTTGAATCCGTGGTCTGAGCGGTTGAGTCGGATGTTGCGGGTGCGGGTGTCTCAGGCTTGTTGACTGAACCGCATGCGGTCAGGAAACAGACTGACGCCAGTGTGACTAAAAATGCAATTTTTGATTTCATGTTCTCCTCCGTTTTTCTTGTTTGTTGAGATCCGAAGGTTTCAGATTCCATTCTGAGTCGACGGATCGCGTGAAATGAAAATAACCAACTGAAATAAATGATATAATTAATGTGTTCGTCTATTTTGAACACACGTTTCCCTTGGATGAATCAGGGCACAGTTTTATAAGAGCGTTGAACGGAATCATTTGGCTGTAATGGGAACATGGATTGATTAAAGTTCCTTTAGCGGTCTTATCCATACTTTTGTACGGTTGTTTTGTAAAGCGTTTTTTACAACAGGATTAAAATTTATAATATTACGGCCGGTAAAATAAATGTAGAAAATCAGGCCTGTAAGGGGGGCCTTGAGGAATGACAGCGCAAGTCTGGAATGGTTGCACTCCCTGGCACGGGGGGCGTTAAGGTTATAAAAAAAACAGTTGACCGTCTTAAACAAATGTTTTATTCAAATGTTTAAAACAAATGTTTAAAGTGAATCGAGGGGATCATGGAACAGAATCAGATATCGGCGCGTGAACGGATCATCGAAACAGCGACGGACATTTTCGGCCGGAACGGGTTCAAGGCCACCACCATCCGGATGATCGCAGCCGAGGCCGGGGTGAATGTGGCTGCGGTCAACTATTATTTCGGAGGCAAGGAAGGGTTGTATGCCGAGGTGATCGAAACGATTTTTTCCAAGGGGTTCAGCCGCTTTCCTTCGGTTCAGCCCGATGGGGAAACAGAAATGACCGCGGATGAACGCCTGTTCACGTTTATCCGGGGAACCATCTATCGTCTGGTCAGTCCTGAAGGCTGGGGGGGCATTTCGGGAAGAGGGCGACTGATCGTCAAAGAAATGATTGAGCCTACAGAGGCTTTCAACCATGTGATCGACAAATACATCCGGCCGCACAAGACCGTCCTTGTTTCCATACTGAGCGAGATGATGGGAGGAGACGTTCCGGAACAGAGGCTACTGCTTTCGGCGGTGAGCATTCTGGGACAATGCATCTATTATGCATCGGGTACGAACATCATCGCGCGTATTGCCCCTGAATACCTTCCCGTAGACAAGAACATCGACGTTATCGTGGATCATGTGTTCCGGTTTTCACTGGGCGGACTTGCGAGGATTAAACTGGAAAGCGGCGGCACGGCCGCAAGGGAGAAATTATGAAAGAAACTGTGAAAAAACGCCTGCGAATCGTGGTTCCTGTTCTGGTTGTGGCTCTTGGGGTCACTGTGGCCGTCAAGGTTCGTAACGGCCGTGACGATGGGGTGGTCCGTGTTGCCGGGAACATTGAAGTCACCGAATCCCGCCTTTCGTTTCGTGTTCAGGGCCGGATCGACGAACGTCGGGTGGATGAAGGGGATCGTGTGAAAAAAGGGGATGTCCTTGCTGTGCTTGACGCCTCCGATCAGAGGGCGGCCCTGGCCAGAGCCGAAGCCGGAGTGAGTTACAGCGCTGCCGTGGTTCGGGAACTTGTGAACGGAACCCGGCCGGAGGATGTGGACAAGGCGCAAGCCAGGGTTCAGCAGGCCCGGTACGCCCTTGCTGAACTGAGAAAAGGCTCCCGAAGCCAGGATATCGAACGGGCGCGATCCGAACTGACCCGTTCCGAGGCGGTGCTGGCCAGCGCAGACGCCCAGCTGGTTCAGGCGAAATCCGACGTGGAACGTTATGAAGCGCTGTACAAAGACCAGGGTGTCAGCAAACGTGAATACGAAATGTACAAAACCCGTTTCGACACGGCGGAAAGCCAGAAACGTGAAGCCGCAGCCAAAGTGACATCGGCCCGGGAAACCCTGAGTCTCGCTAAGGAAGGCCCCCGGATTGAAGAGATCAAACGCGCCGAAGCCTCATTGAAACAGGCCGAGGCGGACTACGCATTGGCGAAGAAAGGTCCGAGATCGGAAACCCTGGAACAGGCCAGGGCCCAGCTGAAGTCTTCGGAAGCGGCAAGGGACCAGGCACGGCTTCAACTGGAATACACAGCCATCAAGGCACCCATGGATGGCGTGGTCCTCACCAAGGGCGCAGAAACCGGTGAGTATGTGAATCCGGGAACCACGGTGCTTGTGACAGGTGATCTGGCCCGCCCATGGCTCAGAGGTTATATCCATGAGAAACATCTCGGCCGGGTGAAGCTGGGTGACCGGGTTAAGGTGACCACCGATGCATTCAGGGACAAGGCGTATCAGGGGAAAGTGACGTACATCAGCAGTCAGGCCGAATTCACGCCCAAATCGGTTCAGACCTTCGAGGAACGGGTGAAGCTGATGTACCGGATCAAAGTGGAGCTTGAGAATCCTGAAGGTGAGCTGAAACCGGGGATGCCGGCGGACGGGGTGTTCCAACAATGAGCAATGGGCGAGAGACACTCTGTCGTAGGTCGGGTTCAAAAACCCGACAACTGGCACGATCCATGGAATAATCCGCCGGTCGTTTCATCACGATGAGGATGTGTTGCGGACCTTGAGTGTTAAATGGGCGTGTGTCGCATTTTAAGGATGGGGTCATTTGTCGGCTTTCGTGCCGAAAAGCCGACCTACGATGGGGTGGATTCCGTATGGGATATTTAGATGTTGAAACGCATTCACCATTCGATGTTAATATTTTATAAAACAACAAGGTCCATTCCATGACAATCACAAATCCAGCCATCTCCGCAACCCGGCTCACCAAGACGTTCGGGGATCTGACGGCGGTTTCCGGCGTCAGTCTCACTGTGTATCCCGGCGAGATTTTCGGACTGGTGGGGCCGGACGGGGCGGGGAAGACCACCACGCTCAGGATGCTGTCGAGCATCATGGACCCCAGTTCGGGAGCGGCGACGGTGGCCGGGTACGACGTGGCCACGGAAGCGGCAAACGTCAAGGACCACATGGCGTACATGAGCCAGAAATTCAGTCTGTACCAGGATCTCACGGTGATGGAAAACATCGCGTTTTACGCCGATCTTTACGGTGTTCCTCGAAAAGGCCGGGCGGAAAAAGTGGACGAGCTTCTCAACTTCAGCCACATGCTTCCGTTCAAGAAGCGGAGAGCGGGTGCCCTTTCAGGCGGTATGAAACAGAAACTCCAGCTGGTCTGCGCCCTGGTTCACACGCCCAAAGTGTTGCTTCTGGATGAACCCACCAACGGCGTGGACCCGGTAAGCCGCAGGGATTTCTGGAGGATTCTTTATCAGTTGCTGAAAAAAGACGTGGCCATTCTCGTCACCACCGCCTATCTGGACGAGGCGGAACGCTGCAACCGTGTGGGGCTTCTGGATCACGGAAATCTTCTGGCCACGGGAACCCCCTCTGAAATCAAACAGCTCATGAAAGGTCAGGTGCTGGCCATCCGGAGTTCCGACCATGCCTGGGACATCACCCGGCTGGTCCGCGCTGGGATGGATGCCGAGAGCGTCAACGTGTTCGGGGATACGGTCCATGTGGTGTGCGAGGATGCTGAAGAAACTGCCCGGTCGGCCACGGATCTCATCCGGTCCGCCGGATTGGAGTTTGAGAGTGCAGGTGTGATTCAGCCCACCCTGGAAGACGTCTTTGTGAGTGTTCTGTCCGGAAATCCGGGCATGAAAAAAAAGGGTGAGGTACGCAGTGCAAAAGGATTTGAAACAGAAAAAAAGGAATCCTTCGACGAAAAACCTGTGGAAAGCAGTGAAAGGGCTGTGACGGTGAAAAATCTGACCCGGCGTTTCGGGAATTTCACCGCGGTGAACGCTGTGACCTTTGATGTACCCAAAGGCGAGATCTTCGGTTTCCTGGGTCCCAACGGAGCCGGGAAAAGCACCACCATCCGCATGCTCTGCGGGCTTCTCGAACCCACGGAAGGGCAGGGGACGGTGGCCGGGTTCGACATTGAAACCCAGCCGGAAGCCATCAAGCAGCACATCGGTTACATGAGCCAGAAATTTTCACTGTACGAAGACTTGACTGTGGATGAGAACCTTAATTTTTACGGAGGGATATACGGGTTGTCCGGTCAGCTTCTCAAAGGAAGGAAAGCCTGGGCCATGTCCATGGCGGGACTCGCAGGGCATGAAAAGAGCCTCACCGCCATATTGAGCGGGGGCGTGAAACAGCGTCTGGCTCTGGCCTGCGCCCTTCTCCACGAACCGCCGATCATTTTTCTGGACGAACCCACCAGCGGTGTGGACCCCATCAGTCGTCGGCGCTTCTGGGAACTGATCTACGGCATGGCGGGGAGGGGTATCACGGTGTTCGTCACCACCCATTATATGGAGGAGGCCGAGTACTGCGACCGGGTGGCCCTGATCTACGGCGGCAACATGATCGCCATGGGAACGCCCCAGGAGCTGAAAACGCGGCATATGAAACAAAAGATCCTGTCTCTCACCTGTGCCCGGCCCCAGGATGTGGTGGATGACATCGCGAAACTTCCTGAAGTCCTGGATGCCGCGCTGTTCGGGGCGGGACTTCATATCGTGGTCAGCGACGCGGAAAAAGCCGAGGCATCGGTGAGACGTAAGCTTGAAGACCTGGGGACGTCTTTTGAACGGCTGGAGGTGGTGAGTCCGTCCATGGAGGACGTTTTCATCTCCCTTATCGAGGACGTGGACCGGAAAGCGTCGGAAGGGGGACCGTCATGATCAAACCCGAAAGGCTGCTCGCGGTGGCGCGCAAGGAATTCATTCACGTTATAAGGGACTGGCGGAGCCTTTTTCTCGCCATCGCCATTCCCGTCATCCTGATTTTGCTGTTCGGCTACGCTCTGACACTGGACCTAAAAAAAGTACCCACGGTGGTGTGGGACCAGTCCCGGACTGCCGAAAGCAGGGAACTGTTGAGTCTGTACCAGGGTTCTCCCTATTTTTCCATTCTTCGGTTCGAAGAGACCTACGCACGCCTTCAATCGGCCCTTGACAGCGGAGAAGCCATGATCGCCCTGGTGATTCCCGGTGACTTCTCGGAAAAAATCCACGGCGGACGGAACGTTTCCGTACAGATCATCGTGGACGGCAGTGACGCCAACACCTCGCGACTGGCCATGGGCTACGCGGAAAGCGTGGGCATGATCTACAGCATGAACGTCAGGGCCGAACAGGCCAGGCTCGTTCCCGGCATGAACCCCGGACAGGCCGTTGAGCTGGTGCCCCGCTCGTTCTACAATCCGGGATTAAGGAGCCAGAACGTAATCATTCCAGGGATCATCGCCATCGTCATGATCGTCATCGCCGCCATGCTCACCAGCGTCACCGTGGCCAGGGAGTGGGAGACGGGCACCATGGAGCAGCTCATCAGCACGCCGCTTCGGGGGCCAGAGCTGATTTTCGGGAAAGTGGTTCCCTATTTCGTTATCGGCATGACCGACGTGATCATTGCCGTGGTTATGGGCAAGGTGCTGTTTCAGGTGCATATCGTGGGCAACGCCGGGCTGCTGTTTGCCATGTCATCCCTGTTTCTTACAGGGGCCCTGTTTTTCGGCATGACCCTCAGTATCGTCCTTAAATCCCAGGTTCTGGCCAACCAGATCGCCATTGTGTCGGGTTTTCTGCCCACCCTGATTTTAAGCGGGTTCGTGTTTGCCATCGACAACATGCCCGTGGTGATCCGGGGGCTTACCACCATCGTTCCGGCCAAGTATTTCATCTCCCTCATGCGGGGGATCTACATGAAAGGGATCGGGCTGGAGATTTTGTACATGGACGCCGTGTTTCTGGTGATTTACGCCGGGCTCACCATGACCCTGGCCAACCGCAAATTCAAATTCAAACTGGAGTAAAACGATGTTTGGCCGACTTAGACAGATGCTGATCAAGGAATTCCTCCAGATGTTCCGGGATCCCCGGATGCGGATGGTGGTGTTCGGCTTGCCCGTCATCCAGATGATGGTCATGGCCTTTGCCCTGAACACCGATGTCATGAACATCAGGACCGCCGTTTTGGACATGGACAGGACCCCGGAATCAAGGGCTCTGACCGAGGCATTCACGTCAGGCGGCTATTTCAGGATTATTCACGATGCGGGAAGTTTTAATGAACTCCAGGCCTGTCTGGATCAGGGCACAGCACGGGCCGTTCTTTATATTCCGGCCGGATTCGCCGACGATGTGAAAGGCGGAAACACGGCCAGGGCCCAGATGATCACCGACGGAACGGACAGCAACACCTCGGCCATCGTGAACGGTTATTCGGAAAGGATCGTCAGGGAATACTCGGCGGTCCTTGGCCGGGAGCGTCTGAACAGTCAGGGCCGGACCTTCTCCCAGGTGACCGTGGAGACCGCGTCGAGGGCCTGGTTCAACACCAACCAGGAAAGCCGGTACTATTACGTGCCGGCCCTGATCGCCGTGATGCTGTTTATTTTCAGCATCATGCTCACCAGCATCGGCATCGTCAAGGAGAAGGAAATCGGGACCATCGAGCAGGTGATGGTGACACCCATCCGGAAAATGGAGTTCATCTTCGGGAAAACCATTCCCTACATGATCACCGGCTACTTCACCATGACCGTCATGATCATCATCGCCCGCGCTGTTTTCGGCGTGGTGGTGAAGGGGGATTATCTGCTTCTTTATCTGCTGACAGGGATCTATCTTTGCGGAAACCTGGGCATCGCCCTGGTGATCAGCGCCAGCGCCGAAACCCAGCAGCAGGCCCTGTTGACCAGTTTTCTCTGCATCATGCCCGGCGTCATGCTCAGCGGGTTCATGTTTCCGGTGAAGAACATGCCGGACATCATCCAGCTTATTACGCATGTGAATCCCATCCGCTGGTATCTCCAGATTTTGCGGGGCATCGTTATGAAGGGCGTCGGCCTTGAAACCCTGTGGCCCTTCGTGCTGTGGCAGAGCGTACTGGCGGTGGTGTTCATCTGGCTGGCGGCGAAGCGGTTTCGAAAGACCCTGAGCTGAAGACCATGGTCTGTAACTGAATGAAAATGAAGGAGCGATGTATGATGTATCATCACATGAAACGTGCCGCGATCGGTTGTCTGATCATGGCCTGGGCCTCGGCGGCCACCGCAGGCAACCTGAATCTTGATCAGGCTGTCGAGAACGCCCTGAGAAACAATCCGTCGGTGAGGGAAGCTGAAAACCGTGGGCTGAGTGCCGATGAAAATCTGAAAAGCCGGAGGGCCGACTTTCTTCCCAAGGCTTCGGCAAACTACAGCCTGATGTATCTTGACGACGCCCCGTACCAGGTGGTGGGCGGGGTGCCGCGTCAGGTGGGGGATACGGAGAGCGCGCATTGGGATCTGATAGTGGTTCAGCCCCTGTTCAAAGGGTTCGGCCTTGTGTCACGTTATCAGTCGGCCCGGTCTGAATCTGATATCCGTGCGCTGGAAAGGAAAAAGGCGGCCCAGGATGTGGTGCGGGATGTGAAAACGGCGTATTACGAGGCGCTTCTTGCCCGGAGCATGGAAAAAGTAGCCGAAGACCAGGTGAAAACACTGGATGCCCAGGAACGGGACGCCCAGGGTTTTTACGATCACGGCGTCATTCCCCGGAACGATCTTCTGAAGTCGAAAATCGCCAAAGCCTCGACGGTTCAGGATCTTGAAAAGGCGAAGGCCGACGCCCGTCTGGCGCTGTCCCGGCTGAACCTTGTCATGGGCGGGAACTTTGATGCGGATTACGAACTCACGCCGGTTGACGCCACGGTCTCTGATGCGGGGGAGCTGGCGGTACTTATGGCACATGCAGTGAAAAACAGGCCGGAACTCCAGGTCATGGAAAAGACTATGGAGATCTACGATGCGGGAATCACGGGGGCAAGGAGCGCCTGCTATCCTGAAATCAATCTGGTGGGCCGGTATGAAAGGAACGGCAATGACGCCGCCGCAGATGAAAACGATTATTCCAACGACCACAACGCCAGTGTTTCGGTGCAGGCAAGGTGGACCTTTTTCGAGTGGGGAAAAACCCGGGCGGATATCCAAGCCATCCGCTATGAAAAAAGGGCCTTTAGCGAAAAAGTCAAAGCCGCCGAGGATCAGGTCCGTCTGGAAACCCAGCAGGAATATCTGAACGTCAAGGTCCGGGAAAAGAACATCAAAACCGCCGAAGAAGCCCTGGAGCAGGCCAAAGAGAATTTCCGAATCACCCGGAGCCGGTATCTCCAGAACGTGACCACCGCAACAGAGGTGCTTGAAGCTCAAACATTCCTGGCCCGGGCCGAGACCGACTACCATAAGTCGGTTTACGGTTACCTGATCGCACGGGCGCGGCTTGACAGAGCGGTGGGCCGGTAATATTGAATCAATATAAGGAAACTTCCAATGGATCCAAGGAGAACGCCATGGTGCCGAAAGACCGGAGTCTGTCCGTCAGACAGGCGATCATCGCCTGTCTGGGGGAAGGCCCCAAAACAATGAGGGATGTGTCCAAGGCCGTGGGTATCATGGAGAAGGATATCCCCGGCCATCTGGAATCCATCGAGAAAACCCTGAAAAACCAAGGACTCCATCTGGTCTGTGAACCGTTTCGCTGCATGAGCTGCGGGTACGTGTTCAAGGACCGGAAAAAATTCACCCGCCCTGGACGATGCCCCCAATGCCGACAGAGCCACATCGAAAATGCCGTTTTCCATGTGAAGGAATAAAAATTTGTCCTCCCTCGACAATGTTCTTGACAGATGATGATAAGTGGATGATAAAAACATTCATGCACTAAATAAAGAAACGTATTTCAATTCATTAAAATCACGAGAAATATAATTTGTGATAAAACATGATCGTCGTGGAGGAGACCGTGAAGCCTTTTCTTTTCCGTCTGGCCCTGTCCATCGTGTTTCTGATAACACCTTGTTATGCGGGTGAAGCCGATGGTTTGTCCTTATTTATCAACGGTGAATATGGAAAAGCCTATCCCCGGCTGCTGAACCTGGGTGCCCAGGGAAACATGGCGGCGCAGTATTCCCTGGGGCTTATGCATCATCGGGGCCTGGGGGTGGCTGAAGATCTTCAGCTGGCGGCCAAATGGTACAGAAAAGCGGTAAACAGGGGGCATCACGGCGCACTGGACAACCTTAAGGAAATATATCTCAGTCAGGGTGCGGACGGTGAAGATTTCATTGTTTATGACGACGAGGCCAGAACCTGGTATGTGGCCAGGGCCGTTGCGGGAGACGACAAGGCCCAGCACTGCCTTGGGGAACTGTACTATCTCGGGAAAGGGGTTCCCCAGGATTCGGGCGTGGCGTTCTCATGGTTCAAAAAATCGGCGGCCCAGGGCAATATGATGGCTCAGTTCAGAATGGGCCAGATGTTCGACAACGGAAAAGGCGTGGAGCAGAACGATGGCAAGGCCATGGACTGGTTCGAGAAATCCGCCGCCCAGGGATACGCTCCGGCCCAGCATCAGATGGGGCTCTGTTATTCCATGGGGAAGAATGTGGAAAAAAATCTTTTCCAGGCGTTCACCTGGTTTCAAATGGCCGCGCGGCAGGGCTACGCCAGATCACGGCACAGGCTGGGTGTCATGTGGGAATACGGTGAGGGGACGGAGGCGGATTCCGTCGAGGCGGCCCGATGGTATCTTCTGGCCGCACGGCAGGGCGATGCCGAGGCGCAGTACAGCTACGGGCTTTTGTGCGAACTTGGCAAAGGCGTCAGGAAAAACCCTGCCGAAGCCGCCGTGTGGTATGAACGGGCGGCGGAAAACGGTGTGAGCAAGGCATGCTACTATCTGGGTGTCATGTATGAGCTGGGCAAGGGTGTTCCCCCAGACAATGAAAAGGCGTTGAAATGGTATAAAAAAGCCGCTGATCAGAATGTGGGAAAAGCCCAGTACAACATCGGAGCGCTTTACTCCCATGGCAAAGGGGTCAAGCGTGATTATGTCGAAGCCTACAAATGGTTCAGTCTTTCCGCGGTGTCCGGTCTGGGGCAGGCCGTTGAAATGAGAAATCAAATCGAAAAACACATGACACCTGTCCAGATCGCCGAAGCCCGGCGACTCGCCGCCGACTGGGTCAATCGCAGCAGGGCGGAAGAAACCCGGATTGTTCCGGCATTATAAGGCTATGCAGCTCACCTCAACAGACAATCCAAGAAAAAACTTGTTTACGGTGCCTTGTTGCCATAAATAGATCAGCATGAGTTCAGGCGGATATCCGGCGTGGATTGCCGGGATTCCGCTTATCGTTTTTTTATTATCATAGCAAAGGAAATGACCATGAATCGTCAGGTTGACCTGTCTGTGGATGTCGGCGGCGTTGTGTTGAAGAACCCTGTGATGACCGCGTCAGGGACGTTCGGATACGGTCTTGAATTTAAGGACTACGTGGATTTGAACACGCTGGGGGGCATTGTGGTCAAAGGCCTTTCCATCGAACCTTCCAAAGGAAATCCTCCCCCCAGGATCGTGGAAACCGCCTGCGGCATGCTGAACGCCATCGGGCTTGAAAATATCGGAATTAGGGCTTTTGTGAAAGACAAGATGCCCGAACTTGCGAAGCTCGACACGGCGGTGTTCATCAATGTTTACGGAAAAACCGAAGCCGATTACGTCCGGGTGGCGGAAATCGCCGACGAGGTTCCGTCCATTGCCGGAATGGAAATCAATATCTCCTGCCCCAATGTCAGCCAGGGCGGCCTTGCCTTCGGTGTGGACCCCTGTTCGGCCGCGGGTGTGGTGAGCGCTGTCCGGGCGGTGACCCGCAAACCCCTCATGGTGAAGCTCACACCCAACGTCACCGACATCACCGAGGTGGCCAGAAGTGTGGTGGACGCCGGGGCTGACAGTCTGTCATTGATCAACACCATCACCGGCATGGCCATCGACCTCAAAACACGGAAACCCAAGCTGGCCAACAAAGTGGGCGGTCTTTCAGGGCCCGCCATCAAACCCGTGGCCCTGCGCATGGTGTGGCAGGTGGCTTCCGCCGTGAAGGTTCCGGTGATCGGCATGGGCGGTATTATGACTGCCGAAGATGCCCTGGAATTTATCGTGGCCGGAGCCAGTGCCGTTCAGGTGGGGACGGCAAACTTTGTGAACCCCGGAGCCAGTGTCGAAATCGTTGACGGAATCCGCCGGTATCTTCAGGACAACAACATGGCAAGCATCAGTGACCTTCGCGGGTCCCTTAGGGTTTGACGTTTTTTTGGACACCGGCAAAAGAACATATTCAAATAATAAAAGGGTTGACAAGGGCCTCAACCCGGAATATCAATGGTTAACCAAAAAACGGGTTGTATAGACTTCCGAATAAAGTTCGCAACATCAATCACAGATATAGAATTGGGGTGTATTTCATTCGAGACCCCTGATGCATGGGTGCATCATCAAGGATCAAAGGACGGAATACCTTTTATTAAACAATAAACTTAATACACACGGGGTAATTATGATGAAACGTTTGATGGTTGTTGTTATGGCATGTGCAATGATGGCTTCGACGGCTTTTGCCGCCAATCCGGTGAAACTTCCTGCGACCTTGAAAGCAGGGGATTCCGATTTAGTGCTCAACGGTTCCGGTGTCCGGACAAAATTCTTTATCGAGGCTTATACAGCCGGGCTTTATGTTCCCGCGAAAACCAAGGATGTGGCATCTGTGATGAACACTGACGGCAAGGCCGCCATCAAGCTTCACATCACCTCCAAAATGATCACCAGCAAGAAAATGTCCGACGCCACCATGGAAGGATTTGAAAAATCCACCAAAGGCAACATCGCTCCCCTGAAAAAAGAAATCGACGAAATGATCAGCGTTTTCAGCGCGGAAATCAAACTCGATGACGTTTATGACATGGTTTACGAACCGGGCAAAGGCACCAGCATCTTCAAAAACGGCAAACTTGCCAAAACCATCAAAGGCGAAGCCTTTAAAAAAGCCCTTTTCGGCATCTGGCTGGGCGCAGACCCCGTTCAGGCCGACCTCAAAGCCAAACTCGCGGGAGCCTGATCCCCTGAGTTTTTGCTGAGCACCCTTGAAATTGAAAAAGGCAGCCGTTTCCGGCTGCCTTTTTTGTTTGCAGATACATGGGCCAGTCGCTTGATAGATACACCATTTTTTTACCCATAGAGATGGACTGTTGATCTTGAAGATAAAGACAGGCTTCTGAAATTTTGCCCCAAAGGGGCTTCATCTCACAGCCCAGGGTTGCGGCGAAAGCCGCTACCCTGGGTTCAATGCAAGACATGAGGTTCAACCCCGAAGGGGTTGCGTAACAGTGCCGCAACCCCTTCGAGGTTGATGACAGGACGGACATATACCCAGGGTAGCGGCTGTGCCGCAACCCTGGGCTAACGTATACAGCCCCTTTGGGGCAGGATCAGCGCCATGTGATTGGTTTTGATAGTTTCAGACGCTACTTTCACATGAACGCAATGGCAGTGCCTGATGAAAAACATTCCTATCAGAGGAGGAATGTTTTTTATTCCCAGATGCTCCGGTCACCATGAAACAAAAGGGCGGACACACGGTCCGCCCTTTGAATCACTGTTTTAAAATATTCCTTGCGTCTCAGCCGGGCCGGATTTTCGCTCTCACGAAACGTTCTTCCCAACCCGTTTGCCCAGCTTTTCAAGCTTGTTCTCACGAAAGTGGGGAAGCTGGCCGCCGGAGGCATGATCACTCAGTCCCTTTTTTATAAACCCATCCTAAACCCCGTCCTGAACCGGAACCGGGTTGGCTTTCATGTGTTCCAGGCGGTTTAAGCCATCGATGTAGGCTTTGGCGCTGGCGGTGATGATGTCGAGGTCCGAGCCGCGGCCGAGGGCCACCAGGCCGTCTTCCTTGAGGCGGACCGTCACTTCACCCTGGGCGTCGGTGCCGTCGGTGAGGGCGCTGATGGAGAAGCGCATCAACGTGGCCGAGGTCCGGGTGAGGCTGGCAATGGCCTTGTACGCCGCATCGATGGGGCCGTTGCCTTTGCAGCTTTCTTCGGCGGAACGTC
This sequence comes from Desulforapulum autotrophicum, assembly GCA_020723285.1. GTDB lineage: Bacteria > Desulfobacterota > Desulfobacteria > Desulfobacterales > Desulfolunaceae > DYJE01. The sequence goes on along the minus strand of DYJE01000006.1, from coordinate 57,465 downwards.
CGTTGATCAGGAGCTTCACATGGGCCATGGGGTCCACGGTGGTGCCGCTGGCGATGTGGAGGTATTCCAGCTTGAAAAGAGCGCTGCTGCGGAGAACCCCTTCGTTGACGATGGCTTCGAGGTCTTCGTCGGCGATGTCTTTTTTCCGGTCCGCCAGGTTCTTGAATTTTTCGAACACGCTCTGAAGTTCATCGTCGGTGAGGCGGTAGCCCATGTCCGCGAGGTAGGACCTGATGGCGTGCTTGCCCGAATGCTTGCCGAGAACCAGCTTGTTGCTGTGAAGCCCGATGGTTTCGGGGCGGATGATCTCGTAGGTCATGGGGTTTTTCAAGACGCCGTCCTGGTGGATGCCCGATTCATGGGCAAAGGCGTTGGCTCCCACAATGGCCTTGTTCGGCTGGACCTGGATACCGGTGATCATGGTGACAAGGCGGCTGATGGGCACGATCTTGGTGGTGTCGATGCGGGTGTCCACTTTGAAAAGATCCTGCCGTGTTTTAAGGCTCATCACCACTTCCTCAAGGGATGTGTTTCCTGCCCGTTCGCCGATGCCGTTGATGGCCACTTCGGCCTGACGTGCTCCGGCCCGGATGGCGGCGAGGGTGTTGGACGTGGCAAGGCCCAGATCGTTGTGACAGTGGACGCTTACAATGGCCTTGTCGATATTTTTCGTGTTTTTCATCACGTAGTCCACCAGGGCGGCGAACTCCTCGGGAATGGCGTAGCCCACGGTGTCGGGGATGTTGAGGGTTTTTGCCCCTTCCTCGATGGCCGCTTCGAACACGCGGCAGAGGAAATCCCGGTCGGACCTGCTGGCGTCCATGGCACTGAATTCCACGTCGTCGCAGAGGCTTTTGGCAAGACGCACCGCCTGCCGTGCGATTTCAAGGACTTCCTCCTGGCTTTTCTTCATCTGGTATTTCAGATGGATTTCCGAGGTGGACACAAAGGTGTGAATCCGGGGGTATTTCGCCGGTTTTACCGCTTCCGCGCAGGTGCGGATGTCGTCGGGGATGGCCCTTGCAAGACCGCAGACCGTGGATTTCTGGATCTGCTGGGCAATTTGTCTGACCGCATCAAAATCACCGGGTGATGCAGCAGGAAAACCCGCTTCGATGACATCCACGCCGAGTTCTTCAAGCTTGGACGCGATGCGGAGTTTCTCCGCCGTGTTCATGGTGGCTCCGGGCGACTGTTCGCCGTCCCGCAAAGTGGTATCGAATATGATGACTCTGTCTTCCATAGAATGCTCCGTTATGTTTCGATGGTGGCCTCCGGCGGCCCTGCCGGGGGCCAAACTTTTGAAAAGTTTGACAAACGGGTGATGGCTTTGGCTGCTGAAGCCTGCCGTTCCCATATTCATTTGTCCAGATTTTTAAAATCTGGCCCCCCGGGAGGGCCGCCGGAGGCAAACTGTCAAGATAGCATTTTAATCTTTATGTTCCAGAGACTTGGCCAGCTTGTACTGGAAACTGTCTTCCAGGGCCTGCCAGCTCGCCTCGATAATGTCTTCGGATACGCCCACGGTGGTCCAGGTGTCGTCTTCGTCGCGGCTTTCGATGAGCACACGAACTTTGGCTTCGGTGCCTTCGCTGCCGTCGATGACGCGGACCTTGAAATCCACCAGGTGCATGTTGCCGATCTGCCCGTAGAAGTTGTGAAGCCCTTTCCGGATGGCGTTGTCCAGGGCGCTCACGGGGCCTGCTCCTTCGGCGGCCGTGATTTCACGCTGGCCGTCCACCATGATTTTCACCAGAGCATGGGACGAGCAGGGCCTTTCCTTGTCTTTCTCCACCGTGACCCGGAAGGCTTCCAGTTCGAACCGGGGCTTGTATTTCAGCCTGAACTTGTCCATGAGGATCTTGAGGGACCCGTCGGCCACCTCGTACTGGTAACCGTCCTGTTCCAGAAGCTTCACTTCCGTCACAAACCTCCGGGTATCGAAATCGTCCTCATCCAGGTCGATACCCAGTTCCTTGGCTTTGTACTCGATGTTGCTCTTGCCCGACTGGTCCGAAACAAGAACGCGCCGCACATTGCCCACAAGGGCCGGGTCCATGTGCTCGTAGGCGATGGGGTTCTTGTTGATGGCGCTGACATGGACGCCTGCCTTGTGCGCGAAGGCGCTCCGTCCCACAAAGGGGCGGGAGGCCAGGGGCACCATGTTGGAGGTCTCGCTGACGAAACGCGAAAGGCTTTTCAGCTTTTTGAGATTCCCCTCGCTCATGCAAGAATCGTTCATCTTGAGGCATAGGATGGGGATCACCGAGGTGAGGTCGGTGTTGCCGCATCGTTCGCCGTAGCCGTTGATGGTGCCCTGTACCATGGAGGCACCGGCCCGGACCGCCGCAATGGCGTTGGCCACCCCCATGTTGCTGTCGTTGTGGGCGTGGATGCCGTAGCGCATGTCCTTGAACCCTTTTGCGTCCATGATCGGGATCACGGTTTCCATGATTTCCGTGATCTCATGGGGCAGTGAGCCGCCGTTGGTGTCACAGAACACCAGGGCGTCGGCTCCTCCTCGTGCGGCGGCCAGAAGGGTCTCGACGGCGTATTCACGATTGTGCTTGTAGCCGTCGAAAAAATGTTCGGCGTCATACAGCATCTCCCTTCCGTGTTGTTTGATGAAGGCCACACTGTCTTCAATCATCTTGAGGTTTTCGTCAAGGGTGTTGCCCATGATCTCCACCACATGGAGGTCCCAGGTTTTTCCGAAAAGGGTGATCACCGGGGCACCGCATTCGATGAGGGCCTGAAGGTTGGCATCCTCTTCCGGAAAAATGCCTTGCCGCCGGGTGGAACCGAACGCCGTGACCTTGGTCTGTTTCAGGGGAATATTTTGGATTTTCAGGAAAAATTCCATGGCTGCCGGGCTCGCGCCGGGCCAGCCGCACTCGATGTAGTGAATGCCGATGTCATCGAGTCTCTGGGCGATCTTGATTTTGTCTTCCAGGGTGAAATTAATGTTTTCGCCCTGGCTCCCGTCTCGTAAGGTGGTGTCGAACAAATGGGTGCTTGTCATAAACTGCTCCAAAAAAAAACACTGCCTGAATCCTTTGTTGCTCAAAGATAAGACAGGCAGTGCTCAAATCAAACATCTTTTCAGTTGCCTCTGTATAATGCAATACTGCCTGTTTTGACAATCTCTTTTATACCCATGGGGGTTAAAAGTTTGATAAAGGCGTCCAGTTTGTCCCCTTTGGCCGTGGCCTGGATGATGAAGCTGTCCGGGGCCACGTCCACGATTTTGTACCTGAAAATGTTCACGATCCGGAGGATTTCCTCACGGTTGTCGCTTTTGGCGTTCACCTTGATGAGGGCAAGCTCCCTCTGGATGAAATTTGCGCCGGTGAGGTCGTGAACCGTGATGACGTTGATCAGCTTGTGGAGCTGTTTCTTGATCTGCTCCATGATGTCTTCGTCGGCCACGGTCACCATGGTGACGCGGGACACCGCTGGATCGTTGGTGGGGGCCACGCTGAGGCTTTCGATGTTGTAACCCCTGCCTGAAAAAAGCCCGGCAATCCGGGAAAGAACTCCCGGCTCGTTGTCAACCAGGATGGACAGTATGTGTTTTTTTTCGCTCATCGTTCGTTTCCTTATATTTATATGAAAGAGACGTGGTGAGACGCATGTCGTCTTTCATCGTTCGTTGTGGCCACCCATGTCAACAGGGCGGCCCAAGGCCGTTAAACAAGCAGCATGTCCGTGATGGCTTTGCCCGCCGGAACCATGGGATACACGTTTTCCTCACGGTCCGTGATGAATTCCATGATCACGGTTTTCGGCGAGGCCAGACCCTCCTTGAGTACTTTCTCAACGTCTTCGGGTTTGGTTGCCCGTAAGCCCAGGGCTCCGAAGGCTTCGGCCAGTTTCACGAAATCCGGGTTGTGGTCGAGGGTGGTGGAGGCGTACCTTCTCTTATAGAACAGCTCCTGCCACTGGCGAACCATGCCCAGATACCGGTTGTTCAGGATGATGATCTTTACCGGAAGCCCGTACTGAACGGCGGTGGCCATTTCCTGGATGTTCATCTGGATGCTGCCGTCACCGGCGATGTCCGCAACGATCTTGTCCGGGCAGGCCATCTGCGCACCGATGGCGGCGGGAAGACCGAATCCCATGCAGCCCAAACCACCCGAGGTGATGAAGTGGTTCGGCTTGTTGAAATGGTAGTACTGGGCCGCCCACATCTGGTTCTGGCCGACTTCCGTGGTCACGATGGCCTCGCCTTTGGTCAGTTCGAAAAACTTGTCGATAACGTACTGGGGCTTGATGGCCTCACCCTGTTCGTAGGCCAGGGGTTTGGTGTTTTTCCATTCTTCGATCTGGGCGAACCAGGCGTCCCGTTCGTTGCAGAGGTCATCGATGTTTTCGTTGTCGATGAGGCTGTTCAGCTCTTCAAGGGCCATGCGGCAGTCGCCCACGATGGGAACGGCCACCGGAATGTTCTTGTGGATCGACGTGGGGTCGATGTCGATCTGAACGATGGTGGCATTCTTGGCGAACACGTCGGTTTTTCCTGTCACCCGGTCGTCGAACCTTACGCCGATGGCGATCATCAGGTCACAGGTGCTGACGGCCAGATTGGCCCTGTAGGTTCCATGCATGCCCAGCATGCCCAGCCACAGCGGATCGGTTCCGGGAAAGGCCCCTAAACCCATGAGCGACGAGGTCACCGGGATCTTTGTTTTCCGGGCGAACTCGGTCAGTGCCTCGGCAGCACCGGAGTGAATGGCTCCGCCGCCGGAGAAGATGATGGGTTTTTTCGCCTTTTTCAGAAGGCTCACGATTTTCTGAACCTGCTTGATGTTCGGCTTGTACGTGGGTTTGTAAGAACGCATCTCGATTTTGCTGCCCACCTGGGGTTTTTCATAGGTCGTGGTCAGGTTCGACACATCCTTGGGAATGTCCACGAGAACCGGGCCGGGGCGTCCGCTCCGGGCCAGGTAAAACGCTTCCCTCAAAACCGACGCCAGTTTGTGGATGTCCTTCACCAGGTAGTTGTGCTTGGTGCATGGGCGGGTGATGCCTACGATATCCACTTCCTGAAACGCATCGTTTCCGATGAGATGGCTTGAAACCTGGCCGGTGATGATCACCATGGGGATGGAGTCCATGTAGGCCGAGGCGATGCCGGTGACGGTGTTGGTGGCACCGGGGCCCGAGGTTACAAGGCATACGCCGGTTTTGTTGGCGGCCCTGGCGTACCCGTCCGCTGCGTGAACCGCACCCTGTTCGTGGCGAACCAGCACGTGATTGATCTCGGTCCGGTCAAGGGCGTCGTAGATGTCGAGAACGGCACCGCCGGGATACCCGAAAATGGTGTCAACCCCTTCTTCCTCGAATACTTTCATCAGGATCTGTGCGCCTGTGAGTTTCATGGTTTTTTCCCTTCCAATTGATATATCAAGATTCCGATTCGGTTTGGCCGTGACGCTTCATCGAATCTTTTCCTATTTAACTATTTAACGATGGCTCCCTCACTGGCCGATGACACCAGCTTTGCATAACGCGCCATATAGCCTCGGGTGATTTTCGGAGCGGGTTTTTTCCAGTCTTTCATTCTGTTTTGAATTTCTTCATCCGAAACCTCCAGTGTGATGGTTTTGGACGGGATGTCGATGGCGATGATGTCCCCTTCCTTGACGATGGCGATGGGGCCGCCGTGGGCCGCTTCCGGCGAAATATGGCCGATGGACGCGCCTTTGGTACCGCCCGAGAAACGTCCGTCGGTGAGGAGCGCCACGGAATCGTCCAGCTTCATGCCCGCGATGGCCGAGGTGGGGGTCAGCATTTCACGCATGCCGGGACCACCCATGGGACCTTCGTAACGGATGACGATGACGTCGCCTTTTCGGATACCGCCGCCCATGATGACCTTGCTGGCTTCCTCTTCGGAGTTGAACACCCGTGCCGGGCCTTTGTGGCGAAGCATGCTGTCCAATACGGCGGACTGTTTGACCACACATCCGTCGGGGGCGAGGTTGCCGAAAAGAACGGCCAGGCCGCCTTCCTTATGATACGGCGAATGGAACGGCCGGATCACGTCTTCGTTCAGAACCGTGCAGGCCGCCGTGTTTTCCCTTACGGTTTTACCGGTGACGGTGATGCATTCGCCGTTGATCAGCCCCTGGTCTGAAAGGACTTTGAGAACGGACTGGATACCTCCCGCCGCGTTCAGGTCCTCGATATGGTCTTTCCCGCCGGGGGAAAGGGAGCAGAGGTGGGGGACGATCTTGCTGATTTCGTTGATCAGATTAAGATTGATGTCGACTCCCGCCTCATGGGCGATGGCTTTCAGGTGAAGCACGGTGTTGGTGGAGCATCCCAGGGCCATGTCCACGGCCAGAGCGTTTCTGAACGATTTTTCCGTCATGATGTTTGAGGGACGGATGTCGTTTTTCAGAAGGTCCATGATTTTCATCCCCGCCTGTTTGGCCAGACGTTCCCTTGCCGCCATAACGGCCGGAATGGTGCCGTTGCCGGGAAGTCCCATGCCGATGGCTTCGGTCAGGCAGTTCATGGAATTGGCCGTGAACATGCCCGAGCAGGATCCGCAGGTGGGGCATGCCGCGTCTTCGATGGAGTGAAGTTCCTCTTCGGTCATTTTGTTTGAAAGGACAGCTCCCACGCTTTCGAACACGGTGATCAGATCCACCTTTTTATTGTGGTTCTTGGGATGCCGCCCGGCCAGCATGGGGCCGCCGCTGACGAAAATCGTGGGCAGATCGAGTCTCGCCGCGGCCATGAGCATGCCGGGCACGATCTTGTCGCAGTTGGGAATCATCACCAGGGCGTCAAGGGCATGGCCGGTGGCCACCACTTCCACGCAGTCGGCGATCAGCTCCCGGCTGCCCAGGGAGTAGCTCATGCCCGTGTGGTTCATGGCGATACCGTCGCAGACGCCGATGATGCCGAACTCGATGGGGGTTCCCCCCGCCATGTATATTCCGGCTTTGACCGCTTCAACAAGCTTGTTCAGATGGACATGGCCGGGAATGATGGTGTTGGCGGAATTGGCGATTCCGATGAGCGGCCGTTCGATTTCGGTGTCGGTGTAGCCCATGGCTTTGAACAGCGAACGGTGGGGGGCTCTTTCGATTCCTTTTTTCACTTGCTGACTTTTCATGTTTGCTTTCTCCATTAAAAATTAAAAAAGCCGTTATCAGTTTTCGGCTGATAACGGCTTTTTATGTTGAAATGATTGGGTTATGTCAAGCCATTATCTACCTCATCCGACCCGGATGACGCCCAGGACAGGGACAATGCCTGTCAGGCTGATCAGGACGACGACGATGCTTAGAATGGCTTTGTAACGGTTCATTTAAAATACCTTGAATTTATTGTAATTTGTCTCTTTTATACTTTGATGGCGGAATTGTCAAGGAATGATTGGCCGATCCGACGATTTTTTTGAATGTTTAATGGTTTTCAGCCCATTTATTCAGGCCGTCTTCAAAACGCTGCTCTTCCGGAACAAGCACCGCCGCCTGTGTGTAAGCATCCGTAATTTCCTGCGAAGGGTATTTTAGATTCTTCTTGACCGTCGCAAGATTAAACCATGCCCATCCTTTTCTGATCCTGTCCGAATCAGTTTGAACGACACGTTCAAGCAGTTCCTTGGCTTCAAGCAACAGGCGGCGATGGGTTTCACGATCCATTTTTTTGACATTCTGATCCGTGATTTTTCTGGCCAGTTTGATTTTTGTCTGAGCGAATTCATGCAAGGCTCGTGAATCATGCAATACCGTGTCTCCCGCTCTTTCAAAATAACGATGAGCAAGTTCCTGGCGACCAAGACGCCTTGCCCGGATGGCCGCTTCGATGGCGTCATTTTTTTCAAGATACTGAGGCAGTGTTTCGATCAGTTTGCCGGCTGCTTCGAGTCGCCCGGCGTCCAAAAGCACATCGATCAGGGCGTTGGTTACGAAGGGTATGAAAGAAATGGACGTCGACTCCCTGAATTGTTTAAAGATGGTTTCCGCATGACCTGATTTGCCCTGATTGCCGAGAAGTCTTATCAATTCAGCAGTCAGCGTGGGGGATGCGGGCATACGATTCCAGGTTTCTTCAATTCGTTTGAAAGCGTCCGCTTCGTTGCCTATGGCTCTGAGATGGGCCGCATCCCGCATGGCTGAAATGGCCACATACTCAGGATGGGCCGGAAGGGTGGCTCTGAAATAGGTTCGATCATCATCAAAATCAAACCGGGGGTCCGGAGATCCGTTTTCCCTCATGGTTTTGTATAATTTGGGTAATCCGGTGCCTCGTCCTTCGGCGAGTTTAAGTTCTTTCAGAAACTCTCCGATTCGTCTGTTTCGTGCAGGGACCGGGGGGATCGCAGACCCTTGAGTCAGATGTTTTTTCTGGATGCCTGGAACAGGACCTGGGTAACTGATGATTTCGATCCGGTCCGGGTAGAAATAGATCTTCACGGGTTCAGGTACACCCTCGTAGCTTCTGTGATAAATGGCGTTGACCAGAGCTTCCCTTAATGCTGGAATGGGGAAACTTATCCAGCCTTTGACCTGGAACGAGGAGGACTGTTTTTCAATATGGGCGCTTGATATGCCTTCCATGTATCGCAACGCATCCTGGGCCTGCTCGTGGATGCCGCCGCGAAAGATTTTTTCCTCGATCACGTTGCCTGACTCTGATCCGGCGAATTGAACCACCTCGATCCGTGCGCCGGGAAACCATGGTGCGTCCTGCCTGTCGGGATCATCGCTGAACATCAGCAGACCGATATTTTTCGGAACATCATGCCCGTTTACAGGGACAGCGATTCGGAGTTTTCTGTAGAGTTCCCTGGTATTCGATTCATCAATCAGCCCGCTGCCTACGTTACGCAGATATTCACGGACTTTGTTTTCCCTCAAATCTTCGGTTCGGGCGGTAAGCGCTCGGCGATCATCAAAAGGAACTCTTGCGGTTAGTTGAAGAAGCTGTCCAAGAACCCCGTTTTTTTCAGCATCAACGGACTCCGAACCTATTCTGACAAAAAATTTTCTATCCCCCTTTTCATGATCAGGCGCACGGTGGGGCCGTGTGTCGCTAGCAGGGACCCAGATGACAAGAATAAGCTGACCATTCACGACTTCAGGTGAAAACACGGGCTGGTATGTCGGATCGATCTGGTTGCAATGACCTCGCACCCATTTTTGGATGGGATCCATTTTCTCTGGCGTCAGCCCCTTGAGTGGGAATTTTGCTCTTCCGTTTTCTTCTTCAACACCAAGCACGATGTATCCGCCGTTCAGGTTTTGAAGATCGTTGGCAAAGGCGCATATGGTTTTAATAACCTGATAACCTGTTGTTTTCTCATCCCAGGTTCCCTTGAATTCCACGCGTGGGGATTCTACACCATTGCAGGTTAAAAGGTTCTGGATATTTATTGGCAAAATCAAACTCATACGTTTTTCACTCTTCCGGTTCAAAACAATACTCTCTGATGAGAATTACAGATTCATGGAGTTTCCCATAGGGGATGATCAAACATTTTGAATCCATAGCAGATTATTCGGATGAAATGAAGCATGAGATGGATAAACCGCATCTTTAATTCATCCTGCTTCTCTTTTCGGTTGTCGAAGAGTTGAATTTTCAGGAAGGGGAATCGGAGATCGCCCCTTCTTTTACTTTAATATGATTGATGGATGACGCCATGTAGCCCGCGCCGAAACCGTTGTCGATGTTCACCACCGCCACGTTGGAGCTGCAACAGTTGAGCATGGCGAAGAGGGCGGTCATGCCTTTCAGACTGATGCCGTAGCCCACGCTGGTGGGAACGGCGATGACGGGGTTCCTGACCATGCCCGCCACCACGCTGGGAAGCGCGCCTTCCATGCCCGCCACCACGATGAGAACGGCGGCTTCTTCGATGAGGGTTTTATGCCGGAAAAGCCGGTGGATGCCGGCAACGCCGACGTCGAACACGGTTTCCACACGGTTTCCCATCATCCGGGCTGTGAGGGCGGCTTCACGGGCTACGGGGATGTCGGAGGTTCCGGCGGAAAGGACAAGGATGGTTCCGTTGCCCGTGATGTCCGGGTCTTTTTTCTTCCAGATCACCATGCGCGCATCCGCATGGTACGAGGCTTCGGGAAAGGTGTTCAGAATGTCCTCAGCTTTTGCTGCGTCCACCCGTGTCGCCAGGACCACATGTTCCTGAACGGCCATCCGTTCCATGATGCCGGTGATCTGGGCGGAGGTTTTGCCTTCCCCGAAAATCACTTCGGGAAATCCTTTTCTCATGGTCCGGTGGTGGTCGATATTTGCGAATGAAATGTCTTCCGAGGACATATGTTTGAGAAGAGTCGCCGCGTCCTCGACGCTTCGCGTTCCCTGGGCCACCTGGGCCAGAAGTTCATTGAGGGTGTGGTTGTTCATGGGTGTTCCTGTGATTCGGTCTGAAGCGGCGTGGTGAAGAAGAGCGTCATCCCGCCGTTTCCTTGATGATTTTGATCAGCTCGGGTTCAAGTGCTACAAAGAGTTTGACCAGCCGCGGGTCAAAGTCCGTCCCACTTTTCCGTTCGATTTCCTGGAACGCCAGGTGAACGGGCCAGGCCTGCTTGTAGGGCCTGTCTGAGATCAGGGCGTCAAACACATCACAGATCCCCACGATGCGGCTGATGAGGGGGATTTCTTCCCCTTTGAGGCCCTGGTTGTAGCCCGAGCCGTCCCATTTTTCGTGGTGGGTGAGGGCGATGGTTTCGGCATCCTGGATCAGTCTGGACCGGCTGCCGGACAACAGCTTGGAACCGATGGTGGTGTGACCTTTCATGACGCGCCACTCATCGGCGGTGAGCCGTCCTTTTTTAAGGAGGATGGCATCGGCGATGCCTATTTTTCCGGCATCGTGAAGCATGCTGGAAAGAGCCAGGGTTTCCGCTTCCTCAGGGTTGAGGCCTGCGGCAAGTCCCAGGATTTGCGCCATCCGGCTGATCCGGGCCACGTTCTGGCCTGTTCCGTTGTCCCGGTATTTGGAGGCGAGGCTCAAGCGTTTGATGATTTCCACCTGGGTTTCTTTGAGTTCCCGTGTCCGTTCCCGGATTTTTTCTTCGAGAATCAGGTTGCGGTTGCTGAGTTCTTCCTGGGTGATCCGAAGGCTCAGGTGGGTTTTGACCCGCGCCCGGACTTCGGAAATGTCAAACGGTTTGGTGATGTAATCCACGGCTCCGATTTCAAGGCCTTTGCGCTTGTGCTGGGGGTCGTCGATGGCTGTGATGAAGATGACGGGCACCGACTGGGTCAGGGGATTTTCCTTGATGCGCTGGCAGACCTCGAACCCGTCCATGTCCGGCATCAGGATATCCAGCAGGATCAGGTCGAGCCGGTTGGACTTCGAGTATTCGATGGCCTTGGGCCCGTTCAGGGCCACCCCGAGCTTGTAGTCCTGCTTGAGGGTCTGGACAAGGATATCGATATTGGCCTTGGTGTCATCGACCAGAAGTATCCGTCTGTTTGATAATATGCTCATGGGTTAATAACCCCAGTCTCCCCTGGCTCAAGGTTATCATGGTGCTGCACGTTCCCGTCAAAAATAAACGTCTCTCTGTTCCGGATAAAAAAATGGCATGGGATAATCCCCTCCCGTCTTGTCCTGTCATGCCAGCTTTTTTTCAAAATCGGATCATTGTTCGAAACACGAAAGAGCATTCAATTTAATCGGTGTATAAATCATGAATACAATATCAGCCGGAAAAGTCAAGGTTATGATTGGGTCAGGTCCGTAGTGAGACGAGCCGCGTCTAAGCCGCGATGAACGTTTCACTGCGGCTTTTTTAAATTACAGCGTATGTTCCGTAATCCCGGCTTCCATGATTTTCAGCTGGCCGCCCAGATTTTCAAGGACCTCGATGGCTTCGTCAAAATGGTAGTTCTTGACATGGGTTTCAAGGTCCTGGATCAGGGAGTCGAACTCGTGGTGCGGCTGATTTTCGAAAAAACAGCCTTTGAGTTCCTCCAGTCTGAATTCGGAATCCACGGGGTCGAAATCCTTGAGCGTTCCCAGCAATGCGGGAATGATTTCAAACACTTTGTCGGCATTGAACGAGACTTCCGGCTCAAGGTCTGAATCGGGGATGGCGTCATCTGGCGTTTCGGTTTCTGAAAAAGTCACCCGGTGAATGGACTCAAGGACCAGACGGAGTTCGTCGTCCACACGGGCGAATGATTTGCCGATATCGTTGGGAATCCTGGCCCTCAGCGCTTTTTCAAAAGCTTCCGCTGCAGCATAGAGACGGTTGGCAGAGATGTTGCCCGCAGTCCCTTTGAGGGAATGGGCCTGGATTACCGCTTCATCGAACAGGCCGCTCTGGATCAGCCGGGTCACCGTTTCAGAAAAATCGATGAAGCTGTGGCTGAAGCTCAACAGGATTTTCATGTAACGGGTCCAGGAATCTCCGAATCGTTTGAGCCCTTCGTCCAGATCGATCCCCGGAAGCATGGAACTGCCGCTCTCAAGGATCATGCCTGAGGGTGAAGTGTTTGCCAGGGCAACCTCGTTGTCACCTTCAAGGGCAGGGGACTGGAGGTGGAGTTTGAGAATGGACAGCAGCCGTTCACGGTCAACAGGTTTGGGAATGTAATCGTTCATGCCGGCGGCCAGACACTTTTCCCGGTCGCCGTACATGGCGTGGGCCGTCATGGCGATGATGGGGATGTCATTGAACCCCAGGGTGTTCCGGATTTCACGGGTGGTCTCGATGCCGTCCATTTCAGGCATCTGAACATCCATGAGCACGGCGTCGTATTTATGTTCAGCCAGACGGGACAGGGCTTCCAGTCCGTTGCCCGCAAGCTCGATGGTGATTCCCGGAATCTGGAGCATCTCCGTCACCACCATCTGATTGACGGCATTGTCTTCCACCAGGAGGATGCGGATGTCGGGGAATGTTTCGAAACGGTTGGCTTTACGCACATAATCCCAGGAACGCTGGGGTTCGTAACCGTAGATTTCCATGATGGTGTCGAACAGGTGGGACTGCCGAAGGGGTTTGACGAGAAACCGGTCAACCCCGGCTTCTTTGGCCCTGTCGAGGTCGTTTTCGTGACCCACGGCGCTGATCATGATGATGGGCGGAGACGGGGCCTCCTTTTTTTTCTTGATGATATGGGCCGCGGTGATGCCGTCCATGCCGGGGAGACGGATGTCCATGAGGATGAGGCAATAGGGATCACGGGTCAGGGATTCTTCGTATCGTTCAAGGGCGTCTTCGGCGGTTGTGGAGAGATCCGCCCTGAAACCGAAGGCTTCCATGTATCGTTTGATCACCATCAGTGTGGAGGGGTTGTCTTCCACCACGAGAACCCGGTGGGCTTTGATTTTGGATGGAATTTCCTGTTTTACCCGCATGGATTTGCCGTTGTGTCTGAACATGGCTGTGAAAAAGAACGAGCTTCCTTTGCCCGGTGTGCTTTCAACCCAGATTTTACCCCCCAGCATGGTGACGATCTTGCGGCAGATGGCAAGCCCGAGGCCTGTTCCGCCGTATTTCCGTGTGGTGGACCCGTCAGCCTGTGCAAAGGCTTCGAAAAGATCCTGACGCCCCTTTTTGTAAAGAACCGGATCAATGCCGATGCCGGTGTCCTTGATGCAGAAGAGGAGTTCAGTCCGGTTGTTTTCCATGGAATGGACTTCGGCGCTGATGCAGATTTCGCCTTTTTCGGTGAACTTGAAGGCGTTGGACACAAGGTTCGCCAGTATCTGGCGCAGTCTGACCGGGTCCCCGATAAGGAGTTCCGGTACATCGGCTTTGATGTCGATGACCAGTTCCAGCTCCTTGGACATGTTTTTGGCAAGGAAAAGATCCGCGAGGTTGTCGACGACATCCTGGAGGTTGAACTGGACATATTTGAAATCCATTTTTCCCGTATCCACCTTGGAAAAATCGAGGATGTCGTTCACCAGGTCTAAAAGGGACAACGAGGACGATCGGATGATTTTCAGGTATTCCTTCTGTTTCACAGGATTTTCCGTGTTCATCAAAAGTTCGGACATGCCGATAATGGCATTCAAAGGCGTCCTTATTTCATGACTCATGTTGGCCAGGAATTCGGTTTTGGCCTGGGCCGACTGGTCGGCGATTTCCTTGGCCTTGATCAGTTCGAAGTTGGTCTGGATCAGCTCTGCAGTCCGGGCCTCCACACGTTTTTCCAGTTCGTCTCTGGCCTGTTCCAGCTTCTGCTCCGTTTTTTTGAACTGGGTGACGTCACGGCCCACGCCTCTGAAGCCTGTGGGTTTCCCGGCTTTGTCACGGATCAGCGAAACGGATATGGAAAAGACACCGGTGGTGCCGTCTTTCTTGATCATTTCAAAATCACTGATTTTGGCGGGTTTCCCTGTGGTGTAGATGGCGTTGAACACTTTGTAGAGTTTTTTTGCCGTTTTTTCTGCCGCGTACGTTTTGTAATGACTTCCCTCAAGCTCCGTTTCGGAATAGCCTGAAAGTTCGCACATGGCTTTATTGAAGAATAAAAGCTTGCCTGAAAGGCTGATTTCGAAAAAACCTTCCTGAATATCGTCCAGAATCCGGCGGTATGTGTCGCTGTTTTCGTTGAGGACGCTCTCTGTTTTTTCACGCCGGCATATTTCGGCGGACAGTTGTTTGCTGGTTTCCTGAAGTTCGTTTGTCCGTTTTAAAATGATTTCTTCCAGATTGTTTCGGTAACCGGACAGCTCTTTTTCATATTTTTTATGCTGGGTGATGTCCGTGAGAAAGCACAAGGTGGCCTGATCGTTGCCCCAGGCGACGCATTCCGTATGCATTTCGACCCACCGTGTTTCCCCGGTCTTTTTGATGATCCGAAAGGACACCGTGGGCTCGGCATACGTTTTTTTTGCCGGATGGATGTAGGTGGAGCCGATGGCATCTCTGTCATCGGCGTGGATAAGGTCTTCGAGCCGTTTTGAAAACAGTTCGTCCTGGGTATAGCCGGTGTAGTCGAGAATCCGTTTGTTGATGTAAACCGGCTGGGCATCCAAAACCACAAGAACGCCCTGATTCGAATTTTCAACAATGAATTTGAACAGTTTTCCGGATTGTCCGGCTGGATCTCCATTTTCGGTAAACGATGAGCGTCTGGCCAATCAAAAACCTCCCCCAGGCATGATTCCCCATTTTCAAGGCAGATCAATAAACTTCGAGAAACGAAGCGGTCCGCCCCATATCCTAACGAACTTGATATAGATTTTATATTGTATGGCAATCACCGTATAATACAACTGATGGGATTTCAATATGAAAAATGAATTTCATCGGATTAAGTCCGATCCTGTATCTGAAGGGGGGTATGCTATCAAAAGTGTGTGGACTCTTTGACGATGAAAAAAAGAAGTGGCGTATCGTGGAGTCCATTGATATCGTGCACGTAAAAGGGGTGAAAAACCGGGGGGTGAGCGGAGGCTTAAACGTGTACAGGCGTTGCTGGTTATCTTGCGAGGGCTGTGCAGGCTCTTAAAATGCGGCATAGCCCGTCAGAACATGCTTAAACAACAAGGCAAAAGAGGCGTTTCAGACGATGATGACCTTGATGGAAAACCCCCTCGGAGGGCTCAGGGCCCTTGTGATTGTTCTGGTTGTAATCTTTTCTGCGAACCCTGCCTTGTCGGGGGAAGAACCGCCGGTCAATGAGGATCACGTCCGATCGTCTTCATGCAATCCCATCCAGACAGGGGCTGTTGAAGGGTTCACCATGGACCGTGTATACATTGAAGGTCAGGATTATGTCCTTTCCAAAGATATTCAGTACTATTCAAGTCGGGGTCAGTCTGTGACCAGGGAAAGCATCAAAAGAGGCTGTCGAATAAAATTCGTTCTCAATCCCAAACTGGAAATTGAAATCATGCAGCCCGAACCCGGCCAGGACAATGATGACTGGTAAAGGCCGGTATTTACAGAAAGTCATGTGGGCAGAACGCCCCGGATCATTGGGTTAAAGGGACATTATGGTTCAGGATAAAGAAGTGCTTCAGGCCCTTGTCAAACAAGGGCTGATGACAAAAGATCAAGCCAAGGAAATTCACGCCAACAAAGAACGTATTCTTCAGGGCGTGATATTGAAAAACAAAAATTCATCTGTGAAAAAGGGTGATCATCCACTCACCATGGTGGATGCGATCGTGAATTACGGCATGAACCGGGCCGACCGGAAAACGGAAAAACTGGATGAAGACAATATTTTTCAGGCGCTGGCCAGTGAGTGGGGCGTCCCTTATCGCAAAATAGATCCCCTCAAGCTTAATCTGAATCTGGTGACCAGCACGGTGCACCGGTCTTTCGCCATGAAACACCTGGTTCTCCCACTTGAAATGAAAGACGGTGAACTCGTGGTGGCCACGCCCTATCCCCACAACAGGGATGTGATGGACGACCTTAGGCGGGTGACCAATATGCGGATCCGCGCCGTGGTCACCTCGAAAAGCGATACCCTCAAATACCTCCATGAATTTTTCGGATTCCAGAAATCCATCGCCGAAGCGGAAAACATGTTCTCAGGGCCTGCCGTGGATCTCGGAAATCTGGAACAGTACGTGAAACTGAAATCCATGGACGAGCTTCCGTCCACGGACCACCATATCATCAATGCTGTGAACCATCTTTTCGGTTATGCCTTTGACCAGCGCGCCAGTGATATCCACATCGAGCCCATGCGCGACGAAACCCATGTGCGCATGCGTATCGACGGGATGCTTCACGTGGTGTACAAACTGCCGAAAAAAGTGCATAACGCCATTGTGAGCCGGATCAAAGCCCTTTCACGGCTGGACATGGCGGAAAAACGAAAACCCCAGGATGGCCGTATCAAAACAGACAAGGACGGTGTGGAAGTGGAAATCCGTGTTTCCACGGTGCCCGTGGCCTTCGGCGAAAAGGTGGTGATGAGGGTGCTTCACCCGGACACCATGTTCCAGGATCTCCCGGCTCTGGGTTTTTCAGAGGAGTCCCTTGGACGTTACCATGAATTCATCAAGATGCCCCACGGCATCATTCTGGTCTGCGGCCCCACGGGAAGTGGGAAATCCACCACGCTGTACTCCACGCTCCGAAAACTTTCCACGTCCGCCATCAATATCACCACCGTGGAGGACCCCATCGAAATGGTTCACGAGGGATTCAACCAGATTGCGGTTCAGCCCCTCGTAGGCATCACTTTCGGAACGATTCTGAGGAATATCCTCCGTCAGGACCCGGACGTGATCATGATCGGTGAAATGCGAGACCTCGAAACGGCTGAAAACGCGGCCCAGGCTGCCATGACCGGTCATCTGGTCCTTTCGACCCTTCACACCAACGACGCGGCGTCAGCCATCACCCGTCTTCTGGATCTGGGCATCCCTTCCTACATCATCCAGGCCACCCTGGTGGGGGTCATGGGCCAGCGGCTTGTACGCAAGATCTGCGATTACTGCAAGGAAGATTACACGGTGAGCGAGGAAACCCTGAAATCCATGGGCCTTGATACGGGCATGCCCGGCGATACCGTCCTCCACCGGGGCAAGGGCTGCATCAAATGCCGGGGTACCGGCTATCTCGGCCGGATCGCCATATTCGAAATCCTCAAATTTACCGAAGCCATCCGACGTCTGACCACCTCCGAAGCCGATGTTACGGCCATCAAGGAAAAGGCCGTTGAAGAAGGTATGGTGACCCTGAGGCGCGACGCTGTGCAGAAAATGCTGAGCGGGATGACCACCTGCGAGGAGGTGTTGCGGGTGACGTGGGGGACGGATTGATTGAGTCGATGAGGTTGAGGGTTGGGGCTATGGAAAAGAGGAACGTCCAACACCGAACATCCAACATCCAACGTCGAATGGTTGCAGTACCTTCAGTGATACTAATAACTCAGCACAACAGTCACTCGTTATGGATGCTTCAATAGAGGCTTGATGCGATAAAAAATAGGGAAATTATGGCAAGAAAGATAAAAGAAAAAGTGGCTTCAACAGAACAGAGAAAAAATAAGAAAGCTGAATTTGTTTTGTGGATGGGGCCGCTTCTGGATGCTCTTAGGGCGCTTGGAGATTCGGGTTCTCCACATGAAGTTTCTGATTTAATAGCAAGAAATCAGAAACTTTCTGATGAAAAGAAAGAAGAACTTATGGAATCTGGCACACCCCGGTTTCATAATCAGGTCTGTTGGGCACGACAGTATCTTGTATGGGAAGGCTATCTTTCTTCTGAAAAAAGAGGGATATGGAAGTTGACTCCGAAGGGGAGGGAAACGAAACTGACTGAAGCAGATGGCAGAGAAATCTTCAAGAAATGGGTTGCCATTCATGCCGCAGAAAGGAAAGAGCGTCAGGGAGTTACAAAACAAACTGAAAACACAGAAATTGAAGAATCTGAAGATGAAAAAATAATTGAAAACAGTGAATTGTCTTACAGGGAAGGGTTGTTGAGTGTTTTACGAAGAATTTCACCTGATGGCTTTGAAAAACTATGTAAGTACATCCTTCGTGTGCATGGGTTTGAAAACTTGTACGTCACGCCAAAGGGAAAAGATGGTGGGTTCGACGGGTTTGGGACTCTTCAATTGAATCCGTTTGTCAGTTTCAAGGTTATTTTTCAATGCAAACGCTATCAGGGGACCGTTTCAAGGGCCATGGTTGGTGATTTGAGAAATGCGATGATTGGAAGAGCGGACAAAGGCATTATGATCACCACTGGGAATTTTTCTGAGGACGCAAAACGGGAAGCCGTTCGAGACGGTGCTCCGCCTATCGAATTGATTGATGCTGAAATGTTAATGGATATGATGGAAAAACAGGAAATTGGAGTAAAGCCTAAGATCGTGTTTGAAGTGGATTATAATTTTTTTGAACAATACATGTGAGAATTATGAAACGAGGGATAATGGAAACGGTGAACCCATTGGCTGAAAAGGTCATCGGATTGATGCTTTTGGACAGGCTTCTTCAGGTCGAAGCACTATTATTCTGCCTGGACAATGTCGGACGTAGGCATTGAAACATGTTGGGTGGCCGAATCTGAAGCAAGTGGGCGTATAAAAAAGGGACACTTCAGACGGTTGATCGGGACAGGGTTATAATAAGGTATCAACTTTGAGCGTCCGGTGTCAGTCTGGCTTAACGGTTGTGTCGCTGGTTTCCTTTTTATCCATTTCACCCGGTCGTATCTGATTGGCCCGGAGCTGGCCGCAGGCGGCGGAGATATCGGGTCCCATGCTCTTCCGGACGATGGCGGTGTAGCCTTTGTCGAGGAGAATGGTGAGGAAGCGTTCGATGGCCGCGTCATCCGGCCGTTTGAACTCGCAGTCTTCAAATTCGTTGAACGGGATCAGGTTGATTTTTGAGCGGACCCTGGAAAGCAGGCGGGCCAGTTCGTGGGCGTCTTTTTCCGAATCGTTCACACCTTTCATCAGGATGTACTCGAAGGTGATTTTGCTCCGGCCGTTCAGGGGGTAATGGACACAGGCGTCAATGAGACTTTCCAAAGGATAGGTTTTGTTGACGGGCATGATCCGGCTTCGGGTTTCGTTGTCCGTGGCGTTCAGGGATACCGCGAGGTTCAGGCCGAATTGTGTGCCCAGTTCCTGAAACCGGTTGATGAGGCCGCAGGTGGAAAGGGTGACTTTCCGGGAGGAAAATTTTAGCCCGTAATCGGTGTTCATGATGATCTCAAGGGCTTCGCTCACATGGCTGAAATTGGCCAGCGGCTCTCCCATGCCCATGAAAACGATGTTTTGGAACGGCTTGGCGGTCTCGGGATCCCCTTCTTTTCTGGGGAGATCATGGAGAATGTCCCGGACCTGGGCCACGATCTCGGCTGTGGTGAGGTTACGCTTGAATCCGCCACGAGCCGTCAGGCAGAACCGGCAGCCTTGGGCACATCCCACCTGGCTTGAGATGCACAGTGTGTAACGTTCTTTCCCCGGAATCAGAACACACTCGGTGTATTCACCGTCTTCAAGCATGAAAAGATATTTTTTTGTCCCGTCACGGGATGTTTCAATGTTTGATTTTTCAAGACGACCTATGTTAAAATTCGTTTCAAGCAATTCACGGGTGTTTTTACTGAGATCGGTCATCGCATCAAAGGTGTCCGCCTGACGGAGATAGACCCATTTGAAAATCTGGCCGGCACGATAAGGTTTTTCACCGTTTTCCTTGAGCCATTCGGCTAATTTTGATTGAGAAAAATCCTTAATGTCTTTTTTTTTCATGGTTTTTCCAAAAATATCGTGTATAGTAAGGAGTTTTTTTATTCTTGACATACCATGGGAATAATAATAATTCCATCGTTTTGTCAGGGATGCGGATTTGAAAAGGGTTGGCCGGACGTCATTAATGATCGGGTTACGGGTACCATAATGTATGTTTGAAAATTTGAGTGACAAGCTGGCTTCTGTTTTCAAGAACCTCAAAGGGCACGGAAAACTCAGCGAAAAAAATATCGAGGACGCTCTTAAGGAAGTGCGCATGGCCCTTCTTGAGGCTGACGTCCATTATAAGGTGACGAAGAATTTTATCGCCAGCGTGAAAGAGCGCGCCATCGGCCAGGAAGTCATGAAGAGCCTGACGCCGGGCCAGCAGGTGGTGAAGATCGTCAACGACTGCATGACCGAGCTGATGGGCGACAGTCATAGCGATCTGGTGATTGCGGGTGAAAAACCCGTTTCAGTGATGCTGGCCGGTCTTCAGGGGTCCGGTAAGACGACGACGGCGGGGAAACTCGCCCTCTATATCCGAAAAAAAGGTAAAAATCCGTATCTTGTTCCGGCGGACGTATACAGACCCGCGGCGATTCTCCAGCTGAAAAAAGTGGCGAGCCAGATGGGACTGCCGGTGTTCGACTCGTCGCCGGACATGGACCCCGTGGACATCTGCCGCAAGGCAAGGGTTGCCGCCCAGCAGGAGGGCTGTGATGTTCTGATCATCGATACGGCGGGTCGTCTTCACATCGACGACGAGCTCATGACAGAGCTGAAGAATATCAAGAAAGTCCTGAACCCGTCCGATATACTTCTTGTGGCCGACGCCATGACCGGACAGGACGCGGTGAATATCGCAGGGTCTTTCAACGAGGCTCTCGATATCGGTGGTGTGATCCTGACCAAAATGGATGGTGATGCACGGGGCGGCGCGGCTTTGTCCATTAAGGCCGTGACGGGCAAGCCGATCAAGTTTATTGGAACCGGCGAAAAATCAAGCGCTTTTGAACCCTTTCACCCGGACCGCATGGCCTCCCGGATTCTCGGGATGGGTGATGTGCTCAGTCTGGTTGAAAAAGCCACGGAGATGGTGGATGTCCAGAAAGCGGCTGAACTGGAGAAAAAGCTCCGTAAGAATCAGTTCACCCTTGATGACTTCAAGGACCAGATGATTTCCATCCGGAAAATGGGCTCCATCGGTGATCTTTTAAAAATGATTCCGGGGGTTTCAACGAACAAGCACTTCAAGAACATGGAAGTGGATGAGCGGGAAATCCTTCGTATTGAAGCCATCATCAGCTCCATGACACCGGAGGAGCGGCGAAAGCACGGCATCATCAATGGCAGTCGGCGGAAACGAATTGCCATGGGAAGCGGGACCAAAGTACAGGATGTAAACAAATTATTAAAAAATTATACCCAAGTCATGAAAATGATGCAAAAATTCAATAAAGGCGGCATACGATCACTGAGGGGAATGCTGCCGTTTTAAAGGAGAATGCGAATGTCAGTAAAAATCAGGTTGGCCAGAAGAGGTGCGAAGAAGAAACCGTTTTATCGTATTGTTGTCACGGATATCGAATCACCCAGAGACGGCAAGTTTCTTGAAGTTCTGGGAACTTACGATCCTTTGCAGGAGCCGGCGGCAGTCACGTTGAAGGAAGATCGTGTGAAACACTGGATCGCCCAGGGAGCCATTCCCACGGGAACCGTGAACGATATCCTTAAGAAAGGACTGACCCAAGCCTCTGCGTAACATCAACTGAGCCAGATTCTCAAAGTCCAAAAAGGAGATGAGTTATGAAAGAGCTGATCAACTACATTGCACAGGCACTCGTTGATAATCCTGACGAGGTTGAAGTATCGGAAGTGGAGGGAAACCAGACTTCTGTACTTGAGCTGAAGGTGGCTAAAGAGGATTTGGGGAAAGTGATAGGGAAACAGGGAAGAACGGCAAGGGCCATGCGGACGATTCTGAGCGCGGCATCGGCAAAAGTCAAAAAAAGAACGGTACTTGAAATTGTTGAATAGTTGAAAGACGTGATGGCTGAGGAGGATTACGTTTTAATCGGTCAGATAACGGGAGTTCACGGCCTCCACGGGAACTTGAAAGTCAACTCCCACACCGAATCTCTGGACCTCTATAAAACAGGTGAGAAACTTCTGATCCGTGGCAAAAACCTCCCGCCACGGTTGGGGGACAGCTGTTTGACAATTCAGGGTGTATCCCCGTACAAACGAAAGATTCTTCTGAAATTCCATGAAATAGACGATATCGACAGCGCCGAGCGATTGATTGGAGCCGATATATTCATATCCAGGGAGAAATTCCCCGAACTCGATGAGGGGGAGTACTACTGGGTGGATATCATCGGCTTATCGGTTTTTACCGTGAAGGGAGAGTGCCTCGGCAAGGTGACGTCCATTTTCCCAACCGGCAGCAACGATGTCTACGTCGTCAAGGGACATGGCGACGAACGATTCATACCTGCTCTGGAGTCCGTGATCAAATCCGTGGATCTTGACAACGGAACCATGACTGTAGAACTACCCGAAGGCCTGTGATGGATTTTACCGTACTTACCATTTTTCCGGAAATGGTCGAGCCCTATTTGCAGTACGGCATGTTCCGAAAGGCTGCGGAAGAGGGCTATATCCGGGCTTCCGCTGCGAATATCAGGGACTATGCTTCGGGAAGGCACCGGGTCACGGATGACAAACCTTACGGCGGGGGCTGCGGTATGGTCATGAAACCCGAACCGTTGACTGCCGCCATTCATGCGGCAAAAGAGCGGTGCCCCGGGGCACGTGTCATTCACATGACTCCCCAGGGTCGACCGTTTGACCAGGAAATGGCCCGCAACTTGTCTTTGTGCAGCGGGCTTGTCTTTGTCTGCGGAAGATACGAAGGCATTGACGAACGGGTGGTGGCCCATGCCGTCGATGAAGAAATCTCCATCGGGGATTATGTGCTGACCGGCGGAGAACTGGCGGCTCTGGTGGTCATGGATGCCGTGATCCGCTTGATTCCGGGCGTTCTGGGTGGAGAGGAATCGGCTGAAAAAGATTCGTTTACCGGAAGATTGCTTGAACATGCCCATTATACAAGGCCTGCTGTATATCATGGGGAAAGCGTTCCGGACATCCTTCTTTCAGGGAATCACGCGGCCATCGAAAGCTGGCGGCTTGAGTCTTCCCTTGTGCGCACGTTTCTGAAACGGCCCGATCTGATGGAGGACTCCGTGTTTTCAAAAGAAGAGGCACGGATATTGACACGATGGCGAGACCGTCTGAGCCGTATTATCGATAACAGCTGAGCTGGTCCGGCTTTCATTTTTGAACCGTCATACGGAATCGCTGGCTAAGAACAGCGCCAGCCGTTTGCCTGGGCTGGTTGTTTCGGATTTGTGAACCATGGATTTATACATCGCTCTGATTCACCATCCTGTGGTGAATAAAAAAGGGGACGTGATCTGTTCAGCCATTACAAATCTCGATCTCCACGACATTGCGCGTGCAGCCAGAACTTACGGTGTGAAGGGGTATTATGTGGTCAATCCCCTCGAAGACCAGAAGATTCTTGCCGCACAGGTGATCCGGCACTGGACAGAAGGATCGGGAGGCCGTATCAACCCGGCTCGCCGCGAAGCGTTCAGCATCGTCAGGCTGACGGACACCCTGGAAGATGCCATCGAACGTATCGGACGTGAAACGGAGATGCCCGTTCACATCCTGGCGACAAGTGCCAGAAAAAACGATAAATCGGTGACATTTCAGGAAATGAGGGACAGACTCCCCCAGATCGGTTGCGCGCTCCTCCTTTTTGGGACAGCTTGGGGGTTGACATCGGAACTCATTGACCGGGCAGATTATCTGATTGAGCCCGTGAAAGGGTGCGGGGATTACAACCATCTGTCCGTGAGGTCTGCCGTTACAGTGGTTTTAGACAGACTGCTGTCCGGTAACGGGCACTAATTGACGGATTTTTCGTCTGATTTCGGATTGTGGGTTGACGGACTTTGATAATGTCTGATATAGACTATCGGATTTTTTAATTTCAGACATTATCATGAGATTTATGATTGGGAGATAACAATGGATATCATCAGCAGAATTGAAAATGAGCAACTTCGTCTTGATTTTCCTGTCTTCAAGGCCGGTGACACTGTAAAGGTGCATGTCAAGATTATTGAAGGTGAAAAAACACGTATTCAGATTTTCGAAGGCGTGGTTATCAGCAAAACAGGCGGCGGTGCCAACGCACGGTTCACGGTACGTAAGATTTCCAGTGGAATCGGCGTTGAACGTGTTTTCCCCATGTGCACACCGTCCATTGAAAAAATCGAGCTTGTAAGCCGTGGCCGGGTCAGACGGTCCAAGATTTACTATCTCCGCGATCTCCGCGGAAAAGCAGCTCGAATCAAGGAACTCCGAAACTGATTTTTCCCAGGGAAGGGAAAAATGGAAAGAGACCGACATTTCCGAACATACACTTCCGGAACAGACGACATGTGGATGTATGAAAAAAAAGCCGCTTCAAGCGGCTTTTTGCTCGTTGCAGGCGTTGACGAAGCCGGAAGGGGCCCCCTTGCCGGCCCGGTTGTTTCAGCGGCTGTCATACTCCCGGCGGGATTTTCTGTGGCCGGAGTGAATGACTCAAAAAAGCTCAGCGCCGCTAAAAGAGAGCGCTTGTTCGATGACATCCATTCCCAAGCCCTTTCTGTCGGCGTGGGTATCGCCGATCATGAAGAAATTGACCGGCTGAACATTCTGCAGGCGTCACTTCTTTCCATGGTCCGCGCCGTGGAACATTTATCGGCGAAACCGGACTTCCTGCTGATCGACGGCATTTTTACCCTGCCATCCCCCCTGCCTCAGGCCCCGATCAAAAAGGGCGATTCCTTAAGTGTTTCCATCGCTGCCGCATCAATCATAGCGAAAGTGACCCGTGACAGGTTGATGGACCGTTACGCTTTGGAATATCCTCAGTACGGATTTGAAAAACATAAAGGCTATCCCACAAAGATGCACAGGGAAACCATCGCCCGGTTCGGAGCCTGCCACATTCACCGGAAAAGTTTCGGCGGGGTCAAAGAGTTCGTCTGAAACGTTCTTTTCATTCCGCTGTTCATGGGGATCGACCATGTTTGATGTGAGAAAAATTCTTGGGATGGCGGGTGAGCGTGAGGCTGTTCGGTTTCTCAAAAAGAACGGCTGCCGCATCATCGAAACGAATTACCGGAACAGGCTGGGCGAAATCGATGTCATAGCCCTTGACGGCGACGTGATCGTGTTTGCCGAGGTTAAAACCAGGGAGAAAGGCGGACCTGTCTCTCCGAAAGAGGCAGTGACTCTAAGGAAACAGCGGAAGATGGTCAAGGTTGCGGAATCCTGGCTCAAGGAAATGAAAAAGACGGGATCGAGGGCCCGGTTTGACGTCATAGCCATTCTTTCGGAAAACAATGATAAACGAATCGAATGGGTCAAGCATGCTTTCCATACCTGAACTTCCCGAATCCCAGAGCCCCAGAGGTGGGACGCTTTATATTGTCGCGACGCCCATCGGGAATCTTATGGACATTACTTTAAGAGCCATAGGAATTCTTCGGGGTGTGGACGTGATCGCCGCAGAAGATACCCGTCACACCGGACAGCTGCTCGCTCATTTTCAGATTAAAACCCCCCTTGTGTCATGCCACGATTTCAATGAATCAAGTCGGGCGGATTCTCTGCTTGAACGTTTGAGGAAGGGGGAATCCGTCGCTCTTGCATCGGATGCAGGAACCCCATCGATTTCAGACCCCGGTTACAAGCTGGTTCGCCGGGCTGCTTTAAGCGGGGTGCCGGTGGTTCCTGTTCCGGGGCCTTCTGCTGCCATGACGGCGCTATGCGCATCTGGCCTCGCAACGGACAGTTTTGTTTTTCTGGGTTTTCTGTCAAGAAAAAAAAGACGGCATCGCGAACAACTGGAGGAGATGAAAAATGAACGAAAGACCATGATTCTTTATGAGTCTCCCCACCGCCTTGCTGATCTTCTTGAACACCTGATTGAGGTTCTGGGTGACAGGGAAGCCGTTGTGGCCCGTGAACTGACAAAGTTTCACGAAGAGTTTATCCGGGGAAACTTGTCCTTTATCCTGACGGAATTGTCAGGGCGGGGTCCGATCAAGGGAGAGATCACGGTTCTTGTTTCAGGAGCAGAGGAAGTACCCGCATCCATGGAGGATATCCTTGAAGAAATCAAAGCCGGTCTTGCAGCAGGGTCTTGTTCCGCATCTTCTCTTTCAAAGGAAATGGCAAGAAAACACAAGGTCAGCCGTCAGCTTATATACCAAGAAATACTTCGGATGGTTGGGAAGACCGATGGGTGATTGTTCAACGTAAAACACTTGCCGATTTATTTATGATTATTTATAAATTGTCGGAGTTTCTTGATGAAGGTCTTGGGCAGGTATTTCATATTTACGCTTGGTATGGAGATTACATATGACTGACGAAAACAAAATGGCCGGAAATGCGGACTTTGTCATGGGCGATTCCCCGAAGGCAGCCCAGCATGATCCGAAGATGCCGAAAATCGATTTTTCCACATTTATTTTTTCACTGAACTCCTCGGCACTTGTGCATTTGGGCGTGATCGGCGAACCCGGCAGCAACCGTATACTCAAAGATCTTGTCCTTGCCAAGCAGACCATCGATATTTTGGGAATGATCGAGGAAAAAACAAAGGGCAATCTGACGGACGATGAAAACCAGCTGTTGAAAAACATCCTTCATGACCTGCGTCTGATGTATGTCAGAGAAAAGGAAGCGAAATAACAGAATTCGATATGGATCTTTTATCACCGGCGAAAATCAACCTGTATCTTGAGGTGGTGGGCAAGAGAGCGGACGGATACCACGAGCTTGTCATGCTGATGACCGCCATTTCTCTTTATGACAGGATAAGAATCACGACGGACAAGCGTGGCTTTTCGATTGTGTGCGACCATCCTGATGTACCTGAAAACGAATCGAATCTGGCTTTGAGAGCCGCGATGATGTTCATGAACCGATCAGGTTATGGAAATCCTGTGACCATACATCTTGAAAAAAATATTCCGGTGGGGGCAGGGCTTGGGGGGGGGAGCAGCAACGCCGCCACGGTGCTGTCGGGCCTGAATGCATTCCATGGAAATCCCTTTGAAGACGAAGAACTGATGGCCATGGGGGCAGAGCTTGGATCGGATGTTCCTTTCTTTATCAAGGGCAGACCCGCATGGGCACAAGGTCGTGGCGAGCTGATAAATTATGTCGAAAATATAAAAGGTTATCATGTTATTGTCCTGTTTCCCGGGACCCATGTTTCTACGCCTCTCGTCTATAAAAAACTGAATTTTGGATTGACAAAAAAAGAAAAAAAAATTAAAAGTCCTCTGTTGTATAAAGGGTTGGTGGACCCGATTAATCATCTTTTCAATGATCTTGAATTGCCTGCAATAGAAATCTGCAGTGAGATCAAGATTTTAAAGGATGTCTTGGCGATTCATGGCGCTCGCGGAGTTTTAATGTCCGGCAGCGGTTCTTCCGTTTTCGGTCTTTATTCAGAGACGAATGCAGCCAAAGAAGCTTACGACACGTTGAAAAGCTATGTGGCTCATCATGAAGGTTGCAGAAACTGGAAAGTGTTTCTGGCTGAAATGATCATTTGAATATTGGGGCGTCGTCAAGCGGTAAGACACAGGATTTTGATTCCTGCATTCGGAGGTTCGAATCCTCCCGCCCCAGCCATTTGCATTTTTTATATTAAATGATCCGGGATAAGGGAAAAATGAACGATCTTTCGATATTTGCCGGCAACTCCAATCCGGGCCTGGCTGAAAAGGTTTCGAAATATCTTTTCAAGAAACTGGGCAGCGCCAAGGTCAACCGGTTCAGTGACGGCGAAATACAGATTGAAATCAAGGAAAACGTCCGATCGAAAGATGTTTTTATCATTCAATCCACCTGTAATCCCGTCAATGACAATCTCATGGAACTTCTTCTGATGATCGACGCCATGCGACGGTCATCAGCATCGCGTATCACTGCGGTTGTTCCCTATTATGGATATGCAAGGCAGGACAAAAAAGTAGCGCCAAGAGTTCCCATTTCAGCAAAGCTGGTGGCGGATCTCCTCACGAATGCAGGTGCAAACAGAGTCATCACCATGGATCTCCATGCTGGGCAGATCCAGGGTTTTTTTAACATTCCCGTTGATAATTTATATGCAGCGCCCGTTCTGATCGATCACATACGACAGAAATTCTGCGATACGAATCTTGTGGTTGTGTCTCCGGATGCGGGTGGTGTTGAAAGGGCCCGGGCTTTTGCAAAAAGGCTTGATGCAGACTTGGCCATCGTGGATAAACGAAGAGACAAACCCAATGAAGCCAAAGCCATGGCTGTTATCGGGAACGTCTCGGATAAGGTTGCCATTATTCTTGACGATATGGTGGATACGGCAGGAACGTTGACCGAAGCTTCCAATGCCATATGTGAAAAGGGTGCCCGCGAGGTCCATGCGTGCTGCGCCCATGCCGTCCTTTCCGGGCCGGCCGTGGGTAGGATCGAAGCATCTGCTTTGAAATCGCTGGTGACCACCGATACCGTACCGCTCAGCGAGGAAGCCGCACGGTGTGAGAAGATCAGTGTGATGTCCATCGCTCCCCTTGTGGGCGAGGCAATTATCAGGAGCCACAGGGGCGATTCGGTAACCACATTGTTTATATGATATTTTAAATTGTACTGTGATTTAGGAGGATTATCTTTTGGAACTTTTCGAGCTGAAAGCAAATATAAGAACAAAGACAGGTAAGGGAATCTCGCGCGAACTCAGGCGCAACGACAGCATTCCTGCGGTTCTTTATGGTCCGAAGACTGAACCCGTGACTCTGTCCGTTGATGCCAAATCGTTTGAAACGGCCTTCAAAATGAGCGAAAGCGCGCAGGTTCTTGTGAGCCTGTCTGTTTTTGATGGACAGGGCGTTGAAACAAAAAAATGTCCGGCGATTGTCAAGGACGTTCAGCTTTCCCCCATGAAAAAAGAACTCCTGCACGCCGATTTTGTTGAAATTGATCTCAACAAGAAAGTTAAGGTTTCAGTTCCCGTTGAAACATTCGGGAAATCGAAAGGTGTGGAGTTCGGGGGAACTCTTCAGGTCGCTCGGCGCGAACTCGAAGTCCTTTGTCTGCCTTTGGACATTCCTGAAAGCATCAAGCTTGACATTTCAGGTCTTGGTATGGCCGATTCGATTCATGTGATGGACATCAAAATCGAGGGCATTGAAATTCCTTCGGATGTCAACTATACAGTCGTTACAGTCGTACCGCCCAAATCTTCTGGAAAAGATGAGGGTTCAGATAAATAGTCCCGTTTGGTTGGTCGGGATGTGTTTTTTGTATTTTTAATTGAAACATCTGATCTTTTAAAATTCATGGAGCTTGAAGGATTGAAGTCGGATAAAAAGATGATTCTTGTCGCCGGATTGGGAAATCCCGGAGAAAAATATGAAAAAACAAGGCATAATGCCGGTTTTTTTGTCATTGACCGACTTTCTCACGAATATGGGATACCTCTTTCAAAGCAGAAATTCGATCTTGTTTATGGCAAAGGAATCATTGAAAGGGTTGATGTCATTCTTGCAAAGCCCATGGCTTATATGAACAGAAGCGGTTTTCCGTTACGGAAGCTTGCTGACTATATCGGACTGACCAGTGAGGATCTTTTCGTTGTTTATGACGATATTGATCTCACATTTGAAAGGATAAAGATAAAGGACAAAGGGGGGCACGGGGGTCACAATGGGATAAGATCTCTTATTGATGCCTTCGGAACCCGAGATTTTCCCCGGCTCCGTATCGGCATCGGCCGCCCAGACGGTGAAAAAGATGTAACTGGCCACGTTTTGGGAAGATTCTCTGCAGAAGAAACAGAGGTCATGAACAAGGTGGTTGAGAGGGCTGGAGAGGCGGTTGTCTCTGTTATCAAAAATGGATTAACAGTGGCTATGAACAATTTTAATTGTTTGAGATAGTGAAAGTGGTTTTAATTTTTTAACAACTTAATGGAGGTAAGAATGGAAAATTTACCGTTGTTGTGTACTTACGCGGGTCTTGCCGGTGTTGCTTTCGCAATCGCCATGGCAATCGTCGTAAAGGCAGCTCCTGCCGGTAACGAAAGAATGAACGAGATTGCAGACGCAGTCAAAGCTGGTGCCATCGCTTATCTTAACAGACAGGCGAAAAGCATGGGCGCAGCAGGTATTGTACTTGCCACAATTATTTATTTCGCTCCTGGTTATGGTCTTTATGCAACGGCCGGTTTCGTTATCGGTGCCCTCGCTTCTTTCATGGCTGGTTACATCGGAATGCGCGTTTCCGTTATCGCCAACGTCAGAACTGCAGAAGCTTCCCGTAATGGTCTGAACGCCGGTCTCAGAATGGCTTTCAAAGGCGGTACTGTTACCGGTATGATCGTTGCCGGTCTTGCTCTTACCGTTTGCGCCGGTCTTTACACCTTCCTCGTAGCTGAAGGCGTCGATGCAAAAGAAATCAACGTGGCTCTCGTTGCTCTTGGTTTCGGCGGCAGCTTGATTTCCATCTTTGCCCGTCTCGGCGGCGGTATCTTCACCAAAGGTGCTGACGTTGGTGCTGACCTTGTGGGTAAAGTTGAAGCCGGTATTCCCGAAGACGACCCCAGAAACCCCGCGACCATCGCTGACAACGTCGGTGACAACGTCGGTGACTGTGCCGGTATGGCGGCTGACCTTTTCGAAACCTATGCTGTAACGACCGTTGCCGCCATGGTTCTTGGTCAGATCCTTTTCCCCGAAGAAAGCATGGCTGTTATCCTGCCTCTGGTTCTCGGTGCCATTTCGATTATCGCTTCAGGTATCGCTACATTCTTTGTACGTCTTGGCGAAAATGATGACTACATCATGGGCGCTCTTTACAAAGGTCAGTTCGGTGCCGCCATCATCGCTGCCGCTGCTTTCTTCTTCGCGTTCAAAAAAATCGGCAACATTGGTGACCTGACTGTAGCCCAGCTCTATGCAAGTGCCCTTGTTGGTCTTGTTCTCACCGTTGTTATCGTTGTGATCACCGAGTTCTACACAGGTATCTACTCTCCTGTTAAAGGTATCGCTGAAGCATCAACCACCGGTCATGGTACCAACATGATCGCCGGTCTTGCTGTAAGTATGGTATCTACCGCTGCACCTGTTCTTGCAATCTGTGCATCGATCTACACCGCCAATCACTATGCCGGTCTTTACGGTATCGCTGTTGCCGCTGTTTCCATGCTCTCCATGACCGGTATGGTTATCGCCATCGATGCTTACGGTCCCATCACTGACAACGCCGGCGGTATCGCTGAAATGGCAGAAATGGACGAAGCTGTTCGCGCCGTTACCGATCCTCTCGATGCAGTAGGTAACACCACCAAAGCTGTAACCAAAGGTTATGCTATCGGTTCCGCTGCTCTTGCAGCCATGGTTCTTTTCTCAGCTTACACTCAGGAATTCGTTCACGCTGGCAAAAAACTGACTTTCGACCTTTCTCAGGTTGACGTTCTCATCGGTCTCTTCATCGGTGGTCTTCTGCCTTACCTGTTTGGTGCCATGGCTATGAAAGCCGTTGGTAAAGCCGGTCATGCAGTTGTTAAAGAAGTTCGTCGTCAGTTCAAAGAAATCCCAGGCATCATGGAAGGAACCGCGAAACCCGACTATGCAGCTTGCGTTGACATCGTCACCAAATTCGCTCTTTCCGAAATGATGATCCCCGCTCTTCTCCCCGTTATCGTTCCCGTTATCGTGGGTTTCGTACTCGGTGCAGAAGCCCTCGGCGGACTTCTCATCGGCAGTATCGTAACCGGTCTTTTCGTGGGTATCTCCATGACCACCGGTGGTGCAGCTTGGGACAATGCTAAAAAATACATTGAAAGCGGAAACTACGGCGGAAAAGGCAGCGATGCCCATAAAGCAGCCGTTACCGGTGACACCGTAGGTGACCCCTACAAAGACACCGCCGGTCCCGCAATCAACCCGATGATCAAGATCCTCAACGTTGTGGCTCTTCTTCTCGTTCCTTTTATCGGGTAATTTGTTGATCCGATTCGTCGGATTTACGATGTGAGTCATCAAGGGGTGTGGTATTCCACACCCCTTTTTTTATTGAACGAAATGTTCACTTGTGGTATAACACTGGGGTGTTTGATTTGAGTCTTACTAATTTTTTTATGAGCGCAGCACGGCGGTCTTTTTGAAATCCACAATGGTTATATAGTGTTCGAACCACGGCAGGATCATATCTCATCCATGGTTTGCGGATTTTTTGACTCGGCGTCTCTCACAGGTGGTGAAAATGGCACAGGAATTGGCAAGAGAATTTCAGGTTGGCGATCTGGCAGTTTACCCGGCCCATGGCGTCGGACGGATCGAATCCATTGAATCCCGTGAAATCGGCGGTTCTGATATGGATTTCTATATTATGAAAGTCCTTGAAAATGGAATGGTCATCATGATTCCGACGAGCAACGTCAAATCGGTGGGTCTCCGAAGCTTGATCGGAGAAAAAGACATCCCCAAAGTGTACGAGATCATCACCAAGAAGAAAGACTGCTCACTGGACAATCAAACCTGGAACAGAAGATATCGCGAATACATGGACAAAATCAAGACCGGTTCCCTCTTTGATGTCGCCGAAGTTTTTCGTGATCTCTTTCTCTTGAGGCTGACAAAGGACCTGTCCTTCGGAGAGAGAAAACTCCTTGATACCGCCCAGAGCCTCTTACTTAAAGAACTTTGCACAGCAAAAGACATGAGTGAAAAAGATATGATGGCTGAAATTGAGTCATTGTTTGATAAACCCGCCAGTTAGATCGTTGTCTTTGGAATCTTACATCGAGGAAATTGATCAAGGCGTCTTTGCCCTGGAAGCTGATGAAAGCGATGCGGGTAAGCGCCTTGATGTGTTTTTATCCGAAAAGATAGACAGCGTTCAACGGACAAAAGCCTGTCGACTGATAGAGCAGGGTGATGTCAAAGTTAACGATACCCTAAAAAAACCATCCTACAGACTCAAACCTTCAGACAAGGTTTCCGGCATTGTTCCCCCACCGGACATTGTTCAATTCGCGCCAGAAAACATTCCCCTGGATGTCTTATACGAAGATCGAGAAATCATCGTGCTCAACAAGCAGGCAGGTCTTGTTGTTCATCCTGCTCCAGGTCACTGGACTGGAACTCTGGTCAACGGTCTGCTTTACCATTATCCCGATATAGCTTCAGGAGACAACGACAGTCGTCCCGGGATTGTGCACCGGCTCGATATGGATACATCGGGTGTCATGATCATCGCCAGGAACCAGAAGGCGCTTATGAAGCTGTCTGAATCATTTCAGGTCCGGGATGTGAGAAAAGAGTATGTTGCTCTGGTTTACGGACGTTTTCAGCAGGATTCCGGAACCATTGATGCTCCGATCGGTCGACACCCTGTGGATCGGAAAAGGATGAGCGTGGCGCGCTCCGGCGGGAAAAAGGCAGTGACACATTATCACGTCGAACAACGATACCATCATTCAACCCTGATCCGCTGTGAGATTGAAACCGGGAGAACCCATCAGATAAGGGTTCACTGCCATTCCATTCATCATCCTGTCGTGGGTGACGGGGTGTACACGTCACGCATGAACGTTCACCCCGCAAGGACAAACCAGCAGGAAATGAAGATTCTTGCGTCGACTGATCGGCAGATGCTCCACGCCCGAAGGATTACGATACAGCATCCTTCGACCCTTGAAACCATGAGCTTTCAAGCACCGCTTCCGGCAGATATGGCGATAGTGATCGAAGATATTCAATCTTTAAGTGAAAAAATTCATTGATCGTAACATCTGTCGGTTGTTTCTGTTATAAAAAAAATAAAATAAGGAAATTAGCAATCTAAAATGATTGTTTAAAAATAGCGACAAAAACCCCTTGACTTATCGTCTATTGTTTATAATAGTGTCCCGAAATCCGTTTGGTTGCAAGGCGGATTTCTTCGCCTGCCATACTTAATTTTAACAACTGAATGAACTCTGACGGGAATACCCCCGTTGCGCCGTTCCATAGGAATTGGGAGGTCTGTTGAATGACTGAAAGTTGCCTCACTGATTACATGTATATTGTCTTGTTTATGGCAGGAGGCACGATTGCCGTGTTTCTTCCATTTGTCATATCTTATTATATCAGGCCGAAAACAACCGAATATGAACGTTCATTCCAGGCTTATGAATGCGGCGTCGAACCTTTCAAACAGATGTGGGATTACCGTTTCGGGATTTCCTATTATCTTTACGCCCTGATTTTCCTCGCCTTTGATGTGGACGTTCTCTATTTGTTTCCGGTTGCAACAATTTACAACACGGATGCTGTGAGTCCGGCAAGGGGGATCTCGGAGCTTTTCATTTTTGTTGGAATTCTGTCACTGGCCATCGTTTATGCCTGGGCCAAAGGAGTCTTCACGTGGGCGAGGAAAGTAAAATAAAAAGCATCAATGCCTTCACGCAATCGTTGCGTGAAGAGTACGAGCAGGGAGCCATAGAGCACCAGGGAGCGATGCTGAGTCAGCTTCTTTTGACGGATAAGGTTCTCAAAGTCTGTCAGGCCAATTCATTGTGGCCCATGACTTTCGGTCTTGCATGCTGCGCCATAGAAATGATGGCCACCGGTATGGCCAGAATCGACATGGCCCGATACGGTGCCGAAGTTTTCCGCCCGTCAGCCAGGCAATGTGACCTTCTGATTGTTTCAGGAACGGTTAATAAAAAAATGGCTCCGGCAGTCATCACGCTCTACGAACAGATGCCGGCCCCTAAATGGGTTATCGCCATGGGGAACTGCGCCATTTCCGGCGGGCCTTTTGCTGTTGAAGAAAATTATAACGTCATCGAAGGTGTTGATCGACTGATTCCGGTGGATGTCTATATTCCTGGATGTCCGCCGCGG
The DNA here is from genome assembly GCA_020723285.1 of Desulforapulum autotrophicum. GTDB lineage: Bacteria > Desulfobacterota > Desulfobacteria > Desulfobacterales > Desulfolunaceae > DYJE01. The sequence continues at coordinate 22,279 of DYJE01000006.1, read as the reverse complement.
CCTGAAGCCCTGATCGAGGGGATTTTGAAGCTTCAGGAAAAGATCACGGGTGGTCGCCAGCCATGGCCACAGCGAAAGATGCCGGAAAAGCCGGAGGTGATCAAGATATGAGTTTAATGAAGAATACCCTGGATATTTTAAAATCTGGCTCCTTTGACGTTGCTGAATCCGATTATAAAAAATGCGGTTACCATCTTGAAGTGAAACTAACGGAATCGCAGGTCCGGGATTTCGCTCAAGCCATGCTTGACTGCGGGTTCTATATCGATTTTGTCAGTGCAGTTCATGTGACCCCGTGTTTTCAGGTTGTCTACCAGTTCGCCCATTTTGATGAAGCCTGCCGCATCAATGCCAAGGCCATGGCGAACGCTCAGGGTGAAATACCCACCATATGCGATATATATCACGGAGCAAATTGGCACGAACGTGAGACCCACGATTTCTACGGCGTTGTTTTCACGGGTCATGCAGACCTGCGGACCCTCTTGCTGAGCGAAGAAGACGCAGACCTGAAACCGCTTCTGAAACATGCAGACAAGCTGGTGAACGTTGAAACCATTACCCGGAAATCTGGCGGTGACGCAGAAATGAAACCCGTCAAAAAGACAAAAGAAGAACAAACGGCTGCGGAGTGAATGAGATGTCAACGATGACAAAATTCGAAACAACCGACAAGCATCGTTTCCTGTTGAACATGGGGCCTCAGCATCCCGCGACGCACGGAGTTCTTCGTGTCATCCTGGAAATGGATGGGGAATACGCCATGGGAATCGATCCTGTTCTGGGCTACGGCCACAGAATGCAGGAAAAAATGGCCGAATCGCGGACATGGCCGGGATTCTATCCAAATACAGGCCGTATGGACTACGTGGGAGCCATGCCATTCAATCATGGATATGTGGCCCTGATCGAGCGGATGGCCGGTATCGAAGTGCCTGAACGAGCCGAATACATCCGGGTGATCACGTCTGAAATGAACAGGATCGCCAGCCATCTTCTGGGAATCGGGGCCTATGTTTTAGACCTTGGCGCGTTTACCCCCATACTTTACGCGTTCGATGACCGTGAAGACATCTTGGATGCCCTTGAAGACATCACGGGTTCACGGCTTACTTACTGCTACTACCGTGTCGGAGGTGTTCTCAAGGATATCGACGATACGTTTATTAAACGGACACGGGCGTTCATCGAAAATTTCCGTAAACGCATCCCCATGTACAACGACCTTGTCACAGGAAACGTGATTTTTATCAAACGAACCGAGGGCGTGGGCATCATCACCGCAGATATGGCCAGGAGATACGGCGCCACAGGCCCCACGCTCCGTGGTTCGGGAATCGCTTACGACATCCGGAAAAGCGAGCCGTATTCCGTTTATTCCCATTTTGATTTCGATATCCCCACAGGAAAAAACGGCGACTCACTTGACCGCTATTATGTGAGAATCTGCGAACTGGAGCAGAGTCTTCGCATTATCGAACAGGCCCTTGACAAACTGCCCGACGGGCCGGTTCTCGCGAAACCCAAGCGAGCCAAACTTCAGGAAGGGGATTGCAGCTTTTCCGTGGAAACGGCAAGGGGTGTTTTAACCTATTACCTGGTGGGTGACGGCAGTGAAGTACCCTACAAACTGAAGATCAGGGTGCCTTCGTATTCAAATTTGAGCTTACTGGAAGAAATGTGCACGGGGATGCTCATCGCGGATCTGGTGTCCGCCATGGGAAGCCTTGATCTGGTCATTCCGGAAATCGACAGGTAGGGACTATGCAACAGATTATCGACTTGATTCAAACGTACAGCTTGCTTCGGATGCTCATTGCTTTTCTGGTTCTTATCGGCATCGTCTTTCTGAACGCCATTGTCATGGGTTATCTCGAAAGAAAAATCGCGGCCCGGATTCAGCGCCGCTGGGGGCCGATGGAAATCGGTGTCCAGGGCTGGCTCCAGATGATTCTGGACGGCGTTAAAATGCTGGCCAAACAGCTTATCGTTCCCAGAGATGCCGATCGTTTCCTTTTCCGTCTGGCACCTCTCCTCTGCTTCACGCCGGTGGTGATGATTTTCGCGGCCCTGCCTTTCAGCAAGGCGCTTTACGGAATCAACCTCCACATCGGCCTGATCTACATCATTGCCATGGCGTCGATCAACGTCTTCGCCATTCTCATTGCCGGGTGGAGTTCGAACAACAAATATTCGATGTTTGGTGCCATGCGCTCCGTGGCACAGAATATCGCTTACGAGATTCCGATTCTTCTTTCGCTTCTTTCCGTGGTTTTAACCACGGCATCATTCGATCTCCAGAAAATCGTCGAAGCTCAGAGCGGCTGGCTCTGGTTTGCGGTTTATCCGAACCTGTTCGTGGCTTTCGTGATATACCTGATCGCCGGATGCGCCGAAACAAACCGGGCCCCCTTCGATCTCCCCGAGGCTGAAAGCGAACTCACCGCCGGATTCCACACCGAATACAGCGGATTCGGTTTCGGCCTTTTTGCCGTGGCCGAATACGGAAACCTGTTCATCATGGCTTCCATCGCAAGCATCATGTTCCTGGGCGGCTGGAACGGTCCTTTCGGTCTGGCCAGTGGCCCCCTGATGGGCGCGTTCTGGTTTCTTTCCAAAGTATTCGTACTGATGCTGGTGATGATCTGGGTGAGATGGACGTACCCCAGGGTTCGTTTTGACCAGCTCATGAATCTCGCGTGGAAGTACCTGATTCCCTTTTCATTGGTCAATCTTTTAATAACAGCCTTTTTAGTGAAGATGATATGAGCGGATATTTCAGAGACATTTATACCGGTGGCAAAAGCCTTCTCATTGGTCTGGGGGTGACATTCAAGGCTATTATCAAGCCTGTGGTTACCGTTCAGTACCCCAGGGAGAAAATCGACGTGACCCCGAATATCAGGGGACATATCGAGTTGGTCAGGTTCGATGAAAACGACAGCAGGCACAACTGTCTTGTCTGCGGCATGTGCGCGAAGAATTGCCCCTGCGGATGTCTGACCGTTGAAGGTGAAAAGAGGGAAGGGGTCAAGGGCAAGGTTCTGACGGTCTTTGATTATGATTTTACCAAGTGCAGTCTCTGCGGTATCTGTGTGGAGTCATGCAGCCGGACGGCACTGACCTTTTCCAGTGAATACGAACTGGCGGGTTTTTCCAGGCAGGAATTTCACTTTGACCTGATCAAACGGCTTGAGGGGAAATGATGAACGCGACGTATCAATTCATAGCTGAAGCACTGTTCATAACGTTTATCCTGCTGACGCTTTCCGGGGCATGGCTGGCGGTGAAGGCGAGGATACTCATGCATTCCGTCCTTGGCCTTGCCGTGTGTCTTCTCGGTGTGGCGGGTTTGTATTTCTATCTTGGCAGCATGTTTCTCACCATGATGCAGATTCTGATTTACATGGGAGCTGTCTGTATCGTTCTCGTGTTCGGGATCATGGTGGGCTACACCCCCAGAGAAAGTGCTGAAAGAAACATCATGAGCCGCAACATGGTTCTGGGAATCGCCGCATCGGGTGTGGCGGCTGTTCTTCTTTTTACGGTGGCCATCGGCCGGACGGTCTGGTCCAAAGCAGCCGAAAGCACAGGGGACTTTTCCATCGAATGGATCGGGAAAAGCCTCCTTTTGAATTACTGCCTCGCCTTTGAGCTGATTTCGGTGGTGCTTCTTGTCGCCATCGTGGGTTCCATCATTCTGGCCCGGGGCGGAAGGGAGGAGGAAGTTTGATGTACTTAAGTCAGAATCTAAACACCTATCTTATTCTTGCCGTGCTTCTTCTTGTCATGGGCATTTATGGGATGATCCGTCACAAGACATTTATTGGAATGCTTGTTTCAACTGAGCTCGTTCTTAACGGGGCCGGATTGAACTTCATGGCATTCAACAAGTTTACTGCCCCGGACCCTGCTGTAGGTCAGATTTTCACATTGTTCATCATGGGAATCGCTGCGGCTGAAGCGGCCATCGTGGTGAGTTTCGTTCTGGCTGTCTATCGACGATACAGGACGAGCGATCCGGAAGAGGTCAACGGGCTTCAGGGATAAGGTTACGAATGGAAGTGTATCCTGTTTACGTTCTTTAGGGTATTTATTGAGAAGGTTTAATAGTTTATGGATATTGCAAACACACCCAGCTTGATTTTTGTGACGACGGCCATTCCCATGATCACGTCTATTCTGCTGATGACTTCGGCGAAGAAACCCAATCTGCGTGAATCCTGGTCCGTGATCGGGGCCGTTCTGACGTTCATGTCCGTGATGAATCTTCTGCCCCAGGTCCTTGCCGGAGCGTCACTGGAACACACCTTTTTCACCCTGTTTCCCGGTGTCAGCGTCAAATTCAGGCTGGACGGCATGGGGCTTCTGTTTGCCGGCACCTCGTCGTTTCTGTGGATCCTGGCGGCATTTTATTGCGTGGGGTACATGCGTGGACTGAACGAACACGCCCAGACACGGTTTTATGTCTGTTACGCCATCTCCGTGGGTGGAGCCATGGGTGCCGCATTTGCCGGGAACCTGTTCACCCTGTATCTTTTTTATGAAATCGTCTCCATCGCCACCTATCCTCTGGTCATGCATCATCAGGACGAGGAAGGGTACGAAGGTGGAAAAAAATACATCGTTTACCTTTTCTTCACGTCCAAGGCGTTCCTTCTTACCGGTATGGTTCTTCTTTACATCCAGTGCCACACCCTGGACTTCGACGCTTCAGGTATCGTGAATGGCATTCTGCCCGAAGGTGCCAACAGAACCCTGGTGACCGTGACGTACCTGATGTTCCTGTTCGGGTTTGCCAAATCCGGGATCATGCCCCTTCACAACTGGCTGCCGTCGGCCATGGTGGCTCCCACACCGGTCAGTGCGCTTCTCCACGCGGTGGTGGTGGTGAAAGTCGGTGTGTTCTCCACATCCCGGGTCATGCTGTCGGTTTTCGGAACCCGGCTTCTCCATGACACGGGCCTCGGCATGTTCACCGCATACTTCGTCTCGTTCACCATTCTGGCGGCGTCCATCATTGCCCTGACCAAAACCAATCTGAAGGCACGGCTTGCGTATTCCACGGTCAGTCAGCTTTCCTATGTTCTTCTCGGCGTGGCCATGCTGACGCCCAACAGCGTCACCGGTGGGCTGATTCATATTTCAAACCACGCCTTCTCCAAAATCACGCTGTTCTTCTGCGCCGGTTGCATTTTTGTGGCATCGGGTAAGAAAGACATCAAGGAAATGGGCGGTCTCGGGTACCGAATGCCCTTTACCATGGTTGCGTTCTCCATTGCGGCCCTCAGCATGATCGGTGTTCCTCCGGTCTGCGGCTTCGTGTCCAAATGGTATCTGGCGCTTGGAAGTATGGATCTTCACAACTGGATCATTCTGACCGTTCTTCTGGTGAGCAGTCTTCTGAACGCCGGGTACTTCGTTCCCATCGTCATTCAGGCGTTTTTCGGAAAACCGCTTCCCGAGGATGAGGGAGCTACGTCGAACCTTGAGAAAAACCCCCTGATCATGTTCATGGTGGTTCCGTTGACCATTACAGCCATATTCTCTGTGATCTTCGGTTTTTATCCCGATTTCTTCATCAAGGTCGTCGCTTCTGCCGATACAGGTTTTTTTGGACATATCATTAAAGGAATAGCGGGGTTATGATGGCTAAGCTGATCACTTATCTCAGGGACCGGGCGCATATCTTGAAGTATGTGTTTTTCGCTTATCTTCTGTTTGCGATCGTTTTCGATTATTTTGCCGAACGGCATGTACCGCATTTCTTCGGCGACACCATCATCGGTTTCTGGTCCATTTTCGGAACAGCGGTGTGTCTCGCCATGGTGGTCATTTTCAAGGGTTTGTACAACAACTGGCTGAAGCAGGATGAGGATTATTATGATAAGTAGCAGTATTTTTATGCATCCGGCGACGTTGTTCATTCTGGGTGCCTTGTTGCTTCCGTTGCTGAAACGCATTCACATCAGCCTTCAGAAAGTGGTTCTGGTGGTGATTCCGGTTCTGGCGATCATTCAGATCTACCATCTGCCCGAAAGTTTCGGTGTCACACGGTACATGGGTTTCGATCTGATTTTCGGACGGGTGGACAAGCTGACCTTTGTCTTTCTCAACGTGTTCACCATCATGGCCCTGATCGGAAGCATCTATGGCCTTCATGTGAACGAGAGCGGCCAGCATATGGCGGCGTATCTCTATGTAGCCGGCTCCCTGGGGGTCACCCTCTGCGGGGATTACCTGACCCTTTTCATCTTCTGGGAACTGATGGCTTTTGCCTCCACGTTCCTGGTCTGGTACAGAAAGAAAAAGAAATCCATCGAGGCAGGATTCAGGTATCTGCTGGTTCATACGGCTGGCGGTCTGATTCTTCTCGCCGGTATCTTCCTCCGATACAAGAATGTCGGCATCGAAGGGCTCCGTTTCGAGCAGATCGCCGCTGAAGGCGCAACTCTGGCCGATTATCTGATCATGATCGGGTTCATGCTGAACGCGGCTGTTCCGCCCATTCACGCCTGGCTTCCCGATGCCTATCCCGAAGCCACGGTCACCGGGGCGGTTTTCATGTGCGCCTTTACCACGAAGACAGCTGTGTACGTTCTTGCAAGAGCCTTTCCGGGTTTTGAAATTCTGGCCATCATGGGTGCGGTGATGACCCTTTACGGCGTCGCCTACGCGGTGATTGAAAACGACGCCCGGCGGATTCTGGCCTACCATATCGTCAGTCAGGTGGGATACATGGTCTGCGGGGTGGGCATCGGAACGGCCATGGCCATCAACGGAGCCTGCGCCCATGCCTACGCCCACATCCTTTACAAAGCCCTCCTGTTCATGGGGGTTGGGGCTGTCCTTGAAATGACCGGGAAGTCCAAATTGAACGAGCTTGGAGGACTTTATGCCAAAATGCCGCTGGCCCTCATATTTACGGTGATCGGTGGCATATCGATTTCCGGCTTTCCCCTCACCAGCGGGTTCATCAGCAAATCCATGATCATCGCCGCCGCCGGTGAACATCACATGGTGGGCATCATGATCATGCTTCTTGCTGCGGCCGTGGGAACTTTCCTTTCCGTGGGCATCAAGCTTCCCTATTTTGTCTGGTTCGGCGGCAAATCCACGGAAGAGTGCGACATCGAAGCCAAGGACGCTCCATGGAACATGAACCTCGGAATGGCCATGGCGGCGTTTTTCTGCATCGCCCTGGGTTTTAAAGGGCATCTGTTCGGTTTTAACTGGCTGTACGAGATGCTGCCGACACCTGTGGAATGGGATCCCTACACGTCCTATCACCTGTCAGAAACATTGCAGCTTCTGGGTTTCACGGGCTTCGGCTTCTACCTGATGGTCAAGATTCTGAAACCCAAGCCTTACATGAGCCTGGACCTTGACTGGTTTTACAGGAAAGGGGCACGGGTATTCATGTGGTTCGCGTCCAAACCGCTCAACGCAGTGAACGAGTTTGCGGACAACGTATGGAACCGTATCGGAATCCGGGCCACCATGCTTGTGGCGACGTTTTTTTCCTGGTTTGACAAGGAGGCCATCGACTGGGTCATTGACGGTTCGGCTCAATCCGTGGTGAACGGCGGTGATCATCTGAGGCAGATTGAAACAGGCAGGATTCAGCAGTACATCGGATTTGCCGTGGCTCTGCTATTCATCGTTCTGATTGCCGTGGTGCTTGCGGTTTAAATATTCGGGTTTATCACTGAGGAAGAATGGGAAGGTATGGAACATTATTTAATACATAATACACTGAGTTATCCCATATTGTCGGTCCTGGTCATCGTGCCTCTCCTGGGGGCCGGCGTCACGTTATTCCTGAAAGGGGACCATGCCATCAAAGCCTGGGGGCTGTTAGTCACTCTTGTTACTGCGGCCTTGTCCGTTCCCCTTTACACGAACTGGGATTTCGGAACTTCAAGATATCAATTCGCTGAAGTCACCGAGTGGTTTCCCTTCCTGAGTCTCAACTATGTGGTGGGCGTTGACGGCATCAGTGTTCTTCTGGTCCTTCTGACCACCTTTGTGATGCCGCTTTGTGTGCTCTGCTCCTGGACTTACATCAAGGATCGGTTCAAAGAGTTTATTCTCGTGACACTTCTGATGGAAACAGCCATGATCGGCGTGTTCGTCAGTCTCAACACCGTGCTTTTCTTCATTTTCTGGGAAGCCATGCTCGTACCCATGTACCTTCTCATCGCCGTATGGGGAGGAGAGCGAAAGGACTACGCTTCCATCAAGTTCTTTCTCTACACACTTCTGGGCAGTATCTTCCTTCTGGTCTCTATTGTGGCCCTGTTCATCAAAACCGGAACCTTCTTCATTCCCGAACTGATGGCCCATGAATACAGTTTCAGTTTTCAGATGTGGATTTTCCTGGCGTTCACACTGGCCTTCGCCATCAAGATTCCCATGTTTCCGTTTCACACCTGGTTGCCGGCGGCCCACGTTGAAGCCCCGGTGGCGGGCAGTGTGATCCTTGCCAGTATCCTTCTGAAAATGGGAGGGTATGGTTTCCTTCGGTTCTGCCTGCCCATGGCACCCGCGGCCACGGTCTACTGTGTGCCCTACCTGATCTTTTTCTCCGTGGTTTCCATTGTAGTGGGGGGGTATCTGGCGCTTGGGCAGTCCGATATCAAAAAACTCATCGCCTATTCCAGCGTGGGGCACATGGGTTTCGTGACCCTTGGAATATTTCTTTTGAGCGACGACGGCATCAAAGGGGCCATGATGCAGATGCTGAACCACGGCGTCACCACAGGTGCACTGTTTATCCTGGTGGGCATCATCTACGAAAGAACCCACAGCCGTGAAATCGACAAGAACTCGGCGCTTGGAATGGCCATGCCGGTTTATGTCACATATCTTGTGATCTTTTCTCTGGCGTCCTTCGGTTTTCCCGGTACCAACGGGTTCATCGGGGAATTCCTCGTTCTTATGGGCACGTTCAAAACCCATTTGGTGGCCGGTGGATTTGCTATTCTCGGTGCCATACTCGCCGCAGCCTACATGCTTCGTCTGGTTCAGAAAATGGTCTGGGCCGATTCTGACGGTCACGGTCATCATGATGACCATGGTGATGATCATGGTCACGGTGACGGCGATCATCATGCGCTGTTCGATCTGAACATGCGGGAAATCGGAACACTGACCTTTCTTGTCTGTTTCGTGTTCTGGATCGGTTTGAATCCCAAACCCCTGATGGATGTGATGGATGCCAGTGTGACCCAGCTTCTCCATCAGGTGGGCGACGGTATGAAGAGCATACCCGGAGGCGAGCATGGCAGCGGTCATCATGCCGCCTTGATGGATATGGGACGCCAGATCAGAGAATGGGTTGCCATGAGATAAAGGCTGCCCCGGATATCCGTGATGGGCTTTTGATCTTTCTTCTCCATTATTACGAAGAGTGATGTAAGGAATATGAACATGTCTTTATTTTTACCCGAGTTGGCATTGACGTTGATGGCGATGGTTTTCTTTTTCCTGTCCATTGGAAAACCCCGGGCATCCACCCTGAAGGGCTCGGCACTTGCTTTGTCGGCTCTTGCGCTGGTGATTTCATTTCACACGTTTCAGCTTGTGATGGGAAAGCCCGCTGAACTCATGTTCTTCGACGCCTACCGAATCGACATCTTTTCCCAGATGTTCAAAATCGTGTTCTGCCTCGGTCTTTTCATCGTTATTTTCCTGGGAGAGGGACTCAAGGGAGTCAGCGAAGAACTCCGGGCGGAATTTTACATGTTTCTGACCTTGAGTACCCTGGGACTCGTGCTGCTTGTCAGTTCCGTGGAACTTCTGACCATGGTCATCAGTCTTGAGATTTCATCTTTCTCCCTTTACGTCATTATTCCTTTCAGGTTTCAGAGCGGTTACAGAAAACAGATGGAAGCGGGTATCAAGTATGTGATGTTCGGCGCACTGGCGACCGGGATTTCCCTCTACGGCATGAGCTATCTTTTCGGTTACACCCACACCACTTACCTGGCCAGGCTCGCGCCCGTGCTGCCGGAAATGATCAAAACCCAGCCGTTGATGGTCGTGGCCCTGATTCTTCTTTTGGGCAGCTTTTTCTATAAGCTGGCCATGTTCCCCATGCATTTCTGGGCTCCGGACGTTTACGAAGGGGCAAGCAATGAAACTGCGGGTTTTATTGCCACGCTTCCCAAGGTCGGAGCCGTGGCCCTTCTGCTGAGACTGGTGAGTTTTGCGGGTGTTGAACTGAACCAGATCACGGGAATCTTAGCCACCTTTGCCGTACTTTCCATGGTGATCGGCAATCTTTCAGCTCTGGTTCAGGAAGACCTGAAACGCCTTCTGGCTTACTCCAGTATCGCCCATGCCGGTTATGTCATGGTTGCGATTCTTTGTGTCAGTGTCATGGGTTACGCGTCAGCCGTGTATTACATCGCGGGTTATCTGATCATGAATCTCGCCTGCTTTTATGTGATTTATCATGTGTCGAAAAACGGCGACAACGTGACACTGAGCGATCTCAAAGGCCTTTACAAGAACTCCCCCCTTCTTGCTCTTACCCTTGTCCTCGGAGCCTTCGGCATGGCCGGGCTTCCCCCTACAGTGGGGTTCATGGGCAAATTCTTTATTTTTACATCGGCCATCCAGAAATCTCTTTATGCCCTGGTCATTATCACCGTGATCAACGCGGGTATTTCAGCCTATTATTATCTTCGCATGGTCCGGGCAGCCTTCCTTACCAGCGAAGATGAAGCTTCGGTTATTCCTTTGAATGCCGCCGCATATGCGCTGGGCGTTTTTTTCATCGCAACCATCCTTGGCATGGGAATATTCCCTCAGGTCTTTATGGATTTCGCTAAAATGGCGGCAGGTACCATCCTTTAAACGTTTTTTTCGCTTGAATCATGGGGGAGGTTTGGCCGAAAGGCTTGACCTCCTTTTTTTTTGAGTCTCCACAAACCACTGGTTTTCCCGTGATTATCAGGAGCCATACTCTATGCCGCACCTCTGGGATCAAAACAGATTGCAATCAAATCAAGTCTTGATTCCGAAAGACGGATGCCCCTTCCCCCTGTATGTCTGGTGTGCCCGGATGCGACCCGGCCTGCTGGAGAAACTGGACCTCTGTTCGGCCATAGCCGCGGAGCTTGATACCCTTCAGTTCTCCGGCAGGGTCATGAACATCTTGATTCCGTCAGATATTATTGTGAGGCCGCAAGCACAGGGCTGCCGTGTGGTGCTGACCGCCCTGGAGAACCGGATGGGGCGGCATGATGATCCGATGCTCATGGACGCTCATGCCGTTCGTGACGTTCTTCCGTATCTTGCCCCAGAACAGTGCGGCCGGATGTTTTGTGATGGGGATACCCGGTCACTGTTCTATTCCCTGGGTGCAATTTTCTATGAGATCATTTCGGGCCGCCCTCCGTTCGACAGTGATGACCCTCTTGAACTGATCCATGGCCATATGGCCAGGCAGCCAGTCTGTCTGACCCTTACGGCCAGGAACACACCGTATATGGTTTCAAGGCTGGTATTCAAGTTGATGGCCAAAAATCCCGAGGATAGGTATCAGGGCATGAAATCGATGATGCGGGATTTGAATCGCTGCATCGGGGATTATGAAAAACACGGTGATGTGGAGAGCTTTGCGCTGGGTGCGGATGATGTTCCGGATAAACTCAGGTTTCCTTCAAAACTGTACGGGAGGGATAAGGAAAGGGAGACGCTGAGGATGGTTTATGATCGATTGCTTAAAGGAGGGCCGGGGTGTCTTATGGTCTCAGGCGAGCCGGGGACAGGTAAAACAAGCCTTGTGCATGAATTCGGACTTCGAGTGCGGGAAAGAGGAGGATATTTCGCTTACGGGAAATACGACCCCATTGGCAAACGGATTCCCTACAGTGGTCTGAAAGCCTGCTTGAGAGACATGGTCCGGCAGATCCTCACGGAAAAACCCCATCGCCTGGCCATCTGGAGACAAAAACTTGTTCGTGCCCTGACACCCAGCGGAAAGATCTTGACCGACGACATCCCCGATCTGGAGCATGTGACCGGGCAATGGAAAGATGTTCCGCCTCTCCCGCCGGTCGAGGCACGGAACAGATTCAGGGACGTGTATTCGAATTTTATCAGAAGCCTTCCGGATGATGACCATCCGGTGGTTTTGTTCCTCGATGATCTTCAATGGGCGGATTCGGCGAGCCTCGATTTTATTCAATGGTTTCTGTCAGAAGACATCCACGGAAAAATTCTGTTTATTGGGTCTTTCAGGCTTGGGGACAATACCCGGAACAACCGAGAGGATTTGAACGCTGAAAGCATCCGGTTTCAGGGCAGGCGTGTCGTATCGATGATCCTTTCCTCCATCGATCAGACGGCCGTGGATGAACTGATTGGCGACACGTTCAAAAACACAAAGAACAGTCGTGAAGAACTGTCCTCACTGATTTACTGGAAAACACAGGGTAATCCATTTCTGGTCAAGCGGCTGATCCAGAACTTATACGACGGAAAGCGTCTGAACTTCGACATTGACGCGGGAAAGTGGATCTGGAATCTGGAAGCCCAGCCCCCCGCAGGTCCTGTGGATGACCGGGGGCAGTTTCTTCAGGACTCCATGGATAAACTCCCCGAAAAGACACTGGATCTCCTTTTTACGGCCTCATGTCTGGGGAACCGGTTCAATCTGGACAGTCTATCGTCTCTCTGCGGAGAAGACCGTGACTCGGCACTATTAAGTTTGAGACCGGCACTGGACCGGTTATTCATCCGCCATGCCATGGCCTGGGATTTTGAATTCACCCATGACCGCATCCGGCTGGCTGTATATGGTATGATTCCAGACCGCTTGAAAAAGAAGCTCCATCTCAGTATCGGACGCGAGTCAATGAAGGACACCGGGTCTGTGAAAAACGATGAATCGTTTTTTTACACGGTCAATCAGATGAATCTGGGTTCCGATCTGTTGGTATGCCCTTGTGAAAAACTGGAACTCGCCAAATTGAACCTTTCGGCGGCGGTCCGGGCAAGGAAATCCACGGCACTCGACGCTGTCTGCCGATACAGCCGGGCAGCTCTTGGACTTCTTCCGGCCGACCGATGGGAATCAACGTACCCCACGGTGTTTCAGCTTTTCATGGTGCTTGCGGAATGCGAGTACCTGACGGGTCACATTGCCGAAGCCGAAAGGATTTTCGATGACGAGCTGAGCAAGGCCAAATGGCGGCTGGACAAAGCACGGGTCATCAACCTGAGGATCGTTCTGTATACAGCCGGTGGCCGGATCGGTGATGCGGTTCAATACGGGATCATCGGGCTCAGGCTGTTTGGCGAAACAATGCCTCAGCATCCGGGAAAAGCGAGGGTCGCCATGGAGTATGCACGGACATGGATAGCCTTAAGGATGCGATCCATGAACTCTTTGTCACTTTTGCCTGAATTGACGGACCTTGAAAAGAAAGAAACGATGAATCTTTTCATCAATATGGGCACGCCCGCTTATTATCTTGGACCCGAATATTTTGTCACTGTGGTGGTGAGAGCGGTCCGATTCTGCCTGAAACACGGAATGTCCCCGGCTTTCCCCATGGGCCTGATCTCTTTCGGTCTTGTCACCTGTTTCGGTTTCGGCCTTTACAGGTCAGGATTCATGTTTGCCGAAACGGGCCTGAAACTCCTTGAGTCCATGGATGACACCACGTTCAAGGCCAGGGCCTATTTCGTTTTCGGGTTTTTTATCGTGGGCTGGAGGGAACACGCGGCTAAAAGCGTTCAGGCCATGCGTCTTGCAAGGCATTACGGCATGGAAACCGGGGCCTTGATTTATTCGGGCCACAGCATCAACGCCGTGTTCATGACACGACTGATCGCCGGAGAAAAACTTGACGATATCACTCCGGAGTTCAAAGACAGTTACGGGCTGATGAAACGGCTGAACGATCCGTTCATCACTGGGAACTATCTGGACAATCTCCGGATGATCCGCATCCTGAAAGACGGCGTTGAAAACATCAGCAGGAAAGACGAAGAACGACGGGAAAATGAAATCCGGCAACTAAAAAATCCCCTGGCCCTTTTCATGTTTCTGAATATCCGTCTCCGCTGCGATTATTATTTCGGGAATTTCCGGCGGTGCATGGAGATATCGGAAAAGATCAAGGCAATCGGTCATATTCCCGTGGGAACCCTGTACCTGGTGGAATACTGTTTTTATGATTCGCTCACCCTTGCGGCCTGCGCTACCACAGGAGAGAAGAGCCTTAAAAGAAAAAATGTCCGAAGTTTGAAACGCAACGCGGCCAGACTGAAAAAGTGGGCGAACCTTTGTCCGGGGAATTTTGAGCATAAATTCCTGCTGGTTTCAGCCGAAATCAGGCGGCTTGGAGGCCAGGCCGAACAGGCCATGAACCTGTATGGACGGGCAGCGGATGCCGCGGAAAAAAACGGCTACATTCAGAATGTCGGGTTGGCCCACAAGCTGGCGGCCGATTGCCTGCTGGAAAGGGATCGGACCGTGTACGCCCGGCCCCATCTGGAAGAGGCGGTGGCCAAATGGTCATATTGGGGTGCAGATGCCGTGGTCAAACATCTTCAGGCGATCTATGCCGATCTTCTTGCAAGGGATGGCAGTCATAGCACTTTTTCGTTGATCCGGCTCGTGGATCAGCGGTCGGTCGAACAAGCTCTCAGAGCCTTGGCCACGGAGATCAACTTGAAGACCCTTCTCAGGAAGATTCTGCAGATCACCATGGAGAACGCCGGAGCCACACGGGGAATGTATCTTTCGGTACTCCCGGAGGGCCTTTTTATCGAAGCTGAAAGCCGGGCCGGATCGCCTGAATTCATATTGTCGGAGGCTCCGATACCTGTTGATCGCCGGGAAGACCTTCTGTCCGAGGCGATCTATTACACCCTTCGAACAGGGCGGCCTGTTATCCTGAAAGATGCGGCCGAAGATGGAGATTACGCGGCCTCCGCTTATGTCAGTTCAACCCGCCTGAAATCGGTTCTGGTGCTTCCTGTGTTCAGGCAGGCGGACATGACGGCGGTCCTTTACCTTGAAAACAGGATGACCTCAGGGGTGTTCACGGAACAGAGACTCAGGACCCTCCGGCTCATCGCAGCACAGTCCGCCATTTCCGTTGAAAACGCCAGGCTTTACGCTGAGGTGATTGGGAAAGAAGAACGGCTGAGGGCCCTTTCAGCGGAACTGATGTTCGCGGAAGAACAGACCCGTCGCAAGATCGCCGTGGAACTTCACGACGGCATCGGCCACGCCCTGACCACGATGCGGATGACACTGTCCATGGCTCAAGAATCTGGAAATCCAGAAGAAATTCAAAAAGATTTTCGTGATGTGTTCGAAATCCTGGATCGCTGCGCCCAGGATATTCAATCCCTGACGTTTGACCTGAGCCCGCCGGTTCTCTATGATTTTGGACTGATGGCGGCCCTCGAATGGTTGTCGAACAAAACACGGGTTAAGCACGGTCTGACTGTAGAAATTAGGGGGTGTCCGCATATCGTTGTGGCGGAATCGATGAGAGTCACGGTTTTTCAGATCGTCCGTGAACTGGTGTTCAACTGTGTGAAGCATGCACAGGCTTCGAAAGTTTTGGTTGACGTGGTTCACTCTGAAAAAAAACTGACTGTGACCGTGGTGGACGATGGGCGGGGATTCCGGACACCGCTTAAGGAGGAACCGGGGAAAAACAGGGCATTCGGTCTGTTTTCTTCACGGGAACGTGTCCGCTATATGGCCGGAGAATTTCAGATTGAATCGGAGCCCGGAAAAGGAACGAAAATCGTGTTCAGTCTGCCCGAAGATACAGGGCAACAGCCCATCAACGGGGTTTCTTTCTGATGACATCAAAACACGGGAGGCTCGACATGACCATCCGCATTCTTCTGGCCGATGATCACGGAATCACGCGGGAGGGGCTCAAGGCCCTTCTTGAAAAAAAACAGGACATCGAGGTGGTGGCCCAGGCAGAAAACGGCCGTGAAGCCGTGAAGCTCGCCCGAAGGTACAAACCGGACATGGTGATCATGGACATCAAGATGCCCGATCTTAACGGAGCCGAAGCCACACGCCAGATCAGGGCCGATTTCCCGGACATCCGGGTGATCGCCCTGTCCATGTATTCGGATTTGAGTTATGTGACCGGTATGCTGAAAGCGGGCGTCAACGGCTATCTTATCAAGAACTGCATATTTGACGAACTGGTCAGCGCGGTTTACGCCGTGGCGGAAGGGAAACATTATGTAAGCCGGAAGATTTCCGACATGGTCCTCAAGGATTACGTTCACATTGTGACGACGGAGGATCAAAGGCCCGACACCCGGCCCCTTTTGTCGGTGCGGGAAAAAGAAGTGCTCCAGCTGATCGCCGAAGGCCGCAAAACAGCCGTGATCGCCGAACGGATTTGCCTCAGCGTGAAAACGGTTGAAACCCACCGGAAAAACATCATGGAAAAGCTGAATCTGTTCAGTGTTGCCGAGCTGACGAAATACGCGGTGCGTGAAGGCATCACAGACCTCGAACCCTGAGCCGGAAGGATAAGGGGCTCGGGGAAAATGGTTTATTCCAAAATGCATCCCAGATTTACATCTTCTTTGAACGGCATGACACGCTCCATTCAGGTTTTTCGGAATCTTCAAATCAGGGTTCTCCCGATTGTGCATACGAATTCCAAGCGATTATAGTGGTTGTCAGATTAGTATTCCGAAATGGAGTTATCCTTTAATCGATGTTGAACGTTGATGGCGTCGTAAAAAGTCCCATATGCGGCGTTATAGTGTTTGGCCAGACACTCGACATACTACATGTATGCCTTCGCGCCTGGCCAAACACTATGCCTTGCCTCTGGGCCTTTTTCCATAGCCATCGGGCGACTTTTTACGAGTCCATCAACGTTGGGCGTTGGATGGTCACTCGTTCGCGCAATCGTAAAAAGATTTATGACAACCACTCTATGAAAAATTCGGAGGCTCTATGAATGCATCGAAGACCACACTGTTGTGTGCGGTATGGCTCTGCCTGATCCTTTGCGTCCGAACGGACGCGGCAAACCTGGATGTGGCCGTCAGTGCCACGAGGGGAACACTTGAAGGGCAGATTGGCGTCAGCTGGGACCCCATTCGTTTCGCCACGGGGTACTTTATCTACCGGTCGGCGAATTACGACGGGCCTTATGTGATGCATGACAAGGTGTGCGGTGAAACGCGCTACACCGATGACAGTGCGGACAGCGGCGTGTATTACTGGTACCGGGTCACGCCCCTTTACTGGATCTTCCAGGGCGGTGCCACACGGCGGGTCCAGGGCTGGGTCAGGCCGAGCATGGCCGGGGGCATGGTGGACACCATGGAGCGAATTCCAAAAATCCTGAAACAGGTTCCCCATTTCTACACTGTCCGGGATCTGGCGGAACGGCGGCGCAACACCCTTCCCGTACCGGACATCCGAGATCTTTCCATTCCCGGAAACGACCGGATTTTCGGCTGGGTCAAAGGGGTCTGCGCCACGGAACACCGGCGCATCGGATCACCCGAATCCCTTTCTGCAGTACGTTACATCAAGAAAATCCTGGGTTCCATGCCCGGCATGGACGTCCGCCATGACGCGTTCCCCCTGGACGCGGTCTACCGGGCGGACACCTGGCGCGTTGAGGTGGAAACGTCAAAAGGTGCTGTGGTGATCGACGCCTTTTACGCTGTCAACACCGGCATGACCCTGGACAAGCCCACCGGCGGCAGTATTTCAGGTGAAATGGTCTGGGCCGGTGCCGGAAGTCCTGAAGAGTTTGACGCCATAGGGGATATATCCGGTAAAGTGGTGGTGGCCGATTGTGAGTTCCCCGATCTTCCCATCGGGCTTCTGGCCTTTCTTTTCGGAGAAGGATACGCGATGTCCGATCCGGAAAACTGGCTTGGTTTTTTTCAGTCCGTCACCATGACCTTCGCCCGGTCCAATTTTCCGCCGGAATACGAGGAGGAACGTTACCCGGATTCGGTGTACTGGCAGGCCGCCGACAGAGGTGCGGCGGGTCTTGTCCTGATCATGAAAAACCACCCCGGAGACACCAATACCCACTGGGGGCCCTACGACGGCCGGATGCGTTCCATGCCCTGCTTCTGGGTCAGTTCCTACCTGGAAGACGAGATGAAGGATCTGGCGGAACAGGGATTCGCTGCGAACCTGACTCTTACGGGCCAGGTCGGGCCCGGCGAGGGTCACAATATTTACGGGATTCTCAAAGGGCGGTCGCCGGAGATCATTCTGGTCAGCAGTCATCATGACTCCTGCCACAAAGGTGCCACCGAAGACGGAACGGGAATTGCCATGGTTCTGGCCCAGGCGGACATCTGGTCCCGGATTCCTTGCCACCTGAGGGAGAAAACCCTGGTTTTCGTCCTGACCGACGGCCATCATTACAGAGGCATCGGCGGACGGATGTTTGCCGATACCCACGCACGCGATATCATGGACAAAGTCATCATCGACATCAATCTGGAACACCTGGCCGCAAGAGACGCGGTGGACGACGGGTACGGCAGCCTGGTCACCACGGGGCGGGGTGCCCTGACTCTGATTTTCGTCAACGAGTCTCCCACGGCCATTGCCACGGCGGCGAGGATGCTTGAGAACATGGTGCCTGCGCCGGACAGGACCCTTGAAATCCATTCCACCCTTATAGGCGATGTGCCGCCTGGAGAAGCCGGGCATTATCACATCGCCGCCGGGATCGATTTCATCCACTGGATCGGAAGTCCTCCTTATCTGTTGACAGCGGAAGACACCCTTGACAAGGTGGATGAAAATCTTCTGAATCCCATCGCCCGGAGTGTGACGGAGATGGTGGCCACGTATATGATGATTCCGGAGGGGTACCGTGATTATGAATAGTCCTTGTCCTTGCATGCATTACACCAAAGCCGACACGGTGGTTGTGGGCACAGGGCCGGGCGGGGCCACTGTGGCCAGGGAACTGGCGCGAAAAGGGGAGCGGGTGATTCTTCTTGAAAAGGGAGGAAACCACCGCCTGTCCGTGGGCAATATTTTGTCCTACGCCACCATGTACGACATCCGCAAATCCGCTGACGGCGTTCTGGTGCGACGGGGAATCGCCACCGGAGGCTCCACCATGCTCTACTCCGGAAACGCCTATGATCCGCCTTCGTTCATCTGGGAAAAACTGGGCATCGATCTGTCCGCGGAAGTGTCTGAAACACGGAAGGAACTGAATATCCGGCCGGTTCCGGAATCGTTTTACAAGGGCTATCAGGGAACGCTGAAACTTGTGGAAGCGGCGGGCGAACTGGGATACGACATGAAACCCCAGGAACGGTTCATCGATTATACCGCCTGCGATCCTGCCTGCGACCACTGTCTGATGGGCTGCGAAAAAAACGCCAAATGGACCGCCCGCAGTTATGTGGATGACGCCGTGAAGGCCGGAGCCCATCTGGTCACCCGCTGCCATGTGAGCAAAGTCCTGATTGCCCGTAATCGGGTGCTTGGGGTGCAGGGCCGGACAGCTTCGGGAACCATGACGGTGGAAGCGGGGAAAGTCGTGGTTGCCGCTGGCGGCATAGGCTCCCCCATGATTCTTCAGAAATCGGGAATCCGGGACGCGGGCCGTCATTTTTTTACAGATCCTATGTCGATTCTGGTGGGGATGATGAAAAAAGGGCAGGGGACGTTCAGGGAAATGACATTCACCTTTGCCGACGAGTCACGGATCGGACGCTGCGTTATCGGTAACGTGGGGGCGGTGAACGGCCTGATGGCCCAGATCGCTGCCGGTCGTGTTCTTGAGGCGCGGAAAGGTTTTCAGATGGACAGGCTTGCGGGGATGTTCGTGAAACTGTGCGACGAACCCCAGGGTTCCGTGGACGAAAAAGGCCGGATTCACAAACGCCTGACGGCAGGCGATGAAAAGAACATGGCTGAAGGGCTTGACATTGCCCGTTCCATCATGATTCGCGCCGGTGTGGAGCCTTCAAGCATCAGTGTGGCCAAGGGCATCGGCGGACATCCCGGCGGTACCTGCGCTATCGGTCGTGTGGTGGACAGGAATCTCATGACGTCCGTGGATGGCCTTTACGTCTGCGACAACAGCGTCTTTCCCGAATCCGGCGGCATTCCGCCGGTGCTGACCATCATCGCCATGGCCAAGCACTTTGCCCGGCGGCTTGATTGATGTCGAAGCATCGTGGGCGTCATTTTTATTTTCCGGACCGTTTCATGTGTGATACATGGTGACATGACCAAGGTATTGCACAATGTATAACGGGGACGCCGGATGTTTTCAAAACTGAAAAAACTGTTCAAGGGTGTGGAGCTGCCGAAGCACCAGAATGACGAGGGAAGGCCGGAAAAGGCGACAGTGACGGTTCCCCGGCAGCATGACCCTGTTGCCGAAGTGGCGACGGCCACGGAAAACCCCCCGGCAGTCCTTCGGCCGGAAGAGCTGAAACGGAACAGAAAAGGCATGCGGGTGATCGGGAAACACCAGGATATGGCGGACTTTTTTGCTGAAGTCCCTCAGGCCGGTGATGTTTCGGATCGCCTTGAAAATATC
This sequence comes from Desulforapulum autotrophicum, assembly GCA_020723285.1. GTDB lineage: Bacteria > Desulfobacterota > Desulfobacteria > Desulfobacterales > Desulfolunaceae > DYJE01. The sequence continues at coordinate 1,712 of DYJE01000006.1, read as the reverse complement.
GCGGCAGAACCTTCGGCAAACCCGTATAAACCTTTACCCGCGACATCCTCTAAAAGAAAGATCCGGCAGCCGCGAAAAACCCGGAACGGTTTGCCCATATTGGACGGCCGGGATGACTTTTCGCTTTTTCTGGAAATGGAAAGCGCCGGCTCAGAAAAAAAAGGACCGGCTGCAGACAGTGCCGGGCCGTCGGCAGGGAAAGGTGAGCCTGTTGAAGAGTTGTCCGTTAAAAACAGACATGGAATTCCCTTCCTTCCCCTGAACGAGGCCCCTGGCCCTATCCGAAAAAACGGCAGTGAATCCGATAAAGGGGAATTTCTTCGTTTGCTGAACTCCAGCCTCGGTCAGAAAACCCGTGATGTGATGATGCGTGAAAAAGGGGTCAAGACTTCCAGAATCAAGCCTCTGACGCTCAAACAGAAGCTGGCGCGCTACCCCATGCCCCAGGGCCAGCTGGATCTTCACGGTTACACCGCCATAAGGGCCGAATTCCGCGCTGAAACCTACCTGAAACACGCGAATGCCAGCCAGCTTCACACCGTAATGATCATTGTGGGCAAAGGGATTCATTCCGACGAAGGCGCGGTTCTGCCGGATGTGATTGAAACCCTTTTGAATAAACTCAGGAAAGACGGCCTTGTTCTTTCCTATGAATGGGAAAATGAAAAAAAATCACGAAGCGGCGCCGTGACGGTTTATCTGAACAATCTGGCGTTTGACTGAGTTTTTTTAAACCGGGCTCTTCAATACTGTGGGATGGCGTAACCTTTTATCGAGGCACGGCCAGAACCACGTTTTCTATAAAGTCGTAAAGGTCGCCAAGCCGATTATCCCAGGTTTGTATCTGGTTTATGGTGATGTCCTGGCCGCCGGAGAATGAGAGGGTTAATGTTGTCCAGGTTCCTGTTTCGCCTGTCGGGGTAAAAACGTAATCATAAATATTCATGTCTCTGTTAAATATATCTTCGACAATGCCGTAAATGTCCGGGTCCTCATCCGTAAGCACAAAGATTTTATCAACCTCTTGAAAGTTGTAACTCTCCACATCGATCTGAAAACTATCTTCATCACGGGTGATCGAGAAGTGCAGGTCACCCCCGCCGTCTGTGTTCCATTCGAGTTTTTCTATCGTCCCATCCGGATATCCTTCCGTGACAGTATTCTGACTGTCTCCACAACCCAGAAAAATGAATGAAATGAAGAGGAAGGCGGAAATGGTTTTAGTAATTTGTGTGTTCATTTTGACCTTTCTGACTCAGGTTGTGTGGATGGCATCGTCGTTCCATTGATTGTATGGACAAAGAAATTTCGGTTCAGAGGCACAGTGGACTACGACTGTAAGCGTATCCTTATCGGCATGAAAAAGTTGAGCCAAAGTAGCATGATCATACTTGGTCTGTCAATGTCCATGGCACTCGACAGTCCGATCAGTTACATCAAAGAAAATGATCTGTATTCGCACCATTTTTTAGTCAATCCATCGTATTTCTGCAACCCATCGTAGGTCGGCTTGAGGCACGAAAGCCGACACATGCCCCCATCCTTATCATGCAACGCACCTCCATTCATCACACATCATCACCCAATCCTCATTTTGTGTGTTTACAGAATTTTGCCCCCATGATATTTCCCTTCAGGTATCAAAACCAGTGTCATAAAAGATTTAATGTTCTCTATAAAGAGCTGTCCAGCTCATCATTTAAAGGATGGAA
>DYJE01000042.1 GCA_020723285.1 Desulforapulum autotrophicum | reverse complement strand
ATAATCATATGAATTTTCATGGCTTTTATGGCCAATTTTGGACACCGTTGTTTATTTACAACACCCAAGGCCAGCTTGTTCGGACCAAAACCACCGGTCAGGCCGATGCCCTGTATGTTTACGACGACACCGGAGCGCAATACCGCAGCGGCATCGCCACGCTGACCGGCACATCACGCCAGTTCTCATCTCTCTTTTGATTTGGCGTCTTATCGAAAGGGCCATCGGGACTGTCTGACAAGGAGCCCGAAGGATATGAACAAGACGAGGAAGACGGCAGTGTATGAAAGATTTAAGGGGGTGTCCGTGTATTTCAGGGGAATGGAAAGCGGTGTGTCGCTGAAGCGGGATTTCATCCACGCCAGGGCCATGACCGCCGGCCAGAATCTGGCGCAGAATCGGCCCACCGCCAAAGCCATGGATTTCCCGTAGGCTTCCTGAGCCAGGTCGTTCTGAGCCAGATAGGCTGTTTTGTCCTTGGCCTGGGCGGCCCTGAAGGACAGGGTCTGGCGGTCAAGGATTTCGCGGTCATAAGCATCGCGAAGGTGGCGCTGGATCTTGTTCATGAACAGAAGGCAGAGGCGGCCTGTGAGATCGCTCTGAACAGCCAGGGCGAAGGTCCCCACAATAAAACCCGCCTCGGCAGGCGAAACCCATCTGAAAGGCGCAATCATCCACGCGTCGAGCATGAGAAAGATATCCGTTCCGTTCATGGTTTCACCTTTTGATCGTTTATCGTCAAGGCCGTATCCTTGACTCGGCAGCCGGGCGTGAACCCGGCCTGCAAAAAATTCCAGATAACGGGGCGGTAAAAGTTGACCGCCCCTATGGATCATCGCCCGTCACACGCCGGGGAATTTGATTCCAAAGAAGCCCTTCAGCGTATAACCCAGCCCCACGTAGACGGAAAGGACAATGAAGATCCTTTTCAGGGTCACGTCAGAAAAGTACTTGGATGTCATGGGGCCGATGACGGAACCGATGGCGATACCCACAAGCTCGATACCGATGAGCATCCAGTCAATGGGGGTGCCCTTGCTGATCAGGGTGACGATGCTGGTCACCATGCTGATCAGGACCGCCAGGGCCGAAGTTCCTGCGGCAAGGTACATGGGAAGCTGGGTCACGCTGGTGAGAAAGGGAACGAGGAGGAAACCGCCGCCCACACCCAGGAACGCCGCGATGGCGGAGATAATGATGCCGCCGATGAAGGGAACTGCGGTGTTGAACCGGAAGGGTACGCCGAAGAACGTGAATTCACAGGCCGTAAGGGTCAGTTTGTTGATCTTGAGGCCCACATGGGCCGGATCCACCTGTTCGCCGCTTTTCAATTTTTTTGCGTTGGCTTCGAAGGCCTGGGCCGCTTCCTTGGCGGTTTTCTTTTTGGCTTGACCGGCGGGGGTTGTTTCATAAAGCAGCCAGCAGCCCAGCCCCAGAACGAAAAGTCCGAAGTAGCCCTGGTATGATTTGAAATCCAGCTTTCCGGCTGAAAGCGCGGCCGATCCCCATGCGCCGAGAAGAGAGCCGGCACCCAGGCTTAGAGCCAGGGGAAGAACAAGGCGTTTCATTTTCAGGTAGTTGAAACTGCTGATGGCTGCGGAGAGTCCCACGAGGAACTGGTTGGAGGCTTTGATGGAGTCGGTGATGACTTTTCCAAGGTCCGGAGCTGTTTTTTTGAAAGAACCTGCATAGTTGCCGAATCCGAAAACGCTCATGTGACCCACACCGGCCATGACGCCGCCGAAAGCACCCACCGTGGAGAAGATCCAGCCCACCCATACGGCCCAGAGCAGGGCGAGGAGCACGTTGACATTGGGGCCGCCTGGAATTCCAAGGAAGCCTGCGGGTTTCGCGGGGTCGATCTGGCCTTTTTCCGTTCCTGCGGGGGCTGCGGCAATGGCTTTTTCAAGTTTGCTGCCTTTGCCCTGGGGTTTGGCCGGTTCTGTTGAAGCGGGGACAGCGGCCGGGGCGGCCACTTCAGGGGTAACCGATGCGCTGGCAGCGGGTGCCGGTGTTTCCGTTGCCTGAGCGGCGGTGTCAGGGGCCGGAGCTGCCGCCGGATCGGCGGACGATGCAGGCGCTGTGACCACAGCGGTATCGGCGGTTTTCGCTGTCGTGGCATCCTCAGCCTGGGCAAACGTCAGAGCAAGGGTCAGACACACCAGGGTGACCAAGGTCAATGTGATAATCTTACGCGGTTTTTGCATGGTACTTTCTCTCTCCTCAAAAGGTTTATAAATATCAGGATTCGACTTTTTCAAACTTGATCATGGGACAGCCCGAGCACACGTCCAGACCGGGCCAGGGCTGGCCGCCCGCGCCCAGAAGTGACGGACCGCCCTTGACTTCGATGCGTTTCACCAGCTGTTCGACGGTGGCGATGATCTGGCCGCCGGGAATGAACAGATTCATATAGTTCATCTCTGTTTTTCCGGAGGCTTTGGATCCGGCGCACATGGTGGTCATGTTGGCGGTATTTTTGTTGTAGGTGTATACGCTGCCTGAACAGACGGCCGAGTTGGGTGTGGCGAAAAAGGTGAGATTGGGTCTGTTCATGGCCGCCATGTAATCGTTCAGGATGTGGTAGGCCTGGAACGGTGTGACCATGAGAAACACCACGCTGGGATCAACGCCGGCGGCATCGTAGTTTTCGAGGGGAGCCATGAAAATCCCTTTGCAGGCCCCTTCCTCAAGGCGCTGTTTTTCCTGGGGCGCCTGCCATGAAAGCTCGGGATCGATCAGGTATTTTTCGTGGTTCTTCCCGTCGGTTCCCTTTTCAAGACCACGGAACCCGAACACCGGCTGGGCGTTCTTGCAGAGCAGGCGTTCAGGGTCCATGAAAAGGGCGTGCCTTGCGGACCGGGCCGCCGCAAGGTACATGCAGTAGGACAATTTCGCCTTGGATGTGTGGGTCACCTTGAGCGAGCTTTTTTCTGATTCATCGAAAACATAGCGGATGCCCACAGGGTCGTAATCCAGTCTGAAGTTCCAGATCAGTGTTTCCATTGCTTGTTTGTAATTCATGGTTTTGTCTCCATAATAATGAACGTTGTGTAGTGACAGCCTGATTCAGGAGCAAATTCCATACCAGTGGAAGAAGGCTGTCTTTGTGGGATGCCCCCCTTGCGCAATTGACAACCATTTGACATTACAAGATATTTGAAAACTCGCAAAGCCAAAGGATGGACCGGATTCACGGTTGATGAACACCTTGTGCAATAAAAATATGGCTGTGACAAAAAAATATGGCATGCTATAAAAAGAGCAAGAAATCCATTCGATGGGCGTGTGACATTTCATGTGCATTATTTTTAATGCGCTGCCCAACGTTTCTTGCAGATGTGTGTGATGCGCATCATCAGGCCCAGGCCCCATAATCATTATTTTTACGTCGTGGCATATGGATTGCTGCCTTATATCGGTTAAGACACGAACGGCGGGGTTTTATATTATTTAGCGTCATCTGAGAAAAAGAACGATCCATTCTTGAGAGAATCATCATGAAACGAGAACGATATTTACGCATGACCGCATGCATCAGTCTGGCCTGGACGCTGTTTCCAGAACCGCTCCTGGCCATCCAGGCCCACGGGGGAAACGAGGGCATCGTGGTCCATCAGATGGGCCATGTGTTTTTTCTCGTGTCCATGGGAGCATTCGTTTACTGGCTGAGGGAGGGCAGGCTCCTGGGGCATCCGGGCTGGCGTTACATCATGGGATTTGCCGTTCTCATGGGCCTGTGGAATATCGACGTGATCCTGATGCACTTTCTGGACGAACAGGCGCGGCTGGTCTCGGTGGAAAGGACAACCCCCTTTTCCGTCACCCTGTCAGGGGGCGGTTCATCCTGGCTTCCTCTGGTCTATTACCTGGGCAAGCTGGACCATCTGATCTGTGTTCCGGCCCTTTTCTTGCTGTACACGGGCCTTCGGCGGATCAAGGCTTCCCTTGGCTCAGGCGAGGGTAAAGGGGCGGAACAATGACCCTGAGCTACATGCCCATTGTGGTGGTGGATATAATCGGCTCATTGTCCATGATCATCATGGGTTTCCTTTGCCTGAAACTTACGTTCGACATCAGGGCCCATGACAAAGGCAACGCCATCTGGATTTATCTGGTGTGGGTCTGTTCCGGCCTCGTTGTTTTCGCCGTGTCCAGAAGCACCGGGCATATCGTGAAACAGTTCCTGATCATGGACGGATTTGACGAGGCATGGAAGGCTCTCCAGCCCTATTCCGGCTCGGTCAACACCCTGGCGTTGATTCTTGTGGCCTCCATCACCCTGTTTTTCCGTCAGATCTGGAAAATCTACATCCGGATCCTCAAAGATCAGAACGCCCTTCAGCAGGCCCATGAGCAGCTGGTGTCCCTGAACCAGAGCCTGGAAGCCCGTGTGGAAAAAAGAACCCGGGACCTCGCGGCCGAGTCGGCCCAGCGCATGGTCCTTGAAAAACACATGTCTCAGACAGAAAAGCTGGCAGCCATCGGTGAACTCTCCGCCGGTGTGGCCCATGAAATCAACAACCCCCTGGGGGTCATTCTGGGATACTGCCAGCTTCTGATCCGGTCGGAGACGGAAGAGTCCGAACGGAAAAACGATCTCAAGACCATCGAAAAGCATGTGAAACACTGCCAGCGGATTGTGGCGGACCTCTTAAGTTTTTCCCGGAGCTCAGGAACGGACAAAAGCCCCTGTGACGTCCACCTGATTCTGGATGATGTTCTCGATTTCATCACCAAGCATACGGATTCGGGGAAAATAGCGGTGGTGAAGCATTACGACTCAAGCCTTCCCTTCCTTCACCTGAACAGGGAGAAAATCAGGCAGGTGTTCGTCAACCTGGTGATGAACGCCCGCCACGCCATGGACGATGGCGGCGTCCTGACCCTTGAAACCCGGCGGTCACCGGACCACATCCATGGGGAAATTAGGGTCATCGACAATGGAAAAGGCATCGCCGAGTGTGACATCACCCGTATTTTCGAGCCTTTTTTCACCACGAAACCCACCGGCCAGGGCACGGGCTTAGGTCTTTCCGTGACCTACGGCATCATCAAGGATCACGGGGGCGATATCCGTGTGGAAAGCAGGGAGGGTGAGGGCAGCACTTTCACCCTGTCACTCCCGCTCCCGGACATAACCAATGAACGATAAGGGTCTCCCATGAAACACGCCATACTGATCATCGATGACGAAAGAGACATGCTGAACCTCCTGGCCCGGACCTTGTCCCCCGAACTCGACGCGCGCATCGTCACGGCTTCTTCGGCGGACGAAGCCCTGGCCGTTCTGGACCGGGAGGCTTTTGACCTGGTGCTGAGCGACATCAAGATGCCGGGCATGGACGGCCTGGAACTTCTCAGGCGGATCAAGGACCACCGGCCTGACCAGACCGTGGTGATGATGACCGCTTTCGGCAGCATCGACATGGTGGTTCACGCCATGCAGAACGGGGCTTACGATTTTGTGACCAAGCCCTTTGACCATGACGCTCTGGTGGTGAGCCTCAGGAAAGCCCTGGAGAGGAGCGGGCTGTTAAAGGAAAACCGTATGCTCCAGCGGAGCTGCTTCAGCGGCGGTCTGCATCAGGATCTGGTGGGTCAAAGCATGGCCATGAAAAAAGTGTACGAAACCATGGCCATGGTGGCAGGGACGGATGTGACCGTGCTGATCACCGGAGAATCGGGTACGGGAAAAAACATGGTGGCACGGGCCATTCACAACATGAGTGAACGGCGAAGCGGACCGTTTATCACGGTAAACTGCCCCACGGTTCCCGAGGCCATCCTGGAAAGCGAGCTGTTCGGTTACAGAAAAGGGGCCTTCACCCATGCCACGGGCAACAAGACCGGATTGTTTCAGGAAGCGGATAACGGCACGATATTTCTTGATGAAATCGGTGAAATCAGTCCGGCGATCCAGACCAAACTGCTCCGGGTGCTTCAGGACAAGGAGATCAAACCCCTGGGGGACACCCGGTTGATCAAAGTGAACACACGAATCATCGCGTCCACCAACCAGAACCTCCCGGATCTTATACGAAAAGGCCAGTTCAGGGAGGATTTCTATTACAGGCTGAACGTGCTGCCCATCGCCATGCCCCCTTTGCGCGACCGGGACAAGGACATCCCCCTCATTGCAAGCCATCTACTTGAAAAGCACTGCCGGAACATGGGCAAACCCCTGAAAACCCTGTCCCCTGACCTTCTGGACGTTTTGATGACGAAACCCTGGGAAGGCAATATCCGGGAACTTGAAAACGTGATTATCCGGGGCATACTCTACGCGGACGGCCCTGCGGTCACCGTGACCGACGCCGGGCTTGAGACCCGGCCGGACAAGGCAGCCACCATGAAAAACGGCCCAGTGTCCACGAACCTTTCTTATAAGGACGCCAAGGAAAAGGCCCTGCTGGAATTCAACCGGGCCTATCTTTCCCACCACCTGTCCGAATGCCAGGGCAATGTCAGCCAGGCGGCGCGGAATATGGGCCTGGAACGCCAGGCCCTTCAACAGGTCATGAAACGGTTCGATATCCGGGGTGATCTCTTCAGGAAGGAATAATCCTACCAGCGTGCGGACCGGGAGGATTTTTCGCCGGATTTTCGAAAAGATTTTTTTCGGGCCGGTTCCTCTTCGACGACCACTTTTTTTTCTGAAGGCCTTCTGTCCTGATGTCTGGGCCTTGACGATGGGGCAGGCGTAGGCGCGGCCGCCTCTTTTTTGAAACCGGACGGCGCGTCTTCCACGGCAAGGGTCTGCTTCAGCAGTTTCTGAATGTCGTTCAGCTGTTTTCTTTCCTCCTCGCACACCAGGGAAAGGGCCATGCCACAGGCTCCGGCCCGTCCTGTTCGGCCGATGCGGTGCAGATAGTCTTCCGGGACATGGGGCAATTCATAGTTCACCACATGGGGCAGAAGCTGAATGTCGAGCCCTCGGGCCGCCACGTCCGTGGCGATGAGGGTCCTTATTTCACCGGATTTGAACTCCGAAAGGGCCCGTGTGCGGGCGGCCTGACTTTTGTTTCCATGAATGGCGGCAGCGCTGACCCCGTCGTTCAACAGCTGCTGGGTCAGTTTGTTGGCCCCGTGCTTGGTGCGTGTGAAAACGAGAACCTGCTGCCACTTGCCATCCCGGATCAGAGTGGAGAGAAGCTCGCGCTTCCTGTTGCTGGGCACCTGGTACACTTTCTGGGTGATGGTTTTCACGGTGGTGTTTCTCGGAGCCGCGTCGACTTCCACAGGCTGTTTCAGCATGCTGTCGGCAAGAGCCCTGATTTCCTTGCTGTATGTGGCTGAAAACATGAGATTCTGACGGTGTTTGGGAAGAAGGGCTATGATTTTCCGGATATCGCGGATAAATCCCATGTCCAGCATCCGGTCCGCCTCGTCAAGGATGAGGATCTCCACGCGTGAGAGGTCCACGGTGCGCTGTCCGGCATGATCGAGCAGACGGCCCGGAGTGGCCACCACGAGGTCCACGCCCCGCCTGAACGCCCCCACCTGGGGTCCCATGCCTACACCGCCGTAAATCACGGCAGAACGGATACGAAGATTTTTCCCGTAAGTCCTGAAACTTTCTTCCACCTGGACCGCCAGTTCGCGGGTGGGGGTCAGTACAAGGGCCCGGGGTTTGTTCTGTCTGTAAGTGTCCAGGCTGAGCCGGTGAAGCACGGGCAAAGCGAATGACGCTGTTTTTCCCGTTCCTGTCTGGGAACCGGCAAGAATGTCGTGGCCAGCGAGGACAGCCGGAATGGCTTTGGCCTGAACCAGTGTGGGAGTGGTGTAACCTTTGGCCGCAACGGCGCGCAGAAGTTCGGTCCGAAGACCCAGTTTTTCAAATGACATATAATTTAATGAATCCTGATGTTGCCCACCCCGGTGTCCGGGGCCAGTCCAGGGTGAAACGATGATATTGCTTGGAAGGTGACTGAAAAGGAAGGAATCAACCACAGTAAAGCAGACGCCGACTGGAAGGCGTCAAATAATAAGACCCTGCTTATACCATGTGTCAATGCCGATAGCCAGAGTTCATTTCTGCCAGGTTCGTTTTTCTTCCAAACGGATCTGATCGAGCAACCGTTGGGCCTCCGCATGATACGAACGGTTAAGGTCCCCGCGCTGCCGGATATCGAGAACTGTGCCAAGCTCGCGCCTGGCGTTTCTCACATCCCCTTTTTCCAGATACATCCGCCCAAGTTCGATATGGGGCGTGAACAGGCCGGGATAGTCTGCGGCCATGCGTTTCCATTCATTTAGCACTTCCGTTGAATGTCCGGTCAGCCAGAGAATTTTTTGCCGCAGAAACAGATCATCGAAGCTGAACCCGGTCATGAGGGCCCGGTCAACGGTTTCAAGGGACCTCAAGGTATCCCGGTTGCGATAAAAAACCACGGCCGCTTCGGATAACAGGAGCGCGTTTTCAGGGGTGTAATCCACCGCATTTTCCATATGTGACGCAGCCTGCGGGATATTTCTTTCCGCAACGGACGATGAGGCAAGGGTCCAGTAAATCTCGGCGGCGCTGAACCGCACCGCCTGGAACAGACCCAGAAGGGCAAGGCCTGCGGAAAGGAAGACGTTCCGCCAGAGTCGTTTACGACATGTTTTTTCAGGCTGCCCGTCATTTTCCGGCTGCCCGGCCATCATCCATCCCAGCAGATAACACCATAAAGCCTGGGTTCCCGGCAGCTGAAGGGGCGAATCAAAACATCCGTACACAGCCATGGCGGCGGCTGCCGCGCCCACACCCCGGGACAGTCTGTCCCCCCTACGGAGAGTCTGTCGCAGCACAAGAAAAACAAGTCCGAGATAAAGAAGGGCCGACGGAAGTCCCGATTCCACGGCGAACTGAAGCGTGTCATTGTATGCGAATTCCACGCGGTGAAGGGGCATAAACGCCCGGTGATCACCGCCGGTGATCAGCGGAATCGCATGGGGATACCCGGCCGGAAAGCCGCCAAGGCCGATACCGGTCATGGGATGCCGGGCCAGCAGCGTAAGGCCGGCGATCCACAGAAACAGCCTGCCCCGGGTCCAGGGGAAATCGTGGAGAAGGCCGCTGAACCCAAGCCCTGAGCCTGCAACCGCTAAAGCGACAAAGATTCCTGCGATGGCCAGCCGTCGGTTCCGGCGTTCCATCCTGGGATCAAGGAGAAGATACCCCGCGAATCCCGCTGCAAGGGCCAGGATTCCGGCTTTCGATCCGGTGGCCACGGTGGCGGCTGATATGAAGGCCGCCATTGCGAGGCATGCGGCCTGGACAAGGCGGGATTCGTTTTTTTCTGAAAGCCATGATCTGACGCCCAGAAGCAGCGGCGGCATCGGGAGAAGAAAGCCTGCGGTCCAGTTGGGATTCCCGAGGGTTCCCAAAACCCGGAATTCACGGGACAGGCCGGGCATGAAGCCGGGCAGCGTGAGCTCCGACGCCTGGAAAAACGCGATGAGTGACACCAGGCTTCCGCCAAGGCCGAGAACAAAAAGGCCGCGCCACGTTTCATGATGTCCAGCCTTCTGAAGTTCAAATGCCGAAAGCCACGAAAACCCCAGCCCCATGACAACCAGGAAAGATCCGGCGGCGTGGGCTGTGGGATACGGCGTGGTGATCCAGGGGACGAGAATGGTCCATGCGGCGAAGACGACAGAGGTGATGAATAGCGCGCGGTTCCTGGGAATGGGGGAATGTTGAAAATTATGTCCTGAGGCATGCCGGACAGCCATGACAGCCAGAACAGCACCCCAGATCGCCCATTTCACCAGTCGGAACGGCGCGGCCAGACCGGGTGTAAAAAGAAGGGCGATGGCACAGACGCCCATCGCCCCTCCGGTTGATCGGAAAAATTTCATCCCGGCCTATTTGCTGTAATTTCCACCGCTTCCACCGGAGCCGCTGCATGCACCGGAGGATTTTTTCCATCGCACATCCACATGGCTCGTCATGGAGCGGGGCCAGATGGCATTCACGATGCCGGGCTGCCAGGCTGTGGGATCGGTGATGGGGTTCACTTCCACCAATAGTTCCACCGGGTCCTCGTCTTCCTCATCGCAGGTGGTTTCATTCTGTTCGTTTATTGTGAAGTTGACTGAAACCTGGCCATTGTCATCCGCAATAGCCCCGCCTGCGCCAAGACTTCTCAGCACGTCAAGATTACCGCTGGAAAAAAGGCCATGCCTGGGAGCCAGAACCTCGTAATTTGCCAGAGACACTTTGGCCCGTTTGATGGGCCCTTTTTCCGGCAGATCCACTCCGCCGATCCAGCCGTAATCTGTGGCGAACTTGTTGAGATCCACTTCAAATACAACGGAAATGCTGATGGTATGCTCGCCGGAGCCATAGTACATGGGTGTGTCACATTCAATGGAAATCTGGGTACCGTCAGCGATGATCTCGCCAGCCACCATACCGCCCACGTCAAGAACCGTGCCCACGGTGTCCTCGATCGCCCCGGCAACGTACTGCGCCATGCTCCAGTAGCCTTTGACAGTGTCCATGCCGTCACCTTTGGTGCTTTTTGGGGTGGGAAGGGTGATGCCGTTCTGGGCCAGCAACGCTGCCAGCTGGGGCGGAAGACCGGTCAAAGCCGACTGGAAACCGATGTATTCCGCAGGGTTCAGCGGTTTTGTCAGCCAGTCCAGTTTCATGAGAAAAGCCTGAAGGGGATCGAGGTAAAAATTCCCCGTGACTTCGTGTTTCGGTGTTTTCTTTGCGAGGGCTGTGAACAGGTCTGCAAGGAAGTACTGCCGCTTGAATCCCATGATCTGGGAGAACTGGTCGTACAGCATGGCCATGAAATGGACCATGCCCTCGTCGAATTCCTCGGTTTGGCTGGTTCCCGCGAATTTGATTTTCGCCGGGCCCTTGTCACCCACAAGATTCTGGACACCGTCGGCAAAGGTCTTGGCTGTGGCATGCTGCTCCGGCTTTTTGATATACCTGAATATGGAATCGGCCAGGATATAGACGTGGTAATCCCGAACCGCCATGCCCTCGGACAGGGAGCCCGAGCCCGGCACGATGGCCACATGATCGTGGTTGTAGACCGGCACAGCGAGAATGGTCATGATTTCCCTGATCAGGGGTTCGATCTCGTCCACGGAATCTGCCGCATAGATCTGATCCACAAGGTCATCGGCCTTGATTTTGTAATTGATTCCGTCTTCATCGGTCGGCATCTCTCCGGGGTCGTCGTCATCAACGTTCGGCACATCCGGTGGTTGTTCGGTGTCTGTGAGGGTTTTGCCGTCGCCAGTCCCGCCCGAACCGCCGCAGCTTTGGATTGCAGCCATCAGACAAAAAGTGGTGAGCGCGAAAAACACGGCCACCCAGGCACGATACACTCTTGTTTTAGGGGTTGGTGTCATGGGCATCACTCCTTTATAATTGACATGGACCATCGATTTGAATTCATCGTAAGGGGTTGTTATTAACAGAAATATCCCTCTCTATTTAAAGTGTCAATCATTTTCTCTCCGAGCCGACCCTGACAGTTTAAACGTATTGGCAGAGTGTCGTTTATGGTACGCGCTATACACTCATTTGCCACCCGATTTAACAGCGCGGATATCCAGGAAATGCTAAAATTCAAATTTGGAATATATTTGTAACAAATATACAAAATTGTATTTTAAATATTGCCCATAGAATTTTAAAAATCATTTATTTATCTGAATTTAATACTTTTACAAGATATTTCTTATCTTGGCATCGACCATGCAATAGAGAAAGTCAACAGAAATTTCGGCATGTATTATTTATAAACTTTTTGGAGGACCCCATGAAAATGAAACCGATCATTTATTCAGCGATTCTATCCCTTATTCCGCTTTCCGTTTACGCGGAGGACGTTCCGACGATCAATGCGGGCAACACGGCGTGGATCATCGTCGCCACAGCTCTGGTCATGATGATGACCCCCGCCGGCCTGGCCTTGTTTTACGGGGGCATGTCCCGGTACAAGAACCTGCTCAACACCTTTGCCATGACGTTCATCGCCTACTGCCTTGGCAGCGTGGTCTGGGTCATGTGGGGGTACAGCCTGTCTTTTGGCACCGATGTCAAAGGCATCATCGGCGGACTTGACAAACTGTTTCTTGCCGGCGTCGGCATTGCCAGTATTTCCGGATCGATCCCCGAACTTGTATTCATCATGTTTCAGATGACGTTCGCCTGCATCACCGTGGCCCTGGCCCTGGGTTCAGTGGTGGACCGAATGAAATTCTCGTCCTGGATTGTGTTCACGGTTCTTTGGATCACCGTAGTCTATGCTCCGATCTGCCACTGGGCGTGGGGCGGCGGCTGGATGTTTAAAATGGGGGCTCTCGATTTCGCGGGTGGCAACGTTGTCCATATCAACGCCGGTATCGCCGGGCTTGTATTGTGCCTTGTGCTTGGAAAGCGCACGGGTTTCGGCAAAGAAGCCATGTTCCCATCAAGTGTTACACTGACCGCCCTGGGTGCCGGCCTCCTCTGGTTCGGGTGGTTCGGCTTCAACGCCGGAAGTGCACTTGCCGCCGATGGAATATCAGCGTCTGCGTTCATGGTGACCAACACTTCCGCCGCCATGGCCGCCATCAGCTGGATGTGCGCTGAATGGATGAGAAGCGGAAAGCCCACGGTTCTCGGTATCGCGTCAGGCGCGGTTGCAGGCCTTGTGTCCATCACGCCGGCCGCAGGATTCGTCAACCTTGGAGGTTCGCTGATCATCGGTCTTGTGGCAGGCGTCCTCGGATATTTCAGCGTGGCCGTCATCAAACACAAAATCGGATACGACGATTCCCTGGACGCTTTCGGAGTCCACGGTGTCTGCGGAATCTGGGGTGCCATCGCAACCGGTCTGTTTGCCTGTCCCGACATCACGTCCACAGCGTCCGGCCTGTTTTACGGCAATCCTAAGCAAGTTGTGATTCAGCTCATATCCATCGCAGGAACCGCCGCGTATTCGGCTGTGGCCACCCTGATCGTCATCTTTATCACAAAAATGATCACTAACGGAATCCGGGTGGAAAAAGAAGCGGAAGTCATGGGTCTGGATAACGCGATCCACGGTGAACGTGCTTTTGAAATCGACTAATCTCCATCGACATAAGGACAAGAAAGGATAAATACCATGAAAAAAATTGAAGCGATCATCAAACCCTTCAAACTTGATGAAGTCAAAGAAGCCCTGAGCGCCATCGGTATCCAAGGCATGACCGTTTCCGAAGTCAAAGGATTCGGACGGCAGAAAGGGCATAAGGAAATTTACCGTGGCGCTGAATATTTTGTAGACTTCATTGCCAAAATCAGGCTCGACATCATTGTGGACGATAATATGGTGGAAACGGTCATCAAAACCATCGTGGACAACGCATGTACCGGAAACATCGGTGACGGTAAAATCTTTGTCCTCAACGTGGAGGAAGCGGTAAGAATCAGAACCGGTGAACGCGGCATCGAAGCGGTTTAATGACAGAATTGATAATCTCACGATTTCAGGGCGGGTTTAACCCGCCCTTTTTTATTGCACCTTTTCAGAAAAACTTCATGGGATGGAGTGTCTGTCTTGAATTGACAGAGTTGATGCCAGAGGTTGCATTCGTGTGATGATTTTTATGTTTGACAAGCGAATGATTTTGCGATAACCGGTTTACAGCTCCCTGTTCTCAAGTGAATAGGGTCAGCCATGAAACAGGCTTCTTTTTAACATTCATTGCCCTTCCTGACATATTGAAAAGACACAAACTGAAATGGAGAACGTGTATGCCCACGGGGACTGTGAAATGGTTCAATGAAAAAAAGGGTTACGGCTTTATCCGGCAGGATGAAGGGGACGATGTGTTCGTTCATCACACGGGGATCAACATGCAGGGATTCAAAGTGCTTCGCGAAGGTGAACGGGTGTCGTACCAGCTGGGCAAAGGAAAAAAGGGGCCTGCGGCCATCGACGTGATCAAACTCTGATTGAGCTTATCCGCTCAGTATGCCATCCAGGATGTCGATATCATTTTCCGAAAAAACGCGAACGCCGGAGCGATACAGAAGAGAAACGGCGACGCCTTTGCCGGGAATCCTGATTTTTGAAAACGACCCGTCGTATATCCTGTGGCTTCCACAGGACGGGCTTCCGTCTTTCATCACTGCGTAAACGATCTGATGCTGCACAATGAATTTTTCCGCGTTCTTCGCGCCTTTTAAAAAAAACCCTGTCACATCCAGTCCGTCACAGCGGATCACACGGGCCACACCGGCAAGGACATCCGCTCCATCACCGCCCACGATTTCACACGGTTTTCTTGGCACTCCAAGTCCGCCTTCCACTTCAGCACAGAAGGGATAAACCCATCCCAGAGCATTCCATTTTACAAAACAGGGATGAACCGGTACACGCTTACCATCGTATCTGACACGATGCCCCATCAGACAGGCACTGACCATGATTTTCGGTGTCATGGACTGTAGACCCCTTTGGCCCTGTCCATTTCTTCGTTCAGGTCCTGCTGGATGTTCAGGTAAGCGTCGATGTTGTCGCGGAGATGCCTTACAAGAGGCGGGGAAAGAGTATCTTCGTGTTCGGGATGAGCCATATACCCCGAGCGCGAGGCGATCAGCTCTCCCAGCTGGATCAGACCGGTGATGCTGGACGGACTCACATCGTCAAGCATTGTGTGGTGGTCTCTGATGCCGAACTGGACCACGGCGGGCAGTTTCCATTCACGGGCCAGCCAGAAACCCGTTTCCGAATGATTGGTGCCGAACACCTTGTTTTCATGATCGATGAGGGAAACACTTTCTTTCCCTTTCCTGGATTCCGACATGGCTTCGAACTGATCCGGGGCCGCCTGGAATTCCACCATCAGCCCTACGTCGTGGAGCAGTCCGCTGAGAAACGCATCATCACCTTTCTGGTCGAAGATCCGTTCGCTGATCATCCGGCAGCAGAGACCGGTGGCGAGGCAGTGATTCCAGAGGGCCTTGCCGGAGAATTTTCCGGCTTTCATTTTTCCTTTGTAAATTTCCTTGAGAGCCTCGATGACCACCATGTTTCGCAGGTTGTTGAGGCCCATGACAGAAAGGGCTTCCGAAAGATCCTCCACCTTTTCAGCAAGGCCGAAATGCGCGCTGTTCACCAGTTTGAAAACACGCATGACCAACGTGGGGTCATGGCGGATCACGTCTTCGTAATCCCTGGCCATGCCTTCGTCGGCGGCGATCATCTTGATGAGTTTCATGGCCACGTGGGGCAGGGTTTTCACCGCCTTGAACCGTGCCATGAGGGTTTCAGGGTTTTTCATGATCTGTTCCGTTCCGGATGCTTGCCATCCATCGATACCGTGGATTTAACGTCGTTGAAAACATACCACAGCTATGTCGGTTTCTTCAACAGATCAGAGATGTTCCGGTCATCTCCACCGGTTTTTCGATGCCCATGACCTCAAGCACCGTGGGGGCGATGTCGCCCAGGCAACCGGTTTTTAAATCCGCGTTTTTCAGGCTGTCGGACACCAGGATCAGGGGCACAGGATTCAGGGTGTGGGCTGTGTGGGGACCGCCGTTTTCATCGGTCATCTGTTCGGAATTGCCGTGATCCGCCGTGACGATCACGTCGCCGCCGGTTTTCCTGAAAGCCTCGATCACCCGGCCCGCGCAGGCGTCCACGGTTTCAACGGCCATGACCGCTGCCGAGATCACACCAGTGTGGCCCACCATGTCCATGTTGGCGAAATTCACCACGATCAGGGCGTAAGGATTGCCGAAAGACAACCGGTTGACCAGCTCATCCGCCACCGTGTCGGCGCTCATCCGGGGGGCGAGGTCGTAAGTGGCGGCGTCTCGGGGGGACGGAATCAGGCAGCGATCTTCGCCTTCGAAGGGTTTTTCCTCTCCTCCGTTGAAGAAGTAAGTCACATGGGCGTATTTTTCCGTTTCGGCGATGCGCAGCTGTGTGAGGCCCTTTCGGCTGATCACGTCACCCAGAATCCCCGAAAGTTTTACAGGCCCGAAAGCCACAGGCAGATTGAAGGTTTCGTCGTAGAGGGCCATGCACACGGTGCCGCAGAGTGACGGTTTTTTGTTTCGCGAAAAGCCTTGAAACTCGGCGGAGGCAAACGCACGGATGATCTGACGGGCACGGTCGGCACGGAAATTGAAAAAAATCAGACCATCGCCGTCGGCCATCGGGGCCGCCGGATCGAGCACCACGGGTTTTACGAATTCGTCGGTTTCACCCCGGTCATAGGCGTTGCGGATGGCGGTTGACGGATCGTCTTCGGTAACACCTGTCCCTTCGGTGTAAAGTCGGTACGCTTGCTCCGTCCGTTCCCAGCGGGTGTCCCGGTCCATGGCATAATAACGTCCGCAAAGGGTTGCGATACGAACGCCCTTTTTGCCTGACAGGGCGGCGGAAAGCCGGCCGATATAGCCGAGTCCGCTGTCCGGCGGTGTGTCCCGGCCGTCCAGAATGGGGTGAATCAGGACATCGTTGAGCCCCAGGCTTTCCGCCATGTCCACCAGGGCCAGGAGATGGGTGAGCTGGCTGTGGACGCCGCCATCTGAAACAAGACCCATGATGTGAAGACGTGATTTTCGGGATTCCACCTCGTTCATCACGGTTTTGAATGCGGGATTGTCGAAAAAGGAGCGATCGGCGATGGCCCGGTCAATGCGGAGAAGGGTCTGGTACACCGTGCGCCCGGCGCCGATGTTGAGATGGCCCACCTCGGAATTTCCCATGACACCTTCGGGCAGGCCCACGTCCGGGCCTGAGCAGTCCAACCGGGTGCTGGGGTATTCTGAAAATAGCCGGTCGAGATTGGGCGTGGCGGCCATGGCCACGGCGTTGTTTTCACGGGAGGGGTTGATGCCCCAACCATCCAGTATCATCAGCATCACGGGTTTGTTCATGGTTGCACCTTGTTCTGATTAAGGCTCGGGGCATGTGTCGGGTTTGAAAAACCGACCTACGACGGGTTGTTGGCGTTCTCTCCGGTTATATCCACCTGCCGGGCGTCGGCCCAGAGGCCTTCCAGGTTGTAGAACCTTCGGACCTCCTCGTAAAACACATGAATGATCACGTCACCGTAGTCCAGAAGAACCCATCGTCCTTCTTCGAGACCGTCCACGCTGAAGGCTTTCACACCCTTCTTTTTCATTTCCGTATCGATATGCTGGCCGATGGACGATACCTGACGTGTGGATCTTCCGCTGGCAATGATGAAGGCGTCGGTGTAGGAGGTGAGACCCCGGACATCCAGAACCATCACGTCTTCAGCTTTACGCTCCGAAAGCACCGCGATATAGGGTTTTAAAAAATCGTCGTTTGTTTTTTCTTTTCTTTTGCCGCTCATCTGTACAATCCTTTTGTCCTGATGTAGTCATCGACTTCCGGAAGAAGAAACCGTGACACATCGAGGTTGTTTTTAATTCGCCGCCGGATTTCCGTGGACGATTCCTCCATCTGTTTTACCTCAAACAGGTGAACAGACCTGAACTTTTCGTGCTGAAAACAAAGGGACCGGCCGCTTGACCTGTATCCGCCATCCATGACGGCGGTAAGATATCGGGCTGTCTTTTCCCCCATGTCACCCGGCAGACCGGGACGTTTCATCACCACAAGGTCCACGGTTTCAAGGATTTCCCGGTACGACCTCCAGGTGTGGATTTCAAAGAAAGCATCGGCACCCATGATCAGCATCATCGTGTCCATGGGCTTTTTCGTCTCCATGTACCACCTGACAGTATCGATGGTGTAGGAAGGCCCTTCCCGGGCCAGCTCCACATCCGACACGGTAAACCCGTCCCGGTTTTCGAAACAGAGCCGGGTCATGGCCAGGCGGTCGGCGGCACTTGAAACATGCGCGACCGTCTTGTGCGGCGGAACGGCCGACGGGATGACCACCACCGTGTCAAGCCCGAAACCCTTTTTCACGTCCATGACCACGCGCAGGTGCCCCCGGTGAACCGGATCAAAGGTTCCCCCAAACAAACCGACCCGGGAGATGCCTTCACCGGGCCAGAGGTCCTGCTTTGTCGTTTGCTCGTCTGTCACGATGTAACACCCGTGGTTGTTTATCAAATCCGAATGGTCACTGACGGACAGGCAAAGGGATAAACGTTCAGTCCACGGATCATCATGTGCTGTATGATAAACCCCGGCCCCCAAGACCGGCACGACGACCCTCCGAAGAACAACCCATTCGATGTTGGACGTTGGATGTTCAATGTTGATGGCGTCGTAAAAAGTCCCATATGCGGCGTTATAGTGTTTGGCCAGACACTCGACATACTATATGTATGCCTTCGCGCCTGGCCAAACACTATGCCTTGCCTCTGGGCCTTTTTCCATAGCCATCGGGCGACTTTTTACGAGTCCATCAATGTTGGACGTTCATCTTTGCTATCCGCTCTACCCGCGCACCTGCCCGTCGCCGAACACCACAAACTTGGTGGTGGTCAGTTCTTCAAGCCCCATGGGTCCGAAGGCATGGAGCTTCGACGTGCTGATACCGATTTCCGCGCCAAGCCCAAGCTCGCCTCCGTCATTGAACCGTGTGGAGGCGTTGACCATGACCGCAGAAGAATCGGCTTCGCGGATGAATCTGCGGGCCCGTGCGTAATCATTTGTCACGATGGATTCGGTATGCTTCGAACTGTAGGCCGCGATGTGCGCGAGGGCCTCGTCCATATCCCTCACCACCTTCACCGACAGGATCAAATCCAGGTATTCGGTGGCCCAGTCTTCCTCCGTCGCGGGTTCCACATCGGGAAGAATAGCCCGGGTCTGTTCACAGCCCTTGAGGGTCACGCCTACCGATTTAAACGCCGCAGCCATCCGGGGCAGAAAACCCGCCGCCTCGTCCCGGTGAACCAGAAGGGTTTCCATGGCATTGCACACGCCGGGGCGCTGTGCTTTGGCGTTCAGGCAGATGTTTTCGGCCATGGCGTGATCGCCGTCCTTGTCCACGTATACATGGCAGACGCCTTTGTAATGTTTGAGCACGGGAATCCGTGAATTTTCAACCACGGCGCGGATCAGGCTTTCTCCACCCCTGGGAATGATGAGATCGATGCTTTCTTCCTGTTTGAGAAGGATATTCACCGCGTCCCGGTCACGGACAGGAACGACCTGGGCCGCGTGTTCGGGAAGTCCGCAGGCGGTGAGGGACTCGGTGATCAGGGCCGCGAGAGCCTGATTGGAATGAAGAGCTTCTGAACCGCCCCGGAGAATGATGGCATTTCCGGCCTTGAGGCAGAGTCCCGCCGCGTCGATGGTGACGTTGGGCCGGGATTCGTAGATCATGGCGATCACGCCCAGGGGAATCCGCATCCTGGACACCTGAAGTCCGTTGGGCCGGGACCATGTTTTGGTGATGGCTCCCACAGGGTCTTCCAGCTTGGCCACATAGCGGAGGCCGTCGGCCATGGACGCGATCACTTTGTCAGATAAGGTCAGCCGGTCGATCATGGCGTCGGTGAGGCCCATGTCTCTGGCCCGATCCAGATCCTTCCTGTTTTCACTCTGGAGTTTTTCCGCCGATGTTTCGATGCGTTCCGCCAGGTCCACCAGCGCTTTGTTCTTCTGGTCGGATGTCAGGGAGGCCATGCGGACCGAGGCTTTTTTCGCTTTTTCCGCCATGTCCTTGATGATGGTTTCCACACTCATGATGTCACTCTCCGGTCAGTGCGAGGTTGTCCCTGTGGATCACCTCGTCGTATTCTTTGTGCCCCAGCCGTTTTTCGATATCTTTGGACTTGAGGCCTTTGATGGTGTCGATGTCTTCCGAACTGTAATTCACCAGCCCCACCCCGATCACACCCTGTTCCGGGTCCCTAATTTCAACCGGCGCACCCATGCGGAATTCGCCCTGAACCCGTGTGATGCCGCTGGGCAGAAGACTTTTTCCTTTCATTCTTACCGCTTCCGCTGCGCCATGGTCAAGGTAAACCGCGCCTTTGGGTTTGGAGTTGAAGGCGATCCAGCCTTTCCGGCTGCCCAGGCGCTGGTGTCTGGGTCTGAAAAACGTTCCCTTGTCCTTGCCCTGAAACAGGTCTTCCAGAATCTCCGGGTCTTTGCCCGAGGCAATGATCATGGGGATACCCGACGCGATCATTTTCCGCGCCGCTTTGATTTTCGTCAGCATGCCGCCTGTTCCCAGGGCTCCGGGAACGCCGCCCGCCAGTTCCTCGATGTGTTTGCCGATGCCCGCAAGCTCGCGGATGCGTTTGGCTTCGGGGTGACGCCGGGGGTCCTTGTCGTAAAGACCGTCGATGTCCGTGAGGTTGATCAGGAGGTCGGCTTCCATGAGGAGGGCCACACGTGCGGACAGGCTGTCGTTGTCCCCGAATTTAATTTCCGCCACCGCCACGGTGTCGTTTTCGTTGATGATGGGAAGGACGCCCCAGTCAAGCAGGGTTCCCATGGTGTTCCGGGCATTCAGATACCGCGTTCTGTTGCTTAAATCCTCGTCGGTCAGAAGAATCTGGGCCACATGCTTGCCGTGAATGGAAAACGCCTTTTCGTATTCGTGGATGAGCCCGGCCTGACCGATGGCCGCCGCAGCCTGTTTTTCCGGCATTTTGTCCGGCCGTTTGGGAAGGCCGATTTTTTTCACCCCCGAGGCCACAGCACCGGAACTGACGAGGATCATTTCACGTTTCTTGTCCATCTGGCCGCTGATCTGCCGGGCCAGGGATGCGATGACCGTGAGGTTAAGGCCCAGGTCGCGGGTCAGAACCCCGCTGCCCACCTTGACCACGATACGCCGGGCGCTTGAGATGTGTTTCTGGATGTCAGAGTTCATCGTCTGGGAATTCGTCATCTGTGTGCTCATCCTGGTCATCCTGATCGTGATCGTTGTCAGAATGGTAAACGTCTTGATGCACCATGTCGGCGAGTGTTTTTTTCAGTTCGGCCACCCCCATTGTTGTGGCGGCCGAAATACGGATGATGTCCACATCCCCCATGGCTTTTTGAAACAGATCCGCCAGTTCAGGTGCTTCGGGAAGGTCCATCTTGTTGAGAACCAGAATCTGTTTTTTTTCAGCCAGAGCTTTGCTGTAAAGGGCCAGCTCTTTGTTCAGGGTCCTGTAGTTTTTGAGGGGATCTTCCGGATCGATGGCCGAAGCATCCATCAGGTGAAGCAGGAACTTGTTCCGCTCGGCGTGTTTCAGGAATTGGATGCCAAGGCCCAGTCCCTGATGCGCCCCTTCAATGAGGCCGGGAATGTCCGCCACGGCGAAAGGCTCACCCCATTCGTGCTGGACCATGCCGATATTGGGTGTCAGGGTGGTGAAAGGATAGGCGGCCGTTTTGGGCCGTGCCGATGAAATGACGCTGATCAGGGTCGATTTGCCTGCGTTGGGAAAACCGATGATGCCCACGTCCGCGAGAAGCTTCAGTTCCAGCTTCAGTTCCATGAATACACCGGGCTCACCGGGCTGGGCGAATCGGGGAACGCGGTTCCGGGCAGTGGCAAAACGTTTGTTGCCTCGTCCGCCCCGCCCGCCCTTGGCAATGACCACCACTTCACCGTCATGGACAAAATCGTGGACGATTTCACCGGATTCCAGGTCCGAGACGAGGGTACCCACGGGAAGTTCCATCAGGATGTCTTCACCGTTACGGCCGTGCCGTTGCTGACCCTCGCCGGGCCTTCCGTTTTCTGCTGCGATATGATGACGGTGGCGGAACTCGTAAAGAGTTCTGCGGCTGCCGACCGCCTTTAAAACAACGCTTCCGCCATCCCCACCGTCTCCACCGTCGGGACCGCCCCGTTCGATAAACTTCTCCCGGCGGAAGCTGACGCATCCTCTTCCGCCGTTCCCGGACTGGACAGTAATGATGGCTTCATCAATGAATTTCACGCTGCATAAACACTGACTTTTTTGCGGTCGCGGCCGAGTCGTTCAAATTTGACGACGCCGTCGATCAACGCAAAAAGGGTGTAATCCTTTCCAACGCCTACGTTATTGCCGGGATGGACGGATGTGCCCACCTGGCGTACAATGATATTTCCTGCAAGGACGGATTCTCCGCCGAAACGTTTGACTCCGCGTCTTTGGGCGTTACTGTCGCGACCGTTTTTGGTACTGCCGCCCGCTTTTTTATGTGCCATTTTTGAACTCCTTATAGAGCATTCCGGGGTTCTTGCGATGAAAACCCGGAACGGCTGAAATCAGGCTTGAATTACGCTTTGATACTGTCGATTTTCACCGCGGTGAACATCTGGCGGTGGCCCACTTTACGGCGGGAATGTTTACGACGTTTGTATTTGAAAGCGATGACCTTTTTCTCTTTTCCCTGTTGGACGATATGTCCGCTGACCACGGCACCGTCGATGACAGGACGTCCCAGTGAGACCTTTTCTCCATCGGAAAACATCAGAACGCTGTCGAAGGAAATTGGAGCGCCCACGTCGCCTTCCAGTTTTTCCACACGAAGGACTTCGCCTTCCTGGACTTTATACTGCTTTCCGCCGGTTGAAACCACAGCATACATCATCTCTAATCTCCCGTTTTTGCTTTATTATCAGTCCATACGGACCTCGGATTTAAAAACCTAACTATTTTAGACTGTTTCAATCGATTGTCAAGTGAAAATATAATCCATGTTCAAAAAGCCTTTCCACCCTCATCCGGCGGGCCGGACCAGCTCCGAGGCATGGACGATGCGGACCCGGCTGATCAGCCTCGGATATTCATCCACCAGGATCTCATACGTCTCAGTGTGGGGATGCCCTATACCAATGGCACTTCCTCTCCGTTCCGCCATCCGGACAAGGGTCCTCAGCTGTTTGCGGATCGTTTCCCGATCCTGGCTGTGGTCAAGAAAAACATCCCTTTCGCCGTAGGTAAGCTGGAGAAGGGACGCCGAGGGGCGGCACACGCTCTTGGACGAGGTGCGGCTGTCGATAAAAAAAAGCCCCTTTTTACGGAGAATGGAAAAAACCTGGTACATCCGTGTGGACTCCGAGGTCAACCGGGACCCCATGTGGTTGTTCACCCCCACGGCGTCGGGAACGGATTCCAGGGCCTCGTGCAGGCGTCCGATCATCGTGTCCGCGTCCTGGGACATGAGCAGCGCGCCGGGGCCGGGGTCCACCTTCGGGTATTCCATGGGCTCCATGGGCAGGTGAAGCATAATCTCCACGCCGGTTTTCCGGGCGTAAGACATGATTTCCCTGCGGTTCGGGCTGTGTGGAAGAATGGACAAGGTCATGCCCGGATCGATGTCCGCGAGTTTTTTCGCCATGGAGCGGTCATACCCGATATCGTCGATGATCAGCGCCACTCTGGGAAGGTCCTCACGGTTGACAGGAGGCTCGTCTTTTTCAGGCGGGTCCTCCTTACCTGCAACTTCTCCGATGCCGGCATCCTTTTCCCGGTCATCGGCGGCCTCCGGTTCGTCCACGCTTTCATCTTTATATCTCAGATCCGATGATTCATGCTTTTTATCCGGGACGGAATCATGCTGGGGAAACACCTCGTAATGTGTTTTTCTTTTCTGGACCTCCGGTGGGAAAAAATGACGAACCGCAAGACCTGCGGCCACCACAATGAGGACAAGGAGAAAAATCCCTGAGACGGCGCGCATGAACGACGACCCCTGCGCCCCCCCTTTTTTTGGGGCGGCTTTCTTACGATTTGGAGCCGCTTTGCCCCGATCGGGCCTGGCCGCCTCGGGTTTTTTCTTACGGTTGCTGGTGTTTGCCATGGTGCGTCACATCCCCCTTCATATGGACAAAGAACTTCCTTTTACAGCACCTTTGAGGAATGATCAACCCCGACCTTGAAACCCTCGGAAACACGTCACAGGTTCCTGGCCAGCCGGAAGCCAAGAGTGGACGACTTGAAATCCGGGCGGTTCAGGTTGCGCTGGGCTGACCGGACATGTTTTCCATCGAAACCGCTGCTCCGGATCACCCGCCCTTCTCCTGTTTCGGGACCTTCCGGGTCGACGCTGTGACCGCCGCTGTATTCGCCATACCAGTCGGCACACCATTCTTCGACGTTGCCGCTCATGTCGTATATTCCCCAGAAATTGGGAGAAAGACGGCCGGTCTTCACCGCGTGTCCCGTGTATCCCGCCCGTGACGAGGGCAGGTTTTTGTCAAAGGGGAATGGGGTTTGGGATCCGGCCCGGCAGGCGTATTCCCATTCCGCCTCGGTGGGGAGCCTGTATGTGTTGTGGCCTTCCCGTTCGTTCAATGTTCTGATGAACGCCATGGCGTCATGCCAGCTGACGTCCGTCACCGGGCAGTCGCCGCAGCCAGGTTTCACGACAGAAGGTCCGCTGTTTCCCATGACCGCATTCCATTGATCCACGGTCACTTCCGTGGTCTGCATGAAGTAGCCCCTGGTCAGTGTCACCTGATGGCGTTCTTCATCGCTGAACCGGCGACGCTCGCTTTCAGGGCTTCCCATGAAAAACCAGCCCGGCTCGGCGTACACGAAATCCATTCCCAGGGCGTTTTTCAGGCGCTTTTTTCCATGGCCCGATGGCCTGCCGTTTTTTTCATGCGCGGGGCCGGCCATGCATTCCTCGAACGGCACGTCAAGCCTGACATGGTTTCCGAAAAGGCAGTACAGGTCCACCATGTCATCCTTTGACAACGGATTGCCCCTTAAGTCCAGGATTTCTAGTTTGGGCATGTTTCCCGGAATCGAGGCGTCGAGATGTTCGATTCCGTTAAACGAAAGGTCAAGTCGAGACAGACTTGAAAGCCCGGTCATGTCCCCTGGAACCTGTGTCAGTCCGGTCCGGCTCAGAGAAAGGGTTTTCAGCCTGTGCAATGACAAAAGTACCGGTGGAATCTGCCCCAGAGGGTTTCCCGCCAGATCCATGTTTTCAAGATATGAAAGGTGCCCGATTTCAGGTGGCAGCCGGTCGATACGGTTCTCCTTCAGGTCCAGATCGATGAGCCGCCGGGTCTGGCACAGGGCCAGTGGGATACCGGTCAGTCCGTTATCCGAAAGGTCAAGAATTTCAAGGGCTCGGAGGTGTTTGAAGTTCGGGGGAAGGGATTGGATGGCATTGCCTTTCAGCCTGAGGACAGCAAGGTAGTCGTGGCCGCAGAGGGCCTCGGGAAAGGACGTCAGCCTATTGTGGCCCGCGTTCAGCTCCGACAGTTTTCTTAGTTTTTTCAACTCCGGGGGGAGTTCCGTCAAGCGGTTTCCCGAAATGTCCAGGCGGCGCAGATCGGTAAAATGACCGATTTTTCCGGATAAAACATCCAGTTCGGAATTTTTGAGATCGAGATACGAAACCCCGTGTATCATATTGTTCAGGTCGTCGTCCATCAGGTCGACACCGGCGAAACCCACGATAAAATCGACAAGCTCACCGAAGTTGAACTCCAGGCGGACCCCGCCGAAAACACCTGCGGCGGCTCCGATCCTGAACAGCATCGGAGCCGTATTGTAAGCGTCTTCTCCGGCCTTTCGTCCTTTGCCCCTCAAAACAGCCCGGCTTGTGTCGGGGTACGCGGGCAGGGAGTCCATAGCCATTCCAAGCACCGATTCATCCTGTTCATAACAGCCCAACTGGCCGCAGCGGTATCCGCATCCATTCAGGGGTGCCATGCCGCCAAATCCCGGACCGGACGCTGCGCCTCCTGTATGGACACGGTTCAACACCCCGAATTTCAGAGGTCCCGCAATGATGGCGGCCCCCAGAACCGGGTATTCAAAGGAACAACTTATCACATCCATGAGATCATGGCCGCGATCACTGAAATAATGATTGCCGTGCTGCTGGTATTCGTTGAAAAAAGCTCTGTCAACAGGCTTGTTAAACGTCGAGCAACCCCAAAGACAGGAAATGGAAAGTACAAAACACATGAAACTGCGTAAACCGGAAGCCGTCATATCACCCTCGCAAAAAAACACTTAAATCAATGCCAAATCACATCAGCGCCCCCCGGATCGCTGACGCCGGTATATCGTTTTGGTCAACAAAATGAAAGCGGTCTTTTTACGCGGGCATAATTTTTTTTGATGATCAACATCAAAAATATGTCATTAGGGGTAACGTTTGTTTATGCCAGATCAGGATTCACAGACGGAACCGGCAAACGCATGGGCCGGTATATTATGCCATCATTCCGTAAAGGTTCAGGGTGTTGTTCCAGACATGGTCGGCCAGACAATCGGGGTCATCGCCCCGGACTTCCGCAAGCTTCAAAAGCGTGGTCCGGACAAAGGCTGGTTCGTTGCGTTTGTGTTTGTTTCTCTCGGGGGAGGGGGTGAGATAGGGGGCGTCGGTTTCCACCACAAGACGGTTTTCTGGGATATGGAGGACCTGTTTCCGAAGTTCCTCGCCTCTGGCTTTCACGGTGAGGATGCCGGTGATTCCGATATAAAGCCCCAGATCCAGGTAGGCGCTCAGTTCCGCCGTGCTGCCGCTGAAACAGTGAACCACGCCTTTGAGATCACGGTTCCGGGCATGATGACGGACCATGTCCAGAAAACGACCCCCGGAATCCCGTTCATGAAATATCAGGGGCAGCGACAGTTCGGCGGCGGCGTCCATCTGCCGTTCGAACCAACGTTCCTGATCCGGCCGTGGCGAGTGCATCCGGGCGAAATCGAGGCCTGTTTCACCCCAGGCCTTCACCACAGGGTGTTTCACGGCAAGGCTCTTCAGATGATCGATGGCGCGCTGGTCGGCACTCGCCGCGTCATGGGGATGGATGCCCACCGAACAGCGGAACATCGGATTGTCCTCAGCCATACGGATCAAATGTTCGGAATTTTTTTCCGTGATGCCCACCAGCATGACGGCATGAACCCCCGCGTTTTTTGCCCGGTCAAGAACGTCGTTCCAGTCTTTAAGGTAGGACGTGTCATCGAGATGGGCATGGCTGTCAAAAAGTTTCATCGTTCATCACGTCCTTATTGTTTCTCCGTGGACATACGAGCGGCAGGATTCCGGCACGCCTTCAAGATTCCGGCCCGTATAAGACAGACAAGTTCCCACCCGGAACGCCTGGGGAAGATCGGCTTTGATTTTTTCAAACATCTGGGGATTGCAGGTGAAAAGCAGTTCGTAGTCTTCACCGCCCGACATCATCATGGCCTGGGCGTTTTCACCCGAAACCCGGCAGAATTTTTCAAGAGACGGATGGACATGGTCATGGCCGATATGAAGCCGGACCGTCAGGTTCGACGCCCTGGCCACATGGCCCGCGTCGCCGGAAAGACCGTCACTGACATCCATGACACAGGCTACGCCGTTTTGTTTCAACACTCCCGCCGCGTCGAAACGGGCCGACGGCTTTTTGAAACGTTCGACCAGATCCGGAAATCCAGGTTCCCCGCGCTGTAAGCACATCAGACCGCCCCGGGCCAGACCCAGAGGTCCCGTGACGTACATGCCCTGACCCGGCACCGCCCCGGACCGCATGGGAAATATCACCGGATCACCTTCACCCAGGGCGAAAAGATCAAGAGACACGGTTTCCGACATGGATATATTGCCGCCGCCCATGGCACAGGATGTTTGGGTGAGAGCAGCTTTGACGCCGTCGTATAAATCTCCGGCCAAGGATTCGGAAGCCGATGCGGGAAGGCCAAGATTGATGAACAGGCAGACAGGCCGCGCATAGGATGCCGCAAGGTCGCTCAGGGCCGCCATCACGGCTTTGTACCCGATGTCATGGGGACTTTGCCATTCCAGTTTGAAATGGACGCCTTCACGATGGGTATCCGTGGTCACCACCGGCCGTGAAAGCGGGGCCAGCAGGGCCGCGTCATCGCCGGGAGGAATGACCAGGGCAGGATTCCCCTGGTTCAGGACGTCAATCCTGTTCATGATGTTTTTCAGGACGGAGAATTCGTTGTACATGGCAGATCACCGAATCGACGGGCCCAGAATTTAAAACGTTCCACCTGTTTTTCGCCAAAGGGGGCGAAATAGGCGAGCACCTCGTCCATGGTTTTTTCAGTTGAAACAGCCCCGTGGTTCTTGGAAAAAAACTTGTCGGCGTAACAGATGATCTCTTCTTCCAGCGTGAGAGGCACCATGTCCCGAAGGGGAAGCCCGAGGTTTCTTTCCATGATATCCTGTTTCGTGATACCCACCCCTGTATGCCGTTCCGCCACGAGACCGTGGCGGAAAAGGCCGAGGGAATCGAGCATGGCCCGTCCCAGGTATCCGTGGCACACATAGGGCTGATCGCCGTGGCATCCCAGTTTCAGTGTCCGGGTCCTGACGATGCCGATGTCATGGAGCATGGCCGCTTCTTCGATAAACTCCAGATCGGGCTTGAGATGCGCCACTTTTTTCGCCGTTTCAAGGGCTTTGGCGGCCACATGGCGACTGTGGGTGACAAGAATTCTGTATACTTCGGAATCCGGGTCGTAAAACTTCCGGAGAATGCCTTCCGCGTCGAGCATATCTTATGAATTCCCCGAAAGGAGCGCAGCCTCGATGAAGGAGTCCAGGTTGCCGTCCAGAACACTTTTCACGTTTCCTGTTTCATGGCTTGTCCGGTGGTCTTTCACCATCTGGTACGGATGAAGGACGTAGGAACGGATCTGGCTGCCGAAGTTGATCTCGTCTTTTCCGTCATGGATGGCCTGGAGTTTTTCATCCCGCCTCTGCTTTTCAAGCTGATACAGGCGCGACTTCAGGACTCGCATGGCAATGTCACGGTTCCTGTGCTGCGACGATTCCTGCTGACACTGGACCACGATGCCCGACGGGAAATGTGTGATGCGCACGGCGCTGCTTGTCTTGTTGACATGCTGTCCGCCGGAGCCGCTGGCGCGGAAGACGTCGATCCTGATATCCTTGTCTTCCACGTCCACCACGATTTCATCCTTGATCTCGGGGTACACAAAGACCGAGCTGAAGGAGGTCTGCCGTTTGCCGTTTGCGTTGAACGGAGAAATGCGGACCAGCCGGTGAACTCCGGACTCCACTTTCAGATACCCGAACGCGTTTTCTCCGGCCACGGAAAATGTGACGCTCTTGATTCCCGCCTCGTCGCCGGGCTGATAGTCGATGATGGTTTCCTTGAAACCTCTCTGGTCGCACCACCTGGAATACATGCGGAACAGCATCTCCGCCCAGTCCTGGGAGTCGGTGCCGCCAGCCCCGGCGTTGATGGACACAATGGCGTCACATCCGTCGGTTTCACCGTCCAGCATCATCTCGATGGACATCCGGGAGATCCGTGCGTCAATATCCCCGATCTGTTTTTCCACATCGCGCAAAACAGAATCATCCCCTTCTTCCTGAGCAAGCTCAAGGAGAATTTCCGCGTCTTCCACCAGGGTGTTCAGGGCGTTCCAGTTGTCGATGGACTGGGTCAGATGGGTTCGTTCCTTGAGAACAGGCGCTGTGGCGTCGGGATTGTTCCAGAAATCTTTATGCCCGATCTGGGCTTCGAGTTCTTTCAGTCTGTGATGTTTGCCAGGGAAGTCAAAGACAACCTTCGAGCTGTTTGAGTTTGGCCTGACAATCCCTTAACGTGCTTTTAAGTTCAAACGACATGTGATCCTCCCTGTGTTTCTGTTGTTTGGATAAAAAAATAAAAACAACGGAATTCATCCGTTGTTTAATGTCTATTCATAATGGATAGGCCTTGTGATGTAAATATTTATTTGGCCCCATGTCTTTTGAAGAAGCTCACCAGGGCCGGAATCATAAGGGCTGCGCAGAACAACACGAAGACGTCACCGAAACGGGTGTAGAACGTCATGTGGCCCGGCAGGGGCAGTTTGCGGGTCAGATAGGCTTCTTCATATAAACCCGTGGCGGCCAGCACCCGGCCGCATGGATCGATGAACCCGCTGATTCCCGTGTTGGCCGCTCTGGCAATCGCCCGCTTGTTTTCAACGGCCCTGAATTTCACCATGGAAAAATGCTGGTAAGGAGCGCTGGTGGTTCCGAACCAGGCGTCGTTGGTGATGTTGGCGATGAGCCGGGCCCCGTTTTGAACCATGGCCCGGGTGAGGTTCGGGAAAATCACCTCGAAGCATATCTGAACCCCGATTTTCCCAGGGCTAAAAACCAACGTGTCTCCTTTTTGACCGGCATAAAAATCACCGGACTGCGCCGTCAGCTTATCGATAAACGGCAGAAAGTCCTGAAGCGGAACGTACTCGCCAAAGGGAACCAGGTGAACCTTGCTGTATTTCCCCCCGACCTGACCATCCGGTGCCATGGCATACGCGCTGTTGTAAAATCTGTAACGGCCGCCGTCCTTTTCATAAGACGGAAAGCCGATGAGAAACTCCGTATCGCATTCCGTCAGGGTCTGTTTCAGAAGGGCAGTGAGAAGTCGGTCGTTTTCGTAATAAAAAGGGGCCGCCGTTTCGGGCCATACGATGAAATCGGGTTTGTCCTTACCGGCGGCGAGTTTGGACAATTTGCCATATGTCATCAGGGTTTTTACCTGATACGATGAGTTCCATTTGACGGACTGGTCGATATTTCCCTGCACAACCGAAACTGTGGCTGTATCGGCTGCCGCAGAGGCGTAATCCGTGGCCTGAATCCGAAAAAAACCGTAAGCCGCGACAAGGACAACGCATGCTGTGGCCAGAATTCCGTGAACAAAGGCCGTTTTTCCTGTGACGGATTCACCACACCAGTCTTTTTTTGCCATATATAAAAACACGGTAAAAACAGCGGTATTGACAAGCACGATAAGAAAGGAAATCCCGTATACACCGGTTATATCGGCAATCTGGATCATCTGTATCACATTGTGCTGTGAATATCCCAGGAGTTCCCAGGGGAAACCCGTCAGCGCCCAGGATTTCAAGTATTCCAGTAAAACCCACATTGACGGTGCGGCAGCCATCAGATACATCGGTTTTTTTACGATTTTTACGATGAGCCATGCGAAAAGCAGGGGGTAGCATGACAGGTACAGCACCAGAAGAAGCAGGATGGGAATGCAGAGCACCATGGGAAGATACCCGTAAATGTTCAGCGTATGGACAACCCAATACAAAAGGGTCAGCCCGTGGACAACGCCGAAACTCAAAGCTGAAACATAAGGTTCACGGGCATGGCCGCTTTTTAGAGATGATAAAAAAGGCACGAGGGCGATCCATGCCAGAAAAGACAGCCCTGACTTTGGATAGGACAATGAAAGAAGAAACCCGGAAAGGCCTGAAAAAAAAATGAGATGGATGATTCGACGGCGGTGCTGAAGCCATTTCGCCGTTCCGGATATGATGGTGGTCACTGATTTCCCTCATTGATACAGATGTTGCCGGTGTTCGTCCCGTCTTCTTATCCGGCATTGACAAGCCTTGTGTCAATGAGTTTTTTCGTGTTGATCGGATCCGGATAAAGAGGGCTTCACGTAAATTTGTTTGAGATTTAAAAAAGGATATGTTAAATTTTCCGTAACAGTAAATTCGAGTGTCCGTGGAGTGATAAGGCCTCCTTCCCCCAATTCAGGTTCAAATCATTGAAAAAGCCTGCGAAAAAGCGGTTTTCAGTTTAAAAACTTACGTTGAACGAATTCACATAAGCCGGTGATCGCTGAATATTTCATGTGAAGGTGAGATCACAACTATTATCCGATAACGCATAAATCTAATGAGGTGTCTTTATGAGCACGATCAGCAAAGACGGGTCACAAGTCATCGTTAAACCGGGCAGAGACGTGGTAGCTTCCATGGCGAACGAATTCCGGGCTGAATTGAATTCGCAGATCCAGGAGTCTCCGGCGGAACTTGTGATAGATCTTGCGGGTGTTGAAATGGTGGACTCTGTTGGAATCGGGGTTATCATTGCAACCCATAATTCGCTGGACCAGAAAGGCGGGAAACTTAAAGTCATCAATATCGCAGAAGATATTTACGGTCTGTTCAGCACCATGCGGCTGGATCGGCATTTTTCAGTGGTCAAGGCGAACTGAACATCAGCTTGTTTGGAAGGCTGTATACAGAATTAATAAGGACTGGGATTGGTCGGGGCGGCAGGATTCGAACCTGCGACATCTTGCTCCCAAAGCAAGCGCGCTACCAGACTGCGCTACGCCCCGCTTCAATCTCGATTCTGATGCTTAAAAGAGCTGCGAATTTAGCATTCTTTTTATTATCTTGCAACACATTAATCTGCAGAATCATCCGGGCAAGGCATATTCGATCAAGAGACAACGGTCCGTTATCACGGGATTTTGCATTCTTTTTCAGAATTCCCGGACCGACTTCTCGGGATATTGATCGAAAAAAGTATCAACGGATTTAAGGACCGCATCGGCCATACGGGCCAGGAAGTCCTTTTTTTTCAGTCTTTTTTCGTCGGAAGCGTTGGTCAGTTGTCCGATTTCCATGTGAAGCGCGGGCATGTCAGCTCCAGCCAAAACCCTGTCCGGCAAACTCGAAACAGAGACCGTCAAACGATCGTTTTCCACCGGTATGACCGAAAGGTTTTCATTCATGATCAGGGCCAGGGTTCTGCTCAGAGATCTGTACCGGTCTTGGACCGAATCCCATCGAACCATAGCAGTGAAAGCCTGGGGCGATTCTTCTTCAGTCCTTTGAAGCGAAGCGGCTTCGGGTTCGTGAAAATAAAGAGCGATTCCGCCTGTGTCAGGGTTGAAACTCCCTCCGGCATGAACACTGATCAGAAGATCTCCCTGGGCTTTGTTCGCCGCTTCAGTCCTGTTTCTTGCCTCAACGGCGCTGTCGCTTTTACGGGTCATGATGATCTTATATTTTTTCGATAACCGTGATTCAAGGAGTCTGGCGAACGACAGGGTGAGATCCTTTTCCCTGCTTCGTCCCGGCCCTGTGGCACCGTTATCCGCTCCACCGTGGCCGGGATCGATGACAACGGTTTTCCTGACCGGGGCGGGCTTGTCACGACCGGCCTCTTCTTCGGCAGGGCAGGGAGTCCATGCCGCCGCATTAATAAAAAGGATAAAAGCGAGGATTAAGGTTGACCGACTGACGCTGAAGTTCATAAACCATCCGGAATGTTCAAAGAAACACCGTCAGGGCACTTCGTATTTCAAATGACTTGACAGCATTTTCGATTAATATTACTTTTGCAAATTGGCTTTATGATTAACGACGCCAAAATGGCTGAAAGCCGGTTCGCAGAAAGAAAATTGATTCAATAATGTGTTATTTGATTTGGTTGAACCGCCCGCTACGTTATCATTAAAGAAGGATGGTTTGAACAGTTTTTTTATGATTCCGCCCCGCGCTATCACCTGTCGATGGGATTGGACGCCCTTTGGCTATGGACGACAGGCGGAACGTTAACACGACAACCTGGATAAGGGCCTGATAAGGAAGAGGCTCCGAAAAAGAGGGATGATAATGCAAGTTACGATCGAAGATGTGAATTCCGTCAAAAAAATTCTGCATATCGAAGTGCCGGAAGACAAAGTGGCAAGCGAAGTGGATAACGCTTACAACAATCTGAAAAAAACGGCAAAAGTCAACGGATTCAGACAGGGTAAAACCCCGAGGGCCATTCTGGAACGAAAATTCAAGGCTGACGTTGAAGCCGATGTTATCAATACCCTGATCCAGTCCACGCTGTTTGAAGCCATTCAGGACAAGAAGCTGATGTTCATCGGAGAACCTGTGGTCACAAAAAGCGAATTCGATCCCAAGACGTCCTACAAATACAGCGCGACCCTGGAGTTGCTGCCGGACCTGGGTCAGATTGATTTCTCAGGTATCCAGATCAAGAAAAAGGTTTTTGAAGCGTCTGATGAAGAAGTGAACGTTCAGATCGAGATGATCCGCAAGAATCTTGCAAAACGGGTGACCATCGACGAAATCAGGCCGACTGTGGAAAACGATTTTGTTCTTCTTGAATACGAAGGCCTTGTAGGCGGGCAACCTTTCGGAGCGACGCCCAAAGTTGAAAACGCCAGCCACAAAATAGGATCGGCCGCCCTTTCTAGGGATTTCGACGATCAGCTTATCGGAATGAAACAAGGGGACGTGAAGGTGTTCGAGATAGATTACAGCCCGGACTACATCAACAAATCACTTGCGGGCAACAAAGTCTCTTTCACCGTCAAACTGAACGCCATCCAGGTCGAAGTCCTTCCTGAGCTGAACGATGACTTTGCACGTCAGGTGGGGGACTACACCACCGTCGACGAAATCCGGAACGTGATCCGGGAAAATCTGAAGTCAGGCTACGAAAAACGTTCGGAGCACGATATCAACGAACAGATCTATCAGTCTCTGATCGAAAGGATGAGTTTTGAAATTCCGGATATGATGGTCCGTTACGAACTGGCCAGCATCATCGCCGAAGCCGAACGGGCTTTCATGATGAACGGCATCACCCTTGAGCAGATCGGAAAGACCCGTGAAGACCTGGAACAAGAATACAGCGGGCTTGCGGAAAAACAGGTCCGTCGTCATCTGATTCTCGGCGGTATCATCAAACAGGAAAAACTGGAACTGACCGACGATGAAATGGATGCCGGATATCAGGACACCGCCAAAGCCATCAACCAGCCTGTTGAGGCGATCAAATCGTTTTACAGGGCCAATCCGGATAAAACCGAATATTTCAAGCACACTTTGCTTGAAAAAAAGGCATTAAAGCTTATAATTGAAAAAAGCAGCGTTGAAGAAGTCAAACAGGAACTTGAAGCCTGATCAGCAAAAGGATATGTTTCATGAAGTCGAAACATATCCTTACTTTGAACAAAACATGATTTAACATACTGTGTTTTTTGTTCTTTTTGCATGTCCGATATTGAAAGCCGCCGTGTGTTAAAGGAGGATAAAACGTGTCACTGATACCCATGCCATACGTGATCGAACAGACAAGCCGGGGCGAGCGTTCATACGATATCTATTCCCGGCTCCTTAAAGATAGAATCATTTTTTTAGGGACAGCAGTTACCGACGATGTGGCCAATCTCATTGTGGCCCAGCTTCTGTTTCTGGAATCCGACGATCCTGAAAAAGATATCAATTTCTACATCAATTCTCCCGGTGGTTCTGTCACGGCAGGAATGGCCATTTACGATACCATGCAGTACATCAAGCCCGACATTTCAACCGTATGCATCGGGCAGGCAGCCAGTATGGCGTCTTTGCTGCTTGCCGCAGGAACCAGTGGAAAACGGTATTCCCTTCCAAACTCCAGAATCATGATTCATCAACCCCTGGGCGGAGCGCAGGGTCAGGCTTCCGATATCGAAATTCAGGCAAAAGAGATTCTCCGGATGAAGGAAGTCCTGAATCAGATGCTGGCTTTTCACACCAATCAGGATATCAAGCGCATCAAGCGTGACACGGACCGCGATTATTTCATGTCTGGCGAAGAAGCCAAACGTTACGGCATCATCGATCATGTCGTGACGAACAGAGGTGAGCTGGAGACTCTGGACAAGACGGAGGATTGATATGACAGATCATGGAGAGGGAAACGACAAGCTTTTCTGTTCGTTTTGCGGAAAGAACCAGCGGGAAGTCAAAAAACTCATTGCGGGGCCAAGTGTCTATATCTGCGATGAATGCATCCAGCTTTGCGGTGAAATCATCGACGATGAAAGCACCAAGGATATCGACCGTCCTGAAAAACTGATGACGCCCCGTGAAATTAAGCGCATGCTGGATGAATACGTCATCGAACAGGACCACGCCAAAAAAATTCTGGCCGTGGCCGTGCGAAACCATTACAAACGCCTCGATTCCACGGTACGTACAGACGACGTTGAAATTCAGAAAAGCAACATTCTTCTCATCGGGCCCACGGGCTGCGGAAAAACCCTTCTGGCCCAGACCCTGGCGCGATTCCTTGACGTTCCCTTCACCATCGCGGATGCCACGACGCTGACAGAAGCGGGTTACGTGGGTGAAGATGTGGAAAATATCATACTCGCCCTTCTTCAGAACGCCGATTACGATGTTGAAAAAGCGGAACGCGGTATCGTTTACATTGACGAGATCGATAAAATCGCCATGAAATCCGACAATCCGTCCATCACCCGGGACGTGTCCGGCGAAGGTGTTCAGCAGGCACTTCTAAAAATCATAGAAGGAACCACGGCAAGTGTCCCCCCCAAAGGCGGCCGAAAGCACCCCCAGCAGGATTTCGTCAAAGTGGACACCACCAACATCCTATTTATCTGCGGCGGGACTTTCAACGGACTGGACAAGGTTGTTCAGCGAAGAATCGGTAAAAAGGCCATGGGCTTCGGAGCCAATGTGCAGAAACAGGATAACAAGAACCTGGGAGATCTTCTGAAATTTGTTCAGACGGAAGACCTCGTGAAATACGGACTCATTCCTGAGTTTCTGGGCCGTTTACCCGTTGTGGCAACCCTGGGTGAACTGAACGAGGATTCTCTGGTGCGGATCCTTACCGAACCCAAAAACGCTCTGGCCAAACAATTTCAAAAACTGTTCGAGTACGAAGGCGTCCGGTTGAGGTTGACCGACGAGGCCCTTCGCGCCGTTGCCAAACTCGCCGTCAAACGGAAGTCGGGAGCCAGAGGGCTTAGAGCCATTCTTGAAAACGCCATGCTGGATATCATGTATGATATTCCCTCCCTTGAAAATGTCGAGGAGTGTGTGATCAGTGAAGACGTCATCCTGAATGAAGAAGACCCCATCATTATCTACGGATCTTCCAAAAAACAGGCCTGATATCTTCATCGGACCCGGATTGGCTGGAAAGCATGCCTGTTGAGATGATACGGTTTAACCGTGCGTGATTGACCTTTCTTTAAACGCTATTTCATGCCCTTTTTGAAACAAGTGCCGATATGATAAACATACCCAAAATATTCAAAGATGGTTCGGATGAGTCCAGTGTCGTTCTCCCCATTCTGCCCTTGAGGGATATTGTTGTTTTCCCCCACATGGTGGTGCCCCTGTTCGTGGGCCGGACGAAATCCGTCAACGCCCTTGCCGATGCCATGAACAAGGATAAAACCATATTTCTGGCGACCCAGAAAGTGGCGGGAGTCGACTCTCCCAAAGAAAAGGACATCAACACCACAGGGACCGTGGGTACCATTCTTCAACTTCTCCGGCTTCCCGACGGAACAGTCAAAGCCCTGGTGGAAGGAAAATTCAGAGCAAAAATCATCTCTTTCATCAGCGGTGATGATTTTTTCAAAGTTGAAATTGAACCCATCGCGGAAAACGAAACCCAGACGCCCGAAATTGAAGCACTGGTCCGAGCCGTCGGCAGTGCATTCGAATCGTACAGCAAAATCAATAAAAGCATCTCCAAAGATATTGTCACCAAGGTTTCGACCATCACCGATCCCTCGAAACTGTCGGACACCATATCTTCACATATTGCGTTCAAGGTTACGGAAAAACAGCAGCTCCTGGAGGCCATCGACATTGGTGACCGGCTCACTCTGCTTCTCAAGCTGATCCGGCGGGAAGGGGAGATTTTCGCCATGGGCCAGAAAATCAAGGGTCGGGTGCGGGACCAGATCGAGCAGACGCAGAAAAATTATTATCTTAACGAACAGATGAGGGCCATCAAGCGTGAAATGGGGGCTGATGATTCGGCGGATGACGAACTTCAGGAGCTTGAGAAACGGATCAGCGCCAAACGCATGTCCAAAGAGGCCACCCACAAAATCAGGCAGGAGTTCAAGAAGCTTAAAATGATGTCACCCATGTCCGCCGAGGCCAGTGTGGTGCGGAACTACATCGACTGGCTGCTTGATCTTCCATGGTACAACAGAAGCAAGGTTTGTCATGATTTGACACGGGCTGAAAAAATTCTGAACGACGATCATTTCGGTCTTGAAAAACCCAAGCAGAGAATCCTTGAATACCTAGCCGTTCAATCCCTGGTCAATAAAATCCGTGGCCCCATTCTTTGTCTTGTAGGGCCTCCCGGTGTGGGAAAAACATCGCTGGCCAAATCCGTGGCAAGGGCCACGGGACGGCGATTCATACGGATATCTTTAGGCGGCGTCAGAGACGAAGCCGAAATAAGGGGCCACAGACGGACTTACGTCGGAGCCCTTCCGGGAAAAATTATTCAGAACCTCAAAAAGGCCGGGGTGAACAATCCCG
The DNA here is from genome assembly GCA_020723285.1 of Desulforapulum autotrophicum. Lineage (GTDB taxonomy): Bacteria > Desulfobacterota > Desulfobacteria > Desulfobacterales > Desulfolunaceae > DYJE01. The sequence goes on along the minus strand of DYJE01000042.1, from coordinate 1,513 downwards.
TGTTCTGTCTCGATGAAGTGGACAAGATGAGTATGGATTTCAGAGGAGATCCATCATCCGCCCTTCTTGAAGTTCTGGATCCCGAACAGAACAACAAATTTAACGATCATTTCCTCGATGTGGACTACGATCTGTCGGACATCCTGTTTATTACCACCGCCAACACGCTGACGGACATTCCTCTGCCTCTTCAGGACCGCATGGAAGTGATCCGTATCGCCGGTTACACGGAGATCGAAAAATACCAGATCGCCCGTGATTATCTTGTGCCCAAACAGGTCAGGATGAACGGTCTGTCGCCGGAAAACGTTTTTTTCTCAAAAAAAGCCATATACAGTGTCATCCGCGACTATACCCGCGAGGCGGGAGTCCGGAACCTTGAACGTGAAATTGCGGCGATCTGCCGGAAAACAGCGTTGGACGTGGTGAAAAAGAACCAGCCGGGTAAAGTGACCATTTCGTCCAAAACCGTTCAGAAACACTTGGGGCCTGTTCAGTACCGGTTCGCTCAGGTGGAGGAGAAAAACCAGATCGGTATTGTCACCGGCCTCGCGTGGACTGCCGTCGGCGGTGAGCTCCTGTGTATCGAGACGGTTTTCATGCCCGGAAAAGGCAACCTTATCGTCACCGGAAAACTCGGGGATGTCATGAAGGAATCTGCCCGTGCCGCAGTGAGCTATGTCCGTTCCCGGTCGGAACGGCTGAAGATCGACAAGGATTTCTACGGAGAAAACGACATCCATATCCACGTGCCTGAAGGAGCCATTCCCAAAGACGGTCCTTCAGCCGGAATCGCCATGTGCACGGCCATAGTTTCGGCCCTGACCCAAAGACCTGTGGACAGGAATGTGGCCATGACCGGCGAAATTACCCTGAGGGGGCGTGTCCTGCCCATCGGCGGGCTCAAGGAAAAAATACTGGCCGCTCACCGGGGCGGCATCAAGCGGGTTATCGCCCCAAAGGACAACGAGAAAGATCTTTCGGAAATCCCTGCTTTCATTACGAAAGAAATCGACATTGTCTTTGTCGAACATCTGGATGAGGTGCTTCAGTCTTCATTGATCGTGACGGATAACGATCCTTTGTTCAAGGATTGAGAACGGCCCAGGAGGACCGGCCATAAAAAAATAAAACATGGCCGAATAATCGCTTGACTCAGCAAAGTTATCCTGTTAAATATTCATCCGTTTTGAAGCGGTTAAAGCCGCACAATACGGGCGATTAACTCAGTTGGGAGAGTGCAACCCTTACAAGGTTGAAGTCGCAGGTTCAAGCCCTGCATCGCCCACCACAAAACACCCCAAACGGGGGCGTAGTTCAGTTGGTTAGAACGCCGGCCTGTCACGCCGGAGGTCGCGAGTTCGAGTCTCGTCGCTCCCGCCACTCGATAATCAAGGCTCTTGAAGAAATTCAAGGGCCTTTTTTATTGGCTGAAAAAATCCATACCCAACACCATACCCTGACATTCCGCACCCAAACCAAGCCAACGTAGAGTAATTTTAGTCGATCATGG
>DYJE01000001.1:249508-677293 GCA_020723285.1 Desulforapulum autotrophicum | reverse complement strand
ACAAACCACCCTAACGCCTGTTTCCAGACCTATCCCATCACTTCATTTTCACTGAATTCACTCCCACTGGTTACGTTCGCATGCGATTTCATGGGATATCTTCTTTCTGAATGGAGCTTGTTCGATACTTCGATAATTGACCTGTCCCATATTCCCCCCATTGTTCACACAAGGGTCACGCGGACCCGGGCGGTGTTCATCGTTTCATCATCGCCGTCATGCCCATGAACACCCTGGGGGAACCGGCAAGGGCGAATCCCTGGGATTCCGCATCGTTAACGGTTTTGGCAAAGGCTTTTCTTGAAACATGGAATGGCGGTTCGACGATGAGGATGCAGCCGCCGGGGTTCAGAATGGCGGCGACTTCTTTGAAGACGGACGTGGGGTCGGGGTGCTCGTGCATGATGTAGAACGCCAGGACGAAATCGACTTTTTCTCTGACGTCCAGGGCGTTTTCCGGGCATTGGTGGAACAGGACACGGTTCTCGATGTCAAGGCCCCTTACTTTGTTTCGCACAATGTCAAGCATGCCGTCCTGAAGGTCCGCGGCGATGACCTTGCCCGAAGGCCCGACAAGTCGCGCCATGGCCAGGGTGAAAAAACCGGGACCGCATCCGAAATCCAGGACCGTCATTCCGGTCCTGATAAGGGGTGACAGGATTTTTTCTGGGTTCTGGAAACATTTCCGGATGCCGATGTCGAGGGCCCCGGCCATTTCTACAGGACAGACCCGGTCTTTTCTTCGAATCACGTTTTTATCCTTTTAAAGCAATGGGTGGGTTTAAAATGGCGACGGCCGGTTCAGCTCCGGGTCATCCGCCTGAACGTTTCCTCTTCCACAGGAGGTAAACCGCAGGATAGACGAAAAGCTCCATGGCCACGGAAGAGATCACCCCGCCCAGCATGGGTGCGGCGATACGCTTCATCACGTCAGCCCCGGCCCCGTGACTCCACATGATGGGAAGAAGTCCGGCGATGATCACCGAGGCGGTCATGATCTTGGGACGCACACGCTGAACCGCACCGTGGTGAATGGCCTGTTTAAGATCGGCAACGCCTTGAATCAGTCCCTTCCTTTTCATGCTTTCATACGCCATGTCAAGGTAAAGAAGCATGACAACGCCTGTTTCCGCATCAAGACCCGCCAGGGCGATGATGCCCACCCACACGGCGATACTCAGGTGGTAATCCAGGAAATAGAGCGTCCAGAACGCGCCGATCAGGGAAAAGGGAACGGCCATGAACACGATGCCCACTTTGATAAGGGAGCGTGTGTTCAGGTAGATGATGACAAAGATGATGAAAAGGGTCATGGGGATCACGAGCATCAGCCGCTTTTCGGCCCTTTGCATGTATTCGAACTGGCCGCTCCAGATCAGGTGATAACCCTTTGGCATGGCGACGTTTTCCGTAACGGCTTTCCGGGCGCCCTTGATGTAGGTGCCGATGTCCATGCTGTGGATGTCCACGAAGACCCAGGAATTGGGCCTCGCGTCTTCGCTTCGGATCACCATGGGGCCTTTGGCGGTTGTGAAGGTGGCGATCTGCCCCAGGGGAACATGCTGGCCGGTGGGCGCAGGGACGAGAACACGCTTCAGGGCGTCGAGGGTATCCCGGAGTTCACGGCTGTACCTGAGGTTCACGGGATACCTTTCAAGGCCTTCCACGGTCTGGGTGATGCTCATGCCGCCCATGGCGCTTCGGATGACCATCTGGACCTTGCCCACGGTGAGGCCGAACCGGGCCGCTTCAACCCGGTCGATGGCGATGTCCAGGTAGTTTCCACCCACGGCCCGTTCAGCGAAAGCACTGAGGGTTCCGGGAACGGTTCTAAGGACCTCTTCCACCTGTTTGCCGAGGTTTTCAAGGGTTTCAAGATCAGGTCCTGAGATTTTCACGCCCACCGGCGTTTTGATGCCGGTGCTCAGCATGTCCACCCGTGTTTTGATGGGCATGGTCCAGGAATTGGTGAGGCCGGGAACCCGGACGGTCCGGTCCAGTTCGGCGATGAGTTTGTCCACGGTCATGCCGGGCCGCCACTGGTCCTCGGGTTTCAGCATGATGGTGGTTTCAAGCATGTCAAGGCCCGCCGGGTCCGTGGCTGTTTCAGCCCGCCCGGCCTTGCCGAACACATGATGGACTTCAGGGAACGTGCGGATCATCCGGTCGGTCTGCTGAAGGAGTTCTCTTGCTTTGGTGACGGAAATGCCCGGCATGGTGGTGGGCATGTAGAGGAGGTCGCCTTCGTAGAGGGGCGGCATGAATTCCGAGCCGGTTTTCATGAACGGGTAGGTTGTGATTCCGAGGAGGATCAGGGCCAAGACTATGATCGTTTTCGGGAATTTCAGTACGCCGTCCACCACGGGGTGGTAAACGGCAATGAGAAACCGGTTCACGGGGTTCCGGTGCTCGGGAAGGATGTTGCCCTTGAGGGCGAACCGCATGAGCACGGGAACCACGGTGATGGACAGAACGGCTGCGGCGGCCATGGCGTAGGTTTTGGTGAAGGCCAGGGGCTTGAACAGACGTCCTTCCTGCTCTTCCAGGGTAAACACCGGGATGAAGGATACGGTGATCACCAGGAGGGAATAGAACAGGGCGGGCCCCACTTCCAGTGCGGATTCCTTGATGATGTCCTTGAGTTTACGCCGTTCGTGGATCGGCTTTTCATTTTCATGCTCGATGTGCTTGTGGGCGTTTTCGATCATGATGATGGCCGCGTCCACCATGGCCCCGATGGCGATGGCGATGCCCCCCAGGGACATGATGTTGGCGTTGATCCCTTGAGCCTTCATGATGATGAAGGACGCGAGGATGGCGGTGGGGAGCGTGAACACCGCCACCAGGGCGCTCCGGGCGTGCAAGAGGAAGATGATGCACACGAGAGCCACCACCAGGATTTCTTCCAGCAGCTTATGCTTGAGGGTGTCGATGGCCCGTGTGATCAGGCTGGACCTGTCGTATGCGGTCTCGATGGACACCCCCTTGGGGAGGCCAGGTTTCAGTTCTTCCAGCTTTTTTTTCACGTTTTCGATGACGCTGAGGGCGTTTTCTCCATACCGCATCACCACAATGCCACCCACGGTTTCACCTTCACCATTCAGTTCGGCGATGCCCCGCCGCATCAAAGGCCCCATGGAAACGTGGGCCACATCCCTTATGAACACGGGCGTCCCCCGGCTTTTGTCCACCATGAGGGGGATGTTTTCGATGTCCGCTATGGATTTGATGTAGCCCAGGCCCCGGATCATGAATTCGGTTTCGCCCATTTCGATGATTTCGCCTCCGGCGTCGCTGTTGGAGTCCGAAACCGCCATTTCGATCATGGAAAGGGGGATGTTGTAGGCCTGGAGTTTCACCGGGTCAACGGTGATCTGGTATTGTTTCACGAATCCGCCGATGCTGGCCACTTCCGAAACGCCGTCCACCGCTGACAGGCCGTATTTCAGGTACCAGTCCTGGATGGAACGCAAGTCCTGGAGGGAATGCCGGGGCGATGAAAGGGTGTATTCGAACACCCAGCCCACGCCGGTGGCGTCAGGACCCAGGGTGGGGGTCACGCCTTTGGGAAGCTGGCGTGTGGCGGAGTTGAGATACTCCAGCACGCGGCTCCGCGCCCAGTAAATGTCCGTTCCGTCTTCGAAGATGATGTAGACCAGTGAGTAACCGAAAAACGAGTACCCCCGGACCACCTTGGAATGGGGAACCGACACCATGGCGGTGGTCAGGGGGAAGGTGACCTGATCTTCCACGGTCTTCGGGGACTGCCCCTGGTATTCGGTGTAGATGATCACCTGGGCGTCGGAGAGGTCGGGTATGGCGTCAATGGGGATGGTGATAAGGGAGTAAAGGCCCATCGCCGCGAAAAACACCGTGGCCAGAATGACCATGAACGTGTTGTCGATGGATGTTTCGATGATCTTTTTCAGCATAGGGTGTCTCTTTTTTCCATTCAATATTCGATTTGCGTCCGGCGATCATTTTTTAGGAGTCAGAAACATGCCGCAGATGGGGCAGCTTCCGGGTTTGTCCTTGATGACTTCAGGATGCATCTCGCAGGTGTACTGGATTTTTTTCGTGTCCTTTTTCTCCGTTTTGACGGGGACGAGGTGCATGCCGCAGACGGGGCAGCTTCCGGGTTTGTCCTTGATGACTTCGGGGTGCATCTCGCAGGTGTACTGGATTTTTTTCGTGTCCTTTTTCTCCGCTTTGACAGGCACGAGGTGCATGCCACAGATGGGGCAGTTTCCGGGTTTGTCTTTGATGATTTCAGGGTGCATGTCACAGGTGTACCGGGTTTTGGCTGACGCCATGAGGGGTTTTGACGCGGCGTTGTTTTTAATGGCGGCATTATCCGCAACGAGGGTTCCGCCGGCCAGAGAGGATGGGGGGGCTTTGGTGCTTTGGGCCGGAGGACTGTCCGCTGTTGGTTTTTTCCCCATTCCGGCGATGGCGGCCCTTAAGTTGCTTTCCGAATCGATGAGGAACTGGGAGGAGGTGACGATGTCTTCACCTTCACGGATGCCGTCCAGAACCTGAATGTACCCGCCTTCGGAAACCCCGGTGCGGATTTCCCTCGGTGCGAAATATCCGTCGCCCAGGGCCACCACGGCGATATCCCTTAAACCGGATTTGATCACCGCCTGTTCGGGCACGGTCACCTCAGCCCGTGAAACGGCGGAAGCAATGGAAACGGCCCCGATCATGCCGGGTTTGAGGGAAACGTTTTTATCGTTCTTCATCACGATGCGGATTTTCGCAGTCCGGGATTCCCCGTTCATGGTGGGGTAGAGGAACTCCACGTTGCCTTTGAAGGTCCGGTCGGGGAGGGCCGGAAATGACATGTCCGCTGCGCCGCCTTTCCCGATCCAGGGAAGATCCTGGGGATACACGTCCGCCGTGACCCAAACCGTGGAAAGGTCCGCGATCCGGTAAAGGGGCATTCCGGCCTCGATTTTATCGCCTTCCGTGATCATTTTATCCATGACCACCCCACGGTACGGTGACCTTATCTCGATGTTCTTCACGGGTTTTCCTCGTTTCTCAAGGGCCAGGATCTCCGGTTTGCCGATGTCCCAGTAAGAAAGGCGTCTGACCACGCTTTCAATCATTCCGTCGCCCTGGTTTCTGATTTCGTCGATCCCGCTTTCAGACAGATTGTTCCTGTATTTAAGGGCCAGGAGGTACTCGTCCTGGGCGCTGACCAAGTCCGGGCTGTACAAGGTGAAAAGGCTCTGGTTTTCACTGACAGCCTGGCCGGTTCGGTTGACTTTGAGCCTGTCCACCCAGCCCATGAATTTGGTGGTCACGGTGTAAAGGCGCGATTCGTCGATTTCCACCAGGCCCGATGCCCGGATGGTTTTTGAGAGCGTCCTTTTTTCCGCTTTTTCAAGGGTCACTCCCATGCTCTGAATCATGGAGGGGTCGATTTTCACCCCTTGGGCCTTTTCGTCGTTTTTGTAGACAGGCACAAGGTCCATGCCGCAGTCCGGGGCTTTCCCCGGTTTTTCGGATGTGTACCAGGGATGCATGGGGTCCACGTAATAAGCGATTTCGGTGCCGCCATCCGCAGGTTTTTCTTTTTCGTAAACCGGGACGAAATCCATCCCGTCAGCGGCCTTTTTTGGGGTGTGCGACGTGACTTCAGGGTTCATGGGGTCCTGGTAATACAGGATTTTTCGCTCTTGTGCCGGTTTATGGCTCACGGTATGGGCTTCGGGCTGTTTGAAAACGAAATAGCCTGCCGAGAAACCGATCAGGACGGACAGAATGGATGAGACGATGGTTTTGTTCATGGTGTGTTCCTTTCTTGAAGTTCCGGTGGGGCGGGGTCTTTTCTTGCGTGGATGCCACTGTCACGTCCTTCGGCCTGTTCCAGGTCCGCCAAAGCCTTCAGCCATTCGGCCAAAGAGCTGTAATAGCTTTCCCTTGCCCCGAGTTCCGTTCGCAGGGATTCGATGAGTTCGAACAGCTCGGCTTTCCCCGTGGCGTATGCTGAACCCATGGATTCCCGGGCCTGGACGGCCTGGGGAATGACCGTGGTTCTGTAGAATTCCATGGTCCTTCGGTGGTTCTCCGCAGTGTTCACAGCTTCCTCGACCTGGTAACGCGCCATGTTTTCCATGGCCCTCAAATCTTCCCTGGCCTTGAGGACATTCAAACGGCTTTCTTCCACCCGCCCCCTGATTTTCCCGCCGGACATGAAAAGAAAGGGAAGATCCACGCTGATCATGGTCGAAAAATAGTCGTCGGGGCCTTCTTCCATGCGTTTGTACATCAGCCGGAGCATGATGTCCGGGTAGTAATCCCTTTTCGCCAGGGCGTGTTCGGCGTCTTTCATCCGGATGTTTTCCGCCATGGCCTGAAGTTCGGGCCTTTTTTCATGGGGTGCGGCGGGGATCGCCGTCAGATCCGCCGGAATGAACGATTCATCAAGATCCGTGAAAGGCCCTCCTGGCTGATCCTTCGGCCGTCCGGTCAGGGCGCCGATCATGGTTTCCATGGTCTTTTTTTCCTGCCTCATCGTGTTTCCTTCGTTGATGAGCATGGACAGTTCGGTCTGAGCCCGGAGCACATCGGCCTGGGTTCCCTTGCCCAGTTCGTATTGTTTCCGGGCGAGTTCGGAAAACCTGCGCATGAGATCCTGGGACTCCCGGTTGAGGATGATCTTTCTTTGAAGGAGACAGAGATCGTAGTATGTTTTTTTCAGGTCTTTGATGACAGCGTTTTCAAGGGCCTTGACGTTATGGGCCGCCATGTCCGAACCGCTTTGCTCAGCCATGGCCATGATGCCCGTCTTTCCGGGGAAAGGGATTTTCTGTTGTATGAAGTAATCGGTTTCCATGGAATCCTTGAATGGATTCGGAAAGGAGGACGTGGGCGTGAGAGGGAATTCAACGCCGATCTGGGGCGCTTCCCAGGCCTTGGCCTGGCTGATCCGGGTCTCTGTTGAAAGCTTCTGATACCGGGCCGCCTGGAGTGACGGATTGTTTTCCAGCGCTTCGGCGATCAGGCTGTCAAGGGTCTGTTCAGCCGATGGCTCCGGGAAAGCGGACGAGACCATCATGAGAAAAAAAACGGCAAGGAATGCTGAACGGCGTAGCATCATGGCGATATAACCTTAAGTCAAATATAGTTGTCGAAAGTCTGAACGGAAGGGAACGGTCAAAACAGGTTTAGCCGTTCCCGGATTTCATTATGGAGAAGACGAGATAAGAGTTGCTCTAAATATAATACAGATGGCAGGGTCATGCAACGTTCTATTTTACTGAAGGATCACATCCTTTGCGTCAGATCCTGATCAGTCCGTGATACACCGTTCGGGCGGGGCCGGTCTTGAACACATGGCCCGATTCCCTGTCCCAGGTGATGGTGAGATCGCCGCCGTCCAGGTGGACAATCACGGTGTTATCCGTTTTATTGTTCAAAATGGCGGCCACCACGGCGGCGCAGGCTCCGGTGCCGCAGGCCAGGGTTACGCCGGAACCCCGTTCCCAGACCCGCATCCGAAGTTCGGAATTGGAAAGGACCTCGATGAATTCCACGTTGGTCTTTTCAGGGAAGGCCGGATGGATTTCCACCACGGGGCCGGTTTCGGTGACGGGGGCTTTGGATGCGTCTCCTACGAATATCACCGCGTGGGGGTTTCCCATGGAAACGGCGGTGAAGGACACCGGACCTTTTTCAGTGTCTATGGTCTGAACAAGGGCCCCATGCTGAGAGGGATGAAACGGGATGTCCCGTGCTTCGAGGACAGGTTGGCCCATATCCACCGTGACGGAAAGAATTCGTCCCTGGTCATCAAGGTTCAGCTTGGGAATTTTGACTCCCGCCAGGGTTTCCACGGTGAATTCCGTTTTTTCGATCATTCCCTCTTCATAGGCATAACGTGCCAGGCATCGTATGCCGTTTCCGCACATCTGGGCCTCGCTGCCGTCGGAATTGAAGATCCGGAATTTTATATCGCAGGAGGAGGATGTAAGAACCACGATGAGCCCGTCGGCTCCGATGCCGAACCGTCTGTTGCAGAGTTTTATTGAAAGATCGCTGTAAGATCCTGTTCTTTCTAACTTCTGCTTCCTGTCGTCGATTATGACGAAATCGTTGCCAATGCCTTCCATTTTCGTAAATGCGAGATCCATGTGTCCTCCTTTTTTTTGCTCCAACCTTACGTCTAATTCATGGCGCATGCAATGTTTTTTAAAAGCCTGACAAACCGTGGCAAAACGGGAAAAATTGATTTGCGCGGCTTACGAGGATTTGGTAATTGTTTTTCATCTTTATCCCAGATGAGATGAAAGGTGCTGGGGCGAGTTCTGATCCACGAAGGGAGCGTGTTATGAATAAAATGAGTCTTTACGAAGAAGCCCATGTGCTGGTGGCCGCCATCCGGGTCATCGAGTTTAAGAAAAGAATGACGCCGTCCTTGAAGGATGTCAGTGAGCTTCTGGGCATGAACATCGACCGGGTGACCCGGATCAGCAACGATCTGAAGGCCCTCGGTATTGTCAACATGGTGGACGGACCCTTCGAAACCGTGAATCTGGTGATCGAGGACCACGGTAAAATCGAAGAGATTTCCCGGGACGTCAAAGAGACGAACATGGAAGACGAAATCCGCAAGTTCCAGGAAAAATCAAAAAACGCCTACGAAGACAAGGTCAAAGCCTTTACCCAGGAACGGAAGAAAAAAGAGAAGGATCTTTTTGACGCGTTGCAGAAAAAATTCAAGGAAGAAGTGACGAAATAATCCGGGGACCGACTTTATTAATATATACACGCATCCAGAATAGCTAAAACTACCAATCCTCTTTGCCCACGGGTTCGCCCCATTCGGTTTCTTTGCCCTGATAGCCTTTCGGAATTTTAGCCACAAGATCCTTGAGGTCATATTTTTTCGGTTTTTTTGTGCAGGGGTTACGATCAATGCGCCATCTTTAACCTCAATATTGACGTCATCGCCGACGTTGATGCTGGCGTCGGCGAGAAGGGTTTTCGTAATGCGTATGCCCTGGCTGTTGCCCCATTTCTGAATTTTTGTAAGCATTTATTCCCTCCTTTTGTATATCCAAAGTATAGCCATGAGGCTTGGGTCGTCATGGATTATTTTAAGTTGCACCTCCAGTGTCTCTTTTACAAAACATCTTGACAGCGTCGGGTTAAGGCATATATAGTTAAAGTTAACTTTAACTTTATTACGGTGACACATATGGATGAAAAAAATCATTACAGCATTTCAGAACTCGCTTCCATGCTTGAAATCAGCCCGTCGACCATCCGTTTCTACGAGGAGAAAAAACTCATCGACCCGGAACGGACTTCCGGCAATCAAAGGATTTACACCCGGAAAGACCGGGCCAGGCTGAAACTTATCCTCCGGGGCAAGCGCTTCGGATTCTCTCTCGACGAAATCGCCGAAATCATCGGGCTTGCCGATGTGGAGGTCAACGAAGTGAGCCAGATCGAAAAGAGTCTGGCCTATACGGACAAACGCATCGCCGAAATCAGGGCGAGGCGCAGCGAGCTGGATCTTCTGGAAACGGATATGATCGCCATGAAGGACAACCTGGTGAAACGGCTCGAAGAAATCAGCGCCGGCCAGAATGAGGTTTGACTGTGTGATGTTATAACGACATAAAAACAAGGAGGGATTATGTACGATTTTCTTTTATCACCGGAAGCTCTGAAAATCAGGGACGAAGCACGGGATCTCGTGAAATCCGTTCCAAGGCAGATGCTGCTTGACATGGATCAGGAAAAAATCACGTTTCCCAAGGAGTTTCTTCAGGAAGCGGGCCGAAGAAACCTTATGGGTTGCCGTTATCCTGTGAAATGGGGCGGACGGGGCCTTGACTGGGTCACCACCGGCACGGTGATGGAGGAGATCGGTGTTCTCGGCTACATTGTGGCCTGCGTGTTCGGGGTCGGCGCAGAACTGGTGTGCGACGCGATCATTCTCCACGGCAGCGATGAACAGAAAGAGAAATACGTGAAACCCCTGCTCAGGGGTGAGATCTTTGCCGCCGAATGCCTGACCGAACCCCGGGGCGGATCGGATTTCTTCGGAACAAGCACCCGGGCCGAAGACAAAGGCGATCATTTTCTGGTGAACGGGCAGAAACGGTTTATCGTGGGCGGTGAAGGGGCCGATTATTTTCTGGTTTACGCCAAGACCGATCCCGATGCCCCGGCTCATAAGGCGCTGACCTGCCTCATCGTCGACAAAGGCCCCGGCGTTCATGTGGAATACCTTTACGGGCTGATGGGTTCCCGTGGGGGCGGAGCTGCCCGGCTGGTGTTCAGGGATGTGAAGGTGCCAAAAGAAAACGTCGTGGGGAAAGTGAACGGCGCATACGCTGTGTTCAACACCATGATGATTCCCGAACGCCTGGGCACGGCGGCCATGACCATCGGCGCGGCCCGTCCGGCCCTGGATGTGGCCACGGGATACACCACCCGGCGCAAGGCTTTCGGAAAGACCATCAACGAGTTCCAGGGCGTGAGCTTTCAGGTTGCCGAAGCGGCCATGCTTCTGGACGCCTGCCGGAGCATGATCTACACCACGTCGTCCGCTGTGGACAAAGGTATCGATCCCAACGTGATCCGCCGTCTTGTTTCTGAAACGAAAAAATTCGTCACCGAAGCTTGCCAGAAAGTGTCCCACAACGCCATGCAGGTCATGGGCGGCATCGGTTACACCAATATATTCCCTGTGGAGAGAATATTCAGGGATCTCCGTCTGGCGTCCATCTGGACCGGTAGCAACGAAGTGATGTCTCTGATCATCGCCAGCGAATGGTACAAGGAATACGCTGAACTCAAAAGGTCCGGCAAGATCCGTGACAGTGAAACCGACGCCGCCGAAGCGTTCGCCCCGGATGAAAAAATCTATGAATAACACCCGCTGAATCCAATGGGCATCCCCGGCCCCTCACGATTGTGGGGGGCCATGGTGTTGGTTTAAGCCTGTCTGTTTCTGATGGGTGCCCATCCTGTCATGATTCCTGTCTGTTGCCCGTAGCCCGTAGGATGGGCAAAGGCGAAGCCGTGCCCATCTCTTAGCTGTTTCAACATCCATCAAAGCACATAGACTTCCAGCCCCATGCCGGGCATGAAAAAATTTATACAAAAAGACACTGTTTTTACACTCTTTACTTTTCAGACCCTCTGTGACAGTTTATAAAGCTTTGAAAGCCGCAGAACGTTCATTGTTTTAGCGGTTGTGATTCAATCGGCTGTAACTTTTCATCCCATGGGTTCTAAGGAATAACGTTCATGGAGGAACGGGTGATGCTATCCGAAAAAAACAAGGATCGGTTGATCAGATTTTTGATTGTTTCCGGGTTTATCGCCGCCGTGCTTGCGGCGGTGGAAGGGCGGGTGGAATGGGTGTCCTCCCTCTGCGGATTTCTGGGCAGCGGCTGCCGCGAAACAGAGCATGTCACACTGCTCAAGGTTCCTGTGGCGTTGTGGGGTGTCGCGTTTTACATCCTGCTGGGCGCGATGCTGTTTTTCGGCCGGAACGTTCTGTTCCTGGCGGTGATGGCCGGGGCGGGTTTCGAGCTGACGCTGATCTCGGCCATGGTGGAAATGAAGATTGTGTGTTTTTTCTGCCTTGTGAACCTTGGGATCGTGTTTATCCTCGTTCTTCTCACATTTGACCAGCCCCGGATGTGGCAGGCCCTGACCCTGACGTTTTTCTGTTTCCTGGTGTCGGACCACCTGCTGCTCACCAGCAGGGCAGTGAGTCACGGTCCTGTCAGCGTCAAGGCTCCGGAGCCGTCAGTGGTGGCGGTGGTGGGGGATCGTGAAATTAAGATCCGTGAACTGGAAGGACCTTTGTCCACCAAGATATACAAACTCAACAACCAGATTTACGCGCTGAAAAAGGACCGTCTGGACGATCTCATCAACACGAAGCTCATAGAAATGGACGCCCTCGAAAAAGGTTTGTCTCCTGAAATCGTGACGTACAAGATCATGAGCGAGGTCCAGGTCAGCGATGGTGAGGTTGAGAGTTATTACAAAGAGCACTTAGGGGATTTCTCCGAATGGAAGGGTTCCGTGGACGAGCTGAAGGCGCGCATCCGCCAGTTTCTCATCGCGAACAGGACAAAGGAGACGATGGACGCATACACCAAACCCTTACGGGAAAAATACCCCGTCACGGTGTTCCTGACTCCGCCGCCCCTGCCTGTCACATCGGTGAGCGAAGGGGACAGCCCTGCACTGGGTCCTGCTGATGCTGATGTCACCGTTGTGGAATACTCCGATTACCAGTGCCCTTCCTGCCGGAAAGCCCATGACATCACGAAACAGATCAAAAAAGAATACTCGGGAAGAATCCGTTGGGTTTTCAAGGACTTCCCCCTTGATCGCCACAAGAACGCCAAAAACATGGCCGAAGCGGCCCGCTGTGCCGGGGAACAGGGCAAGTTCTGGGAGTATCAGGACATTCTGTTTTCATCGAATAAAAATGCCGATCAGAAAGAGCTGGTCCGGGCAGGGGAAACGCTGGGACTTGATCCCGTGGTGTTGAACGACTGCATGGACAGCGACCGGTATGTCCATCTGGTTGAGAAGGATAAAAAAGAAGGACGGGAGGCCGGTGTCAGTTCCACGCCGACCTTTGTCATCAACGGGCGGATGAGCCCCGGTTACCTGAATTTCAAGGCGTTCAGCAACCTGATTGAACAGGAATTGAACAAGAGCCTGTAAGGAGAACGACGTGAAGGAAATTGATATCGAAGGCCGTGAAAGCCGTTCAAGAATTCTTGTGGGAGAGACGCTGGCGAATCTTTCCGGTTACATCCCCGCTAAAAATGTGGTCATCATCACGGATGAAAATGTGAAAGCCCTTTACGGTCATGCCTTTCCGCCCTTTCCCGTCATCACCATCGGCATGGGGGAGAAGATCAAGACCCTTGAAACAGCCTCGGACATTTTTCAGCAGCTTCTGGATATGGAAGCCCAAAGATCCACATTTCTCGTGGGTATCGGCGGCGGCATTGTCTGCGACATCACCGGTTTCATCGCCTCCACCTTTCTGAGGGGCGTTGGCTTCGGTTTCGTGTCTTCCACCCTCCTGTCCCAGGTCGACGCCAGTGTCGGGGGTAAAAATGGTGTGAATTTCAAGGGTTACAAAAACATGGTGGGGACCTTCAACCTCCCCGGTTTCGTGATCTGCGACATGCAGCTTCTAAAAACCCTGCCTTCTCGTGATGTGTTGTGCGGATTCGCCGAAATCATCAAGCATGCCGCCATCGAGGACGCGGTGCTGTTCGACTACCTTGAAGCCCATCATGAAGAGGCTCTGGCCCTTGACAGCGGCGTGATCGAACGACTGGTTCATGATTCGGTGACGATCAAGGCCGATGTGGTCTCCCGCGATGAAAAGGAAAAAGGGGAACGGAAGAAACTCAATTTCGGCCATACCTTCGGTCATGCCATCGAGAAAACAAAAGGGCTTCCCCATGGGGAGGCGGTGAGTCTTGGAATGGTTCTGGCGGCGTCACTGTCCGTGAAAAAAGGATTGCTGTCGAAAGACGCGGCGGACCGGATCACACGGCTTCTTGAGCTGTACAGACTTCCCACCCGGATCACCTGGGAACGGTCCGCCATCGTGGATGCCCTAAAACGTGATAAAAAAAGAAAAGAGGAAAGCATCCAGTTTGTCCTTCTGGAAGATGTCGGCCGGTCCGTGATCGTGGACATTTCCATCGACGAACTGGACCGTGCCATGGATGCGCTGTGAGGTGAAAAGTGATTCTGAAAGTCCCGGTCATCGGTATTCTGAGGGGCATAGACCCTGATTTTTTTCCGGAGGTCATGGACGCCGCTTTCGGTGTCGGGTTGGATGCTCTCGAAATTACGATGAACACGCCCGGCGTCATTGAAATGTTGAAAAAAAACCGTTCACGGGTTCCTGATGGAAAATATCTGGGGACAGGAACCGTCTGCACCCGTGACGAAGCTGAACGCGCCGCCGATGCCGGGGCCATGTTTTTTGTGACCCCCATTGTGGACACCTTCGTCATTGCCCTTGCCCGGTCCCGGAAGATTCCGGTGATCGCAGGAGCGTTTACCCCCACGGAAATTTTCTCCGCGTGGAATGCCGGGGCGTCCATGGTGAAAGTGTTTCCCTGCAACCCCCTGGGACCTGGATATATAAGGGATCTTAAGGGGCCGTTCAACGCGATCCCCCTGGTTGCGGTGGGTGGGGTGACCGTCGAAAACGCCCCGGATTACTTTCATGCCGGGGTTCAGGCCGTGGGTGTCGGAGACGCCCTTTTCGGGAAAAAGGCCTTAGAACGGCGCTGTATCAGGGAGATCGCCGATAACGTCCGGACGTTTCTGAACGCCTGTCCACCAACATCCGCAGATCTTCGTCAAGGATAATTTTTTCTTGTAAAAATAGATGAATGACGGTAAGGACAGTTTTTGTCCTTAATCACATTCATCATATTATACCTTCAAACATGCGGAGAGAACCATGTTCAGGCCAGAAATTAAAGTGATCGATTGTACGGTCCGTGACGGCGGACTGATGAACAAATGGATGTTCGATGAAGAGTTCGTAAGAAAAGTGTATCTTGCCAATGCCGCAGCGGGCATCGATTACATGGAGATCGGTTACCTCAGCTCGGAAAGCGCTTTCTCACGGCAGGAGTTCGGCCCCTGGAAATTCTGCGCCGAAAGTGATCTGAAGCGGATCATCGGCGACGAGGAAAAAAAGGTCAAGCTGTCGGTCATGGCGGATATCGGCCGCATCGATTACGCCGACATTCCCCATCGTTCGGAAAGCTCCATCGATATGGTCCGCGTGGCCTGTTATGTGCATCAGGTGGACTCCGCCATTGCCCTGGCCCATCATTGCATGGACAAGGGCTTTGAAACCACCATCAACCTCATGGCCGTATCCACCGTGGGCATGAGGGACCTGAACGAGGCCCTTGAAGACCTGGCCAAAAGCCGGGTGCCCATCATCTATCTGGTGGACAGTTACGGCGCGTTCTACTCGGAAGACATCGACACCCTGGCCGCCAAATACATGGAGCGCCTGCCTGGAAAAACCATCGGTATCCATACCCATAACAACCAGCAGCTGGCCTTTGCCAACACCATCACCGCCATCATCAACGGCATCAACTACCTGGACGCCAGTCTTTACGGCATCGGCAGGGGTGCGGGAAACTGCCCCCTTGAGCTTCTTCTGTCCTTTTTGAAAAACCCCAAATTCAACGTCCGGCCCCTGATCCAGGTCATCGAGGAACAGGTCTTTCCCTGGAGGGAAAAAATCGACTGGGGCTACTTCATACCTTACATGGTCACCGGCGTTCTGAACGAACACCCCCGGAGCGCCATGGCCCATATGGAATCAGACCGCAAGAACAGTGTCGTGGAATATTATGACAAACTGAACGGCGAACAGGCCCATGTCTGATTATAAAGTGCGGATTCAATGATCAATGGGGCGGGAATAACCAACCCGCCTCATCAGAGTAAATTCCATGAAAACAAATCCATTGATCAGTGCCCTTGGCCATCCTGAAGCCCTTGAAGAATTATTTCATGCAGACATGAAGGATTTTACGTTATGGCTGCATGAGGCCCTTCAAATCTATCCCGAATCTGAAACCCTTAAGGTATGGAATGCCAGGTTGGCCTATCTTCAGAAACCGGAGCCCAGGGAAAAACAGGGTCGAAAAACCGTGATTCTGGTTTTTGTATCGTTCATGGCCTGTGTTCTGGTGAAAATGAATGCGATCCTCCATCTGGACACGCAATGGTTCATGAGCCGTTTTTTCCCCTTGATCGTCATCGGAACCATGGCCGTCTATTTTAGTCTTACGGAGTTTCGCCACCGAAACCGGTTTTCGCTTTATGGATTTGCGGGTTGTCTGGTTCTTCTTCTGCTTCTCCCCGATGGGAAGCACTCGGCGTCGGTGACCATGGCTCTGATCCATATGCCCTTGGTCTTTCTGTCTCTTCTTGCACTGACGTTCATGGGCCATGGATGGATGAAACCGGATTCACGAATACTTTTTATACGATACCTCGGTGAAGTGCTGATTTACACAGCCATTATTCTTCTGGGAGGGATGATCCTCACCGGGATCACCATCGGCCTCTTTTCCTTGATCAAAGTCAACATTGGGAACTGGTACTCAGAGTACATCGTTGTTTTCGGACTGACGACGGCACCCCTTGTGGCCACCTATCTCTTCGATGTCTCAACGGAACGCAAAAGCCGTATCGCCGTCATTATCGCCCATATTTTCTCTCCGTTATTTCTTGTCACCGTCATCGTCTATCTGGTTGTCATCATCGCCAAAGGGCGGTCACCCTATTCGGACCGTGAATTTTTGATCACCATCAACGGCCTGCTTTTACTCGTTCTGGCTATCACGGTCTATTCCATTTGCGGAAAAGACGACACTAAAAATCAACGACTCCAGGATGTGATAAGCATCGGACTTGTTTCCACGACCCTTGTCATCAATCTTCTCGCCCTGTCAGCCATGGTGTTTAGGTGGGCGGAATACGGCGTCACACCAAACCGTGTGGCCGTAACCGGGACCAACATTCTGATTTTCATCCATCTTGTCCTTATTCTGAAAACATATGCGGCCCACGCGGTAAAACGGTGTCCGGTCCAGGCCCTTCTCGTGACTGTTTCAGGGTTTCTCCCCATTTATACGGCCTGGTCGGTCCTGATGGCCGCAGCATTGCCCCTTGTTTTTAACTTCAAATAGTGATCGCGTTGTGCATATGACCCGGTAAGGGTCATGGTTTCCGTTGCTGACCTTTTTCCGTCCATAGGGATACGACCACGCCGGAGGTGAGGATGATGAGGATCGCTCCCAGGAGATAGAAGTTGCAGTAGTGTCCGAGACAGAGTTTCAGATATTTTGCGGCAAGCATTTTTATGCCGACCAGCAGCAGGACAAGGGCAAGGGACGTCTTGAGATAACAGAATTTGTCCATCATTCCTGAAAGGGCGAAATACAGTGAACGGAGCCCCAGAATGGCAAAAACATTGCTCGTGAAAATCAGATAGGGGTCGGCGGTGATGGCGAAAATGGCCGGGATGGAATCCACGGCGAATACAAGATCCGATGTTTCGACGATGACCAGGGTGAGGGCCAGCGGGGTGAGAAGCAGGCGGCCGGGCTGGGCGGCCTCCACAATCCTGTCAGGACAGACAGTCCCGCCGGGCACATCGCTTTCAAAGGAATGTTTCGAACCGGCTCTCACGATGAAATGCTCTCCGTGAAGGTGTTCCGTGACAGGAAGAAACCTCCTGAAAAAGCGAATCACGACATTGCTGCCGGGATCTTCGGATTCATCTTTCGAACACATCATTTTAATAGCTGAAATGATGAGAAAGATTCCGAATAAATAAAGAATCCAGCGGAACTCGGATATCAGTTTCACTCCGGCTGCGATCATTGTTCCGCGCAGCAGGAGGGCTCCAAGGATGCCCCAGAAAAGCACCCGGTGCTGGTAGATTTTCGGAACGGAAAAATAGCCGAACAGCATCGCGATGACGAAGATATTGTCGAGGCTCAGTGATTTTTCCACCACATACCCTGTCAGGTATTTCAATGTGGCGGACCAGCCGCTGTTGACGAGACCGTCAACGGGGTCCACGGTCCGTCCCAGGCCCATCCACTGGTTTTCGTATCCATGAAATATGAAGACTGAAAAAATAAGGCCCAGGGTGATCCATACAGCGGTCCACGCAAGGGCTTCCTTCACGCTGATTTCTTTGGGTTTTTTGTGAAAAAAACCCAGATCAAGGGTGAGCAGCATCAACACCAGAATAATGAAACCCACCCACAGCCATGCCATATGATCAATTAACCCTTTCAAATCAAAGAATAACGGGATAGCCCCAAGGCATGCCGTATAGATGATTGCATTTTTTAAAGAATAACATAAAAAAAACAAAAATACATCGGCCAGGCGAACATGATTTGAACTGATAAGAGATCAGAATCAAACCGCCGCTCAGGTCCTCTTGAAGGCTTTTTCAAGAAGGGACATGCTGTATCGGGTCCAGGTGGGGCGGCCGTGGGGGCAAAACGACGGTGTTTCGCAGGCATCAAGCTGGACCATCAATTGTTTCATCTGCTGGTCCGAAAGGATCTGATGGGCCCTGATAGCGCCATGGCAGGCCATGACGATCAGGCATTCATCCACGGCGTTTTCCAGCAGGCGGGCCGAACCCGTTTCCACGAGTTTTTCAGCGATGTCCACCACCAGCCGTGTGACCGACCCCTGTGACAGCAAGGCCGGAACCGCTTTCACTACAAAGCAGTTCTGGCCGAAAGGCTCGATGTCAAGACCCAAATCTGCAAGGGCGGGCAGCTCTTTTTCAAGGGTTTCCGCTTCTTTGAAGCTCAGTTCCACGGTTTCCGGGAGGAGCAGAGTCTGGGACGCGGGCCGAGTTGTTTTTGATTTCAAGGCTTCAAACACGACACGCTCATGGGCCGCGTGCTGGTCGATGATAATGAGCCCCTCGGCTGAATCGCAGAGGATGTAAGTGCTCTGAAGCTGACCGATGATCCTGAGCCGACTGAAGAAACGGGGCGTCGTTTCGGCGGGCTCACTTGAAAGGGTCGGACTGGGTGAAGGGTTGGAATCCTGGTTTTCAGCCACAGTAAAACGGTCTGAGGCGTTCAGACTTTGGGTTTGGGGTTCGGTATAAACCGGATACCGGGCCTCAAAGCGTGTTTGAACCGGACTGGCTGTATCAAATTCTGCCGGAGTCTCGATGGGTGAACGTGAAAAGACAGCAGGGTTTTCTCCGAAAAGGTCCGTCTGAACCGTGTCTTTGTACCGGATTTTATCCTGGAGTGGTGGATGGAACTCCGGCCGGACCTGTTCCGGTGCAAAATGGCGGTTTTTTTCTGTTCCGGCCAGGGCATGGGATACTGCGGCCCGGACCGCGGAGTACACCCGGCTGTGATCTGAAAAACGGACTTCGTGCTTGGTGGGGTGAACGTTGACGTCCACGCTGTCACAGGGCAGGGTGAGAAAAAGAACGGCCACGGGATAGCGCTGTTTCATCAGGCGTGATCCGTAAGCTTCGAGCAGGGCGTGGATCAGGCTTCGGTCCCGGACATAGCGCCCGTTGACATAAACATACAGCTTCTGGCTTCCGCTGCGGGTGACGTCCGGGGATGAAATAAGGCCGTTTATGCGGATTATTTCGTCGTCAAACTCCACGGGAATCAGGCTTCGCCGGAATTCCTGCCCCAGGATGTCCACGGCCCGGTCATAGAAGCCCTGTGCTTTTGGCCAGCTTTTCACGGGTTTTCCGTTGTGGCTGACTTTGAACTGGACACCGGGCCAGCCCAGGGCGATGCAGGAAAGGGTGTCCAGGATATTGGCTATTTCCGTGGCCGTGGATTTCATGAATTTGCGACGGGCCGGGGTGTTGAAAAAAAGCTGCTCCACCGTGATGAGGGTGCCGGGTGGTGCCCCGGTTTCGCTCACTTTCTTGACTTTTCCGCCCTCCATGTAAATCAGTGTGGCGGAGTCGGATGTTTTCTCACGGGTGACCAGAGTGAACCGTGAAACGGAGGCGATGCTGGGAAGGGCTTCCCCCCTGAAACCCAGGGTGCTGATGGAAAACAGGTCCTTGTTTTCATACAGTTTGCTGGTGGCGTAGCGTTCCACGCTGATAAGGGCGTCGTCGTAGGACATGCCCGATCCGTTGTCCGATATTCGGATCAGGTTTTTTCCGCCGTTTTCAACGTCGATGAGGATCTGGGTGCTTCCGGCGTCCAGGGCGTTTTCAACCAGCTCCTTCACCACGGAAAACGGGCGTTCAACCACTTCACCGGCAGCGATCTGGTTGGACAGGATTTCCGGCAGGATGCGGACTTTCGACATGGTCTTATCCGTTAGCGTTTATCGGAATAAAAGCGGATGAGGAATTCCGTGTCTTTGGGTGCGAGATTGAACCGCATTCCCGCTTCATCGATCATCTGAAGCAGGGTTTTGTCCTTGTGATCGGCGCGTGTTTCATCGATCCAGGATATGGCCTTTTTCAGGTTTCCTTCAGGCATGATGGTACTCATACGCACCTCCGGCGGTCAAATCTGGGGCCGTTTTTTATGGAATTCTGTGGCCTGTTCAAAACTGTAGGCTGTTTTCAGCAAGGTCGCCTCGTCAAAATGACGACCCATCAGGTGAAGACCCACGGGCAGTTCGTGTTTCGTAAAACCGCAGGGCACGCTCATGGCCGGAAGTCCCGCGAGGTTCGCCGAAATGGTGAAAATATCTGAAAGATACAGTTTGAGAGGGTCGTCCGAATGCTCGCCGATGATTCCGGCAGGGGACGGGGAAACAGGAGACAGCAGCAGGTCGCAGGTTTCAAAGGCTTTTTTGAAATCGTTGATGATCAGGGTCCGAACCTGGGACGCCTTTTTGTAATAGGCATCGTAGTAGCCGGAAGACAGGGCGTAGGTGCCGATGATGATGCGACGTTTGACTTCAAGTCCGAAACCTTTGGACCGGGTTTCTTTGTACATGGAAAGAAGTTCGCTCTGATCCATGTCCCTTATGCCGTATTTGACGCCGTCGTAGCGTGCCAGGTTGGAACTGGCTTCAGACGGGGCGATGACGTAGTAGGACGCTACGGCATAGGCGGTGTGGGGCAGGGAAATGTCCACGAACTCCGCGCCCTGGGACTTCAGGATTTCAATGGCTTTTTCGGTGGCGGACCTGACATCCTCCTCAATACCGTCGGTGTTGAAATACTCTTTGGGAAGACCGATTTTCAGGCCTTTCACACCGTCTTTCAGATTTCGTGTAAAGTCCGGTACGTTTTCCGGGGCTGAGGTGGAGTCCTTAATGTCGTATCCGGAAATGGCGTTCAAAAGAAGGGCCGCATCGGTGACGTCTTTGGTGAGGGGGCCGATCTGGTCCAGCGACGAGGCAAAGGCCACGAGACCGTATCGGGAAACCCTGCCGTAGGTGGGTTTGACACCCACGATGCCGCAGTGGGAGGCTGGCTGACGGATGGAACCGCCAGTGTCGCTGCCCAGGGAACCCAGACACATGGACGCCGCCACGGAAGCCGCGGACCCGCCGCTGGAACCGCCGGGACTGTGGTTCGGTTTCCAGGGGTTTACCGTGGGCCTTAGCGCCGAATTTTCGGTGGTGGACCCCATGGCGAATTCGTCCATGTTCACTTTGCCGGTGAAAACAGCATCCTGGCTTTTGAGTTTTTCAATGACCGTGGCGTCATACGTGGGTACGAAGTTTTCAAGGATTTTCGACGCGCAGGTCGTTTTGACACCTTCGGTGCAGATCAGGTCCTTGATGGAAATGGGAATGCCGGCCAAAGGGGAGGCGGTTCCGTTCAAAATAGCCTGTTCGGCTTGGTCCGCCTGGATCATGGCGGCTTCTTCCGTCACGGTGATGTAAGCCCCGATCTGTTCGTCCAGGGAGCGGATACGCTGGAACACCGACTGGGCAAGCTCTTTGGGGCGGATTTCTTTTTTGTGGAGAAGATCTGCCGCTTCGTGGATGGTAAGGTTATATAAGGTCATTGGTCATTCCTGGTCATTCTTAAGTAACATGTTCGCCGGACCGTGCCTGTGGCCGACGTGAGAGGTTATCCGATAATTTTCGGAACCACAAAACATCCGTCTTCTTTCATGGGTGCGTTGGCGAGGGCCTGATCGGTTCCCGATCCTTGACGGGGTTTCACCTCGTCCTCCCTGAAGGCGTTGAACAGGGAAAGGGCGTGGGTGGTGGGGACAACGTCACGGGTGTCCACTTTTTCCAGGGTATCCACGTAACTCAATATGTTGCCGATCTGGGCGGACAGTTTGTCACGCAGTTCGTTATCGATGGTCAGGCGAGCGAGGTCGGCCACTTTGGTCACGTCTTCTCCTGATATTTTCATAGCATTCTCCTTGAAGACGTCTATCGTGTGACGATAAAAGCGTCAAAATTCTTGTTTTTCAGTTTGGAGATGGTTTTTTCCGCGTCGGTTCTGTCTTTAAACGAACCGACACGGACCTTGTACCAGACTTCACCGTCACCGCTTTTGACCGTGTAGGCTGAAAAACCGAGCCCGTTGAGTTTTTTCACCATGTCCGCCGCATCACTCTCGCTTTTCAAAGCGGCCACCTGAAGGCTGAATTTTTTTCCTGTGTCTGAGTTTTTCTCAGCCGGTTGAGGTTTCTCAGGTTTTTTTGATTTTTCGGCCGAGGATTCCGTCGTCGCCTTATCCTTTTCCTTATCTTTATCTTTGGCTGTTGATGAGGCCTTGGTTTTGTCCGACGATGCCGGTTTGGATTTCTGGACAGTTTCTGTTTTCGACTTGTCCACCGTGTCAGCCTTCACCGTCTGAACCGGGTCACTTTTCGGTTTTTCCGCTGATTCGGTTTTGGGTTTTGCCGGAGTCTCAACGACGGTTTTTTCCACGGTGTCCTTTCGGGGTTTGGACGTCGCGTCGGATTTTACCTTTTCAGATGAAACGGATTCTGTTTTGACCGGTTCATCCGGATCACGCTGGGGTTTTACAGCCGTTGAAGTCATGCTGGACGATTCGGTGGATGCGACTGTCTGTGCACCTTCAAGCTCATCGGGTTTGACGACATCGAGGTTCTTTTTGATCACTTGCTTCGTTTTTTTCTTTGAAGAGGGCTGGATGGTGACATCCATGCTCTTGTCCGGTTCTTTGGAAGCCAGATTGTTGTAAAATTCAAAATCCGAGGGTTCTTCCGCAGCCTGATTGCCGACGCTCGGGTTGTCGGGTTCTGCCGGGGCCTGGGGTTCCGATAGACCGGTGATCTCTTTGAACAGCTCGTTCTGGCCCAGGTCCACCTGGATCTGGCCCCGACCCACCAGCGTTCCGGCAAAGAAGAACACCGCGAAAAGGCCCATGACAAAGGTGCACCAGAAAAAAAACGCTTTTCTGCTGAGGCTGATAAACGGTCTGGATTCCATGCTTCTGCCTTTTTCTTGAATAATCATAATGCCATTCCGATCATGTTCTGAATGTGAAAAACGGACTGGATTCCTTTTTACATGCGCTCCGGGGCCGAAACACCCAGCAGATTCAGGCCGTTCTTGATCACTTTCTGGACAGCCAGAATCAGGTAAAGACGACCCGATGTCAAGACTGTGTCATCGGTCAGTACTTTGTGCTTGTTATAGTAAGAATGAAACAGGGATGCAAGGTTCATCAGAAAATAGGTGACCCTGTGCGGTTCCAGGTTTTTTCCCGCTGTTTCGATCACTTCCGGGTATCTTGCCAGGGCTTTCATCAGCGCGGTTTCTTCAGGCTCGCAGAGAAGGGCCACGGCCTCTTCGTTTTTCGAGACCACAGTCAGGCCATGCTCATCCTCGGCTTTTTTGAGAATGCTTGAAATCCGGGCGTGAACATACTGGACGTAATAAACCGGATTGTCATTGGATTTCTTTTTCGCCAGTTCCAGGTCGAAATCCAGGTGGCTTTCATAGTGTCTCGAAAGAAAGATGAACCGCGCCGCATCGGAGCCCACTTCGTCCACCACGTCTTTCAATGTTTCGTAGATGCCGCCACGGGTGGTCATGGCCACGGGTTTCCCGTCCCGGAGAAGGGCCACAAGCTGGACAAGGATCACGTTGAAGGCGTCGGCGTCGCGGCCGGAAGCGCTGATGCAGGCCTTCATCCGGGGGATGTAGCCGTGATGATCCGCCCCCCACACATCGATGACCCGGTTGAAACCGCGCTCGAATTTGTTCCGGTGGTAGGCGATGTCCGAGGCGAAGTAGGTGGTCTGGCCGTTGGACCTTACCACCACGCGGTCTTTTTCGTCACCGTAGGCCGTGGTGTTGAACCAGAAGGCCCCGTCTTTTTCGTAGATGGTCTTTTCCTGTTTCAGCTCCTCGATGGTGCTCTGGACCTTGCCGTCATCATAGAGGCTCTGCTCGCTGAACCAGCGGTCAAAGGTGACTCCGAAATTCCGGAGATCCTGGTCGATGTCGGCAAGGATGCTGTCCGCCGCGTAACGGGCGCAGATGGCAATGCCCTGGTCTTCGGTCATGGAAAGGAGGGTGTCGCCGTGCCGGTCCTCTATGTCTCCGGCCAGGTCGAAAATGTAATCCCCTTTGTAGCAGTCTTCGGGGAACTCGACGGTTTTTCCCTGTTTTTCAAGGTAGCGCATGTAA
The DNA here is from genome assembly GCA_020723285.1 of Desulforapulum autotrophicum. Taxonomy (GTDB): domain Bacteria; phylum Desulfobacterota; class Desulfobacteria; order Desulfobacterales; family Desulfolunaceae; genus DYJE01. The sequence goes on along the minus strand of DYJE01000001.1, from coordinate 653,113 downwards.
ACCGAACGGCCCAGAGTGTTGATCTGACGGCCGGAATCGTTGATGTAGTATTCTTTCTGAACATCGTAACCACAGAATTTTAGGACCCGCGCCACGCTGTCGCCCACGGCGGCTCCCCGTCCATGGCCCACATGAAGAGGGCCGGTGGGGTTCGCGCTCACGAATTCCACCTGGGTTTTGATGCCTTTCCCCATGTCCGACATGCCGTAGGAATCACCCTTTTCATGAACCTCGTCAAGGACGGGGTGGTAAGCGGTGGGTTTTAAATAGAAATTGATGAATCCCGGCCCCGCCACTTCCGTCCGTTCAAGGACGCCCTGGGCGTCATCGATGTTTTTAAGGATGATATCGGCAATTTTACGGGGCGGCATTTTCTGGGATTTGGCCATGACCATGGCGGTATTCACCGAGAGATCCCCTTGTGATTCCACTTTGGGTTCTTCGACCAGGATGTCGGGGAAGTCGTTTGACAGTAGGTCTCCGTCCTTGAAACCCTTTTCGAGGGCTGAGAGAACCATATTTTTAACGGTTTTTTTCATAGTCCGCCTTTATGCTTCGTTCCTGGCCAATGACCAGCCATTATGGTTGCAAACCCCTTGATAAAAAACGTTGAACAAAACCGGTCAGGCTGAGTTCAACGAAAAGGTCTTTGCATGGGTTATGGATCGAGAAAAACAACATTAAATATGAATTTTTAAAATTCAAGTCAAGAATTTAGCTTGAAAAGGTTCACAGCGGCGTCTTTAACGGTTCTAAAAATAAAAACGGGTCCGCATCATCATGCGGACCCGATAGGCTGTTGAAGCTAAGGCAGCCCTGCTACCGTGTCTTTATACTCTTTTCGGAATGATTTCTTTATGGTTCGGGATTTTGCTTTTATTGAGAATCCGATTTTTATTCTTTAAAAACCGTTTCTTTTTTTTCTGTCCCTACTTCAAATGAATCCGAATTTTTTAATGTTATAAAGATTTAGGCCAGTGGCTTTGCGTCCCATCCTTTCGGGTGGTTTGCTTTTAGCTTGACTTCATTATAAAAAACACACCCGGTTAGGTCAAGTGTAAATATTTGAATAAACATAGTTTTTTTCTTGTTAAAGGTATTTATCCCGTGTGACGGATGTTCATGGAAAACGGGTTAAGAACGGCCGGGCAGGCTTCATGATCTTTTCCCTTGTAAACAGCAGAAACAGGCGTGAGAACTTGTACCACCCTTCATGGATCAGGTTGAAACGGCTGGGGCGGGTGTCGTGACAGTCCACCGGGATTTCGACGATGGTTTTTCCATCCCTGTGGGCGCGGTAAAGAATTTCCGTCACGTAAAACGTATTGTGGTCTGTGCGGTGCAGATAAGGCGCGACGGCGCTTTTTCTGTAGGCTTTTGCAGCAATGGAGTAGTCGCTGAAAGATAAACCGAGCAGGGCTTTGGCCGTGAATATGAAAGCGTTGCTGGCGGAAGTTCTCAGTTTCGACCGTTTCTGGTCTCCGTTGATTTTGGAACCCACCACCACATCTGCGGTGGTCAGAAGGCTGAAGGCCTGGGCAACGAATCGTAGGTCGATGGAAAGGTCCATGTCCAGACAGATGAAACGGTTGTATCGGGCCCGTTCAAAACCCATACGGAATGCTTTGCCCACGGCTTTTTCTGGGATGTGGAAACAGTCCAGTCCGTTTGTGGAGGATTTCAGACGGGCAAGGATGTCAAGGGTCCGGTCATAGGAGCCGTTGCTGCCGATGATGATTTCAAACGGGTGGCCCAGATTCCACAGATAATCCTGAAGGTTCAGGATATTATTTTCAAGAAGGGCTTCTTCATTGAATACGGGGATGAAAATGGTCAGGCCGGAGATGTCAGTCATGTTGCCTCCGGTGCGCTTCGTACCATCGATACAGGCTTGCAGAGCAAAGTATGAAAAACGCAGAAAAACTGATCCATACTGCGATATGCTCTAAAGTTGTAGGTTCGAATGACAGCCGGATGTCCGTCTTTTCAGGATAGATGAGCATGAAACCCGGAGACACCGGGTAAATGCGGTCCGCACCGGTCACTTGCCAGCCGGGGTGGTATGACACTTTGACGAGGAGAGGATGTCCCGGTTTTGCATTGCGTATATGGATTGCCTGATCCAGAAATTCGGATTCCACACGGTGTTCGGCTGCTGGCAACGCTTTCCGGACCGATGCCGGTGCGTTTACGAAACGCTCCTTTTCACGGAGACCGGGATGGCGGTCGTAAACAAGAAACATGTCCGTTTCTCCGCTTTGCATCCAGGCATAGAAAGGTTTTCTGAAATCCGGGCCGGAGATGAGGCGGGGTTTGTATTTCAGCGGTTCGACATACTTTCCGCTGTTGTTTTTCACGGTGAACACTTCAAATGGACCTGCACTGAAATCCTTTGAAAAATCGGGATGCTGACGGGCGGCCTGTCTGCTTTCCGGGTCCGTGAGGATCAGCTGGCTTACATTGAACATCCGGAGGTGCTCTGCCGCCCGGCTGAGATCGAATCCCGGATACGTGTATTCCACAAGGGGCATGGAGGGGTGGCGGGAAATTTCGGCCTGGATTGCGTATATGGCCGGTGAAAGGATGCTTGCCTGAATGTAGACCCCTTCAAGGGTGCTTCGGCTGGAAAAAAACGGCAGGGACTCCATGGCTCGCAAGGTCCCGGCGTGGTTATAGACCGGGCTGTTTTCATAAACGATGCGCGGGTCGTTGGCCGTTCCTTTTAGTTTTTTCATCAGTGCGTCGTAATCGTGCCACAGGGGCATGTTCTCAAATCCCTTGTTGTTGTGGATCGACCAGTTTCGGATATAGGTTTCATGGCCTTCCACCCAGAGCATCACGACGCTCATGAAGAAAACGAGAAAAACGTAAACCGTTCTATGGCCGGTTTTGGAGCGAGGAAAAGCAAATGCCCCGCCAACCACGGCAAATAACTGAAAAAAAGGCAGAAACCTGATATCCACCAGTTTAAGCTGGGAACCTCCGGCATAAAGACCCAATGCTGTGAGGGCGAGAAACGCTGTGAATAAAATGGCACAATGATTTGAATCGTTTATGTTTTGATTTTGAATGGCTTTTGAAGTGGCATGTCTCAGGCACGCCCTGCGAACAATCCACGCGGAAAAACCAGAAAACGTGAGAAGGACAAAGGGCCGGACCATGGCGGGAAACACCTGATCGAGGAAACCTCGGACACCCTGAAAGTTCCAGGCAAACCCGAAGGGTGTTGTCCATGGAAGATACCGGATCAGCGGGTACAGCCAGAAGGCCATGAGGGCGATGGCCGTGCCATGGATGAATATCAGATCTTTCAGTCGTGTTTTGAACCGGCTTTTTGTGAGCAGGAAAAAAAGGGAGCCGAAGCCGCAGAATAACAGGGCGTAACCGTGGCTGAAACCGGTCAGGGCGAGAATCACGGCGCAGGTTCCCAAGTGTGATTTTTCCGTGAAATGCTCGTAAAGAAACCCCAGGAACACAAGGGAAAAGCAAAGACCCGCAGCGTAGCAGAACGTGCCGGAAAGACTTGACGCGATGTTGCCTCCCCAGATGCTCTGACCTTCCATGAAAAGGTAGGGCAGCGTCAGAATCGTTGCGGTCTGGGGAACAGGCCACGGCTGTTTCATCTTCCGGAAAAAAAAGAACACCGCAGGCGGAAGGCCGAAGATTCCGAAAACGGAAACCACTTTAAACGCTGTGGAAAGAGGCATGACATATGAAAGAACGGACATGACAAGAAAGGGAAGAAAAAAATAATTCTGCAACAGGGGAAATCCGCCAAGATTGCCTGTATACCAGCCGGAAATTCTCCCTTGCGGCAGCAGATGGTTTTTCAGGTAAATGAGCGTAGACGTGTGCGACGCCGTGTCGCCGCCCGCAGGTGTGGTATCCATGAAAAGAAGGTTCATGGGAATGAACATGAGGATGAACAGAGACACCCCGGCGATAACAAGGCCGTTTGCCGCATGCATCGAAGACCTGAACGGTTGATGTGACATGAATGAGGGGAATCCTAACTTGAGTTTTTCAAGACGAACTGTTATGATTCGTTATCGTGATTCAGCCCTCTAATCAAGATATATTCCAAATATTAAAACCAGAAACGCAAAAAGAGACATGAGGAGAACGGTTGTGGCCAAAAACACATTCTGCATCATAACCGCTTTGTGGCTGGCGATGTTAGCCTGGGGATTCCAGTCCGCCGAAGCTCGCGCCGAAGCTCAGCGCCCCGGCATGGATCTCTATCTCGACGGCCTGGAGGCCTATGACAGGGGAGCGTATCAGGAAGCTCTTGGGAATTTTTCAAAAGCCATTGAAAAAGACGGGAACAATCTGGAGTTTCAGTATCGTTTTGCCCTGACCTACAGCAGGCTGGGAAGGGATCTTGAGGCAATCGCCATTTTAAAAGCCGTGATCGCGAAAGACAAAGAACGATACTGCTCCGCGTACTTCGATCTGGCAGACATTTTCAGCCGGAAAAACGATGATGCCGCCGCGCTGAAAACACTGGATGAGGCTGAGAAGTGTATTGAGGACAAAGCCCGGGTCCTGATGCAAAAGGGTTTGATCCACTACAGAATGAAAAATTATAAGGCGGCGGAAGAACAGTTCAAAAGCGTTCTGGCACTGTATCCGGACTCGGCCCAGAACGCCCTGTATCATCTGGGGATTGTGGCCCTTGCCAGAAATGACCACAAAGAAGCGGAGAGTATGTTCAAACAGGCCGTGGCCATCAACCCGAAAACAGAGACGGCGGCCGCCGCAAAAAAAGCCATGGACAACGCCGGGGCCATGAGGCGGGCCGCCAAACCCTGGCATGTGATGGCCGACGTCGCTTACGCCTATGATGACAACATTCCCAACGACCCTCTGGACGCTCCCGGACTGTCAACGTCACCCGCCACGGACCTGGGAGACCAGTACCAGACCCTGGGGCTTAACGGCTGGTACACGTTCCCCCTGCCACGAAGTATGGCGCTTGATGCGGGGTATGCCATGAATTATCAGAGGTACAACGATTCGGACAACGGAAACATCTTCGGTAACAGTCCCTATCTGTCACTGAAATATTCGGGGAAACCCTGTTCAGCCGACTTGCGATACACATATTCCTACTATACGGAAGACGGGCACAAAAAATTGAGTCAAAACGCTTTCATTCCATCGGTGAGGTTCGAGGAACCTTATGGGATGATGAGCAGCATGACCCTTGGGTACGTGCACAAGAATTATCTGGATGACGGTGAAACTCCCGACGCCCGGAGCCTGTTCGCCAAAGTCCGGCAGTCGTTCAAAATTCCCGGTGTCGAGATCCGTCCGGTGGCAGGTTTCGGGTACGGTGACGAAGACGCGGATACTGACGAATCCTCGTACAGTTTCTATGAGATCATGGCCGGCGCGGCTTTTGCCCTGCCCTACGGTTTTTCGGGCGATGTTTCGGCAACCGCGCTTTTTTCAGATTATGACGTGGTTTACGGATCGGAGAACAGGGAAGACACCGGGTATGTGATTTCAGCGCTGCTATCCCGGAGTCTGTTTGACGGGGTCATGGCGCGTCTCAACTACGTTTATGTGCTGAACGATTCCAATGTGAAAACTGACGGGACCCCGGTATACGATCCTTTCGAATACGACAAGCATATCGTGAAGTTTCAGGTGGAGGTGAGTTTGTGATGACGACGTTTAAAAATAATTTCCGGAATTTCCGGCTGTCAAACCTCGGGATAAGAATGACGGGTGCCGTTTTGTTCATGGTGCTGGTTTTTATATTCAATTCTCCGGCCTACAGTGCCGATGGCCCGTCCATAGGTAAAATCACGCGCATCAAAGGCGAGGTCCGAATTTACAAAAAGAATGTGAAAGAGCCTGTGGCGGCCACGGTGGGCATGGCCCTTGAGCAGAACGACCGGATCACCACGAAAGCCAGATCCTATGTGAGGTTTCAGATGAACGACGGCAGCATCATGACCCTGGCTGAAAAAGGGGACATGAGCCTTGACCGTTTCAGCTACAAACCCAAGGAAAAAGAGCGGGTGGCCCTGGTGAGTGTCGCCCTCGGAAAACTGCGTGTTTTCGCCAACGAGATGCTGAAATTCAGGGACAACCGTTTTCATGTGAAAACCCCCACAGCGGTCGCCGGTGTGAGGGGGACATTGTTCATGGTCTGGGTGGACGAGAGCAAGGTGACCCATGTGGTCTGTCTCGACAGTGCCGTGGAGGTGTCGAGTCTTCAGTTTCCCAAGGAATGGGTGGTGCTGACCAAAAACATTTTCACCGAGGTCATGGGAGGGAAACCCCCTGTGGAACCGGCGCTGATGACCCTGGAACAGCTCCGGGAATTCCAGGAAGGCTTCACCGAGGACGGGCTTGAAGGGGATGCGGATGTGAAATCCGATTTCAATCCGGTTGAGGACACGGATAAAATTCCGGAAAAAGTAAACGACCTGAGGGACAGAGACAGCAGGTCCCTGCCATCATCCTGGGACATTCCGATTTCAACCACAACCACAACGACCACCACAACGACCACGACGACGACCACCACCACGTTACCAGTGATTCTTCCGGAGCCGCCCAAGGAGTTCCCGACACGAACGGTCAGGGGAAAATGATGGAAGGGCTTTAATCTGAACATCAAGGAGAGCTGAAACATGAAAGGACTGGGAATGATAAAAAATGCATGGCGGAAAAGGTGGGTGTTCCTTTCGGCTATGGTTTGTTTAACCTTCGGGCTCATGAACGGGCCGCTACTGGCTGAGGAATTTGTTCGGTATGTGGACGACGACGGGCTGGATTCAAACACCGGGGAAAGTCTGGCTCTGCCATGGAAAACCCTTGAGCATGCCATGACTGAAATTCAGAGTATCGGCACTGGCATGACCACCGACGACAGTCTGGTCATCTATGTGGGGCCAGGGACGTATTCCGTGGCTGCGAACGGTGAGATTGATTCCGCGTCGACATATATGATCAACACCCCCAACGTGGCCATCAAAGGGGCGGGAAGCGGCTTGACGATCCTTTCCGGATTCAATAATTCGGGCTGGACGACCGGATTGAATCTTTATGCCGCCAATATCACCATCACTGAAATCAGATTTGAAGATTTTTACAATTCCGGCGTGACGATCAACGGATGCGACAACGCGAAAGTCCTGAACTGCGAATTTTTGAACAACGGGGTCGGGATCAGCGTGAATGGAACATCAGCCGATATAACACCCGAACTGACGGGGAATATCATTGACGGAAGCATGTCTTACGGAATCCAGGTGACCACCGGGAGCACGGGAATCGTTTCTCCTTTTATCAAGGGCAATAAGATTTCCGCCTGCAGTTCCAGCGGGATCAACCTCATGGCATCGTCTTCGACATTGGCCGCCCGGATTTATGCCAACGATATCAAAGAGTGCTATTACGGGATATACATGTTTGCCGATATGGGCGTTGTAAGCCCTTTCATCAGTTCAAACACACTGACCCAGAACTCTACAGGGATCCTTGTGCAAGGCTATTACGGATCGGCTTCCCCTGTCATCCGCAGCAACCTTATCACCAGCAGTCAGGCGGTTCAGAATACTTATGGAATTCTGATATATCCTCCCATGTCCGGTTCCGTGACACCTGAAATCGCGCACAACACCATCGACGGCGGTGGGATCACGGAAACAGGGATCACCATCCCGGACGGCGCAAACGTCATTCCCGTCATCCGCTACAACATCATCACGAATTTCAGTCAGTACGGTATCAACAGCCAGCACACGGGCACGGTGGATATCGACTACAATGATGTCTATGGGAATAAAGTCCAGGATTATAACGGATTTGATCCGGCAGGTACCGGCAACATCAGTGCGAATCCTTTGTACGAAACGGATTTCAGCATTCCTTCGAATTCGCCCTGTGTCGATGCTATTTCGGTTGCAATTGAGGCGATACTCAAAGTCGTCGTGGCTGAAGATCTTATCGGGACAACTCGTCCCAGAGCTTCGGCATCGGGACTGCCCAGGCTGTATGACATGGGCTGTTACGAATACCCCCACCAGGATTATCTGTTCACCATGCCTGAAGGGCTTGGGTTCGGCACGGATTACCGTTTGATGACCCTTCCGTTGTCTTCCATTGATGGCGGCTCCTTTCTCACGGCGTTTGAATCGGCCTTCGGGACTTATGATCCCAAACTGTGGCGGATTTTCGCCTACGTGTCTGGTTCCGATCCGGCGGAGTACATGGAAATCGACAATCCGGCGTTTGCAGAATATTTTTCCACATTCCAGGGCCGCGCGTTCTGGGTGATCAGTCGAAGGGCGGCGCTTCCAAAACCCTCCCACGTTTTCGGCGGTAGCAACACCGCCAACACCAGGCCGTTCATCATCGATCTTGAAATGGGTTGGAATCTTGTCGCTCTTCCCTGGGCCGACAGCGCGGTCAACGAAGACATCGAGCTTGCCCATGTGGAGGTAAAAGGCCAGGATTCGAAACACTACCTCCTCGATCTTGAGAACACCCTGACATCTCCGGCGGTCTGGGAATACGGTGCGTCAGGTTACAACGAACTCAACAATGAGACGGATACGATGAAAATCGGGGAGGGATACTGGGTTTACTCATTTTCTTCCGGCAATACGCTGATGATTCCTCCGAATAACTCGGGTATCTTCACCACGACAGGTAAAATTTCAAGGTCGGTGACATCTGTGAAAAAGAACGGTCATAAAAGTTATTCGGGTTTAACACCGCCCCAGCCGCCGGGATCGGCTTTGACCGCCGAAGGTGGAAACGGCTGTTTTATTGGAACCTTGTTATAAAAAACGCTGGCCGTGTTTCCGATAAGAAATCGTTAGGAAAAAAGAAATCATGTTTTTTTCGGCATCGTCATTTGAAATATGGAATGTGTAACGAAATACATAGATATTGTTTTTTTATCTTTTTCTCGGGTCATGATGTGAAATAATCTCCACAAAACACAGCCCCGTTTTATTGAATATCACGCCGCCTAATGCTTTGAATACAAAAGGAGATATGGGTTGTTTCAAGATCGTACTCCATATGGTACGGGATTTGCTTTTGAGTTTTTAGCTATTTTCAGATCAAGTGGAACCGAGCTGATTTTTCGATGAAAAAGGTTTGATAATTTTCTTTTTTTTTTGTGTTCATTTTGCTAATAACGGGAAAAATCAAGCTAAGCATAATGAAGGGGAAGAAACAATGAGTCAGCCAGCTAACCAGGCAGCGGAAAGGCGGATGCATACCCGTTATCGTGTCAAAGAGGGTGCCTATGCCGCGTTGAGTCCCGATTCGGCAAAAATGGGACAGATTATCGATATTAGCCGGGGTGGGTTGTGTTTCAGATACATCGTTCAGGTGGATCAGGTTGATGACACATCGGAAACCCATGTGTTTGTCGGTGACGAGGGTATCTATCTTGAAAAGATGCCCAACCGGGTGATCGAGGATGTTCCTGTGGAAGACGGCCCATTTCCGGGGTCCATCATGCTTGGACCGAGAACCATGCGGGTTGTTCGCCAAAGGAGGGTTTGTTTTGGCGATTTGAACGGAAATCAGGCGGCTCAGCTGGAATATTTCATCATGAACAGAACTGTTGGCCGGGTTTGACCTTCAAAAGACATTGCGGGATTTGATATGAGCGGCGGGTTCTTTGAACTCCGCCGTTTTTTGTTTGTCCGGCAGGGACCGAACCCCGTCCGGCAGAAATGGTCAAATCCCTTTTTCTGCTTGCATTTATCCTATAATTGTAGAATACAAAGCTGTGTAATCCAAGAAACTTGATTAATGAGCATCATTCATGCGATGCGATGCGACATGCATGACAAACGAGATACTCTCTTTCCATGTTGACCTTGATGCATCCAATAAACCAGACACTGTGAGGACGATAGACCATGGGCTTTAATATATTCAAAATGATCTTTGGGACACGGAATGACCGCGTTCTGAAGAACATCCAGGGAATTGTTGACCGGATCAACAGCCATGAACCAGAGATGCTGAAGAAAACCGATGATGAACTGAAAAACATGACGGAGTATTTCAAGGCCCAGCTGGCGGATGGGAAAACCCTTGAAGATATCCTTCCTGAGGCTTTTGCCACGGTTCGCGAAGTGTCCAAACGTGTGCTCAGCATGCGCCACTTCGACTGTCAGATGATCGGCGGCATTGTTCTGCACCACGGCAATATTTCAGAAATGAAAACCGGTGAGGGTAAAACCCTGGTGGCTACGCTGCCCGCCTACCTGAACGCCCTGACCGGCAAAGGGGTCCATGTCATTACCGTCAACGATTATCTCGCCACCCGTGACGCCGAATGGATGGGGAAAATTTACCGGTTTCTCGGTCTGTCCGTGGCCACTGTTGTTCACGGTCTGAACGACGAGGAGAGAAAAACAGCGTATAACGCGGATATCACGTATGGGACCAACAACGAGTTCGGTTTCGATTATCTCCGTGACAACATGAAATACTCCATCCATCATGTGTCCCAGAAAGATCTTCATTACGCCATCGTGGACGAAGTGGACAGTATCCTCATCGATGAAGCCCGGACCCCCCTCATCATTTCAGGACCGGCGGAAAAATCCACCCAGATGTACACGCAGGCCAACACGGTGGTGCCGCTGCTCAAACGGGGAACGGATTACACCGTGGACGAAAAAGCCCGTTCCGTCAGTCTGACGGAAGAGGGGGTTGCCAGTGCCGAAAAATTACTTCAGGTGGAAAACTTGTTCGAACACCGGAATATCGAGACCCTTCACCATCTGAACCAGGCCCTCAAAGCCCATGCCCTGTTCAAAAGAGACACCGATTACATCGTCCAGAACGGCAAGGTGGTCATTGTCGATGAGTTTACCGGACGTCTGATGCCGGGAAGGAGATACAGCGAAGGGCTTCATCAGGCTCTGGAAGCCAAGGAAAACGTGGCCATCGAGAACGAAAACCAGACTCTGGCTTCGGTGACCTTCCAGAATTACTTCAGAATGTATGAAAAACTCTGCGGTATGACAGGAACGGCTGAAACGGAAGCGGCGGAATTCAAGAAAATATACGGCCTTGACGTGGTGGTGATTCCCACCAACAAACCCATGATCCGAAATGACCGCCCCGATGTGATCTACAAAACAAGGAAGGAGAAATTCGACGCAGCATTGAACGAGATCATCGAGCTGAACCAGAAAGGGCAGCCTGTTCTCGTGGGCACCATCTCCATCGATGTGTCGGAGAAATTCAGCGAGGTACTCAAGAAAAAAGGCATCAAACACACGGTTTTGAATGCCAAATACCATCGCCAGGAGGCTGAAATTGTGGCCCTGGCGGGCCAGAAGGGGTCCGTGACCATATCCACCAACATGGCCGGGCGGGGAACGGACATTGTGCTGGGCGAAGGTGTCAAGGAGCTGGGAGGGCTTCATATTCTGGGAACGGAACGTCACGAAAGCCGCCGTATCGACAACCAGTTGCGGGGTCGATCCGGGCGTCAGGGCGATCCCGGATCATCCCGGTACTACTTGTCCCTGGAGGACGATCTGCTTCGGATTTTCGGTGGAGAGCGGATTTCATACATCATGGACAAACTGGGCATGGAAGAGGGGGAACCCATCGAACACCGGCTGATCAGCCGGGCCATCGAAAATGCCCAGAGGAAGGTGGAAGGCCACAATTTCGAAATCCGTAAGCACCTTCTGGAATATGACGATGTCATGAATCAGCAGCGGGAGGTCATATACCAGATCCGCCGCGATATCCTCAAAGGTGAAAACCTGGAGGCTTTTGTCGAGGATATCATCAGTGATCTTGGCGATGCTTTGGCGTCCCAGGTCGCCGACAAGAAGAAATCTCCCAAAGACTGGGATCATGACGCTTTCAACACCGGAATGAAAAAATATTTCGATATGGACGCCATCATCCCGGCTGACATCATGCACGATCTTGACGAACAGAAGCTGTCTGTTCATATCGTTGAAAAAGCTATTGAAAAATACCGTCAGAAACAAAATGAAATCGGGCGTGATGACTTTCTGGGATTTCAGCACATGATCATGCTTCAAATCGTGGATACGCTCTGGCGCGAACATCTTTTAAGTATGGATCATCTCAAGGAAGGTATCGGATTAAGAGGATACGCGCAGCAGAATCCCCTGATCGTCTATAAGAAAGAAGCTTTTGAGATGTTCCAGGGCCTGATGGACCGGATCAACGATGAAATCATTCATATTCTGTTCAGAGTCCAGTTCCGGACACCTCCCCAGCAAAGCGCCGAGCAGATCCAGAAGAAAGAGGAGAAAAATCTGACCTATTCCCACAGCAGCGAAGAGGATGCCAAGAAAAAACCTGTCAAACGTGATGACGATAAAATCGGCCGTAACGATCTCTGTCCCTGCGGCAGCGGAAACAAATTCAAAAAATGCTGCGGGAAGTGATTCGATCATAGAGATTGGCAGAACGGGCTTTCGGGATCATCATTCTTACAAAACCATCTTGCAATTCAACAGGGCTCATCTTACATTGATCCTAAGCTCTTTTGGCATTGTAGTGATGGAATATTTACGACGATATGTTTTTCACGTTAAATAAAAAGGCCGTTTGTGCCGACAAATATAATGACGGAGGTTTTGTATCCATGGGTTTGAATGATCCTGGCAGAGAAGATCAGGCAGTCACGGACCAGGATACCCTGCTGGCTGAACCACCGATGTACAGAGTCCTCCTGATGAATGACGATTATACGCCCATGGATTTTGTGGTTGAGATTCTGATGAGGGTCTTCAACAAGTCTGTCGAGTCGGCGACACAGATCATGATGAGCGTCCACAATCAGGGAAGCGGGGTGTGCGGGGTTTACACCTATGAAATCGCTGAAACAAAAACAGGCACAGTTCACAGACTGGCTGAAGAGAACGGTTATCCCCTTCGCAGTACCATGGAAAAGGAATAGATTATGATCAGCAAAGAACTGAGCGCGACACTTGGACTTGCGGTTCGTGAGGCAAAGAAGAGACGGCATGAATATGTGTGCGTGGAGCACGTGCTGTTTGCCATTCTCCATGACCATGAGGGTATCGATATCATCGAGCATTGCGGCGGCGATACGGAGAACATTAAAAAGAAGCTCGAAAAGTTCTTCACGGACAGGCTGGAACGTTTTTCGGACGACGGTGATTATGTTCTCCAGCAGACCGTGGGGTTTCAGCGAGTGATCCAGCGTGCGGTGAATCATGTCCGCTCCGCTGAAAAACAGGAAGTCCACGTGGGGGATATCCTGGCGTCCATATTTCAGGAAAAAGACTCCCATGCCACCTATTACCTGGAATCAGAAGGCGTTTCCCGCCTTTCGGTTCTGAAATACATCTCTCATGGGCGTCCCCAGCCCGTTGAAAAGGAAGATGCCGACGACTCCACCGGTGAAGATGGAAAAAAGAAAAAGAAGGACAACCCTCTTGAACTTTACACCGTGGATCTGGTGAAAAAAGCCGGGCAGGGCAAAATCGACCCCCTGATCGGACGGTCAACCGAACTTCAGCGTGTGATCCAGGTTCTGTGCCGCAGACGTAAGAACAATCCGGTGTTTGTGGGTGATCCCGGGGTGGGTAAAACAGCCATCGCCGAAGGTCTTGCCCAGAGGATCTATGACGGCGAAGTGCCCGACATTCTTTTGGATGCCCGTCTGTTTTCCCTGGATCTCGCTGCTGTGCTCGCCGGAACCAAGTTTCGTGGTGATTTCGAGCAGCGGCTCAAAGGTGTTTTGAATGAACTGAAGACCATGGATAACGTCATTCTATATATCGATGAGATCCATACCGTCGTGGGAGCCGGGGCCACCAGCAGCGGTTCCATCGATGCCTCGAACATCCTGAAACCTGTGCTGACCGTGGGTGAACTTCGCTGCATGGGTTCCACCACCCATGAGGAATATAAAAACCATTTTGAAAAAGACCGGGCCCTTTCCCGCAGGTTCGAAAAAATCGATGTGGCGGAACCCAGCATACCTGAAACCGTTCAGATTCTGAGCGGGCTCAAACACTGCTACGAAGCCCATCACAACGTGGAGTACACCGAGCAGGCCATCGAGGCCGCCGCCGAGCTTTCAGGGAAATACATCAACGACAGGTATCTTCCCGACAAGGCCATCGATGTCATCGATGAGGCCGGGGTTCTCAGCCGTCTTGAAGGGGGAGATGGAAAAAAGAAGATCCGGGTGGCCGATATTGAAAAAATCGTGGCCTCCATGGCCCGTATCCCTGCGAAAACCGTATCCACCTCGGACAGGTCCAAGCTCAAAACCCTTGCCAAACGGCTTCAGAGCGTCATATTCGGTCAGGACGACGCCATTGAAGGTCTTGCCACATCCATCAAACGTTCAAGGGCCGGTCTGTCCTCACCGGACAAGCCCATCGGGTCCTTTCTTTTCACGGGCCCCACCGGCGTGGGTAAAACGGAAGTGGCCAAACAACTGTCGAAAACTCTGGGCGTGGAATTCCTTCGTTTCGACATGAGCGAATACATGGAAAAGCATTCCGTGGCGCGGCTTATCGGCGCGCCTCCGGGCTATGTGGGATTTGATCAGGGCGGTCTCCTCACGGACCAGATCAGGAAATACCCCCACAGCGTCCTTCTGCTGGATGAAATTGAAAAGGCCCATCCGGACCTGATCAATATCCTTCTCCAGGTGTTTGATCACGGGACCCTGACGGACAACAACGGCAAAAAGGCGGATTTCAGAAACGTGATCATCATCATGTCTTCCAATGCCGGTGCCCGCGAGATGAGCACCAAAACCATCGGTTTCGGTGATCCGAAAAGCGATGTGAAAGACAAAGGAAAAACAGCCATCGAGCGCCTGTTCTCGCCGGAATTCCGGAACAGGCTGGATGCCATCATCACCTTCAACGCCCTTGACATGAAAATCATGGAACAGGTTGTGGACAAATTCATCCGTGAGCTGGAAACCCAGATCGCGGACAAGAAAGTGGCCATCCACCTGTCACCGTCAGCCAAGGCATGGCTTGCTAAAAACGGCTATGACAGCCGGTACGGAGCCCGTCCGCTTTCACGTCTGATCCAGACGGAGATCAAGGACGTTCTGTCCGATGAAATACTGTTCGGCAGACTCAGCAAGGGCGGCCGCGTCACCATCGGCGTCAAACAGGATAAATTGTCATTCGCTTACAAATAACGGACGTTCAGCTTAAGCAGACATGATTCATGCCCGTATTTCGACTTTCTCACCGGATCGAATTCCCTCCCGCTTTCCTGGCCCGAGAAGACGGACTCCTGGCTGTGGGCGGGGATCTTTCCGTGGAACGTCTTCTCCTTGCCTATCAGATGGGAATTTTTCCCTGGTATAACTGGGACGAGCCGGTGCTTTGGTGGTCACCCGATCCACGGCTCGTTCTGTACCCCCCTGAAATCCGGATATCCCGAAGCCTCAGAAAAATACTCAAGCGTCAAGTATACCGGATTACCCTGGACACGGCGTTTGACCAGGTCATCAACGCCTGTGCATCCATCCGGACGGATCAGGGGCAGGGGACATGGATTGGTCAAAACATGATCGAGGCCTACATCCGGCTTCACCTGAAAGGTTATGCGCATTCTGTGGAAGCCTGGAAGGGTGATACGCTGGCCGGGGGCCTTTACGGTGTTTCCCTGGGACGATGCTTTTTCGGGGAATCCATGTTTGCCAGAGAACCCAACGCGTCCAAAGCCGCTTTTGCCACACTGTGCCTGAAACTGGCGGATCTGGATTTTGATCTCATCGACTGCCAGGTGAAAACAGAGCACCTTATGAGTTTCGGAGCTCGTGAAATACCCCGGGATGATTTTCTTGAAGTTATAAACCGATCTCTGAAGCATTCCACATGGTCGGGGTCCTGGACTGCTCCATAATCCTTCATTTTTTTCATTTCTGTAGGAGTGTCTTTATTGCAAAAATGCAATGGAGGGCAGGGTTTTTAATTGACAGACGGTTGCGCAGACACTAAGAAAAAAAATGTTTTCAATGGGAGTGACTAACACGAATGATAAGCGGGGGTGACGCATGGGTGGCTTTTTTGGGTGTTGTTCGACATCGGGTTGCGCGACTGATCTTTTTTACGGCACAGATTACCTGTCGCACCTCGGGACCCGACGGGGTGGCATCGCCACACTGGACTCAGACGGGTTTCACCGGTCTATCCACAGTCTTGAAAACGCTTATTTTAGAAACAAATTCGAGCCGGAACTTCATGAACTGACCGGACATGCGGGTGTGGGCGTCATCAGCGACACAGATGCGCAGCCCATTGTTCTGTTTTCCCATCTGGGCCGTTTCGCCGTGGTGATGGTAGGGAAAATCACCAATATGGACGAACTGATCCGCGATGCATTCGCTCAGAACATTCACCTGTCCGAAACAAGTTCCGGAGGTCCGAGTCCCACGGAAGTCGTCGGAACTTTGATAAGCCAGAAAGGGAGTTTTTCCGAAGGCATACGATACGCCCAGGATCGCATCAAAGGGTCTTGCTCCATGCTTGTCCTCACTGAAAAGGGGATATTTGTCGCTCGGGACAAACTGGGTAGGACACCCATCATCATTGGAAAAAAGGACAACGCCTATGCCGCCAGTTCCGAGTCCTGTGCGTTTCCCAATCTTGGTTTCCAGGTCGATTGTTATGTCGGACCGGGCGAGGTGATCCTCATGACAGCGGAAGGTCTTGAACAGGTTCAGAAACCCGGTGACAAAATGCAGGTCTGTTCATTCCTCTGGGTGTATTACGGGTATCCGGCGTCCAGTTACGAGGGCATTAACACCGAGACGGTGCGTTACCAATGCGGAGCGGCGCTGGCCAGAAGGGAAAACGTGAAAGCGGATCTTGTAGGGGGAATTCCCGACTCCGGGATCGGTCATGGTCTCGGGTTTGCGCACGAATCGCGGCTGCCTTACATGAGGCCTTACGTGAAGTACACCCCCACCTGGCCTCGGAGCTTCATGCCCCAGAACCAGAAAATGCGGGATCTTGTGGCCCGCATGAAACTGATTCCCATCTGTGAGATCATCGAAGGAAAAAGCATCATATTTTGCGACGATTCGGTGGTGAGGGGCACCCAGCTCCAGGACAACGTCCAGATTCTTCATGAATTCGGAGCGAGGGAAATACACATGCGCATCGCCTGTCCATGTCTGATCTACCCTTGCGAGTTCCTGAACTTTTCAACATCAAGATCGACTCTGGATCTGGCCGGAAGAAAAGCCATTGATGATCTTGAACAACCGGGAACGCCGGATCTTTCACTTTACGCCACGGACGGATCGGACTGTCATGGTGCCATGGTCGAGCATATCCGCACGAGATTGAAGCTCACCAGCCTCCGCTATCAGAAGCTGGACGACCTTGTAACCGCCATCGGGCTCCCCAAAGAAACTCTGTGCACCCATTGCTGGGACGGATCGAGTTTTTTTTAACAAAGCTGTCAGATCCTGAAACGGCCAACGGTGTTTTTCAGATTTTCAGCCAGATCGGAAAGTTCCATGGCATTGCCGCTGACTTGGGAAATGTTGGCAAAAAGGGTGTTTGACGCATGGTTGACGTTGGCGATGTCTTTTGCCACCTCCGATGAGGCGATGGACGCCTGGGTCGTATTTTCAGTGACTTCACGTGTCCCCTGGGATGCCTGAAAGACATTGTTGGTGATTTCCCGGGTGGTCCTGCTCTGTTCATCCACTTTTTCGGTGATGGTCCCCACAATGTCGTTCACCTGGTTGTTTACACGGGAAATTGCCTGGATTTTTTCAACGGATTCCCGTGTCGAGCTTTGGATCCGTTCTATTTTCATTTTGATTTCACGGGTCGCTTCAGCGGTCTGGCGCGCCAGTTCCTTGATTTCGTTGGCCACGACGCTGAATCCTTTTCCTGCTTCTCCGGCGCGGGCTGCTTCGATGGTGGCGTTCAGGGCCAGAAGATTGGTCTGTTCAGATATCTCTGTGATGGTTTCCGTCACATTCCCGATTTCCACAGCTGCAAGGCCCAGCTCATTCACCCTTTCCGAGGCGTTTTCAGCTTCAGCCACGGCATGGCTGGTCATGGCACGGGCTTTTTCCGTGCTCGCTGTGACATCTTCGAGGGTTCTCATCATGCCTTCGGATGATAAAGCCACCCGGTCGATGTTGGTCGAAGCCTGTTCCGTGGCGGCCGCCACGGAATTCATGTTGGCACTCATTTCTTCGGCCGCGGCGGCCACGCTGCCTGAAAGCATGGATACACCTTTGGCTTCTTTGGACATGGCTCTGGACACGGAATTCAGAGACCCGGAAGACGCATGGAGTTTTTCCGAGTCGGAGTGGATGGTGACGATCATGGATCGGAGCTTTTGAACCATGGTGTCCAGATCGGAGCCGATCCGGCCCAGTTCGTCACGGCTCGTGAACCCCGAATTGACCGTCAGGTCCCCGTTGCCCAGCTGATCGGCGAATTTCCGGACCAGTCCAAGCCGTTTGAGAACCGTTCCCACAGTGGTCAATGAGAATACGATAAAAATCATGCCCAGGCTGACACCGGTGATCTGGCCGGTGAGCAGATGGCCAACTTTCTTTTCCGACTGATCCTGAAGCATTTTGACGGCTGCGTCGATTTCTTTGTTGAGGGGCAGGTTATGAGCCATGATATAATCAAGGTCCGAGTCGGAGATGGTGTCACCAGCTATTACCGTGTTCAGATGATCTGCAAAATCTTTCCAGAGGCCGGTGATTTTTTCGAGTTGGGAATAAACAGGTTCCGTGGCCCTGGGGCATTCTCGCGTGGCTGTGACCAAGGGGTCCAGGCTCATGGGGATTTCCCCTGAATTCTTGAGGGCGTTCAGTGTTTTTTCGAAAATGCCTATTTTGTGTTTCAGTGAATCGATGATTTCAGTGGGCTTTGTCCCAGCAGTTTTGCTGGTCATGGCCACAAACAGAATTTCTTTTGTGATCATCTGGTTGAGCATTCGCTGCCGCCCTGCGAGATTGATGACTAGACCATCGTTTTTCTGCTGGCCCGTGACGTAATACGTGAGGGAAAACATCAGGATGATCACGGCGGAAAGTCCAACGGTTGAAATCATAAGTTTGGTTTTGATGGTCATGGGTCGTCCTTATCGTTCGGGGGGATAAAAACCCGAAGGGCTTAAAGGATTGTTGAAATACTGATATCTTCGACAATGAACGGCGTGGCATGAATGGCGACACTGCCTTTTTTCACCCAGACCCTGGCGGTGGCCGCGGTTTCACCATCCATGGTCACTTCATTGGACAGGCGCTCCACAAGGGAGATGTCTTTAAGGTTGAATTCGTAATACGTGGGATGGGTCCCGAAGGGGTCTGAGACCAGGATGATTTTATTGTCACGGTCCGGATGCTTTCTCGGGCTGCCGCAAAAGCAGACGTGGTTTATCCTGAGCGATGAAATATCCTGTTTTTCATCGAAAATCTGAATGTCGAACTGATCTTTGATTTTCAAAAGATGATCCATGGCAACCTCCTTTTCGGTATGTTTCCTGGAAATGGTGATTATATCACTGCGGATCTTTGTTTGAGGATTCCCTCGGCATCCCTGACAATGCGTGAAATGAGTTCTTTGACGCTGGGGATATCGTGAATCAGACCCGCCACCATCCCGGCGGACCAGACACCGGCTTCGATATCACCTGTTTCGTAGACCGCACGGCCACGGGCACCGCTTACAAGGGGGGCGAGTTCTTCTATGGTGATGTTGCCTCTGGATTCAAGGGCGATGATCTCCCTGGCCACGGAGTTTTTATAGATTCTGGCGGAGTTTCTCAGGGTCCTTAGAATTACGGCGCTCTGATGCTCATCGGCGGCCACCAGGGCTTTTTTTACGTTTTCGTGAACCGGGGCTTCCTGAGTCGCGAGAAAACGGGTCCCCATGTTGATCCCCTCGGCCCCCAGGCAGAGAGCGGCGGCAAGGCCCCGTCCGTCGGCGAAACCGCCGGACGCGATGATGGGAATGGTGATGGCGTCGGCTGCGGCGGGAAGAAGGACAAGGCCGGGAATATCGTCTTCACCGGGATGGCCAGCGCATTCGAAGCCGTCCACACTGACGGCGGCGCATCCCATATTCTGGGCTTTCAGCCCGTGCCTTACGGATGTGCATTTATGAATCACCTTGACGCCACGGTCAAGGAACCGGGGCATGAATTCTTCGGGGCTGCGCCCGGCGGTTTCAACGATGGTAATGTTTTCAGACAGCATGGCGTCCACGTAATCTCCGTATGGCACGGGTTTCAGCGTGGGAAGAAGGGTCAGGTTGACGGCGAAAGGCTTGTCGGTCATGGCGCGTGTGCGTCTGATTTCCGCGATAAGGTCATCAGGACTCGCCTGGGTCAGGGCGGTGATAATGCCGAGTCCGCCAGCTTCGGATACGGCGGATGCCAGTTCCGCACGGCTTACCCATTGCATGCCGCCTTGAATGACGGGGTGTTCTATACCCAGAAGTTCCGTAATTTTTGTTTTCACTAAAAAACTCCTTTTGCGTGGTTGTCCGGTTGTCGCAGATGGATTGATTTGGGTTTAATCGATGTGATGACTGTATTTTATAACAAAAAACATGAAGATGCCAACCATTAAAAAAAAACTAAAAAATGAAAGGGGCGTGTAACCTTTTGGTTTTCTCGGGTTCTATACGCTGTTAGAATCGGGAGAAATCCCGAGAGTGAAATGATAACCCTAACAGGACTTGGCAAAATGAATAAAAACGGAATATCCCGCAGGGCTTTTCTAAAGGGGGGAGCGGCTGTGGCGTGTGCGGCGGCCACGGCGACCATCCCTCTGACAGTGAAAGCTCTGGATCAGGAACCGCTTGCGACGCTCCACGATTTGAGGAAGTGCGTCGGTTGCGGGGAGTGCGTGACGGCATGTCGTGACATGAATCAGAGGTTTTTTCCCGAACCTGTAAGACCTTTCCCGAAAATGTATCCCAAGCGTGTGAAAGCGGAAGACTGGTCAGAGAAACGGGATGTCACGGATCGTCTGACACCGTATAACTGGCTGACGATCCAACAGGCCGATGTGAAAACGGCTGAAGGGGACCTGACGGTTTACATTCCCAGGCGATGCATGCACTGTGTCAATCCGCCCTGCGTCAAGCTCTGCCCCTGGGGGGCCGCTCATCAGGAGAAAAATGGAATTTCCGTGATCAACCCCGATCTGTGTCTCGGCGGCGCTAAATGCCAGGCGGTCTGTCCATGGGACATTCCCCAGAGGCAGACCGGTGTGGGACTTTATCTCGACATTCTTCCGGCATTCGCAGGAAACGGGGTGATGTACAAATGCAACCGCTGCTACGAAAACGTCGCGAAAGGCGAAAATCCCGCATGCATCGACATGTGTCCTGAAAACGTTCAGTCCATAGGCCCCCGCAAGGAAATGGTGGCGAGAGCGTATGAGATCGCGAAGGAAATCGGCGGTTATGTCTACGGTGACAAGGAAAACGGTGGAACGAACACCCTTTACGTTTCTCCGGTGCCTTTTGAGATGTTGAACGACGCGATCCGGAAAGGAAAAGGGCTGCCGGATCTGGCCGCTAAAAAAGATGTGATGGCCGACGGCAACGCCATGACGGCCGCCCTTTTTCTCGCCCCCGTCGCCGGGGTGGTGAGCGCACTGTCGAAAATCGCGCTCACCGCCAGACGGGCGGGCCTGGGGAAAGAAGAAAAAAAGACAGCGAACCCTGGGGAGGTAAATCATGAATCCTAAGACCCAGACCATGGTTCAACGAACTGTTTTCTTTATGCTTCTTCTCAGCGGATTTGCACAGATGCCGATTTTCAAGCGCTATTACATTGCCGATATCCCCGGCTTCGGGTGGCTTGCCGACTTCGCTGTGACCCATGTGATGCATTACGGGTTCGCCATTGTTTTTTCTTTTAGTGTCTTTGACAGGCTGACCCGGTCCGTCCTTGAGCAACGTCAGGGTGGAGAAAAGCCATGGCTTGGGGACGGGGCTTACGCAGTCTTGGTTGGTGGCATTCTTGTTTCCGGCGTCCTTCTTGTGGCGAGAAATTTTATCGGCTACCGTTTTTCACCGGGCTTCATCACCCTGCTGGATATCGTGCATCTGGGGCTTGTGATGGTCTTTCTTGTTTTTTTATCCGGACGGGTGATTGCACGAAGAATCCGTTCATGGAAACGTTGAAAAGGAAAGCTATGGAAAACATCGGATTAATGCTTTTGATCATCGGTGTCTGGGTTTTTCTCCAGCTTGTTGTTCTGCCCAAAATGGGCATCAGCACCTGAATGCGGGATGCCTGCCAGGTGGCGGACAAGAAAAAGAAGTCGGACAAAGCATGACAAGGCAGAACTTGGACGATGAAGACAGGCAGCTGATTGATTCCATAAGGCTGGGTGAACGTGGGCTTTTTCAGCGGATTGTGGAAAAATACCAGACCCGGATTTACAATTTCGGTCTGAAAATCTGCCCCACCGCTCAGGATGCAGAAGATATGGTTCAGGATAGTTTTATCAACGCTTTCAAATACATGAAGGATTTCAGATTTGAAATGACGTTTAAAAACTGGCTTTATGTCATCGCGTCGTCCGTGTGCCACAAAATGAAACGGAAATCGAGATTCGCGCCGGAACGCGAATTGTCCCTGGAAGAGTTCATGCCCTCCGAAAAGGACAGGGTGAAAACAGAACCTCCGGAATGGGCCATGGAGCCTGTGGACAAACTCCTGAGCCGGGAGCTTTCGGAAAAAATCCGTGAGGCGATTGCGGGTCTTCCCACGGATTACAGGCTGGTTCTTGTTTTGAGAGACATTGAAGGATTCTCCACGGAGGAGACGGCGAACATTCTTCACATCACCACGGCCAATGTGAAGGTCCGCCTTCACCGGGCGCGATTGTTTGTCCGTGGCACCTTAAAGGAGTATTATGAGAACGACCCGGCAAGATAACCATGAAACAGGGATATGCGTTTCCTGCTTTGAGCGGCTGTCCGAGTACATTGACAATGAACTTGGAGATTCGGGGTGCAGCGAGGTTCGGGAACACCTTGAACAGTGTGTGTGCTGTTCAGCCTGTTACAAAACGTTAAAGAAGACCATCGAACTGGCAGGATGCCAGGAAGATGCACCTGTGCCCGAGAATTTGTCCAATAGATTGAAACAGATACTTTTCTTGAACTGATGTTCATAAAAGTGAATATGGCATGGGACGGAATTCACAGCGACTTTTTTGTAATGCCCTGTAAACAGTGATGAAACATCTGAAAAATCTTCTGGCATGCATTTTGATATTTCAATCATCAAAACCATAGCCCGGAGGTCACGATGAAAGAAAACACGTTTGCAGCATCCACAAGAGTTATCGTAAAAAAAGACGTCGTAATCGGTTTGAGTCTGCTTTTCCTCGGGCTGTCATTGTGCTGTCCCACATCGTCCTATTCTTTCGGGTCCTGGAACCAGGAAACAACGGCCCGTGAACTGTGCTTTCTGTTTTCATTGTCCACGGACTGGAAACAGACGCTTGAAATTGCAAAAAATCCGGATAAATACAGCGAAGCGAACCCCATCCTCGGCGAACATCCCGATGAACGCAAGGTTCATATGTATTTTGCGGGCTGTGCCTTGACCCACGCTCTGATCGCCTACATGCTGCCCCCCGAATATTCCAAGCTGTGGCAGGTGACCTGGATCGGTATTCAATCCAGCGTGACGGATCACAATCATGACAACGGCATCGAAAAAGACATGCATATGGAATACATGATTTCTTTCAGCTTTCCGTTCTAGAATCCGGGCCTGTACCAGGACAGAGCAACGATAAGAACTGCGGCCGTGAGGCAGGCGGTCTGAATCCAGGCCTGAAGAGGAGGTCTGACAATCCAGGCGTACCATGAACCCAAAAGGATTCCGGAAGAGAAGCCCAGGAGATGGGCTGTGATGTCCGAGTGTTCGCTTGAACCCAGAAGACCGAGAAGGGCAAGGCCCGCGCCCACGGGAAGAAAGGCTTTCATATGAAAGCCTTTTTCTTTGATAAGCCGGACGAAACGGAAAGCGGAAAGAATGCCCACGGCACTGAACACCGCCGTGGATGACCCGATGGACACATGCCGTGAACCATGAAAGACAGCGTTCAACGCGTTGCCAGCGATTCCCGACAAAAGAATCATCAGCCAGCCTGTCCCCACTCCGGCCAGGCTGACCACTGCGGAGCAGAACAACGTGATCCCCGCGATATTCCCAAGAAGATGCGGCGCGTCACCGTGGAGGAATAAAGCGGTGGTCAGCCGGTAAAGTTCTCCGTGCATGATCCGGGCGGCATCGGCTCCGTAGTGAGCCACAACCGCTCGATGGACATGGGTTTCATGGATCCGGGCGTGGATGAGGCACAAAAGGGCCGATATAAACAGGCCGCTGGTGGATTTGTAATAGATTTGGGTGAAGGAGACACGAGGCTCATCGTCGGACTGGTTTTCCGCTTCATAGACCCATAGAACATGAACAGCCCTTTCAAAGTCCTCATCCTCTACGGTCAGCGCATAACTGTTCCTTCTGTTTCTCAGAAAGTTGTATCGGATGCCTTCCGAAGCAAGAACGAGACCCAGTGTTTCAGCATCCCTGGCCGACAGATTGTAGAATCCCGCAGGGGGGGTATGGTGTTCAGGTGTACTGATCTTTGACTCCTTCAAAACGGAGGTGTGTGGGGGGGCGTCCGGCTGAAGCACCGTTTTTTTTCGCTTTCAGCTCCTTGATTTTATACTGGGCTCTGATCTTTTTCTTGAAATTGGCGGGGTCCAGTTTTTTGCACAGAACAGCCTCGTACACGGAACGAAGATCGCCCCAGGTGAACGTTGTATCCAGAAGCTCGAAGGCAATGGGATCATGTGAAATTTTCCCCTGAAGCCTTTTTTTCAGATCGTTCACAATCTGCGCATGGTCAAAGGCGAGTTTTTCTTTTCTGAATATCGAGTCTTTTTCAACCTGGGCCAGCGGAAACCAGCGGGTATCTTCTGCTGTTTCATCGGGTGCCAGGGTTTCAAGACCCATGAGGGACTTGTTTACAAGTGAGTAATAAGCGGTTGTGATGACACGGGTTCTCGGGTCACGGTCCACATCGCCGTATGTTTTGAGCTGTTTGATATAAAGATGGGAAAGCCCGGTTTTTTCTCTGATTTTTCTTGCCGCGGCCGCGTCGAGATGCTCGCTGTCTTCAGAGTGGATGAAGCCGCCGGGCAAAGCCCAGTGTCCTTTGAACGGAGCGAATTTCCGTTTGATGAGCAGGACGTTCAGGGAACCGTCGATCAAGGAGCAGATGGCGATATCCACAGAAACCGACGGGTTGTTGCAACTCCTTTCTTTGACTGGCTCAAGGTTTCCGCTTTGACCGGAACAGTCATCCAGGCATTCAGGCAGGGTACGGGTTGGAAACGACGATTCTCCGGTATGGTTGAATTCGTATTTCGCATAGGGGGTTTCAAAGTGTTTGCCGTAGACATCCGAGTCGTCGATATGAAGGTGTATTCCGTGGTTCCGGCAGTATTCGGCTTTGGCCCTGTTCCAGATTTTGTTGTCCATGTAAGGGTTGCCGTCGATATAGGTGATGACGGTCCCCGCTTTTTTATGATGGCTCGTGGTTGAAAAAAAGTGAGTGAACGACAACCCCAGAATGTGTCTGATTTCATGCTCCAGTTCCGGGGTGTGCTCGGCACCGGTGAGAATGTGGACTTCATGGCCGTTTTCCACGAGGATTCGTGACAGTGCCGAAAAAAAATGGGGATTGGCGTCTGCGACGCCGTGAACGTCTATACCGATTTTGATCATTTCATCCTTTCATGATGGACTCGTAAAAAGTCGCCCGATGGCTATGGAAAAAGGCCCAGAGGCAAGGCATAGTGTTTGGCCACTTGCTACGGCATACATGAACGTATGTCGAGTGTCTGGCCAAACACTATAACGCCGCATATGGGACTTTTTACGACGCCATCTTTCATGGGCGTTTCATGATACTTCATACGATCAGGTTGCCTCTGGAGTCCCTCAGTGTGACCACGTAGGGGGCTTCGTGCTTGTGTTTGTTGGTGAGGTGACGATGCCAGACAAAGCGCTGGATGTCCGTCAACGAGGATTCTTGGAATCGGCCTTCGCTCTGAAGGATGAAACGGATGGCCGGTTCCATGGCATCGTAGCTGTGACCCAGTTCGTCTTCGTCGGTCTGGTTTTCCCAGAGTCCGGCGGAGGGGACCCGGTTGATCATCGACTCGGTGATCAACCCCTTGTCGCGAAAGTGCTCAAGGATTTTATAGACCTCGGATTTGAACAACTGACCGATGGGGAAAATGTCAGCCAGGGCGTCACCGCCTTTGGTGTCATATCCGATGAAATCCTCCGAGAGGTTTCCAGTGCCCATGACCCGGACCCTGTTTTTCAGCCGGTCATTGAGGTGATGGGCGAAACCATAAAGAACGCACATTCTTGACCGGGATCTTGCATTTCCTGCATTGAGGGCGGAGATACCGTTCTCGCCGGGCGTTGACACAGCTCCCGAAACGGCCTGATTGATGGCCTGGGCAATGTCTCCGATGCCTATCACATGGTGATGAACGCCGATATGCTCGGCGTACATGGTGCTCAAGCTGTTGAACGTCCGTGTGTCCAGATCGGAATAGGGCATGCTCAAGGCATACACGTTATTTTTTCCCAGGGCTTCGGCAGAAAGCAGCATGACAAGAAAGGAGTCCGCCCCGCCGCTCAGGCCCACAACGGCCGTATCCACATGTTCACGGATTTCCTGTTTGATTATTTCGATGACCGCTTCGATATTCATGGCTTTCTCCTTGGAATGAAAGGGTAACAGATTTTTGATAGTTTCAAGGTTAAAAAAAGACGAAACATTTGTCAATAAAGGTTTAAGTATTAAATACTTTAAATATTTGGAATGCCTTTGTTCTTGACAGAGCATACGCCTTTTAATAATATTCCGTGAAATCAAAATATACAGGGGGTTTGTACGTTCAGGATATATCGGGATCATTTAACATCCATTCTTTTTCTTTTTGGATTATTCTTCAGTCAAACCGGACACACAGGTCGATAGATGAGCAAGGCGAACGGCAACTCAGCTTATGATTCTTCCGTTGCAAACGGTGCTCCGGATGCTGACTCTCGTTGGAAGATCCTGATCGTTGATGACGAGGTTGACGTTCACAGACTGACCCGGCTTGTCCTTGAGGATGTAACGTTCGATGGCCGGCATCTTGATTTCATCAGCGCCTACTCTGCACGCGAAGCCATGGATACCATGCGCCGGACGTCGGACATCGCCATGGTGTTTCTTGATGTGGTGATGGAAACCGACGCAGCCGGATTTGAACTGGTGAACTACATCCGCAACGATCTGGACAATGAATCGACACAGATCGTTCTCAGAACCGGACATTCGGTTTTGAACAACGATGAAGATCTGATGCGTGAATACGGCATCAATGACTGTAAATCAAAACTTGAGCTGACCAACGACAAGCTGATTCTGTCCGTTCTGACCTCTCTGAAGACCTTTCGGCAGATTCAGAACCTTGAACGGCGAAATCTCAGGCTGGTCCGTGAATTGAATGAAAGGGCCAAACACGCTGAAGCCCTTGAAATGCAGAACAAGGTTCTTGAACAGAAAAACCTGGAACACGGTTTTGACATGGAACATGCGGGCCGAGAGCTTGAAAACGCTGTTCAGAGGATGGAGGTTCTGGCCAGAGGCGCAGAAGCGGCCAACAAGGCGAAAACCGAGTTTCTTGCAAACATGAGTCATGAAATAAGGACTCCGATGAACGGCGTTGTGGGGATGACGGAGCTGCTTCTCGGAACCCGGCTCGACCCCGATCAGAAGGAGTACGTTCAAATCATCCGGAGCAGCAGCAAATCCCTTCTGACCATCATCAACGCGATCCTTGATTTTTCTAAAATCGAAGCCGGTAAGGTTGAGCTTGAAAGCGTCCCGTTCAATCTGCGGTCGCTTGTCGAGGATGTTTTCGATCTTCTTGGGGTCAAGGCTTACGAAAAAAAAATTGAATTTTTACATGTTTTTCATGAGGATGCTCCATTATCCCTTATCGGCGATCCGGGAAGAATCCGGCAGATTCTCATCAATCTTCTTGGAAACGCCATTAAATTCACTGAGGCGGGCGAGGTCGCGTTATCGGTGTTTCCTGAAAAGATTGGTAAAAACCGGACGGTCCTTCGCTTTGAAGTGAAAGATACCGGCGACGGAGTCCCGCCGGAAAAGATTCCAGTCATTTTTCAGTCATTTTCCCAGGCGGACTACTCCTCCACAAGAAAATATGAAGGAACGGGCCTGGGGCTGGCTATCTCAAGGCAACTGGCTGAAATGATGGGGGGAGAAATCCGGGTTTCAAGTGAACCCGGCAAGGGCTCCACATTTTGTTTTACCGCTGAATTTCAAACGCAGAAGCAGGCGAAACAGGAAGACCGGGACGGCATACCCTTGGCGCATCACAAAAAGGTCATGGTTCTTGCGGACAATGATTCGTTCAGGGTGTCGCTTCTCAAACAGCTTCATTCCATCGGATGCCATGGCATGGAGGCCGTGACCGGGTTTCAGGCTCTTGAAATGGTGAGAGAATCAAATCATGCCAATTTGTCGTTTGATGTATTGTTTGTCGACCTTGCTTCTCCGATGATGGACAGTGTCTGTTTTGCCAGGACCCTTGAAGACGAAGTTCTGGCCGGTTCAATCAGCGCAAGGCCCTTTGTGGTCATGATGCGGAATACATGTCTGACGCTGACGGCCGGATTTGAAGCAAACAGGGGTATCGATTGCGTCATATCCAAGCCGGTCAGGGTGTCCAAACTGGTGAAGGTATTGGAAACATTGGCTTTTAAAGGATGTCATCCATGCGATCCAAAGGACGGGAACGACAAAATTCACAGGTGTTCAACGGATCATGAAAGTCCCTTGGACGCATCGATCAAGGTTCTGATTGTCGAAGACAATATCGTCAACCAGAAAGTCACCCTGAAATATGTTGAGAAAATGGGTTACAGAGCCGATATAGTCAATAATGGGCGTGAGGCCGTTGATTCATTGAAAACAGTATCTTATGATCTGGTTCTCATGGATGTACAAATGCCGGTCATGGATGGTCTTTCAGCCACACGCCTCATTCGGAATCCCGAAACAGGGGTATTGAACGCAGACGTTCCGGTGCTCGCCATGACAGCACATGCCACCGAGGACGACATGATCAAATGTCTGAATGCCGGAATGAACGGATATATCACCAAGCCCATGACACGAGAAAAACTTGAAGAGTGTATAAATAATATTCTTATTCATGTGCATTCCTGATATGAAGGGGGCACGTTAAATGGGCGAACAACCCGGTATTTCAAGCGGGGTTGCAATCATATTTTTTTATTTATGGGGGTTTGATGTCTGAAAAATCAACGTTTTTACAATTAAGGGAAAATGAACGTGAAAAGCGCAAGACGCTGATCATTGCCGCTGCGATGAATATGTTCAAGGAAAAGTCGTTTCATGAAATCGGGATGAGGGATATCGCTGCCGAGGCAGGCGTATCTCCTGCTTCCATTTACCGGTATTTCCCAAGCCGGGACGATCTGTTTGTCGAAGCCCTGATCCGGGATATCAACAAGATTGAAAAAAGGCTTCGGGCACGGGTTGCCGAAAAGAGCAATATCGACAGCCTGGCCGTGGATGTGGTGGACTATCTCATCGACAATGAAGCGACCTTTCAGATGATGTGCCACTTCCTGATGCGTGGCGAGGAGAACAAAAAAGCTTTCAAGAAATTCAACGCGGTCATGCTCTATTTCACCAAGATGTTCGACGAAGTGGTTTCGAAGTCCGACGGCGCTGAGGGGCTGAGGTTCCACAGCCAGGCATTTTTTGCGTCCCTTGCCGGAATTGTCATGACATTCAGGCATTATCCGGGCAGGACTCCGCAGGAACGCCGTGAATACATGCACCGGCTATCACTTATGATCATGCGGGAAGGGAACAAGCTCAGTTCTTTTGAAATTCACGCCAAGAAATGACAGACGACGTTTTTTGTTCAATTGATATGAGATGCTTTACTTTTCAGCATTTGGAAGGTATATCGCTTGGATGATCATCTGTTTGAAAAAAAAGCTGTTACAATATCACATTTAAACGCATCGGGCCCGGACTGCTGATGGCTCTACGGCCGGTGCAAACTAACCTGTTTTAATCATTAAGGAGGATCTCATGAAGAAATTGCTTGTTATCGTCGCTTGCGTTGGAGCCCTTGCACTTGCCGGTTGCGGTGGAAACGACACTCCCGAAAATTTTGGAAAAAATTACATTCAAAAGAAGTTTGAGAATCTGAATTGTGATCTCGTGGATCTGGACTATACCATCAAAAATGAAACGGAAGATTCTGCAACAGTCGTCATTGAAGGCAGTATCAAATACAAAGAAGAAATCCAGCTGATCAAAGAAAACGATGAGTGGAAGATCGGTAAAAAAAGTGCCAAAAAAGCGGCTGTTCATGAAGAAAAGAAGGATGCACCTGCAGACGAACACGCCAAGGAAGAAAAAGCTCCGGCACATGACGCCCCTGCTGCGGCAGCTCATCACTAAGATCGATTGTCCAAAATGATTCGAAAACCCGGTGCTGTGTCAGACAGCACCGGGTTTTTTTATTAGAGGACTGGATCATTGACGCTGAACAAGGAGATAAGCCATGAATTTATCATACCATATGCCAACCCGGGTCATCTTCGGTAAAAACAGCCTGAGAGATCAGGCGGCGGAGTTTGGAAAACACGGGAATAGGGCTTTCATCGTTACAGGAAAAACATCAGCTTTGAAAAGCGGGGCTCAGGCAGATACCGAGGAGGCTCTGTCGATGCTCTCGATACCCTATCGCATATACAATGGCGTGATGCCCAACCCCACCGTCGCCAACATACGGATCGCGGCTTCGGAAGCAAAGGATTTCAAGGCGGATTTTATCATAGGGATCGGCGGGGGCTCTCCCATGGACGCAGCCAAAGCCGTGGCGCTTCTCGCTGTTCAGGACCTTGATGACGCATCTCTTTTTAAAGGCCCCTATCGTGATCCGCTTCCCATTATCGCTGTTCCTACCACCGCCGGAACCGGAAGCGAAGTGACACCGTATTCGATATTGACCGACACGAAAGATGAAACAAAAAAAAATCTTTCCCACGAATCGCTTTATCCCAAAGCGGCGTTTCTGGATCCGTCGTATACAGAGATGCTGCCTTTTGATGTAACAGTGAATACGGCCATCGACGCTTTGTCCCATGCTTTGGAGAGCTTTCTTTCTGTGCGGGCGAACGCCATGAGCACCCTGATCACCCTTGAAGCCCTTCGGCTTTTGGGGCCGTGTCTTATGGAGATAGATCATGCCCGGCCTGTTTCATACACGGTAAGGGAGAGACTTCTTTTCGCGTCCATGCTTGCGGGAATGGCCATCGCCCAGACCGGAACCACCGTGGTTCATGCCATGGGGTATGCTCTGACATACCACAGGAATATCGATCATGGTAAAGCCAACGGCCTTCTCATTACCGAATACATGCGCTACATCCGCACCCATTATCCCGAGAATGTCCTGAGGGCTCTGGACGCCATGTCTTTTGGGAATGTCGAGGATCTGGGCCGGGTTCTGGAAAATTTGATTCCCTGGAACGATTCTCTGACTGAATCGGAACTGGAGATGTTTTCTCAAAAAACCCTGACAGTGAAAAGCGTTGTAAATACGAAACCCGCTCCGGGAATTGCGGATATCAAAAGGTTGTATAAACGGGCGTTGGGTGTGAAATGACAGACCCAAAAAAACTGAACATCCTTGATGCGGGTGTGGGATGGATCGTTATCGATAAACCCCAGGGTTTTTCAGTTCATAACGAACCGGGCCATGATCTTGTGACACGGATCGGAAATGAATTGAAAATGGACCCGGAAATCAGACGGGTGACCGGTTTTCAGGAATCGTTCACCGTTAACCCTGTTCATCGGCTTGACCGTGAAACGAGCGGTGTGATGATATTCGGCTTAACCCCTGCGATGACGTCATGGCTTTCGAGGCAATTCGAACAGAAGCGTGTTGAAAAAACGTATATCGCTCTGGTACACGGCGGTTTCGATATACTGCCGGGGCATGGCTTTATATGGAATTATCCGTTGACCCAGGCTGCCGGGGGAAGGATGAATATCCAAGGGGCAGGAAAAAAAGTAAACTGCCTCACCAGCGTGTTGTTAAAGGCGAAAAGCCGCAGGTATTCCCTGCTTCACTGTGAGCTTATGACGGGCCGGACGCACCAGATCAGGCGGCATGCGGCGATGTCCGGGCATCCCGTTCTGGGTGACGAACGTTACGGATCTAAAAGGGCAGTGAATTTTCTCAGAAATCAAGGTTTGTTCAACAGGCTGGGACTTCATTCACACACGCTTTCATTTTTTTTACCACAGCAGAAGGATAAAATGTCTTTCATATCGCCATGCCCGGATTCTTTTACGATGCTGATGGCGAACGATGATCTTCAGTCCTGAAAATAATTGAATGGCTCTTAAGGATGTGTTTCAGAAAAAAACCGGGTGGTATCTGAAACACATCTGAAAAACGTCATTATTTCTGATCTAGAATTCTTTCAGCTTCTTCGATGGAGTACGCGGGGACAGCCTTGTAACCTAAAGATACGCTCAGTTCATCCATGCTCAGATGATAGTTCGAGTCTTCTTTGTTGATCACACGAACCACGTTGCTCATTCCTGAATCGGCCAGAGCACCCTGAATGATTTCAACGTATTCCGAACCTTTTGTCTGAGGGTCGAATTTCATGGTACGGATATCGACAAGGCATGTGAAGCCCGGAGCAAGGCGAGAAATGTTGCTGTTCAGATCAGAAACGATGGGCTTGACATCATTCGTGTCAAGGGCTTCCAAGGTGATATACAACCTGTTTTTTGCTATGTCCGAGTCAACTTTGTACATAAAGATCTCCTTGCTGATGAAGTATGTAAATATGAATATGTGTAAACTGATTTGTTAAATGCCTTATCATTTCAGGCATTATAAAAGAGGGTGATGGGGCTGTCAATGGAAAGACTCAGGTGGTGGAACTTCGCGCGTGTTTTGTTAAAAAAACCCTTGAGCCACTATAGTTGCTTGACATATCGGACTTTATAAAATATGAAACTTTCTTTAATAGACTTGGAACAGGTTCAAACACGGAACAGTGATTCGTTGCATGAAAGTTGTTTGATCGCCGATCGGTTCTATCATGTCGTATCCTTCTGTCCCGCCCATCAACTGTCGTTAAGGAGTGAGTCATAGAGATGATGAGTTCATTGAAGAAAGCCGCAATACTGACCGGAATGTTCACGCTTTTCGCCCTTTTGACACTATCCGCGGTCTGCACCGGGGACGATGCGACAAAAAAAAATGCGAAACAAAGGCCTCAGGTTTCATTTTCTCATGAGGACCATATGGGAATGGGGGAATCCGGATGCCTAGAGTGCCATCACAAATATGAAAACGGCGAGAATGTTCTTGACGATGGTGAACTGGGCGGAGCCGAATATGAAGAGACCATGATCCTTGATGTCAATGCCCCCGAAGATTCAAGCGGCTACGAATGCGCGACCTGCCATGGCAATAAAACCATTTCGAAAATGAGCGCCATGGATGCGTTCCACAAACAATGCATCGGATGCCATGAAAAAGAGAAAAAGGGGCCTGTTCTTTGCGGCGAATGCCACAAGCGCGACAGTATGAAGAATAAGAACGCAAACGGCGAAGAGAAATAATAGGAGGATTAACGTGGTAAAGTCAAAAAGAAAACCTGTTGAAGAGATTAAAAACTCCATTACTGATTACAGCAGAATTTTGACAGTGGGATGTGGCGGATGCGCTTCCGTTTGTCTTGCCGGTGGACAGCGAGAAGTCAACGAGCTGAACGCCGAGTTGAACGTTGCTTTCAGGGCGGATAAACAGTCGAAGAAACTGGGTTCGTACACGGTTGAACGCCAGTGCAACATGCAGTTTCTCATCGAACTGGATGGAAAGGTCAAAGACTATGACTGTATTGTATCCATGGCCTGCGGTGCCGGTGTCCAGCTGATGGCCGAAAGATTTCCCACGGTCCCCGTTTTTCCGGCCGTCAATACCGTGTCCATTGGTGTTGACAGAGAAATCGGCATGTACGAGGAAAAATGCCGTGCCTGCGGCGAATGCGTTCTGGCTTATACCGGCGGGATCTGTCCGGTGACCCGGTGTGCGAAAGGCGTGTTCAACGGTCCTTGCGGCGGAACGAACAGGGGTAAGTGCGAAATCAGTCAGGATATCCCCTGTGCATGGCTCGATATCTATGAACGACTTAAGAGCCAGAACCGGCTGAACGATATCATGAAGCTCCAGGAGCCCATGCAGTGGAAAAACCAGGTCCAGCGGACAACGGTTCAGGAACCGTATGAAAAAAGATATTACAGGTAGTGTGTTACGAAAAATCATATAGCTCTGGTGTTTAATATTCAAAATATTAGAATAAGAAAGAGATTTTTATATGGAGACATCTGCACTGTTCGATTTCATTCGAGGCCCCCTTGCCTGGATTTCTTTCATCGTTTTTTTTCTCGGGTTGATTTTTCAGTTTTATCGTTTTTTTAATCTGACGAAAAAGAATCCCCATGTGATTTACAATCCAAGGCCGAGGAAAAAAATAACCGGCGGATCTGTTCAGGATTTTATCAAAAGAGCCAGTCTGTCCGTTTTCGGTGTCAACCCTGTCATGGTCATCGTCACCACGGTTTTTCACCTCTGTCTGATCATCGCGCCCGTGTTTCTTCTGGCGCACAACATGCTTTTGAAGAACGCCATTGGGATCAGTCTATTTTCATTTTCCGAATCCTTTGTGGACACGTTGACCGTGATTTTTCTCTTCTGCGGACTGTTCTTTCTGCTGCGGCGGATTTTAGTCGCAAGGGTAAGGGCCATTACGGACTGGAATGACTATTTCATTCTTTTTCTTGCAACGGCTCCGTTCATCACGGGTTATCTGGCGTACCATCAGACTTTCGCGGACCACTACCGGCTGGTGATCTCTCTGCATATCCTTGCTGGAGAACTGATGCTTATGGCAGTGCCCTTCACGAAATTCGTTCACATGGTTTTCTTTTTCGTCTTCCGGTTTGTGATCGAAAGCGAATACAGTCTCGGGAAGGGTGATCGGACCTGGTAACGGTTAAAGATCATGATTTTTATTCATGACCTTAAATAATTAATGAAAGATATCGGGAGATGCCAATGGCTAAAATAAATACGGCAGGTGTTGACACCGAGCGTGTCAAGGAAAGGCTTGACGAGCATAAGACCAAGATGAAGCTTTCGCTGAAAGCCTGCGCTCACTGTACATTGTGTGCTGAAAGCTGTTTTTTATATATGGCGAGGGATAAGGACCCCAAATACACGCCTTCGTACAAGTTTCTCAATTCCATCGGGTTGCTGTACAAGAAGAAAGGAATGGTGGACAAGGTGACTCTCGGTGAAATCAGGGACAATGTGTGGGAACGTTGCGCTCTGTGCACACGCTGCTATTGTCCTCTTGGAATCAATATTCCGGAGATGATCGCTCTGGCCCGAAGCATTTGCCGGGAGCAGGGAGTGTATCCCAGGTTTGATCGAGAATAGGTTTTCTCTGACGTCAATTGAAATAACATTCGTTGTTATTGATACTCACATTATAATCAATGAAGGAAAGTATCGATATGAAAGCAGGAAGTAACTTAGAAAAAATCTTGAGAGCCGGTCATTTTGCATTCACAGGGGAACTTGGTCCTCCCAGAGGTACCAGTGTGGAACATGTCAAGGAAAAAGCTCAATACCTTGTCGGTCATGTCGATATGGTCAATATCACGGATAACCAGACCGCCATGGTCAGAATGTCGAGCTGGGCCGCTTCGCTTATCGTGAAAGAACTGGGGCTTGAACCCAACTACCAGATGGTCTGCCGTGACAGAAACCGTCTGGCCATGCAGGCGGATATCTTAGGGGCCTATGCCCATGGTCTTCGCAACATCCTCTGTCTCACCGGCGATCATCAGCAGTTCGGCGATCATCCCAATGCCAAAGGGGTTTTTGATATCGATTCCATGCAGCTCGTCGCCATGGTCAAGAAAATGCGCGATGAAGGGAAATTCTTAAGCGGAGAGGAAATCCACGATCCGCCCAAATTTTTTATCGGCGCAGCCGCCAACCCCTTTGCCGATCCTTTTGAATGGCGAATCCACAGGCTGGCGAAAAAAGTCGAAGCCGGATGTGACTTCATCCAGACCCAGTGCGTGTACAATATGAAAAAAATGCGTGAATACATCAAAATGGCCAACGATATGGGGTTGACCGAAAAAACGTATATTCTGGCCGGCATCACTCCGATGAAAAGCATCGGTATGGCCAAATACATGAAGAGCAAGGTTCCCGGCATCGAAGTCCCGGATGAAGTCATCAAGCGTCTCGAAGGTGTTGACAAGAAAAAGGTCGCCGAAGAAGGCATCAAGATCGCCTGTGAACAGATCGAAGAGTTCAAGGAAATGAAAGGGGTTGCAGGTGTTCATCTCATGGCCATCGAATGGGAGCACAAAGTGCCTGAAATCGCTGAGCTTGCGAAAGTGTTGCCAAGGCCTGTCGTTGAATAGGGGGGCATAACCAATCGACTTGAAAGCCGCACATGGTTGTGATGTGCGGCTTTTTTTTGGGTTGAAATCCATGGAATGATGAAATTTAGTGTGTTATATTTTATTTAAAAACATTTTCCTCAAATGATTCATCTTGTCGTTTCGTTTTTTGTCGATACTTAGGGATAATGAAATTTCATTGTGTTCCAGGTGAAATCACATGAGAAATGAAAAAGAAAAGGATCTATTACTTAAAGCTGTTGACGGCTACAGAAGACGTCTGATCATTGTGTCAGACGAGCAGAAAATCATTGCCTCCAATTACGACCGCGATACTGACAATCCAGATGAAATCATAGGTAAATTCTGCTACGAGTTTATTTACAACTGTGCTGAGCCCTGCGCCGACTGCATCGCCAGGCGCACCATCGAAACACGGAAGCCATACAACCATATGGAATATATCGGTTTCAAACGTGTCAAAAAAGAACGGTGCCGGTATTCATACCCCATTGAAGACGGCGATGAGATTTATTCCGCCGTGGTCATGGATTATGAGGAACCCGGCATCCGTGAGATGGAACACCAGCTGAGACGGTCCAATGCATTTCTCCATAACCTGATCAACAGTGCCGTGGATGGTGTCATCGCTGCGGACATGAACGGGAAAATCATCATCTTCAATGATGCTGCGGCCGAAATAACAGGCTACACGGTGGATTATGCCCTGGAACATCTGGATATCAGGCGGGCATACCCTTCCGGAGTGGCGGAAGAGGTCATGCGCCTTCTTCGCAGTGACGAATACGGCGGACAGGGAAAACTCAAGGGCTATCGGGCCGACGGCATGAACAAAGATGGTCATGTCATGCCGATCAGTCTTAATGCGGCCATTGTCTACGAAGGAGATAATGAAGTCGCAACCATCGGTTTTTTTCATGATCTGCGTGAAATCCTTGAAATGCAGTCGAAATTGCGCAAGACTCAGATTCAGCTGCTTCAGGCGGAAAAGATGTCGTCATTGGGAAAACTCGCGGCGGGCGTGGCCCATCAGCTGAACAACCCCCTTGGCGGAATCATGTTATTCGCCAAGTTGATTCTTGAGGATTATAACCTTCCCGACGGTGCTATGGAGGACATCAACCGGATTCTTCGCGACGCGCAAAGGTGCAGCGACACGGTGAAGGAACTGCTTGAATTCGCAAGACAGACCCGCCGTGAAATGCAACCCCTTGATATCAATAAATCCCTGTCCAGGACCTTGTTTCTTCTTGAAAGTCAGACCATTTTCCACAACATCATCATACAGTGCAATTACGATCCCAATCTACCCGTTATTCCTGCGGACAGCCAGCAGATGAACCACGTGTTCATGAACATTATACTGAATGCTGCCGATGCCATGGATGGCAACGGGAAGCTGTCCATTTCTACCGGGCAGGTGCCGGAAAACGACAGGATTTTCATAGAGATTTCAGACACGGGCTGCGGGATTCCGGACCATATTCTTCCCCATATTTTCGAACCCTTCTTCACTACCAAAGGGGAGGGGAAAGGGACTGGACTTGGTCTCAGCATGGTTTACGGAATCATTGAAAGTCATGGAGGCAGGATCACCGTCGAAAGTGATCAGGAGAATGGGACGAAATTCCGTATTGAACTTTTAAAGCATCAGGATGGAGGGCCGCAGAGTTGAGTGGACATCAAGAGATGAATCAGGTGCTCGTCATCGATGACGAACAGGACCTCAGGGACGGATGTGAGCGGATATTGAAACGTATGGCCTGCAAGGTTTTCAAGGCCAGCACCGGAGAAGACGGCATTGCCCTGTTCAAGGAGAATTCCATATCCATTGTCCTGTGTGATCTGAAGATGCCCGGTATCGACGGCATTGAAGTTCTTCGGCGCCTTCGGAAAATCGATGAGAACATTCTGGTCATCATCATCACCGGTTTTGCCACCATTGACACCGCCATTGAAGCCATGAAACAGGGAGCCTACGATTTCATAGCCAAACCTTTTGAGCCGGATCAGCTGAGAATCGTTGTTGGAAGGGCGATGGAAAAACTTCGGCTCAGAAGGAAAGCCAAAGCCCTTGAAATTGAGCGGCTGAAAAATCTCGCGGACCTCGGTACGGAAAAAAGCAGGATACTGGCCATCATCGAATCCCTTCCCAACGGGATTGTGGTGACCAACGCCAAGGGCAATGTGGTTTTGATGAACCCGGATTTCAGGAAAAGATTCGATATCCTTCAGGACAGAGAGCCGGGCAATCCCATAGAAACATACATTCAGGATCAGGGGTTGTGCTGTCTCATTCATGAAATCTCCAAGGGCCTTCATGTCAACGCCGAGAAAGTCCCAACCTACGAACTGACCCTGCCCAGTGAAACCTACCTCCTCGCCAGGGGCCAGTCCGTACTCGCTGAAGACGGGGAATGCCTTGGCGCTGTGATGATCTTTACGAACATTACGGACTTGAAAAATTTCGACCAGCTGAAATCCGAATTTGTCGCCAAAGTCGCCCATGAACTTCGATCGCCCCTTGCCACGATCCACGAACAGCTGGCCGCAGTGATTGAGGATGCGCAAGGGATAGGTGAGGACAACAGACATCTTCTCAGCCGGGCCAAAGATAAAACAAAGAATCTGATATCTTTGATCGGAAACCTTCTGGATCTTGCCCGGATCGAAGCGGGCAATGATTACAACAGCCCGAAACAAGTGAAGGTCAGTGAGATTCTGGACGGTATCGTGGAATTTTTAAAAACACGGGCTGAAAGCAAGAATCAGGCACTTTCCATTGTCCATGAAAACGTCGATATGCCGTTTGTGGTGGCCGATCCGTTGGCCATCGAAAGCATCTTCGGCAACCTTATCACCAATGCCATCAAATACACGCAGAAGAACGGAAATATCGCTGTGACCACCGCTGTTGAAAAAGGACGGGTCAAAGTGTCAGTCCGGGACAACGGCTATGGTATGGACGCACAGCATGTTAAAATGATCTTCGAAAAATTTTACCGGGTTAAGAATGACAAGACACGCCATATCATTGGTACCGGTTTGGGGCTGTCCATCGTCAAAGGGCTTGTGGACGCCATGGACGGCGAAATCACTGTTGAAAGTGAACCGGATCACGGAAGTACATTTACCGTTTATTTGCCTGTCGAAAGGGAGAAACAGGAAGTATCGGTGTAGATCTACGGAGCCGGTGAAGGTTCGTTGACGACGGGTTGTAATGTGTCAGTGGCGGAAGCATCGGGCCGGGTATCTTTTTTAGCGGTGTCCGCAACACTTTCGCCCGTGGCCGGAATTTCGGTTTTCGTATCCCCTGAAACCTCTGAAGCCTTGTCCGGGGTTTCTGAGGCGTTTCTTCCCATGGCTTTAAACACGCTGTCCCAGGACCTTCCCGTATCCGTTGAAACAAGAAACGAATGAACAGATTTGACGCCATCCACCTTTTCAGAATGGTCGATGGATGCAAGAATGGCCTCCTTCGATCCCAGAACCCCCAACAGTACGGCCTGGCACTGGACGGATTTCACCACCACGTTGGTTGCGAATATCTTTTTATCGGCAAGGAGGCGCGCTTTGACTTCCGTTGAGATTTTCAGGTTCATGGCCGGATTGCAGTCTTCGCCGGCCCCTTTTTTCAGAAGAAAGGGAATGGGCTCTTTTTCCGTGATTCTCCTGGCGATTTCAAGGGCCCTCTGAGCTTCTTCCAGGTTGTTGCACTCTCCAACAATAAAGGGATATCCGAAATAACATTCAGCGGTAATGTCGAGAATGTTTGTCATGTCGTCTTTGACGAGCTCGGCCATGATGAGGCTGCTCAGCTTTTTATCCGTGATGATGTGGCCCAGTGAGCGTTCATCCACGCTGGCCTTGTAAATGGTTTCAACCCCTTTTCTGACGGCTGATTGAACAGAACAGCCCCAGGCAAACAGAACCATGACAGAAACGATCCATAAGCGATGTGTCTTCATGTCATCCCCCGGTGTTTGGATTCGATGTTTTTGAGGGTCATTGTTTTAAATCATGGTCATTATACGGCTTCCATTTATAAAATTCAATAACTTGGATATGTACATCAATGAATGAAATGATATCGATTTGGTGGTAACGTTTTGTGTTTGACATCAATGGTAAAATAATGGATGAAGTATGACAAGATTGTATGAACCCTCAAACGTAAAGTATTATCACGATAAATATAATCAGAACTGCGGAATGACAGGAGATGGTGGGTCATGGAAACAAGTAAGGAACAGTCTGAAGACAGGCCGAAACAGGAAAAAGGCAAGGGAATCAAAGAAAAAATAGAGGAACATGTTGTTGTGGTGTTGTTACTTGCTGTCATGTCAAGTTTTATCGCAGGGTGGTCGGCCCATGACAAAGCGACGGAAGCCGGGGGCTGGGCGAAGGTTTCGTTTCAGGCCAAGGAAGACTGTGAACGATTAAGGTCCGAACATGGGTCCCTGAAAGCGCGTGTTGCATTGCTTGAAAAGCGAATTGGCTCGTTGACGTCCAGTGAGGTTGTGATCAACTCTCCTTCCAATGGAGATACTGTCGGGTGGAAACCCATGGTGTGGGGACGGCTGACAGGTCGATTGAAGCCGGATGAGCACCTTTGGCTTGTCGTTCACCCCAATGATTCATGGGGGTGGTATCCTCAGGTCAGCGAAGTGTTCACCAGCGGGGACGGAACATGGCATGCTGTGGTGTTTGTCGGGAGAGAAAAAGATGATGAAAATAAAACATACGACGTCGTTGTGGTTATCGCCCCGAAAGAGGCTCATGAAACTTTCAATAAATATATTGATCGCGCCAATCGGAAAGGGGAGTACCCTGAAACCCCTTTGCCAGAAGGAATCCGACTGATTGGCAAAGTGAATGTGATCCGGAAATAGACATTGGGTGTTGATAGAATTGACTTTGGGTATTAACAGAAGTGAACGAGGCCCGATTGTTATAAGAATCGGGCCTTTTGCGTGTGACTCGTTACTCCCGCAGAGTGTCACACGTACCGTTCATCGTTCGGCTCGGCCACGTATAGGATTTTAAAAAGACGGTGGATGGGCATGCCTTTGCGGTATAAAAGAGCGTATGCCCAGGCGGCGAACACCGGGACGCCGATGAAATAGCTCGGAACGTGACCCACCAGGCCTTTGAACAAATGAACCGTGTATGCCGCTCCCATGGCGCTTCCAAGGCCCACGATAAAGACGATGGCGAGTATGGCTCCGGCTTTCACTAAGAAATGTGGAATCTTTTTATCCGTCACGGCCCTGATTTTTACGATTTCCGTCCTGTCGAAGTGGTAATACAGAAAAACAAGGGGCGGGATGAGGATCAGGCCGGCGGTGTAAAGTGTCAGAGCGACTCCGCTCCACAGAAAGGAAATCCTTTCAGTGACCGTCAGGCCCAAACCCGCATGCCAGGCCGGCGAACCGGGGAACATGTCCCTGTCGTAAAGGAACCTGTCCCAGCCCAGGCCGTCCCAGCCATAGACGAGAATGAAGAACATGCCCAGATAACCGGCCAGCCAGTTCAGGTGGGCGAGGTAATACTGCCCTTTTTTGAACAGTTGGACCGTGACCCAGAACCCCAGGATGCCCTGGGTGATGTTGGTGATCCCGAACCCCAGGACCAGCCAGGTCGGAAGGTCGCTTAAAGCGTCGGGCACCTGCATGCATTCCCAGCTGGGATGGGTCAGCAGGAGAAGAAGGCCGGTGGGTGCCCAGAAAAGTGAAAGAAAAATCAGGGTTTTCACAAAGTGATGGGTGTAAAAAGGCTGGTCTTCCTCTTTGAGCTGTCTGCCCGCCATGGCACCTAAGCTGGCACCCAGTCCGTAAGCCCAGAACACGTCTACCTGAACCATAATCCCTCCTTTTTATGTGATATCGTTTTTTTAAAAAAAGTCTGACACCGCAGGCGCAAGGCTTGGGGTTTCAAAGGAGCCGGAGCCCTGAACCTGCAATGAAAGGCTCACCTGTAACAGTAAGGATACGGGCTTAACGAACTGGAATATCTGGATGAAGCGTCGTCAGAGCCCTAAGTTTCGAGGCCAGGATTTCGAATGATTCAAAGGGCTGCCGAGTTTCGACGTAACTCAGAATTTCTGCGGCTCTTCCAGAGGGGCCGTATTGGCGGCGACAACGGGTTCAGTCATGGGACACCGGCCTCGGCTCCGGCCGCCTGTCGTTCCTTCTCAAGTATGGAATCCCTGGCCCTGCGCACGTCAAGGTCGTAACAGTCCACGGGCAGACGGCCCGCCCGTGCGATACAGCCGTTGCAGAACGAGCATTCAGGCCCTTTGACGTTTTCACGGAAATGCCTGTAGAGACAGGGGTCGGCGATCATGGCCCGTCCCACTGAAACAGCGTCGCACATCCCGTATTTTACGGAATGCTCCGCGGCATTCCGCGATAGGAATCCTCCCACGCAGATCACCGGAATGGACAGCGCCTTTTTGAACTCCAGGGAATAACGGGTGTTGAACCCCTCGCTGTGGGGCCATACACGGCTGAAGAAATACGACAAAAACGGGTGGAACGCCCGGACACCCGCCCGTCTTCCCGGCGGAAGCTGCCAGCCGATGCCTTCATCCATCAGGCCCTTGAAAAATTCGCCGAAGGTTCCGCGGATCATGGGAAATCCGGATTCGTAATGCCCCACCGTAACTTCCACGCCGTCAAGTCCTTCTTCCTGAAGAATCCGGGTGATTTCCACAAGTTCTCCGGTGGTCAGTCCGGCCCGTCCTGGCAGGGCATCAGCTCCGCCGATCTTGACGATCAGAGGGTAATGAAATCCCACCCGCTCCCGTATGGCGCGGTAAACCTCCAGAAGAAACCGCATCCGGTTGCGGAAACTTCCGCCGTATTCGTCCTTCCGGCGGTTGGTGTAGGGGGAGAGGAACTGGTTGATCAGATATCCGTGTCCGGCGTGGATCTGGACACCGTCAAACCCCGCGTCCATGCAGCACTGAGCGGATGCGGCGAAGGCCGTCACTGTTGCCCTGATTTCGTCAGCGGTCATGGGCCGGGGTTTTGTGCCCATGACTTTTTCCCTGACGTCCGAGGCCGACACGGCCGAGGAAAGACCCATGGCTTTCGCAAAAACCTGGCGTCCGCAGTGGTTGATCTGGCCGAAAACAGCGCCCCCATGGCTGTGAACCAGATCCGCCAGACGTTTCAGCCCGGTCACTTTGTCTGGACCGTCGGCACCGCACATCCTGAAGGTGGATTTTCCCTCTTCGGCGACATAAAGGTTTCCGGTGATGATCATGGGGGTTCCGGCCCGGGCGATGGGTTCATAGAAATCAAGGAGCTCGTCGGTGACAAATCCGTCTTCTGTGGCCCGTGTTTCAGATGTGGCTGTTTTGCATACGCGGCCGGAAATGGTGAGAGATCCGATTTTAAAGGGAGTGAACAGGATTCCGTTTTCGGTCATGCGTGTCCTCCTTCATGGGTTGATAGCCGGATCACGGGGGATCAGGCCTGATCGCCCGTCCGACAAGGTCGATCAGAAATGACAGCCACATGTTCTGGTCGGTCAGCGCTTTGAAACGGTCCGTCCCTGAGGGGATCATCACGTCCGCACAGGGGAAAAGGGTGGCCAGCCCGAAAACAAGAATCAGAACCACAGCCACGCTTTTATCTGGATCGATATTCCGGATCAGTCCGGCCCTGCCCATGCTTTGGATCAGCCCTGTGATGATTTCGAGTTCGTCGAAAAGATCGGGCCGCCTGTCTTTGAGAGCCCGGAGCGCAGGCCCGCCTGCGGCGATGTCGTACAGCACCATTCGGGCGTAAGCCTGCTTTTTGAAAAAGGTTTTCATATAGGCGGCCAGCATTGGAAAAAGAGTGTCCATACCCGGGTTTTCATGTCCTATATGTTCGGAGATTTCCCGGATTTTCTCTTCGAACAGATTTTCAAGAACCGCCAGGTGGAGTTCTTCCTTGTTTTTGAAAATGTAATAGATCATGGCCTTGTTGCATCCGGCCTTCTGGCTGATCCGGTCTACCCTGGCTCCCGAAAGCCCGTTTTCCGAGAATTCCTCGGCTGAGGCGTCCAGTATGGCCTGTCTGGTCCGGGCGAGGTCGCGTTCTTTTTTTCCGTCTT
The DNA here is from genome assembly GCA_020723285.1 of Desulforapulum autotrophicum. GTDB lineage: Bacteria > Desulfobacterota > Desulfobacteria > Desulfobacterales > Desulfolunaceae > DYJE01. The sequence goes on along the minus strand of DYJE01000001.1, from coordinate 608,310 downwards.
CTTTCACCGCTTTTCCTTTTCGCAGAGTCCGGGCAGATGATTTGTTAACTAACTGTATAGTTAATAATACGGGTCGGATATTTCTGTCAAGGGGATTTGTACGTTTGAAAAAATCAAGGCCTGCTCGAACAAGAAAAAGGAAGACGGCGAGCGTTTATGGCCCGAACAGGGTTGCGAATCCATCCCTGATTTTCCATATCAGAAAACGGAATGTCCACTCCTTAGGATAGGCCATGGAGGCGAAATCCACTTCGATATCTGCGCTGTATTCCGCTCCGTTTTTCGAATAACCCTGGGCGATGATTCTGTATGGCGTTCTTATATAGCCTTCGTAGCTGACCACGCTTTCCTCATGGGTGCTTTGGGTGTCTTTGGCTGTCTTGTTCCGGACAGATTGGGTGCCGGACTGGAGTAACAGCTGTGATATGGCGTCATGTATGGCATCGGTAAGGGGCTCAGGCTTTGATTCTGTCGTGACCCGCCCGGTGATCCGTCGGGTTTTAAAGGCCAGGCGTCTGTAATCCTCGTCCGCGGGGATCATGGACATGGCCTCGGTATGGTATGTTCCGTTGGCGATTTTCTGATCCAGCCGGACGTAGTAGATGAATGTTTTTCCAATGTCAGTTTTTTCATCGAACCCAAAAGCAGGAAAAATCAGAAGAAACATCATGCCTGCGAAAACGGGTGCGAGAATGTGTTTTCTGAAATCTGGCATGTCAGCTCCGCATGGGTTGAGGGATGTCCGGGGAATATGACGGATTCAATGGGGATAATCATAGTTCAAAATGCCGGGTGTTCAAAGTGAAAACTGATACGGCATGCTTCATTGACATTCATTAGGACCGCTGTTAACATGTGCCGCCATGAAACCGGGGATCATTGTCGAATACATCGACCAGCAACAGATTGTCTGCGCCGTGGTGGTGGAGTTCAAGAACAACCGCCTGACGCTTGTAAACGAGTTTGACCGAGAGGTCAATCAGTCGGTGGCCCGAATTTTTTTCGCGCAAGGGGAGCTGCCCGAATTCGGATCGTCCAGAGAAGCCATAGTGGCGGCGTTGAAAGCCACGTCGGAACGGCGTCGGAACCTCACGGAATCCATCGATCTCAAGGAACTCTGGGAACTGGTGAACGCCGAGAATGAATGGATCGACCTGAAAACCCTGGCTGAGTACCGGTTCCCCATGCCGGTGACGGCGGACCAGACATCAGCCATGATCCGGGCGGTGTTCGCAAACCGGCTGTATTTCAAGTTCGACCACACCCGTTTTTTTCCCAACACCCCCGAACAGGTCGAAAAAATTCTGGCTCAGGCCGAAGAGGAGAAACGGCGTAAACGCCTGGTGGAACAGGGCGGACGCTTCATCAAATCGGTGTTGAATGATCCCGTGCCCACGGTTCCCGACGAATACGCGCCCATTCCAAAAATATTGAAGTCCATTTATATATACGACAAGGACAGCCCCCATTACGCCCTTGGCAAAGACATGCTCACAGAAGCCGGGATCAGTTCCAGTACGGTGATTTTCAAACTTCTGGTCAAACTGGGGGCCATTTCGGAGGATGAGAACATCGACCTTTACCGCATGGAAATTCCCAGGCACTTTCCGGACGATGTTCTCAGGCTGGCCGAGGGCATGAACGTTCACCTTTCAAGCATCAGCGATCTTTCAAACCGTGAGGATTACACCCATGTCCGTGTGATCACCATCGACGGCCAGAACACCACGGATTTTGACGACGCCCTGAGCCTTGAACGGATCGGTGAATCCTTTGTTCTTGGAATTCACATCAGCGATGTGGCCCATCTGATCAAACGGGACGATGCCATAGACCGTCGCGCTGCGGCCCGTGGGGCGTCCATTTACATGGCCGACGACAAGATCCCCATGCTTCCCCCGGATATTTCCGAAAGTGCCGCCAGTCTGAAACAGGGCGAGATGCGTCCCGCCATCAGTGTCATTGTGACCCTCAATCGGTTTTTCGAGATCAAGGATTATGAAATCCTGGCCACCCGGATCAGAGTGGATCGCCAGCTCAGCTACTCCGAAGTGAATGCCACGGCCAATGAAGACCCAGACCTGGACGTTCTGATCAAAATCGCCAAAGCCTTCAGGGAGAAGCGCTTGAGTCTGGGGGCCACGCACATCACCCTGCCGGAGGTCAACGTCTTTATCGATGACTCCGGAGAAATCCTCATCAGCCGGGTGGACCGGGAAAGTCCGTCACGGATGATGGTGGCGGAGATGATGATTATGGCCAACTGGATGATGGCCGGTTTTCTCGCCCGGAACAACGTCCCCGCCATTTTCAGGTCCCAGCAGGAACCCAAGGAACGCCTGTACCGAGGGGAGAGCGATTCTCTGTTTCTCAACTGCCTTCAGAGGAAATATGTCAACCGGGCCATGATCAGCCATAAATCGGCGTTCCATGCAGGCCTGGGGCTCGATGCCTATGTGACGGCCACGTCGCCCATAAGGCGGTACCATGATCTGGTGACTCAGCGTCAGATCAGGGCCATCCTCGGTCTGGAGGAACCCTACAGTGCGGCGGATATCACACGGATCACCCAGGTTCTTGAAACACCCATCGCCAATGTGGGGAAGATCCAGTTCAACCGGCGGAAATACTGGCTTCTGAAGTACCTTGAAAACCATATCGGTGCCAAGACGCCGGGGCTTGTCCTGGAACGGCGGAAAAACAGCTACACGGTTCTGCTGACCGAATACATGCTGGAGTACAGTCTGCCCGCCTCGGGATTGAAGTTGAAACCCGAGGACACCCTCAGTCTTGTGATTCAGCATGCCAACGCAAGGAAAGATTCCTTTTCGGTGTATATGGGCTACTGATTTTTTCTGATCACAACGGTTTATTCTGGCGCTTGTTTGGCCCTTGATTATTTCCCATGGCAAGGTTATAAATAATAACTTTGAATCATCAAACAGCGGATCAGCGAAGGAGGTTTATTTATGTCGAAAGCTCGTGATACGAAAAAAGAAGATAAGAAGAAACCCGCAAAAACCCAGAAAGAAAAAAAGAAAGAAAAACAGGAAAAGAAAAAAGGGTCGCAAGGACTGACGGATTAGTCTTTTCAGCCGCTCATCCCGTGAGGCTGTGTTCTGCCAAGAGAAATTTTCGCTCCGATTTTATTACTTCAGATTCTTATGTCAAGATCATCCATGGAAAGACCGCCGGCCCTTCGCTCGATGTGGCTACGCCTGTCGGGCTGGAATCGGCGGTCCGCGCCTTCGGTGAGAAGATAGGCGTTGCTTGACCGGGTTCTTCGGTCCTTAAGGACCCTGCGGTCTGTGGCCGACCTTTCCATGAAACGGGGCAGGAGACCCGTTTTCCCAAGAAAAGCCCGTAACGGGCCAAACGGCTTGAAAAATTCCATCAGGGTCATGAAATCCCCTTGAAGTTCAATGTTTCATTTTTCCCGAAAGGGGCTGTGTTTAAACGATTCGGGCTGCGAGAGCGGGATGTTTCCGGGAGAAACAAACCTATTGAAAGGATATATAACGTGTTACTTGAAAAAACACAAGGCGGCGTATCGATGTTCGAAGAAATTGTGGATCGCGTAAGTCACGTGATTTACGGAAAGAAAAAAGAGATCCGCCTGGCTCTGACCTGTCTGTTCTCAGGGGGGCATCTTTTGATCGAAGACCGTCCGGGTATCGGAAAGACCACCATGGCCAAGGCCCTGTCCCGGTGCCTCGGACTTGATTTTTCAAGGGTTCAGTTTACCAGCGATCTTCTTCCGGCGGACATTCTGGGGGCGGCCATCTTTGAAAAAACATCGTCTCAGTTTGTATTCCATGAAGGCCCCATTTTTACCCAGGTGCTTCTGGCAGACGAAATCAATCGGGCCACACCGCGAACCCAGAGCGCGCTTCTGGAAGCCATGGAAGAACTTCAGGTCACGGCGGAAGGCCGCTCACGTCCGCTTCCCGCTCCTTTTTTTGTCATCGCCACATTGAATCCTATAGAGCAGGCTGGAACCTACGCCCTTCCCGAATCCCAGCTCGACCGTTTTCTTTTGAGAATCAGCATGGGTTATCCCAACCGTCAGGCGGAAAAGACCCTTCTCAAAACCGGTGAAACCCAACACCTTTTGGCCCAGGTCAAGCCGGTGTTCAACGCGGAACAGGTGACCCTGATCCGGGAAAAGGTCCGGCAGGTCCAGGTGTCGGACGCCCTGGTTGATTATATTCAGGATCTCCTTGATTTTACGAGGAACTCGTCCCATTTTCACACAGGACTTTCACCCAGGGCCGGCCTTGCCGTACTGAAGACCGTCAAGGCTTGGGCTCTCATTCATGGAAAAAAATTCGTGGTCCCTGAAGATGTCCAGGAAGTTTTGCCGTATGTGACCGGCCACCGGCTGCGTTCCAGGGACACCTTCCGGGAGTTCGGGTCTGAAAAACTGATGGCCCTGTTTCGTGAAGTCCCGGTTCCTTGAGATTTACCCTATTGGGAAAAGTATGGCATGATTGAGGAAATGGTGGATAAAATTGCCAACAAAAACAGGAATATCAATTTTCCATACACTGTTACCCGAAGCAGCGGCCTTTACATTCTTCCCACGCGGGCCGGTTTGCTCTTCATCACGGTACTTATCGTCATGCTGGCCGGTTCCATCAATTACGGTAACAACCTGGGGTTTCTGTTCACCTTTCTTCTGGCGTCCATGGCGTTTATTTCCCTTCTCCACACCCATCGGAATCTTTTAGGTCTGACTCTCCGTTCGGCGTCTTTTAGATCCGTCTTTGCCGGAGACCGCATGGATATGCAGCTGTTTCTCCAAGGGGAAGGCCGGGAGCGGCCGGGCCTCTGCTTTGATGTGAATGTGGACGGAGAGCATCTTCCCGTTTGCGCTCCGGCATCCGGAACCGTGGCCGTTCCTGTGCCCACAGCGGACCGGGGAAACCACCGTGTGATGTCCATGACCGTGTCTTCGTCCTACCCCTTCGGTCTTTTCAGAACCTGGACCACGCTGTATCCCGATCTCACGTATCTGGTATACCCCGGTTCGGCAGGGGGGGAATTCACACCCTCCAATGACATGGACGGGGCGGACAACCCCGGTGCGAAAGAACAGGACGGCGTGGATGATTTCAAGGGGTTGAGGCCCTACAGACCCGGTGATCCCATGGGCCGGTTGTCGTGGAAAACATTCGCTCAGGGAAAAGGCCTTTACACCAAGGAGTTTTCAGCCCATATGGGTGAAGCCGTCATGATAACCTGGGACGACATCCGAAGCGGTCAGACGGAATGGAAAATCTCAAGACTCTGCGACATGGTGTTGAAAGCCCACGACATGAACCTCTCATACGGCCTTTCCATACCCGGAGTCCTGATAGAACGGGGCGAGCCCAAGGACAAGGCCCACCGGCACCGGTGCCTCAAGGCCCTGGCACTTTATGGAAAAGGTTCGGACGTCGCTGGAAGGAAACGGCCATGAAACGGCGGGTGGATCCTTTGATGCCGAATCTTGTTCCGGCCCTTGCCCTTGGGATCGTACCCCATGTCATGGATCTGTCTCCGTGGATTACTGTCTGCTGCTTTTCATGCTGGGCGTATCTGTGGTTTGGAGCGGGACGATCCTGGCCTCTTCCGCCGCGATGGCTCACGGCAGTGCTGGCTTTTGCAGCCTTTTCGGGGATCGTGGCCGGATCCCGGGGGACGTTCAACAGCGATTCGGGCATCGGCCTTCTCTGTCTTTCGGCGGCGCTGAAACCCCTTGAAATCAAAAAACACAGGGACAGGATGATCACGCTGTTCCTTTCGTATTTCATGGTGGTGGCCGCTCTTTTCTTTTCAAGCTCCCTTGAAATGACGGTGTATCTGTATTTTTCAGTCATCGGTATCACCGCCTGTCTTGTCCGGGTGAACCATCCGGGGATTTTTCATTCCAAAGCCCTGAAGCTGGCCTTGACCATCACGGTCCAGGCTCTTCCCCTGTCCCTGATCCTTTTTTTCGTATTTCCCCGGATTCAGGGCAGTCTCTGGGGTGTCCAGGCCGGATCGGGAATCACGGGTCTTTCGAACACCCTGAGTCCGGGGGCCATCTCCAGGCTGGGACAAAGCAACGAAACAGCCCTGCGGGTCACGTTTGAAGGCCAAGCGCCCCCTATATCCGACCGGTATTTCAGGGCCTACGTGTTCCAGAACTTTGATGGAAAAACCTGGCGTGTATCCTGGCTTATTCCCCAATGGACGGATCAGGTTTCGGGTGATGAGCCCGGTGTTCGCTGCACGGTGACCCTTGAACCCCATCAGCAGAATTATCTGGTGGTTCCGGATTATCCCCAGGAAGCGCCCAAAGGTTACACCCTGGCCCAGGACCTGACAGTTCAGAGCCTCGATCAGGTGACAAAAACCATCCAGTACAGCCTGACTTTTTTTAAGGCCCCGAAGGTATCTGCGTTCAAAGACTGGGAGGCCATGTATACGACTCTTCCTTCTTCGGGGAACCCCCGTACCCACGCCCTGGCTGAAGAATTCAGGAAAAATGCGGGGTCCGTTGAAGATCTGATCCGGAGAGTCCTGGACTTTTTTCATCATGAGGCATTTTACTACACCCTGTCTCCGCCTGAACCGGGCGAGAACAGTGTGGACGGCTTTCTGTTCGATACGCGGAGAGGGTACTGTGAGCACTACGCTTCGGCCTTTGTATTCATTATGCGCGCATCCGGGGTCCCGGCCCGGGTGGTTGGCGGGTATTGCGGCGGCGAAATGAACCCTTATGGCGGCTATCTGATGATCCGCCAGAAAGACGCCCATGCCTGGGCCGAAGTGTTTGATGAGGGCAAGGGCTGGGTCCGCGTGGACCCCACGTCGGCCGTGGCGGCAGAACGCGTGGAAACGGATGCCGCCCGTGCAGCCGCAGGAACCGGCGGGGTTGTCCGGGAAAATGACAGGGGCTTTCTGGGCGGCATGGTTATGAATGTGCGGTATGTCTGGGACGCGCTGAACCATCAGTGGTACTCCACGATCATCGGCTACAGTCAGAGCGGTCAGCGGCGTTTTCTTGAAAAACTGGGATTGTCTCTGGACAGCGCGGCGGGCATGGTCAAGACCCTGCTCATGACCCTGGTTTCGATGGCAGCATTGATGGCGCTATATTATCTCAGACTTCAGTGGGTCACGGAAGGTAAGCTTGATCCGGTGAGAAAAGGCTACCTCCGTTTTTTGAAAAAAATGGAAAAAGCCGGGGTGGTCTGTCCCACTCATCTGGGGCCACTGGATTTCGCGGAAAAAGCCGTGAGCGAACGAAAGGATCTTGAAAAGGATATCCGCGGAATCACGGCCCTTTATGTGCTGCTGAGGTATGCAGGGCAAGAGGGCGATGACGGCCTGATCCATGATTTTCTTGTTCAGGTGGGGCATTTCAGACCTTCGAAAAAACAAGAACCTGATCATGGGGTGAAACCTGTGAATCTGAACTCTTGACGGAGTGTGGCTGTGTAATTAAAATGCTCGGATCTTTCACTGTTGAACCATCAAGGAGAAATCATGATATTCCCCTCTTTTTACATGATCAAGAGACTCGTGGCAGTTTTCCTGGTCTTGCCGGCCATGACGGTAGTTGCCGCTCCAAAATCCTCAGAGTATAAAAAACCTCAACCCCAACCCCTTATTCTGGCCAGCACGTTCCCCATGTATCAGATCACGCGGATCGTGGCACAGAACCGCCCGGTCAGCGTGGGCCTCATGCTGCCCGCCGAACTGGGATGCCCCCATGACTACGCCCTGACTCCCCAGGACATGATGAAGCTTTCAAAGGCAAAGGCCCTGGTGATCAACGGTCTTGGCATGGAATCGTTCATGGGGCCGGTGTTGAAAAATGCCAATCCGGGAATGATGGTGATCGACAGTTCAAAAGGGATCACCAACCTTCTGACTTATGACGATGACGATCATGATCACGGCGGGGGACACGGGCATGTGAAAGCCAATCCCCATCTTTTTGTAAGCCCCAGGATGGTCTCGTCTCTGGCGAACACCATCGCCGCAGGGCTTACGCGCGTCGATCCGGCCGGAGCCGCTGTGTACAAGGAAAACGCCAGGGCTTACGGAATCAGGATGGCCGCCCTCGATCAGAGGTACCGGGAGCTTGGAAAAAAGCTCGTGCACAAACAGATCATGACTCAGCACGGCATATTCGATTACCTGGCCCGGGATATGGGCCTCGTCATCGCAGGGACCCTTGAGGCCCATGCGGGCAAGGAGCCGTCGGCATCTGAAATGCTTCAATTGATCAACACCATCAGAACGAAAAAGATCAGGGCCATTTTTACCGAACCTCAGTATTCTCCGAAAATCGCCATGGCCCTTTCAAGGGAAACCGGGGTCCGTGTGGCCAATCTCGACCCCGGAGCCACCGGTCCTATGACCGCCGATCTGGGTTATTACGAAACATTGATGGATAAAAACATGAAAATATTAGAAACCCATTTGGGAGCCATGACCCGTGATTGACGCGACCCATGCATACAGTGAGCCGGTGACGTTTGAACCGGCGGTGTTTTTTGAAGAGGTGACAGTGAAGCTGGGGGGCGTTTCCATCCTCGACCGGGTGACGGCGTCTGTTCCACGGGGCGGTTGCACGTCCATCGTCGGACCCAACGGGGCGGGGAAAACGACTTTGCTTCTGGCGCTTCTGGGTGAAGTGCCGTACAGGGGCGAAATCCATTTTTCATCGAAAATCAACAAGAATCTCCGCATGGGCTACGTGCCCCAGCGTTTGACCTTTGACCGCGGCATTCCCATCACGGTGAACGAATTCATGAACCTGGGATTCCAGGACAAACCCCTGTGGTTAGGGCTCAAAACGGATCTGAAAAAAAGGACCCGCAAACAGCTGGCCCTGGTCAAGGCCGAACATCTGACGGAGCGGAAGCTGGGAGCGTTGTCCGGGGGAGAGCTTCAGCGTGTTCTTCTGGCCCTGGCCCTGGCCCAGGAACCGGATCTTCTGGTTCTGGACGAACCGGCAGCAGGGGTTGATCTGCACGGCGAGCACGTGTTCTGCGAGCTTCTGGACAAACTTCGGGCCGAACTGGGTTTTACCCAGCTCATGGTCAGCCATGACCTGGCCACCGTGACCCATCACGCCACCCATGTGATCTGTCTGAACCACCGGGTCGCCGCCGAAGGGCCTCCCTGTGAAGCGTTGACCGATGACACCCTGACCGCCATTTTCGGAATGCACATGGGGCTTGTGGACTCCAGGTCCATGCCCTTCGGGAAATCTGTCTGTTCCGCCGCCTGTTGCAAAGGAGACCGTCTTGCCTGATCTTTCGCCGCTATACACCGCTTTGGCCTATGTGTTTCCTTTGGAATGCATGCACGCCCGCTTCATGCAGATGGCCATGGCAGGTCTTCTCCTTCTCGCTCCCATGACCGCGGCCATGGGGATCCAGGTGGTGAATTTCCGCATGGCGTTCTTTTCCGACGCCATCAGTCATTCCGCCTTCGCCGGAGTGGCCCTGGGGCTTCTGTTCGCCATCGATCCCCATCTGACCATGCCGCTTTTCGGCATTTTCGTAGGGCTTGGCATTGTTCTGGTTAAACGGTCCAGCTCGCTTTCAACGGATACTGTGATCGGGGTTTTCTTTTCGGCGGTCATCGCCTTCGGTCTGGCGGTGGTCAGCAGGGATCCGGCATCGGCGAGAAATCTCCAGATGTTTCTGTATGGGGACATCCTCACCATCTCCAACAGTGACATCTGCTTTCTCATGGGTCTCTTTGTTGTCTTTTTTTATTATCAGGGCAAGGCGTACAACCGGCTGCTCTATATCGGCATCAACCCTGTTCTGGCCGGGACGCACCGAATCAGTGTGGGCCTTCACCAGTACACCTTTGCCGCCTTCCTTTCCCTGGTGGTGATGTTTTCCGTCTGGGCGGTGGGGGTTCTTCTGGTCACCGCCCTCATCATCGTTCCCGCAGCGGCGGCCCGGAACATCGCGCGGTCGGCGGGGGGGATGTTTTGGTGGGCTCTTGGTATAAGTGTGTTTTCCGCGGTGTCGGGGCTTATCATTTCGGCCCAGGATTTTGCCCGGACCGCCACCGGTGCCACCATCGTGATCGTGGCCTGCGCCTGGTTTGTGCTGACCTCCCTGGTTTCCATCGTCGTAAAAACGGGGAGATAAAAACGGAGTTTGGAAGGAGGGCTTATGAAAGTCGTTTTTCATCCGGATTTTTATCAGGTTTACGTGTCAGACCCGGCTGCGGAAAAAGGCCGGATGGAGGCGGTGATCCGGGAGATTCAGGCGTCCGTCCGGTTTGTCACACCCCACGAGGCCTCGCTGGAAGATCTGTTGAGAGCCCATTCCCTTGAGCATGTGGAAGAAGTGAGAAGGGAAGGGGTTTACGACATGGCGGCTCTGGCCGCGGGCGCGGCGGTTCTGACGGCGGAAATCGCCCTGAAGGAACCCTGTTTCGGCCTGCTCCGTCCGCCGGGTCATCATGCATCGCAGGATTCCTGCTGGGGGTTCTGTTACTTCAACAACATGGCTGTTGCGCTTCTTTCTCTCCACGAACGAGGGAAAATCAACAGCGCCTTTGTTCTGGATTTCGATCTTCATTACGGTGATGGCAACGTCAATATTCTGGATCACAGGGATTTTGTCACGATTTACAATCCCGAATCCCGTTACCGTGACCGGTATCTTAACGAGGTTCGCGAAAAACTGAAAGGTGTGTCGGTGGACATGATCGGCATTTCGGCGGGGTTTGACAACCATGCGGAAGACTGGGGCGGACTTCTTGCCACCGAAGATTATTACGACATGGGCGTCATGGTGAAGGAGTCGGCGAAACGGTCAGGCGGACGGTATTTTGCCATCCTTGAAGGCGGTTACAATCACCGTGTGCTGGGCAAAAACGCTCTGGCTCTTATCGAGGGCATGAAACCATCATGAAAAGGAGGTTTTTATGGGCATGAACCGAAGGGAATTTATCAAACGCAGTATGGCGGCGGGGCTCGTCGCCGGGACGGCGATGGCTTCAGGGTATTTCGATGTTTTTGCGGCGGAAAAAGCGGGCATCCCGGACCTTGTGGCGGTGAAAGGCGGTGAACCCGGACTGATGTTTGACAAGGCCGTCTCGGAATTCGGCGGAATCGGAGCGTTTGTCAAAAAAAACAGCACGGTGGTGGTGAAACCCAACATAGGCTGGGATGTGGGGCCGGAACGGGCGGCCAACACGCACCCGGCCCTGGTGAAACAGATCGTGAAACACTGCATGTCGGCGGGTGCGAAGAACGTCTATGTTTTCGACAACACCTGTGACGAATGGACACGAACTTACAAGAACAGCGGTATCGAGCGGGCGGCCAAAGACGCCGGGGCGTCGGTGATTCCCGGAAGTTCGGAACGCTATTTCCACCCGGTCGCTGTGGGAAAAGGGAAAAAACTGACCCAGGCCAAGGTCCATGAGCAGATCCTCGAAGCGGATGTGTTCATCAACGTACCTGTGCTGAAACACCATTCCAGCGCCCGGCTGACCATTGGCATGAAAAATCATATGGGCATTGTCTGGGACCGGGGATACTGGCACCGGCACGACCTGCACCAGTGCATCGCCGATTTTGCCACATTCAAAAAACCGACCCTTACCGTGGTGGATGCCTATAACGTCCTTAAAAAAGACGGCCCCCGCGGGGTGTCTGAGGCCGATGTGGTGAATCTGAAATCCCTGATCGTGTCCCGCGACCCGGTGGCCGCGGACGCGGCAGCGGCCATGCTTTTCGGTGATAATCCCTCGGATATTCCCTATATCAAACGGGCTTCTGAGATGGGCGTGGGTGTCATGGACCTCAACAGGCTGTCCATCAAGCGGATCAAACTGTGACACCCAAAGGATTCAGCACTATGAGAAACGTCAGGCGCGGAGCAGGGGGGCTGACCTTATCGCTTATGGCTCTGGTGTTTCTCGATGTTTACGGCCTTATCCCTATGGATTTTATTCGGACCCTGGTTTATGTCCAGTTTCTGCCGTCGGTGATGGCATACCTGACAGGCGGAACCGGTCTGATCACGGGTTTTGTTTTTGTGTTGATTCTGACGGTGCTGGCTGGCCGGGTTTACTGCTCGTTTTTATGCCCTCTGGGTTCCATGATGGATGCGGCCGTCTTTTTCCGGAAAAAACGTTACGCCTATGCCAAACCCTCGGAGTGGTTCCGGTATCCGGTGCTGGTTTTGACGATCCTTGTTTTCATTTCGGGCAGTGTTGTTCTTGTGGATCTGCTGGACCCTTACAGTGTCTTCGGCCGGATCATGACGGTATGCTTAAGGCCCGTCGTGATCCTTATGAACAACGGAGCGGCCAGGGTGTTGGAGCTGGCGGGTTTTTACGCGTTGTCGCCACGATCCTTTCTCCGCATGTCATGGGCTGTGTGCGCCCTGACGTGGATCTGGCTGTTTCTGGTGGTTTTGCTGGCCGTGAAACGGGGACGGCTGTACTGCAACACCCTCTGCCCGGTGGGGTCGTTTCTCGGATTGATCGCCCGGTTCCAGGTTTTCCGGCTGAACATCACGGAATCCTCGTGCAACGGGTGCGGGCTTTGTGCACGAAACTGCAAATCCCAGTGTGTGGACCTTTCCACCAAGACCATTGATTCAAGTCGCTGTGTGATGTGCTTCAACTGTTTTACCCTTTGTCCTGCGGGAAGCGTCGGATTTTCGATGTGCGGTGTCAATACCCCCGATGCACGTAGGGTGGGCTTGCGCCCACCACAGGAAGGAGGGCGTAATCCCGCCCTACGGAATGCGGTTTCACATGTTCCGGATCTATGTTCGTCTAAACCGGAAGCCGATGATTCCCGGAGAAAAACCCTGAGAATGTTGGGGTTATTCATCCTCGGTTTTCCCGGAACACTGAAGGCGCAGGTCATGCGCCCTCTGGTTTACGCGAGGAACAGGATTCCCGTTCGGAAAAAACATCCCGTGACGCCGCCGGGATCCTTGAGCATCGGCCATTTCACCTCGGCCTGCACCGCCTGTTATCTCTGTGTGACCCGCTGCCCTGGAAAAGTGCTCGAACCCGGATTCACCGTCTACGGGAAAGCCGGGGTGCTGATGCCCCATCTTTCAAACCGGCAGGGCTTCTGTAATTTCGAATGCACGGTGTGCGGAGAAGTCTGCCCCACCTTTGCCATCCGGTCTCTTTCAAAAGAAGACAAGAAACGGGTGCAGGTGGGCCGGGTTCATTTCATCCGCGAAAACTGCATCGTGATCACCCAGAAAACCGAATGTGGTGCCTGTTCCGAACACTGCCCCACCAAGGCGGTGAACATGGCCGTTGAAAACGGTCTTCGTGTGCCGGTGGTGAACCCCGACCTCTGTGTGGGCTGCGGCGCCTGCGAATACGCCTGCCCGTCTCTTCCCCACAAATCCATTTATGTGGACGGCAATCCGGAACACCGGAAGGCTGTGAAACCCAAGACAGAAAAGATCAGTGAACCTTCAGCCACGGAGGACTTTCCCTTCTGATGTTTCAAGGGGGAGCTGGATCGTGTTAAGGATATAAGACAGTGGACTTGTTCGAATACCAGGGAAAACAGACAGGCGACGACACACGGCCCCTTGCCGAGAGGATGCGGCCACGCTGTCTCGAAGATTTTATCGGCCAACCCCACATCTCCGGTGAAAACGCCCTTGTGCGTAAGGCCATCCTGAACGACCGGCTGTTCTCCATGATTCTCTGGGGTCCGCCGGGCTGCGGTAAAACAAGTCTCGCCAACATCATAGCCCATGAAACCCGTTCGGAGTTTGTCCAGATCTCCGCTGTCCTTTCAGGTGTCAAGGATATAAGGGAGGTGATCGAACAGGCCAAAAAACAGCTGAACCTCCACCGGAAACGCACCCTTCTTTTTGTGGATGAAATTCACCGTTTCAACAAAGCCCAGCAGGACGCTTTTCTTCAGCATGTGGAAAGCGGGCTGATCACCCTTATCGGTGCCACCACCGAAAATCCGTCCTTTGAAGTGATTCCGGCACTCCTTTCACGGTGCCGGGTGATCACGCTGAACGCCCATCGTGAAGAAGAGATTGTCGAGGTCTTGCGGAAAGCCCTGGTCGATGCGGAAAACGGGATCGGCCGGCTGAATGTTTGCTTTGAAGAAAACGCCCTCACCCATATCGCCGCCCTGTCCGGCGGGGATATCCGTTTCGCGCTGAACACCCTCGAAACAGCGGCTTTCCACGCTCTGCGCGATGTAGAAAAAGAGGATGGAACACGGACGGTTTCGGTTGAAGTACTTTCGGAGATCCTCCAGAAGAAGTCCCTGATGTATGATAAAAGCGGCGAAGAACATTACAACCTGATTTCCGCATTCCACAAAAGTCTGCGCGGAAGCGACCCCGACGCCGCCATGTACTGGCTGGCCCGCATGCTGTCCTCAGGAGAAGACCCGATGTATGTGGCCCGGCGCATGGTCCGGTTCGCGTCCGAGGATGTGGGGATCGCCGATAACAACGCCCTGGTGGTGGCCATGCACGCCATGGAAGCTTTCCGGTTTCTCGGCTATCCCGAAGGGGAGCTGGCCCTGGTCCAGGCCGCGGTGTATCTGGCCACGGCACCGAAAAGCAACAGCATTTATACCGCCTATCATTCGGTCAGGGATGCCGTTGAAAAAACGGGTTATCTCCCCGTTCCCCATCATATCCGCAATGCCCCCACACGCCTGATGAAAGACATGGGCTATGGCGATGGCTACAAGTATGCCCACAATTATCAGGGAGCCTATGTTCCCCAGGATTACCTGCCCGATGACCTGAGAGGGACGATATTCTACAGCCCCAGCAACAGGGGGTATGAAAAAATTGTGGCCCAGCGGCTTGACGCCTGGAGGTCTTTCAAATCCGCAGAAAAGAAAATGGAATAACAGTTTATTTGACGTCCTTTCATCCCGGCGTTGTCATGGATTGCAACGGTTTAATTGTGTCAGATTATCAAAATGAGACATTTATCACGCTGGTATTATTGTTCGATGTGTCTGAAGCTTGCTGGGTCTGAGCTGAATGAGACAGTTGGTGGTCGTCCTATGAGACACCTCAATACATACAAACCGCACACTTCTGGAGTATAGATGGCCATTTAAAGAGGTTTATTTTTTTTGGCACATATTGTGCATGCTTTACAGGGCGTTTAAAGAGTTGTATGACATGGAAGTCTCTCTGCTTAGATCAACATGTCATCGATTCATGGTTAACGGTTTTCAGGCCGCAGGTTTGGTTTTCATGCGGTTCTCACTTGTTTTATTAAATTTTCAATTGAAAAATTTGCATTAGGGGGTAACTGAAATGATGAAGAAAACGTTGTTATGTTCCATGGTGGTTCTTGGATTGCTGGGGTTTGGTCAAACCGCTCAGTGTGCACCGAAGGCCGGTGAGTTTTTTGTATCGCCCATGATCGGCGGTCATGTGTTTGAAGGAAACCAGGACCCGTTCCACTACGGCGAGGATCTGGACCATGGCATGACCGTGGGGCTTGGACTGGGTTACCAGATGACCAAAGCCCTTGGGCTGGAACTGATGGTCAACATGACCGACACGGAAATGGATCCGGGCAATGTGGACCTCGATGTTTATCCGGCCCGTCTTGATCTTTTCTACAACCTCATGGAAGATACCGCCCTTGTTCCTTACGTGGCGGCAGGCTTGGGTGCCGTCACCTTCAGTGCCGATGATATCAAGAACGATTCGGACTTCATGGTGAACTACGGTTTGGGTGTGAAATACTACCTGGCGGAATCCGTGGCTCTCCGCGCCGATGTCCGTCATCTGATTACCAACGACGACACCCAGAACAACCTGCTTTACACGGTGGGTTTTGTTTTCGGTTTTGGCGGTGAGAAAGAAAAACCTGCGGAAATCAAAGAAGCCGTAAAAGAAGAACCCAAGCCGGTGGAAAAAGTCGTGGTTGTGGAAAAAGATTCCGATAACGACGGTGTTCTGGACTCTGCCGACACCTGTGCCGGAACGCCTGCCGGTGTGAAAGTTGACGCCAAGGGCTGCCCTGTGGACAGTGACAATGATGGCGTGACCGATGACAAGGATAAATGTGCCGGAACGGCCAAAGGCGTTAACGTGGATGCCGAGGGTTGCCCTGTTGTGGTTAAGGTTGTTGACGCAGACAGCGACGGCGACGGAGTTCTTGATTCCAAAGACGCCTGCCCCAAAACGAAAAAAGGTGTGGCGGTTGACGAAAAGGGATGCCCCGTGGACACGGATAAAGACGGTGTGACCGACGATCTGGACGTCTGCGCCGGAACTCCTGTGGGGGCCGCCGTGGACAATCGTGGATGCTGGGTTGTCAAAGACCTTCGTTTTGACCTTGGAAAAACAACCATCATGGCGTCCTCGAAAAAGAATGTGGACGAAGTGGTGGTGGTCCTTCAGAAAAATCCGGATCTTAAACTTGAAATCCAGGGGTATACCGACAATTCAGGTTCTGCGGAATTCAACAGAAAACTTTCCGAAAAACGCGCCATCGCCGTCATGGATTACATCGCGTCCAAAGGGATTGACAAAAAACGCATGACCGCCAAAGGTTACGGCATTGAAAATCCTGCGGAATCCAACGACACGGAAGAAGGTCGTGCGCTGAACCGTCGTGTTGAGCTTAAACCAGTGTTCTAGGGGTTAGCCTATAGCGTGAGTTGAAACGACCGTCCCATGAGTCTGTATGATGCAGGCTGATGGGACGGTTTTGTTTTTCTACAGGGTTGTATGCGCCATAAACTCCTTACGTGATGACAATAAATGTCTAACAAAGCTCAATAAAAACCTCGTCAACCGAAAACATAAGATCCTGAAAATGACTTGATTCCATGCTGGGATTGATATACGAAGTTAGATGGCAATTCAAACGGTACAAATGAAACAATTGAGCAAAGGGTGTTTGTTTCATCTGGATATCACGTCGATCTTCTTGGATAATGTTTCTTTTAAAAAGATTTGAATAACATTTACGGCTGGAGGGTTAGCACATGCGGTTTTCAAGGGTGGTTGTGTTGGGTGTGGGGTTTGTCATGCTTTGCGGGATGGGTTTGGGATGCGCATCGGATGAGGAAAAGAAAGCCGATCACTTGAAAAAAGGCCAGGGGTATTTTGAAAAGGGAGACTATAAAAGTGCCGATATAGAGTTCAAGAATGTGGTCCAGCTCGATCCCAAATCGGTGGATGGTTTCATTCATCAGGGCCGCACGGCCATGAAACTCGGTCAGCCCCGTGAAGCCTTTGTCGCGTTCAACAATGTCGTGAAAAACGATGCCGAAAACATCGAAGCCAATCTTCAGCTTTCTAAATTCTACCTTCTCGCCAAAAAACCTGAGGAATCAAGGGCTGCGGTGGATAAGGTCCTTAAAAAAGATCCGAATAATATCGACGCGATTCTTGTGTCGGCCAACCTTCATATGATCGCCAATGAATGGAAGGATGCCACGGAAGATTTTGAGAAGGCCATCAAGATCGATGGGAAGGACACCCGGGCTTATACCGGACTTGCGGGAATCCATATCAGGCAGAACAGATATTACGAGGCGGAAAATGTTCTTCAGAAAGCCATTGTCGTCGACCCGAAAAGCATCACGCCCCGTCTGGCCCTGGTGAGCATTTTTATCAATGGGAAAAAGTTTGACAAAGCGGAGTCTGAAATCAAGGCCATCATCGAGCACAATCCCGACAACGCCGATCTGTACATCACCCTGGGTGATTTTTACATCGGACGAAAAAACTATCCCGAAGCGGAGAAGACTCTGGCCAAGGCTGTATCCGTCGATCCCAAAAACATGAAAGCCTATATCGCTCAGGCACGCTACTTTTTCATTGTCGGCAAGAAAGACAAAATTCCTGAAACATACAACAACGGGTTGAAGGCCAAACCTGAAGATGAAACGATCATGGGACTTCTGGCCCGTTATTATTATGAAGACAAAAAAATGGACGAGGCCGAGAAACTCAATGAAAAACTGCTCCAGCTGAGGCCCAGCTACGCTCCGGCCCTGATTCTCAAAGGGGAAATCAGCCTTTCGAAAAAGCAGTTTGCCGAAGCTGCAAATCTGTTTGACAAAGTCACGAAAGACAACCCGAATTCCGCCCGTGGTTTTTATTTCCTCGCACTGGCTTACGCAGGCAAAGGAGAAGGTGCCGCCTCAAAAAAAGCGTTGATGAAATCCATCGAACTTGAACCCAAGTTTTCCAAAGCGAAATTGCTGCTGGGTGAGATCTATTTCCGCGAGGGATCCGTCGACCTTGCAGCGAAGGAAGTGAACGAAGTGTTTCACAGCCTCAAGGATGACTATCAGGCCAATCTTCTGAACGGGAATATCAGTCTTGCCCAGAAGGATTACGGTTCGGCAAGGCAGTCGTTCAGCAAGCTGATAGCCCTTCAGCCCCAGAATTCCGAAGGTTATTTCCGAATGGGAATTCTCAATAACCTCACTAAAAAAATGGATCAGTCTCTCCAGAATTTTGAAAAATCTCTTTCCCTTGCACCCACACGGCTTGATGCATTTACCCAGATCATACTCATCGACATGTCAAAAAAGAATTTTGACAAAGCCCTTTCACGGTGCGATCGCCAGGTTGAAGTCTTCAAGGATTCCCCCCAGGGTCAGAGTCTGGTGATGAATCTTAAAGGCGGTGTCTATGTGGGGTTGAAGAATCTTGATCAGGCCGAGAAGATGTTCAAGGCCTCCATTGAAAAATATTCCGACAACATGCAGTCTTATCTTGCCCTTGCCAGGATTTATATGGCGGAAAAGAAGCAGGACAAGGCCATTGAGCAGTATAACACCATCATTGAGAAAAATCCCAAACAGGCCGGAGCCCACATGATGCTGGGCATGATTTACGAATCATCAAACAATGCAGGCAAGGCTGAAGAACATTACCGGAAAGCTCTTGCCATTCAACCTGATTTCGTTCCCGCCGCGAACAATCTTGCATACATGCTGGCTGAAGCGGGCCGAAGCCTGGACGAAGCTCTTGATTTCGCGAAAAAAGCCAAAGAAAAGGCCGCAGATGAGCCGAATATCATGGATACTCTGGGTTGGGTTTATTATAAAAAAGGACTTTACGAAAGCGCCATCAGCGAATTCCTTGACTGCCTTGAAAAGATGCCTGAAAACCCCATTGTGTACTACCACCTGGGTCTTGCATACTATAAAAACGGTAATATCGAAAAAGCCCGTCAGCAGCTGGAAAAATCATTGAAAATCAGTAAAACTTATCCGGGCTCTGATGATGCCAAGAAAATGCTGTCGACCCTGTAGCGGTGAGTGTGCCCCGGCATCGTCCGAGTGCGTCGACGGTGTCGGCGTTTATGCTGTTTTGAAAGGTCAGGTTTATGCGGTTTTTCCCGTTCAAAATTTTTGTTTTATGCATCCTGATGCCACCCATTTTATATCTGGGATCCGTGACATGGATTGAATACGGACTTTCAGCATCCTATGAACGCCATATCGAGAAGGTCTGCACGGGGGATATGTCAGGGCTTCTCGATGGGAAAATATCCCTTGCGGACGCATTGCAGAAGAATGTCGGTGCATTTCTCGATAACCGTCACGTCATTGAAAAACAGCTGAAAATCGTCGTGACGATTCTGTCGAAACAGGGGGATACGTTGTATCCTTTGGTCTACGGCGAGGACAGGCCTTCGTTCAACTCCCAGGATAATCTTCAGCTTGCAGGGGAAAACTACCGGATGCTCAATGAGGGGCTGGATGTCCGGGTATCTGTGACGCTTTCCCCAAGTTCTCCTCTTTCATACGCCTTACTCGGTTTTCTTGTTGCGATGTCCGTGGGCTTTTTTTACGTCAGATACACAAAAGGTGTGGAAAATGCCAGACACGAGTCCGAGCAGAATGAGAGCAAATGGGCCAGCATGCTTGAACGTGAAGAGGAATACAGATCGAAACTCGACAGTCTCACCGATGAACGCAAAGACATGGAAACCCGTGTCAATGAGATGAAAAACAAGCTGGCTGAAATCCGTTTGAGTGAAGACGGGCTGGTGGAAGAAATCGTTCAGCTTGAAAAACTTCTGGCGGAAAATGCCAAGCTCCAGAAAGCTCAAAACGAAGAAATTGAAGCCCTGAAATCGATGATCGAGAGGAATGAGGGCGAAAAAAAAGCCAGACTCAAGAAAAAAGTCAAAGGTCACGACGCTACGGAAAAGCGTTTTAAAACGCTTTACAAAAATCTGATATTCAATGAAAAAGCCATCGAAGGTTTCAAGGACCTGGAAGAGGATATGAAGCTGAAATGCGAAGAAGTGATCCATCTTCTGAACAATGAACCGGACAAGGTTATTATCAAAAGAAAGGTATTTGGTAAAAAAAACCGTGAGACGGTGTTTGAAGTGATTTTTTCATACAATGGCCGGCTCTATTTCAGGAAGGTGAAAGAAGGCGGCACAGAAGTCCTTGCCGTAGGTACAAAAAATACTCAGGACCGTGAACTCGAATTTCTTGACAAACTCTGAAACATCCGATTGCCGCAGGTGGAAGAATGTATTTAGCCCATTATGGTTTAGATGAAAAACCTTTTGATATCAGCACGGACCCCAGGTTTCTCTGGCTCGGTGAGAAACATAAGGAGGCTTTTGCCGTACTGAAGTACGGAGTCATGGAGAATAAGGGTTTTCTTCTGCTGACCGGTGATGTGGGTGCCGGAAAGACAACTCTGATCAATGCCTTGATCACAAGTGTGAGCGATGATGTGGTCTTTGCCTTCATTCCTGATCCGGGCCTTGAGATCATGGATTTTTACCGGTATCTCGCCAATGCTTTCGGTTGCGACGGTTCGTTCAAAAACAAGGCGGAATTCGTCATTATGTTTAAAGAATTTCTGCTTGCTGCCCATGAAAGCGGTAAAAAGGTCCTTCTGATCATCGACGAGGCCCAACGCTTGTCCAGCGAACTTCTTGAAGAAATCCGTCTTCTTTCAAATATCGAACTTCACCATTCCAAGCTTCTCAATATCTTTTTTGTGGGTCAGGCTGAGTTCAACACAAAACTCCTTGAACCGGAAAACCGGGCGGTCAGGCAGCGAATTACCATCAGCAATCATATCCAACCCCTGTCTGAAAAGGAAACGGGCGATTATATCCGCCACCGATTGAAAGTGGCCGGATCGCAAAAAAATATTTTTTCCTATGTGGCGATCCATGAAGTGTACAACTTTTCCGGGGGTTATCCTCGACTGATCAACATTTTATGCGATATTGCCATGTTGACGGGTTACGTCCGGGACAGAATTAAAATCGGTGACGACATTGTTCGGGAAAGTATTGAAAGCCTCAATATCGAGCCCCATAAGCCCTCTGAACGGCATGAGAGTGTCATGGGTCATCCGGATCCGGAAGTGCCATATGTTGTGAAAAAAGATGCGTTAACCCCCCCCTTGAACGATAGCCCGAAAACCATTGTCAGAAAGAAACGAAGCTGGCTGTGGCTCTTTGCGGGTGTTGTTGCGATTCTCCTTGTTCTCGCCGCTTTTGTCTATAAAAAGGATGAGATACGCCGGATGATCGGCGCAAATGATTTTTATTATAAAGGCAAGGCCTGGTTGAGCAGTTATGTAAATGGAGGTGATCCAGATGTTCAGGATCAGAACGGCCTTGGAGATATGACGGCCCATACCGCTGAAGAACGTGTCGCAGATAGGGAAAAAACTCAGGAAGCGAATTCTTTGGGGGCTTCGGAAGACGTGTTTGAAGAAAATCAAATAGTCATCGATTTCAACAGAAATTCAAACGATTTTTCAGACGCGAGTTACGCGAAGCTATCCAGCCTTGCCGGTCATTTAAAACGTAACGGCCAATGGTCGGTGCTTGTGATCGGATATACGGACGATCACGGGACGTACTCCTACAACGTCAATCTTTCTTCGTTCAGAGCCAATTCGGTGAAAAGCTATCTTGTTGGGCAGGGGATCGATAAAGGACGAATCAAGGCCACGGGAATGGGGCCTGACAATCCCGTGGCGTCCAATGAAACCGCTGATGGGCGGGAAAAAAACCGGCGTGTGGAAATCGAGATATTGAAGCCTTGAAAAAGCCCTGAGTTCAGGGCTTTTTCAGTTTTTAAAGCTTAAATTTGTATTTTTCATTGTTGGGATCGAAATCGTTGTCGGTTAAGCCCACGTTGATTTTCATGTCTTTGAATTCATAGTATTCATAAAGTTTGTTGCTCCAGTCATAGATTTCGAGTTTCACAAGGAGCTTGGTTTTTGCGTCGGTGTACGTCACGGCCCTGCGACAATAGTGATAAGGAACGAGGACTTTCTGACCGGCCTTGATGTCTTTCGGACCGTCGATGTCTTTGTTGTTGTGAAGGATGACATACATGTCCTGATCGTATTTTTTTGCAAGATCCCAGAGCGTTTCACCTTTGACCACCGTGTGTGTCACCCCCTCACATTTTTCAGGGTATATCGCCTCGATTTTCAGGAGCTCCTTTCCGTTTTCCTTGATGGTTCCGTGGTTGACGAACGAGGCTTCGTTCCGCTCGATGCCTTTAAGCATTCCCCTGTAAACAAGCAAGGATGTGGGTCCTATTCCGGCGTCAACGATCCTGTGATGCTGGCCGTCCATGACCAGTTTGTCCTCAGGCTCATTGTTGACGTTGATCAGATTGAGAAGGCCACCTTTATGGGCCTTGACTCTGTTTTTGTTGAAACCTTTTCTGTAGATCGCTTCCTGGCCTTTGTTCGCGTCACCGATCCATTTCATGTAAATGTCGTTGGGATTCCGGAACTTGAGTTCGATGGTTTCAACCTTGCTCATTTTGTTTCCGAAAAGTTCCTGTTTGAGAAAAATCGTGGTGTAATCATTGATTTTTTTTAAGGCGGCTTTCGATTCTTCAGTCAGAGGACGTGGATCGTAGCCTTTGACGGAAGCGTTCGCAGAAGTCGATACAAAACCAATGATTCCGGCCCCCAACAGAAGAAAAAAAACCATTCCCATCATGCGTTTTGCCGTTTTTATATTTTTCATCGTTTGTTCCTTTCCCCATGCTTGAATACCAGCGGGGGCTTAGAGGTTTAATAAAATTATCCAATTGTATAAATAATGATGGGTATGTCATACGGCATTTGAAAAGCGTTTGTCAAGAAACAATGTTGATGATGAAAAACGCACGATGACGACGCGGCCACGATTTTATTCCGGAAACGTCACATGAATCATCTCACCGAACAAATGGATTTTCATTAAGTTAAATAACAAACATGATTTTGGGTTCAAGGATGTTTTCGAAGGTTCAAGTCTGATTTTCAGCCCAGGTGAACATGGCCAGTTGTTCTTTAGGCACCGCTAATAACCGAACTCCATATTTACCACGTCAATTGGAATGGCGAATCCGATTCCGCCTCCGTTGCCCAGAATCATGGTGTTGACACCGATCACGTTGCCCCGGGAATCGATCAGCGGGCCACCGCTGTTGCCGGGATTGATGGCAGCGTCGAACTGGAGATATGTGGTGTCTTTGCCCGCGATTTTCCTGTAGGCTGAAAAGATACCGGAGGTCACGGTGCTGTTGAGGCCCATGGGACTGCCGATGGCGTAGACCCTTTGACCCGGCTGGAGGGGCTGGTCTGTTGAGCCGTGATCGAGAACCTGGCCGGACACAGAGTATACCTTGAGTAGTGCCAGATCGTGGGTGCTGCTTTTCGATATGCTTTCCACTCTGAATTCCCTGCCGTCCGCCATGACAATCTTGACGGAACTTGAAGATTTCCTGCTGTTGATCTTGTCGAGAGTCTCCTCGTTGTTTTTTTGATAACTCAGGACTTTGCTGATTTCAGCTTCGTTTCTCTCAATGATGATCCTGAGCTGTTCTCGGGCTGGACCTTCGGGAGTGTCCCGGAATTTCCGCTTCAGATCGTTGAGCTTTTCCGTTTCAAGTTCGATGATACGTCTGTTTGTTTCTGTTCGGTTCCTGAAACTATCGAATCGGGAATCATCGAAAGTGACAACATGCTTGTTGGTGATCACCGAATGAGAATCGATGAAGAAGCCGGAGCCAATGCCGCCCCACGCTGTCTTGACGGAAACGGTGCCTTCAAGTGCTTTCTGGATATGTTCACCTTCGGAAACTGATTTGTCTTCGGCCTGAATCATGAGAGGCGGAGCCGGTATTTCCGTTTTTTCATTTAGGACTTTATCATGATGAATTCCGGATACCGGAGGAGCGATCACAACCGGTGCTGAAGCCGCACGGGATCGCCGTTCAAAATAAACGGCGGCTCCAACCGCAATAATGAAAAGAACGCTGACAATAAGGACCAGCCCTTTATTTCCGGGTTCTTTAATCACGATGGTGATCTGTTCCGGTTCTGTTTTCCTCTTTGCCTCAGCCTGAAAATATTTTTCAAAAACGATGCCGCAAAATCCGCATTCTGTTTCACTCATGATAGGATGCGAGCATTTGGGGCATTTGTTTAGGGTATAACCAGCCACGTTTTATTCTCCCTGTTCGTCATTGCGAATAAAAATGCTTAGTCAACGTGAATCCATTTCTGTGTGAAACGAAGGGTTTCATGATCTTTCACGATTCGTTATGCCGGTTTTCTTCGAAATACTGAACCTGGTAAACAGACACCTGAAGATCCGCTGATGTCCAGGCGTCCCGGGGGAGTCCGGCTTTGGCGCAGAGGTGCTCCATGAAGGAGCGGGGCAGGGGGAGTTGTTCCCAGACCTGGGGGAGGAAGGTGGCTCCGGCGGAACCTTTGCGGATGATTACGCCGTCGACGCCGGGTTTCAGCCTGGTGAGGAGGTCTTCGCCCCCGCTGTGATTAAGGGGTTTTGCTTCGGTGAGGATGCTGACCTCGATGTCCACACGGGAGAGCTCAGCCTGGGTCAGCGGGGTGAAACGGTAGTCGTTGAACGCCGCGTTGACGGCGTTTTTCCTTATGCCGTCAACGACCCGGTCGTCAGAACTCAGGCTGCCGATGCAACCGCGCAGCTCATGGTCGATTTTGAGGGTGACGAAGGTGCCGCGACGTGAAGTGAACTCCGGATCATCGGGAATGGTGACGGCCTGTGAATCGGCCCCCAGCTTGTCCGCGATGGTTTTCCGGGCGAGAGAAATCAGGATTTTTCCTTGCTCTTGTGAAAAGGAACGGCTTTCAGGTTTGTTTTTCATGACGTAGCCTTTATCGGTTTTCATTGCATGGTGAATTCCTGAGTCTCAGGGTCGTGAGAGGCATGCTTCGGACTATTCCATTGCCTGGGCTATTTTGATGTCACCTTTTAGAAGATCATTGACAACAGAAGAACGGTCCCGGCCTTTTTTTAATGCAATTTTATCTATAAAATCAGATACTTCATCATCAAGATAAACGGGAATGTTCAGCTTGATATCCGGCCGGTAGAACTTCCCTCTTTCACCGCTCGAAAAATCGTATTCTTTTCTCATAATCATTCACCATATGATTGTATTTCATTTTTATTCGCTTTTCGCCTCGATAAGATCCTGATTGTTACATGATTTTTACGCTCACTCCGGAACGTATGCACAACAATCAAACATCGAGCTTTTTCTGAAATACCCAGCGTTATCCATCTGTCTTCAGTTTCGCTGTGGTCGGGGTCATAAATGGATAGAGCTCTTGAATCCTTAAAAACAGTTGCAGCTTCATCAAATGAAACACCATGTTTTTTTCTGTTGTCCCTGGCTTTTTCAATATCCCATTCGAACGTGTATGTGTTCATTTATGATATATGCCCGATACATCCCGTATTTATATTGTTATAATAACTTACTTAAAAAATTACATAAATAACTATTGATGTCAACATCCATATATTCTGAAGATATACTCAAATGCCTGTTACAGCAGTGTCAAGTCCCAGTTCCATTTGCCGGGACGGTTCCGCATGGTTATTCCAGACGGGAATTGTTCGGTCAGGTGGGCGAACACGGTGTAGCCTGCACGGATCAGTTCGGATTTCTTTTCCGTGAGGTCAAGCGTCCAGTTGGGGTAGATCCAGACGTCGCTTCCGTGTCTGACGGCAAAGGCTTCCTCACCCTTTGGGCTTGAAAAAGGGTTGAGGGGTTTGATCTGTTCGTTAAGGGTCCGTGCGATGACCAGGGGCATGGGACCTTCGATCACCAGACCCAAGGGCAGCGGGCTTTTTTCGGCAAGGGCCAGAAAATCGCTTCGGGAAAGCTCGGGGCTCGCGAAAACGCCGGAAAAACCCAGGCCTGAAAGAATAGCCGCTGTCACGCTGTTTCCGATGTTGCAGAAGGGACCGGCCCAGAGGTCCAGGGTGCCGGGGCGGTCGAACAAAACGATCTGGGACGGGGCGTTCAGGACAAAATGCCGACCACCTTTTTTGACGGCGCGGGATACAAGTTCCTGCCACAGGGCTTCATCGGCGGGCCAGATTACCGGGGGAAGAAAGAAACGGCAGATCCCGGCGAATTTCCCCGGAATGGCGTCCAGGTTTTCAGGGCTGAGCCAGACCGCGTCGCCGGGCTTGATCATCCGGGGCGCTTTCCGGAACACACGGAGATCGGTGACCGGCGGTTTGCCGTGTTTTTTCTTCAGGGTTTTGCCCATGAGATCGGAAAACTGAAGCCGCGAGGGCTGGACCGTCTCGGCGGGGATATCGCCCAGCTCCGATTCCAGGGCGCTGATCATGGCCTGAAGTTCTTTCTCCCGCCGGTCGATGAGAAACACCGGGCTTTCCTTGGAGGGTTTGAAACCTTCCCTGAATTTCAGGTGGAGTTTTCCCCGTTTGGGTATGGAGGTGTGAACTTTCTGAAGGGCGTGGCCTTCGGCGTCTTCGTAGCCGATGCGCAGCAGGTCGCCGGGCAGAAGCCCGATGGCCGGAACGATGAACGGGTCTTTCAAGGGGCCTTTCATGGTGCCCACAAACAGGCCCGATCCGGTCTGCTTGCCTGTATCCACGGGATTCCAGGGACGCTGGGGGAGGAAGTTGTAATGGGTTCCCGGCCGGCCCAGGGCCTGGGACAGAAGGCCCATCGCCGTTTTTTTCGACTGGGGGTCGGAACCCTGATCCCTTAACATCTGGTAGGCCTTGACGGTGTAATACACGTAATGGGGGCCTTTTTTCCGGCCTTCGATTTTCCAGGCCCCGACTTTGGGGATGGTGAGAAGGGTCCGTGACAGCACGTCAAGGCTCAGGTCCTGGCATGAGAAATACCGGCCTTTCTCGTTGTTCCGGGTGTAGACCCTGCGGCAGGGCTGGACACACCGTCCCCGGATGCCGCTTTTGCCACCGAAAAAGCTGCTCCAGTAGCACCGGCCCGACACGCCGTAACACAAAGCTCCGTGGATGAACACTTCGAGGTCCAGGTTTTCAGGGCATGCCTCGGCCATCAACCGGATTTCGTCAATGGAAAGTTCTCTGGGCACCACGGAACGGCAGAAACCGGTTTTACGGGCAAAACCGTCGAGACCCTTGGGAAAGCTCAGGTTGGCCAGGGTGGATAGATGGAGTTCGCCTTTGAAGCCCGCGCGCTCAGCCATACGGCTGATGGCCGGGTCAGCGGCGATCAGGGCGTCCGGATTGACGTGGCGGGTGAGTTTTTCCACCAGATGGGCGGCTTTTTCCACATCGTCCTGCTTGAGCATGGCGTTCAGCGTGATGTAAACTTTGATTCCCCGTCCATGGGCGAGCCGCGTCAGGGCGGCAAGCTCTTCAGTGCCAAAGTTGTCCGCCTCCATGCGGGCTGAAAAATTTTTTAGCCCGCAGTACACCGCGTCGGCCCCGGCGGCAATGGCGGCCAGAAACGACGCCCGGTTCCCCGCCGGAGCCAGGATCATGGGTTTATGTTCTGCGGGAAGAGTGTCTTTGGCCGTTGCGTTCATATGATTCATGGGTGTGTTTTTTTGGGGTTAGCGGGGCTTTGAAGGTCATGCCCCTTTTCGTTTTTCCGTGGCCACTTTGGCCATGTAAGCCATTTCCACGTTTTCCTTCCATTCCGACGGACTGATGTTCCATGCCGAACACTCTTCCGGGTCAGCGTCCCGGTGAAAGGCGGATTTCAGGTAGCGGACGCTGTGCCGGTCGAAACAGTGTGCGGCAAAGGAGCTGTCCCGAAGGAAACTGGACGGAAGGTCGTCGGGACGGCTCAGGATCAGTTCTTTGAGATGGGTGGCGTTTTTCGCGTACATGGTCGTATCAGTCCGCCTTGATTCCCAGGGATTCCAGGTATTCCCTGACCCCCCTGACCGCATAGGTGAAGATCCGTGCTCCGGTGAGGGTGACAAAGGGGTTGTCCCCATCCTTGCAGCACCGGGCGAAGGCCGGGCCGATGGCCGATGCCGGGTCCCGGTTCACGTTTGGGGCGTCAAGGGATTTCACGTAGTAATCGAAGCGGTCCTTGATCAGCTGGAAATAGTCCACATCGTGGCCGATCATCATCTGGGTGACGCTGGAAATGTCCTTGGAAAAACCCCGGATCAGGTTCCAGAATTCCACCGCCGCTTCGGTTTTAAGGGGGTATTTCTCCATGCACACCGAAAGGGCCCAGCCCACGCTGATGATCTTGAGGAGCTGAAGTTCGTAGTCCACGGTGACGGTGTTGATGTTCTGGTCCTTGGGAAGATTGTGAACCAGAACCTTGATGTCGTCCCGGTCCACGGCGTATTCCGCCAGATTTTTGCAGACCGAGGCCAGCTCATTATCCTGTTTTTCCATGGGTTGTTCAACGTGGGTCATAATCTTCCGCCTATTATCAAATGTGGAGCCCCTTGTGGGATTCACCATAGGATCATAACCAGAAAGACGGACGGAATCAAACATTAATACGGGTTGAGCCGCTGTCGGATTAAAATTCTGAAGGAAAAACTTGTTCGTAGGTCGGCTTGAGGTCACGAAAGCCGACAAATGCCCCAAGCCTTATCATGCGACGCAAGACCATGGGTCATTCAACGGTCATGATCACACCACCACCGTCGCGGTGCGGATGCCCGATTGATTTAAGGATCGGGTCATTTGTCGGGTTTTAAGAACCCGACCTACGAGCGTGTGGCATTTATTGGGTCGGGTGCTGAGGAGAAACCCGTTCGATTTCACCGGCGACGATGGCATTCCCCGCAGGCCACGGGGCCGTTTTTCTGTTCCAGATGGCAATTGCGGCACCGTGCGTGGTAGGCGGCGGCCAGGTTGAACCCGCGGGGATGAAGGGCCGGTCGGTGGCATTCGGCGCAGGCTGTTCCTTCGGAACTTTCATCGCTGCGGACGCCGTTTTCGTAGGTATGATGGCACAGGGTGCAGTCGTCGATCCGTGCGTTTTCGTTGTGCCGGTCGTGAAGAAAGGGAACTTCGGGCATTCTGGGTTTGGGAAAGGCCCTGTTTGTAAGGGTTTCAAGGGTTTCGGCGTTTAAAAAACATACGGGAATCATGAGGAACACAAAGAAAACGGTGATCAAAGCGCGGGGTTTCATGGCCGTCCTTTTCATGGGTTCGTTTCCATGGTTGTTGTGAGAATGTCCACCATGAACGTGACGCTCATGGGAATTTTATAATGGTGGAGGATGTCGTCGATGCCGCTGTGGCAGTTGTGGCAGGGTGTGATCACCACGTCCGCTCCGGTGTTCTTCAGTTGTTCGGCCTTGACGCGGGATGCCTGCATCCGTTTGGACTTGTAGGGCGGACCGCAGTTGATCACACCACCGCCCGCACCGCAGCAGAAATTGTGTTCACGGTTCGGTGTCATTTCGATGAAGTTTTCGCATGTCTTAGCGATGATGTACCGCGCTTTTTCATGAAGCCCCTTGCCCCTTACGATGTTGCAGGGATCGTGGAACGTCACGCGGGGCTTGAATTTTTCCCGGATGCGGATACGCCCCGTTTTCAGGAGATCGTAATAGAACTCGATGGCGTGGACCACGGGAATGGGGGGAAAAGTCCATCCCAGCCATCGGTTGCCTGTGTCATACACGGACCTGAAGGCATGGCCGCATTCGCCCATGACGATTTTTTTCACGTTCAGCCTTTCCGCCGCCTCGAAATGGGTCCGGGTGATGCGCCCCATGATTTCGTTGTCTCCTGAAAACATGGCCATGTCGCTGTTGTCCCATCCCGGTGTTGCGGGTAGGGTCCAGTCGATGCCGGCCCGTTTCATGAGAACGGCGGCTTTGTAGATCAGATCCGCCTGGAACCGGGGTTCGGGGGCGATCACCGAATACATGACGTCCGCCCCTTCTTTTTCAAGGGGAATGCGAAGATCCGGGATTTCCTCACGGGCGTCCTCTTCCTGCCAGTGGATGGTGTCGATCCATTCGTCTTCCTTCACCCACATCTGGTTCATGAAGGCCGAATGGCTGTGGGCCGTGTCCTGGATGTAAAGGGGCGTGACGCCCAGGCGGTGACAGATTCTCCTGACGATGCCGATCATGTACGCCGTGTCGATGCCGAAGGGACAGTACATGACGCAGCGGCGGCACAGGTTGCATTCGGTGTAGGCGATGACGGCGGCTTGCCGGATCACGTCCGCCGTGATGCGGTTTTTGTCATGGATGAACCGGGCCAGGGTTTCCTTGATTTTGCCCACAGGGGAATAGCGGGGGTTCCGGTCGAAGCTCAGAAAGAAATGGCAGCCGTCAGAGCAGAGTCCGCAGTGGACGCATGTTTTCAGGTAGGCTTTGAGCCGGGGGCCGGTTTCGGATGAAAGGACATCGTCGATGACGGTGCGGATGGTTTCCGGGGTCAGACCGGACAGTTTTTTTTCGATGCCTTCGTCGATGATGGGCGCATGGAGCGTGGTCTGTTGCAAGGTCATGATTACCAGTCCTTTGCGAAACGTGTGCTTCCGAATTCAGACGATGTGTATATCCGGGTGAAGAACCCGAAAAGCATATGGGTCAGCCGGGTGAAGGGAATTGCCGACAGGAGAACCTCAGCGGAAAGGATATGCAGAACATGGCAGACACGGAATCCCGGAAGAGTGTGGCTTGCCCAGAATCCGCTGGCAAAGGGAACGAGAATCAGAACGGGAATGAGGTAATCCATGGGGGTTGAAATGTAACGTATGTCAGGAACAAGAAGCCTGCGGAAAACGAAGAACAGGCAGGCGATGCAGACGAACAAGGTGGCGGTGTCCGCAGCCCAGCCGGGGACAGTGGGCCAGGACAGGCCCCAGGCTTCGTAAAACAGAAGCACATGGGCCATGAGAAAAAAGGGAAGGGCGAGAAGTCCGATATGGAAAAGAAAACCCACCACGGTGAGAAGGATGTTTTTACGCATCACCGTGGAGCCGAAAGGTGTTCCCCAGTGAACCATGGAAAGCAGGGCGGATTTCACGCTCAGAAAAGAAAAGACAAACCTCTCGCTGGTGTATGTTTCCCTGATCAGGGAGATGCCCTGAACGAGAATCCCGCCTGCAAAGAGCGAAAGCGAGAGATAGAGCAGAGGACCGGTGGCAAGATCATAGAGCTGGTGCATGGCTGTCCGTATCCGCGTTTTTAGTCAGTTTTTCATCATAATGGACTCTTCTGCCCCATGTTTAAAAATGAGACAGGGGAGCCCGGATTTTCAGGTATTGCCCCTTGTCAAAGGCCCGGATTACCAGGGCGTCGTTTGCATCATCGAACACCGGGTCCCAGACTTTGTCATAGGTCCGATCCCAGACGCGGCCGTCGAGAATGACGGTGTAGCGCCCGTTTGTTTCAATCCGTGCCGCGATGTGGCGGCTGTCAGGGCTGAACACCGGAGGCCACACCCGCTCACAGAACCGGTTGCAGGATTTGCCGTCGTATATCAGGGTGTGGCGTCCTTTTTTCATGCCCACCGCAGCCAAGCGGCTCCCGTCGGGACTGTAGGTGAGGCCCGTGATGGCGTCGAACCGGTCCAGTTTCCACACCGTGTCGTTGACGGCCACAGACCAGACTCCGAAAGCGGGGGCCACGACGGCTGCCAGTTTAGAACCGTCATGGTTGAACTCCGGATGCCAGAGCTGGGTAAACCTGTTTTTCCAGAACAGGTTTCCGTTTTTAGCCAAAGTCCAGCTCTGTCCCTTTCTCACCGGAGCCACCACATCGTCTGTGTCGGGCTGGAAACGGGGTTTCCATACGCATTCGAAGCATTTCCGCCAGGCTTCACCGTTCACGGCCACGCTGTAGTCGTAAAGATTCAGCCGGACGGCAGCGGCTGTTTTTTTTCCATCATGGCTGAACACGGGGTCCCAGATGTTCACGAAGTTTTTTGTCCAGGCTTCTCCGTCCACGGCCGTTGAAAAAACGCCTTGCTGAAATGAAAAGATATCCCCTTCGCTGATTTTTTCCATCTGGACCGCGGCGGCGGTCCGAGTTCCGTCAGGGCTGATGGCGGCGTGGCCGATTCCCGGAAAAGACGTGGTCCAGGGCTGGTCGTCCAGGCAGAGTCCGTAGGTGCCGTCTTTCTGGAAAACCACCATGATGTGATGCCCGTCCTGGCTGAATCCCGTGTTCCAGGCATAATCGAACCGGCTGTCCCAAACCTGATCGTCCACGATCAGGGTCCAGGCTTCGCCGTCCCAGGCCAGAGCCGTCAAGCGATTGTCCGGGGAGAATCTGGGGTACCAGAGACGTTCGAAGCCGTGTTCCCATCGTTGTCCGTTGACGCATAGCTGAGTTTCTCCCTCCTTGTTGACGAACATGGCCGCCACGTTATCCCCGTCAGGACTGACCTGGATGTCTTCCAGGTGATCGGATGGCGTCATCCAGGCATCGACGGTTTCCTTTTTTTCCACAGTTCCAGATGATTTCTGAGGGTTAGTGAGCAGCATGGGCCATCTCCCTGTCCATGGTCCAGAGGCCTGTTTTCTTTTCGGTCAAGGGTCTGTTCACACTGACCACGGGACAGGACGCCCTTAAAACCACCTGTTCCACCATGCTGCCCAGCGGGCTTTCGTCACTGGCTGATTCACTTTTCCGGTGGGCCATGACCAGAAGGTTGGCTTCCGTCTCCCTGGCGAACTTCAGGAGTTCCACATGGGGAATGCCTTCCCAGACATGGATTTCGTATTTGTCGATGCCCTGCATGAGGGGCAGGTATTCCCGTTCGATGCGGTTTCTGGCGGCCTGGACTTTCTTTTCGATGCTTTCCTGGTTTTCAAGGATTCCGAAATGTTTGGGCGTGATGTCCACACTGTGGAATATCAGAAGGCGGCAGCCGATTTCCCGGGCCATGGAGCTGGCGAACAGGAACGCGGCGTGGGATGCTTTTGAGAAGTCTGTGGCACAGACGATGCTGCTGGTTTCCCAGAGGCACTTGGTGCACGGTCTGCTGATGACGAAAACCGGGCAGCGGGCGTTTTTGGCCACATACTGGAGTGTGTCGCCCACCACGTTCCGGTATTTTGTGGTGCTTCCGTCAGCCATGCAGGTGTGACTTCCCATGACAATGGCATCCACGTCTTCGGCCCGGGCTTTTCTCAGAATTTCTCGGTAGGGCACTCCGACGCCACAATCGATTTCCAGATTCTGGGTCTTTTTGATGTCGTCGGCGTAGATGTTACGGATCTCTTCCCGGATCCAGGCCGTGTACTCCCGGTCTGTCAGGTTTTCCTCCTGGCCTGTTTTCACGTCCACGATATACGGTCCGTGGCCCCTGGTGGGCACACCGAACACATGGAAGATGATGAGACGGGCTTTGTATTTTCGTGCAAGGTTGAATGCTGCGGCCGCCGCGTGATCGCAGGCCGGCGAAGCCGTGGTGGCGAAAAGGATCTTTCGGAACATGACTTGACCTCCTTGGTTTGGCACGTTGTCATTTTAAACGGCACGTCAGAGTTCGGTTGTTCGCGGATCTGAGAAAGGCATGCGCTGATAACCAGGATAGCAAGAGAGATGCCTGTTTTTTTGTGAGAGAGGTGTTTGTTATCCAACTTACTAAAAAAATGAGCAATAAATATTTAACAGGCGTTTGAGTGCGCTGTAATGATGGAACGAATTGAACCCGGATGGCCGGATGAATGGGAACAATCCGCATCTTTTTTTGTTGACGAACCTCTTGGAGGAGCATACGGTGTTTGGCGAAACGGATTTTTCGGACGCGAACCCCAGCGAAATGTTTGGATTGCCGCGTAAACAGCAGATTACCGGAGGCACGGATGCACTCGATACTCAACAACTACCACGTGATCCTTGAAAGCATCGAAGACGGCGTGTTTACCGTGAACATGGAGTTCCGCATCATGACGTTCAACAGGGCCGCCGAGGAGATCACAGGCTTTCCCCGTTCCGCCGCCGTGGGGAAAAAATGCTGCGAGATTTTCAGGACTTCGATCTGTGACGACGGCTGCATTCTGAAGAACACCATCAGCACATCCTCCCCCTCCACAGACATGCCGGTGTTTATCACACGGGCCGACGACCGGGTCATTCCCGTGAGCGTCAACACCGCCGTGCTGAGGGATTCCAGGGGTCAGATGATCGGCGGCGTCGAGATTTTCAGGGACCTTACGGAAGTGACGCGTCTTCGGAAAGCGTTTAAAAAAGAAATGTCCTTTGATGATATCGTAAGCAAGAACCGAATGATGCAGCGGTATTTCTCCATTCTGCCCCAGATTGCCGAAAGCCGGAGTACCGTTCTTATTACCGGTCCCACCGGAACAGGCAAGGAACTTCTGGCCCGGGCCATTCACAACCACAGTCAGCACAGCAAGGGACCGTTTGTGGCGGTGAACTGCGGGGCCATGCCGGAAACCCTGGTGGAATCCGAACTGTTCGGCTACAGGAAAGGCGCGTTCACCGATGCCAAAACCGATAAACCGGGCCGTTTCGCCATGGCCCAGAACGGCACCATTTTTCTCGATGAAATCGGGGATATCCCCCTCGCAGCCCAGGTGAGGCTTTTGCGTGTTCTTCAGGAACGGACCTACGAACCTCTGGGTGCCACGCAGACATCGGAAACCAACGCACGGGTTCTGGTGGCCACCCATCATGATCTGGAAAGCCTTGTGAAAGAGGGGCGATTCAGGGAGGATCTGTATTACCGGATCAACGTGATCCGCATGAACCTTCCGCCCCTTCTTGAAAGGAAGGAAGACATTCCGCTTCTGGTGGATCACTTCATCGAACAGTTCAACGCCAAGACAGGCAAACGGATTTTGGGTCTTGCCCCGGAATCCATGGCCCAGCTTCTGATGTACAATTTCCCGGGTAACATCCGTGAACTTGAGAATATCATGGAACATGCCTTTGTTCTGTGCCGAGAAGGGCTGATTTTCCCCTGCCATCTCCCGGACCGATTCCAGGACGGCGTGTCAAGTCTGGAAGCCTTTGCGCCCCTTAGCCTTGCCGAGTCGGAAAAACGCCTGATCATTCAGTCTTTGCGGCGGAACGACTGGAAAACCATGGCCACGGCGCGCCAGCTTGGCGTCGACAAGAACACCCTCCGCCGTAAAATGATCCGGCACGGCATACGGAAAGATGACGACGCCTTGATTCGTTGAATCCACTAATCAATGATTTTTTCTGTAACCGGCACAGAGTTTGCTCAGCCATTCCAATGTAAAACAAGGAATCTGCCTGTTATCTGTTACCCTGAAAAATTTAGCGAGGTGAAGCATGGAAATCAACTGGGCGTACATGCGCAAGAACTGAGTGTCCACAACCAAGGCCCGGGAGGTTCTCGGGCAGGGGGAACACACGATCCGTGAAGACGTGGATGCAAAAAAAGTGAAATTTGACGAAGATGCGGTGTGGGATCTGGTGAGGAAGTACGAGGTTGTGGTCATCGCCAAAGGAAAGACGGTCCTGGAACTGCCGCCCGTTATGGCGAACAGAGACGCCATTCTGAAAGAAGTCATGGGCCGGAGCGGAAATCTCAGAGCCCCGTCCGTAGCTGTTGGCAGCAGGCTGCTGGTGGGTTTTAACGAGACAATGTACAAGGGAATCTTTGGTTAAAGAAAAGGAACTGATGATGGACGGCCAAACTTTGACGGCGTGGAATTACCACAGGGCCACGGAGCATCACCGTTTTCGAATGGCCGGTCATCGGCTGGACTGGGCTGCTCAGCCCGATGTGATCAAACGTTATCCTGGTGCGGAAACCGCAGACCTTGCGCCGATTCGGAGTCTCGGCACAGCGTCTCTCGGGGATCTTCTGGACTCCGCCAAAGAACAGGAATCACCCTCCCAGCCCGATCTTAACTCCCTTTCCAATCTCCTTTCCATGGGTTCGGGCATCACATCCGTGAGGCGTCATGGGGCCGGAATCTATACGTTCAGGAGCGCCGCGTCGGCGGGAGCCCTTTACCCCGTGGACATCTATGTGGATGCGCGCCGTGTGGACGGGCTGCCCTCGGGGCTTTACCACCACCGGATCGACGGATCATTCCTGGAACGGCTCAAAACGAATACAGACGGCGGTGGGCAACCTTCCGGCCCTTTTGCTGTCGTGTATCTTGGTGGTGTGTTTTTTCGTTCCGTCTGGAAATACCGGGACAGGGCCTACCGGTACATTCTGAACGATACCGGACACGTGGCGGCGAACATCCTTCTGGCCGCCCGCTTACTGGGCTTTCATGCCAAACTGGAATACGATTTCGACGACGAACACGTGAACGGATTTCTCGGTCTTGATTCTTCGATGGAAGTCTGTCTGGCAAAAATCAGCGTGTATACCTGGAATGATGCTGTTTCCGAGACACATGTGTCTCCAGACGTCTGGGGCATGACCTGCACCATGCCCCGGCCGGATTACGGAAACGGCGCTGGATGCGACATCCCTGCGGCTGTTTATCACATCCACCGTTCGGGTGTGATCGCCGGGCAGAAACCTCCTGTCAGCCGGGCATGGGGCAGGACAAAGCCCGGCCGTGTGAAAGATGAGGCGATTTCCTGGCCCATGGGCACAGCCGTTCCTGGCGGTCTGTCTTTTTCAGAAGCGTTGGCACGGCGCAGATCCCGCAGGAATTTCCATGTGAAACCCCTTGAAAATGAAAAATTTTTCAATTTTCTGAGTCTGGTGGTGAAAGGGGTTGCTTTCATGGAAACAGTAAGCCGGGTTCAAAACGCATTCCACCTTGAATTGCTCGTTCAGAACACCGAGGGTCTGGAGTCGGGCCAGTACAGGATAGATAAAGGAGGACACGGCCTTGTGTGTGTGGACAACGGCGGTAAAAATGCCCTTATGGCCGGGGCCTGCCTTGATCAGCGATGGCTGGCCCATGCCTCTGTTCATGTTCTGATGACGGCTGACGTAAGACAGGCGGAAAAATACCAGGGGCCAAGGGCATACCGCAGCATCATGATGAATGCCGGTTTTCTCGGCCAGATCATTTACCTCGCCGCCACATCCTTTGATCTGGGATGTTGCGGAATCGGCGCGTTTTTCGACGGGGAGGCCGCGATGATTCTGGATGGCGGTGATGATGAGGTTCTTTTGTACCTGGTGGCTTCAGGGCATGTCAGAGGCCCGGTCTGACAGGTGATGCGGGCTGGAACTGGAAAAGAACAAAGGGTTTGACGCTCAGTGATGAAATCCGTATAATGGCAATCATTCATTTTTCAACGGCTTCATAAATTCAACGGCATGCTCTTTGCTGATAAAAAACGATCAAAATTCACGATAACAAAATGACCGCTCATTGAATCCGAGGATCATGTCAGCTGTCGACTTTGTTTGGGGAACACGGTCCGAGAAAGATTGACCCTTAATGGTTGTGCATATTATTAACATGGAACGCTGCATGAGGAGGTGTGGATGGAACGTGACGCATACGAAAAAATCATTGGTTTTGCCATTGAATGCGAAGTGGAGGCGGAGGCTTTTTATGAAAGCATTGCCGAACGGTTGAGCAATCAGACTCTGAAGGATCTGTTCAATCAGTTTGCCAGGGAGGAAAGAACCCATCAGGCCATTTTGAAAGACATCTACGCCAAACCCGTCAACGAACGGAAATTCGACGGATCAAAAGATTACAAGGTCTCTGAAACCATGGAGTTTCCGGTTCTTTCAGACGACATGAAACCTGCGGACGCTTTTGCCATCGCCATGAAAAGCGAAGAAATGGCGGTGATGCGTTACACGATTCTGTCCGAAGGCTGTGAAGATCCGGAACAAAGAACCGTGTTCAACAACCTCGCGGCCATGGAAAAAGAACACAAGTTCAAGATGGAACAGGCTTTCGTCAATGCGGCCTATCCCGAAGTCTGGTGACATTCACCGTAACATGAAGGAGGAAGGATATGAATACCTGGAAATGTGAACAATGCGGATATCAGTTTAAAAGTGAAGCACCCCCTGAAAAATGCCCGGCCTGCCATGTGGCCTGCTCGTTTCTGGATGTGACGGTGTACACCCCGGACATCCACGAAGGAGCGGACAACCGGATCAAACCCAAACCCGATTCTGCACCGATTCATAAATAATCCTTTGATTATGTGTACGGAGAGACACTCTCCGTACACGCTTTACCCATCCTTTTCAAAATCACCTTGCCGCGATTTCCACGGTCCCTCCCAGAATGAACACTGCGCTTCCTTCGGTTTTTACATGAATGAAATCCTTGTTGTCGTTGATGGCACCTGCCATGGACACACCGACGGAGAATTCTTCACTTGTGGTGTTGACCATCAGTGTGGGAAGGCCTGCCACGATACCCACCACCGGTTCTGTCGTGGGATTTGTACCGTCGGAACTGTCATCCCGGATGGCGGTGAGAAGTTTGCAGGCCCCGACATCGATGGTGATGGGCGAAAATCCTTTCCAGGGTGACATGGGTGTGACGCCTTCAGGATTGGCGGTGGTTTTTGTGGCCTCGGCAAAGGCTGATTTGAATTCATCTTCCGTGTAAATGGATTTGTAGACTTTCCGGATGTGCGTGTCCCTGATGTAGGCCGACGCCTCCCGCCCGTCCACGCCGTCGTCGTCGGTGTAGGCGATTTCTCCTATGTCCTGTTCGAAAATAATGTACTCGATTTCAATGCTCACACCGGCCTGACCCACGATGGCCCGCATCTGGGCTTCGGTGAGGGGAATCAGAATGGCATGGGAAGGCGTTGCAGTGCTTAGACATAAACCAAGGATCAAAAAGAAAAGAATGTTTTTCATGCACTTCTCCTTTGTCGTTTCAACTGCGTTGAGAATGACAGAGGCAGCCCGCTTGTTCGCCGGCCGCCGTCCGGATGTGTAGCCTGTGACAAATACTGGGGTGATGATTGTGGAGATGTCATGTGCTTTTTCGCTCGTCTTGTAAAAGAACACGCCAGCCTTTTTGGGTGTTGAACGTGTATCGTTTTTTGTTATTTGGGTGTAACTGGGCTGATCGGGGTGATGAACACTGTTTATTATTTATAAATCAAAAGGATTGGCGCTGTCAAACCCAATATGGATGAGGTTATCGGCCCAGAGAAAAAAATGGCGGTCGGCTGATGGTTAAAAAACGAGGTTCGGCCGGTCGTGTATCACACGACATGTATTTCGATATGGCGGCCCATGGCACGGGCGGCGGCTTCAAGCTGGTCTATCCGAGAGGCATGTTTCAGATCGAACAGCCTGTCAACCTGGGGCATATGCCAGCCCAGCTTTCTGGCGAGATCCGATTTTTTAAGCCCCTGGTCGGTCATTTCTTTATAAACCCCGAGTTTTGCGCATTCCAAAGCCGAGGGACTCACCGTTGGACGGCCTTCTGCAAGGGATGGAACGGGCAGGGGTTTTCTGTCTTCAACGTAAAAAGACAAGGCTGTTTCCAGAGCATCAACGGCATAAAGAAGCGCTTCGTCCATATCTTCACCCTGAGTGATCGCCTCGGGGACATCGGGGAATGTAACGATATACCCACCTTCGGGTTGCTCTTCGATATTCACGGGATAATTGAACATGGCCGTCACTCCTTGATGCCGAGTTGTTTCTTGATGGCCTCAACGAGGCCTTTTTTTAGTTCACTGGCATGCATGGGAAGAACGGACTGACGTCCATTGAGAAAGACTTTGAGATGGGACCCCTTCCCAGGCTGAAATGTAGCTCCTTGTTTTGAAAGCCAGCGTTTGAATTCGTTTGAATTCATGGAAAGAATTATACAACACATCTGTTGTGTTTTTCAATCGCAGACTGAAAATCTTTTAGTTGGGTTGCTTTGGATTAAGTGCAAGAAAATGTCCATGGACGATTCAAATACCGCAAGGCCGGATCATGTGTCGACAAGAAACACCACGAGCCGCCGGGGGCCGTGCATGCCCCGGAAGGGGGTGGCCATGATGTCGGCGGTCATGCTGGGGCCGGTGATGAAGGTGAGCTGGGACGGCAGGCCGCCGTTCGGAATGACGAGATCAAGGGCTTTTTCATACACCGGAACCACGGTGCCGGTACGCACCACAGCCAGATGGACCAGGGGCGCGAGGGAAATCAGTCGGCTCTGGGTTTTGTTATGGGCGATGACCAGGGTGCCGGATTCGGCCACAGCGGCGTCAACGGTGGTGAGCCCCGCATCCACGGAAAAGACGGTACCCTTGTATTGTTCGTTGCCTTCAAGGTCTGAGGGTTTTATGAATTCGGCGCAATGGTTTTCCGCGTGGGATTCAAGCTTCAGGTTTTCCATAAACGGGTCTTCGCTGACCATGATCCTCGAAAAACCCTGGTCGGCGATGACACGGTCAATCGTTTGGCGCAGGTTTTCATGGCCTTCGGCCCTGTGAACTTCCGCGCCTTGCTCCGTGAGGTTCCGCACGAGAATTTCCACCATGTCTTTGTGATTCATGGACAGAAAAGGAGAGGGCGGCATCGCCGGATAGTCGGGATGCAGAATCCTTTCGGCTGTTTTAAGACGGCCGAGGATCGTCTGACGCGAGTCGGACATGGCTTTTTCGACGTGATCGTGATGATGGACTGTCATGGGTGCTTCCTCAGATCGCGGTATGTTTTGGGGGGGAGTGACGGAAAGGTTCGCTTCAGGGTCCAGGCGCTGACCAGGGGATGACACGGGCCGAGTTTTGAAGCGAGGAACGATCCCAGCCGGGCTGCGGTGTTCCAGGTGCGGGGTCGGGTTGCGGCGAAAGCCGCAGTTTTCGACATCAGGCGTTCGGCAAACGTCGATCCTTCTCCCTGAAGCACCGGATCGGCGGCCAGGTTTTTGTTCCTGAGGTAAAGGATCATGGACGGGTGGTCGATGCCCGCCGGACAGACGGTTTTGCAGGCTTTGCACAAGGTGCAGGCCCCGTAGAGATCCCGGGTCCTGTCAAGGCCCAGAAGAAGGGGGTTCAGCAGTTTGCCGATGGGGCCGGTGTACGCCCAGCCGTAGGGATAGCCGCCGATCTGGCGGAACACCGGGCAGACGTTGATGCAGGCTCCGCAACGGATGCACTGGAGGACTTCCCGGGTTTTGATGTCGTCATAAATCCGGCTCCGGCCGTTGTCGAGGATGATGATGTGGAGTTCCTCGGGGCCGTCTTTTTCCCCTTGCTTTCTCGGGCCGGTGTCCAGGGTGACGTAAGATGTGAGTTTCTGGCCGGTGCCGTTTCGGCACAGCATCCGGGTCATGTGCAGGGCGTCATCCAGATTCGGAACGATTTTTTCAAGGCTCATCACGGAAACCTGGATGCCCGGAGCCGATTTGTTGAAACGGATGTTGCCTTCGTTCTCCACGTTGAGGATGCTGC
Source organism: Desulforapulum autotrophicum (assembly GCA_020723285.1). Taxonomy (GTDB): domain Bacteria; phylum Desulfobacterota; class Desulfobacteria; order Desulfobacterales; family Desulfolunaceae; genus DYJE01. Next base: position 566,743 of record DYJE01000001.1, on the reverse strand, counting down.
CGGTTTCCGCCACGGCCATGTTCACACCGGTGATGCCCAGGCGCATGTGGCGGAACTTGTCCCTCAGGAAGTTCCGTGCGGCCTGGCCCAGGACCACGGGATCGGTGGACGCGGAGTCCATGCCCGCCTTTTCCATGAAAACCCGGGAAATCTCATCCGTGGGGATGTTGATGGCCGGGCCGATGATGTGAAACGGCGGTTTTTCAAGAAGCTGGATGATGAATTCCCCCAGGTCCGTTTCGTAGACCGGGGTCTGGTTTTTCTTGAGGACCTCGTTCAGCCCGAGTTCCTCGGTGATCATGGACTTGCCTTTGGTGACATAGGGAATGCGGTGCCGGTTCACCAGATCCCTGATGTAGATGTTGGCCTCATGGGCGTTTTCAGCCCAGAAAACTCTGGCTCCGGCTTTGACGGCGTTTCGCTCGAAGGTTTCAAGGAGTTCTCCCAGGCGGTCCACCGAACTGCGCCGGATGGCTCTGGCCCGTTCCACGGCAGCCGCGGGGTCCGGGAAGCTCGTCATGCCGATCTCCCGGACGGCTGAGAGAACCGGCAGGAAAAAATCGAGAAACGTGCGGGATGCCGGGCTGGCCATCTCTTTTTTCGCTTCCGTCACATAGGACTGGGTTTTAACGTCCATTTTCACCTCCCTGACAGTCCAGAAATTCCGCGATGTGCAGGACCTGTTTTCCCGGGTGGTTTTTTTCGAGATAGGTGCCGATGTTCAAAAGGCAGCCGGGTTCCCCCACCACCAGAAGGTCCGCGCCGCTGTCCAGATAGCTTTGGGCCTTGGCAGAGACCATGGCCGTGGAGATGTCGGGGTAGGACACGGAAAATTCGCCTCCGAACCCACAGCACTGGTCTCCGTTGTTCAGGACCACGAGTTCCGTGCCTTGGGCGGCGCGGATCAGGGTTCTGGGCTGGAGTGAAACCCCCAGATCCCGGCTCAGATGGCAGGAATCGTGGTAGGCCACCTTGCCTGAAAAGGAGGCCCCGGTGTCGGTCACGCCCAGAACGTCCACGAGATACTGGGAGAATTCGAACACACGGCCGGCCATGTCAAGGGCCCGCTGCTTCATCTTCGGATCGTCGTCAAACAAAGAGGGATACCGGTGTTTGACCATGGCCGTGCAGGACCCCGACGGGCAGACCACGGCGTCGAAGGATTCAAACACATCGAGGAAATGGGTCGCGAAGGACCTTGCCTCGTTGAAGAAACCCTTGTTGTACACCATCTGGCCGCAGCAGGTCTGCCGGTCCGGGTACACAGAAACGACGTCCAGGCGTTTGAGCACACGGTCCACCGCTTCTCCGATCCAGGGCAGAAGAAGGTTCACCGAGCATGGAATGAAAAGGGCCGTTTTATTCATCATATCAGCCTGCCACGTGCGCTACACCGAAATCATAGGCGTCCATGTTCATCCGGAGTTTTTCGCCGGAAAACCGGGTGGTCATGATGGCCTCGAAGATGCCGCGTTCAAGGGGCAGTTCGCCGGTTCCAGCAAGGGCTCCGGCCATGATCACGTTGCCCAGCACGGGGTTCCCCAGAGCCACGGCCTGTTCGGTGGCATTGAGGAACCAGGCTTTTTCCGAAAGTTCGGTGATCCAGGCCCTGATTTCCTCATCTTTGGGATAGGAAAGCTGGCCCGAAATGACGCCCACGGGGTAGAAGGGACGGGTGTTGGTGATCACCCGGACGCCGGGATGGCCGTAATCCTTGAGAACCCGCAAGGTTTCCGTGGGTTCCATGGACACGATCATGTGGGCCCCTCCCAGGGGAATCTGGGGCGACCAGCTGGCGGTTTTTGAAATGCGCAGATGGCTCATCACCGAGCCGCCTCTCTGGGAGGCCCCGAAGGTTTCCCCGATGGTCACGTGAAGGCCGAGCTGGGACAGCATGTTGCCCACGGCCCTGGAGGTCATGACGTTGCCCTGGCCTCCAACACCGGTGATGATCAGATTGTAGGGATCGACATTAAGAGTCACGGCGTTCATCAGGCCACCTCCTTTTTCACAATGGCGCCCCTGGGGCAGATATCGGCGCAGAATCCGCATCCGGCACAGGTGACGTCGTCGATGCGTGCTTTTGTTTTCTCTTTGTCCCAGACCAGGCCGGGGCAGGCGAACACCCGTGTGCACATGCGGTTGCAGCCGCAGGATTCTCCGGCGCAGATCGTTTCGTCCACACGCATGTCGTAGCGTCGGGATGATTTTTTTTCAGGACTCAAAGCGCAGCCCTGCTTGAGGACAAGGACACTGACACCTTTGCGGCCGATGAGTTCAAGGAGGGTTTCCCGGCTGTGGTGAAGATCGAAGGGATCGCAGACCCGGACTTCGGCCCCCATGGCCCGGCACACTGCGGGGATGTCGATGGTCGCCGCCGTATCGCCCATGGCGTCACGCTCGATGCCGGGATGGGGCTGGAAACCGGTCATGGCCGTGCCGCTGTTGTCCAGGACCACCAGAGTCATGTCCGAGCTGTTGTGGATGGCGTTCACCAGGGGCGGCATGGCGGAATGGAAAAAGGTGCTGTCTCCACAGACCGAAAGTACCGGCTGGTCCATGCCGAATTTCGACAGTTTGCCGAATCCGCTGGCCACACCGGTTCCCGAACCCATGGCGTGAAGAGTTTTCAAGGTGGAGAATCCGGCCGGAAGCACACCCATGGAATAGCAGCCGATGTCGCCGCAGACAAACCCGTTCCGGTTGTCCATGGACAGGGCGGTGTTCAGGGTGAAAAAGGACGCCCTGTGGGGACAGCCCGGACAGAAGGTGGCTTCCCTATGGGGCGACCCGCCGAAGGCCACGGCCCCGGCCCGTGCGGCGTAAGCGGCGTCACGCTGGGGCATGGCCGTGTCCATGATTTTCGACAGGGCGGCGATGACTTTGTCGGGGTTCATTTCACCCACCATGGGCAGGGAGCCGTTCTTTTTGCCGAAAAAGGTTTTGACGCCGATGTCGGCGGCGCATTCGGCGGCTATTATCTTCACTTCCTCTTCCAGAAACGGCAGAACCTCCTCCACGAAGAAAATGCGGTCGCAGGCGGCCATGTGTTTTTTCATCAGCTGGCGGGGCAGGGGGTAGGTGGTTCCGATTTTCAGGATGCCCACACGGCTCTCAAGCCCCAGCATGTGAACGGCTTCCCGGCTGTACAAAGAGCAGATGGAGCTTGTGATGATGAGCAGTTCGGGGGTGTCGGGGCCGGTGTAGGTGTTGAACGGCGAGTTTTCGAACAGGCTTTCCGCCTGTTTCAGCTTCCTGTGCTGTTCGCCGTGTTTGTATTCCACTGGCGGACTCATCACCACACCTTCGTTGGGGTCGATGATGAAACCGTCATGTTTGAAGAAGGCTTGTTTATCGTTTTCCGGCACTCTGCCCATGATGACGGTGCCGCTGGCGTGGGACAGGCGGGTCACGGTTCTCACCAGCACCACGTTCCGTATGGCGTCGGACAGTTCGAAGGCCCAGCGGGTCATGTCCTTGGCTTCCTGGAAATCACCGGGTTCAAGCAGGGGGATTTCCATGAGTTTGGCGTAATGGCGGGTTTCACCCTCGTTGACGCTGGAAAGGGCACCGGGATCGTCGGCGGAGACCAGAACCATGGCACCACGGACCCCGGAGCCGGACAAATGGAGAAGATAATCCGCCGCCACGTTGAGACCCGGCTGTTTCATCACCGCCATGGTCTTGAGCCCGGCAAAGGAGGCGGAAGACGCCACCTCCAGGGCCACCTTTTCGTTTACCGACCATTCCACATACAGGTGAAGGGACGGATCTTTGGATATGGCGGCCAGGTTTTCAATGATTTCCGATGACGGTGTTCCGGGATATCCCGCGGCCATCCGTACCCCGGCTTCCAGGGCTCCCCGGACGATAGCCTCGTTTCCCATGAGCAGATGGCGTGAACCTTCCGGATAGTGACCAAGGTGGGTCATGTTGCCTCCTTATATTTGAGCTATGTAAGCAGTGATTCCACACGTTCGGGGTCGATGACAAGGGCGGATCGACCGGCTTCGGGAGCGACGTTCAGGCAGTTGTCCTCTTTTGCCCGCAACAGCGCTTTTTTCTTTTTCCCCAGGGCTCCGGTTTTCAGGTTGGCGAGACTCGCTTCGGGCATGGCCTCAAGAATGAGGAAACCCTGGGCCGCCGCGTCTTCAACCCATTCCGCGCCTCTGGCTGTCCGGACGATCAGGGTGTTCCAGCCCGGCTCGCCTTCCAGCGCCCCCACGGACACATCGGCGAATTCCGCAGTCATGTCCGGGCAGATGCCGCATCCTTTGGGGATGAGGGGCCGGATATCCGACAAGGGTATATCCACCGTGCCGGAGGAGGTGTTGAAGGTCATGACCTGGGCGGGCGGAGGCGGGACATCCATGGAAACGATGGAGTCCAAGTCCATGTGGTCTTTGAGAAGATGTTTGAGTTTTCGGGTGTCCAGGGCCCAGGTGCAGAACAGGCCGATGGACAGGGCCACCGGGTCTCTGAAATCCTCCCGTTCAAGGGGGTTCATGCGCATCTGGGCGAGGGCTGTCATCTGGCAGGCCGTTCCCACCACGGCCATACGCCGTGTCGAACCGCTCGCCGATTCTTTCATGACCGTCGACAGGGTGGGGGAGGCCATGTATTTGGACCCCGAACAGGCGAGGACAGCTTCTTCGCTTTCCGCAAGCACCGGTTCCGGGGTGAGTCCTTTGCGTGAGGTCAGTGCTGCCGCCGTGATCCGCCCGCTTCGAAAACCCAGGGTCAAAAGGGCCGACACGGTTCCGCCGTTCTGAAACATCCCCCGATCCGTCATGGCGGGGCCGGCCTTGGCTTTGCGGATGTCCGTCACAGCCCCCAGGGCCGACAGATCATATTCACTGCCGAACATCCAGGTCGAAAGCCTGTTCAGATCCACCTCCGTCTTCGGGCAGTGGGCGAAACACCGGCCCTGGGGCAGGGTGCAAGGAAACAGGCGGGCGATTTTTCCGTTGTGGCTGACGAAGTAGGGGCACAACCCCACACAGGCACCGCAGTCGACACAAAGGTCTTTTTTGTGGACATCGTCGAAGAGTTCCGTCGATCCCAGGATGGGCATGGCATCCTCCTTTAAGGTGATCATAAAATGATGAACAAAATGTTCAGTATCGCCGAATACTGTGTAATTATGCTGAACATCATAAGGCACAGATTTTTTTGTGTCAAGCTTTAGTTCGACAGACAAACGATAGAAAATGACTTAACTAACTGGAATAACATAAACCATGGTTTCAGTTTCAGGTCATCACAGAACCGCTTCGATCATGTCCATGAGTTCATCAAGATGAAAACCCTTTGCAGGCCGTTTGATCCGGTGGATGGCGATGCTCCGGGCAAGGGTTGCGCACTGTTGAAAATGGGAGTTCGTGAGCCCGAAGCCCCGGATCATTTTTTTGCGGTAGGTGTTTGACACGAGGGTTTTGATTTTATCACCGCCCGTTAGGGGGAAAGTATCCAGGCGGTCGGTCTGCGAAGAGGTCAGGATGAACAGCTTTTTCAGCGGAACAGGCTCTGTACAAAAGGCTTCCGAGTCAATGAAAAACTTTTCGAGTCCTTCATTCCGGCGGATATGCGGCGGATTCACTGGGGTGATATCGAGTTTTTTCAGAACATCCGCCCACAGCTTCAATCTGGGAAACCCCGGCATTACGAAAGGGATGCCGTCTTCCATCCGGATCGCACAGACATCGTCGGCAAGAAAAGTGAATCCCCTTTGAATGAATCCGGCGGTCAGAGTGGATTTTCCGGTGCCTGACACGCCGGAAAACGCGATGGCGGCATTTTTCAAGGCAATGGCTCCGGCGTGAAGCACCAGAAAATTTCTTTGATGAAGCAATGCTCCAAAAACGGAACCCAGCAGAAAGATTTGGATGGCGCTCTCGGAAGCGCCGGGCACAGGCGTGATGACGATGCGGTTTCCACAGGTGACATGATAACGCGCGACGGAATCCACAAAGAGGAGGCATTCTCCGGGTGACGCCTGGAAACGCGGGCGCTGAATGGTGGGGTTCACCAGATATTCCGGTGTTTTGCCGAACTCGATGGTGACATCCTGTGCGAGGTGGGATTCCGGGTTCTGTCGAAAGGGCGCAGGGAGTTCAACGTCTGACAGAATTCTCAAACCGAAAATCGGGTAGAGTTTGCGTTCTGTCACAGATAAGTGCTGGCCCCCATGTAGCGTTTCATCCAGTAACTGTCGGAAAGGGAATCTTTTCGGATGGTTTTTCCCTTGCTGGGGGCGTGGATGAACAGGCCGTCGCCGATGTAGATGCCCACATGGGAGATGCGGCCGGAACAGGTGGTGGCGAAAAAGACCAGATCCCCTTTCATCAGGCTGTCCTTGTCGATGGGGTTACCGGCGGCGAACTGATCGGAGGAATTTCTCGGCAGGTCAAGGCCGTTCAACTGATACACGGTCATGGTGAGACCGCTGCAATCAAAGCCCGTTTCCACCGATGTCCCGCCCCAGAGATAGGGCACGTCGATGAAACTGTGGGCCGATTTCACGATTTCATCCCGGAGGTAGGACAGCTGGTCATCGCCCAGTTTCTCGCTTTTTGTAACCGAGTATTCTTCCGGCATCACGATGTAGAATTCTTCGATGACTCCGGCGTCCTTGAGGTATGCGGCGTGTTTTCGGGCCAGATCTTTGGTCTTGAAATTTCCGAAACGCACTTTGTAAAGACCGGTTTTGGCCGCGAAATAGGTGGCGTCAAGCCCCCGGGCCCGTAAGGTTTCAGAAAAACGCACGGCGTTGTCCGGGTTGGCGAAGGCTCCGGCCTGGATGGTGTACCCCATGCGCTTCAGTTCTTTTTTGACGGCTTTGACCGGAGGCTTTGTTTTCTGTGGGGCCGGATGGGTTTCCTTGAAACGCCTTGGTGAACAGGCGGTGAATACGAGAATGGCAGAGAGGATGAGAATCCCTGCTGTTTTAAAAATATGTAGACGAGTCATCCAAACTCCGACGCGTTTTTTTTGTTTTACTGGATATCTTCAACCGATGAGTGCTTTAATATGACATAATTCCATGAATTGTCGAGAATAATTCTGAAAATCCCGGAAGAAAAGCATGACGGTCGATTTTTTTTCCTTAGTTTCTTGAGAACAGTCGTTCAATTTTCCTGGCCGCCGATTCACTCAAAGAGTAAAGGGTGGGAACCACCAGAAGGGTCAGGAAAGTGGCGACGGCAAGGCCGAAGATCACCACGGCGGACATGGATTTCCAGTACTGGGATGTCTCGCTGACCATGGAGATGCTCAGATCCCTGAAGTTGATGGAAATGCCCGTCACCATGGGGATGAGGCCCAGAATCGTGGTGACCGCCGTCAGGAACACGGGGCGCAGCCGGGTGGCTCCGGCGGATACGATGGCCTCGTTGAGTTCCATGCCCCGCTCACGGAGCTTGTTGGTGTAGTCGATGAGGACGATGGCGTTGTTCACCACCACACCGGCCAGCGAAATCACACCCACGCCGCACATGATGATGCCGAAGGGTAAGCGCATGATGCTGAGCCCGAAAAAGACACCCCCCAGGGAGAGAATCACCGAGGTCATGATGATCAGCGGCTGGATCACGGAGTTGAACTGGGTGACCAGGATCAGGAAAATCAGGAGAAGGGCTATGACAAACGCCTTGGAGAGGAAATCCTGGGCCTCTTCCTGGGCTTCGCCTTCTCCGGTGAAGGTGACTCTGTACCCGTCCGGCAGCTTTAAGCCCTTCAACATTTTTTCCGCGTCCATGCGGAGCACAGCCCCTGTGGTTTTGCTTTCATCCACATTGGCTTTCACGGTGACCACCCGTTCGTGGTTGATCCGGTTGATGTCCCCCATGGTTCCCGAATAATCGATGGCTGCCACGGTGGTGAGGGGCACCAGCTGGCCGTTGGGGGAGGGGATCATCAGGTTGTGCAGCACGTCGGTGATCTCCCGGTCTTTTTGGGAGAGTTTCACGGTGATGTCGTAGTCTTCCCCGTTTTCCCTGTATGTTGAAACATTGTAGCCGTTGTAGGCGGTTTTCAGGGCAAAACCGATGGCGCTGGTGGAAAGGCCCATGAGGGCGGCTTTCTGGCGGTCGATGGAGACCTGGATGGAGGGAATGCTGTCCATGTAGTCATCCCTCACATCCTTGATCAGAGGGATTTCGGAAAGGATGCCCTGAATTTTTTTAGACAAGAGGCCCAGGGTTTTCAGATCATCCCCGGCGATTTCGATGTTGATGGGGTCGCCGGTGGGCGGTCCGCCTTCTTCTTCCATGACCGTGATCCGTGCGCCGGGAATATCACTGACGCGGTCCCGGATGTCTTTCAGATCTTCCGCCGAAGGTCTTTTCCGCTGTTCGAAGTCCAGGAACTGGATGCCCAGATGGTTGGACGAAACGTTGGAGAACAGCTTGCTGCCGAATTTTTCCACCGAAGTGGCGTAGATGTGCTCCACATTGTCGAAATCCGTGGGGCCTTTGAACGTGGAGCCGTCCCGTCTTTCGTGGTCATTAAGGACATAGGCCTTTTCGTACTGAGCGGAAAGAGGGCTGTTCTTATCTTTAACGCGATTCACCGCGATTTCCACCTGTTTGGTGATGGCGTCGATGTATTCCATGTCCGCTCCTTCGGGCGGGTCGATGTTCACATAGATGTTTTTCGGGTCCACGCTGGGGAAGAACTCCACAGGTTTTTCAATGCCGATGACAAGCATCCAGACCTGCATGAACATGATGAGGATCAGAAACGATGCCACGAGAACCTTGATCCGGTTGGCCAGGCAGTAGTCGACCATCCTGGCGTAGGAAGATAGAACGGGGCCGGTGATGACGATGGGGTCTTCCCCTTTTTTTTCAATGTCGTCGGCGCTGAGGGCGGGACCCGTGCCCGTTGTTTTTTTTGTGATTTTCATGAAATACGACGCCAGGGCCGGATTGACGACCAGGGCCACGAAAAGGCTGGAACTTAAGGTCACGATGAGTGTCAGGGGGAGGTAAGCCATGAATTCCCCCATGATTCCCGGCCAGAACAACATGGGGGCGAAAGCGAAGACCGTGGTGAGGGTGGACCCGATCACGGGATAGGCCACTTCCGAGGTGGCTTTCATGGCGGCCTGGACCTTCGGGACACCCTGTTCCATGTATCGGTAGATGTTCTCCACGATGACGATGGCGTTGTCCACCAGCATGCCCAGGGCCAGGGTCAGGGAAAAGAGAACCACCATGTTCAGGGTGATGCCCATGATCTGGAGAATGGAGAAGGTCATGAACATGGAAAAGGGAATGGCCATGGCCACGATCACGGCGTTTCGTATGCCCATGGCGAACAATAGCACGCCCACCACGAGAACCAGGCCCGAGAGGATGTTGTTTTCGAGATCCGAAACCATCATGTGGATGTTTTTGGCCTTGTCCATCATTTTGGTGACGTGGGTTCCAAGGGGCCAGCGCTGTTTCTGTTTTTCGATGAGACGGTCGATTTCCTCGGAAATCCGGATGACGTTTTCACCGCTTCTTTTTTTCACCGAGAGGTTCACCGATTCACGGCCGTTCAGGCGCGAGCGGCTTGTTTCATCTTTGAATCCGTCCACGATCCGGGCCAGATCCTTGAGGTACACCGGTTTGCCCTCGAACGTGGCGATGACGATGCCGTAGATTTCATCGGGGGTTTTGAATTCGCCGGGGACACTTAACTGGTAACGGCCGTCGCCCAGGGTGATGGACCCGCCCGAGGTGTTGGTGTTCTCGCTGGGGACCACTTCGCTGAAGGCGGTGATGGGGATGTGGTAATAGGCCAGTTTTTTGGGATCGATTTCGATGATGATCTCCCGCTCGCTGCCTCCGGTCACATCCACTTCAAGAACGCCGGGAACGGACTCGATATCGTCTTCCAGGTCGTCGGCGATGCGCTTGAGGTTGGCGATGCCGCAATCGCCGTTCAGGGAATAGACCACGATGGGCATTTCCGAAAGATTCACTTCATAAACCGAAGGGTCGTCCTCCAGGTCGGCGGGAAGGTCACGCTTGGCCTCGTCCACCTTGTCCTTCACTTTCTGGAGCACTTCCTCGATGTCCGTTTTGGGGATGAACTCGATGTTGATGGAGGATTCCCCTTCGGCGCTGACGGAGCGGATGCTCTTGACGTTCTTGAGGCCCTTGAGCTTTTTTTCGATGGGAATGGTGATGGAGGTTTCGATGTCCGACGACGACACCCCTTTGTATGTGGTGGAAACAAAGACGTAAGGGATGGTGATGTCCGGCTCGTCTTCCCTGGGCAGCGTCTGATAACTGTAGGTTCCCGCGATGAGAATGATCAGGCACAGGACCATCACGCTGACCCTGTTTTTTATGGCGGTATCTGAAACGATCATCTGAGGAGTTTCTCCTGTTCATCCTGGGTCCTTATGACGTTGATTTTCTGGCCGTCGGACACGCTGCGCTGGCCCACGGTGATGACGGCATCGCCCGTTTTCAGCCCCTTTATCACTTCCACCATCCAGCCGTCCTGGACACCGGTTTCGATTTCCCGGACGGACGCAGTGTCCCTGGGGGCGTCCGTCTTCCCTTGCACGGATGTTTCAGCCACAACCACGAATTTTTTTTCCCCCATGCTGAGGATGGCGTAAAGGGGCACGGCAAAGGCACCCGGAAGTTTTTTCTTGACGATGTTGACCCGGACGAACATGTCGGGCAGAAGTTCGCCAGAAGGGTTGGCCAGGGTGAGTTCCATGTCGTAGACCCGTGCGAGGGAGCTGGTGGTCCTCGACAGCGAGTGCCGTTCGGCCCTGAACGTTTTGCCTTTCAGGGCGTCCACGGTGACATCGAACCATTTCAGATCTTTCACGGCATGGATGTCCGATTCGGGAATACCCACATTGACCTTGATGGGGTTGATCCGGATGATTTCCACCACGGGTTTTCCCACATCGGTAAACTGGCCCTTTTCAACATGCACCCGGTTGGCGATACCCGAATCCGGGGCTTTGATCACTGTTTTTTCAAGGTCGATGGCGGCGATCTTCATGGCCGCCATGGCGTTCTCCATCTGAGCGGTCACCGCGTCCAGTTCGGTTTTGTTCGTGATTTCCGACCGGTACAGGGATTCCAGGCGTTTTTTGGATGAAAGGGCGTTGTCATACGTGGCCCTGGCGGAGTTGTAGGCGTTTTTGTATTTGGATCCGTCGATGGTGGCGAGAACCTGACCTTTGCGGACCGGGTCCCCCACGTTGACCTGTTTGTCGAGAATCATGCCGGAGGTTTCCGAGGAGACCACCAGGGTCAGAAAAGGGGCCAGGGTTCCCGGCAGGCTGAGCTGATCCTTGACCTCCCGGGGTTTCATTTCCATAATCACCACGTTGACGGGGTGCACCACTTCCTTGCCCGCGGCTTTCTTTTCCTTTTCGAGCCGTTCCTTTTTGGACTGGGAGCACATGCCGAGGACAAAAAGGCAGACGACGAGAACCGCAAGGGGAATGTAACCCCGAAACATTTTTTTTCTAAGGTCTTTCATGGCATTCATAGGTGTGTCATCCGTTTTCCGGGGGTGAGGGTTTGTCCAGGGTTTCCTTGAAAGATCCCGTGGCGTGTTTGAGTGTCAGGACCGCCAGCTTGTATCCGAACCGGGCTTCCGACAGCTCCCGTTCCGAAGAAACGAGAACCGTGTTGGCATCCATCATGTCCACGCTGTTGGAAAGGCCGTGTCTGTAAAGTTCGGACACGGCTTTGTAGTTCTGACGGGCGTAGGTCAGTTTGTCGTCCAGGGCTTTCAGGCGGCTTTTCTGGGTTGAGACGTTGAGGAAGGCGTCCTGGACATCCAGCTCGATTTTTTTCCGGGTTTCGGAAAGAGTGAGCTTCGCCTGCCGTGCCCGGGCCATGGCCTGTTCGGTTTCCGCGTTTCGCAATCCTCCGTCGAACAGGATGACGTTGAGTTTTGCGGCCAGCGTGTAACCGGAAACATCCTTGTCATAATCGAGGGAGCTGCCTCCAAGGGTTCCGTCATTGGCGTCGGTCCCTTGAGCGTATTGCCCTTCGATGGACACGGTGGGCCAGCGGTTGCCCTGGGTCAGCCGGACGTTCTGCTCCGCCACGGTCAAAGCCAGTTCGGCGGATTTGATTTCCGGCCGGAGTGAAAGCCCCTCACGCTTGAGCTGGGAGAGATCAAGGGGCATGTTTTCAAATGCGGACTCCGACGGTTCTTCGAGTTCGTAAGCTGACGGGAGTTCCACCAGAGATTCCAGGGCGGCGCGGCTCAGCATGTAACGGTTTTCATCATCGATCTGCCGGGCCAGTGCGTCTGACAGCTCGGACTGTGCGCGGGCCATGTCCGTTTTTGTCACATCGTCGAGTTTATACCGGGTTCCCACCGAGTCCCGGTGCTTTTCAAGACGCTGGACATTGGCTTTGGCGATTTCAAGACCTTTGCGCGCACGGAGAACCTGGTAGTATGCCGTGGCCACGTTAAGAAGGTAGGATTCACTGACGGCCGAAAGGTCCTGGTTGCTTCGCTCGATGTTGTCCCCGCTCATCCGGAGGGCGATCAGTTCCTTGCCGTTCAGGGTGAAGGTCTGGTCAAACCTGACGCCCCATCCGACGGAGTGTGTGCTGATATCGTAATCCTCGGCAGGGACCGTGGGATCGGTGCTCTGGTCGGTCCGGCCCGTGCTGACCGTGCCGAAGGCGCTGACGCTGGGCATGAGCACGGACAAGGCCCGGCTTTTGTCTTTTTGTGCGATGAACACGTCTTCCCGTGCGATCCTGATGCGTTCAGACTGGGAAAGAGCCAGGTTGTAGAGGTCTGTCAGGGTGTGTTTTTTTTTGACCGCATCCTGATTCTCCGCGGCCGAGGCGGACGGGTGCGCTGCAAAAAAAACGAAAAAGCAAAGAGCCGTTGCAAGAATAAAACGGGTCATTTTTTTTATTATCATCGGCAGGCTCCGTATGGAGGGGTTTATGGGTTGAGCAAGACTGTTTATCAGAAGATCGGGGAAAGACCGGTTCATGATTTGGGCGTCCGTCGTTGAGTAAGCATATGCTTCGTGATTGTGTTTTTCCGTTCTGAATCTGATAAACCATAACCCGGACCCCTGTCAATGTTCATCTGGCCATCGAAAGATCCCACAGTTTTATTAGACGGATGTGAGATTGCCGTTAAACGAGAAACCAGGATCGGGCCGGGTTCTTCATGTCCGGGAATGTCCAGGCCGACGATAAAGTGAATGGCTGATTTTTTAAATATTAAAACGTCAATTATTCAGTATTTTACAAATATGTTGAATATTATATTGTGAGACAGAGAGAGTACTGCGTGACATCTGGATGTCACCATGCTAGGGTATTAAGAGGTATTACCCATAGCTATGAAAGGATTATTATGGCCACATCCGTTAAATTGGACGAAGATCTGAAAAGCAAAGTTCAACATCTTGCCGCCTTAAGGAACCGTTCTCCGCATTGGATCATGTGCGAAGCCATACGCGATTACATAGAACGCGAAGAAGCCAAGGAGCGATTTAAAAAAGAAGCTTTGGCATCATGGGAATCATATAAAGAAACCGGTCGGCACCTGACTGGGCAGGAAGTGCGTGACTGGTTACAAACATGGGGGACGAATAAAGAATCAGAGATGCCTCAATGCCACGATATCTTATAGATGATAATGACGTTTATATTCTCGCCTTCCGGCACCAAAAAGAAGTGGGATACTAAAAACCGACTAAGCATAATTGCCCAACAATTTAACGACAGAATTTATCTTTAAAAATCAGATGACTAACAGTTGCTTTTCCCCTCATGACAGCTTCGCTTCCACTGGACCATGCAAGAAAGCTTTTACAAAAAATCCTCAATGATGATCTGCGGCGAACGGGCGTTGTTCCAGCGGTTCCACTGAATGCGGAACACCAGGTGTCTGAAACTGCCGGGGTAGTCGGCCATGCGGGCCGTGTGAAAATGCATGGCCATGACATGGGCGTCGGTTTCACCACCGGGTGACGAAAGGACCAGTCTGCGGTGTTTTTCCCCCACAGCGAGATCCGAGACCACGTTCACGTCACTTGCGATGAACAGGGGCTCGGGGTTGAGATTTCCGAAAGGCTGGAATTTTTCCAGTTCATCCAGAAGGCCGGGCCGGATGTCGTCGAAACAGATCCGACTGTGGATGTCCAGTCTGGGCGACAGGGGTTTTTGGGCCGTGATGTCCTCCACATGGTCGTTGAACGCCCGGTGAAAGGCGTAGAGTTTTTCCTGCTTGATTTCAAGGCCTCCGGCCATGGCGTGGCCGCCGAATCCTTTCAGGATACCGGCACAGGCGGAAAGGGCCTCGTAAAGGTCTATGCCGGGAACGCTGCGGCCTGAACCTTTGCCCGTGTCTCCGTCAAAGGTGATGAGGATCACGGGCTTGTGGTATTTTTTAGCCAGTTTGGCCGCCACGATACCCAGGACCCCCAGATGCCATCCCTGGCGGTGAAGGATGATGGCGGGTTTTTCAGCGGCCCCCGGTGTCCGGGTGAGGTAGTCTTCCGCCTCATCCACCATCTGCTGTTCCACGCTTTGTCTTCGGGCGTTGAGTTCTTCCAGGGATCTGGACAGTTCCCTGGCGTCTTTTTCCCGGTTTGCCGAAAGCAGTGCAAGGGCCCTGTCCGCATGGTCCATCCGGCCGGCGGCGTTGAGCCGGGGAGCGATGCGAAACGCCACGTCTTCCGCGGTGATGCTGTCCTTGTTCATCCGGCTGATATCCATGAGTGCCTTGATGCCGGGCCGGGGATTCCGGTTCATGATGTCCATGCCCATGCGGGTGAGGATTCTGTTTTCCCGGATGAGGGGCACGATATCCGCGATGGTTCCAAGGGCCACCAGATCGCAGGCGGCTTTGAGATTGGGTTCGGGAAGTGTGCTCCAGAAACCCTTTTCTCTCAGGGTTTTCCTGAGGGCCATCACCAGGTAGAACGCCACACCCACTCCGGCCAGATGTTCGAGGCCCGACGTGCAGTCGTGGCGTTTGGGATTGACAATGGCCACAGCATGGGGGGGATGATCAGGCACACTGTGATGGTCGGTGATCACCACATCCACGCCGTGTTCGGCGGCGAGGGCCATGGCTTCGTTGCTGTCCGATCCGCAGTCCACGGTGATCAGGAGTTTTGTCCGTCGTGGAACGAGAAGGCTTTTCACATGGCCGGGCTTGAAACTGTAACCTTCACGCACACGGTGCGGGATGTAGTGGGAGACGTCGGCCCCGCAGTGTTTCAGGAAATCCAGGAGAACAAGGGTGCCGGTCACGCCGTCCACATCGTAATCCCCGAAGACGAGGATGGTTTCCTTTTCAAGAATGCCTTTGACAATACGCGAAACAGCACGGTCCATATCCTTGAGGATGAAAGGGGGGCTGAGAGACCCTAAGGATGGCTCAAGGAATTGCGACACCGCTTCGGGCGACGAAAACCCCCGCTGGATGAGAAGACCCGCCGCCACCTCGCTGACCCCTGTCTGCTGGGCGAGGGCTGCCGACTCGTCTCTGTCCGTTTCCGGAATGTTCCATTGATCTTTCATGATAAGGGGATATACCTTATATAAGGCCGGATGAGAATGAAATTTTTAAAAGCGGATGAAATGAAAATGTGTTTCGTTTTTTTTAAAAATCGGTCAATATCAGTGATAATGACGAAAATGACTTCCGGTGTAACAGTCCCTTGTGTTGACGGGATCTGAAAGAGAGTAATCCCAAAGAAATTCATCCATCTGCCTGATCGATAAAGGAAGACTCCATGACACGAAACGGATTGACGTTTGTTCGTTCTTCCATTCTTTTTCTTTTTATATTTTTTCTGAAAATTCAGTATTCTGTGGCTGCTTTGAAGTCTGAAGGGGACGGACACCCCGTGAATGCGCTTGGTCGCTTCGGCAGGAACACAGTCTGGAATCAGTATCCATCAGAGAGTCTGGCCGTCATGGCGGTTTTCGTTGTTCTTATCGCATTTATCATTGTCTTGACGGCTCAGAACCGCAAAACGAAACGTGCCGGAGAAACAGTCCGTGAAAAAGGGGAAATGACCCGTTTTTTATATGATCTGGCACCGGAAGCCATCGTGCTCTTTGATCCGGACACGATGACGATCGTGGATGCCAACGCCAGTGCGGAAAACCTTTTGGGCCGAACCCGTGCCGAGCTTCTATCGAGCGGACCCTCCCTGGGGTACGCCCCGGCTCAGCCCGATGGCCGGCCCATGGGCGAAAGCATCGCCGAGCATATTGAACGGGCCATGAAGGGTGAGATGGTCCAATTCGAGCGGGCCATCGTGAATTCCCGTGGTGACATCCTTGATTGCGAAGTGCGTCTGGTTGGTCTTCCATCGACGAAGCGGCGTCTGGTCCGTGCGAGTTACATCGATATTTCCGGGCGTAAACGAGAGCAGGAAGAACTTCATGCTTTCAAGGCCCTGGTGGCCCGATCCACCGACGCCATCGGCATGTCCACGGCCGAAGGTGTCCACTATTACCAGAATGAAGCTTTTGACCGTCTGTTCGGGGATATCGGGGCCAATCCTCCGGAAACATTGTATGTGGACAAAGACGAAGGGCTGCGCGTGTTCGAAACCATCATGAACGGGGGAAGCTGGCAGGGCGAGCTGAAAATGTTCAAACGCGACAGGACCCTCCTGGATATTTTTTTAAGAGCCTACGCCATTCATGACACGGAGGGCCGCATCATCGGCCTCGCTGGGCTTCACACCGACATCACGGCCGCAAGGAAGACTGAAAAGGATCTTCAGGAGTGGATGCGAAGGTACGAAATGATTGTCGCGGCATCGGGCCAGGTGGCCTACGAGTACATCGTTCCTACGGGGAAAATCACCTGGGGCGCGAGCATGGTGAATGTCCTGGGATACTCCATCGACGAAATATCAGGGGGATTCGAGCAATGGCAGGCCCTGCTTCATCCCGACGACAAAGATGCTGCTCTGGGGGCTTTGGCCAGGGCTGAGGCGGCTTGTTCCTACTGGGACGAGACTTACCGCATGCGCCACAAGGAAGGGCATGACGTATGGATCAGGGATCGTGGTTTTTTTATTCCCGATGACATGGGCAGGGCTTATTGTCAGCTCGGAATGCTGGAGGATGTGACCCGGTCAAAAAAAGACGCCGAAGAGCTGACGTTCAGGAACACCCTGCTTTCGACCCAGCTTGAGGCCTCCATCGACGGGATTCTGGTGGTGGACCATCACGCCAAGATCCTTTCTTACAACAGACGGTTTCAAGACATCTGGGGTATCCCGGCCGAAACACTGGCCTGCCGATCCGACGAACAAGTGCTGGCGTCAGTGCTTGGAAGGGTTGCGGACCCCGACAGTTTTTTGAGTAAAGTCCGCTATCTTTACGAGCATCCCCTGGAAACAAGCACGGATGAAATCTTGTTCTCCGACGGAACGGTCATTGAGAGGTATTCGGCCCCGGTGCGGGGTGATGATGGCACATACTACGGCCGTGTCTGGTATTTTCATGACATCACCCCGAGGAAAAAAGCCGAAGAAGAGAGAATCCGGCTCCACGAACAGCTTCACCAGGCCCAGAAAATGGAGTTCGTGGGCCGCCTTGCTGGAGGAATCGCCCATGATTTCAACAATATGCTGGGTGTGATTCTCGGGCATCTGGATATGATCATGGACGGGATGGAGACGGGGCATCCCCTTTACGCCGAACTTTTGCAAATCAGGAAAGCCGGGGAAAGATCCGCGGATCTCACCCGGCAGCTCTTGGCTTTCGCTCGGAAGCAGATCGCGTCGCCCCAGGTGCTCGATCTGAACGAGAAGGTGGGAGGGATGCTGAATATGCTGCGCCGTCTTATCGGGGAAGATGTGGAACTGGCATGGATCCCCGGACGGCATATCGGATCGGTGAATATCGATCCAAGCCAGGTGGATCAGCTGCTGGTGAATCTGTGCCTCAACTCCCGTGACGCCATTGCCGGAGTCGGCACCATCCGTATCGAGACTTCGGCGGTGACGGTGGATCCCGGATATAACACAAATCAGCATGAATGCGTTCCGGGTGAATATGTCAGGATCGAGGTATCGGACAACGGGAGCGGGATGGACAGGGAAACTCTTTCACGGGTTTTCGAGCCTTATTTCACCACCAAGGATGTCGGCAAGGGAACGGGTCTTGGGCTTGCAACGGTTTACGGCATTGTGAAACAAAACCAGGGGTTCATCAATGTCTACAGTGAACCGGGCCAAGGTGCGTCCTTTAAAATCTACCTTCCGGTCCATGGGGGCGAGCCCGTATCCATGACCGAGGAACATACGGATTTTGAAAAAATTCGCAGGAACGGAACCATCCTCCTGGTGGAAGACGAGCCGGCGATCCTTTCCATGATAGCCACCATGCTTGAACGCGAGGGGTATACCGTCATTGCGGCCGCAAAACCGGCCGAGGCCCTTTCCGTGGCTGAAACCCATGAGGGGGACATCCATGTCCTTGTGACCGACGTGATTATGCCCGGAATGAACGGAAAGGATCTTGCTGCCATGATCTCCGGCCGTTTCAAAGGCCTCAAATGCCTTTACATGTCCGGTTACACGGCCAATGTGATCAGTCATCACGGGGTTCTTGACGACGGAGTTCATTTTATTCAAAAACCTTTTGCAAAAAATGCCTTCTTAAAAACCATCGAAGCCATTTTCGACGGCCGATAAGGCAAGACCCTGCCAGCCGCTTTTCCCTTCATGGCATACAACCTGCAACTTCCTCATTTCAAAATGAAAAGGGTTTTGAAACCGGAAAATATTTCCCATGACCCAGGGAAAAAAAGATCGGGACAGGCAATGTCAGCCGGTTTAATGAAAATAACACGAGGAGATCAGCCATGGAAGACGCCATCCGTAACATGGAAAGGTTATGTCAGGAAAAACTGCTGGTGTTTTACAAGCTTCTGGCGGTGTTCCGGAATGAGCGCAAGGCGATCATCAAGGCCGATGTGGCGTCTCTTTGGACTTACGCCCGTGAAAAGAGGGAACTGGCCGAGAACATCCACGACATTAGGCGCACTGTGTTTGATCTGGCTGAAGAGGCCGGTCTGACCGGCGATATGGTGTTTGCCGAATACAGCATGGCGAAGATCCTTGCCGCAGTTCCTGTGAGGGAAAAAGGATCTCTGGTGAACGTCAACATGGCGCTGAACGAGATCAAACGGAAAATCGCCGCTCTGTCCCATGAGAACCGCATGTACCTGCAGGAAAGCCTAAAGACCATCGAAGATCTGGTCCATATCATCACCAGGAGTTGTGTTCGGGAAGAACGGTATGGAAGGGAAACTTACATGCGGCCGACGACCTACGGTCGGACGGCGGCTGTGAGGGAAGGGGTGTGAGATGTCCGGATACCGAGTCACACTGGATATTGCCAAAGGCGCTCTCGCGGCCTCCCAGAACAATCTGGCCATAACCGGTCACAATGTGGCCAACCTGAGCACCGAGGGGTACAGCCGTCAGACGGCGTCCCTGGCTGTGGCGTCACCCATGAGCATCGGCGGGCTTCAGTTCGGGCGCGGTGTGACCATCGAATCGGTTCAGCGCCAGGCCAACGACCTTCTCGCCGAACGTCTCCGGGAGCAGCAGTCCATACTGGCGGGAGACGAGCAGGGGGTCCTTTATGTGGAAAATCTGGAATCCATTTTCGACATCCAGTCGGACAATGAACTCAGCGCGATGATTGGCGAGTTCTGGAATACCTGGCAGGATCTGAGCAACAACCCTTCCGGGACTTCCGAAAGGACCGTGGTCTATCAGTACGGCAGCCAGCTGAGTGAACGCCTGAATATCATGAACGAAGATCTGGCCCAGCTTGAAGATCATATGAATCAGGAAATCGAAACCGGTGTGGGCCAGGTGAACGGCATCCTGGACAAGATCGCCCTTCTCAATGTTGAAATCAACCTTGCTGAAAACATCGGCAAAACAGCCAATGACCAGCGGGATTCCAGAGACAGGTTGATTACCGATCTTGCGAAACTCATGAGCATCAACGCCATCGACCAGAAAAACGGTTTCATCACCATTCTCAACGACAGCGGATACCCCCTTGTCGTTGAAAATCAGGCATATCCTCTCAAAGGGGAGGGGGGAAGGGTTTACTGGCAGACCACCGGCGGCGGGACCATCGACATATCCGACGACATCTCCAGTGGCAAGATCAGCGGCTGGCTCGACATCAAGGAGCAGGAAGTCATGAAGATGCGGACCCAGCTGGACACCATCGCCAAGGAGCTGATCTGGCAGGTGAACAAGGTCCATTCCCAGGGTGTGGGCACCAATTACATTTCCACGGAGCAGAGCGGAAGCTATACCCCCATCACCACCGAAGGCGGGATATTGAATACCTTGAGCTATGGGGACAAGATCGATTATTCCAAAGATTTTAAAATGTGGGCCAAAGACAGCGGCAATCCACCTGCCACCGTTTCCCTCGAAGTGGACATGGCCGTGTCCGACACACATCTCACCTATGTGGGCGGCGCAGCGGTGAGCGCTCTCAACAAATATTATTTCACGGTCACCACCGCAGGAACCGTGGGGCCCGGAGCGGACAATCCGGTGATCACCTGGGAAAAAGCGGATCACAGCGTCGATCCGCCAGGTCTTCCCGGCAGCGGGGGAACCGTGACCATCAACGGCTCCGGTGCAGGCAACTTTGTGGTGGACGGAATGACGTTCACTCTCGACGCCGGATATCTGGTTGCGGGCAACACCTTCACGGTGAACACCGATGCGGCGGGTACGGCGGCCCCAGTGAATATCACACACGATCCACTTCAGAAAGCCAACAGTGTGCTCGACAA
Organism: Desulforapulum autotrophicum; assembly: GCA_020723285.1. Lineage (GTDB taxonomy): Bacteria > Desulfobacterota > Desulfobacteria > Desulfobacterales > Desulfolunaceae > DYJE01. Next base: position 545,920 of record DYJE01000001.1, on the reverse strand, counting down.
CTACATGTTCCGCGTGATTTCAGGCGGAGGGGACGTGACCGGCGTGAGCATCGCGAACCCCATGGTCATTGAATGGAAAAACAGCCGGGAAACCCAGTCGTTCACCCTCACCGACCCGGCGGATCTTACGGTGGACGTGGACGGGATGGAACTCACGTTCAATTCGGGGATGTTCTTCAATAACGACGTGTTTACCATCACCACCGACGAGCATGGTTTCCAGATCGACGATACCGGAAGTTTTTCCATTGGCACGTCGTCGGAATGGCACTGGACCGTGGAGTCGTTCAAAGATCAGTTCAACGCCCAGTCCACTGCCGCCGGAGCCCATGTCACCGGCTACGTGAACCTGGACGGCAGCCTGAAATTCGTTCCCGATTATGGATACAGCTATGCATTTTCAGATGACCAGGCGGAGGATTGCGGGCTGATGGCGGCCCTGGGTATCAATTCGTTTTTTGAAGGGGAAGACGCCTCGAACATCAAAGTCAGGGGGGCTCTGGAATTTGTGGACTACATCGCCGCCGCCCGGATTAACGGAGGTGACAGTGACGGCATGAAAGGTGACGCCGTTCTTGCTGATCCGGCTCTGGCGAATCTGACCATCAGCGCGGCGAACAGCAACAACACGTTCAGGTTCACGGAAAACGACGTGTCGCACACCGTCACCCTGACTAACGCCACGTACACCAGTCAGACAGATTTCCACAGTCTGGCCGCGGATATTCAGACTCAGATGAATGCGGCGTCCGCTGTGTCACCGCCCTCGACCTACAAGGTGATCTATGATGAGGACGCCAACCGTTTCGTGATTTCTGAAAATGACGGTTCCCATCTTGAAAACCTTGAAATATTCTGGAGTGAGAATGCCGGAACGGCGTCGGCTCTGGGGTTCAAACCCCTTGACAACGTTTACCTCCCTCCGGAAGGAGATTACGGTGTGAGTGAAAACTCGAACGCCATCGCCATTTCCGATCTTCAATACACGGATTTTTCCATGGCCAAATGGAATTTTACCAGGGGAAGGGATATTTACTCCGAAACGGTGAGCGCCCATATTGGAGGCGCTTACCAGGACATGATATCTGCCCTTGGAGTGACCGGATCGACCCTCAAACAGAACGTGGAGTTCGGGGACATTGTTGTGGAACAGCTGGCCCAGCAGCGGGACATGATTTCAGGGGTTTCCATCGATGAGGAAATGGTGAAACTCATCTCCTATCAGCAGTCGTACACCGCGGCGTCCAAACTGATCAAAACCGTGGACGAGATGCTGCAGACGCTGATGGCGACGAAGTAACGCAAGGGATCAAGGGATCAAAGGAGCAAGGTATGCGTATCGCTTTCAATACACTCTATAATCTGTCCGCAAGCCGGCTGAACCGTGTCAAGCAGGATCTGCTGGAGACCAACACACGGGTGGCCACAGGGAAAAAAGTGAACGTGGTGTCCGACGACCCTGTGACCGTGGCACCCATTCTCAACCTGAAAACCTCCATCGCAAGCGTCACACAGTACTCTGCAAACATTGCCTCGGGCCAGCAGTGGCTGGAGGGGGCCGAGACGGCCCTGTCCAATGTCAAGGCCCAGATCACGGAGGCGAAAACCACCTCCATCGCCATGCTCAACGGCATCATCACCACCGAAGACTACGTGTCCGGAAAAGATGCCATCGAAGGCATCAGGGACCATATCCTCAATCTCGCCAACACCCAGGTGAACGGTCGGTATATTTTTTCAGGCACCAAAACCAACATCCGTTCCTTTGTGCCGGACGATGAGGACAATCCCACCCGGATGCTCTATCAGGGCGGCGATGAGGAATTCAAGATCAAGATGTCCGAATCATCGGATGTGGGTGTGGGATACTGCGGGGACACGGTGTTCCAGACGCCCTATGTCGTCATCGATGAAACGAACAACATGATCGATTTTCGCGAGGACCCGGCGGGCGGCCCCGGAGAGTACGGTGCGGAGCTGACGGCCCAGATCCCTTTCGGGAAATATTACCCCCACGAACTGGCGACCACCCTTGAAAACATCATGACGGCCAGGAGCGCCGCTACCGGACAGCCGGAAATCATGAATGTGTCGCAGAACGACGCAACGGTGGTGGTGAACAAGTATGATACGCTGACCGTTCCCACCGGGGCTCTGCCCATTCAGCTTACGTACGCGGCGGCCAGCAACACATGGGCCGTGGCCAACGATCCTGGCTACACACCGCCCATCACCGTTCAGACCCTCACCAGCGATTCGGGCGGGGTTTATCTCGATTTTGACGGTGATCTCAACACCGATGTATCCGTAACCTTCGACGCTCCGGTGGCGGATGGTTACGTTGTCTCCTTCGATATCACCGCCGCGGCAGCAGGGGGGAACGGGGCTCAGTATTCGGTGAATTACAATGAAGGCACGAAAAAATACACCATCATGGAGCAGGGCGCACCCATTCTGGACAATCTTGAACTGATGTGGGAATCGGGCACCCATTCAGGAACAAGCATCGGTTCGGACCTGGGGTTCGATGTTTCCGCCGATCTCACCGGGCCTGCCAACGGAAGCACCCATGTGAGTGATGAAGAGGTGGAATGGGGCATTTTCAGAACCCTTATGGAACTTGAAGGGTATCTGGCCGACAAGGACACCGAGGGCATCAACCGGTCCATCTCCCGGTTGTCCGTTGATTTTGATTATATCGGTACCGTTCTGTCGGAAGTGGGGATCAAGGGAAATCGTCTCGATGTGCGTGAAAATATTATTTCCGACTTGAACATCAGTTACGAAAGCACTAAGATGAAACTGGAAGATGCGGATATGATTCAGGAAATAACCCGCTTGAATCAAAAGGAATTTTCTTACAACGCCGCCATGAGCTCCACGGCGAAAGTCATCCAGATGAGCCTTCTCGATTACATTTAGACCCATAAATGATCCATGAGATGAGCCGTTTATTCCCGTTCATGGCCCTTGAGACGCCCGGCACACAGTGGGGAGATATATGCTGATCCTATCGCGGAAAACAGGCGAAGTCATAAAAATTGGTGACCAGATCGCGGTCCATGTGATCGAAATAAGTAAGGGATTCGTGAAAATTGGGATCGACGCACCGGGAAATGTCAAAATTCTTCGTGAGGAAGTTTACGAAAGGGTCAGGGCCGAAAACATCGAAGCGGCGAAAGGTAACGTGTCGGGGCTTTTCAAGGCCGCCGGCATGCTGAAAGTCAAAGATGTCCAAAAGGCTGAAAACAAGGAGTGAGATGACTGTGGAACTCAACACAAGACAGTTCGGACCTGTGATCATCGATGAGGGTAAGATCATCACCCTGCCCAAGGGCATGCCGGGATTTTCAGATGCCAGACGCTTTATTATCCTGGATCACGAGGACATCCATCCGTTTTACTCGTTCCAGTGTGTGGACGATGAAAAGTTGGCCTTTATCATCATGGACCCGTTTCTTTTCAAGGCGGACTATGCGGTGGATGTGGATTCTACGGTTCTTGAAATGAACTGGAACATGGAAGAGACAGACGACATGTTTCTGTACGTGATCATCAACGCCACGGACCCTGATCCCAGAAAGATGACGGCGAATCTCATGGGGCCTCTGCTCATCAACATCAAACGGAACGAAGGTGTCCAGATGATGGTCGGGGACAGGGGGTATGCTAATAAATACCTGATATTCAATGGCAATGACAAGGAAAAGGCGGGGTGAACTGTGGAAACACCTCGCCTGCCGCTGTTTGTCAGAAGTCTGATAATCGTCGCAAAGCCCGGCTGAAACGCTTCGCCCGGTCTTACAAATTATGCCTTGGTGTCAAAAAGGATGCCCACCATTTCATCAAGTTTTGCCGCCATGTCCAGAACCTGCTCCGAGGGGATTTCGCGGATCAGTTCGTCGGTGTCCTTGTTGATGACCTTGACCATGGTTCGGCCTGTGTCTTCATGTTTTGAAAAGCTCAGGCCCACGCTGTGAAGCATCTCAATGTCCATGGACAGTCCGTCCAGCAGTTCTTGGGAAAGATTTTCTTCCTTGTTTTTTTCACTTTCCTCAGCCGCCTTTTTTTCAAGAGCTTTCTGGACTTCGGCTTCTTTTCTCTGTTCTTCAACGGCCACATGGGTCTTCTTTTTCATCGTGAGACTTTCGGCCCTGTCTTCCGTGGTCTGTGAAGGGCTCTTGAAAGGCACAATGGTCGCGTTGACGCTTTTGACTTCGATGGCTGCGACTCCCGCAGTGTTTGTCGGATTGATCATAATCCTACCTCGCATCCTTGCTGTGATAAGTGGACTCAATCTGGCGGCGGTTGTTCATGGCTGACAACTGGCGCCGGATATCCGTCTGCATACTCTGTATGGTTGAAATCAGTTCTCTGACTTTTTGTTCCGCATTGACAATGACATGGTGCATTTCAGGGTCTTTCTCATCACCTTCCATGATGAGCTCGTTCATCACATCATGATGAAGACCGAGAAGTCTTTCCACGCTTTCGGCCTGATCCGATTCAAGGGCCGTCCGCATGTCGGAAGCAATGTCACCCAGAGACCGGTAAAGGTTCTTTTTACGATCAGATAGCAATGCGCATTCCCTCCTTGTGTTCGTTCATCTGGGGCAATGGGGGCATGACCATCGGGCTTTCCTTTTTCTCCCGTGTCAGGAGGACCGCCTGGGTAAAACCGTCCCTGATTTCCGCAATAATGTGTTCGATTTCGTCCAGGCCTTGGATATCGTTTTTAATATTGATTTCGACAAGCCTGAAGATGATGTGCCGGTACAATGTGGAGAGATTTTCGGCGATTTCACCGCCGGTATCCATGTCCAGGGCGCAGTCCAGCTCGGTCATGATGGCGATGATCTTGGAGATGTTTTCGCCCTTGACCCTGGGATTGTTTTCTTCCATGCCGCGCCGCGCGAGGTGGAGGAAATTCAGGGATCCTTCGTAGAGTTTCAGCAGCAACTGTTCTTTGCTGATGACCGAATTGCCCGCGTTTTGTCTGTATGCCTGATGCCCTGTCTGTACCATGGTGAACTCCAGTTACATATTATGGGTGAAACAAAAAACCGTTATTCAATCGTCCGTTATGGGACGCTATGGCCGTTATTTGAATTTGCTCGTCATGTTGGACAGCACCGACAGCTGGTTTGTCATGTATGACGCAGTACTCGAAAAAGTGGATAGGACCTGTTCGAGCGCCGCGTACTGTTTTCTTAAATTTTCCTCACGGGTGGCCAGACGGTTGTTGATGGCCAGGATGTCTTTGTCGATCCGGGAAGACGAGGAGGTGTAACCGTCGATTTTTGCAGCCAGGATTCCTTCTTTGCTGTCCAGGTATCCGTTCAGAAAACTGTCGAACTGAACGGCTAAACCTTTGACCCCTGATTCATCGGCTGTGAAAAAATCCGTGACATCGCCGGGATGATTGTCCATGGCCTCAGTGAACGTTTCACTGTTAAGGCTGAGAAGGCCGGTTTCCTCCAGTTCAACGCCAAGACTGCTCAGGGAGTTGACACTGTTTTCCACCCCTTCCACCGATGAAAAGATCATACGGCGGAGACCCGACCTCAGGATGTTGGCCGTACTGTCACCCAGAAGGTTGCCTGCAGCTCCGGATTCCTTGTTGTAACTCTGCAGGCTGTCCAGGGACTTGATCACGTTGTTGAACGCTTCAACGAAACCGTCCATCTTGGTCTTGGCCGTGCTGTGGTTTGCGCTGACCTTGACCGTGAGGGTTTCCGCCGGATCTTCGGAGGCGAGGGTGAGGGTGAGCCCTGTGACAAGATCCGTGATGGTGTTGCTGTCACGTTCCACATCGATATTGTTGATGTTTACCAATGCCTTTTTCGCCGCGACGCTGGCCGCAGGGTCCATCAGATGGGATAAACCCGTGGCGTCCGTGCTGTCCTTGAAGGTCAGGGCCACTTCGCCTTCCGCTGTTTCGTTGGTGACGTTCAGGCTGTATTTGCCTGTGGCGCTGTCATAATTGACCGCCGCCGTCACACCGGCGATGGCGTCCACGGAACTTTGAATGTCGTTGAGACTCTGGGTTCCATTAAGGGCGATATCCGTTCCGTTGACCGTGAGGGTTCCCGTGATACCCAGGGCCGCCCCGGCGCTGTCGAAACTCTGGCTTTTCATGGTTTCACCGGTGGCGCTTCCGGCCTGGACCGTGGTGTCGAAGGTGAAACCCGATTCCTGGTAGCTGTAGGAAATGTCTTTTCCCGTGTCTTTGGCCGTGAGGGTCAGCCGGTAGTCGTTGTCCGCCACTCTTAAAACAGAAGCGGTGACATCTGCGTCTGAATCGTTGATGGCGGCGGCGATGTCGTCAAGGTTCTGGCTGGCCGTATCGATGGCGATGCTCTGTTTTTCCCCGTCACCCACTTTGAAATGAAGGGTGCCCGTGCCCACGGCGCTGTCGCTGGCCGTGTTTGTGTAGCTGGTCATCTGGGCCGATGTGGCCATCTGATTGACCTTGATTTTGTACGTTCCTTCCGAAGCCGTGTCTGAATCCGTCACGGATACGCCAAGGATGTCCTTGTTGCTGGACGTGGACGTGTAACCCGCTGCGAAGGTGTCCGGGTTTTTGAGGGCGGTCATGGCGGTCTGGAGGCTTGTTAGCGAACTTTTCAGCATGCCGTATGACGATATTTTCGACTGATACACGGCCTGCTTCTGCTGAAGCTTCGTGATGGGGGCTTTTTCGATGTTTATCAGCGAAGTGATAATGGAATCGGTATTCAGCCCGGATATCAAACCTACACTGGATGCAATGCCCATGATGGACCTCTCTTTAATCAGCGGATGACAGTTCCGGGGGGAATTCCCCCCGGAACGTCAAACGCTGTCCGCTCAGATTACTGGAGCAGGCTCAACGCTGACTGAGGCAGCTGGTTCGCCTGAGACAGCATGGAGATACCGGCCTGCTGAATAATCTGGGCCTTGGTTAATTCCGCCGTTTCCACTGCGAAGTCGGCGTCAAGGATTCGAGACCGTGAAGCCGTGATGTTCTCCGCAACGTTGGTAAGGTTGGTGATGGTGGATTCAAACCTGTTCTGAACCGCACCGAGCTTGCTTCGGATACTGTCGATCTTGGCAATGGCCTTGTCGATGACGGACAGGGCGTCGTTGGCTCCGGTCTGGTCTTTCAGGTCGATGCTGGCCACCTGGGACAGTGACGCGGATGTGGCGTTGGCCACGGCGTCGGCACCTGCCCCGCTAGATCCGATGGAGAATGATTTTTCAGATTCCATCAGAACCTGGCCTCTGAACGACACGGTGTCGGAAGCAGCGGCGCTGGTCAGCGAGCTGATGCTTTCTTCCGTGACGTCGCCGATCATTTTGGTGGTCCAGGTGTCGCTGACCTGGTCAAGCCGTTGAAGGGTGATGGTGTCTCCGTCGGCGTCCTTCATGATGATGCCGTCTTCAGCTTCATTCAGCGTAGCCGTAACGCCGGTGGTGGCGCTGTGGTCGTTGATGGCATCTACCATGTCGGTCAGGTCGGTCCCTGATACAGCAGCGGATACAGTGGCAGTCTGGCCTGTTCCTGTTGAAAGAGCGAAGGAATAGGAGCCTTGAGCGATGCTGCTGATTTCTACTTTGGTTTCAGCTGTGGCGGTAACGCCAGTGTCCACTGTTTTTGAGTTGATGGCGCTTGCTGCAGCTTTTGCAGAAATACCCACGGCAACAGATGCGGTGGCTGAACCCAGGTAACCGTTTACGACAACGTCAGCACCACTCCATCGGGTGGCTTGAGTTGCGGCAGTCGTCGAGGCACCGGTTCCGACGTTACCTTCCAGTCTCAGTCTGTAGGAGCCGATTTTGTTGGCCCGTGCGTCACCGGTGGAAACGGTGATGACCTGGCCGGCTTCGGCACCCACATGGAAACTGGCCGTACCAAACGAACCATCCAGGAGCTTCTTGTTGTTGAAGCTGGTGGTGTCGGCGATACGGGCGATTTCTGACTGGAGGTTGACCACTTCGTCCTGGATGGACTGGCGGTCGGAGTCGCTGTTGGTGTCGTTGGCGGACTGGATTGCCAGCTCCCTCATACGTTGAAGAAGGGCTGTGGTTTCGTTGAGCGCGCCTTCAGCGGTCTGGGCGAGGGATATACCGTCATTGGCGTTACGCGCGGCCTGGGTCAGACCACGGACCTGGGATGTCATTCGGTCCGTGATGGCGAGACCGGCGGCGTCGTCTTTGGCGGAGTTGATTCTGTAACCGGATGAGAGTCTCTGAAGGGCTGTGTTGAGTTTTCTCCCCGTGCCCACAAGGTTTCTCTGGGCGTTAAGGGATGCGACGTTGGTGTTTACGGAAAGTGCCATATATTACCTCCTTGGTTTCAGGCATTGCAGCGTCCTTGCTGCGTTTAATAACTTTTTAAAACGTTTTTCCGTCAGGATGTCTTTTTCTTTTTGTCTTTGGCCACCTCCTTGATTCCTTTTTTTCGTTCGTTTACTCCTATCATCGGAAAGCCTGATCCAAACTTGAGAATTAATTTTATGATCTGGATAATTCATCCCGATGCTGCTATATTCAAAACAAAGTTCGGTCATCCGTTCACGAATCTTAAGCAAAGAATCCAATATAAACAGAATAATCAGCATTTTTTTCCTCATTCCTGAAATCAGGTCGGCTGTTTTTTCCGCCGCCGCGTCTTAATGAAAAGGTCTATGGACATCGAAAACGAGCTGAAACGCGCGATAGAGCTGCATCAGAATGGCCTTAAAAAAGAAGCCCTCGCCATGTACCGCCTTATAGTAAAGCAGGACCCGTGCCATGCCGATGCCTGGCATCTCATGGGGCTTGTGGCCTTTGACGAGGGCCGGCTGGCCGAGGCGGATGAGCTGGTGACAAAAGCCGTGGCCCTTGCTCCGGACTGTGTTCTGTTTCGTACCAACCTGGGGTTGATACTCGCTGAAAGTGGAAACTATGAAAAAGCCCTGGATGAATACCTCGGGGCCTTCAATCTGGACAGGAACTGCCACGAGGCCTCTTACCGGGCGGCCCTGATGTATCAGAACCTGGGCATGAACGAAGATGCCTTCACGTATTACGAAAAAACCCTGGTCCTTAAAGCGGATCACGCGGCGGCCTGGAATAATCTGGGCAATCTCGCCATGGAGTTCGTCCGTCCCGAAGAAGCCTTTGTTTTTTTTAACAAAGCTGTGGAAATCGACCCTGGTTTTGCCGAAGCCTTCAACAACATGGGCTGCCTGTATTTAAAACTGAACCGCCCTGATGATGCGATACCCTGTTTCGAGAAGGCCATAGACCTGCTGCCGGATTTTTACCAAGCCCTGAACAACCTTGGAAATGCGCACAAAAAAAAGAGGGCGTGGAACAGGGCCGCCGAATGCTACGAACGAGCCCTTACCCTTGAGCCCGGTTCGGCGGAAACACGGTACAGCCTTGCCGATGTCCTGCGATCAGCCGGGCTGGTTGACGAAGCCTTTTCCATGTTCGTTGAAACGGTTGATATAAAAAAGGACCACGGCCACGCCCTTCAGCAGATCGTATCTATTCTTGAGTCGTGGTGCGACTTTGAACGTTATGAACATTATCGGGCCTTACTGAAAAGGCTGGCTTTGAAGGCCATGGAGGAAAACGGAGACTGTCCCGAGGCTCCGTTCAGCTGTCTGGGGAGGGATGAAGACGGGGAGTATGCCAGGCGCGTCACGGCGTACTGGAGCGATCAGCTTCAGGATTTCATCAAGAAGCTGGGGCTTGTTTTTCAGTATGATGGGAACAGTGAAAAGGAAAGGATAACCCTTGGATACCTGTCGAACAACGTGAAGAACCATCCCAATGCCCATCTGGTTCTCGGGTTGTTCAACTGTCACGACCGGGACCGTTTTAGCGTCAATGTTTATTCCTACGGTGAAGACGACGGCAGCGATTACCGGAAAAAAATCGAAGCGGACTCGGACCTGTTCAGAGACATCCGGGATATGTCCTACGTGGACGCCGCCCAAGTCATACATACGGATGGGGTGGATATTCTCATCGATCTCACCGGATACACCCTGGGAAGCGTGATGGAGATTCCGGCGTTGCGACCCGCGCCGGTTCAGGTCAGGTATCTGGGCTTTCCCGGTTCCATGCAGGCGTCGTTTTTCGATTATTTCATCACAGACCGCATCATGACCCCGCCGGAAGACCAGGTGAATTACACGGAGAAATTTGTGCTCATGCCCGAGTGTTACCAGATCAACGACCGGGACCAGAAAATCGCCCCAACGGTATACACCCGCGCCGATTTCGGTCTGCCCGAAACGGGCTTTGTGTTCTGTTCCTTCAATTCCGCGTATAAAATCGATCCCGTGATGTTCGGAGCGTGGATGGACATCCTCAAAGACGTTTCGGGCAGCGTGATCTGGCTTTTGCGGGAAAATCCTCACATGGAAACGAACCTGAAGGCCGAGGCCGCAAGACAGGGCGTTGACGAATCGCGCCTGGTCTTTTCGGACAAGATGCCCAAACCCGAACATCTGGCCCGTCTGAAACTGGCGGATCTGGCTTTAGACACCCGTCTGGTGTCCGGCCACATCACCACCAGCGACGCCCTCTGGGCCGGAGTTCCCGTGATCACCAAACGCGGGAATCATTTCATTTCAAGGGCCCCCGCCAGCATCCTCACCCATATCGGCCTTAGCGAACTGGTGACGGAAAGCCTTGAAAGCTACAAAAATCTTGCCGTAAGTCTCGCCAAAGAGCCGGGAAGTCTGGACGCACTGAAGAAAAAACTGGAGGCGAACCGTGAAACAGCACCGCTTTTTGATACGGCTCGTTTTGTCAGGCATTACGAACGGGCGCTGACGGCCATGTGGACATTGTGGATGGACGGTAAAAAACCGGAGATGATTGTGGTGTCGACGGTAGATTGAGTGGGGCAGTTTTACGAAAGGCTATCGTAGGTCGGGTTCCACAAACCCGACAAATGGCCCGATCATTCAAATAATCAGGCTTTTAAGTGACAGCGGCGTCCAAATTGACTGAACCCTGTGTTGAATCCATCGGTGCTGTAAATGATTATCAAGGTTGTCGCATGATAAGGATGGGGCCATGTGTCGGCTTTCGTGCCGAGAAGCCGACCTACCATGGATTGGCACCTGCTTCACCGGTGGACTGAATCATTCAGAAATCAAAATGGCAAGATCCGCAATTGGATGTTCGACGTTGGATGTTCAACGTTCAAAAATCCTCCGCCAAAGCGGAAGCTGTCAAACCCGTTCCAGCGGTCGCCATCGAGCATTAATCATTTAATATTCATCTAAACATTCATCAACATAAAGAGGCCGGTGCACATGAGCGACACCCCAAACAACCCTGACAAAACCATTCAGGATCTCTGCACCCTGGTCGAGCATCTCAGCGTCCACCAGCGGCTCATGGCGGGAAAAATCGAGGAACTCGCCGCCCATCACCAGCAGATCTACGCCCAGCAGAACACAATCTACACCCAGATCGACGCATTGTTCTCCATTTTTTCCCTTATCGGCATCCGGCATCCTTTGCCCACCATGCGGGGCTGGCCGGTTTCCCCGGATTTCGTCAAAATCCTCATTTCTCTGATTCTGGAGCTGAAACCCGAAACCCTGGTGGAGCTGGGCAGCGGGGTGTCAACCCTTGTGGGCGGATACGGTCTTGAAAAAAACGGAAAAGGAAGGCTTCTGTCCATAGACCATGACATGCCCTTCGCAGAGATCACCCGGCGGAACCTCGTCCTTCACGGACTTGAAACCGTTGCGGCCGTTCACGAAGCCCCCCTTCAAAACCAGGTTTTCGAAGGGGAGGAACGGATCTGGTATGCCATAAACCCAGGCATTCTTCCCGATTCCATCGACCTTCTGGTCATCGACGGTCCACCCGCGTCCATACGTTCGGACATCCGTTATCCCTCGCTGCCTTTCTTTTTCGACCGGTTGTCGGATTGTGCGGTGGTGCTCCTGGACGACGCGGCAAGAGAAGGGGAAAAAGACATGGTCCGGCGCTGGACGGAACGATGGCCCTGCTTTACGGCGGAGTTCGTGGACACGGAAAAAGGCGCGGTGATCCTTCGGAAAAACTGAATGAAATCAAGTGAGGCGGCGCGTGATTTTTCTTTGTCCAGGCAAAAAACCGGAGTTCGATCTGACCCGAGGACTTTTTGTTTCAACCCATATGGCCACCCAGCTTTCAGGGGTCCGGTTCACCGAAAGGCTGTATCCGGTTCACCTGCCGTATAAGGGACTGATCCGCCTCAATTACGGTGACGATGACCGGAACGAAGCCAGTGCCTGCGCCTGGAACGCCGCAGGACTGCCACCCCTTTACACCGGAGAGGATCTTTCCCGTAAAAAGCTCGCCGTGTTCCCCATGCACGCCCTGGGAGACCAGCTTTATCTGGCCGTGGCTCTCCGCGCCCTTGCACAACGGTACGAAGGGCTTGAAATCACCGTGGTCCGTTCCGGAATTCCTTCGGTTGAAAAATGGTATCCCTACATCTATTCCGAACCCCATGTCCGGCTGGCCGAGAGCGTGCTGAGCGCCCGTGAAATGCGGGCCTTCGACGCTTTTGTGGACGCGGAGCATTTCGCCCATCTTCCGGGTTTCAGGGGCAGCTATACCGCCGATTTTTTTATGGAGGCTTTTTTCCATCACAGTCCGAAGATCATGGCTGTCAAGGTCCCCAGGGTCACGGCTTTTTCTCCGGGGAATGAAAGGAACAGTGAAACCATAGACCGGACATTTGAAAAACTGCGGTCCCTGAAAGAAATCGTGGTGTTCGTCAATCTGGTGTCCACCGGCAGATCCAGGGATCTGTCCATGGCCACGGTGATGGACTTCGCCGGGCTCATCAGCGGCCGCTGCGCCGTGATTTTTTCCACATACAACAACCCCGGCTTTGAAGACATCATCCGGTCCATGAACATGGAAACCTTTGTGTGCTCCGGCGACCTTGAAACCCATGTCACGGACCTGATGGGGATCATCAGGCGGTCGGATTATGTGATCACCACGGATTCGGGTATCACCCACCTTTCCGAAGCCCTTGAAAAACCCTGCGGAACCGTCTTCAACACCGCCCTTCCCGAAGAACGCACCGCCTGTTACCGCTTCAGCGAAACCCTCCGGGTGGAATTCGAAATCCCAGGGATCTGCCGGACGCCGTGCTATGTATTTGCCCTGGAAAATGGGGAACTCTGTCCTGGAATGAAATTTGCTAATTCATGCCTTAACCATGAAGGAGACGGATTATCGTCATACAACGCCTATCCGCCCTGCATGGAACATGTCCGGGGAGAGCATTTGCGTCAACTTCTTGACGCTCTTGAAGGGCTGTTTCCGGCAACCGCCAAAAACCCGTGAAATTCTAAAAACCATGAATCAGATCATAAAGGCTTTTTGATGATATTTTTATGCCCCGTGGACTCGGGCGATACGGTCTATGAACAGGGGCTTTTCATCTCCACGGAAATGGGGATGGCCCTGTCTCGCGAGCTGGCCAGCGGGAAAATCCGTCTGGACCGCCCCTTCGTGCCGGTTCATCTGCCGTATCAGGGACTTTTGACCATGAACCATGGAAACCACGATCACCTGGAGATTCAAAAGGAAAAATGGCTGTCCATGGGGCTTCCGCCACAGTATCAGGGGGAGGATCTTACGGGCAGGCGGCTGGTTGTGTTCCCCATGCACGGCCTGGGTGATCAGATGTACCTCGCGGTGGCGCTCCGGGCGCTTTCAGCCCGATATCCGGGCATGGAGGTGGTGATCGTGAGGCCGTCCATCGCTTCGGCGGAACAGTGGTATCCCCTGATTTATTTTGAATCGTTTTACCGCATCACCGGTCCGGTGGTGAAAACCGATGAAATGAAAAGCTTTGATTTTTATCTGAACGCAGAACATTTCGCCCATGTTCCGGAATACAACGGCTGTTATCCGCCGGAATTCTATATGAGCCGGTTCTTTTTTCATCCGGCGGATCTCATAGGCGAGCCTGTTCCCAGGATCTCGCCGGATTATGCCAGGGAGGCTCCCAGCTCGCGGTTGGTGGATGAAACGATTGGAATCCTTAAAAAATGCGGCAAACCCCTTGTTTTCGTGAACGCCGTGTCCACGGGCCGGGTCAGGGACCTGCCCCTGGACACCCTGATGGCATTCATCGCATCGGCACAGGACCGTTTTGCCTTTCTGGTGTCCTCGTTCAAACGGCCGGACATTGAAAAGGCCCTGAAGGCCCTGGATTCGAATCATGTCAGGAGTACGGAAGGTCTGATCGCGGATGTCAGGGATCTTTGCCGGATCATCGCGCGTTCCGACGCGGTCATCACCGTCGACTCGGGCATCACCCATCTGGCCGAAGCCCTGGCCCGGCCTTGCGGGTCGGTGTTCAACGTGGTCACCGCCGAAGAACGGACAGCGCCTTATAAGTTCAGCGAAACCCTTCAGGTGGAATTCCTTCTTGAGGGGGTCTGCCGCACGCCCTGTTACGTCCACGCTTTGAAAGACGGGGATCTCTGTCCCGGCATGGCGTTTATCAACGAAAAGGAAAGCCGGCGTCTGTTTTACGATTATCCCCCTTGCGTGGCCCGTCTTGAAGGGCGACACCTGGTTCTTCTGCTCGACGCACTCATCGACACCATCGGAATAAAACGGGGAAATGGACTTCATGAGTAAAAAACAGAAACGGAAAAGCCCGTCGGCGGGCAAACGCTCCCAGGACATCACATCCCTTTTTGAAACAGCCTACGGGCTCCATGTCAAAGGTGACGATGTCCGGGCCGAGGAGCTGTACTTGCGGATTATCCGCCAGGACCCCCGAAACTCCAACGCCCTGAACCTTCTGGGCACCATTTACCTTGAGCGGGGCGAACACGACAAGGCCCTGGTTTTGATTAAAAAGGCCATTCAGGCTTACCCTATGGGCGCCATGTTTCACAACAACCTGGGCAACGTGTTCCGGGAAATGGGTCTATCCAAGGATGCCGAAAAAGCCTACCGGGAAGCCCTCCGGGTGGACCCCGACTGTGTGTCTGCCAGCAACAACCTGGGAACCATGCTCCATGAACAGGGGGATATGGATGGAGCCGTGGTGTGTTTCGAAAAAGCCTGCCGCAAAGACCCCGGGTTTTCACCGGCGTATTACAATCTGGGCCGTGTGTTCTGCGAACAGGGAAGGATTGTCACAGCCATGTGGGCCTACAAGGAAGCCCTGAAAATCAATCCTGATTTTCAGGACGCCCATTCCAATTACCTGTATTCCCTTCATTTCAGCGACACCGTGACGCCGGAGCAGATTTTCGACGAGCATGCGGCCTGGGCTTCGTCATTTGCTGAAAAACACTACCCTGACAATCCGGTGTTCGACAATGACAGGGACCGTTTCAGGCGGCTGCGGATCGGGTACGTCTCCCCGGATTTCAGAACCCATTCCGTGGCGTATTTCCTGGAAGATGTGATGGCGGCACATAACAAGGATAAATTCGAGATTTTTTGTTATTCCTGTTCGGACAAGAAGGATGATTTTACCCAAAGGTTCCGTGAACTGTCTGACAACTGGCGTGATGTCAGCCTTTTATCCGATGACGATGCCTGCCGCATGATCCGGGAAGACCGTATCGACATCCTGGTGGACCTCGCCGGACACACCCGGAACAGCCGCATTCTGATATTCGCCCGGAAACCCGCGCCCATTCAGGTGGCATGGCTTGGATACCCCGATACCACCGGTCTTAAAACCATGGATTACCGCATCACCGACGCTCTGGCCGATCCGCCTGGAGAGTCGGACAGGCTTTCATCGGAAAAACTGATCCGGCTTGCCGGTGGTTTTCACTGTTACCGGCCTTCGGGGGAGTCTTACCCCATATCCGCGCCGCCATTCATGAAAACGGGAGCCGTCACCTTCGGCTCGTTCAACAACAACTCCAAAATCTCGGAGCGCGTGATCGCGGTGTGGGCCAGGATTCTGAAACAGGCCGAAGGCTCAAGGCTCAAGCTGAAATCCAGGTCTTTTTCGGATTTCGGCACGAGGAAGTTCATACTGGAACGCTTCGCCCACCATGGGGTTCCATCGGAACGGATCTGGTTCGAGGGCTACAAGGTCTCCCTTAAGGAACATTTTCTGCTGTACAACACGGTGGATATCGCCCTGGACACCTTCCCTTACAACGGCACCACCACCACCTGCGAAGCGCTGTGGATGGGCGTGCCCGTTATCGCACTGGAAGGAAACAACCACGCATCCCGGGTGGGTGCGAGTCTTCTGCGTCATGCCGGGCTTGACAGCTGTGTGGCGGCAACGGCCGATGACTATGTTGAAAAAGCCGTGGCACTGGCCCGGAACGCGGAACACCTCCAAGGGTATCGATCAACTCTGCGTGAAAGAATGAGCCGTTCATCCTTGATGAACCCCGTGGCTTTCACTGAAAAACTCGAATACGCATTCAGGGGCATGTGGGTGGAATGGGTGGAACGTCAGACAGGCTCAAATCAGGTGGTGGATGAATGTATACGAAAGGATGTCCTTGAAAATAACATTGCGGCCTTAAAGCGTTTTCACCCCGGAATCGAAACCCTTCTCAGCGGAATTGAACTTCAAGAAACTTCAGTATCGTTTTCACCACAAGGAATTCCTGTCCTTCGTTTCAAAAAAGGGAATGATGGTGAAATCGTCATGCGAACCCAAGGGATCACAAAGGAATTTCACGCCATTCAAAACAGGCTGAAAGACGTCAGGGGGAAAGTGGTCTGTGTCATGGGAGACGGGATGTTCGTTCACGCACGGGCTATACTTGAAATAGCCGGGGCTCGGAATCTGGTCGTTTTTTTTGAAGCCCATCCCGAGATTTTGAAAGCGTCACTTGAGAGTCTGGATATCACGGACATCGTCGCCCATCCCCATGCCCGGTTTGCCGTGGGGCCAATATCCGACCCCTACGATCTGATCGGTTCTGATGATGACGGGCTCTATACAAACCATGGAAGGGAACTGATCGAATTCGGCCAGTTTACGGCCCTTGCGCCAGAATGGTATGCATCACGGCGGGAGGTGTTTGAGCAGTACCTATCACGGCGGAGACTTTCTTTGAAAACCGCCATGGCTGCAGGCAGGCGCTTTCTCGGTAACAGTTTCGAAAACCTCATGGGGCTTGCGGAATCCCATCCGCTGAAGACCCTCAACGATACCATGAAAGGGATTCCCGCCATTGTCGTGGCTTCGGGGCCTTCTCTGTCGAAGAACATCGGAGAACTGGAAAGAGCCGGAGGAAAAGCGTGGATCATTGCCGTGGATTCGGCCTTGGCCCCGCTGATGGAAAGGGGGATTACGCCCCATGCTGTTGTTTCTGTGGATTACAACGAATTCACGTATGAAAAGCTTGCACCTTTCGTCGAAAACCTCGGGGGAACGGATCTTGTGTACATTCCAGCGGTCACATCGAAAATTTTAAATGGGATCCGTTTCAGGAACAGGTACTTCAGTTTTCCGGACAAGGGCCTTAGAGATCTCTTCAACCGTCTGCTGAAAACGGACGGAGATGCCCTGGAAGATGTTCATTCCGTGGTTCATCTCGCAATTTCGGCGGCGTTGACCGCAGGGTGTGATCCCATTATTTTTACGGGGCTTGATCTGGCGTTTGCGGGGAAAAGCGACCATGCGGCAGGAACCATTCTTCATTGGAATGGAGAACAGGCCAAGGCCATGGGGAATGTCATGGTTATGGGCGTTGACGGGACCATGGTCGAAAGCACACACGGGTTTGTGGCGGCAAAGGAGATCTGCGAGCGGATGATCGCGACGGCCGGTGGCAGAACGTTCATCGACGCCACCGAGGGGGGGGCGAAAATCAAGGGGACGGAAATCCTTTCCCTTGCAGAAACCCTGTCTGTTCATTGTTTCAGAACCTGTGACATGCGGGGCAACCTTCCTTGCAGAGATGTCCCTGGCCTCAAGGTCGTTCTTTCACAGCTCGAATCCATTGAAAAGGATCTTGGCGGGCTGATGGATCAGATCACTCTTTACGAGAAAGAACTGAACGTTGTCGACAGCTATATGAAATCCATTGGAGAGCGCATGCCAGACCCTTCGTCCCTGCCACGAGCTGTAGGAAAATCCGCCGGGACTATGGACAGGATCAGCAGGGCCCTTGATCAATCTCCCCTGATGTCCAGTCTGACCTGTGTATTTACAGAGTATTATGACGAATATCTCAAAGCCGAGATGGATGTGGCGGCAGAGTCTTTATCTCCGGGCCGCCGTTTCGCCGCGGCTTTGAAACAACAGGCTTTTGTTCAGGAAATCAGGAAAAAGGCCGTGACCCTTCTTTCTGAATTGTCGGGCGCAGCCCATGGGTTCATCCGGTTAACGGAAACGATTCTTTCGGATGACGGGCTTTCTTGGGGCCAGACGGGCGATACCAGGCTGACCGGCTGTCTGGACATGCTGATCGACCACCGTTATCTCGTCAAGGCCGGTGAACTCTTATCAAAAACCGGAGATCATCCTTTAAAGGAATTTTACGAAGGGTGTCTGCGCGTTACGGCGGGAGCTGTTGAAGACGGGACGGCATGTTTTCAGAGCGCTTTTTCCAAGGATGAAGGACTGGGTCATCTCATCGAAACGTTCAAGATGAAAACGATCGGCATGCTGCTCAATGAGGAAGGTCCGAATTCATACAGGAAAATCTGTATCGACCGCGCTCTGAAACTCGACAGGCAGAATGAAAAGGCCGTTGCCGCTGCAAGAGACAGGCTGGCGAGCCGTGTTATGGTGCTTCTTGATTCAGGGGATTACCCTTCGGCTTTCGATGAAATGGACGAAGCAAACAGGCTCAATCCCATTGAAGACGAAGTTATGCAGGGCATCTTCGCCATATTGCTTCTTCACCGGGGTGAACGTGGGAGGGGACTCGGATTTCTCAGAAAGTCCATTGAAAAACAGTGGGTCTGTTCCGGTCGTGACTTTTTTTTAAAGCGTCATTTTTTTCTGGTCATTGGGGAAACACGTTTTTTGCCGGAAGGAACCTGGGTCAAGGATCTTGTTGATTTCGCACGTAAGGAAGCCTGGGCGAAACGGGCTGTCCAGGAACTGTTCAGGCTGAATATCGGTTTTTTGCCTGGCAAGATTCTCCAGCGGAGAATATCGGAACAGGAACTGACTGAAACTGAAACGATGCTCAATGCGTGGGGCATAATTGAACGTGTTGTCCCTGAATGGTTGAATCTCAAAGCATGGACTCGGCTCGGCAGGGGGGATTTGGAAGGGGCCCAACGGATGATCTTTCTTGCTGGGGAGGTGGAAAAGGAAACCGTTGCAAGAATCGGTGAAAAGGGGATTATAGCCCATGATTCCGCCATGATCGCCTTGTACCGGAACGATATTTCACTGGGCCTTGAAATCCTTCAGGGATTGCTTGAAACAACGGAAGGTGTCTTCTGTAATTTCCGGTTGACGGCCTGTCTCCTGTATTTCAGAACCGGAAACATGGAACGTGCCAGAGAGCTTTTAAACGGAATATTTGTCGAAGAATCCGATTATCCATGGATCGGCCGGGTCCTCGAAGCCTTCCGAAATGGAACGATGATACAGGATATGGAGGAATATCGCCCCCTGCATTTTCTTTCCTGGTATTATTATTTCACCGGAAAAATATTTGTTGAATCGGGTGATAAACTATTTGGATCCAGCTGTCTGCTCGCATCCGTCAATCATGACCCGAGTATTCTTATTAAAAAAGACAAAGCCTGGCTTTCGGATTTTGTCCTTGAACGATGGCATGAAGACTGTTCAATGATTGAATTGTTTCTCGATGGCGGTGAGTTTGAAAAAGCCGAATCCCTGTGCCTTGAATGGGAATCCACACGGGCCGTCTTGCGGGATTATCATCCGGTACGGGCCGTCATTCGTGAAAAGATGGCCGGTCTTGAAGGGGCCCTTGCATATCTGGAATCCCTGCCCCAGGAAGAGGCCGACGATTCCCATATTCTCTTTTATCTCGCCAAGATTCTGTTTTCACTTGACAAGAGAGACCAGGCTCTCCGCGTTCTCTCAAGGGCGGTTGAGCTGGATTCCGGTGCTGCAGAACTGTGGGAGGAGATCGGGGACGTTCTGTTCGGGGAAGGTGACCACCGTCAGGCCATCAGTGCTTATGAAATGTGCGTGTCCTCCCTTCCTTCAAGGACGGACGTGATCCGGAAGATCGGTGACGTTTATCTGGCCATGGGAATGCAGGAATCCGCGGTCATGGCCTACAAGGCCGTGATTCGGGCAGACAGAACCAATGAGCTGGCCATGAGGCGAATCCGGGAAATCGAAGGACGGGGATAGGCTGAACACGATATGAACAGGGATCGGAAAAATGACTTGATTTATCCAAAAGTCCGGTGGTAATATGGGGTCAACCATCCAGTTATTGAATGGATTATTCGACACTCGAACTTCCGTGATATTGCCTTTTCTCAATCGCTCTGCATCCAGATTCTGTTCAATCTGATTCGTGGTCTGGTGCTTTATATTTATTCAATGAACGGTCAAAAGGATTCTCAGGAAACCATGATAGAGCCTTTTCATTCAAAATACCTTTTACCGACGAAAGAGTTTCGGTGCCTTTCCGTGCTTTTCGCAGTCAATGAATCGCCCGACAACAGTCAGAGCGATATCGGAGAACAGACGAAGCTGAGCAGTTCCATGGTGAACAACTACATCAAGTTTTTTAAAGGCCAAAAACTGATCACGGTTACCGGCAACACAAACAGAACCCAGAACTATTTTCTCACGGAAAAAGGCCGGGGCCTACTGACACGCTCGCTCCTGGAATATTCCGCTGAAATTGTTCAGCTTTATTCTGCTGTTAAAAAAGAGATCCGGAATATCCTGAACTGTATCTACGAAGAAGGTATAAGGACCGTGGTCCTTTTCGGCGCTGCTGAAACGGCGGAGATCGTCCACGCAGCCATCAAGGACACGGACCTCGTGGTCATCGGAGTCGTGGACAACGCCGAGGAAAAACAGGGCACGTTTTTTAACGGACTGAAAGTGAGAAAACCGGAGGATGTGGTGAAAATCAAGCCGGACGGTGTGATCATCACCTCTTTCGCCCGGCAGGAAGAGATTTACGCGTATCTCAAGAATCTTGTCAAGGACGGGATCGCCATCAAGAAACTCGCAACGTTATGAGAGACACAGCATGAAAGCTTTGATCACAGGAATCACAGGTATGGCGGGAAGTCACATGGCACGGAATCTTCTTTTGTCAGGATGCTACGAGCTTCACGGGACTTTGAGATGGCGGAGTTCCAGGGAGAATATCGCGGACCTTGAAAAACATGTCACGCTCCATAACTGCGAACTTCGCGATCCCTATTCGGTTACGAGGCTCCTGAAAACGGTACGGCCCGACTTCATTTTCCATTTTGCAGCCCAGAGCAGTGTGGAGCAGAGCTGGAATTCGCCCCAGGATACGATTCTTAACAACATCACCCCGGAGTTGAATCTTTTTGAATCCCTGCGTCTTCTGGACGGCTTTGAAACGGTGGTTCTGGTTCCGGGAAGTTCCGAGGAATACGGGCTTGTTTACGAGACAGAGCTGCCCGTGTCCGAGCTGAACCCCCTGAGGCCCATGAGCCCTTACGGGGTCAGCAAAGTCACCCAGTCCGCCCTGGGTTTTCAGTATTTCCATAATTACGGGCTGAAGATCATAAGAACCCGCTCTTTTAATCACACCGGTCCGGGACGGAGTGAAGTTTTCGCCACATCGAGTTTCGCAAAACAGATTGCTGAAATCGAACTCGGACTCAAGGAACCGGTGATCAAGGTGGGTAATCTTTCCGCGAAACGTGATTTCTCGGATATTCGCGATATCGTGAAGGCGTATGAACTGGCCGTCCGTTTTGGTGAACCCGGCGAAGTGTACAATGTCGGGTCCGGCGTGGCGTACAGTATCAAAGAAATTCTTGAAATGATTCTTGATTTCAGTGATGTGGATATTACCGTGGAAGAGGATCCGGAAAGAATGAGGCCTTCGGATGTTCCGGAACTCCGTTGCGATTTCGCAAAATTTTACAGGGCAACCGGCTGGATGCCGGAGATCCCTATCCGGACAACACTTGAAGACCTGTTGAACGATTGGCGCGGGAAACTGGAAAAGAACATGGGGACACGGGGTGGCCGGGCTCACGGGCGAAAGGCTGTTAAACCCTGTGGAAGGATGCAGGCATAGAACGATGACGGAATCCATCACCATAAACGGAACCCGGATCGGCAGCGATCAGCCCACGTATATCATCGCCGAGATCGGGATTAACCATAACGGAGATCCCGATACCGCAAAACGTCTGGTCGATGTTGCGGTCAAGGCGGGGGTTCACGCCGTGAAATTCCAGAAACGTTGCCTGTCAAGCCTTTACAGCCCGGATGTTCTTGAGAATACCGGACGATACGAACAGAATTTTCAATACATGATTCCTCTCCTTAAAACGGTTGAACTGACCGAGGAGCAGGTGGAAGACATCAAAAAATACTGTGAATCACGGGGGGTAACCTTTCTTTGCACTCCTTTCGATATCCCGAGCGCCGCTTTCCTTGAACGTATCGGCGTTCCGGCGTTCAAGATCGCCTCAGCGGATCTGAACAACTACGCTCTTATTGATTTTATCGCAGGAACTGGAAAACCCCTCATTGTGTCGACGGGCATGTCCTACTGGGAGGAAATCGAAAAAACGGTGGCCCAGCTGAAACGGAGAAGCGCGAAATTTGCGCTTCTCCATTGTCGAAGTTCCTATCCCGTCTGGCCAAGGGAAGTGAACCTCAAAATGATCGAAAAGCTTAAAACCTTCGGCGTTCCGGTGGGATACTCCGGTCACGACATGGGCATCGTCATACCGCTTGTTGCGGCATCCATGGGGGCCTGTATCATCGAAAAGCACATCACTCTGGACAAGTCCATGAACGGGCCGGATCACAAGATCAGCCTTGAACCCTATGAGTTGAACCGGATGGTCCGGGACATCGGGGTCGCGGACCAGGCCATGGGAAAGGAACAGCGCTACCTGCTTCGCGGAGAGGTTCTCAATCGCGAATTGTTCGGAAAAAGCCTTTTCGCGGCGTGCGATATTCATCCCGGGGATACGATTGCCCGTGATCAGTTAACGGTTCTGGGGCCAGGCAAGGGGCTTCCCCCGTCTCGGATAGAAGATCTGGTGGGCAGAAAGGCCGTGCGATTCATCGAAAAGGGGACGTGTTTTACGGAAAACGACATCTCGGAAACAGAGATGATGGCCATGACAAGCGGGTTCAGGGCTTCCTGGGGATTGATTGCCCGTTACGACGATATCGATGAAATCATGACGTACCAGCCGAAAGTCGTCGAATTCCATTTTACCGACAAGGATCTGGACAGGACCTTCACCCCTCGGAAAAATTACACTCAGTCCCTTGTTGTCCATTCTCCGGAATACATGGGCGACCGTCTGTTTGACCTGTGCTCCGAAGACGAGGACATCCGAAAGGCGTCACTGGACGTGTTTGCAAGAACCGTCAGGATAACCCGTGATCTGGCTCCATTTTTTAACGGCGCTTTGCCAAAAATCATCGTTCACCCCGGAGCCATGAGCCTGAATACAAAACTTGACACGATGGTGATGAAAAATAAGCTTCTCAAGTCGGTCGAAGAAATGGAAATCGCAGGATTCGAGGTCCTGTTTGAAAACCTTCCTCCTTATCCCTGGTATTTCGGGGGGGCCTGGAAAGGTAATTATTTCATGAGCGCCGAGGATGTCGCCTCGTTTTGTGAAGAAACCGGGATGAACATCTGCTTTGACCTGTCCCACGCGGCTCTTTACTGCAATGCAAAAAACGAAGATCTGACAACCTATATCCAAACGGTTTACCCTTATATCCGGCATATCCACTTCGCCGACGGATACGGCCTTGACGGCGAAGGTGTCCAGATCGGAGAGGGCGATATCGACTTTGAGAGAGTCATGCCCCTGTTTTCAAAATACGACGGCACCTTTGTGCCGGAAATCTGGCGCGGGCATCTTCAGCAATGCAAAGGATTTATAGACGCACTGGCCCGGTTGTCCGCTTACAGTTTATAGCGAAACGTCCATTCAAAGACTGAATGGTTGAACTTCAGCCTGAAGACAGGGTGAAACTGATTTTTTTTAGTACCATTGAAATGCTCGATATGTAATCGAACGGGCGGAGCTATATATTGAACATCCTGATGCTCACTGAAAACGATCCTGCAGGCATGGGAATCGCATTTTGTCAAGCGATCAACAGAACCGGTGAGCACACCTGCCGCCTGATCACAAAGCAGGAACGATACGGCATCGATTTCGAGAAGGATCTCCACCTTCCGGATCTGGACGGCTCGGGACTGGATGAAATCGAGGAGCTTTTAACATCGTCGGACATCTTCCATTTCCATATCCTGTCCGATGAATCCATGGAAATCGGGCCTTTAAGGGTCAGGGACTACATCCGTGGCAAGGGCCTTGTCAACCATCACCACGGTCACCCGGATTTCAGGGCGAATCCGGGAAAATACAGGGAAAAATACAGGGAACTGAACAGGCGGACCCTGGTCAGCACGCCGGATCTTCTGAAGCTTCTCCCCGAAGCATGCTGGATACCCAATGTGGTTCCCGTGAACGACCCGCGGTTTATGCCGACCGGGAAGCAGGCAAAGGGAAAGGTCAGGATTTGTCAGTCTCCGACAAAAAAAGAATTGAAGAACACGTCTGAATTCATCGCCGTTGTCGATGAATTGAAAGGGCGGTATCCCCATATTGAATGCGTCGTCATTGAAAACACCGTCTACGACACATGCCTTTCCATCAAGAGGTCCAGCGATATCCATTTTGACCATATGCAGGGCTATTACGGGGTCTCGTCACTGGAATCACTCAGTCAGGGCAAACCTGTGATCGCCGGTCTTGATGACTGGAATATCGGACATATCCAATCGTTCAGCGGAAGAACGAAGCTGCCGTGGTGTATCGCAAGAAGCCGGGTCGAACTTAGGGACACCCTGTCGGAGCTGATCGAGGACCCCGGCCTGCGGAAAACCAGGGGTGAGGAGGCCAGGGAATTCATGGTGAACTGCTGGAACGAGGCGAACGTTCTCGGCATCCTTATGGATGTTTATGCAACTCTATAACAAAGTATCATCGAGGAGTTTAATATGGAAAGCCTGAATAATCATTTTAACAATGCCATGTCAAAAATCGATTTTGGGAAACGTTATCTCGATTATCTGTGCGGACTCATTTCCCGGCTCAACACCGAAACCATCGCGGCGATCATTGATACCATCGAAACGGCTCACGAACTCGGTAACACGATCTATTTCATCGGGAACGGGGGAAGCGCCGCGTCGGCGTCCCATTACGCCAACGATATCCATGTGGGAACCCGGGCCAGGGGACTTCCGCCCATACAGGCCATGAGCCTCACCGACAACCTTCCCCTTCTGACAGCCCTTGCCAATGACGAGGGCTATAGCAAAGTCTTTGTCAAACAACTGGAGGGACGTCTCAAAAAAGGAGATGTGTTGATCGCCCTGTCGGTCAGCGGCAACTCGGAAAATGTCATTGAAGCTCTTGAATACGCCATGAACCACGGCGCCATCACCATCGGCATGACCGGGTTCGACGGTGGAAAAATGAGGACCATGACCGACATCAACCTGCATATCCCGACCTTCAAAGGCGAATACGGGCCGGTGGAGGACGTGTTTTCCATTATCGGACATCTGGTGTATTCGTTTTTGAAGATGGACCGTAAAATGCGGTCTGAGCTTTTCGGACTTCAGCCCATGTTCGCGGCAAAAGGGGCCTGATATGAAGCTGACGGATTTGAATGAACTTGCCGGAATCATCAGGGAATTGAAAGAAAAGGGGCAAACGGTGGTTCACTGCCACGGGGTGTTCGACCTTCTTCATATCGGTCATATACGGTATTTCGAGGAAGCGTCGGCCATGGGTGATGTTCTGGTGGTGACGCTGACTCCCGACCGTTATGTGGACAAGGGGCCGTTTCGTCCGGCGTTCCCCGAAGATTTGCGTGCGGAGGCCGTGGCGTCCCTTAACATGGTGGATTACGTGGCCGTCAACGCCTGGCCCACGGCGGAGGAGACCTTGAGGCTGCTTCGGCCGGATATCTATGTGAAAGGGTCTGAATTCAAATCCATCACAAGCGATAAAACAGGAAAAATCCAGAAGGAAAAGAACGTTGTCGATGAAATCGGCGCACGGCTGGCGTTTACAAACGATATCGTTTTCAGCTCGTCCCACCTGATCAACACCTACCTGTCGAATCTCCCCGAAGAAATCGATGCGTACATGAAACTGTTCAGGACGCGTCACAGCCTTGCGGACATCGAGGAACTGTTCGAAAAAATGGCGTCCCTCAGGGTTCTCGTGGTCGGTGACACCATTCTTGACGAATATCTTTACTGCGATCCCCTGGGCAAGTCATCTAAAGATCCGGTGCTGACGGCGCACTACCGTTCCAGGGACATGTTCGCAGGCGGTGCCCTGGCCGTGGCCAACCATGTGGCCAATTTTGCAGGCAAGGTCACCCTGTGCACCGTTTTGGGCGACACCGATTCCCATGAGGATTTCATCAGGTCACAGCTTTCGCCCAACATCACACTTTACCGGGAAATCCAGGATAAAGCCCCGACCCTGATCAAGCGACGTTATGTCGACGGCTACTCGTTCAACAAGCTCTTCGAGGTTTACGTGATGGACGATTCGGGCTTGAACCGGGAAAAAGACGCCGCCATGTGTCGATGGATCTCGGACCATGCAGGGGATCACGATCTGGTCATTGTGGCGGATTTTGGCCATGGTGCGGTGAGCGACGCCATGGTTTCCGTTCTCTGTGACAAGGCTCCGTTTCTTGCCGTAAACGCCCAGTCCAATTCAGGGAACAGGGGGTTTCATACCGTGACCCGGTATCCCAGGGCCGATTACGTCTGCATCGCGGAGCATGAAATCCGCCTGGAGACACGGCAGAAAAACGGTCAGGTTCCTCCGATGATGGAACGACTGTCACGTCAGATGAACACGAAGCAGTTTACGGTTACGCGGGGCCGGAAAGGAAGCATCGTCATGAACGGCAACGGCGGATTTGTGGCTGTTCCGGCCTTTGCCCGGAGTGTGGTGGACAGGGTGGGTGCGGGTGATTCGGTTCTGTCGGTGACGTCCATGGCTTCATACCTTTCCGCGTCAAACGAGATGATCGGCTTTATCGGCAATGTCACCGGAGCCCTGGCCGTGGAGATCATTGGAAATAAAAAAGCCATCGATCTTCCCGGTGTGAAATCCTATGTCACCTCCCTGATGAAATAGTGGAAAAAAGAATGGTCGTCGAATTCGATACCCGCCGTGTCAAGATTCAACCCCTTAGTCTCCGCGTGAACAATCTCGGGGTGGATCAGGTGAAACCCCTTGAAAAAAAAGATGTGACCCTGGATGCTATTTTTCAGGTGGCCCGGCGGATCATGGAAGCCAGGAAAAAGGGCGGGGCGGTGATCCTCATGATGGGGGCCCATGTGATACGATCCGGCGTCCAGCGCTACATTATCGATCTTATGGAAAAAGGCATGATCGACTGTGTCGCCGTCAACGGGGCCTGCGTGATCCATGACTTCGAATTCGCCCTGGCCGGCGGCACAACAGAAACGGTTTCACGTTATATCACGGACGGGCAGTTCGGATTCTGGCGTGAAACGGCAATGATCAACGATATTGTTGCAGACGGTGCGAAAAACAACATGGGGCTGGGGGAATCCATCGGCCGCTACATCCTCGAAAACAATCTGCCCCACCGGGATATCAGCCTTTTTTCAGCAGGATACCGCCTGGGAATCCCCGTGACCGTCCATGTGGGCATCGGTCAGGATATCGTATACCAGATGCCCAACTGCAACGGCGCGGCCTATGGAGACACGAGTTACAGGGATTTCCTGAGATTCACCCAGGTTATGACGGGACTTGAAAACGGTGTGGTCATGAATTTCGGAAGTGCGGTCATGGCGCCTGAAATCTATTTGAAAGCCCTGTCCATGGTCAGGAACCTTGCCGCCCAGACCAATGAAACCCTCTGCCGGTTCACAACCCTGGTCTGCGATCTTGTGGATTTGCCGGAGAACTGGCGAAAAGAGCCCTCTCCGGAGACCCCAGGATATTATTTCAGGCCCTGGAAAACCATGCTTGTGAGAACCGTTAAAGACGGCGGGGAAAGTTTCTATGTGAACGGACGCCATGACATCACCGTTCCCCAGCTTTGGAGTGCCCTGTGTTGACGCAAGCGGCATTCCCTTCAAACAGTAACGATGACCTGCTTAAGCGTCTTCTGGGTGACCGGTTGACCTCAACACAGCTTGCTCAGTTCTCAAGGACACTCCACGGCCCCATGCCCAGGGGCAGGGGCAGGCTCCATTACAGAAAACGGCCCGGCCACTTTCAGAGCGCCTTCGTCGACACTAAAAAACATATCGTTTTCACATCGTATTATCCCAACATCACCCTTGTCAAAAAAAGCGTGGCGCTTCGAAAGACGGGCAGGTACCACACGACGTTCATCGGGTGTTGTGTCAGGGAAGACCATTGTCTGGAACGGTTTTTTGACGACGTTTATGAAGTGTCGGATTATTGGGAACTGTTCAGCATGATGTGCCAGTGCGGCGGATTCGCACTTCATGCGGTGAGCCTTCCTTCTGTTTTCGGCCTTGCAGCCGTGGCCGCAAGAAAAGCGACCGGTATCAGAACCCTTATTGATGTGAATGATGCCATGCTGTTTATCGAAAAGGATGTTCAGTCACCGTCCGTTGTCCTTGAAAGAATCATGCTTGAATCCTGCGACGGGTTCACCCATAAGATGCCCGCCGAAGCCATCGATGAAATGCGTCATATCTGGCCGGGGCTTCCCAGGGACGTCCAGTCACACTCCCTGCCTGAGACGGATTTTTTTGCAGTGTCTGAGGCAAAACAGCATCGGTCTGTCGTGTTTGCAGGAGGGCTGATTCCATATGACATCGCCGTGAAAAAAGGGCATGAAGGCCATGTGTTCGATCCTTTGATTCAGGGCATCTGCCAAGGCCATGATCCGGCCATGGAATTCAGTGTTTTCGTCAATCAAAACGCCAGGGAGTCCTACTGGGAAGAGCACGCCCATTACCTGGATTACCAGGCGGTTTATCCTGGTTTCCATTTTTATAAAGGGGTTCCGTTTTTTGCGCTGCCTGAAAGGATCTGTTGTTTTGAGTATGGTCTTTACTATGAAAATTTCAAGGCCTCTTCTTACAACCCCTTGCATTTCAAATACAACATGCCCACGAAACTCTTTTCGTATATCGAGGCGGGGCTTCCGGTGCTTGTGCCGGAACATGCGGAATACATCAGGAGTTATGCCGAGAAGCATGGCTTTGCGGTGATCTACAGGGCGGAGGATCCCCGGACGATTCACCGTGCTGTTGAAAAAGCCGATTACCAGAAACTGGCCGCCAGCGTCCTGTCTTTCAGGCGCGCCCGTTCCATGGACACGGGTCTGCCTATGCTTGAAGCGATTTATCACTGATCGGGTTCCATCAAGAAACCGAAACAACCACCGGGAGAGATCATGTTTTCAACTTTTTTTGATTTGTTTGTCACGACGGTCAAGACAAATCTGAACGATGAGCAGAACGGGATGAAGGAAATGGAAAAGATTGCGGCATCGGTGAAAGATGCCGGGAAAATCGGGATTTTTCCATGCAACCGGTATTCACGGAAAATCCTTAATTTTTTCGAGGAGAACCATCCCGATCTGATGGGCCGCATCGAGGCTGTGTACGATAAAAGCACCAATGTCAATTTCAGGAATGATTTCATCGTGCGCCGCATTGACCAGGTCAATGCGGATGACATCGATGTGCTGATCGTGGCCGCTTCCAAATTCCCCGAGGATCTGCTGCTCGATCTGAAAGAAGCGGGCTTTCCGGTGGAAAAATGTGTGGTGACATCCCTGATCAAGGAGCAGTTGTCCCATTACACATCGGACGAGATTATTTTAAAGGTTAAAAAGGTCGTTGACAGGGTTTCGGACAAAAAATCACGGATCACCTATCTGCTGACCTGGATATCCATGCTTCTTCTGGACAAGGATATCCTGTCTGTCTATTTCATGCATTCGGACTACATCTACAAGCCTGACGGGGTGGTGGACTACCACTCCATGACCCTGACCAATATGCAGGACATGACCATACAGTACAGCCTGGCTCTGGAAACGTACAAAATGTCCAAAGTGGTTCCCGAACCGGGCGACGTGGTGGTGGATGTGGGGGCTTACAGGGGCGATACGGCGGCTTTTTTCAGGAAGTATATCGGCGGGAGCGGAAAGGTGTACGCCTTTGAACCTGATGAGCAGAACTATGCCTATCTCACCGAAAACATCGATCGGAACAGAATGGATAACGTGATTCCGGTGAAAAAGGCCCTGTACGATAAAAACACCACATGCAACCTGATATCCACTCCCCAGAGCGGAAGTTTTCTTTATGTGATGAAGGAACATCTCGATACCGAGGATTTTAGCAAGGTGAACGCCGTCACTCTGGATGATTTCTGCACTGAAAACGGGATTGAAAAACTGGACTTCATCAAAAGCGACATTGAAGGCTGTGAACTTGAAATGCTAAGGGGCGGCCGGGAAACCATCGACCGTTTCAAGCCCAAAATGGCCCTTGCCATCTATCACTCCATATCGGATATGCTGGATGTTCCTCTTTATATCAGCGAGTTGAGTGACGGATATGAGTTGTTTATCCGGCATCTGAATTTTACGGGAAGTCCATGGGAAATTCTTCTTTTTGCAAAACAGAAAGGCGCAAATGATGCAACTCAGGCTGCAACAGACGCTGCGTGAGCGGGCGGCGAATATCCGTATCACCCTTCTCGACATGGCCAGACGGTCCAAAAGCGCCCATGTGGGATCGTCGCTTTCCATTGTGGACATCCTGGCCTACCTGTATTTCAACAAACTGATGTTTGACGGAGAACCTGCGGATTCGCCTTTTAAAGACCGGTTCATCCTGAGCAAGGGGCACGGGGCCATGGCCCTTTACGCCACGCTCCATGAAAAAGGACTCCTTTCAAAGGAAGCCATCGACGGGTACATGCAGGACAAGGGCACACTTCCCGCCCATCTGGATAAACTGACATCATCCCATATCGAGGTTTCGGCCGGTTCTCTTGGTCATGGACTTCCCATGGGTCTTGGTCTGGCACACGGATTGAAAAAAAAGGGCATCCCCGGCCGTGTTTATGTCCTTATGGGGGACGGGGAAATTCAGGAAGGTTCTGTCTGGGAAGCAGCCATGATGGCTCCGGCACTGGGCGTGGACAACCTGACAGCCATCATCGATTTCAACAATCTTCAAGGGTACGGACGTCCTACGGAAATCATGCATTTCCATAATCTTGACGAAAAATGGGAGGCCTTCGGCTGGAAGGCTGTGATCGCGGACGGGCACGATTTTCAGTCCATGGAAAAGGCGTTTGCGTTAACGGAAAAAGCGGAAGGCCCCTCGGCCGTCATTATGAAAACCACCAAGGGCAAGGGGGTTTCATTTATGGAAGATGAACTGAAATGGCATTATTTCATAGTGACCGACGAGATGTTTGAACAAGCCCGGACTGAAATTCTTGCAGGTGACTGATGCGGACTACCTTTATTAAAACCCTCACGGAACGAGCGGTTTCGGATGAATCCATCTATGTGGTGTCGGGTGACGCAGGATTCGGAGTTTTCGAAGATTACAAGGCGCTTTACCCCGGCCGCTACATCAATTCGGGAATCGCCGAGGCCAATGCCACCGGTTATGCGGCGGGCATGGCCATGGCCGGATTCAATGTGTTTGTTTACAACATCATCCCCTTTGTTCTCTACCGGTGCTTCGAGCAGGTGAGAAACGATATCTGCTACCAGCGCCTTCCGGTGACCCTCGTCGGCATCGGGGCCGGGTTGACCTATGCTCCGGGGGGAATGACCCATTACAGCGTGGAAGACCTGTCGCTGTGCCTCGCCCTGCCCAACCTGACCGTCATTTCCCCGGCGGACGGGATCGAGACCCGGGCTGCCGTGGACTATGCCGTTCAGAGCGAAGCGCCGGTTTATATCCGGATTGCCAAATCCGGGGAACCGGTGATGAAGGACGTCCGGGAAAACGGTATTTTAAGCCCCGGAGTGATCCGGGACGGAGAGGGCATCGCCGTGGTCGCTTACGGTTCCATCGTTGCGGAAGCGGTACAGGCCGCCGACCGGTTGAAGGACTCGGGAATCCGTCCGAAAATCGTGTCCCTGCCCACGATTCAGCCCCTTGACATGGAATCGCTGGACGCGGTTCTTTCCAACACGGAGCATGTGATTGTCCTCGAAGAGCATTTCCGGCACGGCGGCCTTTACACAAGGCTCCTGGAACGGTTCAGCGAAGCGGGCATCTCCCGGCGGATTTACCCCATGGCCATTCCCAACCGGTTCATTCACGCCATCCGGAACCAGGCCGGAATGCGGCAGATGTTCGGAATCGATTCGGACTCCGTCATTAAAAAAATCAAAGAGATATCGAAAATAATCGGATGATCGTTTCAAATATTCGAAGTTCATTCGCGATATCGAAACAGATCAATGACAACCCCTATAAAGGTTCAGGTGCCCCATGCCCTATCATGACTTCATCATGAAGCTCCACAAAAAAACGTCGCGCAATTACCTGGAAAGGGTCTGCGACCACGACAAGATCGAGTGCGCGACCATTGCAAAACAATACGGCCGGGATTACTGGGACGGTGACAGGCGATACGGTTACGGGGGGTATTCCTATGACGGAAGGTGGGAAGGGGTGGCAAGGGATATGATTGAACACTACCAACTCACGGAATCGGACAGCATCCTTGACATCGGCTGCGGCAAGGGTTTTCTGCTCTACGAAATGAAGAAGCTTCTTCCCGGAATCAGGATCACCGGCGTGGACATTTCCGACTATGCCCTTATGCACTGCAAACCAGAAATAAAGGACAGTCTGCATAAGGGAGAAGCCACATCCCTTCCATACGAGGACCGATCCTTCGATTACGTGATGAGCCTTGGAACCCTGCACAACCTGAAAATCTACGATCTGGAAAAGGCGGTCCGCGAGATCGGCCGTGTGCTCAAAAACCCTGAACGGGCTTATATCATGGTGGAATCCTACAGAAATGAAGCCGAAAGGGTCAACCTCCTTTACTGGCAGCTGACCTGCGAAAGCTTTTATTCCGTGGATGAGTGGGAGTGGATCTATCACCGCTTCGGTTATCGAGGGGATTACTCGTTTATTTTTTTTGAATAGGGACGTGAGGCGATCCATGGAAAACGTATACAGCCAGGGCAAGATGTTTCATTTTTACTCCAAGCTGGACGACCTGAAAAACGGACGGGTCACCGCACCGGTCCACGTCAGGCTGAAGCCCATCAATGCCTGCAACCATCGCTGCTTTTATTGCTGTTACCGAAGCGATGAGCTGTTTCTCGGGGAACTGATGGATGAAAAACACATGATCCCGGAAACGAAAATGAAAGAGATTGTGACGGATATGGCGGAATGCGGTGTCAAGGCCGTGACCTTTACCGGAGGAGGGGAACCCCTTATCTACCCGCATATCAACCGGACCGTTGAATCCCTGTTCCAGCATCACATCAAGGTTGCCGTGCTGACCAACGGTTCACGGCTCTCCGGAGAAACCGGTTCTCTGCTTGCCCAGGGTGCGTCCTGGGTCCGGCTTTCCATTGATTCGGTGAACAATGACATGCTGGCAAAGTCACGGGGGGTGGACGAACAGGAGTTCGACCGTATTACGGACAACATCGGAACCTTTTCAAAACAGAAACATCGTGATTGTGAACTGGGCATCAATTTTATCATCACCCGGATGAACAAGGACCATGTGTATGAATTCATCGGATTGATGAAAGACAAGGGTGCCGACCACGTGAAAGTATGCGCCTGCATCGTCAGCACCCGGGGCGCGGAAAACAACCTCTACCACGAACCCCATTTTAATCAGGTCATGGAACAGATCCACCGGGCCCACGCGGATTTTTCTGACTCGAGTTTCAAAGTGGTCAACAAATTCCACGAAGCCCAGGACGCTTTCGACAAGACCTATGAAACATGTCCGTTTCTGGGCTTCCTCAATGTGATCGCTGCGGATCTCAACGTGTATACCTGCCAGGACAAGGCCTATACACAGGCCGGGATTCTCGGGTCTCTCAAGGACATGTCTTTAAAAGAGCTGTGGCATTCCAGTGCCTATGAAAAGGCCGTCAAAGCTCTGAATCCATCATTGGCATGCTCCCACCACTGTGTTTCCCACGGGAAAAACCTTGCATTGAACGATTTCCTGTCCACGGACCGGAGGCACCTTGAATTTGTCTGATTCGGGATCTGTTCGTATTCTCGTGACAGGCGGCGACAGCATGATCGCCAGCTACATGAAGGCGATTGGCAGGGAGAACTGCGTCTACCTGTCCCGCCGGGATCTGGATATTTCCGACGAAAAACAGGTGAAGGAACTTCTGGTCGGTTTGAAACCGGCCGTGGTCATCAATACCGCAGGCAACGCCCAGGCCGAGCCGGAAACGCTTGAGAAAGTCTATTCAAAATACCCCTTCCGCCTGGCGTCCTTGTGCTGTGAACGGGGCGTTCGTTTTGTTTTTTTAAGCAGCGGCCGGGTGTTCAGCGGGGATAAAAACACACCGTATTCGACAGAAGATCGGCCCGGCCCTGTGGACCCCTATGGATACTTTATCCGGTCGGCGGAAGAAAACATGCTGGATAAGCTTGATCATTCCCTGCTGAGGATTGTCCGAATTCCCATGGTCCTCGGCCTTCGGAAAGTCAATCCTGAACGCCAGGGCATATACCGGCTGCTGCATCTCGCCCGCCAAAACAGAACCATCCGCGTTGCCGAAGACGTCATTCACTCACCGGTGCATGGGAGGATGGTTGCCGAAAAGCTGTTTCGGATCGCCTGCCAGAAAGAAACGGCGGATACGGTGTCCCATCTTTCAGGGGCGGACGAGGTCTCCTTCCATGATCTGATGACGTATCTGGCTGAAAAATTTTTTCTCGATGTGGAAATCATTCCGGTAAAATCAGAGGAGTTTCATCCCGGAAAGCCCATGCCCCTTTATCAGGCGTTGGCTTCCAGCTTCAATGAACCACCCACATGGCGGCATGCCGCAGATTGTTTTGCACACGATCTGGCTTCAGCAGGTTTCTATGGATAATCCTTCGACGGACAACATCAGGCGTCTCGAACAGAGATTCCACACTGAACAGACCCTCGTCGTGATGCCAGCAGGCGCCTTCGCCCTTTCCTTTGCCGACGAGCTTGTCCGTATGGGGAAGACGGTCAGTGTGGTTCTCGATAATTTCAAGGCCGGTGAAAGATGCCGGGATGGCCGGATTGAAATCCATCATCCGGCTATCCTAAAAACCATTGAATTTGACGCTGTTTTTATCGCCACTCCCTCGCTGACGGTCCAGGAGGATATGCGGGAGCAGCTGGTTGAAATCATTCCCGGCCGAAAAGCCGATATCGTTACCCTGTTTGATCTGACAAGCGGCGATTTTGACGCCGTGCTGATGGACCATGTCCGTTCAATAACCGGGCACCACGCCATGGCCGGAGACCGGAAAAAAATCTGTCTGACCACCCCTTTTTTTCATCATAATTTTCTTAAACTGATCAAGTACCTCAAAAAAGACAATTTCCATGTCACCGTGATCACGGGCCATGAGTATATCAACAGTGCTTTGTCCGTTTTGGAATTCAGGGACAGGGGGTTTTACGATCTCTGTCTTGTGGTCGAGCATTACGATGTGATCATGCCCAAAATACTGGAACTTACAACGTTTGACGTGGTTCACGCGATTCTCACCACCGCGTCCGCCATTCCGCTGAAACGGGCCCTTGAGAAGTCAAACGCCGTGTTTGTGACCGATTACTGCGATTTTCACCAGATTCTTTATGACGATGAGGCCACGTATCTGAAATTCATGTCCGAAAGACAGCTCAACCGGGAAAAAGAATCGTGGAGAAACCTGTTTACCCGAAGCGACGGCCTGATCATCAAGGATTCTCCTGAAATTATCGGGAAACTTTCAGAACACTATGGGCAGGGCCCCCGGAATGTCCTTGAGTTCCACAGTTACGCGTCCCTGGATTTTTCACCGCTCAAGAATTCAGTGCCGGTGAAAGGGGAAGGGCAGGGAAAGATCAGAATCGTGTATGCCGGTTGTGTGGTGAACGACCCGTCATCCCACGCCTACCCTGTGGTCAGTTCTCTTCACACCATCGCCGAATCTCTGGACCGCCAGGGGATAGGGTTCGATATCTATAACGCCATCGATACCACAGGAAAAGGTTTTGAGAGCTACCTTGAACTGGCTGAAAGACTGACGCATTTCAATTATCACTTCGCCGTGCCCCAGGACAGGCTTGCCCAGGTGCTGTCCGTGTACGACCTGGGCTGGTTCGGATTTGATTTTTCTATGGCCATGGAAAGCGAATTTTTCCTGAAAACGACTTTCGGCTCCAAAGTGTTCAACTATCTGGAGGCGGGACTGCCTGTGATCGTCGCCGGAGAAGCGGAATACATGGCAGGGTGGGTGGAATCCCATCATGTGGGAATCGGAATCCGGTACAGCGAAGTGGATTCCCTGGCCAGCCGCCTTGATCCGGAGTGTGTCGCGGATCTTAAAAGGAAGGTCCTTGAAAATCTTGGGCATCTGTCCATGGAACATCATATCAAACGTCTTACCACATTCTACGATGACCTTGAAAAATCTGAAAAGAGAAACGGAACCCATGTCTGACTTTGCCCCTGAAGATCTCTATTTTCTAAAGCTCAGGCAGTTGTTTCAGGATCACGGGACAAAGGGCGGTGTCAGGCTCTTTGATGCCTGGCCCGGTGAAATGCGGGCCATCGTGAACCAGGAACTGACGAAACTGGTTCCTTCCGATCATTTTGCGGACGCCGGATATGTGAAGAAGATCGTTGAATCCCTTCATGAACAAGCGGTGATGCGGTCCCCGTCGGACTCGCCTGTAAAAACCGTGTTCATGCCGGCCGGATCGTTCGCCCAGGATATCGCAAGGGCCCTTGACCCTTCTCTCTATGACATCGTGGGCTTTCTCGACAATTTCAAGTCGGGTCAGACGACCTGTGGCACCTGGCAGGTTCTGAACCCTGCTGCATGCGAGGCCATGGATTTTGATGCTGTCATTTTAGCCACCCCTTCTTATGGGGTCCAGGCCGCCATGGCCCGGCAGATGGAACAGATCATCGGGGACAAGGCCAGAATCATAAAGACCGGCGACATCACCCTGCAGGCCAAAATTGAAACACTTCTTCAAACGTCCGATGATACGGTGGTGAATGCGCTGAGAGCCATCGAAGCCGTCGTGCCCCAGGATTCCCGTACCGTTGTGTTCGCCGTGCCGTCTTTTCCCGCCCATTATATCGGGCATGTGCGGGCGTTGAGACGGAAAGGCGTCCGAGTGGTCCTCTTGTCCCTTTCGCCTGAAATCATGTACGGCCCGTCCGTCCGTGAATATGGAAGGGCATTCGATGTGGCCGTAACCACGGAAAACAACCTGCTGGCTTTTTTCCACATCGTCCGTCAGTTGAAGAACTGCTCCCTTTATGCCGTGGACTACTCCCTGTTCAACTGGCTGGCCCTTCTGATCCGTGATCTTTTTTCCGGCAAAATGGTGCTTGAGGTCTACGACTTGAGCGACAATGCCGGATACTCCAAAGGCCGGGGCGTAAAAAATGCCGAAAAAGGAAGCGGCGTGGATTTGTTCGATCTTGAAAACCATGCAAGGGGCATGGTCTATCAAACGGTGGACGGCATTGTTTTCAGGGACAGTCCGGCGCTGATGGAAAAAGCGAAAAAACTTTTCGGAATCACAACGCCCTCCTTGAGATTTTTACCGTATCCCGAACGGTGCGACACATTGAAAGAACTGGACGGGGAAGAGCATATCGTGTTCAGCGGGCACATATTGAATGCGCCGGACGAACTGGTCTATTCCGTTCTTTCCCTGGCACGGCAGGTGGCGGCACAGGGTATCCACATGCATTTTTTCAATCCGGCCGATCCCATGGGCACCGCGCTCCCTGATTTCATCAGCGCCGCTGAACAAAACCGGTATATCCACTACCACAGGCCCATTGCCGCGGAATTCCATAACCAGGTCATGAGGCTCTATAACTGGGGATGGCTTGTCTACGATTTTTCCAACCAGAGTGACGAAGACATCGAAAGGCATGCCTACACGTTTACAAGCCGACTGTTGTCTTACGTGAATGCCGGTCTTCCCGTGATCTGCTCCGAGGAAAGCACCTACCAGGTGGAAGTCATCCGTGAATACGGCATCGGCATAGTGACAAACAGCCGAAATGTGGGGTCGCTTAACCAGATCATTTCAGAATGCGATTACGACGGCATGGTGAAAAACGTCCTGGCCCTTAGAAAACGATGGGACATCAAAACGGCTGTCAATGACCTTATATCCTTTATTTTTTAAGCCAATCCGGTAAACAGTCTCCGCCATGAATGCTCACAGCCAAAAGCTTCTGATCGTCAAACCCAGATACAATTTTTTTCCGGTGGGCCTCGCCCATGTGATCACCTCACTGATTTCCCACGGAATGGATTACGAGTTTGTGGATCTCCTGCGGGACAACTCGGACTGGGAGCAAAAACTTGCAGACGGCTCCTATTATGCCGTGGCCACGGGAGGACTGACAGGCGACATGCCGGATCTGACCCATGTATGCCGGCGCGTGAACGAGATTAAGCCCGGCACCCCTTTTATCCTGGGTGGAAAGATTGTATCGGACATGCCGCTCGACATTCTGCTTGAGCGGGTCCCTTTTGATTTCGGCATCAGGGGGGAAGGGGAGTCCACGCTTCCGTTTCTTCTGGAAGCACTGCTGGAGAATGCTCCTGAAAAGGCGGAATCCATAGACGGACTTGTATTTCCAGGGAATGGCACGAACAGGCTTGTGGTAAACCCCCTTCCGAAGCCAATCAATCTCAGTGAACACGATCTATACCCCACCTGGAAAGACATCGATGTGGTCCACTACCTCAATGCGGGCGTGGGAGGTTTTCCGGGTTTCAAGGCTTTTCCTGTGCTGACCGGCAGGGGATGCACCGGTAAGTGCACGTTCTGTTCGCCCACCAACGGCTCTTTCCGTATGAGGCAAATCGGCGATGTGATCCGTGAACTTCATGACCTGAACGATCGCTACGATTTTGAAGGTTTCGCTTTCGTCAACGAGATCCTCTATCCCACGTCGGAACGCATCCGTGAATTTTTAAAGGCCTACAGGGACAGCGGTATAGGAAAACCCTGGGTCTGCCTTTTACGGGTGGACATCGACGAATCCGTGCTTCGTGATATGAAAGAATCCGGGTGTATCGGAATCTCATACGGAGTGGAAAGCGGATCGGATACCGTGCTCAAGACACTCCGGAAACGGACCCATGTCTCCCAGATCCGTCAGTTCGCCCGTTTTGTCAAAAAAGTGGGCATTCCGGCGTTCGGTTCCTTCATGATGGGGAGCGACGGTGAGGACGAGGCAGATTTGGCCAAAACCATGGATCTGCTGATCGAAGAGGATATCGTCGGTCCAGGTGCATTGCTGATCGCCTATCCCGGTACGGCGATATATGACAATGCCTTGAAAACAGGAAAGATCAAAGACGAACGGACGTATATCGACCGGCTTGATTTTTCGAATATCCTGGGCAGCGGGCAATTCAGGAATGTGGATTATGTGAATGTCAGCCGAATACCGGACTCCCGTTTGTTCCCGGCCGTGATGAACGCGTTTCGCCGGTACGCGACCCACCTTTACCATAAGAACCAGGCCGAGGACATTTGTCTCGATACGTTGAACGCGGCCTGTCCCAGGTGCAAAACCAGGGTGACCATTCCTTTCCGGGTGAACACCATCCTGGGCATGGAGCAGTTCTGTCCCAGGTGTTTTCACCAGATTTTTTACAACATGTATCTGAATGAACGTTTCAGGAATCATTACGATGGCCTTATACGTGCCGTGAAAAACGCATCGTCCATCGTGGTATACGGCACCGGAATCAATGGCTGTCTGATGAACTTCTACGATATTTTCGGGTTGGATTATTCAAAGATTACAAGCTTTATCGACGAGGATGAGGGTTCGACGAACCGGTATTTTTTCAACTATGACCGGGAGACGGTGGACACATTCCAAAATAACGGTGCCGATCTTGTCCTTCTGGCCGACACCTTCGGACGCCAAAACGCCCTGGAATTCCTGATGTCTAGAGGCATCTCCCGTGAACGCGTCGTGTCCCTGGTCCCCGAAACCTGGCTTCTGTTTGTCAAGGAGATCTGCGAGCTCTCGGGCAGCGAAAAGATCCACTCGTTGTTCGAACATGGGCTGAACCAGTGTATCCCTGATCCGGGGTCACCTCATTTCAGCCGCCTTGTGGCGGACCTGGCAAGTTATCTGAGACAAAGAATGAACAACGGCGGCCGGAATGGGATCACGGTGATGCCCGCCGGTCAGTTCGGGGTGGCCATGGCGAAACAGATGACGGAGCAGGGCATGGACGTATCCGGCCTTCTGGACAACTACAAATCGGGAAAAACCATAGAAGGCTATCCCGTGTATCATCCAGAAAAAGATGGAGCGAAAGTGGACGGCTGCGTCTTGATCGCAACCCCAAGTTACGGGGTTCAGAAGAGTCTTAAAAACCAGCTGATCACACAGGCGGGAATACCGGAAAACCGGATTTTCCTGTTCGGGGATATGGTTTTGAAACGTGAAACAGGTGAATTATGCCTTCAGGATTGACGGAAATTGTTTTTCCAGTGGTCGCATCGCTGGAAAAGGACTGGGAAGACTTCAAACGCACTTGCGGTATACAGGATGAAACCCCTTATCTGGACGCCGTCACCATGCCGGACGCCTGCCTTGTCAATATCCAGATCGGGATCTGCACGGCCTGTAACTACAACTGCCCCATGTGTTTCAACCATTTTGACACCCATTACGGCTATTACAGCAACCGCTGGCTGTCTTTCGACGAATTCAAACAGTTTATCCTGATCAACACCCCCATCAACGACCTGACGTTTGCCGTGAGCGGAGAACCGTTTTTGCACCCGGATATTTTCAAGATGATGGACTTTGCCACACCCCATGTCAAGTCGTTCACGTTTTCAACCAACGGAGCGTTGCTGACGGATGAAAAAATCGAACGTCTGAAAACCTATCCTGTGAATAAGATCTACCTGAGCATCGACGGCAGTGACAGGGAAAGTTACGAAACCTTCCGGAAAAACGGTGTGTTCGAAGAGATTAAACCGGTGATTGCAAAACTGGCGGAGGCTTTCGGAGACAAATTGATCGCCGCATGCACGGTCTTCCGGGAAAACAGGGAAAGTCTTGTGGGTATGCCGAAGCTTCTCCACGAGCTGGGGGTTGCCCATATGGTGCTTTTCAGACTTTTTGAACATCCCGGCGCTCACGACAAAGGCATTCACAAACTCTCTGCCCGGGAAATGGAAGCGTTCATGTGTGATCTTCTGGACGCCTGCGACCGCTACGGTATCAAGGCCGGATGGGACACCCGGGCTGTCAACAAAACCATTGCCGGAAAAATTGCACGTCATTCACATTCCCGTTATGCATCGGATTCTTCCATCTACAATGCCCACTGTTCCATTCCTTTTCACAATCTCCTGGTGGATGGCGAGGGAAATTACAATTTCTGCTGCTCCCTTGAA
This sequence comes from Desulforapulum autotrophicum, assembly GCA_020723285.1. Lineage (GTDB taxonomy): Bacteria > Desulfobacterota > Desulfobacteria > Desulfobacterales > Desulfolunaceae > DYJE01. Next base: position 504,055 of record DYJE01000001.1, on the reverse strand, counting down.
CCCATTCCCGCCCAGGCCCTGACAACACCGTCGCGCGCACTTTACAATTCCCGTTACATCAAAATCATGCGCGTCATGAACATGTTGAGGAGATTTCCCTCGGTGTGTAAAAAATACTGCGGAAAAATCGATGATCCAGCCATGGAGGTCTCCCTCGAAAACCTGAAGCGTCTGGTAAAAAAGGAAACGTTCGAGAGCATGACCTGGAGGCCTGTTGCCCGTGTTGAAAAAGGGGAATCCGCCCTTGTCGTGCCATCGGGGACCATGACGCGAATCATGCTGGAGAACGGGCTTGGAACGTCCATCCATGTCGAAGCGGTCATTGACCGGAATGCCGGCGCTCTTTCCCTGGATGATAAAACTTTGCCGCTTTTAACCTATGATTCCATTTCCTCCCTTCACTATGACACCGTGATCATCACGTCCGGTGCGTTCTGGCGGGAGATTTTATTCTGGTTTTATGAAAATGATCCCCAATGGCATGAAAGACAATTTTACCGTATAGAAATAACACAACGCGAACTTCTTCATCTGGATAACACGGGTTTTATTGTTTAGGAGGCATCGTTGATGCTCGGCTTGAAAACAAAAGCTGAAACACTGGCTTTCATGAAAGAAAAAAATTTCTGTGTTCCGGATCTCTATTTTTTTACCCAGGATCAATGGTCCGGCCAACCTGAACGGATTTTTCATGAAATCAGGGAACGGTTCGACGGTGGAACCGGCACAATCATTGTCAGGAGCAGTTCACACGATGAAGACGGGACCCATGCGTCCATGGCCGGTTGCTTTGAAAGTGTCACCCATGTGGACCCCGGGGATTCGGGTGCGGTCTCAAAGGCCATCGAAAGGGTCATCGCGTCGTATAAAGGAAAAACAGGCAACCAGGTCCTCGTACAGGCCATGGTCGAGGATGTGGAATTGAGCGGTGTGATCATGACACGGTGCCTGGGTGACGGCTCACCTTATTATGTGATCAACTACGACGACAGTTCCGGGCTGACCGGTGGCATCACCGGCGGCGGGGAAGTGAGCAAAACCGTGTACGTGTATCGCGGATACGATATGGAGAGTTTTGACTCGGTCCGTCTCCGTAACATCGTCCTTTTTGCGCGGTCCATCGAGGATGAATTCGGAACGACGCCCCTTGATATCGAGTTCGCCATAGACAGGGACGGCCGGTTTCAGTTGTTCCAGGTAAGGCGGATCTGCACGGAGCAGTTCTGGCAGCCGGCAATCGAGGAAAGGATTTCAAAAAAAATCCTCTATATCGAGCAGTATGTTACGGATATCATGAAACCCCGGCCCGGAATTTTCGGACGTAAAACCACCCTTGGCGTCATGCCCGACTGGAATCCCGCGGAAATGATCGGAACCAACCCCAGACCCCTGGCATCATCCCTTTACAGGACCCTGATCACGAAAAAGGTATGGCGTGAAGCCCGCCAGGCCATGGGATACCGGAAACTGCCACCTGAAGAGCTGATGGTCTTCGTGGCTGGCTGTCCGTACATCGACGTTCGAAACAGTTTCAATTCCTTTCTTCCGCAAGGGTTGGACGACACGGTGGGGGAGAAGCTGGTCAATGCCTGGATTGACTATCTGGACGCCCATCCTGAATGCCACGACAAAGTCGAGTTCGACGTGGCCCAGACCGCTTATGATTTCGATTTCGGTGTTACACTGGAAAAAAGGTATCCCGGTGTACTGACCCGTGATGAACAGCGTCATTTCAGAAAAAAGCTTATCGAAATGACCGCCGGATTTCTGAGGCCAGGCGGTCAAGGCAAACTGCATGAATCCCTCGCGGTGATCAACGGCCTGCATGAACGTCAGAATAAACGGACGGTGGATTTGGGGGCGCTTACACCCTTCAACCGTATCGCCATCGTCCGGCAATTGATCACCGAGTGCATAGAAACAGGGACCTTCCCTTTTACCATCATCGCCCGTCATGCCTTTGTGGCGGAATCATTGCTGCGGTCCATGATTTCAAACGGCATCGTGTCCGAAGAGCGTGTGGCACAATTCAAGCGGGGAATCCGGACCGTGTCTCAGGATATTTCCGAAGCGTTTATCCGGCTTGGGCAGAATAGGATCTCAAAGGACGCTTTCTTGTCTCAATACGGCCACCTGCGCCCGGGAACTTACAACATCCAGTCCCCATGCTACAGCAACAGGGTCGATATTTATCAGGATTTCATCTATATGCCTGAAATCCAGGATCATGGCGAACCCTTTACACTGACAGGGAAAGAGAAAAATGCGGCAAAAACCTTGATTGACAAGGCCTTTGGAAATGATGTCACACTTGAAACCCTGCTCGATTACGCGGAAACGGCGATCAAGGGGCGTGAATTCGCCAAATTCGTTTTCACCCGGAACGTGTCGGATATCCTGGAAGTGATCGCCCATTGGGGTGAGAGCATGGGATTTACACGTGACGAGCTTTCATTTCTGACCATCGGGGACATCCTGGAATCCCTGGTGTCGCCGGAACATTCCAATACCTCAAGCCATTACGGCGATCTGGTTGAAAAAGGCCGGGAAAAATTCGATTTCGCAGGGTCTGTGCGTCTCAGTTACCTGATCAGGGCCGGAAAAGACGTGTATGTGGTGCCTCAGCACAGGAACGTCCCCAACTATATCACCGGCCGCTGTGTGGAAGGGCGTGTTGCCTTTTTATCCCAGAACCGTCTGGCGGATTCTCCGATTACAGGCTGTATCGTCCTTCTCGAAAACGCAGATCCGGGCTTCGACTGGATTTTCAGCAAAGGCATCGCGGGGCTTGTGACGAAATTCGGCGGGACCAACTCCCACATGGCCATCCGTTGCTCGGAATACGGCATACCGGCGGCCATCGGCTGTGGCGGCGTCCTGTTCGACCAGGTGAAAAACGCAACACGTATCCGTTTGAACAGCGGTGAAAAAGTCATTCAGGTGGTGAAATAAACCATGGCCATCAAACGTATCGGCATCAGCATGCGTGAAGTCCGTGATCCGGCCACCGGAGAGATAAGGGACGCACTTTCGAGGGAGTGGTACGGGTTTTTAAACTCGGTGTTCGGTGGGGTTCTCGTGATTCCTTTGCCAAATACAGGTTCCGGCATATCCCTTCTTCTTACCCATGACCGTTTTGACGGGTTCATCCTTTCAGGCGGCGGCCATATCGGCGAATCGGACATCCGGGATGAAACGGAAAGAAGGATCATCGGGCATGCCGTGGACCACGGAATTCCGCTGGTCGGCGTGTGCCGGGGGTTTCAGATGATATGCCGGTATTACGGCTGCCCTTTGAGTCCGTGCCCAAAGGAACGACATGTGGCGACCCGGCATTCCGTCAAAATGATCGTCCCCGATAAACAGGCCTGGGAAACGGACGTGAATTCCTTTCATGAATTCGGCGTCTGTGCAGAAAATGTCAAGGAACCCCTTTCTGTCCTTGCCTTGTCGATGGACGGTTTCGCAGAGGCGGTTCGGCATGAATCCATGAAGATCGCGGCGGTCCAGTGGCATCCCGAACGGGAAAACCCGTTCAGGGACGCGGATATCGGACGATTCAGGGAGTGGATGGATGATGAACGTTAAGGCGGTTGTTCTTGCCGCAGGCAGGGGAAGCCGGTTGAAAAGCATGACGGACCTGAGGCCGAAATGCCTGGTCGAGGTCGCGGGGAAACCTCTGCTGTCATGGCAGATGGACGCCTTGAAAGGGGCGGGTATAGACGATATCACGTTGGTGGGTGGTTACCTCGCTCCGATGCTGGAACCCTTCGGATGTCCGGTCGTCATCAATGAAAGATGGTGTGAAACCAACATGGTGTCTTCGCTCCTCTGTGCCGGAAGCCTGCTGGAATCATCGTCCACCGTCGTTTCTTACAGCGACATCCTTTACCCGGCGGATCATGTGAGAGCCCTGATGGCCGATGACGCTGACATCGCGCTGACCTTTGACCAGGACTGGCTGTCTCTGTGGCAAAGGCGTTTTGACGATCCCCTGGGCGACGCGGAAACGTTTGCGGTGAACGATGACGGCGAGGTGCTTGAAATCGGCTTGAAAACAGATGACATCTCACGGATTGAAGGCCAGTTCATGGGACTTTTGAAATTTTCACCCCAGGGATGGCGAAAGACGGCCGAGCTTCTCAAGACACTGGATCAGAAGGAAAATAAGTCTGACCGCATGGACATGACAGGTCTGATGATGACCCTGATTCAAAACAGCATCCGAGTCAAAGGTGTCAGGGTTCACGGCAGGTGGTGCGAATGCGACTCCCAAAACGACATCGTTTTGTATGAATCACTTTTAAAAACTTCAACCGGAAAGGACAGGTGGTCCCATGACTGGCGTTAACGGCTCGTCTCTTAGGCACGGAGATTTTTCAACCCTTGCGGATGATTACGCCCTTTACCGTCCCGGTTACAGCGAACATGCCGTTGACCGGCTGATCGGCGCAACCGGTGTTGACGGCGGAGCCCTGGCTTTTGCGGATATCGGTGCGGGCACGGGCATCTGGACCCGGATGCTGGCGGGAAAGACTATCCGCGGAACAGCCGTCGAACCCTGTGATGAAATGAGGGCCAAGGGCGAAGACCTTTCGGCATCCGTTGAAAACGTGGCCTGGATCAAAGGCAGTGCGGAGGACACGGGCCTGGCCGATGAAAGCTGCCATCTGGTGACCATGGCTTCGGCCTTTCACTGGGCGGATTTCGAAAAAGCCACGGACGAGTTCAAACGGGTACTGAAACCCGGCGGCGTGTTCGGTGCCCTGTGGAACACCCGGAAAATTGACGAAAGCCCTCTTTTTACAGAAATCGAGGAAACGCTTTACGCCATGGCACCCCATATGAAACGCGTGTCTTCGGGAAAATCGGAGTTTTGCGACGGCCTTCTCGACCGGTTGAAACAGTGTCCTTGGGTGGAAGACGCCTGGTACGGCGAGTTTCTTCACACGGAAACCATGAGCACGGAACGGTACCTGGGCATCTGGCGGAGCGTGAACGACATAAGGGTGCAGGCCGGGCCGAAGGTTTTCGACGAATTCCTCAGGTATGTGGAAAACAGGATATCACGTCTTGAACGTCTTGAACCGGTATACATGACAAAGCTCTGGTACGCGAAAAAAAATCAATTTGATTGGTTGTCATAAATCTGTTCCGATTGCGCGAATGAATGAACATCGAACATCCAACGTCCAACGTACAACATCGAATGAAGGATAACTCCATTTCTGAATTTTAATCTGATAAACACTATAACGGCTTCAAAAAAACAGGCAATAGGATAACTCGTTGATTTATGAAAAACCCTCCGGTCATCCTTTCGACATCCATCAATTCCGGCACCACGCTTTTAGGCCCGATCCTGGAATACCTTCTGGACCGCCAGGGTTATTACCACAAAAGAATGCTTCCGACCCACCGGGTGACGCCTCATCCGAATTTTTTCAGGGATATGGAACCGAACGAGTTCACGTTCCAGCACTATCCCCATGCCACGGTGAAGCCGATCCTCGGAAACCCTTTTTACAAGGTGCTGTTTCTCATCAGAGATCCCAGGGATATCATGGTTTCCCACCACAAATACCAGTGCACCTACACCGGTCCCGACATGACGGATTACATGAAGGCTTACAGGGCATTCCTTGAATCTGAGGGGCTCGATCACAAAGCTGCCATCAACCGGCTGGTCACCCGAAAAGGTTTCACATTCGAGATGTGGGGAAAAACATGGTATCCCGTTTCTCCCTCATCCCTTGCCGAGGTGATCACGCCCTGGGTCCAGGAGGCAAAAAAAGGCGGGTGCCGGATCATACGGTTCGAAGACCTTACATCGGATATGTTCAACACGGTCAAGAATATTACGGATTACATCGGTCTTCCGGTTTCCATGGAAGAAGTCGAGACCGCATGTTATGCGCGGGATGTGTTTTTAAGGGAAGGCCGGAAACGGGGCGAGGAAAAGGAAGGGAGTTTTTACCGCAGCGGCGCGTCCAGGCAATGGGAAAAATACCTGACGGATGAAGCGATCGCTGTCTTTAATTCGGTGATGGGCGATGTTCTCAAGGATCTCGGATATGTCTGATACAATATTTTACAGTTCAGTATGTTATGAAGAAAATGAATACGCGCAGGAACGTGACATGTCTCAGCAACTGGCCGCAGACCTTGAGGAATTCATATCCAATATCAATACAGCCCCAGATAAACTTCGGCTTTGTATTTACGGCTCTGGTAAAAGTGGTGTTACGGTATACAATGCTCTGGGATTGATAAAAAAGCAGGATTTGGTCTCTTATTTTGTTGATCAACAAAGCCGGGGCCTTTCTTCAGGAATTATCAGAGACCCGGATGAGTTGGCGTTCGACTGGAGTATCGGTGCCGTTATTGTTGCAGTTCATCCCCGACATTATTCGTCGATCTTGAAAAGGTTGAAGGGTAAAAAGATTTTTTTGGCCTATCTTCCCGATTTCCGGTCTGATAATGTCGGTTTCACGGATATCGAATGCCCAGGAAATCCTGTCGTTTTATGCTCCCATGCATACGACGGGCATGTAAATCGAATTTTCATGGAACTGTTGGGTTCGTTTCATTACGATTACAGATGCTCCTTCAGCAGCCGCTCGGTTGTTTTTTCACATTTGAAAAATTTTTCATACGTCCACGGTCATTTTTCCCATGAACAATTCAGCCAGACAATGGAACGATATCCCAAAGCCAAGTTTATTTATTATTATAGAAATATCAAAGATCTTCTTTATTTCCGGTATCATTCGGAAAAAGCCGATTCTCCTGAAATCCATAACATTGAAGAACGGGAGGACTTGATCGCTTCATTGAAAATACATTTTGACGGGTATACGGCACCCAACGGGAAATATGTGAAATCCATGGCAGAAGAAATGATGGAACAACGTAAGTGGATAGAGGATACACGTTGCTTTCATTTGAACCATGATGCAATGGACGAGTCCAATATTGTCCCGGTTTTATCGGAGGCCATGGCATTTGCCGGGATTGACTGTGCCCGGTCGCATATTGAAAAAGCTGTTAAAAGTTCCAACCACATTGTTGGAAAATCCTGTTTCAGTGTGAATAAAAATGTTTGGGTAAATTTGTTCGATCATGAATTAAATCATTCGTTTGAATTAATATGTCGACAGGAAAAAAATGAATGCCATCAGGCAAACTGACGAATTGATCCTGAAGCATGCTTTCAGAAAACATCTTCCAGGCCCTGCCAGGTTTATCGAATCGGAACAGCTTGTTTCCTTTGGAGATATCATCCGGTTTTGCGGTGTCCTGAAACGAAATCACGAAACGGAGAGCGTTCTGAGAGGATTGCGCGAAGAGCTGGGATCGGTGAAGAACAAAAAGATCGCGGTTTGTCCTGCCGGGGGACTGACCAAGGATGTGATTTCGATCGCAAGGGAAACGGGCCATACGGTTACCGGTGTTCTGGACAGCTTCAAGGCGGAGTCCCAGGACAGTTATCTGGGTGAACCGCTGTATCCTTTAAGCTGTCTGGACAGTCTGGAAGCGGATCTCATCATTCTGACAAGCAGCGCCTATGGTGATGAGCTCTTCGAAAGGATTGCGGGGTCCTTTCCTTCATATGCGGACAGGATTGTTCACCCGTTCATCGATGAAGCCTTTTTAAAAAAGGATGATGAACTGACAGTAAAAACCTTCAACGACATCATCCGTTCTTCGGAAGGGAAACCGGTGGTCCTGTTTGCGGTCAATCATTTTCCGGTGAATTTTGTGAAAAGGGTCCGGGCGTTGAAAAACTGCGGGTGCGTGACGCTGCTGATGTCCCTTGACAGAAACTGCACCGGCGTGACTGGGGACCACCGGATATCGGACTGTTTCGACCATATCTATAATTCGGGCGGCGATATTCTGTCCTTTTTAACCGTGTTCATGAATCTTGAAAAAAATGCCGTACTGCATCTGATGCCCATTGTCATGGACACGTTGCTCAGCATCCTTCTCATGGCCATGAAAAAATTCAGAACGGTGTGCGAATTTCATGACGTATTGTGTACGATGCATACGGAATCGTCCCTTTCAGAAGCCTTGGGCAACGAAGATGCCCACCGGTTGCTGGCCCAGGAATCGTTCTTATACAGGAACGCGGATGTGATATCCTATAAAGACAGCCCCGCTGTGCTGGATATTCTTGAAAGGGAATACCAGGTGAAAAAAAACGCGATCCAGTTCCAGGCATACTGCGGGGATGTGGTAAAACCCTATGACAAACGGCAGAAGCTTGTCCGAATCGTCTATTCCGGCGGGGTTTTGTCACAAAAAAGCGCTGGTGGAGGTGCCACCACATCCCTGTATGAGATCGCCGACCTGATCACCTCACAGAACATATGTTTTGATATCTACAACGCCTATGACAGGCAGGACGGCACGTACAAGGCGTATGATGAAAAAGCGGAAAAGAACCCCCTTTTTTCCTACCACCCGCCGGTGGCCAACGAACGCGTGATTGAAACCCTGGCAGGCTACGATTTCGGATGGAACGTGGTCGACCTGAGGACCTGCCCGATCCAAACGGCACACCGTGAAACCACCATGTCCACCAAGCTGTTCGATTATCTTTCAGCGGGGCTTCCGGTTTTTGTGTCGAAGGAACTTCGCTATATGGCGTCCTTTGTGGAGGAGAACGGCTTGGGCATCGCTCTTTCCTATGACGATATCTTCGACCTGTCGGCTATCATCCGGCAGTGCGACTACAACGGCCTGTTGAATAACGTTCGGCGTTTCCAGGAGAACCATTCCCTTGATACGGAAATTCTCCGGTATCGACAGGTTTATTCCGACCTTATGGTTTAATTTTTTACCAAGACCATCTCAGGAGATTCTTATGGCGCAGCAATACCGTATCGACAGCCATAAACTGATATTCCATCCCGGACGTGTCGGGCAATGGCTGGACGGCCATGACAGCTGGGATACCGCGAAGTCGATTTATCCGATTTACATCGAAGCGTCACCCGCGGGGGGGTGCAACCACCGGTGCTCTTTCTGCGCCATGGATTACGTGGGGTACAGGAACCGTCTGTTTGACCTTGGGATCTGGGATAAAACCACAACGATCATGGCGGAAAACAAGGTGAAAAGCATCATGCTCGCCGGAGAAGGGGAACCGTTCCTGAACAGGGACGCTGGACGCATGGCCGCCGTGGCCAAAGAAAAGGGAATCGACGTGGCGTTCAGCACGAACGGCGTCCTGATGGACAGACGGCAATGCGATTTGGCCGTTCCGGCTTCCTCCTGGATCAAGGTGAGCATCGATGCGGGGACTCCCCAAACCTACGCGGCCATCAGAAAAACAAAGGAAGCGGATTTCCGCACGGTGTTTCAAAACCTTGAATACGCCGTCAACCTGAAACACAAAAACGGATATCCCTGCACTCTGGGGGCCCAGATGATCCTGTTGCCGGAAAACAAGGATGAACTCACGGATCTTGCCAAAATGTGCCGGGACACGGGGCTTGATTACCTCGTGATCAAACCGTATTCACAGCACCTCCACAGCAACAACCGGCTTTATGAAACCCTTTCCTACGACAGGCTGATGTCATCCATAGACGATGTGGAAGCGATGTCCACCGACAGGTTTCAGGTGATTTTCAGGAAACAGGCTTTCGACAACCACCTTCAGGGACAACCCCGTTACCGCCATTGCTGTTCCATTCCCTTTTTCTGGACCCACATCATGGCGAATCATGATGTCTACGCATGCAGCTCCCATATCATGGACCCCAAATTCCTTCTGGGAAATCTGACCGAGGCGTCGTTTGGGGAGATCTGGGAAGGGGAAAAACGGAAACAGCTTTTTCACACCATGAAAACCTTTGATGTGAGCGAATGCCGGATGAATTGCCGGATGACCTTTGTCAACGATTACCTCTGGGAACTCAAATATCCCGAACCCCATGTGAATTTTATCTGATGGAACGTTCCTCCCTGGAAACAAAAGAATCATGCGGCAGATGATTGTCGGGGCCGCCCCGGATGACAGCATCGTGAGTTACATCGCCACCCATGGTACCGGGCCAGAGGGAGTCTGGCTGCTTGTCCGTGAAAACCGGCTGGAATCGCTGAAAGAGTCTTATAATATCCATTATTTCAAAGGACGGATTCATCCCCGACGTGTGGATCTGATGCTCCGCATCCGAATGATCCGTCCGGACCGTATCGTCATCGTCTGCGGCCGTTCGTTTTCCCATGACAATGTCAGGGATATGTTGTCTGCGGCTTATTGTTTTGGAAAAGAACCTGAAATTATTTGGTATTGCCATGATTCCTTTCTGACGTTTCACGGCATCATGGAGCAAAGACGGCGGCATATCAAAAAACGGGTGTCGAGAGGCATCTCTTTCGGATCGGCTCTTTGTGTCTCGTTCATTCTGCTGTTCACGGAAGCGGCAAGGGTATCACCCTTGGTTTCAATGGGACTCTGTCTTCTTCTCGTCGAACTTTGCCTTCGTCTGGGGAGCTGGCCCCGGGAGATCTACAGGCATCCCTATGAGGTGGTGAACGGTATCCTCAGCCGCTACGTCGCGGATGATTCGGTCGGGTACAAACTGAAACCGGGCAGGTACGTCACTTTGTACAAACATGAGAACTGGCCTGACAAACAGGTCGGTTACACGGTGGGGGAAGACGGGTTCAGGATTACATCGGAAAAAAATGGCTGTGAAGAAACGAAATCCCTTGTGGCTGTATTCGGGGATTCATGGACATACGGAAAGTGTCTGGATGACTCCATGACATTCTGCTGGAAACTTCAGGCGGCCCTGCCCGGACACACGGTCAAGAATTGCAGTTGTCCCGGTCATTCGTTGTATCAGCAGTTTCTTGTTTTGCAGAACATCTGCGGAATCAGAAAGCCGGCCGTTGCGGTTATCGGGTTTGAAGGGCAGCAGGATTTCAGGGTCCCCAATATCCTCCGGGAAATAAAAACAACCTCACAGACCATCGGGCTGAAACTGAAGAATTATAAAGGAAAGCCGGGAGCGGTTGAAGATTCAGGCCAATTGACCCGGCTTAACAAGGAAAAATACAGCACCTTTTTTTCCACGGAAAACAGTGCGGTGATCAGCTGTCTTGAATGGTTGTGGAACAGCCTGAAATATTCCGGCCGGGATAAAAAAGTCGTTCAATCCGTAAAGCTTCTCTTTGAAGAAATAAAATCGTTCTGTAAGAACAACGCGATAACCCTGATCGTGGCAGACCTTCAGCTCAGTAAAAACCCTTATGTGGATTATCTGCAACGGCATGGATTCAATGTCTGCACGTCATACCCCTATGATAAAACGTTAAAGCTTACGAACGAACCTTACGACAACCACGCAAACGATGCGGTAAACACACTGTACGCCCGGATGATCGCGGCGGAAATTCTTGCGCTGAACACATGAAACAATCAAAGAAGAGTATGTCATGACACTCATTTTCGGAACCAAACCGGCGGAGCACGATGCAACCTACGTGGTCATCGAAGACGGCCGGGTTGTCTTTATCGGCGAAGAAGAACGGTTCAACAGGGTCAAACACGCCCAGACGATTTCAACCGGGGCGCTTGACTGGTACGGCAAAAATCACAGCCGGGGTATTGGCTCCGCGGACTATGTTTCCTGTTATATTGATCCGGACCTGGCCAACGGGCGTGATGAAGCCTACGCACGTGCCTATGGAAAAGAATACCGTGACGATGGAAAATCGATAGAGTTGCGGACGCGTGAGGGTTATCAAAAGTATCTGAGACTGCTTGAAGGGTTGGGCGTAAACAGAAACAGGCTGGTGCCCGTGCCGCATCACATCTGCCATGCTGCGTCGGCCTTTTACCCGTCTCCATTTCAAGAAAGCGCCATTCTTTCCATCGACGGCGGTGGAGAGATGGAGACAGCCATCATCGGGATAGGCGAGGGCACGGCGATCAGGATTCTTGACAGAATTCCCTTCCCCCATTCCCTGGGGCACTTTTATGAACAGGTCACCGAATGGCTGGGGTACAGCCCGCTGTCCTGCGCGGGCAAGACCATGGGCCTTGCCCCTTACGGAAAACCGGTGTTTGCAGATAAAATTAAAAAGTACCTGTTCCACACAACGGGAAACGGTGGCTTCAGGTCCAGGTGCTCGTTATACCACCATTACGGTGTTCCGAACTGGCAAATCTATTTCGGTCCCCAAAGGACACCCGATGAATCGGTCATGGGCTATTACGCCGATGTGGCGGCATCGGTTCAGGCGGTTCTGGAAGAAGCGGTGATGGAACTGGCCGAAAAAGCCCTGCGGATAACCGGTTGTGACAGGTTGTGCTATGCGGGCGGTGTGGCCCTGAACAGCGTGGCCAATGGGAAACTGGAAGCCTCCGGCCTTTTCAGGGACATCTACATCACGCCTCTTGCCAACGACGCAGGTACGGCCCTGGGAGGCGGGTTGTGGCTGCTTTACAACAAAGCCGGATATCCCCGGGAAAACACGTACTGGCAGATGCGGCACGCGTACTGGGGGGCTGAGTATGGCGATGAAGACATTCTGCCTGTCCTTAAGAAATACGGCCTTCCTGTGAATGAATCGGAAACCATCTGGGACTGGACCGCTGAAAAGTTGCAATCCGGCAATATCATCGGCTGGTACCAGGGCCGCTCTGAAGTAGGGCCCCGGGCTCTTGGGAACCGTTCAATCATTGCGGACCCGTCCAGGCCGGACACGAAAGACCGGGTCAATCTCAAGGTTAAGAACCGGGAACCCTGGAGACCCTTTGCCCCGTCCGTTCTGGAAGAAGACTTTTCAGACTATTTTGAAGGCAGGGGGCCGTCACCGTTCATGTTGAAGGTGTTTTCCGTTCGTCCGGAAAAATATGAAGCGATCCAGGCCACCGTTCATGTGGACGGCACAGCCAGGGTTCAGACGGTTTGTGAATCTGATAACCCTCTGTATTATCAATTGATTCGAAGCTTTAAGGAAAAAACCGGGATCGGCGCCGTTCTGAACTCCTCACTGAATTACAGGGGAGAACCTGTGGTCAACACACCGGAAGAGGCGGTCCGGCTGTTTCTGAAAACAGATATGGATATCCTGGTTCTGGGCCGCTTTTACATTGAAAAAAACCGGCTTACTTCTCAGCCTTCCATGACGTTGGCCATCCATCCGGTGTACAGCACCCTGAACAGAGTGCCTGTGAACTCGGAAATGGTCGTTATTTCAGAGTTTGATTCAACACCTTATGAAACCCTTTTTGATGCTGCAACATCAGGCGGCCGCACCATATCCTTTCTTCTGATGAAGGAAAACCATCCGTTCAAGAAAGATCTGCGGTATCAAGCGGCGTCGCTGGAACGATGGATGGATGTGGTTGAAAAGATCAGGACGGCGGAGGGTAAGATCTCGGTGCTTCTGGCTGTGAACGGGAATATGTTCAACAGCGGGGCGGTGTTCGGGAAAAGGGGCACGGTCATTTACAATGAACTGTCCATCCTTCGGAAAAAAAGAGAGCTGGATATTTATTTCATTCAGCCCGACGGGGCGGTGATCACCGAACAAGAGGCCCTGGCCGTATGGCATGGGATACTCGCACCTGAAAAAGACGCCTGCAGGACATGCGGAGGGACGTCGTTCCATTACCTTTTTGAAATGAGCCGGCCGGGCGCTGAAGAGGGGTTAAAGGACATTCAACTCTGCACCGGATGCGGAACGGCGCTTATTCCGGAGTGGGACAGTTTGATCGGTATCAAGTCCGTCAAAGGGGATCTTTTTCATCTTCTGTCATCCCAGGCTCCGTCGAACGGAAACGGGGCATTTTATGAACCTGAGTCGCGTCTTTCGGTGTGTGAAATCAAATCTGTCCAGAACATGCTTCGGTTTTTCAAGGCGGAACATATCGAAAAAGTGGCCATTTACGGGACAAACGGACTCGGGCCGCTTCTGCTGGAATTGCTGGAAAAAGATGGAGACAAAAGCGTCACAGTGGACTGTTTTCTGGACTCCTTTCCCTCGATGTGGTGCCGGACGGTGCACGGGAGGCCGGTTATAGAACCGGATGAGATTGTCGGGCGAAAGGTGGACGCTGTGATCATCGCCTCGTATGAACACCAGGGCGAGATTTACCTGAAAAACAAATGGATGGAAAATCATGGCATCCGGTTGATCAAAGGGTTCGGGCAGATGAAAGGTCCGTTTGAACGGCCATTCCTCACCAATATTCTTGGAAAACGGATACTCACCCTGAGTTTTCTTGAAAGAGAGTAAATGGTTATCTGGATTATCGGGCTTTCCGGAAGTGGAAAGTCGACACTGGGAAGAGACGTGTTTCACCTGTTGAAAAGGCGTGAGCCCAACACGGTGTTTGTGGACGGAGACGAGATAAGGACCGTGTTCGGAAAGGACCTGACATCCGGAGATTACACCCTTGAGGCCAGAAAGCAAAACGCCGACAGGATTTGCGGCATCTGCCGGTGGCTGGACACCCAGGGACAGAACGTGGTGTGCTGCATCCAGTCCCTTTTCGAAGAGTCCAGAGTCTGGAACAGAGTCAACTATTCCTCCTATTACGAAGTCTACCTGGCCGTGCCCATGGATATCCTGATCAAACGGAATCCGAAAAACCTCTATCAGGACGCCATCAACGGACGAAGAACAGAGGTCGTGGGTGTGGACATTCCGTTTGCGGAACCTGAAAACCCCGACATGGTCATCGACAACGCCGCTGAAGGGAAAGAAGGGCTTTTGGCCTGGGCTCCGGTCGTATTGCGCCGCGCCATGGGCATGACGGCATTGGGTCAAGGGACTACAGGGTATCCCTATGATGAGGTGAATTGCATAGAAACGCCCGTTTCCTATAGTTATTCATCTTATGGGGGCCGTGCGTTCATCTCCGCCTGGGTTCAAAAAAGGGACCGGTATATTCAAGGCGGGGAAACGGCCTCCTTGTGCGGTTTTTTCCAAATCAGGACCGCAGGCTGTAACGTGCTGGACCTGTTCGCCTCCTCCGGCCACATCGAAACCGGTCAGTTCGCAGAGACTCTGATCAACGCCCTCAGAAATGGAGGAGACTTGGCTGCCGAATCAAGGACCGTTGTGGATACCCTGGTGAAACGGTTTGAAGTGACCAAGAAAATTTACGCAAGTTATGACCTGAATTGTCGGCCGGAAGACAGATCCGCGTATCGGGGCATCGGCAATTATCTCTGGATCGGTTACCTTTTTTGTGTGGCTTACGAATGTTTTTCTCATTTGTCGTATGTGAACGCGTTGCTAAAACTGAACGATATTCTCTGTTCCCCTGGGACCGCCCTGACGGAATCTGAAAGCAAGGCACGCGCCTATCTGCTGATTCAGGAGCGAAGGTATATCGACGCCATTTCAGGCAGGCTCCATCCGGAGCTGGTTTCAAAACGGATATAAAAATCATGGGACAAGACAAAATCCTCTTTCTTGCTGCGGATACAAGCCGTTCAAAAGCCTATGCACAGACCATGGCCGAACGCGGCGTTCATGTTTCGGATACCCTTATTTTCAAACGCGATGATGCTGTTCAAAATAAGGTTTACAAGGCGAAAAACGGCATTTTTTCTGGAGAGGGCAAGATAAACGGTATCCTGCTTCCGGACCTTTCTGTTCCACTGGTGGCGTCCTGCTCCTGCATCAGCCGCCGGATTCATTTTATCGATTCCGAAACGGTTAATTCCCCGGAAATCATTGAATTGATCCGTGCGATTCATCCCGATCTTGTTGTTTACTCGGGTTACGGAGGACAGATTGTCGGAAACGGACTGTTGTCGCTTAAAATCCCGTTCCTTCACGGTCATGGCGGCTATCTGCCGGATTTCAGGGGAAGCACCACGCAGTATTATAGCATCATCCAGGAGAAACGATGCGGCGTTTCGGTGATCTTGCTGACCGATGACATCGACCGGGGACCTGTGGTGGCGAAAAAAATGTATCCTCTGCCTGACGCCTGCGTGGATATCGATCATCGGTATGACAATGCCCTGAGAGCCGATCTTCTGACAGAGGTCCTGGAACGGCTGGGGGCCGGTTATCGGTATACTCCAGAGGATCAGGCCGGCGAGGAGGGCGGGATGTATTATGTTATCCACCCTGTGCTGAAGCATCTGGCCATACTGGCCCTGCAACCTGAATTCCGAAAAAAACCAGAACATATCAATCGAGATAATGGAGAGTGAAGCGAATGGAAAATGTGCATCTTCTGAACCAGATCCTCGCTCCTGTGGATGACGAACTGACCCGGAGTTTTACCGCGCCCGAAAAACCGGTGATCGCCGTGGTGGGGCTTCCAAGGGGGGGGAAATCATTTGTTCAGCAGTACCTTATCAGCGTCTCCGATATCGGATACATATCCAATGTTCAGGCAAAGTTTTACAAAGCCCCCTATATCGGGGCCATGATCGAAAAAGAGTTCATGGAAACCGACTACCTGAGCAACCAGGAGCATTTTTACGGGATCACGTTCGGCCCCCTGGAGCCCAACGAATGGGGATGGTTCTGGAACCACTGGTTGAAAGTCAAAAAAAACAACTATTATATCGAGGATGAGTCGTCTATTGATTTCGAGGGGTTGAACCGAAAGCTGGCGGGAATGGAGCATGTCAAGGGGAATTCCATCCTGTTTCAGAACGTTTATGCGACGATCAACCTCGAAATCCTGGCCCGCCACATCCCGAACCTGATGGTTGTTTATGTGTCGCGGGACCCGCTGTACCTCGTGAATTCCTATGTCCGGGGGAAAACTGAAATCAAGGATCATGCCTACACCCGGAAAAACAAAGGCAACTACGGCGAGATGATCTATTTCCGTCCCGAAGGGTTCGACGCACATTCGCCCCGGGGAATTGTGGAAGAAAGCGCCGTTTCCATCAAACTTCTTTCGGATCATATCGAAAGGCAGCTGGCTTTTCTTCCATCGTCCAAGATCATCCGTGTTGATTTCGACCGTGCGAAAGCGGACCCCCGGTCTTTTTTCAAAACGTTTTCGTCGGTTCTTGAAAAGAATGGAGGGGCATTGACGGTGAAAAAGGAAAATTATGAAAAATGTTTATCGTTCCCGCCGAGAAACAGGGAAGAATACCTGTTGAAAGATTACAGAGAAGAAATTGAACGAAGTGTCGCGAAATTTTTCTGTTAAATAAGGAAGGTGGCTTTTGGATAAATTTTCCGGCCTGAAGGTCCTCTACCATCCGGACCATGTGAAGGCGACCCTTGAACGCAGGTCCATGTACCCGGTTCACGTGAATATCGATACGATCAACTACTGCAATCACCGGTGCATCTGGTGCTCGGCTTATGAGGAACAGCAGGAAAACCACAAGGAAATCGACTACGCGAGCCTTGTGTCCGCATTGAAAGAAGGAGCCGAAAGGGGACTCAAGGCAGTGACCCACATCGGTTACGGGGAACCCACGCTTTACAGCCGCTTCCTTGAGCTGGTGAAAGAAATCCATTCAAACGGGATCGAGCAGGGAATTTTTACGAACGGCGCGTTTCCCGAGCGTTACTGTGAACCCATGGTCAAGGCGTTTACCTGGGTCCGGTTCAGTCTGGACGCGGCCTCAACACCTGTGCACAACATCGTTCACGGAAAAACGAACACCTTTGACAGCATCATCCGAAACATGAAAACCCTGCTCTCTTTGCGGAAAGGGCCGGAATCGTTCACGGTGGGCGTCCAGTACGCCCTGCACCAGAAGAACAGGGAAGACATGGTGGCCGCCGCCCGGCTTGTCAAAGACCTGGGTGCCGATTATTTTTCGGTTAAGCCTGTGATCATGAGAGGGGCCGTGGGGGTTCGGTGCGACAAGTTCGAGATGGATCCCGATAGGGTGCTGAAAGACCTTGAAACGCTGTCGGCCATGGCCGATGATTCCTTCGAAGTTCTGTACAAACCTTACCAGTTCCAGGTGAACAACACGCCCTTTGCCCATATGGAAAACGAACGGTTCCACAGAAACTACACACGGTGTTACGCGCTGAACTTCGAGTGGTGGATCCGTCACAATCTCGATGTGGATATCTGCGGCCCCATGAAAAAGAAAATCGGAAACCTGAAAGAGCAATCCTATGCCTCCATCCTTAACTCGGACCTGTACCGGCAGGTCGTGGAAAACATCGACATCGACAGGTGTTACAGGGGATGCAGACCCCATTATCTGAATGAAGCCATGCACAGGCTGGAGTGCCCTGAATTTAAAATCCACAGGAACTTCGTGGGATGACGATCCAAATGAAGAAAATACTTCTGTTCGCCCCCAACATGGGCCGTGACAGTGCCGCGACCAAATGGTTGAGCCCCTGTCTGGGAATCTACCGGATCGCCGGATATCTGAACAGGAACGGCCATAGGGCCGAGTGTTTCGACACCGCCCTTACACCTGCGGACCAACGTGAGTCGGCCATCAGGGCGAAGCTGGCCGAACAACAATTTGATATCATAGGTTTTTCGGTGCTCGAAGAGTCCCTGATCCACGATATCGGCTGCATGAACCTTGTGAAAAGCGTCTGCCCGGATGCGGTCCTCGTGGCAGGCGGGATCGAGGCCCAGTACAGCTATCAGGAGATTCTCGACAAGTCACCCTGCAAGCTCTGTATTCTGGGTGAAGGCGAGGAACCCATGCTGGCCATTGCCGACGGTGCGCCCTTTAATGAAATTCCCGGCATTGTTTTTAAAAATCCGGCCGTTCCTTTGTCCGTGGATAAGTTCCGTGAGGTTACGGAGGCTATCCCCTATGAAACCATGCCCTACGAGGCCTACTGGGATTACTATAAGGCCATGTACGGAGGGGAACTTACGGAAAAGGAAGACAGGAATATCCATACGGTCAGGATATTCACCCGAAACTACTGTCCCATGGGATGCAAGTTCTGCTGCTCGACAAACCAGCTTGCGGACGCATCGGAAAGGAAAGCTGTGAAGCCTGCCGATGTGGTGGGCGACGCGTTGATCGGCATTATACTCAGAATCATCAAATCCCACCCCAGGGTTAAAACCCTCTATTTCACGGACGATAATTTCTGTCTGGATCTGCGGAAAGTGAGGGATTTCTGCGAAAAAATCATAGCCTTGAACCTGGAGGTGTCATTTATCTGCTTCTCCCGGCTGGACAACCTGGATGAGCGGACCATCGTCCTTATGAAACAGGCGGGTTTCAGGCTTGTTAATATGGGCCTTGAGTCTTTTTCGGAGCCGCTTTTAAAAAAATACGGTAAAAAACTGAATTACCAAAAAGCCATGGATAATATCGCTCTGTTAAAAATCCACGGGATCACGCCGTTCATGTCCGTGATCCTCTGTGGACCGGACGCCACCCTTGAAGATGTTTCGATGACCGTGGACGGGATGATCGCGCAGCTTGAAGACGGGC
Organism: Desulforapulum autotrophicum; assembly: GCA_020723285.1. Taxonomy (GTDB): domain Bacteria; phylum Desulfobacterota; class Desulfobacteria; order Desulfobacterales; family Desulfolunaceae; genus DYJE01. The sequence continues at coordinate 484,658 of DYJE01000001.1, read as the reverse complement.
TCGCGGAAGCCGGAGTGAATGTGGCTGTCCAGCCGTTCAAGGGGTCCTATTATTTTGACCACTGCAACGACATTGAATCCGAGATTGTTGCGATACCAGGAACGGACAAGACCATTAAGAAGAACTATTTCATAAGGGCCGCCGATCCCGAAGTGAGGGAACTGCAATACCGGTTTCTTGAAACATACCACGATGAAGTGAAAATGAAGCGTGAAATGGACAGGACCGGCCATATGACCTCCTCCTCACAGGCCATGGTGAAGCTCAGACTGCTGAAAAAACTGATTGAAGACCTGGTTGCCGAACGGGCCGATGGGGAAAAAGTCAAAGAAATAAACGGAAAGGTGAAAGATGCCAGAAGGGGCATTGATGCCATCCATAAACTCGAAATTTTCAGATCGGGATCCGTGCTGTAATGACATTGTTTATCGAAGATATTTCGCGCATATCGGATATTCCTTATACGGGAGAGAACCTGCGCATAGACGGCCTTGACTATGCGGATTCACCGCGGACCGGCGGGTCTGTTGTGACGTTCTGTAACAACCGGGCGTATCTGAAAAAAATCAACGAAACTCCCCGGGCCGTTGCCCTGTTCTGTCCGGTGATTCTGGTCGGCAGCGTGGCTCAGCGGATCACTGTTTTTTTAACACCCGATCCCGCCGGGGAGTTTTACCATCTTCACAATGCGTTGTATGAGCAGACCGATTTTTACGATTCGTTCAAATTCAGCCCGATCATTGGCCGGAACTGCCGGATTCATGAACGGGCGGTGATCAAGGACGGTGTGGTGATGGGCGATGACGTTGTCATTGAGGCCGGCGCGGTGATCGAAAAAGGCGCGGTGATCGGGAACAGGGTCGTGGTGGGAGCCAACTCCGTGGTCGGTGCAGAAGGCAACGCGACGAACTACAGGGTCAGGGGTAGGCTGGTCCGGATACGGCATGCCGGAGGGGTAGTCATCGGCGAGGACACCGTTATCGGGGCCAACTGCACCGTGTCGAAAAATGTGTTGAACGGCATGCTGGAAATCGGTGCCAGATGCCAGATCGATAACTGCGTCCATATCGGCCACAACGCCATTATCGAGGATGAGTGCGTGTTTTCGGCGGGGACGGTGGTCTGCGGCGGAGCCGTCATCCGCAAAGGCTGTTATCTGGCCCCTGGAACCGTTGTGAGGGACAAGATCGAACTTGGTGAACGGACCCGGACCCATTTAGGTGCCGTGATTGTCCAAAAAACACAGCCCGATGCGGTGATGGCCGGTTTTTACGCCATGCCCCATCATGCCTGGATGATGAAAACAAAAGAAGAAAGGCAGGTTTTCGGCTCATGACCGTCATCGATCTCGACCTTTTGCGGCGGTTGTTCAAGGACCTGTTCGACGTCCCCGCAGACGAGGTGGACATGGACACCGCCATGGACGATCTTTTCGAGTGGGATTCCATCAGCCACGTCGAACTGGTCATCCGCCTGGAAACCCTTGCCGGAATCCGCCTGACGCCCGAGGAGATCGTCACCATGACCAGCGTCAAAGCCATTCTGTCAAAATTCAAACCTCAACATTCAACCTGAAGAGACCGCCTGAACGTGTCCAGGGCAAACGCGTGTATCGTGTTTGTCATAAATCTGTTCCGATTGTGCGAATGAAATTCCATGGATTTTGCTGTTCCAATCAGGATTTTTTTTGGCAGGATTGATTCAAAAAGCCAGCCATATTTCGCAGAACCAGCCCCAAGGGGGCTACGTCTATAAGCCCAGGGTTGCGGCGAAAGCCGCTACCCTGGGTCAACATCCGAAATATCATCAACCCCGAAGGGGTTGTGTATTGGCAATATTACGACAATAAAAAACATTCCCTGTAACGATTACACAACCCCTTTGGGGTAGGCGGCTTTTCTTGCCTTGATCCCAGGGTAGCGGCTTTCGCCGCAACCCTGGGCTGTGGGATGTAGCCCCTTCGGGGCATAAGCTTTAGTAATTCTCGGTCAAATTTGTCAACGATGCAGCAGCTCACGATGTTCACCGAGAATTGCTGCAAAGGTTTTAGACTTTAACGGATAAATTAAAAATATTAAACCACCAGCTATGCTGGTGTGATCCTGATTCCCCTGGGCCATATCATCACGGTCGAAGTCCGCACCGCCTGCTTTTATTACATACGTTTACCCATTGAAAGTGACCGCCATGGATTCCATCCTGATCAACCCTCCGGTATCCAGCCCGCTGCATCCCCAGCTGAACCTCCCCCTTCTTGCGGGATATCTCCGGAAAAACGGGTTTTCGACCCGCGTGATTGACGCGAATATCCTGTTTTTCAACGAGGTTCTGAAATCAGAAGAGGCGTGTCCCAATTTGGCTGAATGCCGTGAAAACCCATTGAAAATACTGGGCTATTATACGGAACTTGAAGGGTATCTGAAATCCTGCTTCAAGGAATACCCCGGTGTGCGCCTGGGCCTGAGGTCCCTGGGGATGGCCTATGACCGGACCGACTTCGGAGAAGTGAAAAAGGCGGTGGGCGATGAAAAGGCCAACCCGTTCATCGCGTTTTTTTCCGACCTGATCGACAGGGACATCGTTCCGCAAAGTCCGTCCATGGTCGGAATCTCCATCACGTTTCAGGACCAGATTATTCCGGCCTTCACCCTGGCATCGCTGATTCGCTCTAAACTGCCCCGGACAACGGTCGTTCTGGGCGGCCAGATGATCACCCGGTGCCACGAATCCCTCATGGAAAACACCTGTCTCAGAGATCTGTACGACTACCTGATTCTCTGGGAAGGAGAAACTCCGCTCCTTGAGCTTCACGAGCATGTCCTTCGCGGGAAAGCTGTATCGTTTACGAACATCATCCGTTCTGGATACGGGGAGCCGGAGATCGACCGCAAAAAAACGGCCTTGAAAGCAAAGGACATCCCGTTTTCCGACTATTCGGATATCGATTTTGACCGTTACGTTTTTCCGGACATGCTTGTTCCGTTTCAAACCACAAGGGGGTGCTACGGATCATGTGCTTTCTGCGCCATTCCCGCCGGGGCCAACACCTACCTGAAACGGTCGGCCGAGGATGTGATTTCCGACCTGATACGGATTCAGACGGAAACCCAGGAAAAATACGGAAAAAAAGCCCGGTTTTTCAAATTTATGGAAGACACATCCTCCCCGGAACTTCTGTACCGGATTGCCGTTGAAATCGAAAAACAGGGGCTTGAGATATTCTGGGAAACCTTCGCCCGTCTTGAAACGGCATTCACGGAAGACGGATTTTTGAATCAGCTTTACCGGGGCGGATGCCGGAAAATCCACTGGGGCCTGGAGTCCAGCGATCCATCCATTCTCAAAGCCATGAACAAGAAAACAGACACCTCGACCACCGACCGGGTACTGACGCTTTCAGGTGAGGCGGGAATCCTCAACTTCTGTTTCGTGCTGGTGGGGTTCCCCGGTGAAACCGACGACATGAGGGAGCATCTGACCGCCTACATCGTGGGTCAGCCTCATATCCACACCCTGACGGTGGCCACCTTTGACCTGACCCGGAAATCGCCCATGGAGCAGAATTTCAGCGAAGACAACCCCTACGGCCTCAGCTGCGAACCGGCCAGGGATTTCCAGGTCCGGCTGCCGTATTGGGTTCACGGCGGGAACTGGAAGGAGACGATCGTCCCCAAAGCCCATAAAATAATGCTGGATATCATCAGACAGCGGCCGGACATCGGTTTCATGACTCTTTTCCCAGACCAGGTCCGGATGATGTTCTGCGAGATGTTCGGAAACACCTGGGCCAGGGATTTTTCCAGGACCATCGGCCGTGAAACCGTGAGAGACATGCTGGTGAGTACGGAAAACTTTGTGGAAGAAGGCGCGCTTTGCAAAGATAATATAAGCCGTATGATCCCGGAGCCGTTTCTTCGGGAACAGGAACGGGTGAACGAGGATCTGATAATTATCGCAAGGGCCATACGTGATCGCAAACAGTATGAACGGCGGCGGATCGAACAGGTTTGAATTGGAAATGAGGAATCACACATGACGCATTCCCTGACGGAATATTTGAGAGAGATCGAATCGGTGAGGGCTGACGACAACCAGAAGGCCTGGTTCAAAACGTTGAAGGAAAAATGCCTTGCCGGGAAAGAATCCTTTGAAAACGGGGACGCCGGTCTTCGAGACCGGATGATGGATCTGTTCAATCGGAAGGTCAGGACCGAGGAGCTGAAAGCCTGGTACGGAACACGGGAAGGGGATTCCCTTTTTCAGGGCACGTCCGTTTCGTCACTCACGATTCCCGCCGTTTACGACAGTCCGGTCTCCTTCACCAGCATCGAATCGCTGGAAGACGAGATCGCTGAAGCCTACATCACCTGCCACGACAAACATGAAGGGGATGTGAAAAGGGCCATTATCGAAGATACGGGAAAGTGGCGCAGCGAAGGGCTTTACTACGGCGTGGTGATCGCCTCGAAAGTGTTGTCCCAGGCTTTCGGGCTCAGCGTTCATCACGGGGATGTTCTGTTCAGCGTGGACGGGTTTGAGGTCGATCCCCATGAAATCACCGGTTATCCCACGGAAGTCAGAGAGGCCTATTTTGAACGGTGCAGGGAAAAAATCCGCTGTTACGAAGGCTTATCCATGACCCGTGTGGAATTTGAAAGCAGCCTCGTGCTGTCAGACATCAGCAAGCCGTCCATCGAGAAATATAAGGACCACCTGCTTCTGGCACCTGTGAAGTGCAATGAGATCTGCACGCTGATTTCCCGGCATGTGTGCCGTAAAATCAAGGATAAAACCGGAGGGAGGATCAGCCCCCGCAGTCTGATGGTCACGGTCTACGACACAGACACGCCTTACACCTGGCACCGTATCAACGGATATCTGGGTCATCCCCTTTCTCCGGTGCTGCCGGGGCTGGTGGTCTTGGGAACCAGCGGGACCATCGATGCCTTCAGATGGCTTTATGCCTACCGGGTCAGTCTGATCACCCAGCAGATGATGAAGGGTTCTCTCTGCTCTGAAATCTCCGGCAGGTACATGCCCTTTGTTTTCATGGGCGTCCTGGTCAAACGAGACGCGGACATCCTCCTGGATATGGACAAACTCGGGATGCTCCGCTACCCGGGTTTTGTATCCCCCATGCTGGAGTTCTGCTACCTTTTGTCGTCGTTTCCAGGACAACTGGATCAAGACCTGCAGCTTCAGCCTGAAACACTCTTTGAAACCCTGGGGATCTGACATGTGCACGGTGATCTATATCAAAGCCCTAGGGGTTCTGTGTAAAAACAGGGACAAGGAAAACCCGGAAGAAGAGACCGTCGTCCATGAAAACGGCGTCCTCGGCGTCAAAAGCGTGGGAAGCGGCTACCTGAGTCTGGGCATCAACCGGCACGGCGTGGCCTTTGTCAGCACGGCCGTCAACTGCCCGGAATGGATGCGGGCCGTGGAGAGCGGTGACCGCAGCATGGCTAAGGCCATTCTCGTGGAGGAACTGGACGGTCTTGTCCGGCCCACCCTGTTCGTGTCCGAACGTTTTGAATCCATGAAATGCGCCGAAGACCTGGCTGGGTTGATCGCCGCCGAACCCTCGAACTGGATGCCGTACAACATCGTGGCCGCCGATTCCCACCGCGCTTTCCACCTGGAGTTGTATAAAGACCGCAGGATCGTCCATTCCTTGCCCGACAGGTATTTTGTGACCAACCATTTTTTCGGCATCCCTTACGGTCCGGTCTTAAGGGACGATTACCCCAGTTCGTTTAACCGGTATGACGCCTGTGCCGATGAGGTTCCCCTCATGAAAACACGGGAGGATGTCCAGGCGTTCCTTTACCGTTCTGACCGTGATGAAGACAGATCCGTCTGGCGAAAAGGCGTCTATGACACCGTGTCCGCCACGGTGATCGACCTGGGGGAAAAGGCGATGGTTTATTCCGGTGAGCGAAACGGCCCCTGGAAAAGGTTTCATCAAAACTTCAATTTATAAAAAGGAAACGGTCATGGGATCATTGTCCGACCCGTCAGGGAAATACGAGATGTCCAGGTATATCGACCTTGAGGTGTACCATGCTGTTGAACGGAGTCATCCTTATTATATCGAGATGGTCGAAGAAATGCTGTCATGGATCAACGCCTCGGCCTCGGATAACGGCGCTCCCACTCAGCTGCTTGAGATCGGTTGCGGTACAGGCCTTTTGACTGAAGAACTGGCCAGATCCGGAGCGCTTGCGATCGACGCGGTGGAACTGGACAGCAACTGCTTCGAGATCATCAGGAAGAACATGAACGGCAGGGTGAACTGCATCTGCGGCGATGCCGTGACGTACCGGCGGGACAAACCCTATGACATCGTCGCCTCGGCTTTTGCACACGACCATATCCATTATGATCTAAGGCATTCGTTTGCCCGGAACATCAGGTCTAACCTGGTGAAAGGCGGAATCTACGTCATGGGCGGCGAGATTCTTCCCTTTTTTGAAACCGAGGATCAGCGGAAGGAATCCCTTTATAAGTACCATGAAATGATCATCACCAAAGCCCTTCGGCAGGGCCATTTCAGGCTGGCGCAGATCGAGATCAACGCCCTTGAGTCTGGGCTTCACATGGTCGGGGATTTCAAACGTCATGAACGGATGTTCGAGGAGGAAATGCTTTCCGCCGGTTTCGTGCTTAAAAGCAAGGTCAAGCTGGGGCCGGATGACGATGACCGCGTGGGCGGTGTCTTTACCTATGTGTTCGAGGCTGTCTGATGGACAAAAAAATGATGAACCCCCTAAACGATGGGGATGTTGCCGCTTTTTACCGAACCCTTCTCGACGTATTCAAGACCTCTGACGGCTGTGTTTACCGATACTACGGCGAAACACGGTCCTACGCCGACATGTTCGGACAGATGACGCGAATCAACGCCCATCTCGCACCGCACCGGAACAAGCGTGTCGTCCTGTTCATGGGCAAGGATTTCCACGCATACGGCGCGATTTTTTCCGTCCTTCTTTCCGGGAATGTCTGGATTCCCATGGACCCGGAACTCCCGGAAAAAAGATGCGTGGACATGATCCGTGCCGCGCAGCCGGACATGTTCATAACCGATGTGGACATTCCCAAGGAATTGATGAACACCCTCGCGGAATTAGGGGTTTCAGCCGCGTCCATGACGGACCTTTTGGCATCGCCTGAAACAGCTCCCTTCGACCAGCTGCCGGAAGACGGCGGGGATCTCGCCTACATCATGTTTACCTCCGGTTCCACCGGCGTCCCCAAAGGCGTTCCGGTCACCCATGTCAACTACATCAATTTTATTTACAACGCCCTTGAACTCCTTCCTTTTTCAGAAGGCGACGTGTTTTCGGATTACCACGACTTCGGTTTCGACCTGTCCATTTTCTACCTGTTCTGCGCCGTGCTTTGCAGAGGCAGTTACGCACCGGTAAGGAACAAGAACGAACGGATTTTTCCCCTGGACCATCTTATCCAAAACCGGGTGACCGTCTGGTCCACCGTCCCTTCGACCCTTGCCCGGTTCAGAAAACTCAGGCCGGATGAAAAACCGGAGACTTGTGTGCGGATTCTTTTCGTCTGCGGCGAACCTTTTCCCATTGAAACCCTTGCTTACAGCTACCGTTACCTGGATATCCCGCACATCTATAATTTTTACGGCCTGACGGAAACGGGGGTGGAGAACTTCTATCACGCTTGTGACCTTAAGGATCTGGAAACATTCGCCGGAAACGGCTATGTCCCGACGGGAACACCCCTCGCGGGAAACAAGGTCCGGCTGGATGACGAAACATCCGAACTTCTGATCAGCGGCATCCAGGTCTTTCCCGGATATCTCGGCGGTATAGGGAGAGAACGGTTTGAGGAAATCGGTGGAGAGACATGGTTCCACACCGGCGACATGGCGGTCAGGAAGAACGGTGTCTGGTTTGTCAAGGGACGGCTCGATTCCCAGGTGAAAGTCAGCGGTTACCGTGTGGAGCTTATGGATATAGAAGCCCATGTCCGCCATGTGACCGGCGAAAACACGGTGGTCTGTTTCATTTTTGAGCACAGGGGCGGCACGGCCGTGGGATGCGCCCTTGAAAAAAAACAGGGACAGGCTGTTGAACCCAGGCAGATTGGCCGGCTTCTCGCCGAAAGAATTCCGGCCTACATGATTCCGAAACGTTTCCTGTTTCTTGATGACATTCCCGTCAACAAAAACGGGAAAACCGATAGGAATGCCATTGCGAGGATGTGCCATGAAGATCCCCTTTGTTGATCTGGCCGTTTCCGAAGGGACAGAGGCATACCGGCTGTACATGGCGGCCGTTTCCTCTGTCCTTGAAAGTGGAAGTTTTGTCCTGGGAGCTGCCCTTGAACGGTTTGAACAGGCGCTGGCTGATTTTGCTGGGACGGCGTACTGCGTCGGGCTGAATTCGGGGACCGACGCCCTGTTCCTCTCACTGAAAGCCCTGGGTGTCGGTGCTGGGGATGAGGTGGTTTTGCCGGGCAACGTGTTTGCCGGAGTTGCGGGGGCCGTCATGATGACCGGTGCCGTTCCGGTTTTCTGCGATGTATCGTATGAAACCATGCTTGTGGAAGTGGACACCCTCGAACCCTGCGTGACCGGCAGGACCAAAGCCGTGATTCCGGTGCACCTCACCGGTGCCCCCTGCGACATGGCGCCCATCGTCGATTTCTGTCGCGACAGGAACATCGCGGTGATCGAAGACGCGGCCCAGGCCCTGGGCGCGCTGTACAACGGGAAGAGGGCCGGGTCTCTCGGCGATGCGGGCTGCTTCAGTTTCCATCCCCTTAAAAACATCCATGCCCTGGGGGACGGCGGTGCCTTGGTCACCAACGATAAAAAACTGTATGAAACGCTGATGAAATTGAGGAACCACGGGCTTGAAGACGGACTTGTCCGCATGCCGGGTTACAATTCCCGCCTTGACGACATCCATGCGGCGGTGCTTCAGGACCAGCTGGAATCCGTTGAAACCATCACTCAAAAAAAAAGGGAGATGGCCGCAATCTATTCGCGATCCCTTCGAGGCACGGTGGGGATCAACGAAGAGCGGCCCGGATCTGAAGGTGTTTACCAGCTCTATATGATCAAAACCGACACGAGGGACAGGCTGAAGGATTACCTGGCCGGAAAAGGCATCGAAACCCGGATCCATTACACCTGTTATGTCCCCTTTCATCCGTATTACAGGAAAACTTTCGGTGAATTCCACCTGCCTGTGACCGAAAGGCTGGCAAAGGAAGTCCTCTCACTGCCCATCGGTCTTTCGATGACCCAAACCGATGTGGACGATGTCGTTAACGAAATCCATTCCTTTTTCAGGCGGCTATGAGCGAAAATCTCCGCATTCTGGTTTTCATCCCTGCCCGTGGCGGTTCCAAGGGTGTTCCGCGAAAAGCCCTGGCCGATCTTGGCGGCTTGCCGTTGATCGCCTATACGATCCGGGACGCCCGGGCGGTCACGGGCGAGGTCCGGGTGTTCGTTTCGACGGATGACGAAGAAATCGCGCGGGTCAGCTGCGAACACGGGGCCGATCTTCCGTTTTTAAGGCCTTCGGAACTGGCCGGAGATGACGCCCGGCTGGATGACGCCCTGGCGTATTCCCTGGAACGCCTGAAGGCAGATGAAAACTACAATCCGGGCATCTTGATCGTCATGAGTCCGACCTATCCCTTCCGGCTGCCGTGCCGGATCAACGAGGCCCTCAATCATGCTCTGACGGACAGTTCCGTGTTCAACATCGGTTCCATAGCTCCGGCCCATGTCCGGACCGATAACTTCTGGGTTGCCGAAAACGGCGGTTATGAACGTCTCCACATAAATAAACGTTGGGCCGATGAGCCGGACAGGCTGTATCAGACCGCCATGTCCTTCAATATCGTGTTCATCAACCGGAGCGAAAACACAAACAGGCGGATTCCGGTGATGCTTACGGACATCGAGTCCATTGACATCGACACACCGTACGATCTCGAACTGGCCCGGCGTGTCGTTGCTTTGAAACATTATCCATTTTCAAATCAGCCGGGGAGCAAGTGATGTGGGAGAACTATCTGGCGGACACGGAACATTTCAACCTCTACGTGAACGCCCTGGTTTACAAGCCGGTGATCAAGTTGATCCGGAGGATCGCGAGGCCGGGCGATGCCATTCTTGAAGTTGGTTGCGGTTCTGGCAGAACGGCCGTGATGATGGCGGATATGGGTTATAAGGTTACTGCACTTGATAAGGAAAAAAACCTGATTGACAAACTCTCCGCTATTACAGCATGGGTCCACGGTCTTTCTCCCGTTCACGCGGATATGTTTCACATCCCCGTACGGGATAAGGCATTTCATCTCGTTTACAGTTGCGGGGTCATGGAACATTTCGATCCACCGGATATTCTAAGGCTGCTTGAAGAACAGAGACGCGTCGCCCGGTATGTGGTGGTGGACGTTCCCAATGACCGCTGCTCAAACACCAGTTACGGAGACGAACGGTTTTATTCGGACGAAACCTGGAAAACGATGATGGTGCAGGCCGGACTTTCTGTTGAAAAAGTGATCAACCGGGGGCTTGACAAAGGGAAGTATGTCGGGAATTGCAGCTCTTTTTTAGCCAAGGATGCCGGTGATCAAAAACTTTTGGAAGAACACATCGATGTTTATGATTTTTACTGATTTATAATCCATTCCCATTGGAACCAAATCCCGGTTATTCACGGTTATGCTTTGATGAATGTTTCAATAGAAAAAATTATTATTTCCAGCGAGATCGAATCTGCCGGATCAAAGACATTCCGGCTATTCGATAAAACATGGCCGGTGCTGCCGGTTTCAAATGTTTTCAGAGTTATCGTAAACAGAGACTATCCCATGATAGGCCTGGATGATGTCGATTCATTCAGCCGGTTTGCTGTTCAGCACGCTGCCGTTGTTTCAACAGCCTGCCCGAGTGTGATCCATCCCTACCGTATTCTGACTGTGGATGATGATGGGAACGAAGCCTATCTTTTTGACATTCCCAAGGATATTCGTGGCAACAGGCATTGCTACCCGGCTATATACAACATCAGGCCGGCACTGGTCGGTATTCCTCCCGGATGTATTCTGGATGAAACAATCGATAGGGATGCAATGATTCTCTATCGAATGCCGAAAGAGAAACTTTTGGATAAAACGATCCTCTTGGAAAGTTTAATGGTAAATGGAATATTATGAATATACTCGGAGTGCACTTTGGCCACGATGCCAACGCCGCCCTTATCACGGACGGCAAGATTGTCGCCGACGCGGCGGAAGAACGGTTCAACCGGTTGAAACATTCGGCGGACGCTCCGGTTCACAGTACGGCCTATTGCCTTGCGCAGGCGGGAATATCCGCATCGCAACTGGACTGTGTCGCTGTTTCGGGCATTAACGGGCACCCGGATTTCGATACTGTATTCAGAACAGACGGAATGAACAGCCATACGCCGGTGTACCATCCTTTGAAAGATCTTCCCCCATCTGTTGAAATCGTGCGTTACGACCACCATCGATGCCATGCCGCATGCGCGTATCATCTTTCGGGTTTCAAGGAAAAATCTCTGGTCCTGGTGAGCGATGGATTTGGTGACGATTGTGCCGTTTCCATCTGGCTTGGTGACAACGGACGCCTTGAGCTCATCGAAAAATATCCTGCCGAAGGGTCCCTGGGATGGTTTTACAGCAACGTCACCGAAGCCCTGGGCTGGATCCACGGAGATGGCGAGGGAAAAACAATGGCCCTGGCGACTTTCGGGAACAAGAACCGACCCTTTCAAGAAATGCTGCCCTTCGTCCCCAAATACGATCGGGGGGTGCTGACAGAAAAAAGGCGTTTCGGGGATGTCCACGCCTTGAAACTCATGTCCGCCGTGCAATGGCATCTGGACGACGCACGCCGTATCAAGAAACTTATGGGCCGGTTCTCACCGGAGGATATCGCCGCGGCCGCCCAATGGATCATCGAAGACCAGCACACACGGCTGGCGGCTTACTGGTTGGAACGGACGGGAACCAGGAATCTTTGCGTGGCCGGAGGCGTTTTTTTGAATATCGTTTTAAACAGGAAACTGACGGATCTTGACATCTGCGACCGCTTTTTCCCTTATCCCAATCCCTCCGACGCGGGGCTCGGACTGGGCGCGGCCTTGAACGCCGTGGCGGAATCGGACGCATCACGGCTGCCCGGCTGTCTTGAAAACCTTTACACGGGCCCCGAATTTTCCGACGAGACGATCATCGGTTTCCTGACCCGTCAGAAACTGGATTTCGAGGTTATGGGTGATGAAGAGCTGATAAAACGCTGCGCCCGCGCCCTTGATGCAAACAAATGTCTGGGCTGGTTTCAGGGTCGCATGGAATCCGGGCCCAGAGCCCTGGGAAACAGGTCCATTCTCATGAACGCCCGGAACAGAAAAAACATGGACTACATCAACCATCATGTCAAATTCCGGGAACCCTTCAGGCCGTTCTGCCCCTCGCTGATAGAGGAAGACAGGGGGCGGTACCTGAAACAGTCCGAAGACGGCCCATACATGATTCTGGCTTTTGATGCACCGGAATCCATTCGGGAGACCATTCCGGCGGTGGTTCACCATGACGGGTCCATCAGGCCCCAGGTGGTCACACGGGAATCCAACAGTCTGTACCACCGACTGATTTCCGGATTGAAAGATTTGAGCGGAGAGGGGATCGTGTTGAACACATCCTTCAATATCAAAGGGGAACCCATCGTCATGACACCGGCCGACGCGGTCCGGTGCTTTTACAGCACCGGCATGGACATGCTGGCCATGGGGCCTTGCCTTTTAAGGAAGAACCGTGACTAAACGCGTGTCCATCGTCATACCCAGTTTCAACCAGGCGGCCTATCTTCCGGCCTGTGTGGACCGCTGCCTGTTTCAGACCTGGCCCGACCTGGAAATCATCATTGTGGATGGCGGCTCCACGGACGGCACCCAGGTGTGGCTTGAAACTCTCGAAGATGATGTCAGAACACGGACCGTCGAACCGGTGTCCCATGTGGATGAAGCCGGAAACATCGTCAGGGAAAAACAGCTTGTTTTTCCCCAGAACCGCGTATTGAAAATCCTGTGCTTCGATCATGACATCGGAGCCACGCGCACATACAACGAAGGATTTCGGAAGGCCACCGGGGATTACGTCACCTACATCGTGGGAGACGATCTGCCCCATCCCCACATGATCGAGGAACTGGCCGCGGCCCTTGAAACCACCGGTGCCGATTTCGTCTATTCGGACATGGACCTTGTGGACGATGACGGCAGGATCCTTCGCCAGATCAGGCTGCCGGATTACAGCTTCGAAGAGAGCCTCATGCCGTGGTTCCGCCTGGGAGTAAGCCATCTCTACCTGAGGGAATGGCATGAAAAAGCCGGACTGATGGATGAAAAAAACTACCGCTCGGCCAACGATTACGACCATTATCTGCGGTTCGCCATGGCTGGCGCCCGGTTTTATCATCTGAACCGGATTCTCTATTCCGTCAGACACCACGGTGAAAACCGGAAAACAGGCCAGCACACGGGAGAACGCTACAACAACCTCCTTCGGGAATCCGTTGCATGCGCCATACGGGCGCGTGAATGGTTTGAGAAACAATGAACATCTTATTGATCGAACCCCGGTATTACACGTCGTCGGTACAGTCGTATTTCCCAATCGGCCCGGCTTATATATCGGCGATCCTGAAACAGGACGGCCACACTGTCCACGGTATCAATACGAATCATATCGGCGGCTCGATTGAGAATGCCCTTAAGTGCGTGCTGGACCGTATTGGGGAGGGGGCATTCGATTCCGTGGCCATGGGCGGGCTGTGTACAACCTTTGAATTTCAAAAAACACTCTTTCACAGGATAAAGCACCGGTTCCCCCATGTGATCTGCGTGGGTGGGGGAAACCTGATAAGTGCGGAGCCTGAATGGTGTTTCAGAGAGTTCAATGTGGATTACGGCATTGTGGGCGAAGGCGAAATTCCGGCCCGGATGCTGTACAAATCCATCGAAGATCACTCGGGTATCCAGGATATACCGGGGCTCGTGTATTCGAAGGAAGGAGAGACAGTGGAAAACCGGGGCACCTGCGTTCATGATGCCGACCAGCTGCCCATTCCTGACTGGGAAGCCTTTGTCCCTAAAGAAATCATTAAAAAAACGGGTGTCATGCCCATTTTTACCAGCAGGTCCTGTCCGTTTCACTGTACCTTCTGCTATCATCCCAAAGACAGCCATTACCGAAGACGGTCCGTGGACCATGTCATGGATGAAATCGAAATTCTGGTCGGCAGATACGGCATTCATCATGTGACCGTCAACGACGAATTGTTCGCCCTTGACAAGGAATGGACCGAAAGCTTTTGCAGATCCATGGGATCCTTGAAGAACCGGGTGACCTGGGAATGCCAGATCAGGGTGAACCATGCGGACCGTCATGTGCTATCCATGATGAAAAATTCAGGATGCATCAGGGTGTCCGCAGGATTTGAAAGCGGCAGTGATGCTGTCCTGAAATCCATGAAGAAAAAAATTACGGTCAAGGAGTCCATAAAGGGTATATCTGAAATTCGGGCCGGAGGATTCTTGGCAACGGGTGGGGTGATCCTGGGGGATTTCGCGGAGACTCCTGAAACCATCGGGGAAACCGTGTCGTTTATCAAGGAACATGCACTGATCCCTGTGTCCGATATCGGCATGGTGGTCCCCTATCCCGGATCAGCCATTTATCAGCGCTGTCTGTCCGAGGGATTGATTGTCAATAAGGAAGACTTCTTAAAACGTCTGGGGTACTTCAGCAAACTGAAAGTCAACATGACGGCCATGGATGATGAAACACTTCTGAATTGTCAGGAAAAGGCATCAAAAGAGGTGTATGACTGGCTGTTAAAAAGCCACTCGGCCCGTGATGTGATCATTGAAGAAAGATCCGGCAACAGAACGGCCATGAACGTTTCATGCTCTGCGTGCGGGGCCAGGGTGTCCTTGGAAGTCCGTGAAGAAGGCTTTGAGGTCATTGTTCCCTGCAGCTCTTGTTTTTATCCCATCATGGTTCATCCCAAAGACCTGCCCGGCCTGTCAAAAAGATTGAATGATTTTGAAACATTCTTAAACACGGTCGAGCATTTGGACCGGGTCGTCCTGACACCGTCGGGTCATGACGTTCTTCGAATGTCAGCCCTGGTTAACATTCCCTTCGACCGTGTGATCGGTTTTTTGGATGCAAGTCCGGAACGCCTGGCTCATCCGTTCATGGGAAAACCCGTGTTTCTCAGAAACAAAGATGAGCTGGACCGCTTGTCCCCTGAAACGATCCTCGTTATTTCAAGAGACTATGCCCAAGAGATTAGAAGAGAACTTGAACCCATCGTCCAGCCTTGGCAGCAGGTGATCGTGCTGTAGAATTAACCATAAACGTTAATCAGCCCATGAGGGGGATTTGCGGTGAACCATTTTATCGTGTTTGCGGATGCAAGAACAGGAACTCATTACTTTGAGAGTATCTTGAACCAACACCCGGATATTCAATGTTTCAATGAAATTTTTTCCCATATCCAGCCCCACCATTTTTTCCATTTCCTTCTGGAAGAGATTAAAACCGACCCCGCAAAGATCATTCCCTTTCAATGGCACCAGGTGTTTGGACGTTACCTCGATTTCGTTTACGCTCATTTTGGAGACGGCCCACATGTTGTCGGGATGGATATCAAGTATTACCAGATGGATTGGGTCCCAGGGCTCATGGATGTCCTTAAGAAGAAAAAGGTCAAGGCTGTTCATCTGATCCGGAAAAACTATCTGAAACATAATATTGCCTGCTATCTCCATTCTATCAGAGAGCAACTTGGAAGGCAGTTCCACGAAACCCAAAAAGTCAAACCCGTAAAAGTGGATGTGAATCTTCAGACCCTTATAGATGACCTTCAGCGCAGGCAGAAAACAATTGATCATTATGGGCAATACATAAAAAAATACCTGCCATGCCTGGACGTTTATTACGAAGACTGCTTCGATAACCCTGAAATGATTTCTCAAGTCATGGCTCCATCAGTTCTGGACCGGATCTACGATTATCTCGGAATAGAACGCCGCCTATACGATATGAAAACAGATTATATCAAAAGCAATCCCGGAACGTTGAGAGATCTTGTGAATAACTATGACGCCGTGGTGGACTGCCTTGTCGGAACGCCATGGCGTTGGGTGCTTGATGATACAATAGGCGAAAACATGCCTGATGTGAAAGCGATGAATGCCCATGGGGAGGCCCTGGCGAACAGTGGCAGAGTCGATGAGGCCAAAGAGATTTTTTTTAAGTGCACCCGACTGAAGCCGGATTTTGCTGAAGCTTACAACAATCTCGGGGTCATGTTTTACGGTCAGGGCAATATCAACGAGGCCTTGGGCTATATAAAGACGGCCCTCAGGATCGATCCTGAAAACAAGCAATTCAACGCCAACAACCATGCTGTCACATCGGCATTGTCTGGATGCACAGCCGGGGCCAGGATGCTGATCTTTGCCATGATTTGCGACGCATGGGGCGAAGAAGAAGACCGGTGGCTCAGATTTTTTTTAGACACCTATCATGTTTCGGATAAAGTGGAACTTGTCATCTGTCTTCCCGTCAATGAGGGCAAAAACAAGGCGTTGGTCGAACAGCAGTTTGTTCTCCCTGTGCTGGGTAAATATATCCATCACAGCCCAGTGAAAATTGTCGAATACGCCAATATCGATGGAATGTCCTTTGATTATGTGTTGAGAAATCAGACGTGCACGGTTTATCAAAAAAACCTTCCGCCCGGTCAGAAAATTATCGAGAAACCGGATCTCAGAGTTTTTGATGCGCTCTATTCGGAATTCCAACATAGCTTCAATCCTTATGAATATTCATTTCTTGTGGATATGTACGATATGGAAAAAAGCTGCCGCCAGATTGAAGAAAAGGAGACTGGGTTGTTTCCGAAACAATTTGGCTCAACCGGCGGAGAACGATTCGTCACTTTGATGAAAACCATTGACTCTGTGTGTAAGCCGGACAGCAGGCTTCTTGAGGTCGGATGCGGTGCGGGCGCTTTTTACCACACATTGAAGATAAACAGCAAAGCCTTTGATTATACTGGAATGGATCTGAGCAGGAAACAGATTCTCAGGTGCATGACCAATTACCCGGAAGGGGACTTTAGGGTCGGGAACGTCTGTTCTCTTTCGTTTCCTGATGGTCATTTTGATTTTGTGTTTGAAAACAACGTTCTGATATTTACCATCGATCCGGTTCAGGCAGTGCGGGAAATGTGTCGTGTGTCCAGAGGCTATATTTATTTTACAATCCAGACCTTAGAAAAACCGACGGGCTTGTACTGTTACTATCCCTTTACCCATAAGCTGAAAATGAACCCTGAAACAAAAGCCGTTCAGGTTCCGGATGACCAGAGACGGTTTTTCTCCAAAGAAATCTGGTACAGTCACGTCGATGACAGCTGTATGGAGGCCATGGTCGTCAAAGCCCCCATCTATATACCGTCAAATCGAGAGCTGGAATCGTATATCGGTGGGGAAATGCTGAATGGACGCCTGGTCATGGTGCATCATGAGGTCAGCCAGGAAAAAAAAATGTTTTGGGTCAATGAGGCGGTTTCATCTGCTTCTATTCTTCATGATGATTGTGCGGTCATGGAAAATGATAGAAAAATGGAACTGGATGTCATGATTCAAACGTATCTTGTTAAAGTCAATTAACGTCATGAATATACTCCTCATCAATTCTCCCATCCGCCTTAACGCCAAGCCCAACTGCATTCCCTATGGCCTTGCCGTCATTGCCTCCGTTCTGAGGAACTGGGGCCACGATGTGCGTATCTACGACATCAACGCTCATCGCCACAGTCGAAACGAGGTGCTTGATATTCTGAAAACACTGCGGTGGGATGCGGTGGGGGTGTCGGGCCTCATCACCACCTGGGCTTTTCAGCGATGGCTCATCCCCGAACTGAAGAAAATGAATCCCCTGGCCCCGGTCATCGCGGGAGGAGGTCTTGCCACGACCTGCCACGCCATGCTTTTTGAGGAGACGGATCTGGACATCGCCGTGCTGGGGGAAGGGGAGGCGACCATGGCTGAACTGGCCTCGGTCCTTGAAAAAAAAGGCTCGCTCAAGACGGTCAGGGGCATTGTCTACCGGGATAAAGAAGGCGTTCATGTGACGGATGAGCGGGAAAATATTGCCGATCTCGATGGTCTTCCTTTTCCGGCCTGGGACCTTCTGCCCATGGACATCTATCTGAAAAATCCCATCTGGGGCGACGTGGCGGGGAATTCATCGGGATTCAGGCGGGATATCACAATCAACCGCAGCATGAACATCATCTCAAGCCGGGGATGCCCTTTCTCCTGCCGTTATTGCTACCATCTGTTCGGCCGGTCAAGCTACCGTTACCGGTCTCCGGCGAACATCGTGGCCGAGATGGAGGTTCTGGTCAAGCGCTATGACGTGGATTTCATCGGCTTTGTGGATGACAACATGATGGCGTCCGAACAACGGCTCAGGGAGTTCTGCGAACTTTTGATGAAACAGACCTTTAAGGTTTTCTGGGGCTGCCACGGACGGGTGACCAGCGCAAAGCCGGAAATCCTTAGGCTCATGGCTGAAGCGGGATGCGTATGGATCGGTTACGGCATCGAATCCGGCAGCCAGATCATCCTTGACGCCATGAACAAAAAAACCGATGTGGCAAAGGCGAAAGCCGCCATTATTGAAACCCGGAGAGCCGGAATTTTTCCCAACACCACATTCATCTACGGCTATCCCGGCGAAACCCTTGAAACCATCCGGGAAACCATTGCATTTAAAAAAGAACTCGGTCTTGAGTGTGGCTCGTTTTTTGCTAATCCTTATCCGGAAACAGACCTATATTCCACGGTCAGCCCGATGATCGAAGATGAACGGGAATTTATCGAGAGGCTTGGAGATGCCACAGAATTCGTACTCAACCTTACCGGTTTCGACGATGATTCCCTGTTTGAACTGAAAAAAGCCTACGACATGAAAGAGGATCTGGACAGCGTCCTCAAGCGGATATCCGACACGCCAGGGCGGAATTTTGACAAGGACACGTCGCACGGGTCCTGAGGGGTGTCCGGTGTGAAATGAACACAGGCGGAAACACGATATCATGAACATGACAACCGATGGCGGCCAAGAAAAAACCGATGTCCTGGAAGAACCTTCGGATTCTCCAAGGCTTTCGTATCTCCAGTTTGACGCCTTCGAGCGGCGCGGACGGGGATCGGATCGACGGGGAAAAGGGCACTGGGCCGTGCCATGGTCGGATCTGATGATGACCATGTTCGTTTTTTTTGCCGTTCTTTACATTTACCAGCTTGCGAACCGGGAATGGAGGCCCCAGGAACAGGGCGGCACCGGGACCCGGAAACTTGAAAACGTGGTCCGAATGGACGAGGTCAGCCCCGCCATTCAGGAGTCTTTTCCGGAACTTTACGAACTCAGCAGGAAAAACCTGTCGAATAACGCCCAGGTGGAGCTGGTCAACGACAAGGCCATACGGATCACGGTGACCAACGACCTTCTGTTCGAAACAGGCAGGGCTGAGCTGAAGCCCGGCGCGTTGACCGTCCTTGACGACGTGGCTGAGGTGATCATGCAGACACCTTATGTCGTGAATGTGGTGGGGCATACGGACAATATCCCCATCCGGACAGCCCTTTATCCCACCAACTGGGAGCTGTCAGCGGCTCGGGCGTGCAGTGTGGTCCGGTACATGACCGAGCGCCAGGGCATTCCCGGTGAACGCTTCTTTATCAGCGCCCATGCCTATTTCGACCCCATACGATCAAACCTCACCGAGGAAAACCGCTCGGTGAACAGGCGGGTGGAGATTATTATCACCAGGGACAGACCGTCATGAACGCTATCTGATGAGGGCAACCATGAAAGAATATGATAAGACAGACCGCCAGGATGAAGAGGATGACGGCGAACAGAAACATGATAGTTTAAGGGGCTCCGTGTTCGGTAAGAACATGATGGGCGTTCTGGCCTGTACGGTGATATTCATCGTTGGTGTCGCCATCAACGGCGGGATCGGTATTTATCTCAATCTTTCAGCCATCCTTATCGTCATCGGCGGCACCCTGGGGGCCACCCTGATCTGCTATCGGTTCAAGCGGCTGGCTATTGTCTGGAAAGTTCTGGTCAGTTCATACCGGACACGCATGAAATCCCCGGACGAGGTGGTTCAGATTCTTGTGGATCTTTCGGTGAAAAGCAGACTTCAGGGGCTTCTGTCCCTTCAGGACGACGAAGAGGAGACCACCGTGGTGTTTCTGCGTCAGGCCCTGGGTTTTCTGGTGGACGGCTACTCCCTCCACGATATCCGTGAATGTCTGTCCGCTGAAATGTATTTTTTCAGACAGCGGCGCGAAGAGCATGAACGTGTGCTGTCCACCATGGCCGACATCTGTCCCGCCTTCGGTCTTATCGGCAGTGTGGTGGGGCTGGTGAGCATGCTGGCGGGGGTGGGGGACACCACGGTGATTCTTACAACCATTCCCGTGGCTCTCGTTTCCACCCTCTACGGCGTTTTTCTGGCCAACTTCTTTTTTCTCCCCTTTGCCGTGAATATCCGTGAACGCACCGACCAGGAGTTGCTGCTTCAAAAAATAATTATGGAGGGTGTGATCGCCATCGGTAGTGAATCCCACCCGGCAGTGCTTGAACGGAAGCTCAAGGCCTTTCTGACGCCATCCGCCCGTGAAGGCAAGCTGGTTTCGTTGAGACGAATCAAGGAAATACTTGAAAAACAGAAGGTTGTGGTCAGAAAAGACGCCCGGAAAAAAGCCCCGGAACGTGATAATCCGGAAGAAACCCCCGAAGCCGGCGTGTCCGCCTGATGGAAAAAGAAAATTATTTTTGGGTATGTGATATTTTAAGTTGACAAAGCCTTCGAGGATCGGGTAAAAGGTCCTTGTTTTTGATCACGGGGGTCATTAACTCAGCCGGTAGAGTATCTCCCTTTTAAGGAGAGAGTCGTTGGTTCGAATCCAACATGACCCACCAGGACGCTGACGTAAGAGATTACGTCCCCATCGTCTAGCCCGGTCCAGGACATCGCCCTTTCACGGCGACGACAGGGGTTCGAATCCCCTTGGGGACGCCAAATAAATCAACGTGTTACGGCGTTGAAATGGCAATCCGCTACAGTGGACACAAATAGCGGACACAAATTAAGCCGGATGAGAAATCATCCGGCTTTTTTTATTGCCTCGATCCGGATTACCTTTGACGGGGCTGCCAGGGCCTTTTCAAGGTCGGGGCGTACTTCGTCGATTCCTAATGAGCGGACATATCGCTCGGTGGTGTTTTTATTTTCATGTCTCAGTATGGCCTGGATCGTTCCCATGCGTTGACCGCTTCGATAGAGTATGCTGGCCGTCAGGTGACGGATGGCATGAAACCCGAACGGGGTCACGCCTGCTCGTATGCAGCTGCGTTTCATGAAGTGGCGGCGCTCGTTGAACGGTTTGCCATAATACTCTTCACAAAACGGCGTGTTTTCAAGGCTGATGAAAACATGCTCTTTATCTTCTGTGGCCATTTTCAAACGTTCTTCGGCCCAGTCTTTCAAAGCACCTGAAAGATCGGATGTCATTGGAAGCCAGTCTGATTCAAAATTCCCATGTTTCCGTTTTCGGGTCCATAGGCGGATCCGGTTGTTCCGGAAGTCCAGGTCTGAAAACTTCAGCCGCCATATTTCACCGCGGCGACCGGCACAATGAAGATATGTCAGGAGAATGACCCGATCCTGTTTCGCTGAGATTCCGTCAAGGCCGGATATGTACTCCATGAGCTTCCAGAAATCTTCTTCAGGTGGAACATACCGAGGCTGTTGAATTTCTGGAAACTTTTGAATCCTTGCAAATGGATTGGCCTGGGGAAAGTCGTCAATGTATTTCATTCCCCATGCCCACGCCGCTGAAAGGTGCTTCCTGAGCTTGTTTGCTGACGATCCAGATGTGGAAAGTTTGTCTCTTAGAATTTCTTCAGCGATTTTTATCGTGATTTCATTGCATGATGTTTCTGGATGGATTAACGGATGTGTAGCAAGTTTGCCGAGGGCGGATTTTTTTTCAACGAACGTTTTTTTAACGAAACGTGTTTGAACAAAATCCAGGTATTGATTCGCCCAGTCAACGACCGACACATGCAAAGATTCCATGGCGGTCTTTTGGCGTATCAATGCTTTCCTGGTTTCTTCTTCCCATTTTATCGCGTCCGACTTTGACTGTTTGGTGCTGTCCGGAAACAGTCTCTCTTTGCGGGTGTGGTCGACATATACTACCGCTTTCCATCGTTTCTTTCCGCGTTTCTCTATAAGTGTTGGCATTATTTATTGCCTCCTTTACCAAATTTTCAAAGAACCTGACGTCGGTGTCTGTAACGTAAACACCTCCCCATAGATGAGCGTATTTTTTTAATGTACGGACATCGATGTCAAGATATTTTGCGAGATCTTTCGGTTTTATGGAGCGTCCGAATTCTTGGGTCAGGTCTTCTGATGTCATGATCATTCCGATTTTTTGTATCCAGTATTGGCCATGGGCTCTTTTACTGATTCATAAAATTTCAACTGCTGAACTGGTGTTCCATTGTTGTGGTGTTTTCCGGTGTCCATCAAGACGCAGAATGGCATTCCTTTTTCTGTAGGAACATAGAATACTTTATTTTTATGGTTACGTTTGGGCTCGATGATTCCAGATTCAACAAGAAGTTTGTTTGCTGATTGCGCTGATATGCCAAGGGTGTTCCCGAGTTCTGTTGCTGTAAGTAAGCGTTCTTGTTTTGGGTTGATCAAGTGGGTGGCTTCAAACATTTTCATACAGTCCACTCCGTGGCTGCGTTTTATTACGCGATTTGCGGAAAGGATGGCCTGATTGTCGTTTAACCCGAGAAGTTTTGCTATGTTCACGGCGGAGCGCAGGTTTGTTTCAAGGGGGCGAAGTTCTTGTGGTGGTGCAAGTGCCGGTTCGGCTTCTCCTGTTTCAAGTTTCATCCATCTGTCGATGATCATGGCCCGGCGCTTGGAGTCATATCCTGTAATCAGGGTCATGGTGGCCTGAAAGTCGAGTTTGTACATGGGGTTTGATTTTCCTGAAGCGTCCTTGTATTCACTGAGCTCAAAATTGAGCCCAGTGATTGATCCTTCGTCAATAAGGCTCTTTATATCTCTAATGACATTCTTGTGCTGTTTGCCCATTACATCTGCGATGTCAACGCTGCTCATGCGTGCGTTTTGTGATGGTATTCTTGTAAGTTCGTTCATGTGTTATTCTCCTTTTTTGAATGGGGTTTGGATCATTGCTTCGGCTTGTTCGAGGATTCCGGAAAGGCACCACAGGGCGTCCATGAGGGTTGTGTGACTGATCAAAAAACCATCTTTAAGATTGTGGCCATTATCCATAATGAGTTCAAGGACAGACCGGGCACGACACATCGCGCAGAGGAGGGCGTCAACAGGTATTTCTTTTTTTGCATCTGGGTTTGGAATGAAATAATCTTCCGGGGTGCTGATGAAGGGCGCAGGTGTGGCGATGGCGCTCGGCATGGGATTGCTCCTTTGTGATGAGATATTGAATATCCCGCCTGTTCTGCTGCGAAACAGAATGGGCGAACCAGACGGGTTCGCAGACCGGCACAAAGGGACCGGCGAGCCTTTCGGCTCCCCATCCGGCTCGCCCAAGTATGGAGCGATGCCGAGTTCCGGACATAAAAAAACGCCTGAAAAATTGAAGGCGCTGTCCGCCTCTGTGATCGGGCTGCGAAACCCGATACCTGCTATTGCGGGTACGGGGTAAGGCTGGCACATATCTCGTTTTGATGTCAAGTGTTTTTTTACGGATGTTTGCATGGTTAAGGCCGTGAGGGATACGTCAAGGCCCATGGCCCGGGCAGCCGTCAAAAGCCCGGTGCTGGTTCCGCCCGCCCCGCAGAAAAGATCGATGGCCTGGATTGTTTTCATGGAAAAAGCTCCATCTGTTCAAGACGTTTTTTTGTGTTTTTGGCATATAGCATTTCTTTTTCATGCCGAGAGTAAAAAGCGTCACGCTCTGCCGCTGCTCGCTTGGTGCTGTTTATGTATTCGTCTCTTTTTAGGCTGATGAATTTATCTCCGTGGGCATTGGCAGCGTTCCACAACCGGCGTTGTCGTATCCATCGTGGGGTTTTTGGGTCTTCCCATGGGTTCATGAAAAAAGCTCCATCTGTTTCGGTTTATGAACAGGCTCTGGATTGAAATTTCCGATCACGTTCCGATCCGGGCACCGTTCCCGGATGTAGCGGAACACGTCCTTCATGCCAAGTCGGTTCATGCAGTAGTCCCAGAGCCGTGGGTGTGTATCGTGCATGCGTTGGAATCGCGTTGGTGCATCGTCTAAATGGAGCCCAAACGAACAGAATGCACACCCGGTATTTCTGGAGCCGGTTGTATGGAGTTTGCCAGAATGGTTCCGGATGATCTCTCCGTAGACCGGTGATATCCGGAGATTGTTTTCAACGATGCATGCCAGGACATCCTGGTCGGTCCAGAATCCTATGGGTGTGGACCTTGGATAACTGGTGTCGAATGCGTTGCAACCATGGCGCAGGTAGGTCTTTTCTCGCGTTTTAGAATCGCTGGCCATGGTCCCGACGAACTGAGTCCGGCCCGTCTGGCGTTCGAACCTGTGGATCGGCTCCTTTTTCATGATGGAGCAGCATTGGTCTGACATGTCGAACGGTGCGTCTTTCAGAAATTTCCATCGATTCGCCACTTTGAAGCCGTTCACGGGCTGCCCGAATCGGTTCACTCCTTCGTTGTACAGCCGCCATATGTTCTGGTTTTTGTCAGTCGGATGCTTAAGGACTGAAATCCCTCTGGCCACTTTTTTGCTGATCAG
Organism: Desulforapulum autotrophicum; assembly: GCA_020723285.1. Classification (GTDB taxonomy): domain Bacteria; phylum Desulfobacterota; class Desulfobacteria; order Desulfobacterales; family Desulfolunaceae; genus DYJE01. Next base: position 459,675 of record DYJE01000001.1, on the reverse strand, counting down.
CGGATAGCCGTATGTTTTGATGACCTTGTGGAATGGCATGCGCGGCCGGAGGATGATCACGTTTTCATGGGATTTCACATGTCTGACGATTTCCGGGTATTCAAGGCCGGTATTGACGAAAACAGCCGGGACATCGGGGAATACCGACCGGACGAGCCAAAGCAAGACTTCGGAATCTTTACCTCCGGAGTATGACACGGCCACATTGCCGTCAAATGCCTGATGCCATTCGCGGATGCGCTCGATGCTGATGCTGATCTTGTCGGCCAGCGGAAGGCTCTGGCGTTTTCTCAATTCCGCCATCCGCGCACGGATCTGGCCGGATTCGAGCATGGATCTCCATTTCACCTCCGCGTCTGTGAGCGGTGATGGGGCGTTTCCGGCTGCGTCTGTTGTGCCATTATGCATTAAAAGCCCATCCGTTGTTCGCGTCTTTTTTCTGCGTCGTATGCAAGAAAATGCCTAAAGTTATCGAAGCATTCTGCTATTTCAAGATAGTCTCTATAGCGTTTTTGGCTTCGTGTAAGCTTTGGTGGCCTCGGGCTTTCGAACGCTACAGCGTCAATCCCTTTTGGGGACACGACAAAGCAATGCATGCCTCCACACAGCTGCCTGGGCCCAAGATCTTCCATGAGCCCCATTTCGCATAGGGATTTACAATTTTCGAAGTCGGTAGATTCTGGACCTGTTGCAAAATGGTTTCTGTATTGATCCCCTTGGCCATATTCATCAACTCCAAGGGAGTGCTGTAAAATTTTGAGCAATTTATTTTCAATCATGTTCAATGCCTCTCTTCCGTCGTGGCCATATTTCCGCAGTCACACGCCCAGGTGTGGACCGTTACCCAGATCAGGGGGAAATGGTGGGACGATTTCAATCTCATGGATTTCCCGCATTTTCTGCATTTTATCATGATGTTGCCTCCGGGAATTGTTCCCAGATTTCTCCTTCAAGAAAACGGATTTTGTTTTTACCTGCCTGCTGTTTGAAGAAAAACGGAACAGCATTTTCGACACACTGGTTTTTAAGGTTCCTGGCCCATCTCACATTCATGGGGCGTGCTCCTGGCCCTGTCTCTCCGCCACAGATTACCCAGTTTATTTTGGGATCTCCGCACCAGCAGACAGCCGGATCGAGGCATGATTCACAATGGAGATATTTGGTGATGTCGATTGGCTCAAGCATCGGTTCGACAGATACAAATCGAACCGGCGCATTTATTTTTAATAGAATTGGGATTCTATGATCGGCGCATGCCTGGTTTTCGGCTGTTACGCCAAACCATATGTGTGGATAAAGATCCCCTCGCCATGGTCCGTGATCCTTAAACAGGCCGTGGTGAGGTTCGTAGCAATGGATATCACCAGATAGATAATCGAGCATTCTGTCTGGCCTTTTGGTTAGAATTAGGTACGTGTGGCGATTCCATACCATCATTCTTCTGAAGACGCTATCTATCCATTTTTTATCAACATCTTGATGGAATAAATCTCCCATGCTGCAAACGAAAACGCGCTGGCTTTTAATCCATTTTTGTGGATTATCAATGCGATTTTGATGGTATGTCGTTTGAAACGGGGTATTTTCGTGATATCCGCATCTCCCGGCAAGGCGTTTGGCCATGCGCTCGGCGTAACAGTTCTGGCATCCTTCACTTATTTTCGTGCATCCGCTCACCGGGTTCCATGTTTTGTCGGCCCATTCGATTCTTGTCATGATGTTGCCTTTTTCTGGTGTTGATGGCGACAGGATTCTAACCTGCAAATCCCGGTTTTGCCCCCGGTCCAACCGTTGCGAGCATGCCCGGCGCGTCTACCAATTCCGCCACGCCATCATTTTTTTACGCGATAATGCTTACTTCGCCACTCAGTTCATTCTTAAGCCACGCCTTGATCGTCTGTATGGTATCAGACTTCCACTTCCCGCCATCGGATTCGAACAGGGCGCATTCGGGGCCGTGGTTGCCTTTCCGGATTCGGAAAACGAACGCGATTTCGGGCTGCTCGATTTCGGGGAATGTCCGGTAGGGTTTCAGGGTGATCGGGTTTTTGATTTCGGCCTCCTCGACCAGCGAGACACCGGATTTTACGGTGGCGGTCTGGGTGATGCCGTTGTCCTTGATCTGGGCTGAGGCTGAATCGACGATGCCTGCGGTGATCCGTTTCAGGTAGTTCGCGCCTTCGTTCTCGACGAATTCTGAATGCAGCATGATGATGAAGTCCTCGACGGATCTCCATCTCCCGTTGATGTTGGCGTGTTCGTGGGACGTGGCCGTGAGGCGGGTTTCGCGCTGCTTCCATTCTCCGGTGAGCCCGGTGATCAGATCCACATGGTTGTAGTCAACGATGTGGATGATGGTGGGTTCGTGGTCCTTGTCAATGCCGTTTGAGATGTAATCCCTGATGCCGGTCAGTGTGTGCAGGTGCAGCGCGGCGGCCATGGGTTCTTTGACGGGTGTGTATCCTTGTTTTATGAACATCCTGTTTTCGATATCGATGGTTGTGTCATCTCTGAGATCTAAAATTTTTTCGATGGCGGCGGTGATCATTGTGCTTTCCTTTCGATGGTGGTTACATTGTCAATTTTGTTTTGATTTTGTGGGAGGTCCGCAAAAGTAGTCTGTTTGAAATGGGATTGCCGCGCGATTGGATTGCCATGAACGTCTTTCCCGATGTAGATAGGCACTGAAAAGCTTTCAAGTGCCGCGAGTGTTGATTCACATAATATTTCGACATCTGCGTGATCACGGTCCCGTGACGGGGAAACTGTCACGGTGAGTTTAATTTTTCGTTTCTTTTTAGGGTCCGTATTAACGTCAAGTACGTTTTTCAGTACGTTTTTAAGCTCGATGTCGAACCGTTCTATGGCTGCGCCTTGAGCAAGGTTAGATAGAGAAACGTCTTCTGGGCTGATGAACGATGTCATGATTCTGGTCCTTTCGTATTTTCTGTTGAGATACCCATCACTTGAGCGAGCTTATACGAACTTAGCTTATTTAAATCGAGCGCTGGGAATGGATATTTCGGTCGACTCGCGGTATTGACGGCTTTTACCATTGCGTTGTCAAAAGACTGCTTCAACAATGCCTGTTCAATCTTCGATCCGATCAGCGCATTTATAGACGTCACGGCGAGTTCAGTGGCGGCTTTAGTGGCATCCGGAAGCTGCTTCAAAACGGTTTTTGCAGCGTCTTGTTTAAGCGTCCTGGCTTGGGTCGCAGTCAACTTGCCATTTTCCGATGCGTCCTTCAGTTGGATTGCAAGGGTTTGGGTAAGGTTGTCCACGGTGGTCTGAACGGTGTGTGTAACCCGATCCATGGCCGCGTTGATCTTTTCGTTTTTCAGCTTCTCGGCGGTTAGTTTTTTGACCTCAACGAGTGCCATAGACACAAGTGCCGTTATGAGGGTTGACGCAACTGGGAGCAGCCCCTGGATGATGATGTCTTTCATGATTTTCCCTTTCGTTTCGGAGAGATGTTTTAAAAAAGTCCTTCCCACATGCTGTATAATTCGCAGGCTTTACGGTCGTATTCCTTGGCCTGTTTGCCTTCTTTTTTGGTCATGTAATCGTGGAGGTCCTGAAGTGCGGCCATGATGGTTTCGAGTTCGGTCCGGCGTTCTGAAAGGCGGGTCTTTTTGAGGTCCGGAAACGCATCAGCCAGGACCGCGATACAGAACGATACGTACACCATCCATGACGGCTGATCGTTGAACCCCAGTTTTGTGTTCAGGGTATCGATGCGGTTTCCGATCTGCATGATGTCGAAATCGTGGAGGGTTTTCGCAACGACCCGCATGTGTCTGTAAGACAGGTCTTTCAGGCGTTGGGCCTTTTTCTGCTGGTTCGCGCTGGCTCCTTGGTAATGTACGGTGAGGCAATGGCATGCTGTGTAAATCATGGACAGGGCGGCTGCCAATTTTTGGTTTTTCTCACCGGCGCTGTTTTTTGGAACGATGGGAATGGATATGGTTGTCCGATGCTCCGGATGATACAGGTGGTATCGGGCCGCGTCGTGCTGGATATCGATGTTTATGTTTCCGGTGATCATGTTCGCAATCCTTTTTTGGTGTTGTTTTTCAGCCATGGCCCCATTTGAACCCTGTAGGCATGACGCCTTTCGACGGGCTGAACCGCCGTTAGAGGTTTTGCGGCTATTCGGGTGAGCGTGCCGTGTCGGTGTGCAGGGCTCGTTTAACGCATCGTTTGAGGATGAGGTATCCGATCAGATCTTGTTCTGTATCTTCATTTTCGAATTCTGACCCGTCTCTCAGGCGTTTCAGTTTGTCATCGATTCGGACGTTGATCTGCTCGATGGGTGTTGATTTCGAAAATATTCCGATGGGTTCAGCAGCGCTGTTCCCATAGGATTTGTTTTTTTTTAGAAGAAGTTCTTTTATTTTATCGCATTCGTCTTTGATTATTTCCTGCATGTGTTTTCCTCACGAAAATCGTTTATTTTTAGGTGGTAGCCAGTGGCCGTTCATTCGGCTGCGGTGTATCCATTCATCATGAGCCGCTTGACGAACACGCGGATCATAGGCATTGGTGTACAGATATTTCAGGTAATAGCTTGGAACCTGACTCACGTATGAGCCTATAAAACGTCCGAATGTCAGTTGCACATCAGCCATAAATCACCGTATGGGTAAAACCCCATAGGCAATAGCTGCCCAGGCGTAACCGGCCATGATAAAGATGCTGGCCTTTATGAACTCGCTGGATGCCTTTTTGAACACCCTGTCAATATTATTTTGAGCCGGAAGAATGGCAGCACCTGCCCGGTAGGGCTCGCACTCCCAGCACCAATATTTGTTGTTTTCGTGATGGACTATTCTCATAGTGTTACCGCAGATTTCACAACGTCCTGTGTTCATGTTGTTTTCTCCTTTTTCTGGTTGTCGGTCCCACCCGGACAATTTTTTCCACCAGCCCGCCTGTCTCATCAGTTGAAGGGAAGCGATCCCTTCAAGACCCCGGTTCTCCGGTCCGGGGTTTCGACGTTTATTGCTTGGCGCGGTAAAGCGCAACCGTTTCATCAAGTTCTTGTTTTGCCATTTGCGATAAATGGCGGACTTCATCAATGGGTGAGGAATTGAGTATGGCGGCATGAAGTTTTGTGACTGCTGGGTAGTCGTCAAGCATTTCTTCATGCAGGTTTGTTTTGTCTGGTGATACCTCTGATATGGGGATGATGGTGCATCCGGTTATTTCTGCATGATGGGCAACGATGGCACGGGCTATGTCTGTGTACCCTTCTGACATGAGGCGTTGAAGAATGTGGTCGTGTTTTTCGATGTAGTTTTCCCTTATGGATTCTTCGGACACGTAGGGTCGTTTGGCTGTCCAGCGCTGGAATGTTCGGATTTCGATGTGGAAGAGTTTGATGATGTACGAATCACCAAAGATTTCCCTTATCGATGACAGCCAGTTTCGAGGCGTGAAAGGAAGGATTTCGGATTCTGTTTCAATGGGTTTTTGTGCGTGTGATTTCATTTTCCTCCCGGTCGTATGATTTTAATTGCGTCCTTCCTGTTGACGCCATCAATTGATACGTTAATGTCAAACATTGTATGTCAAATGCTAATTAGTGTATTACAAACACAATAAAAACAGTGGTTTAAAGTTGTATAAAATTGACAAACCAAAACGTTTGTCGTACACCATGGGTATGGATAATGAGAAAAAGACCACTTGCATTTATTTACGGTGTACTGAGGACTTGAAAAGGGAGCTGCTCAAGATTGCAAAGAGTAATGAGCGAACGCTTTCAAGTCAGTGCGTCTATTTTCTCAAAAAATCCATCGAACAAAACAGATCAGAGTCCGGTTGATGCCGCTGCTTTCCCCGTGGGTTCCGTGCACGGTTCGATTTCGAGATAGTCGCGCAAGCTTTCAAAAAGGAGCTGCGCGTTTTCCTTGTCAAGTTTCACCAGGGATGTGATGTTTCCAAAGGTGTAAAAGCCGATGCCGACCATGCCGCCCAGGGGCGTCGTGTTGCGCCATGTGGCCGTGGCGTATGTGGACGGGTCCGTGAGCCTTTTTGTGCGCTGCTGGTGTTCGGGTTTCGGGAATCTGATGTATGTCTGTTCGGTCATGGTTTGCCTCAGTGTTGAAACATGGTTTAAAAAGTGCTACCCCTTATGGACCTTTTATCAACCTCTTACTTTCATAAGGAGCAGCACATGGGACTTATTTCTGAAATAACCAACCTGATCAATGAGCATGGAAGCAGCACGATTTTAAGAGAGCGTGTCATGCTCCTGGTTCAAAAGCTTGATAATGCTGAAAAGGAAAACATACGCCTTAAGCAGGAGTTGACCGATGCTAAAGCAAAGATACGTGATCAGGACCAGGAACTTAAGGCATGGCGTGAAAAGGAGCAGTTTACGGAATTTAGGGGTGCACTTTTCAAGAGGGAACAGTCTGGACACTATGGTAAAACGGCGTACTGCGTGGTTTGCAGAACCCCCATGTGGTCCATTGACTTCTTTCCGTATGAATGCAGCCGGTGTGGGTTCCAGGCAGATTTTTCCAAAAAGGATATGGATAATGTTTTTAATGAATTGCTTCAGCGTCATGACTGAATCCTCTATTGATTCGATGCGTTCTTGATGGCGTCCCGGATCTGGTCAGGGGTTCCTTCTTTAGAAAAAAGGATTATAAAAAATGAATGTGTTCAGAATTTCACTTAAACTTCGTCCTGTTGGAGATTCTATCCAGCTTCAGGGGCTATAATATGGTTATGCGAATGCCTGGGTTGTATCGGATGAAGAAACAGAAGCTTATGAGGTGGCAACCCACTATTTTTCAAAGTATGGGTGGATTGTTGATACATTGGAAGCCTCTGAGAGAGTGCCAAAAGAGCGTCTTTCTCTGTTTGAAAAACAAAACAGGGAAGTGTTTCATCAGATGATGCGTAACAGGGTTGTTGCGGAGATTTATTCATTGCATGATGGGTCTGGAAGCCATGACAAGGCGTCTCCACGCTACCTGAATCCTGTTGATTGCTGATATATTTCATGGTTCGTTCCTTTATTGTTTTGATGCGTTCTTGATGGCGTCCCGGATCTGGTCCGGGGTTCCTTCGAGCCAGAGTTCGGGGTTTGTGGTGGTGGCGTCAGCTAATTTTTTTGCCTTTGTCCATGTTGGGCGCTTTTTACCGTTAACTATTTGGCTAACAAATGGTTCGCTTATACCCGCTTTCTTTGCGATTGTCTTTTGATTGAGTTTGATCATGGCAAATTTATAGTTAGCCAATACCAACTTGTCAATAAAATAATTTGCTTTTGTCAAATAATTTTATCTTTAATAAATTATTTGCCCGTGGTTAATTAAGGCTATGGAAACACCTGATTCTCTATATTCATATTTTTTAAGGGCACTTAAGCATTGTTCTGATGGAATGGGGCATGGTGCTCAAAAAATAATTGCCATTGACGCCGGAATATCGAGGCCGTTGTTAAGTCAGATACTTAGCGGAAATTCTATCAAGAAAGCATCAATGAGGACTCAGGTTAACCTTGCAAAGGCCTGTGGTTATGGTTACGAAAATTTCCTTGATCTTGGCCGACGATTGGAGAATGGTGAAAATCCAGTTACTCATAGTAAAAGCAGCGGCATCAACCAAAACAGTAACGATGCAAAGGTGGGTAATGGGATGGATCAAGTTAAAGACGATGCAATCATCCTGCACTACAGGGATGAACTCGCCGCTCTGAGGGAGGAAATCAAGTATCTTCGAGAAGAGCGAAACCATTTTCGGGACAGGATTTTAGAGCTTGAAAAACAACAGGTTCAAGCGCCCGAAGAAAAAAAAACAGCCGTTTAGGTGTTATCTATACGATCACACCTGGCCGCATGAAAATCCCCATAGTCGATGGGGGCAAAATTGAACGATCTCCGGCACCCGCCGGGATCACGGATCATCGTCAGCTTCAATCCACAAGCTGCTGACGAGCGCACGTTTGGTGCGCACTGGGCCTTAGGTTAAGGGGGTAGGCCCTTTTTTAGAAGAGCTTCAAATACCGGAGGGGTAATGAGCTTTGACGAAAAGATAGCTGCACTTGTTCAACGTCTGCCAAAAATCAAAGATGTTCTTGAAACAGAAGAATCCACGAAAAATGCCCTTATTATGCCGTTTATATCATCTCTTGGGTATGATGTTTTTAATCCAAAAGAGGTTATTCCGGAATATACTGCTGATATTGGGACAAAAAAAGGTGAAAAGGTTGATTATGCCATCGTGAAAGATGGTGAAACCATTATCCTTATTGAGTGTAAAAAATCGGGCGTGGATCTTTCTAAAGAAAATTACAGTCAGCTTTACAGGTATTTTAATACAACGAAGGCCAGGATCGCCATTCTGACAAACGGAATTCAATACCGTTTTTTTTCAGATCTTGATGAAAAAAACAAGATGGATGATAAACCGTTTCTTGAACTTGACCTCGAAAACCCAAAACAAAACGCGCTGGCCGAAGTCAGAAAAATGGCAAAGGATGATTTTGACCTTGAGCGCATGTTGAGTACTGCGAGTGAACTTAAATACACGAATGAAGTAATTAAGATTTTTGCAATGCAGCTTGAGTCCCCTGAGGAGGATCTCATAAAGTTTATATTCCAGAGAGTTGTTCCTGGCGGACGATTTACGCCTGTCATGAAAGAACAGTTTACTCCTCTTGTTTCAAAAGGATTCCACCAATTTATAAGCGATAAGATAAATGACAGGCTTAGAAGCGCTCTTGAAAATGAAAAAGATTTTAGTGATCGGGTTGAACCAAGCAATAATGGCAATAATTCAGATCGGCAAATAGATAATGGAATCGTAACAACGGAACTTGAAATTGATGGTTTTAATATTATAAGGGCTATTGCATCAAAAGTTGTGGCTCCTTCAAGAATTGTTCATCGTGATACAAAGTCATATCTTGGTATTCTTCTTGACGATAATAACCGAAGGCCAGTGTGCCGTCTATGGTTCAATGCAAAGCAGAAATATTTAGGGATTGTTGATTCAAATAAGGAAGAAAACAGAATTCCCATAGATGATATTACGGATCTATATCAACATTCTGATAAAATTCTTAATGTTATAAACTCATACCTTTCGTAGAATGGGTATGAGTTAAAATGGCTAAAAAAAAGAATCAAGATTCCGGATGCTTAATAGTATTTGTTTTATTTATTGTTTTAGGCATAATTCATGATAAATTTGGAGATTCAGGGATAATCATTACAGGGGTTGTTATCGCTTTTATTGCTGTATGTGCAATATACGCAAATTTAAAAATGAAAAGCGGCGCTGGTTATACAGAAAGTGATGGATATGATCAAAAGTCAGGATTATATAAAAACAAAAAAAATAATGACCTTTCGAAACGGTTTTATTGCCATGATCTTTCAATAAAAATCCCGCCTTGTTTAGAAGGCCCTGTTCAGATCAAGAGCTTTTCTGACAAGAACGTTACGTATCGTGTTGATTTAGATATTATGAGATGCACTTGCGGAGATTTTGTTGAAGTAAGGTCTGAATTTAATGCCACAGACCCACGTAGATTATGCAAACATCTTATATCTGCCATTTTTGAACACGGAACGATAGATCATCTTCCTGATTATTCAAAACTCATTTTAACGTCTGCCCATGAACAGAAAAAGGGTGTGGTGCCTTACCAGAGGTATGTTGTTTGTGATATTGGAGAGTCGCAAGCTGTTTTTGCTGTTCCTCAAAACAACTATGAATGGTTGAATGTTTATGCACGTAACAGGATGGGTGCTAATGGAAAGCCTGGAAGGTATAGGCGTTTTGGCTATTCAACAATTGAAAACCGATGGGCATACGGCTATGCTCCACCACGCGCCTCTGAAATACGGCGCGCTGTGGCTGTTTTAATGGAAGCTTATTCATAAAAATGGTTTTGATTGATTCTGAAATATAGATAAAACAGTGTTAATTTGATAGGCGGATAAAAAAAGAGTGTTGACATCTGCTTTTTATTTGGTTTACATGTGAATTCCCACTCGATGTACCTCATCTGGACCAGCGAATCCAGTTGAGTTTGTACCTCACACGGACCAGCGAATCCATGTGAGACAATTTTTTCACCAGCTCATATCCCGATAACGGGAATGGGCTTTTTCTGCTGGTCCGCTTTTTTCTCAGTAAAAATAATCATAAATATTTTTAATTATTTTTTAATGTATTGTTTTTCTTAATTAAAATAATTCAATTGTTTTAATGAGGAAAGTGATCAAAAAAAACGAGGGGAAAAGACCATGATTAATCCGTGTTACGACTGTCCGAAATATCGGGAGTATGGAAAGTATCTGGATGATATTTTGATTTGTAAAACTCCTGTTTCTGAACCTGAGTCTGGGTCTGAACAAGATCATGTTGTCAAAAAAAATAAACCCACTATTACGAAAATAACAATGGTTACAAAAAGCGTTGTGAAGGCAAAGCCAAAGGCTCAGCCACAATCAGGACCATGCAAAATGGGTGGATGTAAACGGCAGGCTGAGATCAAGGGGTATTGTAACAGTTGCCTTGCTGTCAGGAAATATCATGAGGTTCGTGGTAATGAACCGCCTGATTCGTTGACGCCTGCTCAAATCAAGCGTCGTGACCGGAAGGGGATATGATGGGAAATATCATTGCGTATTCTGGAACCCATGGAACAGGAAAGACAACGGCTGTTTATGATCGTATCGCCTCCTTGAAAAAAGAAAAACCGGAGCTTATCATCGGCCCTCATGCCGAGAACCTTGTGTTCTGCCCGTATCCAATTAATGGAAAATCGACTGAAGAAAGGCAGATGTGGGTGTTCACCAACCACATTCAGGCTGAACTTAATCTCATGACTCATTACGATATCGTTGTTTCTGATCGGTCTGCTGTTGATGCCATTGCGTACACATCGGCTCATGGGTTTAAAGATCTGGCTGAACGGATGCTTGGCCTTGTTCAACACCACATGGCTCATTACTCGGAGATTGTATTCATGATGTCAGAGGGTAACGACCATTTGCACGATGATGGTTTGCGTGAATTGGATATGCCATTCAGGAAAGAGGTTCAGGTGCATATGCTGTGGATCTACACCCAGCTTGGGTTTAACTTTGATCATATTGGCAATGGGGTGTATCGGGCTTTGAGGGGATAGATATGAACCTGACGTTTATCAAATTAGACATCAACATTCTGAATGACACAAAGATAAAGCTGATTCGTAAAATGCCTGATGGGGATAGCCTGCTTGTTCTGTGGATTGGTGTTCTTTGCCTTGCAATGAAATCAGGAACACCAGGGATATTGGAGATTGGTGACGGGATTCCTTTCACTCCGGAGGCGCTGTCTGTTGATCTTGATATTCCGATAAACACTGTTCGTCTTGGCCTTTCTGTATTTGAACAATACAGGATGATCGAAGTCATGGAAGATGGTGGAATCTATATCGTGAACTTCGATAAGCACCAGAAGACGGAAAAAATAAATGCAAATGCAGAAAAATCAAAGATAAGATCTCAAAGATATAGAGATAAAATCAAGATGTTATCTGATGGTTCGTGTTCGTCACGCATACGTCACGTCGTGACGGAACGTGACGAACGCATACGTCACACCACAGACAAAGACATAGACAAAGACATAGAAATAAAAAAACCACATCCGAACGTCGACGCAAATGTCGATGCGGGAAAGCCTTCGGCACCTGCGGTGGTTTCTTTCAAAAACTCTGAAAAGCATTTCCGCAACCGGCTTGATCGAGTGATGGTCAAGGTCAAGGGTGCTTGTGACTCTATCATCGCACTCCCGCAAAAAGAAGACAGGGCATTCAACCCGTATCAGGCTGTTCAGAAAGCTGTGAACGATGGGATGCATCCAGATGCCATCCTGTACGTTCTGGGTGAGATGGTCGACAACTGGAACAGTGGTGTGATCGATAATCCGTGGGGTTGGTGGAAGTACGTGTTGACAAAGAACAGCCGTAATCTGTGGGAAAAAGAAAACGCTGAGCAGGCCGAAGGATACAAGCTGGCTATAGCTTCTCTTTCAAAGCAGAAAGATTTTCTTTCATCCATCGGCCTGACGATCAAGACCATTCCGGCATCCAGATCAAGCCCTTCGTCCTGTGGCTGATCGATTTCGGCTTGTGTTGCCTTTGGGGGTGCGCGGGTCCCTCCTAAGGGGTCGCCTATCGAGGTTTCCGGCAGCCCGATAGGTCTGAGAGTTTTGGGAAAAAACTGGGGTGGAAAAATGGAATGTGTTGTGGAAACTGATACTTGTGGTTTGGGTGGTGGTGCGGTTGTTGCCCGTGGGATTGGGTTCACGTATCAGGCGCTTGATGCGGATTACTGCCGGTTTCTGATCTACCGGTGGCTGCATCCTGACGGGGTAAAGTGTCCGAATTGTGGGGCTGATGGATCGCCGTATTCGGTGCGGTTGAATGCGGGGATGAGGGCGATGTGCCTGTGCGGGAAGTGGTATTCGGCTGTTTCCGGGACATGGCTGTCCGGGTGCAAGCTGGATCCGCGGAAGGTCTACATGCTGGCGTTCCTGGTTCGTGAGGGTTTCAGCGATTCCAGGATTGCAGAGATCACGGACATGGACAGGTCAACGGTCTGGGCGTGGAGGAAGAAGCTTGAAAACCGTTCTTGATGTCGTGACATACCTGCAAAGCAAGGGCTACAAGTGCGGAAAGTCCGTGGTGTACAACCATGTCAACTCCGGGAAACTCTCGAAGAAAGACGGGGAGTTCAAGGCTCGGGACGTGGACAAATACGCCGCGTTGAATCTTAAGCTTGAGTCAGGGCCGTCACCTTCGGTGCAGGGCGATATCGAGGAATTGCAGAGGGTAAGGATTGAATCCGATGCCAGGAAGTCACAGGCTCAGGCGATACACTGGGAGATGAAGACCGGGATCATGGCAGGGCAGCTGATCGACAAAGAGCTGTTCTACGGGGAAATGTCGGCCCGGGCGGCCATACTGAAATCTGATTTCGAGAACTTCGTCAGGTCCTACGCCACCAACATGGCGAACGTGGTTGACGGGGACCTGACCAAAGTTCCTGATCTCATCGAGCTGATGCTTGAGCAGGTTGAAGTCTTCTTCGGGAAGTACGCTCAGGAAAAAGTCTGGACGGTTCCAGCTCACACAGAAGAGGGGGAAAAACATGAAGCTGCCGGTTGAAATTGAGTTTTCGGCATACGAACGCCGTATCTTCAAGCCAAAGGAAAAACAGCCTGTGTCACGTTGGTCTGAACTTCACCGCTACGTTTCCAAAGGCCCGGCGCAAGGCAGATGGTCGAACGCCATGACGCCGTACCTGGTGAAACCCATGGACCAATGGACGCTCCCATGGATCAGGAAAATATTTCTGTGTTTCGGTCCCCAGATCGGGAAAACTCAAGTGGCCATCAACTGCCTGCTCTACGCTGTGGATCAAGATCCAGGCCCGGCCATGTACATCATGAGCGCTGAGAACACGGCGAAGCGTCTTATGCGCCGTCAGATCCTTCCAGCCATGAAATCCTCACCTCGTATTGCTGAACTGATGAGCGACCGTGACGCAGATACAACCCAGAAGGGCATCACGTTCAAGAACGGCATGGACCTGATGATGGCTTGGGCAACGTCTGCCTCGGAAATGGCCTCAGAATCCGTCCGGTATTTGTTCCTCGATGAGCCGGGGAAATATCCGCCATTCGCTGGAAAAGAAGCGGATCCGTTTTCACTGGCTGAGGTCCGGACGAACGCCTATCCTCACACGAAAAAAATCATGTATTTTTCCACACCAAACGTGGATAAGGATGCGTTTTCAAACGCACTGGAGGCTGATGTTGACGTTGTGTACCGGTATGAAGCATGCTGCCCCTTCTGCCACGAATATCAGTTCATGGAGTTTGAGAACATCCACTGGGGCGGCCTGAAAGACCATCGTGTGATCCAGCGTAAAAAACTGGGCCGGTATTCATGCACCAAGTGCGGCATGGACTGGAACGACGCCTACAGAAACGATGCCGTGCGCGATGGCCGGTGGGTTGAATCAGACTGGCCGTGGGTCAAGATGGCTGTTGGGGACGGGATTGTCACACCCGAACGTCAGACCATCGAGCGCCCGGCGTCAGTCGGATTCCATCTTCCGTCGTGGTATTCGACGTTCATAAGCCTATCCGACGTGGCTGGGGCATTCCTTAAAGGGCTTCAAGACCCTCAAAAGCTGCAAGCCTTCGTAACCCAGCACCAGGCAGAGCCGTGGAAGGAAACCATCGAGCTTAAGGACGAAACCGCCGTCCTGAAACATCGGGTCCAAACTCCGGTGGGCGTGGTTCCGTCATGGGCCGTGGCCCTCACCGCCGGAATCGACATGCAGAAGCACGGTTTCTGGTTTGTGGTTCGGGCCTGGGACAAGGATCTCCGGAGTCATCTGGTTCAGTACGGCACCCTGTCATCTTGGGACGATGTGGTGGCGCTCTGTTTCGAAACCCAGTATCCGGTTGAAAACTCAGACCGGAAAATGGGTATATGGAGGGCGGCGCTGGATACTGGCGGCGGTCTGGTGGATGATGACGACTGGTCACGGACCGAAGAGTCGTATCAGTTTCTCAGGGAATATTCCCGTGGTAAAATCTTCGGAATCAAGGGGTCATCGAGGCCGATGCTCAACCGTATTCGGAGAAGCGTTCAGGACCGTTACCCACGGAATAACCGCCCGATTCCAGGCGGTCTGGAACTTCGAATCTTAGATACCCATCAGTTCAAGGGGCTGGTTCACTGGAGGATGTCCCGGAAGGAAAACGAATCCCAGTATTTTTCTTTGCATGCGGACACGGGCATAGACTACGCCAAACAGATTTTGGCCGAAGAACTGCGAAGGGACCGTAAAGGCAAGGTTGAGTGGAAACAGACAAGCAGAGACAACCATCTGCTTGATTGCGAAGTATACGCCGCCGCATGCGCTGACAGCGAATGGACACCGGCACTTTCATTTCTTGCAAAAAACACGGCAAAAGAAGAACAACGGGTTCATGATCCCGTTAAACAAAAACCCGCAAATCATGTTGAAAATCATGAACCTGCGGATAAACGATCACGCCCAAGCTGGTTCAGGGCATAGGAGAAAACAACATGGCCCATTCATCCGTTTATGCGCGGAATCTGAAAAACAAGAAAGATGCTGAAAATCCTGTGCTCACGGTCAAGCAGGTTGCTGATCGGTTGGGATGTTCAACCCGTCATGTGTACAACATGATCAATGATAACAAGCTCAATAGTTTTAAATTTGGAATTGAAAAAGGCATACGGGTTTATGAGTCTGATCTTGTGAAAATTATGAACGATCAGAATGAGGTGGCGTGATGAAAGTCACAATAAAACAAGGCGCTGTGTTTTTCCAGGATCGAACATTTTACCAGGTGCAAGAGGGTTGTGTTATGCCAGTTTGTGATGCGTTTGAATGCCCTGGGAAACCTGACTATCTTGAACTTTCTGGGCCTGGATATGGTGGTAAACCGTATGGAAACGGTAGAATTTATATAAAAAAACAATTCGTAGATGTTGTTTCGGATGAATGGGATGTTATTTCAGACGAATGGGATCTGATGATGACACGGGGTGATAAACCTAACTGACTGAAAGTGTTATATCTGGGTTTTCGTTATCTTAACATTGGTTAACTTTTACAGATTTTTCAGATAAAAATCAAAACTGTTTTGACGTGGCTTTAGGTGCTACCTTATTATAAGAGAGGGTGGTGATTTCCATCTCGTCATTCCATGTCATTTTTGAGTTTGCGTGAGTTTTCTTCCAGGAACTCAAACCAATCATCAAGATTTTTTTTGATATAGAACAGTGAAATAACGAACATGGTTATCGAAAAAATTGCGGAACCGATGCAAAGATAGATTAGCGGCCAGCATTTTGTTAAACCGATGGTCAGTTGAAATACAGAAGTTACAAGAGAAGATAAAATGGTAAAGAATAGAAGATGGCCCAGACGTTTAAGTGGGCCATAATGCGATATTGAAGGGTTTATCTTCCGGAAGTCTTTGACCCGATCTTTATATATTTCATTATCATAGACGCCTTCTTTCATTTTTACGATAATGAATGTTTTCAGCGAAAACAAAAAGCCGCTCAGAGTGAGAAAGCTAGAAAAAAGGCTTGATCTTATATTCGCGGAATAAAAATCAACTATTTTTACATTCGATATTATATCCATAACAGTTATGGCATAGAGGCATGCGAGCATAACAGATGCAATCGATAAGGATATAATAAGATTTTTTTTCATTTAATATGTTTAAGAAAATATTCGTTCGCTTTGCATATCTTTAGTATTTCAGTAACAAGCCAACTCGATTCAAATTTATTGACATCGAGTGAATCAAGCTCCGAAGCAACTTCATCAAATTCATATTCACCAAAATTGTTTGGGTTGTCAATAAGATCGATAACCCTTGTCTTGCCTTCACTATCCTTCCCGCTTACAGTTCCCTTTTTAATTGAAAGTTTGTTTTTTATGCCACTGATAGCAGATGCAAGGATAGAAACATGTGTATCTCTTTTAAATAAAACCTTGATCTTCTCGGTTTGGATCATGTCTTTGAGCATAGAAAAATTCTGTTCTTCGGAATGCAGGATAGAATAATTAAATTCAAATGAGTTTATTTTTTCGAATTCATTAAGAATTTCAATAAAATCTTCTTCCCTTAATATCATGCTGTGATTGAATTTATCGTTCGAATATTTGGCACGTACTTTTTTCTGTTCTTTTTCATTGGTTGGATCAGCGAGTTTTAAATAATCTGATTTTATGCACATATCCTTATAATCACGAAAACGGTTTTGAAGAAAAATGCAAAATTGATTCAGACTGCAAGACTGGTGATAGTGCTGGTATATCCCAGCGCCTGTTTGTTTATGAATAGCAAAAAAATTAAAATCCATCAGGTTGGCATCTGGGTCGGTGCTGCTGACTTTAAGTGTAAGCTTTCCTGATTCGTTTTTTAGCTGGCAGAATTTTTTATGGTCTTTGATCGTTAAAAACAAACCGACAAAATAGTCATTATTAAAATTCAAATTGATCTTGAACATTCGTTTATTATGGCCGAACGGGTGCTCTTTATCCGGTCCGTGGTTTTCGATGTTTTTTTCAAGCTTTTGATCGTCCCATTCAAATTGCATGGGTAAATATAGCTCTTTTTGTAGCTACAAACAAGGATTATTTTTGTTTACAATCACAGTATAAGCAACAATCAATCAAAATAATGAAAAAATACGAATTTTTATCATGAATTAAATCAGTATTTTATAAAATAGTTGTGAACCACGCGAATGACGCGCACCACGCGAATGACTTTTTGAAAAAGACCATGGATAATCATCCCGTAAAACGTCAAGGACGAAAATCAAAAAATAAGACCGGGACAATGACATGGCTATTTTCACCATCGCAGAAATAGACGCTCAGATGGCGGCATACAAAGAGGCCCTTATGGCCTTGTCGATGAGCAAAGAATATACGGCAGGTGGAAAAACGCTAAAGCGTGAAGATCTGCCTGAGATCAGAAAAACGTTGGAATGGCTTGAAGAAGAAAAACAGGCATTGTCCAGCGGAACCGGAAAACTTTATGTAAATGTTGGAATGGTGAGGCGCTGATGGCTGTTGACGCAATCAAGAATTTGGATTTGAGACGGTCACCAAAGCCAGTGGTCAATTCTGATGTTTATGGTGTTTCAAAAAAATCAGGGTCACGATCCGGGCAAATGTCCAAGTGGCTTGTCAATCGTCTGAATAGATCGTCCGAACGTTCGGAGCGCGAAACCGTTGTTGAACGTTCCATGGATGTGGTTGCAAACGATGCCCATGCTGCAAGTACCATTGACAGCATGGGCATTAATATTTCCGGGACCGGACTCACGCCCCAGGCAAACCCATATGCCAAACTGCTGGGCTGGAATCGTGAACAAAGCCGTTATTTTCAGGATCAGGCTGAGGCGGCATGGACCTTGTGGTCAAAACATGCCGATATCCGTGGCCGTTTAAAATTCTGGCAGATCCAGTATATCGCAGCCTATTCCATGCTGATGAAGGGTGAGTTTTTCAGGCAACCCGTGATGGTGGACAGGCCCCTTGTTCCGTTTTCGTTTGCGCTCCAGGGGATTGACCCTTCTCGCATATTCACGCCATCAGATAAACGCACGGATTCAAAAATCCGTGACGGCATTGTTCTTGGTGAATATGGTGAACCCGTGGGGTATTGCGTGGCCAATACCCGCGAAATGTATTCCAGAATGTCCCTGAACTCGGACAAATTCACCATAATTCCTGCACAAAACTCACACAGGCCCGGCATGCTTCATGGATTTATCCAGAAAGAAGATGAGCAGGGCCGTGGTATTCCCATATTGAGTCCAGCCATGAAGCTGATTCGTGATCTGGCCGATTATCTCGATTTTGAATTGATCGGGGCCATTATCACCAGCTCATTTCCACTTTTTATTGAAACCAGCGATCCGGGTGGAACGGCTATGGGTCTTGGATCAAACCTTGACGGCACGTCCGTGACATCTTCTTCCGATTCACGCTATCAGGAAGTGGAGCCGGGCCAGATTCTTTACGGAAATTTGAATCAGCGTCCCCATGTTTTGAAAACGGATCGTCCGGGCAATGCTTTTGACACGTTTGTCGAACGGCTTCTTCGTGCCATTGGGGCGGCGGCTGGTCAGCCCTATGAAGTGATCGCAAAAGACTTTTCAAAAACCAATTACTCATCCGCTCGGGCTGCGCTGCTTGAGGCCTGGCGTGTTTATGCATTTTATCAGAAATGGCTGGTGGATACTCTGTGTCAACCCTGCTGGGACATGGTGATGGAAGAAGCCTGGCTTCGTGGCATGATCGTTCTGCCCAAGGGGTCACCTGATTTTTATGAAGCCCGTCATCTTTACACCAGAGCCATGTGGATACCACCCAAGAAGGGCAGTGTTGATCCTAAAAAAGAGATGGACGCCTATATCATGGCCAAAGAGCATAACATGATGACTCTGGCACAGATTGCCGCTGAACTGGGTGGTGACTGGGAAAGCAATATCGAACAACGGGGCATTGAAATTGAGATGGAACGTGAAAAAGGGGCCATGGTTGCCCAGACATCCATCGTGATCAATTCGGAAAAAGAGGAAAAAGAAGGCGATGACAAAAAAACAAGTGACGATTAATCCATTGATTTCATGCCTCACTCAGATATGGGCCATTACGGGTGATGCCCTTGACATGATTGCGGCCCATGTTGTTTCAGCGGCTCAGTCCGCCCTTGCTCCTTTTTCCGTGGATAGCCGTGACCCAAAAAACATCGATATCCGTGTGGTGGATGGTATCGCCATTATTCCCATGACCGGGGCCATAGCAAAAGACCATGGCTGGATGAGTTATTATTCAGGCCGTGAGTTTTCAGGGTATTTGGGCATCCGGGAAAAGGTTGAAAAAGCCCTTCTTATGCCAAACGTAAAAACCATTTTGTTCAACGTTGATTCCCCTGGCGGGACCGTGGATGGCTGCAAGGAATGCGCTGATTTTTTAAGAGCGGCATCAGAAAAAAAGCCCATTTACACGTATGTGGATGGCTCCATGATGTCTGCTGCGTACTGGCTTGGATCGGTCGGAAAGGTGATTGCGGCTCCTGAAACAGCTCAGATCGGTAGCATCGGGGTTCGGACTCTCCATTCTGACTGGTCTGAATACGATAAAAATATGGGGATTAAATATACCCACATCACGGCTGGTAAATACAAAGCCATACCGAACAGTGATGAACCCCTTTCAAAAGAGGCTTTGGATTATGTTCAGAGCAGCCTTGATCAGACATACGCCATTTTCGTTGCTGATGTTGCTGGAAACAGGGGGATTGACTCTAAAAAAATAACGGATCTTGAAGCAAAAGTTCTGCTGGCAGGCCCGGCAGTTGAGGCCGGTCTGATCGATCGGATCGAATCAGACATTAATACGTTTATCGAATACATCAAAAATGAGGAGGATACACTCATGGATCTGGCAACATTGAAAGCCAATCACCCTGATATTCACAATCAGGTCATGGCCGAAGGGGCCGCTGCGGAAAAACTTAAAACGGAAGCAGCTGTCAAGGCTGCCGTCGCTTCCGCAATGGGCGTGGTGTGCGTTGTCGCGGGTAAAGACGTTGGTGATCGAGTTGAAAAACTTGTCAGCTCAGGAATCACCGCTGAACAGGCGTCCCTTATGGTTGAAGTTGTTGGCGGTGTGACACCTTTGGCTGATTCAAATGATCAGGATGCTGAAAGCAGGAAAGCCATTCTTGACGCGCTTAAAACATCAACTCACAAACCGGCGGGCGGTGATGGGCATCGGGTTGAAACAGAGGGTCTTGATTTTGACGCTCTTGTTGAAGACCACATGGATAAAAAGAACTGTGCCAAGGGTGAGGCCATGGCGGCTATGGCTAAAAAATACCCGGATGCTCATGAAAAATGGCTCAAGGGAAAGCAGAAAAAAGCATAGTTCCATTTTTTTGAAAACAAGCATCATGGGCCTTTCTTTGAAAGGTCCGGATAATAACAGGGAAAAAAGGAGAAAGCCATGCAATCCAATAAAGGTCCAAAGGCGTTCACCGTCGGAATCGGCGGAGTTTACGCAAACAGACTTGTGAAACTGGCGTCTGGAACGGTTGTTCTGAATACGGCAACGGCGACGGATGATCCCATTGGTGTCTCGTTACGGGATGGTTCTGCGGCTGATGTGGTGTCCGTTGAATTGATCAACACGGGCGGAACCATTGAAATGACGGCGGCGGGTGCCATTACAAGTGGCGCTGTTGTTTATGCTGCGGCATCAGGAAAGGTCCAGGCGCTTCCGGCTGCGGCTGCGACGTATCTGAAAATCGGTATCGCTCTGGAAGCGGCAAGTGCTGACGGCTCTATCATTGAGGTTCTTCCTTACGACTATACCAGTACAACGACTGTATCGTAGTGCCTTAATTTTTGGCAGCTTCGGTATTAACACTTTTTTTTAACAGGAGATTATTATGAGACCAGCGAACGGAACGCCCGTTTACAGACCCGATCTTGGGGTTTCTGTTATGGAATATCTTGAACAGGAAGGAATGGGTATGATTGGCACTCAAATCATGCCCGTATTCCCCGTTGCGGACAAGCAGGGAGCTTATAAGGTTATACCTGCTGAGGCTCTTCTGAAAATGCCTGATACCAAACGTTCGTCCGGTGGCGCTTACAACCGGTCAGGCTGGGAATACGAAGAAGGTCTTTACAACTGCGCTGAGCAGGGCCATGAAGAGCCCATTGACGATGATGAACGAAAGATCTTTGAGCGCAGAAATCCCGGTATTGTTGACTCAATTGTGACGCGCCGTGGTCTTGGTATTATTTCAAGGGCTCAGGAATACCGGATTGCGAACAAGCTTTTCAATGAAACCAATTTCACCGCCCATGCTGTGACCAACGAATGGGATGATGCAGTGAACGCAACGCCCATCACGGATGTGAAAGACGGTGTGTCAGCATTCAGGGCGCAGTGCGGCATGCTTCCGAACGCTCTGATTATTGCATGGTCCACGTTTCAGGATCTCAAAAACTGTGATCAGATTGTGAATCGTCTGAAATACACCTTCCCTGGCATCGACATCAACAAAATGACGTCTGAACAGCTTGCCGCAATTTTTGACGTGCCCCGTGTGTTTGTTGGCAATGCTGTTTATGACAGCGCGAACAAGGGGCGGAGCAAATCCATCACGGATATCTGGAACAGTGAATACGCTGCTCTTGCAAGGGTTGCTACAACTCTGGACCCGACCGAACCCTGTGTGGGCAGAACGTTTATCTGGGACGAAGATTCAAGCGACAACCCCATTGTTGAGGTTTACCGCGAAGAACAAATCAGGTCTGATGTTTACCGTGTTCGTCATTCGGTTGATGAGCGGTTGATTCAGTCTTTCAACTCAAGCGGAACTGTTGTGAGTAACATTGCCGCGTCTTGTTTTTTTCTGTTCGATAATATCACAGCCTGATGCCCTGAAGGGTGAACGCCATGAGAAGGGAATCTGTTATGAACCTGTTCGACTCTCTTAAAACTTATGGGACTGTTATGTTCGGATATCTTGCAACAATGTTCGACTGGGCGTGTGGCGCGGTGCAAAAAGTGACCGTTATTCTTGTTTTTGTGAGCCTGGTTGTAAGGATTATCCACGATGCCCCAAAGGCTATGGAGTCGATCAGGAAACTTCGAAAGAAAAAGGTGTAACCATGGGTCTTGAGGAAATCGCCGCACGGGATGCACAGGGATTGCTCAATGCTTTTGGGGAGCGTGTGACATACACGCCCGTTGACGGCATTGCTGTTGAACTTGATGCCCTTGTGAACCGTGATGAAAAGATCGGGAGCATGAACGCTGTTACATGGACGGTTGAGATCCTTAAGACGGCCATATCTGCACCTGAGAGCGGGGACACCATCACCATCGGATCACAGCAGTTTGATGTCCACAATGGCGGGGATACACGGATCAATCATGATGGGGTCTGGTGGAAAATACCTATCGTGTATGATGAGAGATCCCGGTACAGGGGGAACCGTTGATGGATGTCACGGCTTTTAAAAACGCGCTTGTTGCTGCTCTGGTGGATACGGATTCGGATATCCAGATCTGGAGTTATCAAACCTATGGGCGATTGATGAAGGTGTTTGTCGGTGTGGATGAGGATAAGCCGCCCGGTGAACGCGACTGCCCCTATGTTGAAATCATGACGGAAGGCCGGTTAACCGGCCCGGATAAAAACCCTGTTGAATACAGATTTATCATCATCTGTAATCTGTATGACAGGGACATTGTAAAGCACTCAAGCCAGCTTGTTTTCGAAAATGCAGGGCTTGACAGATTGGAGACGTTCAACGGACTGGTTCTTGATGCGTTTCTGGGTGTCTTGCCGAACAATGCAACCGTGGATGAGCTTGAACTTGATAACAGTCCTGTTGAGTCTTGGCCGTTATTGCAGTGCGGAATGAGATTCATTGTTCATGAACCAAGAACCATCGGGCAACGCCCGTATTAAAAGGAGGATTCCATGGCCCAGGCCACAGGAGTTAAATCACAGGTTGTTATCGGCTTTGAAGGCGTATTCAAGACAGCGCCTGCCGACGGGTTTTTGATGCCCGTAAACTCATGCACGGTTAAGGCATCAAGGCCAAAAAACACGGCTGGAACGATTCGTGGGAACCTGAATCCCGCTGCGCCATTTGACGGAAATCTGATCGCATCGGGTGATATCGTTGTTCCGGTTGACAGCGTGGCGTTCTGGTACTGGCTCAGGCTGGCTATGGGTAGCCCGATAACAACCGGAACAGGCCCGTATGTTCACACGTATGGTCTCGGGGGTGTGCGGCCTTCGTTTACACTTGAGCTTCAGTTCACGGATTTGGGATCAGCACGGTATATGCGCTACCGTGGCTGTAAGATATCTACCATGAAAATTGATATGGGTGGTGATGGTGAGCTGGTTGCAACTCTGGGTGTTGTGGGTGCTGATTACAGCATTGAAACAGCGCCATTTGATGCAACTCCAACAGCTGTATCCATGAACCGTATGAAAAACAGTCATCTTGCACTAACAGAAGGTGGTTCAGCGATTGAAAACGCCATGTCCTTTGGTATTGATGTGAATTTCAATCTGGACACTGAAAATTACTGCATCGGCGGTGCCGGAAAACTCTACAATATACTGGACGGGCTTTATACCGTGAACGGAAGTTTGAAGGCCCTGTTCGAGGACACAGCCCTGATTCTCAAAGCTCAGAGCTCAACGGAAAGTTCCATTGTGGCCACATTCACAAACGGTGCGGCTGTTCTGGCGTTTACGGTGCCTGAGTTGCAGTATCAGGAAGATATGCCGGCGATTGAAGGCCCGAAAGGTGTTCAGGTTACCCTGCCTTTTGTGGCCTATTATGAAAATGCGTCACAGGCAACATCCATGCAGGTTGTGCTTACCAATGCGGATGAGCATGCCTGATAGCGGATAACAGATTGAAAGGGGTTTTATGCGGATTGTTGAAGTCGACGGTCGGAAAATAAGTGTCAGAGGGTTGAAACGTTCGGAAGTCCGTGAGTTTAGGGCGAAAAAGGTAAATTTTATTTATCTTGACCCTGATACGGCTGAAGAAACCATGGATTTGGTGTTTAAGCTTGTAATCAGTGAAGAGGATATGGCCGCGCTTGAAGATATGCAGAACAGTTGCTCTATCGCGGTTTGGTCGGCATGCCTTAAAGAGACATTTGGAGCGCCGGATGAGGAAAAAAACTCATAGACCACGTTTCATGGCATGCGGACAGTGATCGGATTGAATATTGTCGTGATTGCCCGAAACGTGGTCGTGAATGTTCTGAATGCGAATGGGGTAAGCCGCCGGAGCTGATGGAGATAAACCGTGACGCCTTTGATTTGTGGGTTGAAGTAAAAACCCAATGGCGATCAGGGTTTGGTGGGTTGATTGGTCTGGATTATGTGGCCGTCCATCAAGAGGCTGTAAGGATGGGGATTGATCTTGACGTTTGCCTGATGTCAAAGATCAAGGTGCTTGAGTCGATGGTTAAAAGAATCGGGATGGATAGCGATGAGTGACGGACTTCTGAATGTTGCAGCCAATGGATACGATACCGTAAAAAAAGCGGTTGATGAATCCGCGACAAAAAAAGAAAAGGCGCTATCATCTGTCATAAAAATTGAATCTTTTCGCCTTTCTCAGGGCCTAAAGCGTGGTATCAGGTCAGCGCAACCTGGTGGATCTGATTTAAAAAAGCTCACGGCCATTGCAAGACTTAAAAAAGGCAGATTCAGATCAAACCTTCCCTTTCGTGGCGTGGTTAATTCTGTCCGGTATGATTTTGACCGATTGAAAAATGTCGCTCATATTGGATGGACATCAAAGACAAATTCAGGCCTGAAACGATTGATGACCCGATATCAGAGGGGGTTTGAAACGCCTGTTACTGAAAAAAAACGTAAAGCGCTTACGATGCTTGGAATGTCTCTTGGCAAACGATCAAGTCTTCGTAAATACTTTTTTATTCGAAAGACAACCACAAAATTCGATATCCCTGAACGTCCGATTGTTGATCCTTTCTACGAAAAAGAAAAAGAGGCCATAAGGCAGAATATCGCACGGAATTTCCGTCTTAAAATGATGGGGAAAAGGATTTAGCCATGTCCGATAAAGTCGCTCTTGAAATTGTACTTACTGCCAAGGATATCACAGGAAAAGCATTCGCATCTTTAGGAGCGAATGTTTCAAAATTGAGATCGGCGGCATTTTCAGTTCAGGGCGTCCTTTCTGGAATCGGTGTTGGAGCTTTTGCCAAAAATATTTTTGATGCTGGGGTGCGGGTTGAAGGTCTTGGCCGTGCATTCACGGCAATAGCCGGAAAACCGAAGCTTGCCGCCGATGAACTTGATTATGTCCGAAGTGTTACAAAGATGCTTGGAACTGAGTTTTACGATACGGCTGATGCGTATGCCGGTATTTTTGCTGCATCCCAGGACACATTGATGCAGGGGCAGAAAACAAGGGATATTTTCCTTGCTATCACATCGGCTGGTGTTGCTCTTGGCAAGTCTCAGGCTGATATCGGTGGGATGCTTGATGCTGTTACTCAGATGATGAGTAAGGGAAAAGTCAGTGCTGAGGAATTGAGGGGGCAACTTGGTGAACGGTTGCCTGGTGCTTTCAAAATTGCTGCTGACGCCATGGGGGTTTCAACAGCGCAGCTTGATAAGATGCTCGTTAACGGTGAGCTGCTTGCTGAAGACCTGTTGCCGCGAATGGCCAGGGCTCTTCAGGATAAATACGGCAATGCTGCAAAATCAGCGGGTGATTCGGCCTTGGCTGCATCGAACCGGATGGCAACGGCCTGGGTTGATATGTCTAATAAAATCGCCCAGTCCGGTTTTATGGAAGTTGCTGCTGATGTTCTTGATGATTTTTCGAAAAATCTCAGTGAAATTGGAGATTGGACTTCGGCTAACAAGAAAGATGTAATTTCTTTTTTTGAAGGCGTTGGTGTTGCCATAAAAGGTATGGGAGTGGCAGCGGCGTGGACTGCTGATAAAGTTGGGTGGATTCCTGGTTGGATGTCTGATCTCGGTGCTGGAATTGGCATGGTTGCAGGTGGCGCAATGACTTTTGACCAACTCGCAACGGCAAATCGTGAAGATTTGAGACGCTATATTGAAAGCTTTGATCTTACAGCCCTTGAAACAAAAAAGAAAAGTATTGAAATTGCAATATCAGGTTTACGGGATCAGCTCGATGTTGGCAGTTTGACAAAAAATATGTTTAATGTTTTTGAGCCGGATTATCTTCCTGATCTTGAAAGACAGTTAAAAACAAAACTGATCCAGTTGAAAAGTATCAATCAGCAGATCAGCGAGCTTTACGCTCCTAAAAAACCTGATAAAAGCAATCCGGATAAAAATACGAATGGCGATGATAAGCCCAAGAATGACGACAAAAAAGGAACTTTGAGCCCTGGGCTTGAAGATGAACTCAAGCGGAGAAAAGCAGCGCTTGCAGAGTTCAACAAAGCCTACAATAAAACATTTATGTCTACGACAAACTTCGCCCTTCACATGGTTGATGAAGAGGCAAAGCATTATAAAGAACTGGGTGTTAACAAGGTTCGAGTCGATAAATGGGCCACTGAAGAAAAGAAAAAAATACTGGATGCCGAAAAAGATGAACAGAAAAAAAGACTTGAAGAGGAATTGGAAGAAAAAAAACGGGCCACCGAGCAGTTTGTAGATACCTACAACAAGGCCACCATGAGCACGTATGATTATGCAATGGATCAGCTGAATAAGGAAGTTGAGGGGTTCAGAAAGACAAAACAAGACGAAGCGATGATCAATGCATACTACATGGTTTCGGCAGACGCTATTCGCAATGAAGAACTTGAGAAAATCCGTGAGCATTACAGACAGACCCTTGATGCATCCACGTATTGGAGGGATGGTATGATCCGTAGTCTTATAGACTACAGGGATTCAGCTTATGACATGGCGTCAGGTGTTGAAAATGCTGTGGGTAATGCATTTTCAGGCATGGAGGATGCCCTTGTTTCTTTTGTAAAAACGGGCAAACTGTCATTTACGGATTTGGCAAACGGAATTATCGCGGATATGGCACGAATCGCGGTTCGGCAGGCTATCACGGCCCCGCTTGCAGCCGGACTTGTATCCGTGTTTTCAGGATGGGCCGGAACAGGAACCGGTTCTTATACGTCGCCTGACGGGTCCATGACATCGACATTTGCCACATACAACGCCAAAGGCAATATCTTCGACTCCGGAATTAAAGCCTTTGCAAAGGGCGGAGTTTTTTCAAATAAAATCTATCAAAAACCTACAGTTTTCAGGTTTGGTCAGGGCGGCTCTTTTGGTGTCATGGGTGAGGCAGGGGCAGAGGCGGTCATGCCTCTGGTCAGAACATCATCCGGTGATCTTGGGGTTCGGTCGAACGGTGGGTCAAAGCCGATTATCAATGTGACCATAAATAATCAGGCCACGGGTGCAACCGGGCGCGTGGAATCCATGACAGCCAACGAAAGCGGTGGCCTTGATCTGTCTGTGATCATCGAGCAGATCGACGGAGCCATGGCCAGCGGAATCGGGTCCGGGCGTTCGGCTCTTTCTGGGGCTCTTGAATCTCAATACGGCTTGAACCGTGCGTATGGATCAATGAGGTAATTATGGAAGATGCCTGGTCAGATGCCATCAAAGAGGCGTATGCCTCAGCCCCTGTCAATGTGATCATATTGGCAACGCTTGAACTCCGTCATCCATCATGGACAGACCCGGTTCGCGTGGTTTGCGATAAAGTTGATCTTGTGGGGCTGATTGAGGATGGAGCGCCTTCTGATGAAAATGAAACGGTAACTTACTTGGCCTGCGCTTTTGAGGCACTTACCCCTGAAAGCTCTGACAAGCTTCCTGAGATACAAATTAAAATTGATAACGTGAGCAGGGAAATCAGTGGCCATGTTGATTCGGCCATGGTCCAGCGTGCGCCCATTGAAATCACATACAGAGAGTATCTTAATACGGACGCTGAAGTCCATGGGCCTCATTATGTGTTGAACGGCCTGACGCTTCGTCGTGTGACGTGTACGGATACGTCTGTGACAGGGGCGGCAACATTCGGCGATTACATCAACAGGGCATTCCCACGGCCTCTGTTTACTGCCCAGCGTTTTCCTGGATTGGTGAGGTCGTGATGCATTGGATTAATGAGTACATAGGAAAAGAATGGGGGCTGGGGTGTGCCGGGCCTGATCGATTTGATTGTCTTGGGCTTGCCCGTGAAATCCAGAAGAAAAAATACGGAATCAAAATCCCTGAAATATCCGTTGATTCAGAACGTTTGATCTCGGTCATCCGAGCCATGAAAGGCCATGATGCCTGGTTGGAATGGATCATGATTGACAGCCCTGAAGATGGCTGTCTTGTGAAACTTTACAGGCAGGCTGAGGCGGATCATATCGGTGTCTGGGTTAATGTCGATGGTGGCGGTGTTCTTCATTCATCACAGAAAAACGGGGTTCAATTTGACAGGCCGTTTGCATTGATGGCCATGGGTTGGGAACGAATCGAGTATTACAGGCGGCGGGTGGATTGATGGCCAGTGTTGTTCATACATATTATCCTGTATCGGCTGGGCATAAACGGCAGGTGGCTGATGGTATTTCTGTGGCTGATTATGTGGGTACGACTGGCCTTGACAGTCGCGGCCCTGTTGTCTGTTCATTTAATGGCAGGCCTGCGTTTCGTTCTGAATGGCCTGGGCTTGTGATTCTTGAACATGATGTGGTTGTTTTTATCCATCTTCCCCAGGGTGGTGATGGTGGGTCAAGCCCGGTTCGTATAGTCGCTATGATAGGTTTGATTGCACTGAGTTTGTACGCCCCTCAGCTTGTGCCTTCTATTGCCGCGTGGGGGGGCGGATTTGGTGGGTCACTAATCAGCGCCGGGGTTATGATGGCAGGTTCTGCCATCATGAACGCTGTTATGCCGATTAAAAATCCTGATTCTGCGCAACGTCAGATTTCATATGCAAATAGCACCTCCGTTTATTCTTTGTCATCGCCTACAAATGCGCCACGTTTTGGCCAGGTTATACCTGTCCAATATGGACGATTAAAAACAACTCCACCTTTAATATCTCAACCGTGGTCTGAATATATTGATAATGACCAATTTGTTTACATTTTATTATGTATAGGCCAAGGGTATTACGAAATAGAGGATATATTATTTGATGATTTGTCAATAAACCAGATTCCAGGCATCGAGTTTGAAGTAGTAAACCCCGGCGAAGCATGCCCGTATCATGATAATGTGTATACATCTCCATATATAACGGGACAAGAGATTGCAAGAGAAGTAGCTGGGGCAGAAACGGAACCTGGAAAGTGCTATTTTATTTACGATTCTACGAATTTAAGCAATGTAAATGAGCCTCGTATGGTGAATGGTGTCTTTACGCTTTTTGTCCCTTCTGGAGTGTCCAATAATGGATGGGACCTGAGAGATGGTGATGGTGGCTGTATAATATCAGCGGGGGATACGTTCAAGGTGTCTGGTGGCGACATTAATCCTATGAATATATACGATAATTACACAGTTGAGCAAGTTGATGTGTATTTTTATAATGAGATGTGGGGATTTTTTATTAAAGTGGTAGAGCCATTGCCTGATTTGGAATATTGTTGGGGTGTCAACTGTGATAATTATCAAAGCTCAAACAACAATGTTTTAACACTGGGTTCTAGAGATATTATTTATTATGCTGGATACCCGAGTTTGGGTTCGGTGAATTACGGACAAACATACTCGTTTGATATTGTATTTCCAAATGGTTTATACAGCGTTAATCCAGACACGGGCGATTTGCAATCCGCTGAAGTCACTGTTAATATATATGTTAAATTGGTAAATCCAACAACAGGACTTTTTATTGACGATGTACCACATTCGTATGGAGGTGATTTTGTAATAACAGGTGCTGGTAGAACTCCAGTTCGAAGAACGATAACGTTACCAATTTATATTCAAGATGGAACAAATACAAATGTATCATATCAAGTAAGCGTTTCAAGGAGTGCCGTTCCTCCAAATGGTAATTTGTGCGATGATTGCATATGGGCTGGTCTACGTGTTTTTATGGAGCATAGACTGGTGTATAATGACGTTACGTCTGTGGCTTTAAAAGCAAAGGCATCTGCCGGATTTAATAATGATTTTTTAAGTAGAATAAGTGTACTTTCAACAAGGAGACTCCCCATATGGAACGGGACTGTTTGGAGTGCGCCAACGGCCACACGTTCTATCGCATGGGCGGCGGCTGATGCGTGTCGAAATGCAATATATTCCATCGGTCTGAATGATTCCTCAATCGATCTTGATCAACTTCTTGCGCTCGATGCACTCTGGACGAATCGTGGTGATCTTTGTGACGGTATTTTTGATACAAAGGCAACATTCTGGGATTCCATTAAAACAATTCTCCGGACAGGTCGGGCACAACCCCACATGGTTGGAGGCTCGATAACGTTTAGCAGGGATCAGGAACAGACCGTCATTAAAGGCGTTTTTGGGGTTCGTAACATCGTCCGTGGTTCCTTTTCTATCGATTATCTCATGTTCGATCCTGACACGCCTGATGATATTGAGGTTGAATACTTCGATGAAGACTCATGGGTGTGGAAAAGTGTGGTATGCACACTCCCTGGATCATCGTCTGATTCTCCTGCGTCCATCAAAAAATGGGGCATTGCTCAAGCTGATCAAGCCCGGCGTGAAGGGCTTTATGACGCTGCATGTAATATGCACAGGCGAACATTTGTGACGTTTCAAACTGAAATGGATGCCAGGATTATTCTTCGGGGTGATCTTGTGTCTGTTTCTCATCCCCTTCCATCATGGGGATCATCCGGTGAGATCCGGGGCGTTTCCGGCCAGGTTCTTGAACTGTCAGAGCCGGTAGCATTTGGATCAGGAGATCACTATATCAGTTTCAGAAAGCCTGATGGATCTCAGGATGGACCGTACCTAATAACTGAAGGTGATGACTCATATCACGTTGTAATGACTGACCTTATACCTAATCATGTATATTATGGCTATTCTCGGGAGCGAACGCATTATCAGTTTGGAACGGGTAGTCTTTTTGAAAGGCGCTGCCTTGTTTTGTCTGCAACCCCGCGTGCAACACATAAAATAGAAATTCTATGTGTTGTTGAAAACAGCGCCGTGCATTCGGCGGATGGGGTTCCCAATGGCCAGTGAGTATCCAGAAATATTGCCTCCTTTTTTGATTGAGTCTTATGGATACGATGAAGAAAATAATATTATTCGCACCGATATGGAGGCCGGGCCATCACGGGTAAGGCGCAGATCTACTCAGGCAGGCACTATTTTCGCCGTGAGTTCAAAAATGACCAATGACCAGCTTAAAATTTTTGAGTCTTGGGTTAAGTATAAAATAAGCGGTGGAGCTGACTGGTTTTCGGTTTCGCTTGATACGGGCAGCGGATTGGTTGAGTACACTGGACGGTATGTTGGTAAATGTTCTGTTAGGCGCGGTGGGGCGGGATCTTGGATTGTTTCAGGTAAGATTGAAGTCCCTGAACTTTTGGTCATTTAAAATAAAAATATTATGTGTTGTTGAAATAAGCGCCGTGCATTCGGCAGATGGAGCGTTCAATGGCCAGTGAGTATCCAGAAATGTTGCCCCCGTTTTTGATTGAGTCTTATGGATACGATGAAGAAAATAATATTCTTCGAACTGATATTGATGTTGGTCCATATAGAGTAAGGCGACGGTCTGCACAGACAAGTGTTGTTTTCGATGTGAGTTCAAAAATGACCAATGACCATCTCAAAATTTTTGAGACCTGGTTTAAATATCAATTGAGCGGTGGATCTGACTGGTTTTCTGTTGCGCTTGATACGGGTATGGGATTGGTTGAGTATATGGGGAGGTACGTAGGTAAATGCTCTGTTAGGCGGTGTGGGCCATTGGCATGGATTGTTTCAGGTAAGATTGAAGTCGATGAACTTTTGGTCATGAATGAAGAAGAACTTGACCGTATAATTGACCCATTTTTAGATACATTTATGGATATTGTTTTTTGGGATGGCTTTGAGGGCCAGCTTGTTGATGGAATGTATACGTCACCAGCAACAAGCTGGCCTGTGTCTCATAGCTACCCTATGCAGGGGGAAAATATCATAAGTGGGCCAGGGGTATTGGCTGGTTTAAAATCGATTGCTGGGTCTACCATCGAAAACAACACGTCAATCCCTATCGAGACTGTATCGTCGAGCAAGGGGCGGGTTGGCTTCAAATGGACGGCCACAGGAAGCCCTGTTGGCCAATCCATCATAACATTAACTAAATCGATGTAAGGAGCAATGATGGCATTTGAAAATGGTACGGCCAGCAACTACCTCGACCTGTTGGCGAAAATCGTCACGTTCGCGTCAGCCAACGGGTGGACAGTGCTCGAACAGTCCAGCACTCAGGTCTACATGAGGGGTGCTGGGGCATCAGGCCTTGATGAGATTTATGCCGGGATACGTGCATACGAGGTCACAGCGAGCAACAGATATAATTTTGAGCTGTATGGGTCATGGGGATATGTTGCAGGGAAAACATACAACAGTATGCCCATGGCAGCAGGTCCCATGTCAGGAAAATATGTTTACACATATCTCTGGAACAGCGAAATACCCTACTGGTTGTCTGTGACTGGACGCCGAATCATCTGTGTTGCCAAGGTGAACACGGTCTATCAGCATATACACCTCGGGTTTATAAATCCGCCTGCCACGAACAACCAGTATCCGTATCCGCTACTGATTGGGGGTTGCGGGTCAACTGATACCTATAATTACGCAACCACATCGGATGTCACCGCGTATTGGGCATACAATGGGAGTACCGGCAGTGGAAATTTATCGTTGCCGGGTGGAGGATGGGGGAAAATATCCACGGATGGATCGTCGGCCACACTTGTAAGCCTTAATTCATGGTCGCCGATACACGCGAAAAAGAGCAACATCATAACGTGCCCTGACGACACATACATGCTGTTCCCGATTTATGTGCTCAATACAGATTTTCCTGAGATTTATGGGCAAATCGATGGGTTGTTTCAAATATCTGGATACAACAACGCATCTGAAAATACTCTGACAATTGATGGTGTTGAATATGTTGTTTTTCAGGATATTCACCGTGCGACTTACGGCGTGTATTGCGCGATGAGGTGTAACTGATGGCAAAATATCAAGCGTTTACGTCTTTCACAACCGTCGGCAATCTTATCCCTCAGTTGGCCACTTTCGCGGCGGGGAACGGTTGGACTATAAATAGCCAAACTTCAACGGCTTTAGCTATCGAGAAGAGTGGAACGATCTTTGAGGTGGTGCGTTACAGTGACACGGCTACCCGCCTGTATGCCACCATGTCTGGAGGGATTCGAACAACAACATCAGTAGGAATCATGTTCCAAGCGGGCCAACCGTACCTATTTGTGAGTGCTGGTAGATCACTGCTTGTTGGGTATTACAATACCACCAATAGTATATGGCTATGGGGAGGTTTATCGTTTTTAGGCCCTATGCAAGGAGTGACGGGTGGTGCGGGGTTGATTTGCAATGGTAACGGTATTGGAAGCTCGTCGTCATCAGTTTCTCCCTTTGCGCGAGACATCAGCACATATTCAACGTTTTACATTGACGGTGCGTGGACAGCGGCATCCTCGACACTGACCGCAGGACAAATAGTTGGGTTGGGTACCAATGACTCGTATGTGGCTAATCAGCAACCCATGCAATACAATGGGGGGCTGATGTTGGTCCCGGTTTACATGTTTAAGGTCCACACGGACACAGCGTATCTCCGACCTGTTGGATGTCTTGAAAATGTCTACAGAGTCCGCCTCACTCGCATGTACAATCATGGCGATGTGATTACGATCAATGGTTCCGAATACCTCGCAGTGTCTCACGATACCGAACGTCACATGTTGATCAAACTGGAATAAATATGGCTGAATTAACTGGACAACTGGCGAGCGTTGGCGGGTGGTACGATAACCCGGATAAAACCATAAACATCGACCAATGGGACAACACAGATCCATGGTGGCTGGATGATCTGTATTACCGGGATATGTCATTGGCAACGACCCCATATGCCATCGGGCAGGTCATTTCAACCCAGCCGATTGAGTTTGTTCATTGGGGTGTTCAGGCATGCGGCATTTTCGCACCTGTATCCCCGTATGACGGCAACATGGTCGTATTGATGAGGTTGTGATATGGCTGAACTGACCGGAAACGGGATAATCGAGATCGGACCTTATATGGGCGGGGTTGCTGATAGAGTCACGGATTATCAGGCGCAACTCTTCACACCGCTCAAGGCGCGGAATATTGATGCCGGTCGTGCCCTTATCGAGAAACGGGCCACGGTCTACTTGCATAACGGTACTGATGTCAATGACTCCATATCATCCGTCGCCATGACCGGCGATTCAGCCGGGATTTTAACGGACACCTCAACGCCGCTCACCATTCCGGCGAGATCATCTCAACGTGTGGTTATCTCCATTGTCTACGGTGGCCCGGCAATCTACCATGCCGTGGTGACATTCACGGCGGCATCCGGTGAGGCCCCTGTAATTACCATCGAGGGGACCCGTGCTGACCCGTATGGGATATCCATTGAGGTCGGGGCCACGCCGGATACTCTGGCCATCCGTGGGGGGATTATCTACGGTTGGCCTGATGCCGGAGTGGTGATCACCCTTCCGTTCTCCCTGGTGCAGGGCACAGAATATTTTATCGAGTTCGCATGGAATCACACGACCGGGGACCATTCTGTTTTTATCGACGGGGTGCTGGTGGGGTTAGTAAATGTACCAACAACAACAGAGGGTATCGTGAACAGAATAGTCCCAGGGACAAACAGTTATTCAAACCCAACTGTTGAGTCAACGCAAATTTTTGACAACATTGTCATGTCAACAGACGAAAATAGACATCTATCAACACTCAGTTCGTGTCCGAGGCATGAGTAGCTGAACTCAAAACGAATATAAGGAATGAAAATGGTCAAATCATCGGCTTGTTTAAAAAAATACGGGGACCCTGAGCTACAGAAAAACATGGTTGTGTGGGACGTTCCCACGGCACTTGAGATCGGGGTTATTCCTAAAAAGGTGTACTGCAACCAGGATATGGTCAAGCCTCTTGAGCAGGCATTTAAAAACATCATCAACCGTGGTCTTGTGGGTGAGCTGAAAACATGGGACGGCTGCTTCAATATCCGCAAGAAACGCGGAGCTGTGTCCATGTCGTTGCACTCATGGGGCATCGCCATTGATATCAACGCTGCATGGAATGGTTTTGGGAAAAAGCCAGCGATGACAAAAGAGCTTGTAAAATGTTTTACGGACGCCGGTTTTGATTGGGGCGGGTCCTGGTCGCGGCCCGACGGGATGCATTTTCAGTTGTCTAAAATATAGTCTTTCTTTCTTGGGGGAGATGGCTGTTGAGTTGGTAATGTCTGGACACAAATTCGGACACAAATTATAATGTTTTATAAGCGAAAAACATAAATTTATGTGTGAATAAGTATCTGATTTATTTATCTAAGGGTGATGTTTGCCGTTCTTTCACGGCGACGACAGGGGTTCGAATCCCCTTGGGGACGCCACAATATCAAGGCTCTTGAAGGAAACTTCAAGAGCCTTTTTATTTTGTGCCTTTCTTGTGTGCCTTTTATTATTGTCCCTGATCCGCTTCATCGTCTTTTCCGGGTATAACGATCTTGGGAAGGTTCATCACGCTGGGGTTGTCTCCTTTGTGGATTTCAAACTCTGCGAGGAAGGTTTCCTTCTGATTGTCGAAGGAGAGGGCGTGATGGTTGAGGAGCATCTGCTTGAACCGTTTGCTGCCGAAACGTTTGTAGTTTTCTCTGCCCATGTTGATCGATAAAACCGTCGGTTGAGAGATAGAATTTTTTTTCACGATGACCGTTTGCGATACGGTGGGTGGTGAATTTGTATAACAGATCGGAGGACACATAGCCGATGCTCTGGCTGTCGCCTTTGATCGTGTGGAGTGCATTATCTTCAATGTAGTACAGATGAAGACGTGCCCCCGCAAACAAAAGATCCCTGGATTCAAATTCAAAGAAACACACGGCGGCGTCCAGGCCATCGTCGGATTTGGAATGGCCATCCTTTTGCCGCAGCGATGTTTTGATGATGCGGTTCATGTGTTTGAGGATTGTCGCAGGCTCAAGAATTTTTTCTTCGCTTACAATTCTCTGAAGGCCTGAACTGGCAAGCATTGTCATGAAAGCTCCGGGTATGCCGTGGCCAGTGCAGTCGATTATGACAATAATGATACCTGTGTCGAATCGTTCACAGTAGTAAGTGTCCCCGCCCACCAGATCCCTGGGCTGCCAGATGAAAAAACTCTGGGGCAGAAGGGTTTTAACCCTTTCCGGGTCAGGAAGAATGGCTTTCTGGATGATTCTCGAATACCTGATGCTGTCCATGATATGATCGTTTTTTAAAACAAGCTCTTCCATGGCTGAATTGAGTTCCTCGGTACGTTCCCTGACTTTGTTTTCCAGGTTCAGGTTCATTTCATCTTTTAATTTATCAATTTCCCTATGGTTGATAACCAGCTTCTCCTGTGCCTCAAGCGTTTTTGCTTGTGATAAAAGCGCCTCCCTTTGGGCCATGAATTTTTCCCTGCGCATCACATTGATTCTGTCAGCGAGGCCGAGGGAAAGTAAAATAACCTCGACGGCAGAGCCAATTTGAATCGAATAGGTGGTGACAAACATGTGGGGTAACAAACCGAGGTTCCGGAACGAAATTAATAAAATGCCGGTAAGATATAGAATCCATGCAATAGTGTAGTAGCGGGCGGCGGGAACGCCTTTTTTCCAGCAGATGATCCCCGCAACGAGAAAAATGAGGGGCGCAGAGGCCCCCAGGACCGCAACCAGGCGAACCCCGAGAGCATAGGGGACAAACAACGAGAGGATTGCTCCGGTACCGGCCGCCGCCATGGCTGCAAGTGCTATCTTATCAAGGATCGGGGCATTGACCTTGAGATTGAGAAATTGCCGGCTGAAAGCGGGCATAAAGATCAGACTGGTAAAAATACTGAATACGACACTGACGTTCCACCATGTCGGAAAAGAGAACCAGATATATTCATACGCGAGCCCGTTGAGCGACATTTGGGCCCATGTGAAGGTAAAAATGAATAAAACATAATAGAGATAGGCCCGGTCCCGAATCCCGATGTATAGAAAAAAGATTGTAGAGCATCATGACCACCATGATGCCGTAATATATGCCATACCCGAGCGGATGCCCGATTATTGGGAATGAAGAGAGCTTTCCTCTGAAACCGTGCAAACCGACATTATTCGTATCAGGTAAAATATGTCGTTATAATAATTGCGAATTTATTGAAAATATATTCAGGAGTTTATGTGTAATACGCATGCTGTTGTCATGATTTAAAAACGCTGTAAAAAAGTAACATAACATGCGAATTATAGCAATCACTTCGATTCATTGATAAGTATCCAAAGAAAACTACAATTATTGCAGAAAAAGATCGAAATTTTTTGTCACCACCAGAATTCGGGATACCTCCTGTGTTTTGACAGGTTGTTGACGAGAAGGGCCACGAAGACCATGATCAGCGCGCCCAGGGCCACAGGCACCACCGCGTACAGATAACCCATGGCATGGATTTTCGGGCTTCCTGTGACGGCGATCAGGGCCGTGGCACCACCTGGAGGATGAAGCGTCCGGGTGGCGTGCATGGCGGCGATGGACGTCGCAACCGCCAGGGGCGAGGCAAGCCACAGGTGACCGGGAAGCAGTTTGTAAAGTGAGACACCGATCAGCGCGGAAATGACATGGCCGCCAAGGACATTCCTCGGTTGTGCAAGGGGGCTTCGTATCGCTCCGTAAACCAGAACCGCGCTTGCCCCGAATGACCCGATGACCATGACAACATCGCCCTGGCTGAACAGTCTGTCGTCCATACAAGCCATGGGGATGATCCCGAAAAATGCGCCGATCCATGACCAGATGATTTCGGCTGGTTTCACGGCGGGCGGGCTTTTTGTTATTCCTTTCATTTTGCTGAAGTATGGCATGGGAAAACCCTTTCAAACGATTTTCGCGCAACAGGATGACACGATATCCGACCGGGTGACGATACCGCAAAGCTTTGAATTCATGCCGATGACCGGAACCCGGTTGATTTTTCTTTCATTCAGGATGTCGGCGATTTCTGAAAGGGACGTGTTTTCAGATACGGTGACCGCCGGAGCTGTCATGATATCCCTGATTTTTCTGCTGTTTAAGGATGAGACTCTGCAGCCGCTGTCCGTCATGCACCGGGCAATGACCGACATGAACGAAAGGTCCATGCCCATACCGGCTTCCCGTAAAAAATCCTTTTCGGAAACGACTCCCACCAGCCGGGACTCGTGATCGATCACCGGAAGTCCTGTGATGTTGTTTTCGGCCATCAACCGGGCCGCCTCTTTCAGCGAAGTATCCTCAGACGCAGAAATGACCCGGCGGCTCATGACGTCTCCGGCCTTCACATGTCCGGCCAGGCGATGGACCGCATGCTGATAGGCTGTTTTATATATCAGGATGAAATCCGCCGGTGTGATGTCAAGATAGTCGCCGATCTCAGTCATGGCTTCGAGAATATCTTTTTCCGAAATATCGACGGGGCACTGGCTGCACGCATTCTTTGAATTCATAAGCACCTCTTTGCAGTTTTTTTAAAAAAGGATACGCGGAGTGAAAGTGCATGTCATTGACCTGAGTCAATTTTAGCCTTGACACTTTGGGAAAAAAGTTCTTGTTTTATCAAGGATAACGATGTGACTTCAGCCAAAAAAGGGGAGCCCTTTGATCGCTTTCCGCCATATCGTCCGCAATCTGGAATCGATTCCGAAAGGTGATACCCCTAAACTGCAACGATACGGACTGCACCGGGCAAGGCGCTTGTGCCGTGGCTGAAAACACAGTGTCAAGGTGTTCGGACGGTAAGGACAATGGCGGTGACGGCTTTACGGATTGTGACGATTGGAATTGCAGTGGACTGGGTCCGTGTCCGGGTGCTGAAAATACAGAGGCTACGTGTTCCGACGGAATATCCAACGATGGCGACGCCTCCATCGATTGCGCGGATTTCGATTGTGACGGAATCGGGGTCTGTCCGTAAATCGGGCACAGGCCGCCATTGAAACCGGCAACGGACGTGAAAGCAGCAATGATAGATGAACCTGAAGATGCCCTGCAGGAGCGGGCAGCGCCCGTTCCTTTTTAGAAAAAGCCGTCATCATCCAGTGTGCTGCCAGCATCGCGGGCAGTGTTTTCCCATAAAAACAGTCAAGAATACATCCGCGAAAAGACGTTGAAGAAGGTAAAAAAAATTACTGGACAACCCCTTGTCAATCAGCTATGGATCAACGACTTAACCTGATTAATGAAGGTGCGCCCGGGCTCAGTCTATGGGGGGCCAAGCCCGGCTCATTAATTGCGACAATTCGAATCCGGCAGACAGGAATTGCCCGTTCATTCCACGTGGATAAACTGTTTGTTCCGGATTCCTGTGCGATAATGAACAGGAGACATCATGGCGCAGTTTTCAACGACGGGTTCAGGCTTTCCGCAACATCCGTCCTGTTATTTCAATCTCCTGAACAAAACGATTCGTGGTTGCTGCAGTATGTGGAGAATTCGGTATAATTGCTGAGGGAGCAAAATACAACCCGATAGCAACGAAGATTTTGGTATGCTGATTTTGGTTAATATTTATAAATCATATAATATCAGTCGGATGAATTCTATATTCAAGGAGGGTTATGAATAAAATGAATTGGAATGATCTTCTCTGCTCAAAAAGGTTTGGGGCAGAGAAATGGCCTGATGAAAAAGATCCTGGAAGAACAAGTTTCCATAAAGATTGTGATAGAATCATTTTTTCAAGCTCTTTTCGAAGATTAGGTAAAAAAACACAAGTTCATCCGTTAGCTCAAAATGATCATGTTCACACAAGATTAACACATAGCATAGAGGTTGCGAGTGTTGGCAGAAGCTTAGGGATTAGGTGTGCTGAAAAAATAGCGGATGACTTGCCTAAAAATATACATCCTACCCAAATTGGTCAAATATTGCAGGCTGCTTGCTTGTCACATGACATTGGTAACCCCCCATTTGGGCATGCCGGTGAAGAAGCAATAAAATCTTGGTTTTCACATTCGGACAACGCTCGCATTTTGGAAGGTCTTAGCGAAGCACACCAAGATGATTTTAAAAATTTTGAAGGAAATGCTCAAGGTTTCAGGATACTTACCAGGCTTGAGTATAACGTCGATGATGGAGGCATGAGACTGACATATGCCACTTTAGCTTCGATGTTAAAATACCCTTGGACTTCAATGGAAACAAAAAAAATTAAAAAATTTTGTTGTTTCCAGTCAGAAATCGATTACTTAAAACAAATTTCAGAAGAGGTTAAGCTAATAAAAAAAGATCATCATCTATATTATCGCCACCCTTTAGCCTATCTTGCAGAGGCAGCAGATGATATTTGTTATAGAATTCTTGATCTTGAAGATGCTCATGAAATGAACATACTTTCTTACCATGAAATCAAAGAAACTCTTGAAGGTCTCTGCGAAAAAGATAATCATTACAGAGATATAATTGATTCTGGAATATCAAATAGAAGAAAAATGTCATTTATTCGAGCCAAAGCTATTGGTACGGCAATAGACGGGGTGGTTGGATCCTTTACAAAAAATTATAAAAAAATTATGGAAGGAAAGTTTGAGGGTGATTTGATAAATGATAGTGATGCACAAATCAAATCTCCGCTTGATGCAGCCAAAAAATTATCCAGAGAAAAAGTGTTTAATGAACCAAGAAAAATTGAACTTGAAATCGGGTGTTATACAGTAATAGGGATTCTTCTTAACGCTTTTTGTTCTGCAGTAAGAGAGCAGGTTCTGTCTGGGGAAAAAATTTCTTATAAGAGCTCAAGAGTTCTTGCTATGATGGGAATTAACGCTCCAAAAAAAGGGAATGATTTATATAAGTCACTACTGAAAGCTACAGATTACATATCTGGAATGACTGACAACTATGCGACCCATATGGCAAAACAAATTGGTGGAATGGGCGTCTAATTATATTCCAAAATCATAACGA
Source organism: Desulforapulum autotrophicum (assembly GCA_020723285.1). Lineage (GTDB taxonomy): Bacteria > Desulfobacterota > Desulfobacteria > Desulfobacterales > Desulfolunaceae > DYJE01. Next base: position 418,297 of record DYJE01000001.1, on the reverse strand, counting down.
ATATGGATAGAAGGTGAGTGGCCATAATTATGAAGCTATTATATTGGCGTAGGTTATGTTAACCGATTGTTGTTTTAGCGTGGCCCGTATTAATTAACGTGAACCTAATAAATAATTCTCTAAAAATGAGGGATGCTATTGTCCAAAAGGATTTATTCTCATCAATATTCATGCTTGGTTGGATGACCTAAACTATATTGGAGGTTCGCCGTGTCCGAGTTCAGAGGACACCGAACATTAATATGTATAATCTATGGTTTTGTTGAATTTATGATTAAGATGATAACTCGATTGGCTCAATTTTTGTGGTTGACACAAACTGTTCTTTGGATTTTTTCAACGCTGCGAATGGATGGTGATCTGGCGGGTTTTGTTTCGGGCAATCATACAGTTTGGGTTGTTTTTTTTGGATTTGTTTTATCTTTGTCGATATTCCAGCCTCTGGTCATATTCATTGACTGGGTGTTCGGGTTGTTTATGGAGAAAATCTATTCCAAAAAACTGGTAAAAATTGTTCGGGAATTAAAACCTCATGACAAACATATTTTAAGTAAGTTTGTAAATGATGAGAGACGGGAAATCTCTCTTTCCATAGAAGATCTGCGCGCTGAATGGTTGCTGGCAAATAAAATACTTGTCAAAACGGGTCTTGTTGAAAACGGCAAAAAAGTCTCATACAGGCTGGCTATCTGGGCCAGGGATTATATCACCAGGAATCCCAATCTCATATATTGAAACCTTAAGGGCCCGAAAAATGACACTTTCCACCATCTGCCTTTATTTTGCCGCATGTTTTGCAGTGACTATTATCCCGGGGCCTACCATGCTTTTGGCGCTGGCAAACGGGACATCCCGCAACTGGCGAATCACGGTTATGGGTATTCTGGGTGCCGCGCTTTCCGATCTTCTGCTGATCGGCGGGGTGGCGGTGGGGTTGGGGGCGTTGCTGTCTGCATCCGAAGCCCTGTTTTCAATCGTCAAATGGGTGGGTGTTCTCTATCTTGCATGGCTTGCGGTACAGCTGTGGTTTCATCAACCTTCCGAACTGACGTCGAACATCCACAACCCCAGTTCGACGGCGTCAAAGGCATTTTTCCGAAGCCTTTTGGTGGCACTCTCCAACCCTAAAGGTTTGTTGTTTTTTTCCGCTTTTCTGCCGCAATTTATCAACACCGCAGAACCCCAGGCGCTCCAATATGTCATTCTCGCCGTGCTTACGGCCGTGCAGGATATTATTGTCATGGCCTGCTATGCAACAGGGGGTGCGCAAGCGGCCCGGTTTCTGACCATCAGGGGTTTACGCAAACTAAACCGGGCATGTGCATCGGCATTGCTGTCGCTGGCAGTGTTTTTGGCGCTATATCGAAGGTCCAATGCATAGCGGGCAGCTGGTCGGGATGCTGTGAAACGTCCATATAAATTAAAATTCAAGGCTGGCGGGGACTGGCTTGACCGTTGAGCTGTGAAAGATTGTGGAGGTAGACCCATGGACATGTGGAAATTTTTTAACATCACCCATCTGAATCACACAGTCTGCAACCCGATGAGTGTTGAGAAGCTGGATCAGCTGATCACGCTCTTTTCACTTGAACCCGGGGCGAGGGTGCTTGATATCGCCACAGGAAAGGGTGAGTTTCTCATCCGGCTTGCAGAACGGTATCCGCATATAACAGGGACAGGTGTTGATTTGTCTCCCTATTTCATTGACGATGTCAGCAGGAAGCATCAGGAGCGTGTTCCGGAAGCCCGGCTCCATGTGCTGGAGATGGACGGGGCCAAATATGCTCCGGAGACTTTGGAGAGCTTTGATCTGGTAGCCTGCATCGGCGCGAGCTGGATTTATGGCGGGCATCGGGGAACGCTGGACGCGCTCCGGAAGATGGCGGCGAAGGACAGCTGGATCGTTGTGGGTGAACCTTACTGGCGGCGAGAACCGGAAAGGGAATACCTGGAGGCGATCGAAGCGGAACGGAACGACTTTGGAACCCATGATCAGAATGCCGAGGCCGGACGGGAGTTTGGACTGGAGCTTGTTTACACCCTTGTGAGCAGTCAGGACGACTGGGACCGGTATGAAGGGTTGCAGTGGTTTGCAGCGGAAACCTGGGCGGGTGACCACCTTGATGATCCGGATGTTGCGGCCGTTTTGAAGCGGGTGCGTGAGGGGAAGAACGCGTATCTGAAGTGGGGAAGGGAAACCCTGGGCTGGGCGGTTTATGTGTTCAGGAAGGGTTCCGTGTAGGGCAGGCATGATCATGCAGACGGATGCGGGGAAACTTCGCGTCCAGGTTTGTACTGGGGCGCTGGATAAATGGCGTTCCTGATGTGACAGGGCTTTGGGAGAAAAAAATGAAACCAGTGTTGACACCCATGACGATGGATGACCGTGAATCCGTCATGGACATTTTCAATTATTATATCGAAAACAGTTTTGCGGCCTATCCGGAGAAAAAATTACCGAATGAATTCTTTGATATGCTCATGAATGCGTGCCAGGGGTATCCGTCTGTGGCTGTGCGGGATGAGTCTGGTGAGGTGATCGGCTTTGGAATGCTTCGCGCGTACAATCCTTTTCCGGCTTTTATAAGAACAGCCGAAATCACCTATTTTATCCGTCCTGGTTTTACGGGGCAGGGGATCGGCAAAAAGCTTCTTGATGACCTTTGCGACAAGGGAAGAAAAAAGGGAATCACAAACATTCTTGCCAGCATTTCCTCACTGAACGAGGGCAGTCTCCGGTTTCATTTGAAACATGGATTCGCCGAGTGCGGCAGGTTTAAGGGGATAGTCCAAAAACAGGGGAAAACGTTTGATGTGGTGTATTGCCAAATGACGCTTTGATGCCTCCCCATGGAGTAGGGGCGGGCCATTTCCCCTGAGTGCCCGAAAATTATAACGATGAAAATCCAGTAACAATTTAAAATATTGATTAATGTTACGATTTCCCTTGCCTTTTATATCGTTACAATATATATAATTGTAACGATGAAAGGAGGGGTTGTAATGGCTGCAATCGTCTATCAGACCAATAAAAAATCCGGCGTTATTTATGCTTACAAATCCATTTCGCATTGGGATAAGGAAAAGCAACAGTCCCGAGCAAAACGTGTATGTATCGGGCGAGTCGATCCTGAAACGAATCAGATCATTCCGACAAGAAAGAAGGCCTTGTCTGCCGTTATTGAAAAAACAGATCGGGGCTCTGTGTCTATCAAACCCGCATCCCGCTGCTTTTACGGAGCCACATACCTTTTTGATCAGATCGGGGCAGAGACCGGAGTGACGGAGGATCTGAAGAAATGTTTTCCCAATACCTACCTTCAGATTCTGTCAATTGTCTATTACCTGATTCTTGAGGATAGGAACCCTTTGAGTCGCTTTCCCAGATGGGCGGCTCTCCACCGCCATCCCCATGGCGACGTTATCCCCTCTCAGCGGAGCAGCGAACTCTTTGCATCTATTACTGAAGATGCCCGGCAGCGATTCTTTCATCTTCAGGGAAAACGCCGTGTGGACCGCGAGTACCTCGCCTATGACAGCACGTCTGTTTCCAGTTATTCAAAATGCCTCCGGCAGGTCCGCTACGGTAAAAACAAGGATCATGAACCCCTGACACAGATCAACCTATCCCTGCTTTTTGGGCAGCATTCCCGCCTTCCGTTTTATTACCGAAAGCTTTCCGGAAACATTCCTGATGTGAAAACCCTGCGCAAGCTTCTGGTTGACATGAATACGTTGGGATATGAGAAAATCAAGGTCGTTTTGGATCGTGGTTTCTTCAGTGCAGCCAATATCAACGACCTATACAAGAACCACATGAAGTTCTTGATTGCCGCAAAACTATCGTTGAAACTCGTTCAGACAAACCTTGATACGGTTCGGGACACGATGCGCACCTGGTCCTCCTACAACCAGACCTATCAGCTCTATATGCATTCTCTTCCGGTGACATGGGATTACAGTCGGGATCGTCCCTATAAAGGTGATACGATCAAGGCTGATCGTCGATTGTATCTTCACCTCTACTTTTCCCCGGAAAGAGCGTTGGAAGACGAAAAAGCCTTCAACAGCTGGCTTACTGTGTTGCAGGGGGAATTGGAAAGCGGCCAACGCAGGCCTGATCATGAGACACAGTATTTAAAATATTTTGATGTAAAAAACACACCGGTTCGAGGTTTGAAGGTGATTGCCAAAGAAGATGCCCTGGCCGAAGCAAAGCGCAATTACGGCTATTTCTGTCTTTTCAGCAACGAGATAAAAGACGCTGCCGAAGCTCTTGCTGTTTACAGGAACAAGGATCTGGTTGAAAAAGCCTTCGACAACCTGAAAGAGCGATTGAATTTAAGGCGATTGGTCGTTTCATCAGAACAAAGCCTGGATGGAAAACTCTTCGTGCAATTTATCTCTCTCATCTTCTTATCTTTCATCACTCGTAAAATGCATGAAAACAACCTGTTCAAAGACCATACCCTCCAAGACATCCTGGATGAACTCGACACCATTGAATGTTTTAACGTCCCGGGGCGGGATTTACACATTGGCGAAATCACAAAGCGGCAGATGGATCTTTACTCAAATTTGGAATGCAGCCCGCCAGCCTCGTTACAATAGCTCGGGAATTTAGGTTAAAAATGACCTTAAACCGACATTTTCACCCCAGAAAATGTCGGTTTAATAATTGAATACAACGTGCAGAAGTCTAATTCAAATGATAATGATGACGCCTCCGGTGTGCCGTTGGATAATGGACACACAAACATTGTGAAACAGGCAAAACCAATCATTATATCCAGTGATGTAAAGGGCAGGGCAAAGACCCATGTAATGACACATTCCCCATTCCGCTATGACATTTTACGCCCGATTCACGATCCGCTTTTCCCATCCACCTTCATCCAATCTGCATGCCATGAACGCCCACAGCTCACATAATCAAATCATTGAGGGCTTTACGTTAAATCTAAATGTTCCAATGCAGTCAATATTAAAAATTCGTAAAAAAAATTTAACAATGTAAAGAAATTAACTGGACAATCCCATAACAATCAGATAGGAATTTTTATAACACATTGATAAATGATTGACCAGAGCGCCCGTTCGGTCACCCAATCTATCAGCTTCCATCCACAAGCTGCTGATGCAAATCAAGCGTTTATGCGCACTGGGCCTTATTAGGATTCAAGGGGGATAGGGCCCTTTTATTTCTAAAGGGGGATTTGCACACTTTTTCAGTTTACGACCTTTCTGATTGATTATTGCTTCTAACATTTTTTTATTCATTCTTAATAACTGTAATTTTATTAAATTTTCTCACTTGAAGGGATAAAATTATGCCAAAAAATTTAGCAATCCTTACCTTGCATGGGATGGGTGATTACAAACCAACATATTTTCAAGAATTGCAAGATGAATTAATTGAGAGACTTGGTGATGACTGGTACAAGATTGCATTCGAACCCATCCAGTATCAGCCCATATTGCAAAATAATCAGAATGATATATGGCAGAGAATGAATAGATTTCCTCTGGATGGCTCAATGCTCAGAAGATTTTTACTTTTTGGTTTTTCAGATGCAGGATCTTTAGAGTACAGTGCGAGGTCTAATGTTAGCGATCAATACATCAAAGTTCAAAAAGAAATTATGAATGCATTGGATCAGGTTTATGTTCAGCTTGAAGGCAATAAACCTGTAATAATTATTGCGCAATCATTGGGTTGTCAAGTTATATCCAATTACTTATGGGATGCAAATAAAAACTTGGGTATTTTTAATGGTTTTGAGACTGAAGCGACAGAATCACTCAAAACTTTCAGACGTTTAAAAAGCTGCGTACATTTAGTGACCACAGGATGTAATATTCCAATGTTTGTTGGTGGATTAGATCCAATTCTAGCAATCAGCAAGCCGAGTGAAAGTTTTACGTGGGATAATTATTTTGATCGAGACGATGTGCTGGGTTGGCCGCTAACCCCACTTAGTGAGTCTTATCAAAAACTTGTTACTGATCATGAAATTAATGCTGGTGGGATTTTTTCAAGCTGGACTCCGTGGAGCCACGGAAAATATTGGACAGATAAAGATGTTATTCGACCATTGGTTAATGAAATACGAAAATATTTATAATGTGTGTCTATAAGAAACATATGAATAAAATAATAAAATCACAAACATTTTTTATAAGATTGATCTTTGCTTGCCTGATTATATTAACGATTTCGTCGTGCGGTAAGAAAAAAGTTGCAAGTGTAGACGATTCACCAAGTGATATGATCATAGAAACCCATTTAGACTCTTCTGAACCCATTAATGTAGCTGAACCAGGCTCAGATGCTGATGTATCAGATGCTACATCAGCACCACAAGACACTACAGTATCACCACACGATGATGTAGTATCAATATCACCCCATGGTGATGTATCATCAATATCACCACACGATGATGTATCACCAGATACAAAAGCGTCAGTACTAAATGATGTGACATCCACTACAAAAACTACAGTTCCAACTCCGACATCAAATCAGGAAAAGTCATTAAGATTAGTTGATAAAATTCTCGACTCGATGAGTATTGCAAATATAGTGTTCAATAAACCGGAAATACTTTATTTAAATAAAACGGCAAAAATTCAGCTTCTTCTTAGTCTGAAAAAATCAATTGAGGAACTCAAGCATGAAGTTTCTCCTGAATCGGAAGGACAGATAGAAGGAGCCGTTGTAAAGGTAGCAGCACTCATGAAAGCACAACTAACAAGTATTAACACTTTTAAAATAAATGACATCACAACGGCGGAGCAAGCTATAGGAATAAATGATACTGTAGAATGGCTGTGGGCTATAAACCCTCTTTTAACTGGCACTCATACTTTGCATCTAACACTAACTGCAATTTTCAAAGTAGATGGTAGGGAAGTACACAGATCAATTAAAACGTTTGATTATAAGATAGTCGTGGATGTAACGCATTGGGATGAGATTAAAGAATTTATTAAGAAATATTGGCAGTGGTTGTGGGCTTCAGTTTTTTTACCTGTAGGAGTGTGGATTTGGAATCATCGAACGGCAAATAGCCAGATGACAAATACATAAAAAAAAGAGGCGCGGGGTCGGGCCATGGAAACAATTTAAAATCAGTATAAATATCATCAAATATGGCATTATAATGATCTTAAACCGACAATTTCACCCCCGAAAATGCCGGTTTAAAGTTTGATTTCAATTGCAAAAAAGATCTACCTTATCATTTTTTCGTCGACATGAGTGTAACCCAAGGCCTGTTGTTCTTAAATCTTCTGGGCGTTGACAACCGCATTCCAGATCCTCACGACGTTTCCGCAATCTTCTTCACACCACGCAAGGTCCCCGGCTTTGAGCCCATCCGTTGTGCCCTCCTGATTGGGTTTTGATTATCAAAACATTAGAACGGTTTCGGGTGTCAAAAAATGTTTGTTATTATATTTTATGTACGTTACATTGTACGTAATTATTATATTTGGAGGTGCTATGCAAAGATTGAGAATAAACGACGATATAAAGCCGCTGTCTGAAGTCAGGACGGGAATCGCCAATTATATCCGGCAAGTCCGAGATACAAAAAGACCGATCATCATCACTCAACATGGGAAAAGTGTCGCGGTTCTTGTGGATTCGATTGAATACGAAGCCATGCAGGAAAAAATCGAGCTGTTGACCGAAATTCAGAAGTCCTTGAGCCAAATCGAAAACGGTCAGGGTATTGACCATGGAGACGCCATGGAAATGGTCTTGAAAAGGACTGTTAAATGAAGATCGTCTGGTCACCGCTGGCCGTGGATAGAATTTCTGAAATTGCCTCATATATTGCCCAGGATAAGCCCTCGGCGGCTGAACGATGGATTAAAACCGTTTTTTCAAAAGTTGAGAATCTTAAGTCTTCGCCCGAGATCGGAAGAATCGTTCCCGAGATTGGAAACAGTCAATTAAGAGAGATTCTATACGGCAACTACAGGATCATATACCGTGCTGAACCAGAAAAGATAGCCGTTCTTACGGTCAGGCACGGAAAGCAGATATTGCCTATAGATGAAATCGCAGAATGAATTATTTTACGTGATTTCCGGGAACACCATACCGAATTCAAGTCAATACAAACGTCATTGTTTTGCCTTTTTTTTATTATTTATCCGCTAATACTTGAGCTGTGGTCATCGGCAGAAACAGTGTCAAATCATCCCGGGTGGTCGTCATAAAACCATGGTGACGATAAAAATCTGCCGAAGTATTGTCTTTTGCGTCCACAACCAGGGCATATGCCGCTATTTCGGAATGAAGCACCCGAGAGAGGGCATCCGCAAGCAATGCCCCACCCAATCCTTGCCCTTTGAATGCCTGATCCACTGCAAGCCGTCCCATTCTAACTACGGGAACAGAAGGATAACGGGGAAGTTTCTTTTTTAAGTTTTCAGGCAGGTCTCCCAGAAACACGCTGGATGAGGCCAATGTGTAGAAACCTGCAACGCGGCGATCGTTTGAAAGAGCTATGAAACAGGCGGTTATCCGGCGTCGAATATCCTGGGAAAGCTGGTTTTTGAAGTAGTCATCGAGGGCTTGGGTTCCGCAATTGAAGGTGCTTCTGTCAAAGGTTGGGTTGAATGTAACTACACGAAAAGGATTGCCGCTCATTCGGTGCTGACCAGTTTTTTATGACGGGAAAAAGCTCGTTCCAAGGCGTCCGTGGCTTTGGGAGGAGATATAAGAGCCTGGGCAAAGTTTTCCTGATCGGCCAGGGAAATCCGGATCATTTCCGCCTGTTCGATGGCGTGCAGAGCGGCTTCCTGAACGGCCGTGATGATAAAATCTGTCATGGTTCTGTTTTGAAGCTCGGCAGCTCTTTTCAGAGTGGTGTGAAGCTCCTTGCTGATACGCGCTTCAAGCCTTGCGGTTGCTGGTGTTTTTGATCTCATTTTCCATCTCCTGTTTATTGAAAAATACGGCAATGAGCCGTACAAGTCAAGGGGGATTCCAGTTCGTCGTGATTGGATCGAAAACTGAGAGGCTTTTCAGCTCAGCCGGATGGATTCTCCCCGTTGCGGCACACTGGCCTTGAAGCCGCTGTCGTTGAGGTAGTCGGCGAATTTCAGGGCCTGGTCTTCTTCGCCATGAACCACGGCGATGCGTTTTACCCTGAGGTTTCCTTTTTTCAGGAAACGGGTCATTTCATCCTGATCGGCGTGGGCGCTGAACCCGCCGAGTTTGACGACCCTGGCGTTCAAGGGGTAGGTTTTTCCGAGGATGGACAGTTCCGGGGCGGCACCGGAACGGCCCGACTGTTCGTAGTCCCAGCCCAGGTCCACGATGCGGCGTCCCAGGGTGTGCTCCGCCATGTACCCCACGATGAGTATGGTGTTTTTCGGGTTGTGGATTTTCCATCGGAGGTGGTGGAGGATGCGGCCCGCTTCACACATGCCCGATGAGGATATCACGATGTGAGGCCTTGTCTCTTTCATGATGTTCATGGATTCCTCCACCGTTTCCGTGTACTGAAGTTCGGGAAACATGAAGGGGTTTTTGCCGCGTTCAAGAAAGGTCTGGTGGGTTTCCCGGTCATAGACTTCCGGGTGTTCGGCGAACACTTTGGTCAGCCTTGAGGCCAGGGGGGAATCGACGTAAATCGGGATTCTCGGGACCTTGCCTTCGTCGTAAAGTTCATGGAGCACATAGATCACGTCCTGGGTCCGGCCGTATGCAAACGCCGGGATGAGGACGGAACCTCCCTTGTCCAGGGTCTCGTTGATGGAGGCCTTCATCCTGTCCTTGAGATCGTCGACGTTTTCATGATGCCGCGCCCCGTAGGTGCTTTCCATGATCATCAGGTCGATGTTCCGGTCTTCTTCCGGGAAATTCAAGGTGGGGTCCTTGAGTATGGGTCTGTTGAACCGGCCGATATCCCCGGTGTAGCACACGGTGAAGGTTTTTCCGTTTTCCCGGAAACGGATCAGGCACATGGCCGATCCGAGGATGTGACCGGCGTCGAAAAAGGTGACGGTCATGCCTTTGCCGATGGTTACCGGAGTTTCATACGGGTAACCGTCGAAAAACGAGAGGGATTTCTGGGCCTCCATGCTGGTGAAAAGGGGCTCCACAGTTTTGAGGTTGTATTCGGCCATGAGATTCCCGATGGTTTCCACGTTGAGCTCATGCCGGTCTTTCTTGAGGATTTTCTGGATTTCCGCTTTTTCCCTGTGGGTCATTCCCTTTGGATTTCTTTCCTGGATTTTGTAAAGGTGGGACCTCAGGGTTTTGTAATTGAGGTACGATGCGTCGGACTCCTGGATTTTGGCGGCATCCATGAGAAGGTATTCGCAGGCGTCGGCGGTTGTCCGTGTTGAAACAATCCGTCCGTTGAAACCACCCGCGGTGAGAAGGGGAAGCCTTCCGGAGTGGTCGATATGGGCATGGGAAAGAACCGTGTTGGTGATCATTTTCGGGTCGATGGGGAAAATCCTGTTTTTCATTTCACTTTCTTTCCGCCGCCCCTGGAACATGCCGCAGTCGAGCAGGATATGATCCTTGTTTGCGGATATCAGATGCATGGACCCTGTGACTTCCCGTGCGGCCCCGTAAAATGTGACGATCATGTCGTGACTCCTTATTTGATCAGCTGGTTCATTTCGAAGATGGGCAGACAGATCGAAAAAACGATGAATCCCACCACAACGCCCATGAGAAGAATGATGGTGGGTTCCAGAAGGGCCGTCATGCTCACCAGGCTGGATTCCACCTCCTTTTCGTATACATCGGCCACTTTGTTCAACATGGTCTCAAGTTCCCCGCTCTGCTCTCCCACCTTGATCATCTGGATGGACAGAAAAGGAAAGATTTTGGACGCGCCAAGGGCCGCCCCCAGTTCGTGGCCTTGCTCCACTTCTTTGGCGGCGGATGCGATGGTTTCGGAAATCAGGATGTTTCCGGCGACGTTTTTGACAACATCAAGGGCGTTCATCATGGACACCCCGTTTTCCAGAAGGGATCCTAAAGTCCTGCTGAACCGCGCCACGGCGAGTTTAATGGCCAGATCTCCGAAGATGGGGAGGGTCATGATGGTTCTGTCGATGGTTTTTTTCCCTTTTTCAGATGTCCTGAAGCCTGAGAATCCGATGATGGCGGTGGCGATGAATATGGCGATGACCCACCACCAGGTGCTGAGGAAATTGCTTGTCCCGATCAGCACCCGTGTAGGCAGCGGCAGGGCTTTGCCCATGTCGCTGAAAATGGAGGTCATATTGGGGACGACAAACGTCAGGAGGAGAAACAGAACGACGCAGCCGATGAGCGCCATGAAAATCGGATAGGCCAGGGCTCCTTTGATTTTGGACATCAGAGCCGCCTGGCTTTCACTGATGTCGGCCAGCCGTTCGAGGACGATTTCAAGTGTTCCCGAGGCCTCCCCAGCCTTGATCATGTTGATGTAGATCTGGGAAAAGATGCCCGGGTATTCGGAAAGGGCCGCCGCGAAACTTTTGCCTTCCTCCACGGAATCCTTGATGCGAGACATGGTTTTTTTAAGGACCGGGGATGCGGTCTGCTTGATCAAGGTGTCGAGGGCTGTGACCAGGGGGAAACCGGCCACCAGAAGGGTCGAAAGCTGGCGGGTCATCATGGATATTTCCGCACTGCTCACCCGTGCAAATGGCCTTAAGGAGGGAAGTGCCCCTTTTTCCTTTTTATGTGAGGGACTGTCCATTTCCTTGATGCTGACGGTGTAAATCCGTGTGGCTCTTAGCTTCTGACGTGCGGTTCTGGCGCTGTCACAATCGATGATTCCCGAGACGTGTTTGCCCTTGTCGTTCAAGGCCGTGTATTCATAGACAGGCATGGTGGCGTTTCCTTAAGCTTCGGGTGATGTTTTGTATTCAATGTTCCGCCCTGAATTCATGTCATCACCTTATAACAAAGACAGGGTGAAAATTGCAATGTTTCCTGTGGAATGTATGACGATGGGGGCCCAGAGGGATTTGACGTTCTCAAAGCATGCGGCGAAAAGAATTCCCCCGGCAATCTGGGTCACGGGAAAGGTCTGTCCTGAAAACAGCACATGAAACGAGGCGAACACCGCCGTGCTCACGGCCAGGGCAAAAGCGAATCCCCAGGGCCTTAAAAAACGGTAAAGCACCCCTCTGAAAAAGACTTCTTCAGCCACCGGCGCGATCAGACCCCCGACAATGAAATAGGACACGGTCTGTATCGTGGAGCCGGGCAGGGAGGTTCTGAACAGTTTAAGGGGATTGACCCCCGAAACATACAGGCCGAGAAAAACGGCAAGGGTGACGGCCCCAGTGATCAGTGACCATACAGTGCCTTTGAACAAACCGTTAAGGGTGTTTGGGATATCGAGCCCGATGCAGGCCAGATCTTTCTGGAAGAAACGGACAACGGCTAGCACCGCAAGGGTCTGGAGCAGCCGTGTGAGGCCCAGAGCCACCAGATTGGGGGTGTTAAGGGTTTTGAACAGTTCCAGGAGCAGCGGGTCCAGAAGGAAAACCGTCGCGGCTGAAAGTATCAGGGTTTCGCGTTTGACCGTTGCTGTGTCCATCCGATCCTCTTGAGGGCTTTGTACGCATACCATTGAACATACCAGTTGCCGGATATCTTGATTTTTTCAACGATGACCGGAAGGGTGCCTTTGTTCGCCTGCATGCCCAGGGCATAGATGGCCTGGCACGCCACATTGGGCTGGGAATCGGTGATCAGTTCGGTGAGCTTTCCTACGATCGACGGATCCGTGCTTTTGGCAGCGGCCCGTGCAAACCAGTACCTCTCCACGGGAGACGGGCTTGCCATGGAGGTGAACAGAGACGGATAAAGAGCCGGATCAAAGGGATGGTCGGCCAGGAACTGAAGGCCTGAAACACGTCGGGAAACCGTGGGCGACCCCAGAGCTTCACGCAGGCTGGCCTTTGTGACGGGGTCTGCTTTCTGGATCAGAAGAACCCCGAAACCGGAAAGACCGATGAAGAAGCAGGCCGCCGAAGAGGCGACAGCCGCCCTTGAAGCCGGGATGAACATGCGGGCAACGGCGTAGAGTGCCGCGTGAAGCATCAGGTACATGAACAGGGGAAAACCGCTGAGCAGGGACAGGCCTGTCAGCTTTCTGTAAAATGAATACCGGTCTGTTTTTTGTGAATAGTTTTTCAGAAGGTCTGAAGGTGTGGCGATGAAATCGATGATCCTCGATTCCATGATTTTTGTTTTTCCATGGAAATACATCAGCTTGCCGCTTTGGGAAAGCAGGGCAAGGTCCGGGGAATCATAAGTGCTGACCACCAGATAGTCATTGGAAGCAAGTATCCGTTCAAGCTCTGAACGATGGGGTTCGTCGTCCTTGTCCAGAGTGAGAAGACATGTCTTGATCTGTTTTTGTTCCAGGGATTTGAACACTTCCGCCGGAGAAAGGGTGTACGTGTAATAGAAGTCGTTGACGACCATTCCCAAGGGGTTTGTCATGAGAAAGGTGTCCCTGAAATCCGTGAACAGGCGGCTGTCACCGGATCTGGCGGACAATGCGAGAAGACCCGCGAGGACGAGCAGGGGAATCCCGTGCCGTGCTGTTCGCGAGATCGAAAAGACGTGTGTGACATTTTTTAAAAGATAACGGGCCGAGAAAAAAACGATGCAGGAGCATATGATCAGGGCAGAAGTCTCGATCATAAGGAAACCCTTGACGTTTATGGCCAATGCCGTGATGAGAATAAAGGTGGCGAGTCCCTGGCTGATGGTTTTTTTAAGGCCCGGACGGGCTGATGAAACAAGGGCACAGCCGAGTGCCAGAAGGCAGATCAGGGACCCCACGGTCACAGTGAAGAACAGGCCGCCGCACCAGGCGTTGGCGGTTGTTTCAAGGCCGGGAAGAATTCTGGCGTTGGGAACGGCGAGGTATCCTTCACGGGAAATGACGTCCACGGTTCGAATGACCCGGCTGTTGGCCAGGTAAACGGATAGTGTGGAAAAAATCTGGAAAATGATCATTCCCAGGGTAAGGCTAAGGAAGCAGCGCCCGTAGATACCCCCAGTTACGCGGGGTTTTTCGTAGGGTGTAAGGGGAGGTGTCATGGAGTCGGCCTCCTTGCCTCGGAATGATCAGCATGTTTTGTCTTGATAAATACAGCCCGCAAACCTATAATGTTCCTTTCAATCTATCGGTAAACGATAAATACATATCTGTTTTTTTGTTGCCTTAATCAACCCTTATTTTATCATTTAAAAAAAAGAAAACCAAAGGAGGCCTTTATGCTGGATATCAAAGATGCTGTGGCTGTGATCACTGGCGGTGGGAGCGGTATCGGTCTTGCACTGGCAAGATACTGGGTGGAACGTGGAGGAAAGGTGGTTCTGGGCGATGTGTCCGAAGAGGCTCTTAAAAAGGCTGAAACTGAAATCAAGGCTCTGGGTGGGCAGGTGGTGATCGTTCCCGGCAACGTGACCAAAGAGGAAGATTGCGGAAAACTGGCGGATTCAGCCATTGAAGCCTTCGGAAAAATCAACCTGGTGGCGCCTTTCGCCGGGGTGATCAAAGACGGCATGATGGTGGCGACGGACAAAGACACGGGCAAGGTGAACCGGAAAATGTCACTCAAGGATTTCCAGTTCGTCATTGACATCAACCTGACCGGGGTTTTTCTCACCGTGCGTGAATGTGCGGAGCGGATGATCAACAACGACTGCAAAGGCCTGATCTGTCTTGTTTCATCCACCGGTTCCCTGGGAACTGCCGGTCAGATCAACTATTCGTCCACCAAAGCAGCCATGAGCGTCATGCCCAAGGTCATCACGGCGGAATTTTTCAGACGTGGTTTTTCAGACAAGATCCGCTGTGTGGCCATCGCGCCGGGTTACGTGGGTACGGACATGGTCAAGAACATGAATCAGGAGGCCCTTGAGAAGATCCTTGGCAATGTCCCCATTGGCAGGCTCATCGAACCTGAAGAAGTGGCGTCACTTGTCTGTGAAATGTACAGGAACGAAGCGATGACAGGGGACACGTATTTCATTCACGGCGGCTTGCGCATGGGTTCCAAAGGATAAACGTGTTCCATGTCGCAATCATGATGGTAAAAAAAGTGGGGCGAACTGAGTGTTCGCCCCTTTCTGTGTGTTGATGTTTGAAAACTGGTGGATTTAGCCGAAAACCAGCATGGTGGCCGTCTGGTTGATATGGCCGATATAGGCTTCACCGTAAGTGCTGAAGCCTATGGTCGGAATTTTGAGGAAAATGTCCGCGTAATCCTGGGTCAGCCCTTTTTTCTCAAGATCAAGGGTCCTTAGTATGCAGTTGAAGTTGATGATGGCGTTGATGCTCCCCATCTCCATGGCTTTATCGCTGACGGCTTTTTTGGTTTCGCTGATGATGTCCGTGGATTCGAGGATTTCCAGTTCCATGCCTTCGATCATGTTGCAGTAAAACACCATGGAACCGTCTTTCGCCTGTTGGGGGCTTCTCACAAAGGGTGTGCCGTTCACCATGAGTCCAAGAGGGTTTGTCATGAAACGGTCATCGATGTTCGCGAGGTTTTCGCCAAGGGATTCCGCATAAGCCTCCACCGCGGGTTTCCCGTTGAACTGGAGGACTTCTCGGGTTGCCTCGTTGGAACGGGTCACGGACAGTTTTTTACCGAGACTTTTGAAACTCTGGGTTTTGATGATGCCGAATGGTACTGCAGGTTTGATCAAAGCAAGGACAGCCGCGTTTTCATACGTTTTCCCGTCGGCGTAAACATGGGTTTTTTCGAAACGAAGGTCATCGCCGGCAGACCCTCCGATGAAGGTTACGTTGGTCAGATCCCCGATTTTATCGAGAAATTTTTCCTCGGCCCGGCTCATGCCGTCCATGAGGACGATTCCGACATACCGTTTATAATCCATGTCGCTTAACGATTCGCCGAAATGACTCTCGAAAGATTGAAACGCTTTGACTATGTTTTCTGTGTTTTGGATGTTTTCAACCACTTCCACCCTTATGTCGCTGATGGTCTCGGGGTGAAAGGCCATAACCACCACCGAGTGTTTCATCATGTGGCCGCTGACGATTTCGCCGGCTGTTGAACACCCGAAAAGTACAGACTCCGGGTAAGCCTGCTTCATGCAATCGTTGAGATCTTTCTGGTTATAAAAGGACGATGCGAAATACAAAAGGGTATGGACAGGATGATCTCCCAGGATGGTTTTGATATCGTTTGCGGCTTCAGCCGGATTTTTTTGGGTCGAGTAGGCTGTCTTGATATGATGCATGGGATTCCTCCGTGAAATCTGTTTTAATGATGATAAAGAGTTTTTGTTTCCCGTTTACAGCGTGATCCCCATTTCAGAGGCGATGGTCTTCAGTTTGGCAATGATGGCCGGGTCATCAGGGGACGAGGCGGTGTAGAAATCAGGATCAAGGCCCTTGAGGATGAATTTTGTTTTTGTGGTCAGAACAAGGGTGGGATTACCTTTGGTCTTTTTTTCGATGATGTTGTCTATCATCCGTTTGATCATTCCTGCCATGTTTTTCCTCCATGTGTTGCGTCGTGGTATCGTATGCGGGTGGCTATGAACTGATGGCTTTATGGATTTGTCGCATTGGGTCGATGTAAGTGGATGCATGCGGACAAACCGATTGTAAAAACGTCGTAACGTTTAGGCCTGTCATGTGATTTCGTGTTATTTACCCCAGGGGGATGATGGAATCGGTGCGTCATCAGGAAAAATAATGGATTCATGATAAACTGTTTAAGCAGCTCAGTCAAATGATCTTTTTGCCCGTGTTTACACAGTCTTGACAAGCCGGGATCTATATTTTAGTATGAATGGTTTTTCAGGATCGTATTTGTAAATAGATTTTGAAGTGTTTTAAGCATATTACATAATTACACACAGGATTAATTTAACGAAAGGGAACATGAACTATGGCACAACCAATTGCCGACCGACGTGATGTGGACTTTGTTCTTCATGAACAACTCAATGTGACTCAGCTGACGGAAAACGATCTTTTCGCGGATTTCAACAAAAAAACGGTGGACATGATTGTATCCGAAGCACGTTCACTGGCTATCAAAGAAATCATGCCGACCCAGCAGCCCAGCGACGAAGGCTGCGTGTTCGAAGGCGGGCAGGTGACTCTGCCCGAATGCTTCAAACGACCCTGGGATCTTTTCATGGAAGGTGAATGGCTGGGAATGAGCGACGATCCCAAATGGGGCGGCGGCGGAATGCCCAAGACTGTGGCACTTGCCGCAAGTGAGTATTTCCAGGGTGCCAACGTGGCGTTCATGCTGTACCACGGTCTGACCCACGGGGCCGCCAAGATGATCGAGGAAATCGGCGACGACGAACAGAAAAAACTCTACCTTAAAAACCTGTACTCCGGTAAATGGGCCGGCACCATGCTTCTCACCGAAGCCTGTGCGGGTTCGGACGTTGGAGCCCTTGAAACCGTCGCGGAAAAAAATGCCGACGGCACCTACAGCATCGTGGGTAACAAGATCTTCATCTCCGGCGGTGAGCAGAACATGACGGAAAACATCGTCCATCCCGTTCTCGCCCGTATCAAAGGAGCACCCGCAGGTACGCGCGGGATTTCACTGTTCCTTGTTCCCAAATTCAGAGTGAACGCCGACGGAAGCCTTGGCGAGTTCAACGATGTGGTCTGCACCGGTATCGAACACAAAATGGGTATCAACGGCAGTGCCACCTGTTCCCTCACCCTGGGCGGCGCAGGCAAATGTATCGGTACTCTTCTGGGTGAAGAAAACAAAGGCATGCGCTCCATGTTCATCATGATGAATGACGCCCGCCAGCTCGTGGGTCTCCAGGGCTTTGCCGTGGCCACCACGTCCTACATGCACGCTCTGGCCTATGCCCGCGAACGTATTCAGGGTGCCAACATGTTGAAACCCCAGGACGGCGGTGTTCCCATCATTCAGCATCCCGACGTTCGCCGTCAGTTGCTTGAAATGAAATCCATGGTGGAAGGTATAAGAAGTCTGATCTACTTCTCAGGCATGTGCCATGACCGCGTGAAACTGGCCAAAGACGCTGCTGAAAAAGCGGAATACAGCGAACTTCTTGAAATTTTAACGCCCATTATCAAAGGCTACGTCACCGACAAAGCTAACGAAGTCTGCAGCCACGGCGTACAGGTTTACGGCGGTTACGGTTTCTGCAAGGATTTTCCGGTGGAGCAGCTTCTCCGTGACAGCCGGATTTTCCAGATTTACGAAGGCACCAACGGTATTCAGAGCATGGACCTTCTAGGCCGGAAAATCGGAATGAACAAAGGCAAACCTTTCATGGGATTCCTGGGAAGAATCAAGGAAGCCATTGACAAAGCCAAAGGCATCCAGGGTCTCGAAGCCATGGCCGCCAAAGCTGAAAAAACCTACACCCTTTATACGGAAGTGGTGGGCGAAATCGCCAAAGCCGCCATGGGCGAAAAAGTGCTCAACGCGTTCGCCCAGAGCCATCCTCTTCTGACCGCCACCGGCGATCTGACCATGGCCTGGATGCTTCTCTGGAGAGCCGCAGTGGCTTCCGATGCCCTTGCCAAAGCCAAAGGCAAAGACGCCGCTTTCTACGAAGGCCAGATCAAGACCTGTGAATTCTTCGTCAACAACACCCTGTTCATCACCGAAGGCCGCCTGAACGCCATTAAAAACATGAACGGCGCGGTGGTCGAAATCAGCGAAGACGCTTTCGGAACCAAATAGTTCCTTTTCATCTTCTGCGAATATCAGAGGGACGGGCTTTGGCCCGTCCCTTTTTTTTCTTTACTTTCCACACCTGTTCCACCTAAAATGCTTAAAACTCAAGGCTGAACAGGCCTTGATGAGGTTGTCATCATCAATTACGAATCACATACGCGGACAAGACTAACAATTAACGAAAAGGAGTGTCGTGATGCCCTTTGAATTCATGAAGAAAGCCATGATGATCGGAGTTGGACTGGCTATGAAAACCCAGGCGGAAATCGAGGAACTCACCAAAGAATTTGTTGACAAGACCAAGATGAGCGAAGAAGAAGGCCGGAAATTTTTCGACGATATGGTGAAGAAATATGAAGACGCGAGAAAGGACATGGAAAAGAAAATCCGCGACGGAATCGCCGAATACATGGACAAGGCCGATATCGCGAGCAAGAAGGAGCTGGATGCCCTTAAGAAGGAGATTGAAGAACTCAAGCAGTCCTGCGGCAAGTAAATCATGCTGAGCATCAGGAAAATAGGTGTTCTCGGACGAACCTACCGGCATTTCAACCGTTACCGCCAGATTCTTGGCATCCTGTTCCGATACGGGTTCGGGGATCTGGTGGAACGTCTGAAAATCGATCAATACATCGAAGTCGGACTTCAGATGATATCCCGGCAGCGACGGGAAAATGTGGAAAAACTCTCACGGGCCGAACGGATCCGTCTTCTTTTTGAAGAGCTGGGACCCACGTTCATCAAGTTCGCACAGATTCTTTCCACCCGTCCCGACATCATACCCTCGGATGTGATCCGTGAATTTGAAAAGCTTCAGGATGAAGTGCCTCCATTTTCCTATGACGATGCGAAACGCATCGTGGAATTCGAGCTCGGCGATTCCATCGACGCTCTTTTCAGTACATTTGAAACAATCCCCCTTGCTTCGGCATCCATCGGACAGGTTCACAAGGCTGTTTTAAAAGATGGGGACGTGGTGGCCGTAAAAATCCAGAGGCCGGGAGTTCGAAGAATCATCGAAGTGGATCTGGAAATTCTTCTCCATCTGGCCACCTTGACTGAACGCCATATCGAGGAAGCCGCCCTGCACAGACCGGTTCAGGTGGTGGAGGAGTTTGCGCGAACCCTGGGCAGGGAACTGGACTACAGCATCGAAGCTTCCAACATGGAGCGGGTCGCCGTTCAGTTCATCAAAGACAGGACCGTCTATGTGCCCAAGGTTTACTCGGAGTATTCCGGTGTCAAGGTTCTGACCATGGAGTACGTCGGGGGAATCAAGGTGTCCGAGACGGAGAAGCTGACTGCGGCGGGACTTGATCTGCGGACCATCACCCGCCGGGGGGCCGACTTTATCATGAAGCAGGTGTTCGAGTTCGGTTTTTTTCACGCCGATCCGCATCCCGGCAATATTTTTGTGCTTCAGAACAACGTAATCTGTCCCATTGATTTCGGCATGACCGGATGTGTGGACAAACGAAAGCGTGATCTTTTCGTCGACATCCTTGAGAGCGTGGCGCTTAAAGATTCGGAACGAAGCGCACGACTGCTTCTGGAGTTGGGGGAATACGACGAAGAACCGGATATCCGCCGTTTTGAAAAAGAAATTGACGATTTCATGGGCAAGCATCTGTTCAAATCTTTGAAGGATGTGGATGTGGGCCGTCTGATTCAGGATTTTCTCGATATTGCCACCCGGAACAAGGTCCGCATTCCTCCGGTCATCTTCCTGATGATGAAAGCGTTTGCAGCCGTTGAGGGTATTGCGCGTCTTCTTTACCCTGAATTCGACATGATCGACCATGCTGAGCCGTTTATCCGAAAGGCCAAACTTTCGCGGTACAATCCAAAAAGAATGGTTCGTGAATTGTTCACCACGATTTCCGATTCCCTCACTGTTTTTCAGGATCTCCCAAGGGAATTGCTCCATCTGACGAGGCTCACCCGGCAGAGCAAGTTGGCCGTGGGTGTGGAAATCAAGGATCTTGATGTTCTTTTAAGAGCAAACGATCAGGTCAGCAACCGGCTCGCCTTTGCTATCATCACCGGTTCATTGATCATCGGTTCGGCCCTGTTGCTGGCTTTCGGAACTCCGCCCCTGCTTTACGGCGTTTCACTGGTGGGGATGCTCGGCTTTTCCGTGGCGGCGGTTCTCGGCATCTGGCTTTTGCTGGCTATTCTCAAAAAGAACATGCTGTGAACGAAAGCCATCAATCGATTGATTTTGAAGGAAACTTGGTGTAAAAAACAAAGAAGCATGAATTCTTTGGGATAAATCCGATGCGCCTGATTAACAGGCCGTGGGAAGATGGCTCGAAGTGTGACATGGCGGTTTTACACTGATTCGGTTAAGAAACGAAATATGATTTCAAAAAAATTCGCTGTCGTTTTGGTCGCGGTGCTTATGGCACCGGTTTTTTGCTCCGGTTCATCCGTCCCCCTTCCAGGTTTTGACCATCTCCTTCAGGTTGTGCGAAGCGACCGTGTGTGCTTTGATGCGGAAAAAATCCTTCCATTGCTTGATTACGTGGTTTCCGACCACTACACCATTGAGCCAAAGCCCCAGATTTCGGGGTTTGACAAAGCCACTTACGCTTACTGCGGGTATGAGTCGGAAGGCGGTCTCGCCCGGCTGTTGAATTACTGCTACAACCCCGACATCCCGTCATGCGCCGTGATGCCTTCGGTGATACGGCTTTCCGTCTGGAAAGATCCCGGAGGGAATGCCATGACCTTCTCACCCTCTTTGTGGCAGCGTATGGAAACAGACGCGAAACCCGTGGTGGTCAGGGGCGGGTATTATATGCAGAACACCCCTGACGTGAAAACCGGCGCGTATTACGGCTATGATTCGGACAGAGTCGTTATCCTCATGAATTACAAAGGCCGAAATGCTCTCGTTTCCATACTCAAACAGAAAGATGTTTCAGAGGTGGGTAAAAAAGGATTCATCATAGGCAATGAATCGGACATGGACTATCTGTATACCCATGAGACGGGTCTGGCTCTGAAAGGCCTTGGCTGGGTGAAATCGTATCTTTACGATTCTTTTTCCGTTTCCGTCTTTATTGAAGATAAAAAAGGCGGCGATCTTCTTCGTTGCGGTGTGTTCAAATGGATCCGTGCGGGCTGGGCCGGAAACAATATCGTCAGCAAGGCCCAGATGAAAGCGGGCATGGAAAAATACGCCAATGAATTTCAAAATCTCATGGGGAAAAAGAACCTTCCCAGTCCTGAAGACCTGGCGGAGGTCTGCAATACCATGAGTCACTTTTCCACCGAGGAGATGAAGCGACGGGTGATCCGTATTATCCAGGGGCTTCACAACAAATGCGGATCTGGCTTGTCCTGTCCCAGAATGATCACGTCTGCTGATGATCTCAGCGATTACGTGAATTCTCTTTCACGGGCGGAGTTGAGTTCGGCCTTGATTGTGGATTATGTCAAATCCTGGAGCTCACGATTCGAAAAGTCCGGGAATATCGCCCTCAAACCGCATTCCGGAAAAAAACCGGAAGTTTTCTGAATCCTGCTGGCGAAAAAACGTTCTCCACTTAAACCATTAAAGGAAATCATGGGAAATCAAAAAGTAAAAGCTCTGGGGCTATGCTCCGGCGGTCTTGACAGCATTCTCGCCGGGATCCTTCTGGCCCGTCAGGGCATCGATGTCACATGGATCAGTTTCGAAACTCCATTCTTCAACGGTGATAAAGCAGAAATTGCTGCCCGGCAGACGGGTATTCCCCTGATCAGAAAAGATATTTCCGACGTGTATCTCGCCATGCTGAGGAACCCGAGGCTGGGCTATGGAAAAAACATGAACCCGTGCAGGGACTGTCATTCCCTGATGTTTCGTCTTGCAGGCCAGATGATGGAAAACGAAGGGTACGATTTTATATTCAGCGGAGAGGTCATGGGACAGAGGCCTTTGTCCCAGACTCGGCAGGCTCTGCGTTATGTTGAAAAGCAGTCTGGTTATGACGGGAAAATCCTTCGGCCATTGAGCGCCCGCGTTCTTCCTGAAACGGATATGGAAAAATCAGGCCTTGTTGACCGCCTGGCCCTCATGGATTTCTCCGGGAGATCACGTAAACCCCAGATGGAACTGGCCAGGGTCATGGGGATAACAAAATACCCATCTCCTGCCGGAGGCTGTCTTCTTACCGACACGAATTTTTCTCGGCGTTTGAAGGATCTTTTTGATCATGATGAGGAACTCCGGGTTAACGATATCCATCTTCTGAAATTCGGAAGGCACATCCGTCTGAGCGAGGGAATGAAGATTGTCGTCGGTAGGACGAAGTGGGATAACCAGTCCATTCTGGCGTTGAATGATGATCATAGATATCTGGAACTCGATGCCGTGGGAATGGGCAGCCCCACGGTACTGGTTCCGCAGATGGCAAGCCCCGAAGAGGTGAAAACCGCCGCATCCATTTGTCTGGGTTACACGAAAACCCCAAGGGATGAGTCGGCCCAGGTGTGTGTCCGAGGTCGTCAAGGCTCCGAGATTCTGTCCGTCAAACCCATTGAACCAGGCTGCCGGGGTGAGATGCTGTAGCTGACCATTGCCGCGAAAAAAAAAGCCCCGGCGCAAAGACTTGTCGCCGGGGCTTTTATGTTTCAATCGTTCAGCGGATATTATTTTTCAGGATAGTGCCACGAATCTCCGGCAGAAACACCCTGATAGGCGCTTGTGATAAGTACCGTCGACATGTGATCCTCGGCAAGGAGAACGAGAAAGGATGCGAAATCCACAGGCACGAACAGTTTTTTCCCTCCGATGAGTTCTGCGGCATCCTTTTCCTCAGGGTAATAGATATTGTACATCTGGCCGGGTTTTATCCCGTCTTCCCGTCCTTTGTCGATGAAGGCGATCTTGTCATCGCCGAACAGGCTTTCACCTTCCTCGGAAGTGATGATGGCACCAGAAAGTCCTTCGACACTGGGGGCCAGGGTGATGTCCTGGGACCTCAGGGTGTAGGGAATGAGATAGTCTTTAAGGGCGATGGGCTTGTAGGACTGGATCACTGTTCCAAGGGCGTAACCGGATTTCAGGCTGGTGATCTGGATTACACCGGTGATGTAATGCTGGTTGCCCACTTCCGTTTTTTTGACGATACGGTCAAGCTTGCTCAGTTTTTTACCTTCGGCGACCCTTTTTTTGATCAGTTTGGGATTGATGATCTGGTAGCAGTAATATTTCGCACCGGGGACAAGTGATTTTTTATTCATGTCCTTGATGAAAACTTCGTCGCCTTTGTTGATCATCAGGTGGTCAGGCCCCTTGACTTTGAAAATATATCCATGGGCTTCGGAAGGCTTTTCTTTCATGAATCCGGCACCACCGATTTTCGAGTAGCGATAGAACGGAAGGGACAGGCCGGTGTTGCTGCTGTCCTGGGTATCCATGCCACCGTCCATTTTTACGGGTTCCACGGCATCCACTGTCTTGCCCGATTCGTTTTTCAGAGAGTCCATTCCGGCATGCAGTTTTTTGAGCCGTTCCATATCGTTTCTGTAAAACAGCTTGATTTTCTGGCCGGGATAAATCAGGTGCGGGTTTGACATTTTATTGTCGCTCCACATGCCCGGCCATTTCCATGCGCTGTTGTTGAACCGTTTGGAAAGATCCCAGAGGGTGTCGCCTTTTTTGACTGTGTAGTATACACCGGATTCGCTGCCAGCTTTTGTGGAGGATGATCCATTGACCGATGAGGAATTGTCAGAGGACGATGCTTTGCTATCAGGGCTTTCGGACGTTTCAGCAAATGAAGGGGAAAAAACGAGGGTAATGCTCAATATACTGAAAATGACTAACAAAGATGCTTTGATTTTGATGTTCATCAGACGCCCCAGTTGTGTTGGTTATTGTGGAAAAATAATCAGGCTGTGATAATCAACCCATCTATAACCCGTACTTTGCTGATTTGTCAAGGTTTCCGATAAAATGATCAGGAATCCCGGGTCGATGCATCATCGGAGAACCCGGATGCTCAAAGTCTGGCAAGACAAAGCGATTGCAAATTCATTCGTCTTGGACTAAACAGAGAGAACCCCGTCAAGACTGACTTTTCTATACATGGGACATGACATGGGGCACGGTTGATTCTTGTGACAATCCTTATCCTGACGACCCGGATGCAGCGGAGAAATCCTGATGAAACACATTGCAAATCTACTTTTTGAAGCGAAAATTCTCAAGAACATCCCTCGGTCCGGATATCATTTTCTGGGTTCGGGTCATGAGTCCGTGGCCGAGCATTCGTTCATGATCAGCATGATCGCTTTTGTCATGACTCAGCTGGAACCGGATGTGGACGCAAGACGACTGATCAGCATGTGTCTTGTGCATGATCTGCCGGAATCGAGAACCGGAGATCTGAATTATGTTCAGAAAAAATATGTTCTTGCCGATGAAAAGAAAGCCGTGAGGGATTTGATCAAAAATATCCCTTTTGGCGAAACCATCCGTGACCTCATCGAGGAATTCAACGAAGGTAAAACAAAAGAATCCCGGCTTGCAAGGGATGCGGACCAGCTTTCGTTCATTCTTGAACTTAAGACCCTTTCCGATACAGGGCGGCAAGGGCCGGACGACTGGCTCCCCATTGTGATGGCCAGACTTGTGACAGACACAGGGAAACGCATCGCCCGGAGCATCATCGAAACACGCTGGGATGAATGGTGGAGAACCCATTATGTGGAAGGATGACTATGGAAAGACATGATTCCGGTGATCAGAAAAAACAGGCCAAGGTTCTTTATATTGATGATGACAACGATCTTGTATCGATCTATATCCGTTTTTTCGAAGAATCGGATTACGAACTTCGCACGGCGCTGAGCGCCGAACAGGGATACACGGAAGCCATGGCCTTTCTTCCTGACCTGATTATCTGCGATGTCCTTCTGCCCGGAATGAACGGTATCGATTTTTGCAGGAAAATAAAGGACGAAGCGTTGCTTGGTGACGTGATCTTCATGCTCGTGACCGGGATGGAAGTGGATTCGGAAGACATGGTGGAAGGATTCAGGGCCGGCGCTGATGAATACCTGATGAAACCTTTTTCACGAAACGAGATCATGGCCAGGGTGAATTCTCTTTTAAGGATCAAACGTTTGAAAGATCAGCTGACACGGGCAGAGCAGCGAATCGCGGAACTTTCAAAACATCAAAATTCATAGGACGTCCATGCCGGTTGAAAAGAAACATTATTCGTGGATAGACGAGGATACCCGGGCATGAAACTGGAACTTGAAAAACTGGCGAAGAGTCTCGGTCTGCCCACCGATACGCTGGACCGCTGGATCAGGCAGGGTCGAATACCGGTTACAAAATCCGAGGGCCTGTGTGATTTCAAGAAAAAAAATCTGACGGATTGGGCGATCAGACATCAAATCAGCCTGAAACTGGACACAGCTCCGGACACGGTCCCTTCACCGTTGAGTCATGGGGAAGGTCCGCTTCTCGCAGCGCTGATGCGTGGAGGGATTCATTACGGCGTGAGGGGAAACACGGTGGAAGAAGTTCTGGAAACGTCGGTCAACCGGATCTCCTGGCTGAATGACGAACGGAAGGCCGAGTTGTTCACCAAACTGATCGAGAGGGAAAATCTCTCTTCGACTGGGATTGGAAGGGGTGTGGCCATTCCCCATCCCAGAAACCCTCTTTCGGGGACCCTGCTGAATGATGCCGCCATCACCACCTGTTTTCTTGAAAAAGCGATCGATTTCAATGCCATCGATCGTATGCCTGTTCATGTTGTTTTCATGATGGTCTGCCCGGATGTCAAAAAGCATCTGACCCTTCTTTCACGCATCTCGTTTTGCCTTCGGGATGAGGGGTTTGTGGAGCTTTTGAACGGATCTCCTTCGGAACATCTTCTGTTTGATGCGGTCAAGGAACGCGAAGAACGTCTGGATGCAGGTGGGCGATGAGACGGCGGAGCTGGATGTTTTCCGTTGCGGGATCTTTACTCCGGTATGACGACCGGCTTCTCTTGATTATTCTCGGTGCAGTCACAGGTCTGGCCGGAGGCCTGGCCGCGTTTCTACTGAACAAAGGATTGAACGCATCGTTCGAAGTTCTTCATTCTTTGAGGGCAAGTTACTGGGCCTTTGTACTTCCTGGAATCGGGGCCGCCCTTTCCGTGCTGTTTCTCAGCCATGTCGTCAGGGAAAAAGGGGGACATGGGGTTCCCGAGGTGATCTATTCGGTTTCCAGGCTTGGCGGAAAGCTCCGGAGACGATCAATGTTTTCGAGGCTTGTGGCCAGTTGTCTCACCATCGGTAGCGGCGGTTCCGCAGGGCCGGAATCCCCGGTGGTCATCAGTGGTGCCGCCATTGGTTCCAACATTGCCCGGTTTTTCTTCATGAACGAAAGGCAGCGTGTCACCCTTCTGGGATGCGGGGCGGCAGGTGCCATATCCTCGATATTCAACGCCCCCATCGCCGGGCTTGTGTTTGTCCTTGAGGTGGTTCTGGGTGAATGGTCCAAGGTTCATATTGTGCCGGTGGCCGTGGCTTCCGTTGCAGGAACCGAATTGAGCCGGTTTTTATCGGGGAATCAGATCGCATTTGGTCATCACAGTTTTCAGGTGTCATATTACGATACCCTGGGATGTACAGGCCTTGCATTGTTGACTGCCATGATCTCCGTCGCATTGACACGATCCATACGGTTTATGCATGAAAGGTCCGGAGAAATCCATGTGCCGACGTGGATCAAGGCGGCTATCGGGGGATGTGCGGTGGGGCTCTTGGGGCTTGCGGTCCCCGATGTTCTTGGGGAAGGATACCACTCCATCAGGGACATGATCGAGGGGGTGTACTCTCCGGGAATACGTATCGTCATGATCGCCTGCTGTCTCAAGGTCCTTGCGACCTCTTTCACGCTGGGATGGGGTGGTTCAGGCGGGATTTTCGCCCCAAGCCTGGTGGCGGGGAGCTTCGCCGGGCTGGTGTATCACCGTCTTCTGGTTTTATTATTCCCTTCGGCCCACTGGATGGGGGAGGGCGGCTATGCCCTTTTGGGGATGGCCGGTCTGGTGGGTGGAATTCTTCAGGCCCCTTTGACGGGCATATTCCTGATCGTCGAAATCACCGGAGGGTATGAAGTCATTCTCCCGCTGATCATCGTATCGTCCATTTCCGCCACAGTGTGTTATTTTTTCGAACCAGCTTCGATCTATATGAAAGATCTGGTCGAAAAGGGGCATTTTCTTAAGCCGGGGACCGATGCACGGGTTCTTTCGGATCTCAGTATTTCAGAACTGATCGATCATGACTGCACGGTGATTGAAGCAGGGACAACACTGGGAGCGCTGGTGAAAACGGTCACATGCTCGATACGTAATGAATATCCTGTTCGGGATGGTTTAACCGGCATGTATCTTGGCCTGGTGACGTTCGAGGATATCCGTCCTTATCTGTTTGATGCATGGATGTATGACGCCGTGTTCGTCGACCAGATCATGAATGTGGACTTTGAAACTGCAGAGATCACAGATTCAGTGGCGACCGTTCTGGATATCATGGACAGGCGCAGCCTGGGCAGTGTCCCGGTGGTCGACAAGGGATATTATGCAGGTATGATATACAGGGCGACGCTTTTTGAACATTACAGGAGGGAGTTGCGGGTACAGACCGATTCGGTATGAAATTGGGGTTTAAGGTTGACATCATGAATGTTTTCTATTGATATTTTTTCAGGATGCCGCTAATCGGTAGTTTTTTTATGACGGGGAGAGGGTATGATCGGAAAAGGCAAGGCTGTATGGATGTTTATGCTCATGGGTGCAGCCTCAGTTTTTTTTCAACCCTTTGAATCAGCCTGGGCAGAAAGCCAGTCCTCTGCCGGATACCGTTACTCCTTTGCCGTCATTTTTGAGAACGACTCCTTTATGGATACGGACAGGGCCTATACCAGCGGCCTGTTCGCCGCTTTATCCCTGCCTTGGGAGAAACCGGACTCTGATGGAGAAGATGCGAAGCGTCTGGGTTTGCTGCATCGATTAACAGATTCCATGACCCAGGTTGAAAACATAAACCGTGAACGACGTGTTTCTTTTGCATTTGGCCAGACACTCATCACGCCGGATGATATTGAAAAAGAGATCCCCCCGAGCGATGAACTCCCCTATGCAGCTTTTTTGACAGCCAAAATGATGGTCCAGTATCAGAACGAAAAGACATCCGATTCATTCGGGGCTCTGGTGGGTGTTGTCGGCCCCTGTGCCCGTGGTGAAGAATCCCAGAAAGCCATTCATAAAATGATTGGCGTGACAAGGCCCAAGGGTTGGAAGTATCAGCTCAAGGACGAACCGATATTGAACGTCAGCTATGTTAACAAATGGAAAATATTCGACACTCTGACGCCATTGAACGGACGCGAGCCGGGTTGGGATCTCACAGGTTATACCGGTGGGGATGCCGGAAATCTGCTGACCGATGTGGACGTCGGGGCTATTTTCCGTATCGGCAACGGGGCGAATAGATACCCTTCGGCTCCTTACAAAGGCGGGGTGGGTTTTATCCCCGATATCGACTATGACCGAAGATACCCCTTCCTTATCAATCTGATGGGAGGGATTGAAATTTCATATGTCCTGCATTCCATGATCGTTGACGGAAATACATTCAAAGAAGGGCCGGAGCTTGAAAGGGTGCCTTTTTGCGGCGATGTGTTTGGCGGGCTGGGATTCGGGTTCAAAGGTGTGTGGGCCTCCCTCGTCATGGTCAGGGGGACGAAAATTCATGAAGCCCAGAAAAATCCATTGAAATACGGTTCCATGACCTTAGGGTTCAGCTTCTGATTCAGACTTTGGTCAGGCTCACCTTGCGTTTGAGAATGGTCGATGCCGTGGTTTCAAACTGCGCGGTAATGTCCGAAACAAAAAGTTCGGCCAGCCCGTTTTTAGCGATGGTTCCGTCTGTTTCCGGATGGGACAAGAAAAACTCCCTGATTTTTTCCGCAACAGCCACCGACGAATCGATGATCTTCACCCGCTTGCCGATTTTTTCCTGAATGATGGTTTTTAGAAGTGGGTAGTGGGTGCATCCAAGAATCAGGGATTCCACTTGCCTTACTTTTAAAGGGTGAAGGTATTTTTTCACAATCATCCGTGTTTCGGGCTTGTCAAACCACCCTTCTTCCACAAGTGGGACCAGAAGGGGGCACGGTGTCGAAAAAACACTGGAATCCGGAAGCTTTTCCTTGATGAGTCGTTCATAGATACCGCTGTTGATGGTGCCCCGTGTTCCGATCACTCCGATGCGTGAACGGTTCTTCTGGGACACCGCCTGTTCCACCGCCGGGGTTATGACCTCGAACACCGGTACGTGAAATTTTTCCTTCAGAATTTCCGTCGCCACGCTGGACGCCGTGTTGCAGGCCATGACGATGATTTTTGCCCCCTTGCCCAGAAGAAACTCGGTGTTTTCAATGGCGTAGCGCGCCACGGTGTCCCGGCTTTTCGAACCGTAGGGAGTCCTTGCCGTATCCCCGAAATAGATCAGGTCGTGACCGTCAAGGGTGTCCATGAGGGCTTTTACAGTGGTAAGCCCGCCTATTCCTGAATCAAAAATTCCAATCATGGTTCTCAACTAACGCTTGCTTTTAAGGTTCACATGTACGAAATTCACTGAATTTCAAAGCATCCGATATCGCCCGGACGTGAGGGTAACCCCCTGTTTGAAAACGTGTCTTGAATATCTTAAAAATGATGGGAGCACAACCGAAAGGATCATTATGACAAAACAAAATTTTAAATCAGCCATGGACCAGAAGATCTTTGAGCAGGGTTTTCCGGTTGAGACTGTTTCCCTGTATTTGATGATGACCGGGCTTGCGGACATGGGGGAGGTTCTGACGCTGGAAAAAATGGAGGCGGTCTGGAACGGAAACAGCCAGGACCTTAGAATAGGGTTAAGTGTACTCAAAGACCACGGCATCCTCGAAATGAGTGATGAGAAGGACTCCGGTTATCTCCTTCTTCCGTCTGAAGCCTGGAAAAAAACTTGACAGACGTCCGTGAAAAGCGTTTTTATGGCGTCTTGTGTTATGGTTTTTACGTTAACGTGAGGTGCCCCAAGGGGGGAGCATGGCCACGCCATGTCAAAATCATCATGAACAGGGGAGATAGTGCATGAAACGAATCACATGGTTATTATCTGTTGCGGCAAGTTTTTGGATTTTGGGTGTATGTTCTTCAACTGCATCTGCGGCGGATTCATCCGTCAAGTTGTCCTACAGCGTTTTTTTTCCTCCGACCCACGGCCAGTGCAAGGCGGCTGAAAGCTGGGCAAAAGAAATCGAGAAACGGAGCAAGGGCCGGGTGACCATCAACGTGTTCCCGGGCGGCACCCTGACCAAGGCCAACACCTGTTATGACGGGGTGGTCACCGGGATATCCGATATCGGCATGAGCTGCTTCGCATACACCCGCGGCCGTTTTCCTGTGATGGAAGCCGCAGACCTTCCCCTGGGCTACCCCAACGGCATGGTGGCGACAAAGGCTGTTAACGCCTATTACAAAAAAATGCAGCCCAAAGAACTGTCTGACGTGAAAGTCCTTTACCTTCACGCCCATGGTCCAGGCCTTCTTCATACGAAAAAACCTGTGAAAACCCTGGCTGACCTTAAAAGCATGAAAATCCGTTCCACAGGTCTCAGTGCCAAAGTGGTCTCGGCCCTTGGCGCGGTTCCCGTGGCCATGGAACAGGGTGAAACGTATGAAGCCCTTCAGAAAGGCGTGGTCGAAGGCACCATCGGTCCGGTAGAGGTTCTCAAGGGCTGGCGTCAGGGGGAAGTGATCAAATCCACCACGGACTGCAATGACGTGGGCTACACCACCACCATGTTTGTGGTGATGAACAAGAAAAAATGGGAAGCCCTTCCCGAAGACCTGAAAAAGGTGTTTACCCAGGTCAGCAGCGAATGGGCGGACGTTCACGGAAAGGAATGGGATGCTGCGGACAAGCAGGGACTGGAATTCAGCAAAAGTCTGAAAAATGGTCTGGTTACTCTTTCATCCAAGGAAAGTGAAGTCTGGGTCAAGGCTGTTGAGCCCGTGATCAGTGAATATGTCGCAGAGGCAGGTAAAAAAGGCATCGACGGCAAAGCCTGCGTGGCGACTTTGAAGAGTCTGATCAAGGGGAAAAAGTAATGTTTTTGAATAAAGCGCACCGTTTCGTTCATGCCCTTTCAAAGGGCATGAACGGTATCGCCGCAGTGGCTGTGTTCTTTATGATGTCCATCACCTGCGCCGATGTTTTTTTGAGGTATTTTCGCCATCCGCTCACAGGCACCTTTGAACTGGTGGGACTTTCAGGGGCGGTGGCCGTGTCCTTTGCCCTGGCCCAGACCACGCTGGAGAAAGGCCACATCGCCGTGGATTTTATCGTCAGGAAACTTTCGGAAAACGTCCGTAACTGGGTTGAACGGGTGAATGATGTCATCCTGGCCGTGCTGTTTGCCCTGATTTCATGGCATTCGTTTATGCTGGCCCTGTCGTCAAAAGCCAACGCCGAAGGATCCATGACCCTTCAGGTTCCGTTTTACCCGTTCATTATGGGTATTTCCGTTAGCTTCGGCCTTCTTTTTCTTGTCTGCCTGCTTCATTTTCTGCTGTCATTCACATCGACGGCCGGTTTGAAAGAGATGGAAAACGGAGGTGAAAAATGTCTATGACCCTTATGGGTGTCCTCGGCATCGCCGCTTTGTTCATCCTGATTTTTTCGCGGATTCCCGTGGGATTCGTCATGGCCCTTGTGGGGGTGGTTGGTTTTTCTTTAATCGCCAATGTGGACGCGGCCATGAGCATGATGGTCAAAGACGTGTTCGACGTGTTCGGCTCTTACAACCTCACGGTGATCCCTCTGTTTATCCTCATGGGGCAGCTGGCGTTTCATGCGGGGATCAGTTCACGGCTGTTCAACATGGCATATAAGATGATCGGCCACTGGCCCGGAGGCATGGCCATCGCCACCATCGGGGCCTGTGCCGGTTTTTCCGCCATCTGCGGTTCCACCAATGCCACGGCGGCCACCATGGCTTCGGTGACGTTGCCGGAAATGAAGAAATACGGATACAAGGACAGCATCGCCACCGGCGTGGTGGCCGCCGGAGGAAGTCTGGGCATTCTGATCCCACCCAGCGTGATTTTTATCCTTTACGGCATCATGACCGAACAGAGCATCGGGAAACTGTTTGTGGCTGGGGTTTTGCCTGGCGTCGTTCTCACTCTTTTGTTCATGGCGGTGGTGATGATCTGGGCCATCATGGATCCTGAAGTCGCCCCGCGTGGTCCGCGTTTCACGTTCAGAG
Organism: Desulforapulum autotrophicum; assembly: GCA_020723285.1. GTDB lineage: Bacteria > Desulfobacterota > Desulfobacteria > Desulfobacterales > Desulfolunaceae > DYJE01. The sequence continues at coordinate 385,251 of DYJE01000001.1, read as the reverse complement.
AAAAAATGAAGGCCCTTTCGGGCGTCATGGAAACCCTTCTCCTGTTCATTCTGGTCATGGGTGGGCTTTTCGGCGGGCTTTTTACCCCCACGGAAGCCGGCGGTGTGGGGGCCATGGGAACCCTTGTCATCGCCCTCGTGCAGCGGAACATCACGTTCAAGGGGGTCAGGGAGGCGTTGTTCGAAACCACCCGGATTACAGCCATGATTCTTGTGATCGTCGCGGGTGCCACGATTTTCGGTCATTTTCTCGCCCTGACCCGGCTGCCCTTCGATATCGCGCAGATGGTCGGTCATCTGGAACTTCCTCATTTTGTCATTATGTCACTGATCATCCTTGTGTATCTGATTGGCGGGTGCTTTATCGATGCCCTGGCCTTGATCATGCTGACGGTGCCGATTTTTTATCCGGTGGTGACATCCATGGGATTTGACAGTGTGTGGTTCGGGGTGATCATTGTTCTCGTAACCCAGATGGGCGTGATCACACCTCCTGTGGGACTCAATGTCTACGTGGTCCAGACCGTGGCCACGGACGTACCCCTTGAGACGATATTCAAGGGAGCCATGCCGCTGCTTTTCGCCATCATTCTGATTACCTTCATTTTGATCCTGTTTCCGCAGCTTGCCCTGTTTTTACCTTCGCTCATGACCGGTTAATCCGGCCATGGTATGAAAGAAATTCCAGGGCGCTGGATATCCTACAGCGCCCTGGGTTTACCATCAATCCTTCACCCGGATAGAGACTCATCTTGATTTTGAATCCTGTGTCAGATAAAATAACGCCAAACTGAATGTACAGGTTATCATTCGAAAAATCATCGCTCGCCTTTTGATCATTTGGATCAATCATTTATTCGTAGTGTTTTCATGAAACGTTTCATCGAGACATCCTGTCGGGGGGCTCATGTTCAAACGAATTGATTTTATAAGCGTTGCCGGACTGGTGCTGGCCCTTGGAGCCATCCTTGTGGGTCAGATTCTGGAGGGGGGGCATGTGGGATCTTTGCTTCACTTCACCCCGGTGCTGATTGTCATTGGAGGCACCATGGGTGCGGTTATGGTTCAGACCCGCATGCCCACGTTCATCCTGGGCATGAAACTGATGAAATGGGTGTTCGTTCCCCCCCTTGTTCCTTATTCCGACATCATCAAAGACATCATCAACTGGAGCCTGACGGCGCGGAAATACGGAATTCTCGAACTGGACTCACGGATTGACAGTGTTGAGGACCTGTTCTGCCGGAAAGGGCTTCAGATGGTGGTGGACGGTGCCGAACCCGACCGGATTCGGACGGATCTGGGCATCGAAATCGCAGCATACGATGAACACATGCGCCAGGCCGCTAAAATCTGGGAAGGGGCCGGGGGCTACGCACCCACCATCGGGATATTGGGAGCTGTTCTCGGTTTGATTCATGTCATGGAAAACCTGTCCGATCCGGCCAAGCTTGGCGGCGGCATTGCCGTGGCCTTTGTGGCCACGATTTACGGTGTGGGATCGGCCAACATGATTTTTCTTCCTGTGGCCAACAAGCTTAAAACCATCATCGCCCGGCAGGTGACGCTGATGGAAATGACCATCGAGGGGCTCTGTTCCATTTCAAACGGCGACAACCCCAAGAATATCGAAAAAAAGCTGGAAGCCTATATCGTTTAGGCAAAGAGGGCCGCCGTGAAAAAAAAGAAACCGGAAGAGCATGAAAACCATGAGCGGTGGCTTGTTTCCTACGCCGACTTTATCACCCTCCTTTTTGCGTTTTTCGTGGTCATGTACGCCATATCGTCGGTGAATGAAGGGAAATACAGGGTTTTAAGCAACTCCATGGTCGAGGCGTTCAACAAGAATCAGGCGGGCATGTACACCGGGGACACCATCATGGAATTTAATTCCGGCAATTATGAAACATTCCGAAAAGATGGGGCCACCACGGAGGGGTATACGGTTTTTGACGAACGTATGCGTGAGATCGCCAACGATATTTTGTCTGTCATGGATAACCTGGTGAAGGAAGGGCAGGTCCGGGTGAAAATCAGCCGTAAGGGGGTTACGGTGGATATCAACGCCGGAGTTCTTTTCAATGCCGGAGAGGCGGCCCTTGGAGAAAAACCGGCGGCGATCATGCAATCCGTGGCAGAAAAACTCAAAAAGAAACCCAATAAAATCGTGATCGAGGGCCATACCGATGACACGCCCATCAGCACCTCGGTTTACCCTTCAAATTGGGAACTGTCTTCAGCACGGGCCAGCAGTGTGGTTCGTCTTTTCATCGACAGCGGTGTGGAGCCATCACGACTGACCGTGGTGGGTTACGCAGATCAGAAGCCTGTGGAATCAAACCATCTGGAAGAGGGACGTGCGCGCAACAGACGTGTTTCAGTGATTGTTGATTCCGGTGTGACCGAAGGAGAATAAAAAAAAATAGACTGTAATGTTTATCATGAATTTTACACTTGGTTTTTTCATGGCTTGATAAAGGAACGGAAATAGCGTATGCAAAAAAATCTCGTGCTGTTTTTTAAAATCCTGATTGCAGTGGATGATACGAATACTTAAAAGGAGATTGAATGCCATGAAGTCCACGATCAAACCCCTTGTCGCATTGTTTTTATCTGCGGCGGCCATTCTCTGGTCTGCTGCGGCGGCCCGTGCCGAGTTTGTTCTGAACGCCAGCTGTTCGTCGCAGATTGCCGAAGCCTTCGGCCGTGAAGCCCTTGAGGCATTCATGCAGGAAAGCGGTGTCAAGGTGAAAGTTCACGTTTTTTCTTCAGAGGTCTGCATTGACCGTCTGAAAAATGGTTTTTCAAACCTTGCTGGCTCCACGATCCGGATTTCAAAGTCGGACCGCGATGCGGGACTGATCGAAATCCCCATGTGCAAGGACCCCATGGCGGTGATCACCCATCCCAGCAGCAAGGTCAAAAATCTGACCCATAATCAGGTTCGTGAAGTGTTCAGTGCGCACATGACAAACTGGAAAGCATACGGTGGAGACGATCTTCCCATTATGCTGATCATCCCATCCAAAAAAACCGGAGCGTATCAGAATTTCATGCGAACCGTCATGGGACCCTTTGAGATCAAGGATGAACTTACCGCCAGCGCCTCGTTCACCGCTGTGGTCGGTGTCAAACACATCCCGGGCTCCGTTTCGTTCATTGCAAACAGTATTGCCCGTCAGCACAAGGAAGTGTCTGTTCTCAACCTGGATGGGCTGTATCCCAACGACACCGGATACCCCTTCCATCAGATTTTTTATCTGGTCATCAAGGGAGATCCCGATCCCATGATGAAGCAGGTCATCAACTACATGAATTCGGACAAGGCGAAACAGCGGATGATTGAGCGTGGCATGACTCCCATCATCCAATAACGTTAATCCAAAACCTGGAATGCCGGGTTGATCATACAGGATAAAGTTATGAACTACAGAACTCTTACTATGTTGATCGTTGCTTTAAGCTGCCTTTGGACAAGCGGATGCGCCACGGTTCTGACGGTGGCTTATCCGCCCGTCGAAGAAACCCGTCACGCAGAGGCGAAACAGGGGACTCAGGTGGCTTTCCATTATGTGATGAGCGAGGGGAAAGATCATCTGCTTCTCCAGAAAGAGCCGCTCTGTTCTCAGGATATCAAGGTCATCAACGTGAAAAGGAAACAGCTCCATGGCGTTATTCCGGCCATGGTGGAGATTCCTTTTTTCGGTCTGGGCATCGCTGATCTCGTGCTGGCCGGTGTTTTTACAAGGGCTACCGTGGAAGAAACGGACGGTGGGTATGTGAAAGGATCTGACCTGATCGTCTGCGGCAATCTTGCCTTTGCTCCGGACGAGGATCTGATTATCCAGTTTCCTGCCAGCACCGAGGTCAAACATGTAAAAACAGATCAGAAAGGAATGATTCCCCTGACGTTTCTTGAAACCATGCCCAAGGGTGAGAACAGTTTTAACGTCTTTGTCAAAGAGGATGCGGGTGTTTCCTATGTGAAGACCTTTGAGAAGAATCCTTCGCACTGACAGACGATGATTGATTGCATGAAAGGTGATAGCCCCGGACAGTGGTCCGGGGCTTTTTTGTGCCTGGGTTCAGCCGGTCAGGCGGATCACAGGAGGGGGGGGCGGCTTCAGTGCCAGGCACGGTTTCGGTCAGGCCGCTTTTTTCCGGATGACGGACGCTGCGGCGACATGGCGGTTGACTCTTTGGCCGTAGGCCACCATGGTGTTCGACTCATCGAAAACTTCGAACACCGTGTCATCGAACCGGACCTCGATCCGCTGGGGAAAGGGGAGCTGGTTGGTGAAGTAGATGCTGAAGTTAGAGACATCCTCGCTCAGTTCATCGCAGAGTATTTTGAGCACGATGTTGGCGGTACACATCCCCTGCAGGAACACTTTGCCCTGTCTGAAGATCTTCGCCGTCAGAACCGACGCATGGGTCACACTCAAGGCACCGGCCACGCTTCCGAATCTGTTGGCGAGGTCTGCGTTGCAATAGAAAGATTTCCGCCGGGCATTCCGGTCATCCCGGAATTGCGATGCCCGGGTTCTGAAACTTTCTGTCCGGAACGGGACTTCTTCATGGTCCCAGACCGGCGTGTTCTTAAGCATGTCCATTTCATGGGATTTCATGTTCAGAATCACGGTGAAATCTCTGGCCAGATAGAGAACCTTTCCTTTTTCATCCTCGATGGCTGTTTCGGTGACCAGAACGATCTTGTTTTTGCTGAGGGCGCAGAGGTCCACGAGCCTGTTTTTCAGAACGCTCATGTTCTGGCGAATCGATTCAAAATCTTCACCGATCCGAGCTTCGTGACCCAGGTGAAGGACGTTCTTAAGGGCGATGCCAAGGTCCGGGAGAAGGTTTTTCATGGTGTAATCCATCATCCAGGGCCAGTAATAGGAATAGGGAAGAACGCCCCGGTGATGACGGGTGGTCAACAGGTTGTTCCATTCGTCACGATAACTGTCCGACAACTGGAACTGATGATTCCTGGGGATATAGATTCCGTTGATGGCTTCGGGAAGCGTGAATTCCTGTTTGCCGAAGATGGTGCCCATCACTTTGCGGCTGAAAATCATCGATGAGAAAAATTTGAATTTGTGGTCCATGGTGTTACTCCTTGTTGGTATTTTGTGTAAGAATGGTAATAAGGCCCTGAGTGGCGTCGAGCAGGATGCGGTCTCCGGTCCTGATGGCTGATATCGGGTCCTGATCTGTCCGGTCCACCATGGGGATTCGGTTGCTCAAGGCGTTCAGCGCGATCACCGGCTCCGCCTCACGGCAGATCATGCCGGCCGGGGCTGTGTTGAACATTTTGGCGTAGTAGCCCACAAGGGCTCCTGTTGTCGATCCGCGTCCTGAAGGAAAGACAAGGATTTTTCCGGCGATGCTTTCACCTGCCAGTTCATGGCGTTCGTTGACAAGGCCGCTTGTGATGTCGAAATCCCCGAGAAATGAGAACGGCATGTTTGAAACAACCGCTTCGCCTTCCACAACACCGGGCTGGATGGTGTGTCCTTTGATCATCATGATGCGTCCTCCCATGTTCCTGTTATGGCGGCGCGAATGCACCGCGCAGTTTCTCCGTAATATGTCTGCATCACTTTTCCACCCACAATTTCTCCGGCACCGCCTCGAAGCAGATAATGTGCGCATCGGGCCGAATTTGTGGCTGCCCGGCTGACATGTGTTTTCATTTTCGCAAAAGGAAAGACGGCGATGCACGAATCGGTGATGACAAGCCCCCCCGCTTTTTCGATGATCTCAAGATACCCCATGCGCCGGGCCAGTTCAGAGACGCCTTCGTTGGTGGCAAGAAACAGCCGGGTGTTGCCCGATACTTTCCTGCCTTCAAGCAGTGCCGCGATTTCCCTGAGTTCACGAATGGTGAGATGGGGACAGCCCATCATGACCACCTCCACGTCGTTGGATTCATATCCGCAGAGCTGTTCGGCACCGTTTTTAATATCATCGGGAGTGATGGTCAGTTCCATTTCTGGTTTCCTGTTTCCGAAAGCCTTAGCCACATCGGGTGCTTCAGGTGTGAGGCCCACGATATGACAGAGGCTGACAGCTCCTGAAACAGGCATGGGTGACAGGAGATACTTGAGCATTTCAAAGGGTAGGGTATCCGGAAGTCCTTCAATTACCACGTTCTTTGTCTGGGCCATGGCTCCGATATGGTAGCCCATGGCCCCAAGGTCCGCCTGGGTGAGTTTATCCAGCTCCACTTTCTGGAAGCGGAACAGAATGTCCCCCAGTCTTCCATCATTCCTGATCCGTCCGATTTCCGGGGCTTTACCCGTAATGGCACTGGCGGTCATGGCGAGCCCTGAGTCACGGTTACCCCTGGCTCCGAACAGGGAGTTGTTGATGATCACACCGGATGACCCCGCCCAAGAAAAGACCTGGTTTTTTTTCAGGATATTCCCCATGACATAGGGGGCGCAGGTCAGGGTCATCAGGCAACCCAGGCTTTTATACACATCAAGAACCCTGGCGTTGTTTTCGATGACCGGACCGGCGTCTTCCATGGAGAGCCCCAGTTTGTCCGCCCAGCGGGTTCCCAGCGGGGGATTGGAGTGGAGCGTGGTCAGGGGTCTAACATGTTTTACCCCGCTTGAAAGTCCTTCAAGCATTTCAAGGGGGTCCTGGAGGATATGGGCGCTGTGGACATCCACCAGCTTTCTTGCATCGAAGGCCTCTCCGTAATCGATGATGAACTGCATGGCTTTCTGAACACCCGGTCCCTCTTCTCCGTTTAACATTCGTTTTTCGCTGTCTGTTAATAACATTCTGAATACCTGTTGTTTGAGTGTGTTAAGTTGGGGGAATGCCTGACCTGCGCAGATGGCGCAAGGGGGGCGTTCCGGTCCGAGACCGGTTGGCGGCGCTTTCGTAAGCAGGTTCAGGATTCCCCGAATTAAGGTTTTAAACGAAGCTTGTCAGCTGGCTTTTTTAAAGAAATAATGCTCTCTCGGTGTTTCAGGCGGTACAGGAAGCATATTTTGATATAAAACCACGTTGTCGTAATCAAGGTTCTGGACTTTCGCGAGCATTCGGGCCGTGATGCGTTTTCCATTAAAGAAATGGGGGTAATACGTTTCCACGGATTTGATCAGATCTTCGATGGGCAGGTCGGGGTAACTGCCGTAAAAGCGCACGTATTCCATATGCCTGTCGCCGTCGAGATTCTTTTCCGGGTAGACTGTGTCATGGATGCCGTCAAATTCCGGTTTCACATACCCCATTTTTTCGCAGAGCCTTGAATCCAGGGACGGTGTGGCCTTGATCCATCGTCCGTCAATGAAAAGCTCAGCGAAACCATGGTACGCGAAAATATTCGTTCGCATCATTTCGTGGAGTTTTCCGGGATTCAGGTGGTTGATCACATCGGCGAAGCCCAGACGCGACGGAATACCGGCGGCGCGTGCAGTTGCGGCAAGGACAAGTGCTTTGGAAACGCAGTATCCGCTTTGTTTTTTTAGAATATAGCTCGCTTTCATGTAGTTCAGATTGACTTCAAATCCGAAAAGGTCGTAACGGATATCGTCCCTTACCGCATAGAACAGGGCGATGGCTTTTTGTCTGTCGCCCGTGACGTCCTTGCAGGTCTTCTGTGCGTAATCGACGATTTCAGGCGCGTCGCTGTCCACAAAAAATGTGGGTTTTAGATACAGGTCGGGGTGGTAATCGTTTCGCTTCATACGTTCCTCCATGCAATCGTATTGTAATATATTGATATGTAAGTTTATTGTTGATCCATTAATGATAACTTTACCGGGGGTTCAAAAAACTGTCAGAAAGAGGCTGCGCCCCAGATCCATAAGGTGACCTTAAAAAGGATGGATCTGTGATGAACAGTCTGGCTGAAAAGGGTTGAACCCGTCTTGATCAGAAACTGGAATCGTTAATGATAAATTACATTCCGGCAGCAGCGGAACCGAAAGAAGCCGAGACACAGGCTAAGGTCACCCGTCTGCTTGTACGTATAGTATAGATAAAGATTGCTCCCCCGCCCCGTTTGCCTGAAGAGCTTTGATCTGTTTTCTTGGTTTCATCAAAAGCAGGAGCTGTGCCAATGTGTGATTAAATAAATAACATGCTAAAATCAAAAATATAAATACATTAATTACCTATTCTGAGAATCAGGTTCCCCATGGGGAATTATTCCACTTAAAAATAGATATAAATTTCCAATAGTCTGAATTCAAAAGTAATAATGACATTTGTGGAAAAATGCCACACTGAAGTGGAAATATTCCACGATTGATGTTTTGTTGTGTTCAATGAGGTACACATTGAGCGGATTGGAGATTTGAATCATGACGGTTCGGATTTAAAGTCGATCTTAAATTTTTTAATTTTTGTGTCCAGTGTTTTACGGTCAATGTTGAGCGATTTAGCTACTTTGCTTTTGTTCCAGCCGCAGTCGTTCAGTTGCTGAACAATGATTTTTCGTTCAAAATCGTTGACCATGGATGCCAGAGTCCCTGAGGGTGGGTTGGCGGTATGGGACTCGGGATTACGTTCTCCACTCTCAGGACCGAAAGAGGAGAAAACGATCCGTTTCAGTGCGAGGTACTGATTCACCACGTTCTGGAGCTCACGGACGTTACCCGGCCATTTGTAAGAGACCATGTAATCCATGACATCCTTGGGAAAGCATGTGATCGGCGAGATATGACGACTCTGCCTTATAAAATGATCGACAAGAAGGGGGATGTCTTCCTTTCGTTCACGTAAAGGCGGCAGATCGATTCGGATAATGTTTATCCTGAAGAAGAAATCCGCCCTCATTTTCTGGTTTTTCACATGCTCCACAAGATCACGGTTCGTCGCTGCAACAATGCGGATATCCGGTTTTTTAAGCTTGTTGCTTCCAACCGGGGTGTAACCTCCGCCTTCGATGGCCCGGAGGAGTTTCACCTGCATGTTGAGGCCGATTTCTCCGATTTCGTCGAGAAAAAGGGTCCCTCCGTCCGCAAGATCCAGAAAGCCTTCCCGGTCTCTTTCTGCCCCGGTAAACGCGCCTTTGCAGGCTCCGAAAAATTCGCTTTCGATGATGTTTTCAGCAATGGCTCCGCAGTTGACAGGAACGAAGGCCCCTCGGTTCCTGTCGCTGAGGTCGTGAATGGCCCGGGCGACTAGCTCCTTGCCTGTACCCGACTCTCCGTAAATGATGGTGTTGAGGTTGGATGGAGCCGATTTAAGGAGCAGATCGTACACATCCATCATGGCCTTGCTCCGTCCGATGATGTTTGCGAAACGGCCACTCTGCCGGATGGATTTCCTGAGACTCATGTTTTCACAACTCAGCCGTTCTTCGCGTTTTTTTAAATCGTTTTCCGCTTTTTTCCGTTCGGAAATATCACGGGCCACACATTGAATCAGAACAACTTTATCGTCCTTGACAATGGGTTTGGCCGTGATTTCAACGTAAAGCGGGTCCTTGTTTCTGGCTTTGAAAAGGAACTCCAGGTTGGTGGTGGGTTTCTTATACCGGATGATGTCTTCGAGAAGGGTGATGGCCAGCCGGTATTCGTCCTCATAGACAAAATAATCGGAAAAATGCCGTCCGGTCATTTCTTCGGGATTGTAACCGCCAAGTTCGATCACTGCGGGACTGATGTAATCGATGGTGAAGTCCGGCAGAACCACCAGGACCACGTCCCTCAAACCTTCGGTAAGCTGACGGTATTTGGCTTCGCTGGCTTTCAGGTCTTCTTCCGCTTTTTTCTTGCGCGTGATGTCCCTGGATGCTCCGGTGATTTCCACCGGTTTTCCATGATCGTCGACGATGAATTGGACAAGGGTCTCAATCCACTTGTACTCTCCGTTCTTGTGGATGATCTCGTATTCGGTGAGAAAAGGCCGGGTGATGTCGTATCTCCCCTCGATGCCTTTGAGAATTTTCCGTTTTGCCTTTTCGTAGGACGCCGGGGCAAAATATTCCCTGGGGGTCAGGAGTTTGAATTCTTCCTGTGTGTATCCGGAGATTTTTTCAACAGACGGGCTGATGTAAAGGATATTGGCGTCGAGATCCGCGATGAAAACCTGATCCGTGGTATTTTCGGCCATCAGTTGGAACATCTGTGCCTTTGAGGTTTTAAGAGGCCGGATCACAGGGGCTGGAAGGCTGTCTTGGAATGAGATGATGGATTTTTTCGTGTTGGGGATCAATGAAACGCGAAGCGTGTAAGTTTTGATCTGTTCGTCCTTGTGAACCAGGCGACACTGACAGACAGACGGTACGCTTTGCGGATCGATCCGTCTGATTTTATGATGAAAAATCAGTGTGTCCAGGTCATCGGGGTGAACGAACCGCGTCATGTTTTTCTGGTTCAGGATATCCTTTTTAGTATAACCGGATAGTTTTTCAAGGATATCGTTCACGCGGAGAATGGTCATGTCTTCATCGATAACCATCACGGCCGTTCCCTTGTTTTCAAACAATGTTTCGAATCCATTGGAGAAATGGCATGGCTCGGATGGTGAATAATTTTGTGAGTTCATCATTTTACACTTTCAATAGGTGCTTAGACATTGATTATCAACAGAACGTCACCAAAAGGGTGACGCTTAGTGATGGTGGATGATGTTTTTCAAGGTAACAATGTATCCCCAGGTGTTCTTATCCACGAAAAAAAGGTTGACTTCAACGAAATAATAAATAGAATATCTATTAATTAGAAACTCTATATAAAATATATCATGTAATTTCAACATTATTTTTTAAAAAGGGACAGGATGAACAACGAAACGAAACAACTTGCTCAAAGGATTCTCGAAACCGGGAAGCTCATGAGAGACAGGGTCTACGATGTTCAGGCCCAGGCCATGAATCAACGGACCATGGCCAGGCGCTATGGTGAGCTTACACAGTCTCAGCTTGAATCCATCCGGGTCATTAGAAAAAATGGCCCTCTCGGCATCAACGAACTGGCCGAACACCTTGGGATCTCATCGCCATCGGCTTCGGTCATGGCAGACCGGCTTGTGGAAAAAAAAATTCTGGAACGGACAGTGAATCCTCACGACCGGCGAAAAGTGACCATCAGCGTTTCAAAAAACGCCCTGAAAGACATCGAGGCCATTGAACAGGCGATTCTCGTTTTTTTTATGGACCTGGTGGATCGTCTGGGGCCGGATACGGCCAAAGCCTGGAGTGAAGTCCTTGAGAAAGTGGAAATGATTCTAAGGCCGGACACGCTCAAATCCTTATAACGGCCGGGGTCTCTGTCCCGGACCGTCGCATGTCTCTGTTCTGTAAACGCCCATGGGCCCTCCTCCTGACAAGGGGCCCACAACGAATGATGAACGATGGCAAACGTCACGCCATGTCACGTTCATATCAAATCTGTATTAGAAAAGCCGGAGCGCGATCCGGGAAAACATACACCCCCAGATAAATGAGGTAAGAATGAAACGCACTGTGAAACCTTTTGTTGTTGTCGTTCTGCTGGCCATGATTGGTGTTGTGGCCTTTCACCTGATCAAGGACAATCCCACCCATGCTGGCCACGGAAGAGAACCGGATAAGCCGGTGGTGCCGGTGGAAACGTATACGGTTTCTCCTGGAACCGTTGAGGACGCCGTGGCGGTTGTGGGAACGCTTTCTGCAAAAATCAGAACCGATGTGAAAACCGAATACCCCGGCGTTGTCCGGGACATCCATGTCAAGGACTGGGTCCGGGTTAAAAAGGGAGACAGACTTTTGAGTCTCGATACACGGGAGCCCATGGCCATGATGAACAAGGCCGAGGCAGCCTGTGACATGGAAAAGGCCAACCTTCTTCAGGCTGAAGTGGCTCTGGAAAGGGCTGAAAGGGAGTATCGGCGGGTCGTTCAGCTCAGCACAGCAGGGCTCGCCACATCCCAGGGCGTGGATGAGGCCGGAACGGCCATGAACGCCGCTCTGGCCCAGAAAACGATGATTGGGGCCCGCCAGGTCGCGGCAGAGCAGGAGTTAAACCAGGCGAAGCTGAGATATTCCAAAACCGTCATCACATCACCCATCGACGGTGTGGTGGCGGAACGGCGAATCAACGAGGGCGATCTGGCCAAGGATATTCCCCTTTTCACCATAGTCGACAATCGGGTTCTCGACCTTACGGTCACCGTTCCTTCACGGTTTCTGGGATCGTTAAGGTCAGGGCTTCATCTTTCCTTTTCAACGGATTCTTTTCCCGGACGTGTGTTTACAGGACGATTGAAGTACATCAATCCGGTTGTCAGCGAAGGCGATCGTTCCGTGAAAGTCGTGGCAGAAGTACAGAATCCGTCGGAAGAACTGAAAGGCGGTCTTTTCGTGAAAGGCAGCATTGTATTGGGCAGCCGAAAGGATGTTGCCGCCGTTCCGAGAAGCGCCCTTTTGAACTGGGATGTGGAGAAGAAGACGGCGGACCTTCTTGTGGAGGATCAAGGTCTGGCACGTCAAAGGAAAATCGTCGTTGGACCTTCTCATGGTGACACGGTTGAAGTGCTCTCAGGGGTCGCATCCGGAGCACGGGTGATTCTGAGGGGCGGTTTCAATGTCTGCGACGGCGACCGCATCCGGATGATCGGAGGGCTGTGATCTATGTTTCTTTCCGATCTTTCCATCAGACGTCCTGTTTTTGCTTTGGTGTTGATGTTGATTCTTGTGGCTCTGGGCCTGTTTTCATACCGTCGTCTGTCCGTGGACATGTATCCGGACGTGGACATTCCCATTGTTTCCGTGGTGACACTGTACAAAGGGGCTTCTCCGGAAACGGTTGAACGTGAAGTCACCAAACGGATCGAGGAGGCTGTGAATCCCATATCCGGGGTGCGGCATGTGATGTCCGTTTCACGGGAAAGCGTGTCCACTGTGGTGGTTGAGTTCAATCTGGAAGTCAATGTGGATGACGCGGCCCAGGATGTCCGGGCCAAAATCAGCGGAATCCGCAGAGATCTTCCGGCTTCACTGGAAGAACCTGTGGTCCAGAAGCTGGATTTCGCGGGGATGCCGGTGGTGTCGCTGGCGGCGAAATCCAATGGGATGTCGTACCATGAGCTTTCCGACCTTGTGGAAAAAAAGATCAAACGACGGATCGAGAGTCTGTTCGGGGTGGGCAAGGTAGAGCTGGTGGGGCTGATGAAACGGGAGGTCCGGGTGGATATCGATCCTATGAAACTGGAAGCCCTGGGCATGGGCGTGGACCAGGTGATCGCCGGGATCAAGGCCGAGAATCTCAGTACCCCGCTGGGGCGGTTGAAAGACGGTAAAACCGAATACCCCATGAGGATGTCCGGAAAACCCGTCAGGGTGGGCCAGTTCAATACTCTGGTGCTGGGAAAGAAAAACAATCGGCCTGTCATGCTGGATGACGTTTCCGAAATCCGCGACAGTGTCGAAGAACAGCGGACCTGCGCTCTGGTGAACGGAGCGCCCGCTGTGGGGCTTGACATACTCAAACAGTCCGGGGCCAACACGGTGGATGTGGTGGACAGGGTGACCAAAGCCGCCGCCGAACTCCGGAAGGAACTGCCCCAGAGTGTCAGTCTTGACGTGGTTCGAGACGGGTCGGTCATGATTCGGGATTCGGTTCAAGATGTTAGGAAAACCCTGATCGAAGGCGGAATTCTCACCATACTCATCGTGTTCGTGTTTCTCAATTCCTGGCGAAGCACGGTGATCACGGGCATGACCCTTCCCATAGCCGTGATCTCTTCGTTCATTGTGATGCATTTCATGGGCATGTCGTTGAACATCATGACCCTCATGGCCCTTTCCCTGGCCATCGGCATGCTTATCGACGACGCCATCGTGGTCCGGGAAAACATTGTGCGCCACCTTGAAATGGGCAAGGACCATGTGACGGCTGCAAGGGAGGGCACGTCGGAAATCGGCCTCGCCGTTCTGGCCACCACATTTTCCATCGTGGCTGTGTTTGTTCCTGTGGCATTCATGAAAGGCGTCGTGGGCCGTTTTTTCTTTCAGTTCGGAATCACGGTGACCTTTGCCGTGCTTGTGTCCCTTCTTGTTTCTTTCACTCTGGACCCCATGCTTTCATCACGTTGGGTGGATCCGGACCTCGAAAAGAGTGCGGAACGTGGATCTCTGGCTCGCTGGCTCGACAGGTTCAACGCCTGGTTTGACAGAAACGCGGACCGTTATAAAATCCTGATCGCCTGGGCACTGGATCACCGGAAAACGGTGGTTGTTTCAGCCCTGGTGTTTTTTATCCTGGGAATCGGGGGTTTCATGGTTCTTCCGGCATCGTTTCTCCAAGAATACGATAGAGGAGAGTTTCAGATCAACCTCACCACATCGCCAAGCGCATCGATTGAAGAAACCAGGGACCGGGTGAACGCCGTCATTGCCGAACTTGAGGAGATCCCGGAAATTCACCACACGTATGCCACCATCGGTGCGGGGAATTCGGCAACGGTCCGTGACGGGAAAATTTACATCAAACTGGTTGAAAAAGACCGGAGGAAGAAAACCCAGGCAGACATTCAGAGGGATGTCCGCCATCGATTGAAGGACATACCGGGCATAGAGGCGGCGCTTATCGAAGCGGGGCGTCTCCGCGGGGCGAAAAAGCTGGAGTTCAGCATCCGCGGTGACGATATCGGCCTTCTGAAAAGTTATGCAGCCCGGATGAAAAACCAGCTTCGGAAGGCGTATGGTGTGACGGATCTTGAAGTGTCCATGGAAGACGATACCCCTGAATACCGTTTGACCGTGGATCGGGAAAGGGCCACTGACGCAGGGGTCACGTCCGCCATGATCGCCCGGACCGTGGGGACGCTGGTGGGTGGTGAAGCCGCCACCACCTTCGAGGACGATGATGGCGACGCCGTGAATGTCAAAGTCCGTCTGCCTGAAGAACTCCGAAAAGACCCCTCTCAGGTGGAGCGGCTGAGGTTGTCCATTCGTGACAGTCAGGGGCGGCCTGAACTGATAGAACTGGGTGATCTGGTGGATTACACCCTCGGAACAACGCCGTCTGAAATCAACCGGCGGGATCTTGTCCGGGAAGTTAGGATCTCTGCGAATCTTGACGGGACAGATATGGGAACGGTGATGAAAACCATCCGGCGAGCCGGGGATGAGCTGGGTATGGCACCGGGCTACCGGATCGTTTTTTCCGGTGAGGCTGAAGATATGGTGGAATCGTTCACGTCCATGGCGGAAGCCCTGGTCATGGCGGTGATCTTCGTGTATCTGATTTTGGCGGCCCAGTTTGAATCGTTTATCGAGCCTTTTTCCATCATGTTTTCCCTGCCTTTGTCTCTGGTGGGCATGGCGGCCACGCTTTTTATCACAGGCGATGCTCTGAACATCATGTCTCTCATCGGATTGATCATGCTGATGGGGCTGGTGACCAAAAACGCCATTCTGCTGATTGATTACGCGAAACTACTGAGAAAAGGGGGCATGGACCGGCGGGAAGCCCTGATCACCGCAGGCCGTGTGCGGCTGAGGCCCATCATGATGACCACTCTTGCCATGATCGTCGGTATGCTGCCCCTGGCCCTCGGGCTGGGAGCCGGTGCTGAAATGCGGGCTCCCATGGGACGGGCGGTCATCGGTGGGCTTGTGACGTCTACCCTCCTGACCCTTGTGGTCGTTCCGGTGATGTACACCCTGCTGGAGGATTTCGGCATTCTGGTCGGGCGGAGATGGGAGGGATTGCGCCATCGGACTCCGGTTGGAGTCGGCATGATTCTGGTCTTCATGTTTTCGATCATGCTTTGTACGGAATCTTCTTCCGCCGGGGAAATCAGGACCTTGAATCTTTCCGAGGCGTTGCGGATCGCTTCTGAGAAAAACAAGGATATCCGCCTGGCCGACGAATACCGTCATCAGGTCGAAGGACGGTATGTGGAAGAGAGGGCCGCCGCTTTTCCCAAATTCAGTCTGAACGCTTCGTACGTAACGTCGAAAGATGATACACAGCTGGCCATTTCACCGATGATTCCCACATCCCAGCATTATTACGGGGCCGAGCTGACGCTTAACCAGCCTCTCTTTACCTGGGGTCAGATCGGTGCGGCGGTAAAGGCGGCTGAAATCGGTGTCAGGACAGCCGACGACCAGATGCAGCGAAGCAGACAAGTCGTGGCCAGGGATGTGAGCACGGCCTTTTATGACGTGCTTCTTGCCCGTGAATTCCACTCCATCGCCCTGGACAACCTGGAACGGAAAACCCGTCATCTGGCCGAAGCGAAAATCAGGATGGCGGCCGGAACAGCCACGGATTACGACGTGCTCTCTGCGGAAGTGGCTGTCTCGAACGCCCGGCCTGACGTGATCCGGGCCGAAAACCGGGTGGCGATCTCAAAAGAACGGCTGGGTCTGTTTCTGGGACTGGACGGCCGGTCTTTTAACGTGGATGGTGGACTGGACGTCGAACCGGGTGAAGTCCCCGACGGTGATGCCATGATGAAAACCGCACTGGCAAAACGGCCGGAACTTATGGAACTTGAACACAGAATCGGTATGCAGAACGAAATGGTCCGCGTATACCGGGCCATGGACAAACCGAGGATTGATCTTTTCGCCTCCTACGGCTGGAAAGATCTGACCGTTGAAAAAGCCGGCCGAAAAAGCAGCGAGGCCGGCAACGTGGCCAAAGGGGGTGTCCAGATGACATTTCCATTTTTTGACGGCATGAAATCCCGTGGCAAGACAGCTCAGAACCTCAGCGATCTGGCGACGCTGAAACTTCAGGAAGAAAAACTCAAGGATACGATCCGGCTCCAGACGGAGGAATCGCTGAATGTTCTGAAAGAATCGTATGAAATATTAAATGCGTTGAAAGGCGTGGCCGCACGGGCCGAACGTCTGCTGACCCTGGCGGAACAGGGTTTCGCACATGGTGTCAAAACGCCACTTGATGTTCAGGATGCCCAGCTTGCTTTGAAAGACGCCAGAGTCAATCTCGCCAAAGCCCGGAGAGACTGTCTGACTGCCCGAGTCGTCCTGGACTGGGTGACGGGGACGCTGAATCTCTGACAAATTAGGATTGACAAAAAATGGTGGATTGGTCACATTGAATCGTATTTTCCTTTCTTGAACAGTGACCGGATTCACGGTCCACATCTTTTATTACGATACCTATCCAAAAAGGACAGCGGACATGGTGGATAAATCTTCTTTTCCTAAAGATGTCAGGGGAATGCGTCTCAATCTTGAACTTGGAGGCCAGATGCATATACGGATCGAGCAGTTTGAGCAGGCGTTCAGGGCAATGCTGGTGGGTGCTGAAACCGGCGAATATCTGATCATCAAGGCCGCCATTCCCCGAGAGTTTGAAAGCGCCATACTTCCGGGGCTGAAATTCCAAATTTTCTATCAAAGCCAGGGAGCGGAATACGGTTTTGACACCTCGGTGATTGAAACCATGGATCAGCCTTACAGGCTTCTCTTTCTCGAATATCCCAAACAGGTGGATCATCTGGAGAATCGCGGAAAAATCAGGAGTTACTGCTATATTCCATCATCGGCGGAGCTGAACAACAACACCATCAAGGGCGTGATCACCGATATCAGCACCAGCGGCTGCCGGTTCGTCATCCGGCTTCCGGTTAATCTCCAGCCCCGCCAGATCCTTCTCATCGACACCATCGTTCTCCATTTTCCCATTCTTGGGATGAAAGGGGTTCAGGCTTTCCAGGGGAAAGTGCGGAACACCACGGTGGACCGAGAAAAAATCGCCATGGGCATTGAATTCGATATTCTTGAAAAACCATTGAGGGAAAGCATCATGGAGTACGTTGAAAGCGTTACGGAACTCAACCTGGTTCAGGAGTGAGGATTTGAAAAAATGGGGGAGCTGGCCGGGGAATCGTTCTATGTTCGTGTTTAAAAACAGAAAAGGCCCGTTTACCGGGCCTTTCAAAAGATGGTTCGGTATTCCCGCTTATTCTCCGGCAACGGTCATTTTGCAGTGTTTGCAGATGTTGGCCTGCTTTTTGATGATTTCGGCACAGAACGGGCATTCCCGGGTGAAGCATCGCTCATGGATTTTCGCGATGGCCAGGATCACTTCGTCCTGAAGCTTTGGGTTTGCGAATTTGCTGTTTCGCAACGGGTCAATGGCTTCGGTGTCTGCCAGATCTCCCAGCATTTCAGCGGCCTTGATCCTGACCCGGACAGGTTCTTCACCGTCCAATGTCATTTTGAGGATCTGAACCAGATCTTTGTGTACATAACAATCGGCCAATATGGAAAAACCACTTTTAATGGCCTCTTCCTGGGCTTTTTTTCTGGCTTCGGTTTCATCAGTCACGATTTGTCCGCTTCCCCCAAATGAGCTGAACACGGGAAGAAGTTCAAATGTCTCCGTGCCGGGGTAATTCATGCAGCGGAACGAGCTTTTCTGTCCCACCTGTTCCATGATGTCATCCCAACCCTGTTTGAAAAGGGGGCAGTCATCGTTGAAACATACGTAAAGGAAAGGTACTCCCCATCCTAATCCATCGCTGAACGACAAAGGGGGAACCTCCCACAGGTCCATTCCGTGGTTGCAGTGCGGACAGGCGGGCTTTTTTTGAGACAGTATTTTTTCAAGGGTTTCGTCCCTGGTTTCAAAGGCCATGATTCAACTCTCCATATTATAATAGTCAACATTGATGTCTGAGATATCAAACTAAGACAGGCTTTTCTTTTGTCAACCTGTGGTTCGGAGCCGTATGTTTTCATGGCCATGCGCTGTGATAATTCCTAATTGACAATGCAGCAGGGTCTACGTTATAATTTTACAAATTGTTCGTATTATTTCATGATTCGTATCTGTAAATGCTCATGTAATCCAAAATAAGTTCATTATTCCTCTCGGCATTAAATGCTTGATGTCCGGCTTTCGAACCTGTCGTGCCGGCTTTATGTAACTGTCATATCCAACGCTTAAACAGTTGACACTGAACGGACAGTCTATCTATGGAAAATCCAAGCGATACCTTACAGAACCTTAGAACAAGCCTGGACGATGTTGCGGCGGTCATCTGTCGCATGTGCAACGATGATATTCCCGGACTGGGCCGAATTCTGAATGTCTACGAAAACCTCGAAAGGGAGTCGCAGAGCTGTGTGGATCATGAATTCCTCTCAGTCCTGAATCTATCGAGACGTTACATGGAGGGTGTCGTATTAGGCGATATTGAGGACATGGAACCCTTGAAGGACGGTGTTGTGATGATGAGGGCCATGACACGGGTCTTTATGAAAGGTGAGACGTTTACCTTTGAAACCGATGAAGTCAAAGAGCATTTGAAAATTCCTCTGCAAAACGATTCGGATACCCATAACAATCAAAAGAAAAAACAACCAGTTTCTACGTCGGTTAGATCTCTTGAAGAGGAAGACCTTGAAATATTGGGTGATTTTATTATTGAGTCCAGGGAAAATCTTGAAACCATCGAACTCAATCTGATCGATCTTGAGGAAAGCCCCGAGGACAAAGAGATCATCAACGCCATTTTCAGACCTTTTCACACATTGAAAGGCATATCCGGTTTTTTGGATCTGCGGAAGATCAACGTATTGTCTCATGCGACGGAAAATCTTCTGGACAGCGCGAGAACCGGAAAATGCGTGATCGACCAGTTGATTACCGATGTGATCCTTCAGGCGGTGGATGTTTTGAAAAAACTCATCGATTGCGTGGAGGACGGTCTGAAAAATGGGCATACCGCCGATGACCATGCCATCGATATCGAATATCTCACACAAAAAATCGAGACCATCAATGAATCACGGGCGGTTTCAGACACTCCAAAAATGATGGGTGAAATTTTGATCGATCGGGGTGTGCTCAAGGAAAAGCAGCTTGCAGAGGCCCTGGAGATACAGGAGGAAAATCCTGAAAGGCGGCTTGGAGAAATTCTGGTCGAAGAGGAGGGGATTGAAACCAAAGAAGTGATTTCGGCCTTGAGGGAGCAGAAAAGAGGCCGTGGACAGGGTGTTTTTCAGGTGAAGGTGGACACAAACAAACTGGATAATCTGGTGGATCTCACCGGTGAACTGGTCATCGCCCAGTCCATGCTCAGGCAGGATGCGTATTCCAAGGACGGGACAGGCCAGAAGATGATGCAGAATCTCAATCATCTGGGACAGATTGTATCGAACATCCAGAAAATCGCCATGAGTATGCGCATGGTGCCCATCGGCAACACGTTTCAGAAGATGGTGCGTCTTGTCCGGGATGTGGCGAGAAGCTGCAAGAAAGACGTAGCTCTGGTCATGAGTGGTGAAGATACGGAAATCGACAGGAATGTGGTGGAAGCCCTTTACGAGCCGATGGTCCACATGATCAGGAATTCCATCGATCATGGCCTTGAAACGGCAGTTGAACGAGGGAAGTCAGGAAAGCCGGAAAAAGGGACTGTCAGTCTTAAAGCCTATCACAAGGGAGGGCATATCGTCATCGAGATCAGCGATGACGGAAAGGGGCTTAACACCCTCCGTATACTGGAAAAAGCCATGTCTCTAGGGCTGATTGACTCGAATGCGGACCTTTCCGATGCAGAGATATTCCAGCTGATCATGAAACCAGGTTTTTCAACGGCAAAATCCATTACCGGCATCTCGGGAAGAGGTGTGGGCATGGATGTGGTGAAAAAAGCCATCGATAACCTGAACGGGCGTCTTGCCATTTATTCCGAGGAGGGGAAGGGCTCCACGTTTGTCATCACGTTGCCCCTGACTCTTGCGATCATCGAAGGCATGCTTGTCCGGGTGGGCCATGAACGGTTTATCGTTCCAACCATGGCCATCCTGGAATCATTCAAGCCTCGGAAAGAAGACTATTTCACCCTGGAAGGCAAGGGGGAAATGCTGATGTTCAGAAAAAGCCTTGTTCCGGTCATCCGGCTGAGCAGAATCTGCAATGTCAGTATGGATCATTGTGAGATCTGGAATAATATCGCCATTGTGGTCGAGAACAACAAAGAACAACGATGCATACTGATCGACGAGCTTCTCGGCAAAGAAGAATACGTCATCAAAAGTCTCGGCGAGTCCCTTGAAGGCATCAAGGGTCTCGCGGGCGGTGCCATCATGGGCGATGGCAAAGTGGGTCTGATTCTCGATATCGCCGGACTGTTTGAAGTGGCTTTGACCCTTTGATGTTCGACATCAATCACTCATGAAGAGGTAGTTGTGTGAAAACTATTGTGGGCGTGTCCGATATGAAAGTCAGCAACAACAAGGATGAAGTGCTGATTACATATTCCCTGGGGTCCTGCATCGGGGTCGTTATTTACGATTCTCAGGTGAAAGTGGGCGGGATGCTGCATTACATGTTGCCCGAATCACAGATTGACAAAGAAAAGGCGGAGAAAAATCCTTACATGTTTGCGGATACGGGGATTCCTTCACTTTTTAAATCCGCATACGGCCTTGGGGCTTTGAAAAGCCGTATGAAAGTCGTGGTGGTGGGTGGGGCTCAGATTCTTGATCAGAAAGGGTTTTTCAATATTGGCAAACGCAATCACATGGCGTTGCGAAAATTGTTTTTCAAGAATGGAGTGATCATCGATCATGAAGACGTGGGCGGCAATGTCAACCGGACCATACGGATCGAAATCGGTACCGGGGACATTTATATGAAAACGTCCGGAAAAGTCGAGGAGAAACTATGAGCGCCATCAAGGATTTGATCAAGGAGATCGATAATTTAAAACCCATTCCCGCCGTGGTCAATCAGATTATGGACGCTGTTGAAGACTCCAAAAGCTCTATGACCGATATCGCCGAGATCATTCTCTATGATCCGGTGATTACCGCCAATATTCTCAAGATGTGTAATTCAGCGTATTACGCCCTTCCAAGGCGTGTTGACTCGGTTCATGACGCCGTCACCATGATGGGACTGAATCAGGTTGTGGATATGGTTCTTATGAAATCCGGGGCTTCAAACCTGATCAAGGGCCAGGAGGGTTACGGTCTTCATGAAGGTGAGCTCTGGAAACACGCCGTGTCGTCCGCATTGATTGCCCGTGATCTGGCGGAAAAAAAAGGTTCGGAACACAAACAGATGATTTTCACCGCTGCTTTGCTCAAGGATATTGGAAAGGTCATTCTGGACCGCTTTGTCGGGGATTCTTTTACAAAAATTGACGATCTCGTGAAAAAGAAGGGGTTTAGTTTCAAAGAAGCGGAAAAGAAGGTGATAGGAATCGATCATGCCGAACTGGGGGGGTTGGTGGCGGAAATGTGGGATTTTTCACCCAAAATGATCAGCATGATCAAGAACCATCATCTGAATGATGAAGCGGCTCGCGATGACCTTGAAACCCAGATCCTCTATGTTGCGGACAATGTATGCATGATGATGGGTATCGGAGGCGGCGCGGACGGTCTGGCTTACCGTTTCCACAGGGACGTGCTGAAGAGGCTGGGCATATCGCCCCTTGATCTTCAGGAAATCATCGCGTCATTCGGAAGTGAAATGAAACGGGTGGAAGAGCTGCTGAAAGTGATCTGAAAAAAGCCTTTTTCGGGGGTTATCATGGCGTTTACTATTCTGGTTGTGGATGACTCATTGCCCATGAGGAAAGTGATAAGGAAAACCATCATGGCGTCGGGTTTTGCCATGGCGGACTACGATGAAGCCGCAGACGGAGCGGAAGCTCTGGGTATACTGAGGGAAAAATGGATCGATATTGTTTTGACCGATTATAACATGCCCGGAATGAACGGCCTTGAGCTTGTGAATCAGATGAAGGGCGATGAACTTCTGAGAAGCATTCCCGTTGTGGTCATCACCACCGAAGGAAGCAAAGTGAGAATCGATGAGTTCAGGGAAAAAGGTGTTGCGGGCTATATCAAGAAACCGTTCACACCTGAAGAAATCCGGGCGAAACTTTATGAAATTCTTGGAGAGCCGCATGATGATGAAGGATATGAAAGCAGCGATGACGGCATCGATTTCTGATGTTCTTGAAACGATGTTTTACATGCCCCTTGAATTTGAAGACACGGGAGATCCTGAAAGCCGGGGAGTTTTTGATATTTCGGACCTGAGGGTGTGCAGATTGTTTTTTAAAGGCAAAATATCAGGTCATGTGATCATGATGATCCCTGAAAACCTGCTGGTCTCCATGGCTGTGGATTTTATGGGTGAAGACCGTGAAAACATCCGTAGGATGCATACGGACGGAATTATCAAGGAAGTGGTCAACATGGTTTTGGGGCATATGCTTTCCAATCAGGACGACAAGAATGATTTTCACCTGGGAATCCCGGAAATATTGGAAGGCCGCGAACCCGTCGACGCTGTGAGATTGAATCCTCCCGAGTGCTTTGTCCTGGCGGAATCCGTAGAAGGTCTTGTTTTAAGTGTTCTTATTCTCGATGACTGACCTTTGGAGGTGCTATGGGGCCAGCGATAAGGGTTCTCGTGGTTGATGATTCGGCCATTGTTCGAAAAGTGTTTTCTGAAGAGTTATCCAAAGAGAAAGACATCACGGTGATCGGAACGGCTCCGGACCCTTATGTGGCCAGGGATAAAATCGTCAAACTGAAGCCCGACGTGGTGACTCTTGATATTGAAATGCCCCGGATGGACGGGCTGACCTTTCTGAAAAAAATCATGACCTACGCGCCCCTTCCTGTCATTATCGTCAGTTCCCTGACACGCGAAGGCAGCAAGATGGCCCTGGAGGCCCTGGCATTGGGGGCTCTGGAGGTGATTTCCAAACCCACCGCAGCCTATTCCGTGGGGGATCTCAGCATTCAGTTGGCGGACAAGATCAGGGCCGTGGCCCATGTCAAGGTAGCCCCGAAGGTTCGGGCCACGGTCACGGAGCAGGTCCACGAAAAGGCGGTTCTCGGTTCACGGGCTCTCCTTGAAACGACAAACAAGATCATCGCCATCGGAGCGTCCACAGGCGGGACAGAGGCGTTGCGTGAAGTTATCACCCGCATGCCCCGTAACGCGCCGGGCATCGTGGTGGTCCAGCACATGCCGGCCAAATTCACCACGTCTTTTGCCGAGCGTCTCGATTCGCTGTCTGAGGTGAGAGTTAAGGAGGCTCAGGACGGGGACACCGTGGTGGACGGCCAGGTTCTCATTGCCCCCGGCAATTTCCACATGCTGCTCAAGCGCAGCGGGGCCAGGTATTACGTATCTGTGAAAACCGGACCCATGGTCCATCATCAGCGTCCGGCGGTGGATGTGCTGTTCAAATCCGTGGCCCAGTACGCCGGAGCCAACGCTCTGGGTATCATCCTGACAGGTATGGGTTCCGACGGGGCCGAAGGTATCCTTCACATGAAACAGGCCGGGGCCATGACCATCGCTCAGGACGAGCAGAGCTGCGTGGTGTTCGGCATGCCCAAGGAAGCCATCAAGACCGGGGCCGTGGACAAGGTGGTGCCCCTTTCCCGCGTTGCCCAGACGGCATTGAACATGCTCTGATATCAGATTTTATTCGCTCATGATGGTGATGATGCGTTCGTCCAGGCATGAACGCATAAAGATGTTCATGGGCTTTTGAACTCCATCCTCGTAGAAAGACAGCATCAACCGGTTGAATTCAAGCTGACGTCTGGCTGGCAGGTTGATGGCCGGAAATCCGCTGGCCAGAAGAAATCCGTTCATCACGAAACGCCCCATGCGTTTGTTTACATCGTAAAAAAACTGGTAACGGGCCATGGTCAGAAAATAATGAATGGCCCGGTCATACACGTCGGGGATGTCTGACGCTTCGGCAATCATGCAATCGAAAAGATACGGTAAATCAGAAGCTTTAGGCGGCATGTACGCCGTGCCCGCGATGGTGACCCCTCCTGACCTGAAACGCCCCCACTCCAGAGCGTCGTCTTTCGCCGCTACAGCATGAAGGGCACACAGGGTTTCAGGAGTGATTTCGAACCGGTTTTCTTCAATGAGAGAGAACAGCATCCGCCAGGCATTGGCCTGGTTCAGGGCAATGTTCTGATCGCTGATTTTATGGCCACCCACCGTGACCCCATCCAGGAGGGTTTGAATTTCAGGCAGCGTGAATGGGAGCCCTTCCAGATTGACGGCATCGCAGACAAGTTCCGCCAGTTGACGCTTGGCAAGCATGAGGGCTTTGGCCTTGTGGGGTTTCATGTTCCATCGGGTTTCAAGCATGTTTCATCCTTAAAAATTCATGTCTGAATGGTAAGATCTGCTGGCATCAAGATATTCGACTTCGGGTGTGGGATGTTCATCTGTTTACAAGGCCTGCAAGGCCTCGATCACCGGTTTCATCATGGCCCGGTGATCGGGTGGGATCATCAGAAACATCAAGGTCCGGTTTAACAGGAATTCCGGCGGCAGGTCTTTGTGAACCCCTTGAATCTTATAATGTTCCAGCCGTTCCCCCTCGGAAAGATGAAGCAGCATATCCATCATGTTGGCGTAAGCGCCGCCCTGGTCCATATGTTCGAGAACCTGCATGAAAACGTTGTTCAGGGTGAAAAGGACATCGTCCATATCTGCTTCGCCCGATGACCCGCAGACGCTTTTCGACACCATGGCCCGGCAGGCCAGGGGCCGGAACGTGTACACCGTGCAAGATCCTTCGTCGAGAAGGGGGCAGGGTGTCCAGGCCGGATCGCAGGATTCTTCGGGCAGGTCTTCTCCATGTATGCAAAGCTGAGCCATGGCATTGACGGTAAGAAGGGGAACAAGGCGCGGCTTGTCCAGATGCTCGCGGATCCGCTTCAGCGTTTCGGTTTTCAGCGTGTCATTCAGGTTTCCGAGAAGATAGGAACCTTCAAGGCTGGTGAGGGTGACATTGCGGGTGCAGCAGGTGGCGCAGCCCCTGCGGCAGGACGAATCCGCCGAAGAAAGAAAATCGTCGTGAAGGCGATACAGATCTTCCAGTTTTTTCCATTTCACATTTTCTTCAGTCATATTCTTTCCTTTGATGTCTTTGAAATTTTGGAACCTGTCCCAGGCATTGAACCAGATCACCCGCCTTGACGGAAACCGATCCGTTGGTTAAACTGTCCCCGTTTATTACCGTGTATCCGGCTAAGACACAAGCGCAGAAACGACTTCATAATGACCTCAAGAAGAGGAGATTAAAGATGGCATCACCGGTATATTTCATGGATTTCAGGGCGACGTTCAGGGAAAGCCTGACCGCCAAGCTGGCGCGGCTGATGAAAACCGCGGGGCTTGAGGATGTGGTGGGCAAACGCGACTTAACGGCGGTGAAGCTCCATTTCGGAGAGCGGGGCGGTACGGCCTTTATCCGGCCGGTTTTTCTGGGGACGGTTGTGGAAGCTGTCAAAGCTCTGGGCGGCAAACCCTTTCTCACAGACACCAACACCCTTTACGCCGGGACGCGGAGCGATACGCCCAGTCATCTTGAAACGGCGGTGAAAAACGGCTTCGCCTATTCGGTGGTGGACGCGCCCCTGGTGATCGCGGACGGGTTGAGGGGGCTGGCCGATGTGGCGGTGCCCGTTGACGGCAAGCATTTCACCTCGGCGTATATCGGGACGGACATCCACCATGCCGATGCCCTGATCAGCCTCGCCCATTTCAAGGGTCACGAACTGTCCGGTTTCGGAGGAGCCCTGAAAAACGTGGGCATGGGCTGCGCGTCAAGGCGGGGGAAGCTGGCCATGCATTCCACTGTGTCGCCCAAGGTGATCCGGAAACGTTGCGTGTCCTGCGGCGAATGTAAAAAACACTGCCCTTCATCCGCCATTTCATTTAACGACGACAAGAAGGCCGTGATCGACGAAACGAAATGCATCGGCTGCGGCGAATGCATCGTGGTCTGCGCCGTTGAAGCGGTGCAGATCCGCTGGAACCAGAGTGTGCCGGTGTTTCTCGAAGGCATGATGGAATACACCAAAGCGGTGATCCAGCCGAAAAACGGCAAAGTTTTGTACGTGAATTTCGTCAACAACATCTCGCCCATGTGCGACTGTGTCAACCACAGCGACACGCCCATCGTCAAGGATATCGGTATTCTGGCCTCTCTCGACCCTGTGGCCCTCGACCAGGCCTGCGCCGATCTGGTGAACCGCGAAGAAGCGTCCACAGGCTCCTGTCTTAAGACCAACATTCTTCCCGGCGAAGATAAATTCAAAGGGCTCTATCCCCAGGTGGACTGGGAAATCCAGCTGGATTACGCCGAAAAGCTGGGTCTCGGAACACGGGCTTACACCCTTGAAATGATGGAAACCTTAGGGTTGAAGGATTGACGGTGACGATGCATGTCTAAGGCTGATGCCCTGGAAAAAAGAATCAAACGGAATGTCACGGCCCGGCAGCACCGGTTTTTCGTCGTGGTCGCTCCCGGCCTTGTCCGGGTCTGCCGTGATGAACTTGAACGATTGCTGGGGCCTGGCCGGACAGTGGATGAGGTGGATGGCGGCCTTGAATTTTCAGGGACGGTTTCAGAGGCTTACCTCGCCAATCTTCACGTGCGGACCGCCTCGCGGATCATCATGCGCATCGCCTCGTTCACCGCCACGGATTTCAAAACCCTGGAAAAGAAGGCGAAAGACTTACCCTGGGAACTGTATCTTGCGAAAAACCAGCCCCTCAAGGTTCACGTGACGGCGACAAAGTCCCGGCTCCATCATACCGGAGCCATTGACCAGAGAATCCGGGAAAACGCCTACCTCCGGCTTGAGTCGGAAGGACCATCTCTGTCTTCGGAGGATTCAGCGGCGGACATCCAGAACCTGTTTGTCCGCAACATCCACGACCGGTTCGATATTTCCCTGGACAGCTCGGGCGACCTGCTTTACATGCGCGGCCTCAAAAACCAGGGCGGCAGGGCCCCCATGCGGGAAACCCTGGCCGCCGGGCTTCTCGTTCTTGCCGGTTACGACGGAAGGATGCCCCTTCTGGACCCCATGTGCGGCTCTGGCTCCTTTTCCTTTGAAGCGGCCATGATGGCGAAAAACATCCCGCCGGGCTGGTACAGGAATTTCTCGTTCCAGGTATGGCCTTGTTTCAGGGAAGGCGCTTACAGGTATGCCCGAAAACAGGCCGAAGAACAAATCCGGAAGGACACCCAGGCTAAGGTGTTTGCTTCGGACACCGACCCTATGGTGTGCGACGCCCTGAAAGGGGCTTCAAAGACGGCGGGTTTTGCGGACATTATCCAGGTCAGACAGGCCGATGTGTTCGATCTTTATCCTCCGTGTGATGAAAAAGGTCTTGTCATCGTCAATCCCCCCTACGGCCTGCGCCTGGGGACGGAGGCCGGCAGCAAGCGCATGATCCGGGATTTGTTCAATCTGTTCGGGAACCGTTTCAAAGGCTGGCGGTTTGCTATCGTATCGCCGTTTGACAAGGCGGCGGTCAAGGTGCCGGGGTTTGTCCGTCAGCACGGGTTTTTCCATGGCGGCCTGAAGCTGTTTCTGCTCAATGGGGTGATACCCTGAACCGTTCGTTCGCCTGAAAAATCGACTCTTTGAAATATTGTGTTGACACCGTCCAGGGTTTTATATATTAAAGCATCACTCTTGTGGGGTTGTAGCTCAGCTGGGAGAGCGCATGGCTGGCAGCCATGAGGTCAGGGGTTCGATCCCCCTCAGCTCCACCACTTAAAAAAAATGACGTCCAACGAATTACATTCGTTGGACGTTTTTTTGTTTCAATTAAGCAGACCTGTGTCCAGCCCCTTTTTCGTCCGACTTCGCTTTGTCATTCCGGCGACCTTGGTTATGAAGAGTTGTCTGAAACAGAATCGACCATGGCAAATCATCACAGTTTGAAACACGAAACCGCCCCGAATCCATGTCCGCGTTTTCGGTAAAGTTTACATGTGTTTTAACTTCAGCCATTTTCACAAATGCGGAGGTGGATTCCGGGTCGGCTTCGGGAATCGGGAGTCGCGATTTAACGTGATGTTGTGGTTGAAACGGACTGTGTCATTATGAGGAGACCGCCCGGAATGACAGGGATGGGGGAGTGTCGTGGATTTGATAGATGTTGCAAAATGGGGTCTTTGCTCCAGACACTCAATGCAAGTTGGTGTCGGATTGGGTCGTCGAGTTAGGGTCGTAACTTTACTCTTGACACTTGTCACAGCATGACAGCCAATTCCCTGAATCACCCTCCGCTCTGTCATTCCGGGCGGCCTACGAAATGTCAGGACGTTTGAGGCAGCATCACCCATTGCAGAACGACGCCCTCCGACTCCCGAAGCCGACCCGGAATCCATGCTCGCGTTTATGGCAAAGTTGGAATAGGTTTCAGTCTCAATCATTATTGCCTATGCGGAGGTGGATTCCGGGTCGGCTTCGGAATTCCGGCATCATGGTTTGATATGGGCTGTGGATGAAACAGGCTGTGCCGCAGTGCGGTTACCGCCCGGAATGACAGGGACGGGGGAGCGTCGTGGATTTGATGGTGTTGTAGAACAATTGGGGGTCGTGACACTTTGCACAGCATAACCGCCAATTTCCTGAATCACCCTCCGCTCTGTCATTCCGCGAATTGGGGTCGCATCTTCACGGAATTGCGAATTGGGGTCGTTGACATTTGGCACTGCATAATCGCCAATTCCCTGAGTCACCCTCCGCTCTGTCATTCCGGGCGGGTTAGGAAATGTCAGGGAGTTTGAGTCAGCATCACCCATTGCAGAACGCCACCCTCCGACTCCCGAAGCCGACCCGGAATCCATGCCCGCGTTTGCTGTAAAGGTGGAATGTGTTTTAGCTTCAGCCACTTTCGTCTATGCGGAGATGGATTCCGGGTCGGCTTCGGAATTCCGGCATCACGGTTTGTCGTGGGGTCGAGAAAGAAACGGACTTCTTCGTTGTGCGGAGACCACCCGGAATGACAGGGGGCGGAGGGGGTGGCGGGTTTGTTGGGGTGTTGTGTGAAAGAAATTGAAGGGATTTAAAAAATTCTTTGTCAATGCTATCGGTTTCGGTAAAGGTCAAGGTGAAAAATGAAAACCTACTATGTCTATATCCTTGCAAGCCGAAAAAACGGAACGCTTTATGTTGGGGTTACAAACGACCTGGTTCGGCGGGTTTATGAGCATAAACAGGATTTTGTCAAAGGGTTTACCAGCAGATACGCGGTTCACAGTCTGGTATATTTTGAGCATACTCAGAATATTAATGCGGCGCTGACTCGGGAGAAGGAATTGAAAAAATGGCGGCGGCAATGGAAGATTGATTTGATTGAAAAGGAGAATCCCGAGTGGGTGGATTTATATGGCGGGATTGTCTGATCATTCATCCAATGGCAGCCTGTCACGAACGATTCTCATAAAGATCACATCCCTTAGAAAAATCTTTACACCGGTCCGTGTGTTGTTATAGTTTTCTGGCTGGTTCTCGAACAATCGAACAATTATATTGCAAAGTTGTGGCCCGGATGAGGGGGAACGAACGGTGAAAGGATTTTCGCGTTTATCAGTTCCGGGTAATACGTCATTATCATAAGGAAAGGATGTCATGCATAAATTACTTCAGGGGAAACCCGGAGAGAAGATGCTGCTTTTGGGGAACGAGGCCATCGCGAGGGGAGCCGTTGAGGCGGGTCTCGCTTTTGCCGCGTCGTATCCCGGAACGCCGTCTTCCGAAATTTCACTCAATTTTTTTCAGATGTCCAGGGACTCGGACCTGTACTTCGAGTACAGCGTCAATGAGAAAGTCTCCCTTGAAGTGGCTGCGGCTGCGGCCAACTGCGGGCTTCGGAGCATGTGCGTCATGAAGCACGTGGGGGTCAATGTGGCAGCAGACGCCCTGATGACCCTGGCCTATGTGGGCGTCAAGGGCGGTCTTGTCATTCTGACGGCGGACGATCCCTTCATGTTCTCAAGCCAGAACGAGCAGGACAACCGGTATTACGGAAAGCTCTCAGGACTTCCCGTTCTGGAACCGTCTTCGGTGGCCGAAGCTAAAGAGATGATCGCTTACGCCTTCGACCTTTCCGAAGATCTCCAGGAACCGGTGATTTTCAGGACCACCACCCGCATCAATCATTCCACGGCGGTGGTTGAACTGGGAGAGGTGCAGAAACCTGTCACGAAAGGCGATTTCGTCAAGGATCCTTTCAGTTATGTCACCGTTCCCGCCGTGTCCAGGAATCTCCATGTCACCTTGCTGGAAAACATGAAGCTGGCCAAAGGCATGGCCAACGACTGCCGCTGGAATTTTGTCGAGGGCGAAGGCACGAAAGGTGTCATCGCCAACGGTGTGAGTTACGCCTATGTGAAGGACGCCATCGCCGATCTTGGCGTTAAGGGCCAGGTCAAAATCCTTCGCCTGGGTTTCACACACCCCATGCCCGATACCCTGATCGCTGACTTTTTGAAAACATGCACCGACGTCCTGGTGGTGGAAGAGGGTGAGCCGTTCATGGAAGAGGCGGTGAAAGCCATCGCCCAGACCCAGGGCCTGACTTTGAAGATTCTGGGAAAAGGCGAGGACCTTTTTTCACGCCTTTACGAATTCGATCCGGCCATGGTCAAACGGGTCATGGCCCGGGTTTTTGACATTCCTTACACGATAGTGGAACCTGTGGATCTTTCCAATGTGCCGGACATGCCGGGACGGCCGCCCACACTGTGTGCGGGATGTTCGCACCGGGCCGTGTTCTATGCCGTGAAACAGGCCACAAAGGGCATGGACGTGATCCATCCTTCGGACATCGGCTGTTACACCCTGGGTTTCATGCCGCCCCTTTCCATGGGGGATTTTGTGGTCTGCATGGGGGCCTCCACCAGCACGCCCGCCGGTTTTTCAAAAGCCACGGGTAAAAAGGTCCTCTCGTTCATCGGCGATTCCACGTTCTTCCATTCCGGCCCTGCGGGTCTCATGAACGCGGTGTTCAACAACCACAATTTCACCCTGATGATTCTGGACAACCGGACCACGGCCATGACCGGCCATCAGCCCAATCCCGGCGTGGACATGGAGGAACTGAACTTCGAGGGTTACAACCGCATAGACATCGAATCGGTGGTCCGGGGCCTTGGCGTGAAACATGTGACGGTGATCAAGCCCTACAACCTCGCCAAAAGTATCGAGGCCATCAAGGAAGCTCTGGCCTTTGAGGGGGTTTCGGTGATCATCGCCAAAGAGAAATGCACCTTATACGCCAAAAATCTGAAACAGCTCAAGGGCAAGGCGTTCACCATCGACCAGGCCAAATGCAAGAACCACAGGGACTGCATCAGCACCATCGCCTGTCCTGCATTCTATCTGGACGGGGAAAGGGTGATGATCAACGCCGATCTCTGCACCGGCTGTTCGGTCTGCGCCCAGATCTGCCCTGAAAAAGCCATTCGGCCCGTGAAAACGAAAAACGACTGACAAGGAAGGTGACAACATGACGACAACACGATTGATCATTGTAGCCGTGGGCGGTCAGGGTAACCTTCTGGCGTCACGGGTTTTGGGTGAGGCGGCGCTTCTTTCAGGCGTCGCTGTGCGCATGAGCGAAATCCACGGCATGGCCCAGCGCGGCGGCGTGGTGGAGTCGGCCCTGGTGTTCGGGGATGCGGAAAGCACCATCATATCCGACGGCGAAGCGGACGTTTTCGTGAGCTTTGAACCGGCGGAAGCGCTGAGGGCATTGAAAAAATGCCGGAAAGACACCGTCTCCATCGTGAATCTTTCCCCTTTGCCGCCTTTTACCGTGGCCATCGGCCGGGGTGTTTACCCGGAGCTTGATCAGGTCAAAAAGATTATGGCTGAAAAAACAGGGAAGCTCATCGCTTTCGACGCCGTGGCCCTGGCCACCGAAGCGGGCAGCGTCATGTCCGTGAACATGGTGCTTTTAGGGGCCCTGGCTCAAGCCGACGTTCTGCCTGTCTCCGCTGAAAACATCAAAAAAGCCATTGCGGCTCGAACCAAAAAGTCCTTTACCGACATCAACCTCAAAGCTTTTGATCTGGGTTATGCGGCTGCCGCTTCTGCGTAAAATTATGTAGCTTAACCCGATTTGTTTTTGAACCGTCTGTTTCCTGAATAAGGAGGCAGACGGTCAGATATAAACATGTTCTGCACCAGAAATCCGATTTATTAATTGACCAAAACAGAATTTATGATCAAATTCCGGATGAGGATAAAATCGTTAATTTGATTTGAATGTGATGGTCAGTCGAGGGGTATATTGAGGGTGTCTGCAAAGGACTTCAGCTCGATTTTAGCATGGGCGTATTCCAGGCTGTTGACGTGATTGGCAAGGCGCCTTGCTTTGACGCGTGATTCCGAATCAAGATGTTTCATGATGGAGTGGAGATAGGTTTCCGCTGCAAAACTGTTTTTCTCAAGCAGTTTTTTAAGTTTCGAAAGCATGAACGAAAGCTCGGTGATGCCTAAAGCCTCGAAGGGCAGGTTGGATAGGGACGAATGACGATGCTCATCCTGCGTCAAGTGCTGGACGGATTGGGCGGAATCAAGGACTTCCAGCAGGTCCGATTCAAATTGAGCGATGAGAGAATCCGCAGGACGTCGGCTTGTGTTGAGCCCTGCTTCAAGGGCCTTGGATGAATGAAACAATTTGTGGGCACCGATGTTGCCGGAAGCTCCTTTGATCGAATGAAGCATGGACGCTGCATATTCAGGATTGTCATTAGAAAGTGCTTTTCTGATTTTTTCCGCAGCGCCTCCGTGTTCCTTGCGAAACTCACCAAGAAGGGACAGATAAAGGGTTTTATTGCCGTTGATCCGCACCAACCCTGACGTGATATCGATTCCGGGAAGGGTGGCCGGAAGATCGATTTCTGAAGTATCGCATGATTCCACAGCTTTTGAATTCCGGATCAGTATTTCCGATGCGACGGCAGATATGGGGGTGTCTTCGTGGCTGACCCATCGAGAGAGAACGGAAAAAATCTGACGGCCTTCGATGGGCTTTGAAATATAATCGTTCATTCCCGCGCTGATGCATTTTTCACGGTCTCCCGTCATGGCATTGGCGGTCATGGCGATGATCGGAAGGTGTTTCAGGCCGAGCTCGTTTCGGATAAGGCCCGTGGCCTCGATACCATCCATACCGGGCATCTGGATATCCATGAGCACGGCATCAAATTCAATTTCCCGGAGAATCTCGATGGCTTCAAATCCATTGCCGGCTTTGTGAATGATGATGTCGGCAGCGGACAATATTTCGGTGGCGACCATCTGATTGACCGGATTGTCCTCCACAAGAAGAATGCGCGAGCCCGAGAGGTCGTTGCTCTGAGCCGTGTATGCGATGTTCTGGCCCATCTTTTCCGGCATATACCCAAAGGCGTTCATAATCGTGTCGAAAAGAACAGATTGCTTGATGGGCTTTGTCAGAAAATTATCAATGCTGTCTTTTCCGAAACGGTGAATGTACCTTCCGTAATCCGACGCACTGATGAATATCACAGGGGGCGGGGAAAACTCCAGGGTGTGTCTGAGTTTTTCAGCTGCGGAAATACCATCCATATCCGGCATTTTGATATCCATGATGATCAGATTGAAAGGATCTCCGGACTCAACCGATTGCTCATATTTTTGAATCGCTTCCTGGGCGGACAATGCGATGTCCGGATAAAAACCAAATGATTCCACGAAACGTTTGAGAACGGAGAGGGTGGCCGGGTTGTCATCGGCTATGAGAACCCTGATTTCTTTCAATGCGTTCGGGGTCATGGATCTTAAAGAAATTTCGCCGGTAAGGTATTTGAACCTTATGGTTACGGAAAACGTACTGCCTTTTCCCAGTTCACTGGTCACATGAATATTCCCATGCATCATTTCGACAATGCGTTTCGTGATGCTCAGGCCAAGCCCGGAGCCGCCGTATTTCCGGGATGACGACGAATCCGCCTGAGAGAACGCTTCAAACAGCATTTCAAGAC
This sequence comes from Desulforapulum autotrophicum, assembly GCA_020723285.1. GTDB lineage: Bacteria > Desulfobacterota > Desulfobacteria > Desulfobacterales > Desulfolunaceae > DYJE01. Next base: position 350,476 of record DYJE01000001.1, on the reverse strand, counting down.
CTTCGGGGCTCAGCCATTTCTGTGAAATTCCCGAACCCGTGTCACGGACACTGAATGTCAACAGCGCATCAGCCTCGGTTTTGTTTTCGCAGGTCACGGTGATGACAATCTCTCCAGTCCCAGTGAATTTAAGGGCGTTTGACGTGAGGTTTGCCAGGATCTGCTTCAGTCGTAAAGGGTCTGAAACAAGGCGCTGGGGAACATCCGGTTTGATGTCTATGATGAATTCAAGCTCTTTTTCCTGAACTTTGTCTCTGAACATGTCCGAAACTTCGTCAATAACTTCATTGAGAATGAAGGGGATTTCTTCGAATTCGAGTTTTCCTGCTTCAATTTTTGAGAAGTCGAGAATATCGTTGATCAACGAGAGAAGCGCCCGGGAAGAAGACCGGATGATGTTCATATATTCACGCTGCTTTATGGAAAGCGGCGTGCTCCGTATCAGATCGCTCACGCCTATGATGGCGTTCATGGGTGTTCTGATTTCATGGCTCATGTTGGCCAGGAATTCGCTTTTAGACCGAGTGGCTTCCTCGGCCTTGTTTTTGGCGCTGACGAGCTCCTGATACGCCATTTCGAGTTCATGGGTCCGGTCCTTTACAAGTTCTTCCAAATGATGCCTGTGCCGGTTCAATTCATCTTCTGCATTTTTGCGTTCGGTCACATCTTCCATAAAGTTGATGGAAGCAGGTTTGTGGTTCCAGGATCCTTTGACGGAATCGATTTCAACCCAGCGGAGAGCGCCTTGCTTGGTTTTGATTTTGAACGTGTGTTTTTCGTTTCGTCCGTCTGTGTAAAGGGTTTTAAAATGCCGACTGATCGCCGTGTCGTGTTCATATTCAGGGAGAAAGGAAAGGTACGACATGGCTTGGCTTTCTTTCAATGAATAACCCGTGATGGCAAGGGCTTTCGGGTTGCCATACGCGATAACACCGTCTTGAATGACAAAAATGCCTTCCGACGCATTTTCGATGAGAAGTCTGAATTGTTCTTCGCTTTCCCTGAGACAGCGTTCAGTTTCAAGCAGTCTGGCATAGTGTTTTTCTGTTTCTTTTAACTCGGCCTGTTCGGTTTTGAGCTCAATCATGCGAAGGTATGTGTTTTCAAGCGCAAGGACTATGACATTGGCGACAATGGCGGAAAAGATCATGAGAACGAGAGAGTCGGTGTCTGTCCACATGTTCGTCGATGAATCCGGGTTGAGAGACTGAAATATGCTGATCGCAAGACTCCAGCCTGAGATGCACCCCAGGGGAATGACGTAGATTTTGCTCAGCATCCCGTAAGTGAAACCACAGAGCACGGTGGCCATGTTCCAGAAAACATTCTCCGGGTTGATAAGATGGAAATAGGTGAACATAAAAGGCAGGGCGATACAGAGTGAGACCTCGTAATACATTTTTTTCGCGAACCCGTTCATGTTGTTTTTCAGGATGATCCAGAATGAAATGAACAACGAGATGGCCAGGAGTCGTAGGCTCAGATTTTCATGGTAACCCGCGACATACTTGAGATAAAAATAGAAAAATACGTTTCCAAGGCTCCCTGCGATTGTTATAACCGGTAGAAAATTTTCAGTGAACATGTAGCCACTGTTAAAGATGAACGTTCTCTTTGGTTTTTCTCGCAAAGGTGCCATAGAATGCCAGTAAAATGTTATAATGCCCAATAATTGAAATGCGATATATTATCGCGTTTTAATTAAGATGTTTGTACGACGATCACCGTGACGGACCGGAACGGATGATTGAAAGAATGATTGCCATTATAGTAATATCGTGTCAAAAATTCAAAACAAAAAAAACATGTTCATAAATGGCGGGACAATCATTCATTGTGATTCGCTTCTTTTAATCATATTGAAATATAATATGAATAAATATATTATGTTTCGTATCATATATTCAATCTTGACCATGTTGAATGAGAACGTTGACACGTCTTTTATAATCGTATCGGATAATATAACGTCAAAGCAGCAGAATAACGATGTGGATTGTCCGTTCATCACGCTTCGATCCGGAGGATGTCATGGATACATCAGAAATTATGGAACACGTATGGGGTGAGGGGAGTCTTGCCGCTCAATTGTACGACTATGTGGTGGACAGTTATCAAAGATCCATTCTCTTTATGGATGTTTTACGGGAAAGAGGGAATGTCTATCTTGACCACAATGCCAAGGGATTGCCGCCGGTTCTGGTTTTTGATTACGAAATCATCGTTGATGGCAGGACCCTTGAACGGCCTGCAAATTACGCTCTGGCCCGGATTATCGATAAACGTAAAAAAAACAGTCCCGCCGCAGACGGCGTTGAAAAAAGGAAAAAACCGGATCTGGTTTCAGGGCCTGAGGGTCCGGAAAAGAGACCCATCGTGATCATTGATCCCAGAGCAGGTCACGGCCCTGGAATCGGGGGATCAAAAAATGATTCTGAAATCGGGCTTGCTTTGACGAAAGGACATCCTGTCTATTTTGTCATGTTTTTTCAATATCCCATGCCCGGACAGGTTCTTGCCGATGTCAAGAACGCAGAAATCGTGTTTCTCGAAGAGGTGAGGAAACGGCATCCCAACGCTCCCAAGCCCACGGTGATCGGAAATTGTCAGGGCGGATGGGCCGGAGCTCTTTTAGGGGCTGACAGGCCTGATCTTGTTGGACCGCTGTTGCTGAATGGTTCGCCGCTGTCCTACTGGTCCGGGGTTGGCGGAAAAAACCCTATGCGTTACCGGGGTGGTCTTATTGGGGGCGTCTGGATGAATTCCTTTCTTGGGGATCTGGGCAACGGATTGTTTGACGGTGCGAATCTCGTTATGAACATGGAACTTCTCAATCCCGCTAACACTTTCTGGAGTAAACAATACAATCTTTACGCCAAAGTGGATACAGAAGCGCAGCGGTTTCTGAACTTTGAACGCTGGTGGGGCGGTTTTTACATGATGACAACCGAAGAGATTCACACCATCGTGGATGGTCTTTTCGTAGGCAACAGGCTTGTCAGAGGGACTTTTGAACTTGAAAAAGGTAAGGCCATCGATCTCAAGACGTTTAGAGATCCGGTGGTGGTCTTTGCTTCGGAAGGGGATAACATCACCCCGCCGCAACAGGCATTGAACTGGATCACAAAAGTTTATTCCTCTGTTGACGAAATCAAACGTCACAGACAGATCATCGTTTACATCATCCATCCTGAAATCGGTCATCTGGGCATTTTTGTCGCGTCATCGATTGCAAAGAAAGAGCAGAAGAAAATCATCGGCAGTGTTGAAATGATCGAATTTCTGGCTCCGGGTCTTTACGAAATGGTGATCATAGAAAATCCAACCGAACCCTGGATGAACGACTATAAAGTCAAATTTGAACCCAGGGATATTTCGGATATCGAAAAATTCGATGACGGGGACGAAGATGAGGAAGCCTTTAAACAGGTTGCGGTGATCTCCGAGCTGAACGATAAATTCTACCGGGCCTTTGCCAGGCCTTTCATCAAAAATTTCGTGACGAAAACATCGGCGGACGTCATGAGAGAATTGCATCCCCTTCGCACACAGAGGTATCTGATTTCGGACCTGAACCCTGTGGTCGTTCCGGTCAAAACATTGGCGCCTCATGTCCGCGAAAACAGAAGGACTGTAAGCGAGGGAAATGTTTTTTCGGAAATCGAAAAAATGACCTCCAGTTTCATTGAAGATTCCCTGGATCTGTATAAAAATGTCAGGGATCTTTTTCAGGAAAGAGCCTTTACCTCAATCTACAAGAATTCATACCTTAAATTGATGTTTCCCGATGCCGGAGATCTGAAAAATACGCCTGAAAAAATGAAAAAGGACCAGAAACGTCATGACCAGATTGTCAAAAAAGACAAGCAGATCCTTTTGGATTCCATGGAAGAAGGCGGTTACACTGAAGGGGTTATCCGCTTGATGATCGCCATGGCCGGTGCTGATGGTCAGATCGATTTCGCTGAATACAAGGTGGCCACGAAAATTGTTCAGGGCCACAGGCGATTGAGAAACATCAGCACGGAGGAGCTAAAACAAATCACACGGGACCAGGCCCGTATTCTTCAGATTGATTTTGATCAGGCCATCGACAGCATACCCAAATTGATCAAAACACGAAAAGAGCGTGAAAGGGCTCTTGCTTTCGCTCAGGAAATCGCATTTGCCGATGAAATCATCGATGAAAAGGAAAAAGAACTGCTTGAGCGGATTCAGGCCTTGTTTTACAAATAAGTCCGCCAAATTCCGGGCAAGTCAGAGAATAAAAAAATCCGGGTGGTTTGTGGCCGCCCGGATTTTTTTTGGGTCATCGTTATTCGTTATTCGCCTGTAAAATTGGGTTCACGCTTCTGCATGAAAGACATGAAACCTTCGATGGCGTCTTTGGTTGTGGCCACAAGATCGCTGCCCTGGCCTTCCACGATCAGCCCCTGGTCTTTGCCTTCGTATTCACCGGCGGACATGGCTTTAAGAACGCAGCTGACCGCGATGGGCGGACGTTTTGCAAGGACAGAGGCCAGTTCCATGGCATCGTCAAGAACTTTTCCCGGTTCGGAGATCTTGTTGACAAGCCCGATTTCAAGGGCTTCCTTGGCGTCCACCCGTTTACTGAACAGGATCATGTCCAGAGCTTTGGCTTTGCCAACCACGGCGGAAAGTCTCTGAGTGCCACCCCATCCCGGAATGATTCCAAGGTTCAGTTCGGTCAGACCCACTTTGGCCTTGGGGGTGTCCACCATGATTCTGAAATGGCAGGAAAGGGCGAGCTCAAGACCGCCTCCCAGTGCGAAACCGTTGATGGCTGCGATGAAAGGTTTCGGGAAACGGTCAACACGTCTCCAGAGCTCACGGCCCAGGGGGCCTGCTTTGGCGGCGTTTCCGGCGTCACTGACGTCGAAACCTGCAGAAAAGCATTTGTCACCTGAGCCCGTCAGAATGACGACCCAGACGTCTTTATCGTTTTCCACATCATCCAGGGCTTTTTGAAAGTCTTCCATGGTGGCCAGGTTCCAGGCGTTGGCCGGAGGATGATTGATGGTCAGAATGGCGATGTGGTCTTTCTTTTCAATGATCATGTTGTCAAGCTGCATAGTGACTCCTAAATGAAATAAAAAATGAATTGCAAAATAAATACATCTCGGGACTTTATAAAAATTTTAATCGTTGATAGGTCTGAAAAACTATTCCTTTTCTTTTCTCAGTTCCTTTCTCAGAATTTTTCCAACCGTTGATTTGGGGAGCTGGTCTCTGAATTCAATGCTTGTGGGGAGTTTGTACCTGGCCAGTTTGTCTTTGCAGAAGTCGATAAGCTCTTGCTCAGTCGCAGTCTGGCCGGCTTTAAGGACAACGAAAACCTTAACCTGTTCCCCCCGTGTTTCATGGGGGATTCCAATGGCACAGGCTTCTTCCACTTTGGGATGTTCGTAGAAAACTTCATCAATATCACGGGGATACACGTTGTAACCTCCTGAAATAATCATGTCTTTCTTTCTGTCCACAATGTAGAAATACCCATCTTCATCCATTTTTGCAATATCACCGGTGTATAACCAGCCATTTTTAACAGTGTCCCTGGTTGCGTCCTCTCTGTTCCAGTAACCCTGCATCACTTGCGGCCCCCTGATGACAAGTTCACCAGGCTCACCCACTTTCATGTCCGTTTCACCGTCTTCGAGGCTGACGATGCGGCATTCTGTATCCGGAACCGGGATCCCGATACTCCCGACTTTTCTCAAACCGCTGAACGGATTGGAATGGGTGACCGGCGACGATTCCGTCATCCCGAATCCCTCGGAAATGTTGGTTCCGGTTTTTTCCGCGAAAGTCTTCATCACTTCAACAGGAAGAGGCGCGCTTCCTGAGAAACAGCCTTTGATGCATGAAATATCTGTTTTTGCCATGTCCGGGTGATTCAGCATGCCGATGAGCATGGTGGGTACGAGGGGGGCGAATGTCGGCTTGAACTTTCTCATGGTTTCAAGCAGCTCCATGGGCTGTGGCTTGGGAACAAGGACAAGAGCCCAGCCTGCGCAGAGAGCGAGGTTCATGGAACAGGAGATGCCGAAAATATGAAAAAAAGGCAGAGCGCCCAGCATCACCTCGTTGTCACCTTCCTTGACCATGGTATTCCAGGCTTTGAGGACCTGATACTGCTTGGCGAGGTTTCCATGGGAAAGCATCACGCCTTTTGAAACACCTGTGGTTCCCCCTGTATATTGCAGCATGGCAATGTCGTCATGGGTGATGGCGACTCTGGGCGGATTGGCGGGGTATTTGGCGATCATGTCTTTCCAGGCAAACACCGACTCAGCCTGGGGAATATCGGCGGCAAGCCTTTTTTTCTTTGCCACAAGAGGGAAAAGAAGATTTTTTGGAAAAGGGAGGTAATCTCCAATGGATGTGACGATGATCTCCTTGATGCTGGTGCTGGGCCGTAATTTGACCATCCGCGCGGAAAGAAGATCAAGGGTTACAAGAACTTTTGCCCCGGAATCGTTGAATTGATGCTCAAGTTCCCGGTCGGTGTAAAGAGGGTTGTTCATGACGACAATGGCACCGATTTTCAGGATGGCACAATATGCCACCACGCACGGAATGGTGTTGGGGAGAAGGATGGCGACGCGGTCACCTTTTTGGACTCCAAGGTCGGCAAGGCATGTGGCAAATCGGTCTCTCATGGCGATCAGGTCACGATAACTGATTTTATATCCCATGAAAATCAGCGCCGGTTTCTCCGGGAATTTCAGGGCAGTCATGTCGAGTTTATCCGGCAGGCTGCTGTTTTCATAGTTTATGGAATGCGGAACATCTTTTTCGTAATGCTTCAGCCAGGGCTTATCGGTGTAAGTGACGTTTGCAGACAACATGAGCCTCCTTGGGTGAGTGGTTTCATCATGGCCGGACGAAACGCCACGATCACCACATGGAAACGGTTGTCAGGGAGCAAGGCCCTATGATTTATCCGTGACCTGAATGGAGCGGGGCATTGATTTGATATTTATCCGGCATTTTTTTTGCGATTTATGAAACGTGTTGAAACAAAAGGAATATGTTTAATTCATACCATAAAATCTAAAAAAAAGAGAAAAAAAACTGACCCAAAGAAAAGAAACAAAAAATGAAGACTTACGGTGACACGGATGTACCAGGGTGTAAAATGTTGGTGGATTTGATTTCACTGAGCGTTGTCTGCCGTTTTTTGCCATCTGATCCTGATTATCAAAGAGCCGGGTTGCTGTACGCAACCGGACAAGCCCGGCTGCGTACAACACGTTGTATCAGACTTTTTCAATCATGACCGCGACACCGTTTCCGAAACCACCGCAGAGTGTAGCGATGCCGTATTTTGCGTCGGGTTTTTCATTTTTAAGAACATTCAATAACGTCACGATGATACGCGCGCCTGATTCGCCCAGGGGATGTCCGAGGGCGATGGCACCGCCCCAAAGATTGACTTTTTCAAACGGTGCATTGGGTTTGTCAATCCCCGTTTCACGGATGCAGGCAAGAGCCTGGGCTGCGAAGGCTTCGTTCATTTCCACGGCCCCGATATCCTCTTTGTTCACCCCTGTTTTTTTGAGGAGTTTATCGATGCAGACAGCCGGTCCCATCCCCATGATGGTGGGATCGTTTCCTTCCTGAACGCCGAATTTGTATTTGTACGTGTAGGAAAGTCCAAGTTCATCCGCTTTTTCGCGGCTCATCATGAGCAGAGCGGCGGCACCCGCGGTAAGGGGTGATGATGTGGCTGCCGTGACGGTGCCATCAGGTTTGAACGGGGTCTTCATGGTTGCCATCTGGGCGGGATCCAGGCTTTCACGCACCCACTGATCCTTGTCCACGAGAAGGTCGTTGCCGGCATCGTCTTTGCCCATGACCGGAACGATTTCATTTTTGAATTTGCCGGATGTTGTGGCTGCGTAGGCGCATTTGTGTGAATGAACAGCCATGTTTTCCTGATCGGCGCGGGAAATGTTGTAGAGAGCGGCCACTTTTTCAGCTGTGTTTCCCATGGGAATGTCGAGAATGTAATAACGCTCCATAAATTTATCGGGGAACGCCATGTTGGCCCCCATGGGCACTTTTTCCATATCTTCAACGCCTGCGGCGATCATGATGTCCGCTTCACCGGTCATGATGGCGCGGGCGGCGTTGATGGTGGCGGTCATTCCTGACGGACACTGATTGGATACGGTCTGGGATGCTGTTCTCTCAGGATAGCCGTGGGCCAGCCAGGCCAGGCGGCCAATGTCGTTCTGCATGCCGGAAGGATTGGCCGTACCGACGATGACCGTATCGACGTCTTCGGGTTTGACTTTGGGGTTCCGTTCGAATAGGGCTTTGTAAACGGCGGCAAGGGTCTGGTCCGGCTTGACCTGTTTGAACCAGCCTTTTTCGGCATGGGCACGTGCGTTGGCTGTTCTGACACCGTCGATAAATACACATTCTTTCAGTTGCATCTTGAATCTCCTTGTTTGTTGTTGCCCCAAAACCTGGGTGGCCTTGATAAAAAAAGGTGACAATTGTTTTTTTGAAAATCCCCACGTTATAAGGTGAAAACGCCGGGCTCGCTTTATACGTGAAAAAATGCGTAGTATGACTACACACTATATGCTACAACCGTATAAATTATTAGCCTTGCCATTGTCAAGAAGATAAATTGTAAATCTTTTTTGGTGTTGACGAATCAGGACCCAGGCTGTAAATATGAGCCGGAAATAATTTGTAATACGATGGTTTAAAACTCACGTGAGCCAAGGGGGGGGAAGGGCCTTGCAGTCATGAAGATCAGTGAACTGGTGCAGAGGACGAAAGTCGCTCGTGAAACGATCCATTATTATATCCGTGAAGGTGTTCTCGCCAAACCCAGAAAAATGGCAAAGAACACGGCGGATTATGATGAAAGCTATGTGGATCAGATTCGCGTCATCAAAGGTCTTCAGGACAACTATTACCTTCCGCTCTCCGTGATCAAGAAGATCATGAAAAGCCAGAAAAAGAAAAGCGTGATGGAACAACATTCGTTCTGGATTCAGAGTGAATATCTTCGCCCCATTGACCAGCTTCTCTCCGACGTGGTCGAAGGTACGGATGAATTTGTCAGGATCACCGGGATGGATTCCAAATGGGTGGAACAGATGGAGTCCTGGGGTGTTATCGCATGTCAGGAAAGAAACGGGATTAAAATTTATTCCCGTGACGATGTGGTGATCGGAAAACTGGTAACGGACATGGGGCGTTCAGGTTTTAAACCCAAAGATGGTTACGATCCTGAAGAACTCAGGCGGTTTGTCGAATTTTTCCGCCAGACTGCGAAACACTGGATGGAACGGTACATCGAGCCCACACTGGAGATGGCGACATCCGAACAGTTTACGGCAAAAGGCGGACAGCTCACTGAAATCATGAGCCTTTTTTTCTATCACGCCTTCCGAAGGATCGTAAGAGAAGAGTTCGCACAGTTTCTGAAGAAAATCGTCAGCCAGGAAACGAATAACGAAAAGAAAGGATAGGTGGTGTATGGAAAGTCTGATGGCCTTGTCTGTTCTGGATGGGAGATACAAAAGGCTGACCCTGGAGCTGCGTGAGGTTTTTTCCGAATACGGCCTGATAAAATACAGGGTTGAGGTCGAATTGAAGTGGCTGTTGTTTCTGGCCGATGAGCTTGGTTTTTTTACCTTGGATGAAACTGAGAAAGAAACAATCAGACGGATAGGCGTGACCTTTACCCCTGAAGCGGCCCTTAAGGTCAAGGATATCGAGAAAACGACGAATCACGATGTCAAAGCTGTGGAGTACTTCATCAAAGAGGCGCTCGATCATGATGGGCTTGGACGGATCAGAGAATGGGTACACTTTGCCTGCACCTCCGATGACATTAACAACACGGCCTATGCTCTGATGATCAAGGACGGTCTTCAAACGGTGGTTTCATCCATGAAGACCCTGCTTGAAGGTATCGAAACCATGGCAAAGAGATATCAAAGCGAAGCCATGATGTCACGAACACACGGTCAACCGGCCACGCCCACCACCATGGGCAAGGAGATGGTTAATTTCGCATGGCGGATTAAAAAGGAAATCATCAGTCTTTCGGATGTCATCGAAACGAACATAGAAGGGAAAATGAACGGAGCCACGGGCAACTTCAACGCCCATGTGGCCGCCTTTCCGGATGTGGACTGGATAGCCGCTGAAAAAACATTCATTACGGATCATCTCGGGATAAGGCCTCTGCTTTTCACCACCCAGATCAACCCCAACAGCTATATCGCCGAAACGCTTCATTCCATGATACGAAGTGCGGCGATCATCATCGACTTTGACCGTGATATGTGGGGGTATATCTCCCTGGGGTATTTCAAGCAGAAACTGAAGGATGGAGAGGTCGGGTCTTCCACCATGCCGCATAAAGTGAATCCCATTGATTTCGAGAACAGTGAAGGCAACATGGGACTCGCCATAGCCATGATGGAGCATCTTTCCGTAAAGCTGCTCCAGTCACGATTTCAGAGGGACCTGACCGACAGTACGGTCTTAAGGAATATGGGCGCTTTATTCGGGTATTTCATTATCGGCCTGAAAAATGCTGTGAAAGGTATAGGCAAGCTGGAGCTGAACCCCGTGATTCTTCAGAAGGATCTCGAAGATAATCAAGAACTTCTGGCCGAACCCATACAGACATTGATGCGTGTGTACGGTGAGGAGAATCCCTACGAAAAACTGAAGGAACTGACCCGTGGTGTAAAAATAACCCGTGAAGATTTATCTCGTTTCATTGAGGGTCTTTCAAGTATTCCACCTCTTGTCAAGGAGAGGATGAAAGCCATGACACCCGCCAATTATACCGGCCTCGCCGCACGTCTGGTCGACGAATATTTTAAGGTATGAGATTTTAATGGTTTTTCATGGGGCCGCTTCAGAGTGTCTGGATCGGCCCCAATTACATCCTAACCTTTATTTGTTTGATCGTAACCGTAATAATGATCAAGGGCGATCAACATATCTCCAAATCCCTGGGGATGTTGGTCAAGCTGTTTTGAAAAGGCTGAAAATATTCTTTCGGCGCGCTCTCTGAAGGTTATGTTTCCCGTAATATCAAAAAGCCGGAGCAGGTTCAAAGCCTGGATCGAATTTCCTGAAGGAACGGCATGGTCATTTCCCGGTTTTTCACGAGCGATCAGGCTTTCGTGATCGGACGCTGTCATGAAGTATCCTCCATGCTCTCTGTCTTCAAAGAATGAACTCAGAATGTTATCCATTTCAGTGGCTTTTGAAAGCCATGCCTCATCACGCGTGCTTTCATAGAGATCGATTAACGCTTGAACAAGAAAGGCATGGTCGTCAAGGCACCCTCTGTGTCTGGGGTTTCCCGCCTGATATGTCCTGTACACCCTGTTTTGAACATAAATCTTTTCCCAAAGACTGGTGGCCGCAACAAGGGCTGCATCGGTATAAACGTTGTTTTCAAGAACAGAGCCTGCCCTGGTGAAAGCCGATATCATCAGGCTGTTCCAGGCTGTGATGATCTTAGTGTCTGCATGCGGTGGTTTCCGTTTAAGCCTTTCTTTGTACAGAACGTTCTTTATCTGCCTGATGATGTCATCAAGTGAATCTTCAGAAATATTAAATGATGCGGCAGTGACCTTTGCATCCTGAACGATATGAGGGATGTAACGCCCTTCGAAATGGGGTTTGCCGGTCAATGAAAAATGCATACAGGCGATCCTGGCATGCTCAGGGCTAAGAATCTGGCCGATATCTTCAGGATTCCAGGTGAAAAAGAATCCTTCCTCCTTACATTCGTTTTCATTCAGGCTGTCAGCGTCGGTTGCCGCATGAAACAACCCTTCGTCGATCCTCATTTCTCGTAAGACGTAATCAAGAATGTCTTCTGTGATGCCACGGAATAAGGATCGCCCCGTCAGCAGGTATGCTTCGAGGTACGCCATGGCAAGGAGGGCGTTGTCGTAAAGCATTTTTTCGAAATGTGGGACAAGCCAGACGTTATCTGTGGAATACCTGTGAAAGCCGCCGCCTATCTGGTCATACATTCCGCCTCTGGCCATTTTTTCAAGGGTCTGAGTGACCATGAAAAGGCATGACGGATCTTTTTTTCGCATGTAACGTTTCATAAAAAATCTGACAGGCAGACTGGACGGGAATTTCGGGGCTCCTTTAACACCCCCATGGTCGTGATCGAACAGCTTTTTGAAAAGATCCACTGTGCTGTCCAATATGTCAGGGCACGGGAAACCGGGATCGTGGGAAGGAGCCAGCATTTTTCTGAGGGCTGCGCTGAGTTCTTCACTTGATTGTTCGACGGACTTGCGTTGCATTGAGTAAACGCTGTGAATTCGATGGAGGATAGTCAAAAAACCGGTTATTGCACCTCTGTCACCATCTCGTGGGGGAAAGTAGGTGCCACCGAAAATTGGATTTTTCCGGGGTGTAAGAAAAACATTCAAAGGCCAGCCCCCGTGCCCATGGATGAGTTGAACAGCACCCATATAAATGGAGTCGATATCCGGCCGCTCCTCTCTGTCGACTTTGACCGCTACGAAATGATTGTTTATATATTCTGCGATTTCAAGATCTTCAAAAGATTCTTCTTCCATAACATGACACCAGTGACAGGTGGAGTAGCCAATACTGACAAACAAGGGACGGTCAAGGATTTTTGATTCTTCAAACGCTTCCTCACCCCAGGGAAACCAGTTGACAGGGTTGTGGGCATGCTGAAGAAGATAGGGGCTGGTTTCGTGAACAAGACGGTTTGAAAACTGGGGGGAACCATCTTTGTTACAGTGGCGTGAATGAATGATGGGGGCAGTATTTTTTTGTTGTATTTCTGAAAGGACAGGGGATTTTTGCATAACGGCCTCGTTGATTGTATTTTAAATAGAAATGAATCATGCAATGGGCATGCCGGGTTATATTATTTGTCATTGATGATTCTTCTTCGGATGTGCTATATTTTTTAAAAAATTCCTCATGCGTGGATAGATTGACCGGATTTCGTCTATCCTATCCATTTCAGTTCAATGGATCATCAGTTCAATCGCTTTTTTTGGTGTTTACACACATTTAATAAGTCATGTAAAACGCTGAATATGGGTCAATTCACAACAGGGAGACAGTATATGGCCAAAGAAGGGCTGCGATGGCGGAATGTGTGGCTGATTTCAGTGATGTTTTACATGATTCTTGTTTTTCATGTATGTGATGTTTTTGCTCTTGAATATGATCTTACAGATCTGAGTATCGAGGAGCTGGCGAATATTGAAGTGACCTCCGTTTCAAGAACACCCCAGAAGTTGGCCGGTTCAGCCGCCGCAATTTTTGTCATTACAGCGGAAGATATCCGCCGATCCGGAGTGACAAGCATTCCCGAAGCTTTAAGAATGGTACCCGGCCTTGATGTCGCTAGAATCAGTTCCAGCAAATGGGCCGTGTCCTCAAGGGGGTTCAACAGCCGTTATTCCAACAAACTTCTCGTTCTTCTTGATGGGAGAAGCCTTTACCTGCCAACGTTTTCAGGCGTCTTTTGGGAAAACCAGGATCTTTTCATTGAGGATATCGAGCGAATTGAAGTTGTCAGGGGCCCAGGAGCCAGTCTTTGGGGATCGAATGCCGTGAATGGTGTGATCAGCATTATTACCAAGCATGCAAAAGACAGTCTGGGTATTCAGGCGGTGGCTGGTGGTGGGGATTATGAAAAAGGGTTTGCCAGGGCAAGATGGGGAGAGCCCTTGAACGCCAACAGTTACATAAGGGCTTATGCAAGCTATTTCAGCAGAAATGAGATGATAGATAAAAGCCAGAACGGGCTTGACGATGCCTGGGACAAATATCAGACGGGATTTCGGTCTGACAATGAACTTGGCGAAAACGGCAATCTTACAGTGCAGGGAGATATCTACAAATGTATGATTGATGAGGTGTCGACGATTCTTGATCTTAATCCCCCGTATTACAAAACTCTTGAACTTGAGAACAATATCACAGGATACAATATCTTAAGTCGCTATACGAGAAGACTTACTGGTGGATCTGAAATGGCGGTTCAACTATACCTGGACTCCATGGATAAGGAAGAGGGAACTGTAAGGATCAATGACCGTATTGTCGATATGGATGTTCAGTTCAGATTGCGACCGATGGATATTCATGAGATTGTCTGGGGCTTCGGTTACAGACTGTCTACCGATGAAATCCAATCGCCTCTTCTCGGTATTAATTTTGAAACCGAGAAGAGGGATGATTCGCTTTACAGCTCGTTTGTTCAGGACACACTGACGTTGAATGATAACTTCCAGCTTATCTTGGGATCTCGTTTTGAACATAATGAATACACGGGATTTGAGGCTCAACCAAACGCCAGGATTCTCTGGGAATTCTCGGAAAGTAATCTGATATGGGCCGCTGTTTCTAGAGCCATTCGAACGCCCAGTCGCGGTGACAACGATATCAGGTTTACCCAAAGGGTTATTCCGGCTCAGTCAATACCTGTTCCTCCCGATGGACAGCTCAATTCGTTGCCAATAGCCGTGACCATCTGGGGGCTATCGAATTATAATTCTGAAAACCTTATGGCTTATGAAATCGGACACCGATTGAAGGCTATCGAAACGTTCTTTCTGGACAGTACTGCGTTTATTTACCGGTATGACAACATGTCCACGTATGAGAGAGGTGATGCATACGTCATTACGGATAATAATCCCCCATACATTCTTCAGCCTCTTTATGTAGGAAACCGTATGAGCGCGAAAACCTGGGGTGCTGAAATTTCTGCTAATTGGCAGCCTTTTCCCTTTATGAAGTTTATTGGCACGTATACATTTTATGAGGCAGATCTCACGATCGATGATACACCCACCTTGGCGGGAGCCATCTATTCAGACAACGACTCACCAAAGCATCAGGCGTCCTTGAGGGCCACCTTTGACATGCCACACAATCTTGAAATGGATGTTTGGGCCCGTTATGTTGACGATATCCTGGACGGTAATATCGATCAATACACTGAAATGGACGTTCGCTTGGGGTGGAAAGCTTCAAAACACCTTGATTTGTCACTATGCGCTCAGAATATTTTCCATAAAAGCCATCCGGAGTATGTTGAAAACTATGTTCTGAACAAGCCCGCCGAAGTGCCTCGAAGCGTATATGGAAAAATAACGCTGAAGTACTGAGCATAGGTTTATTGAATGAAAAATGAATCTTTCAAATTGCGAATAGTTTTGGGGCGACTTCAGCTTATTCTACTGGTATTGGTTCATTCAGTCCTTTGGGCCGGGCAGACATCCGAAACAGATGTCAAGGCGGCCTATCTTTTTAATTTTGCGAAATTTGTCGAATGGCCGGAGTGGGTATTTCCAACAAAGACATCTCCCATTGTTCTTGGTGTACTCAATGATGATCAGTTTGTATCGGCGTTGAAAGGTCTTGAAATGAAAAAAATCAAGGGAAGATCTTTTTCGGTCGTTGATATAAAAAACAAAGACCAGATCCGGACCTGTCATATTGTCTATTTCGGCGATTCAACAAAGAAAGATATTCAGGACATTCTGAATAAATTTTCCGACAAGCCCTGTCTGACGGTCAGTGATATCGAAGATTTTGCTTTGAAAGGTGGAATGATTGGATTTGTTAGACGAGGGAACAATATCAGATTTGAAATCAATCTTGCCGCAGCCCGACAGGGGACGCTGACTGTAAGTTCAAGGCTTCTCAATCTGGCTCAGATTGTGAAAAACTGATACGTATCTGAGGATAATGAATAACGTGCTTAAAAAATTATCAATACGCAATAAACTCATTGTTCTTATCATGGCAATAACCACGACAATTATGGCCATAGCCACGTGTCTCCTTATTTTGAGTGAACTTGCTGTTTTCAGAAAAGAAATGATGAAGGACCTTTCGATCATTGCGAGGATAACCGGTAATAATAATATTGCATCTCTGACATTTAACGACGCCTCGTTTGCCAGGGAAACTCTTGCCGCTCTCAGGGTGGAGCCAAATCTGATTTATGCACGAATCTATGATCGGAACGGAGTTTTTTTCGCGGGATACGCACGGATGACAAATGAAATTGAAGGGCGGTTGGAATGGACTTCGGAACATGCAGGGGAGCCCCTTGATAAAACAAGGCAGGGCATCTATGAAAAAAGAGGAGGGATTCCATTTTTTCATAAGCACATGAATGTCATAGAAAATATCGTATTTGATGATGAAATCATCGGGACCATTGTTATCAAAGCAGATATGGAAGCTGTTTTTCAGAGGCTCGGTTTATATCTTACAACGTGTATCGGAATTTTTCTTATTTCCATTGTCGCGGCGTTTACCCTTTCAACAAAATTTGAAGGTGTAATTTCAAAACCTATCGAGCATCTGACACTTATGATGAAAGAGGTTTCGGAGGGGAAAAATTTCGAGATACGGGCGGAAAAAAAAGCTTACGATGAAATTGGACTACTGATCGACGGTTTTAATCGTATGCTTGAACAGATTCAAGAACGGGACAATGAACTTCAGGTTTATCAGAGTGAACTTGAAAGAAAGGTGACGATTCGTACAATTGAACTTGAAAATTCCCTGAAAGAAATCGAAGACGCAAAAATCAAAACCGAAGCCATGAACATTCAGCTAAAATACGCCATTGATGACGCAAAAAGACTGGCCAGTGAAGCTGATAATGCAAACAACGCAAAAAGCGAATTTCTCGCCAACATGAGTCATGAAATCAGGACTCCGATGAACGGGGTTATCGGAATGACACGGCTTCTCCTTGATACGACATTATCGGATGATCAACGCCATTATTCAAAAACCATTCAACAGAGCGCCGAATCACTTTTGATGATTTTGAACGATATTCTTGATTTTTCAAAAATCGAGGCTGGAAAACTGGAACTGGAACACATTGATTTCGACATATTCAACATGATTGAAGACACGAATGATATGATGGCGCTGAGAGCTCAGGGTAAAGGGTTGGAGTACATCTGCCGGATAGGTCAATCCGTTCCTGCAAGGGTCGTAGGTGACCCAGGACGCCTGAGGCAAATTATTGTGAATCTAGTGGGAAACGCCATCAAATTCACTTATGAAGGAGAGATTCTTGTTGAAGTCAACAGATTTACAGGTAAGTACGACGACGAAAACCATGTGACGGTTCTATTCACCGTTACGGATACAGGCATTGGAATCGCACAGGAAAAGATTCTGAATCTGTTCAAACCCTTTGCTCAAGTGGATTCTTCCATGACACGAAAATTTGGAGGGACAGGACTGGGGCTTTCAATATCGCGCCAGCTTGTTGAAATGATGGGCGGCACCATCGGTGTTGACAGCGAGGTAGGACGTGGCAGTACGTTCTGGTTTACGGCCTGTATGGAAAAGCGACATGATGACGGAACGACTGTGTCAAGGCCTGTTGACAGCATTCAGGGGACGCGCATTATTGTTGTCGATGACAACTCCACAAGTCGTAATGTATTGAAAAATGAATTGACTTCATGGAAATGTCGTGTGGATGAGGCTTCTGATGCACGGGAAGCCATTATAAAAATGAGGAAAGCTCATAAAATCAATGATCCGTACAAAATAGCAATCATTGACAGGGACATGCCTGTTGTGGACGGGGAATCACTTGGCCGAAGAATCAAAAATGACGATATGATTAAAGAATCATTATTGATCATGATGACAGCTATCGGTCAGCGCGGAGAAGTCTCTCGTTTTGATGAAGCTGGTTTTTCAGCATACTTTAATAAACCTTATAAACGTTCGTATCTGTACAACTGTCTTGCGACTCTTCTTGGAGCACCGATCATCCCGAAAGAAAAACAGGGAAAAATAATGACGAAGCATACTATCGCAGAGGATCAAAAACGCCTGATGAGAATCCTTCTTGTTGAAGATTTCCCAATCAATCAGGAGGTTGCACTTGGTATTCTGCAGAATTTCGGATTTACTGCCGAACTGGCCAAAAACGGTAAAGAAGCCATAGAAATCCTGGAAAGAGAAATATTTGATATTGTTTTTATGGATGTTCAGATGCCGATCATGGATGGTTATGAAGCAACCCGAATTATCCGCGATGAATCTTCCAAGGTTCTTGATCATGGAGTTCCGATTATTGCCATGACAGCCAATGCGATGGAAGGGGACCGCGAAAAATGCTTTGACTGCGGTATGGATGGATATATTCCGAAACCGGTGGAGCCTGATGAGCTTTATAACACATTGAAACGTTTTATACCTGGTCGGAGGCATGATGAAGATCATGTGCAGGGTAGCGTCGAACATTCTGAATGTTCAGACAAAAAATATGGTGACCCGCTTATTTTTCAAACATTACACTCCGAAGTGAAAGCTTTTGACAAAGAGGAGCTCCTTGTAAGAATTAATAATAATATTGGGCTCGTTAAACGCCTGATTCAGGTTTTTTTTGAAACGGTTCCTGATGATATCGAAGAATTAAAAAGCCTTATCAAACAAGGCGAGTCAGATGCCGTAAAAATTCAAATTCATAAAATGAAAGGGTATTTTTCGAACATTTCAGCAAATGCACTATGGAAAACAGCCATGGAGATGGAGAGAGCCGCAGCAGGTAATGATCTTGAAACATGCGTGAGTCTGATGGAAAGAATAAAAATAGAATTCGAAGAATTTAAGATGGCGGCATCGAGGTTTTAAAGGTGGTAAGCCATCAACCCGAATCATTTTTTTTTATTGAATGGTTATGAAATCAGAAACATATTCAGATCCATGTCAGATTTCTTTGTGACCTTTCTGTCTTCCGAAGCCATAAAAATGGTTTTCCAAATTTATCGCTATTCCTGCTGAAGGTTAAAACTCATTTTACATATATTTGAAAATAGATTCTAATAGAATTGGATAACGACGTATGTGCAGAGACTCACTGAAGTGCCTGGTTTTTTTAAATCTCTTCATAATTGAGTTGACATTGAGGGTTAAACAATAATAATTCAAATTATACGCACAAAATATAATCATAAAAAACTGTGAGCTGAAAATAATATTCGCCTGAAGTTGCAGTGCAGAAAGCGAAGAAACTTACTTTTTAACAATATTGAAAAAAGAATATATGGATAGTTACCATGGTTTTTTAAAGCATGGGGAAAAACATATAAGCTGCCCTTCAAACAATGGATTGTATTTCATTGATAATTTTGATAAATTACAAAGAAATTTGATCTTTATGATATATCTATTAATCAATAACCCTTTTATAATAAATCGTTATCTTGATGATAAGTTCTTTACCGAGGGTGTCAATGAGTATTAAAGATAAAGTCAAGATGCTTTTGAAAGAGGCTGAATTATATAAGGGACAAAGACTTCTTAAAGAGTCCAAGAATAAATATCTTGAAGCCATTTCCCTGATAAAGACGAATGAGTTGATTCCTAATAAAGAAAGTTTAATAACTGCAATTAATAAGAAAATTGATTTTCTAAATAATGGCATAGTTAGGTGGGAACAATCCGCGAGTACCCCTGAAGTATCACCGAAAGTACAAGATCTGATTCAAAAATTATTCACATCAGAAGATATTAAAGACAATGACGCTGTAAAAGCACTGAAGAGTGCAATAACGCTTGCTAAATTTGGACAGTATAAGCGGGCAATTAACGAATTCAACAATCTGGTTAGTATTGACCATGTTTCTGTGGCTGCCGCTAAAAATTCTATCAAGTGCATTGTCGAAAATGCAACGATTGAAGATGCAGTTGCTCAATATCATCAGTGGGTTAACAAAAAAACGTTGAAAAGTGACCGAATCATGGTCATCAGAAAATATCTTCAGGATATTATTGATAAAACAGGTTCAATAATTTCAATCGATGCACCAAATTCATCTGAACAAAAGAATGTTGCACCAATGTACGAAATGGACGAGCAGGATGAAGATATTATTGACATTACATCCATAGGTATCCGATTCAATCATGGACCCAAGAAAGGTGAACATATTGAGTTGGATGTCAGTTTTCAAGCCGGCAATGTTTTGAGTCTTATTGTATCAAGCAGCGATAAACTATTAATTGAAAGCTTAAAGATCGGAGTCAGGCTTGATGATATGGATTTTTATTCTCCGATTGCAATATTCAAGGGCTCAGGTGTGGTTGAATCCAACACGCGAATTGAGACTGGTCCCAAACGAGGTGACTACAGTCTGGATATCAAGATTCACAGCATATAAAAGTGCTGAAGTTTGTTTGTCTAAGATAATAACAACGGAACATATCAATAGTGCAGAATAATAATTACTTATAAATGGCTGTAGGATCACTTGTAAATGGCAATATTCAATATTCAAAAACGTGAAATTGAGTGTAAGATTGTTTATTATGGTCCGGGACGATGCGGAAAAACAACCAATCTTGAATATATTTTCAAAGCATTTAAGAAACAGGTAACAGGTGAAATGGTCTCTGTAGATACCGAAGGAGACAGCACACTGTTCTTTGATTTTTTACCCTTGGGATTAGGTAAAATCAAAGGATGCGATGTCCGGGTTCAGATTTTTACGGTTCCTGGTCAACAGAAATATTCATCAACAAGAAAACTTGTTCTTAAAGGTGTTGATGGAGTTGTCTTTGTTGCTGATTCACTTGAAGTAAGACGTGAAAAAAATATGTTGTCATTAAAAGATCTCCAGCAGAATTTAAAAGATTATGGACTTAGCATATCAAGAATACCTTTGGTAATGCAGTATAATAAAAGAGATCTCGCAAGCGAGGGTTTACCTATCATGTCTATCGAGAAGATGGAGAGGGACTTGAATAGACAACTGAAAGTTCCATCTTTTCAAGCTAGTGCGATTAAAGGAACAGGTGTTGGCAATACTTTACAGGAGTGTCTGAAAATGACATTGATATCCCTTCAACGTGAGTTAAAATGGTCCCAATAGCTAATTATGAAAAGTAAAAAAGTACTTGAAGGGGATTTGTCATTTTTAAATCTCGGGGATCTACTTCAGCTTCTCAGTACTGATAGCCGAACGGGAGTTCTGTTTATTTATAACAATCATTTCAAAGAGCCAGGAATAATATATATTAAAAACGGCAATCCACATGACGCCAGTGCCGATAAATTACAAGGTATTGAGGCATTATATTCTTTGTTTGGCTGGATTTCAGGACATTTCGAATTTGTTCATGAAGATGTTACTCGAGTGGACTGCATAAAAAAAAGAATGATGGCGATTGTTCTTGATGCATTGAGAGTTCTGGATGAAGGTGAAATAACGAAATTTGAAGAAACGAATACTGAAACCATTCAAACAATTCCGCAAAAAGAATTCAGCTCTACTCTTAAAGGCCCATTTATTGAATATTCATATGTCGTCGATGAAGAAGAATACCCTGACGGTGCCCATATTGTAACTCAAGGCAGGCATGGTAACTGGCTATGGGTTATTTTGGATGGGCATGTTGATATAATAAAGCAGACAGACAATGGTAAATCGATGGTGCTTACAGCAGGCTCTGGTTCATTTATCGGGAGTCTTTCAAACGTCATACAACCTGACAAAACTCGAAGTGCATCGGCTGTCGCCCATGGTCATGTTCAGTTGGGTGTGATTGATACTCAAAAAATATATAATGAATTATCGTATCTCGATGATGAATTGAAAAATGTTATCACGAGTTTCGATAATCGACTGAGAAAAATAACAGCGAGATATACGGATATCAATGCAGGTATAAACAAATTTAGCGGTTTACCGGAAAATGCTAAACCCTTGATCAATATGGGTGATAATGTACAGAATGTTTTTAAAATCATTCAGGGCGAAGCTTACATCGTTAAACGGACCGGGGGCGGTGATATTTTTTTAATGACCTTAGATTGTGGTGATTATATAGGTAATATTCATTTTTTAGGACTTGATTATGAGCCTTCAACTATGTCTGTATACGCATCAGATAATTTAAAACTTGAAATTATTGATATCCAGGCCATAAACAATGAATACGATAAACTTTCAGTTACCATTAAAAATATTATCGAATATACGGCTATGTGCATAACATTAACGACAAAAAATACATGTTCCTAATTAAATAAATCAATTGGAAGTGAGGACTATGGATAATAGAAAATATCCGAGGTTTGACTCAGGCAATCTTTTATCATATGTTTGTTTGGACAGCCAGAACAAGATCATTCAACAAGGCATGGGTAAAACGATAGATGTCAGCGAGGGTGGAATACTTTTGGAAACTCATGTATCTATTAATCCAGAATTTACAGTTCTATTGAGCATTGGTTTCGAAGATGAAATGGCCGATATCAAGGGTAATGTAATATATTCAAGAAAAAGAAATGATGGAATGGTTGAGTCTGGAATAAGGTTCGAGAATATTTCTAAAGATTGCAATTCAATTCTGTTGTCATTTATTAAGAAATTTCATTTATAATTTTTTGAGGAGTAAAATGCAGAACACTGTTTATGAAACCGATTTTAAAAATTTAAAATTATTTAAAAGAGGAAAAGTTAGAGATATATATGAATTCGATGATTCTTATTTAATTGTCGCTTCTGATAGGATATCCGCTTTTGATGTTGTTTTGCCAGATCCCATCCCTCAAAAAGGGAAAGTTTTGACACAGATATCGTTGTTCTGGTTCAAACAAATTGAAGATATAGTTTCAAATCATATTATTTCTAGTAATGTTGAAGAATATCCGAAGGAATGTCTGCCGTATACTGAAATATTGGACGGAAGAAGCATTCTTGTTAAAAAAGCTGAACCCTTACCCTTAGAATGCGTTGTAAGAGGCTATATATCAGGGTCAGGCTGGAGTTCTTATAAAGAAAGTGGAGAAATATGTGGAATCAAACTTCCGAAAGGTCTTTTAGAGTCAGATAAATTACCTGAAACTCTATTTACACCGTCAACAAAAGAAGAACAAGGTCTTCATGATATTAATGTAACATTTGAGCAGGCTTGTCAAATTGTCGGGACTGACATCGCATTGAGATTAAAAGAATACAGTATAAAAATTTATGAAAAATGCAGTGCAATAGCTGATAGATTAGGAATCATCATTGCTGATACAAAGTTTGAGTTCGGAATATATCAAAATGAGATCATTATCATAGATGAAATGCTAACCCCAGATTCTTCGAGATTTTGGCCAAAAAATAAATATGCACCGGGAGGAAGTCAAAGCAGCTACGATAAACAATTCGTAAGAGATTACCTTTTGTCAATTGATTGGAACAAAAAGAATCCAGGTCCCAAACTACCTGATGATATTATTGAAAGAACTACATTAAAATATTTAGAAGCCTTGAAGTTATTTCATATGTTGTAGTTATAAACATTTATAAATATAACATAATTTATGTAGAAATCGATAATATTGATCTATCAGATATTCGATTAAAAATATCTGATAGATCAAATCTTGATAATTTAGAAGAATCAATAAAAGATATTTGGATTGTTGAACCCATCGATATTGTTGAGTAATGATAATAGTTTAAGGGTTCAAACGAATTAATAATTGTAAGGAAATAGGAATAAAAAGTGTAAAAGCAGTAATATAATGTGCTGATTTAAATATTAATTTTTGTTACAAAATTGCAATATCAGGTAATCCAATGCAAAGGTAGCTGAGCTTTAATGAGATCATTAAATCGATAGGTTAATTAATGAATATTTAATTGATGAAAACTTCACAGATAATTAATTAATTGTTAGTAGATATTTGAATATTGACTATAATCAGGAATATATTTCAAAACTCATTCAAATATCCTATTTACCAGAAAAAGTAATCAATCTGATTCATTTAAATATAATTTCATTGCATTTGGCATCTGATTTATGCCAATTGAGCAAAAAAAATTTTGTTTTTAATTTGTGAAGTCTTTTCGAGGATTGATATTTCGAATAATACGCAGAAAGAATTGATAAATTAAATTTTTGAGACCGCTTCGAAGTTAAAGGTAGATGCAAATGAAGTTCTGAAAGATGTCATAGAACATATGGATTGTTTGAAAAACGGTATTCAAAACGGACATTCAATCATTGTCAGGTATTTGAAAGGCAAACGCTATCCAAAAATATTTGAGAGTACGATCAGCCATTATTTTTCTGATAAGAGTATTACAATTCAAATGAATAAAGAATCGGAAGAACTTTCGTTTCAAATAAAAATAAATTTTTAAAGAAGCGACCGATTTGTTTGAATTCTGTCGTCGAATCGATAATTTTAAAAATAATAAGGAGTTTATGGCTCTTTTCAGTTTCTGATACTTTTGTATTTTTAATTGAATTATATAATAAAATAGTATAATTATAATTATTTTGGTATTAATGTTAACGAAATAGGTTTTGTATTGTATCATGATATGTTCTTAAAATTATCGTTTATTGACGAAAATTAACAATTTTATGGGGATAATTAATGGATTTTACATTTGATTTTAACAAAAACCAACTGGAGTCGATCGAAAATATTCTTGAAGAAGAACTCATTGGCTTAGGTGTCGAATGCGTAGTTCTAATTGATCTGGCCGGCAATGTAATCGTTAATTTAGATAACGGGAAATGCGAGCACGATGTTTATTCCTTGGCCGCTTTAGCCGCTGCTAATTTTGGTGCTGTAAGTGCCATGGCCAACATTATTGGTGAAGAAGAATTCTCACTGCTTTTTCACAAAGGTGAAAATGACAGCATCCATTTTAGCAAAATTGGAACCGATCTTCTGTTATTGACAATTTTTGGAAAAGAAGTTTCGCTCGGTTTTTTAAGATTAAAAGTAAATGAAGCCAACAATAAAATAAAGGAACTCGTATAAACAATAACGCTTAATGTCGTTAATATCAAAGAGGTGTATTTTGGCTTTAATTAATCCTAAAAAAAAAGAAGTTCAAGTAAAGATTGTATACTACGGACCTGGGCGCGGTGGAAAAACTACAAATCTTGAATATATCAATAAAAAATTCAGAAGTAGAATCAAAAGCGAGATGGTAACAGTTAAAACTTACAATGATCGAACGCTTTTTTTTGATTTTTTACCATTTGATATTGGTATGATCAAAGGATACACAATCAAGATTCAATTTTATACGGTTCCGGGTCAGGTTAAATACAATGCGACAAGAAAGCTTGTGTTAAGGGGGGTAGACGGTATTGTTTTTGTGGCCGACTCTATGACTTTAAGACAAGAAATGAATATTAAATCTCTTGAGAATTTGCGTGAAAATTTAGCTTCTTTCAATAAAGATCTCAACAATATTCCACTTGTTCTACAGTACAATAAAAGAGATTTAGGCAAACAAGGAATACCCATTCTTCCAATAGAAACTTTAGAAAGTGATCTTAATGGAAGTTTAAAGGTACCATATTTCCCTGCAAGTGCTGTAACAGGTGAAAATGTCGCAGCAACAATGAAAAAGATAATTTCATTAACTGTTATTTCTCTAAGAGAAAAACTTGATCTGGGAGGAAAATAGAATTTGAAAAATGAAAAGGATATTTCAATATTAGACGAATTGAATAATAGACTCGATGATTTTTTTTCAGATGAATTAACTGAAGATAATATCTCTGATATTTTTGATGAGCCCGTCAAAAAATCTTCTATAAATACACCCAGGCCTGTTAATTGTCAATCAGTCAAAAAAAATTTTGATGATCTCAAGGCTATATTGCTGGAAATGGATTGGGAAATAAATGAAGATAATTTAAATAATTACCTAAATGAAATCAGCCTATTACTGAACTGTTATTCTGATGATAGGGTCATATATTTATTTCTTAAGCTTCTCAAATCTTTGGGACATTACATGCTTTACAAACAATCGAACGCCAATCCTGATGTTCTAAAATTTCTTTATAATTCTTTTGGATGCATTGAAAAAATTATATCCGAAAAAATGACTGAATATGACAGGAATTTGCTAATACTTAAAGAGACAGAAAAGTTCAAGCAACTTAAGTCGACGATATTTCCAAAGACAAATAATAAGGCAGCAAATAATTCGTTTGAAAACGTAGATGAAAAAAAAAAAATGACTTTTAAAAGCCTTCCCGAAGAAATCCAAAAAGAAATCAATGATTATATTGAAAATGAAATAAATGCAAAAATAAATGAATTAAAAAAAAGACTGAATAAAATTAAATAATATTATGTGATGGTAAAAAAATGGATTTATCAGGAAATATTTCAAATTTAGTGTTTAAAAAAATTATAAAATCGGACATCGGTGAATTTTCTTTAGACAGTCAGATGTTAAAAGTTTTAATGGCTATTGATGGGAAAAAATCCATTGAAAATATTGAAAAACAGTTAGGAATTCCCATTTTAGTCCTTAAAGATTCACTGATGAAACTTAATAAACTTAAGCTTATTGAAGTAGATAAAACATCAGTAGCAACATTGGGAGACAATTTTTTTGATTCGTTGATTGAGCAACTGATCATAGCTATTGGACCCATGGCTGAAATAATAATTGATGATGTAGTCAAAGATTACGGTCTAAACAGAAATTCAATACCTGTTTACAAGGCCCCCGAATTGATCGAGGAAATAGCAGATAATATTCAGCGTAATGATAAAAAAATTCAATTTCAACAGAATATGCTGTTGTTATTAAAAAATCTATAATCTTTTAAAAATTAAAGAATTTTTTTATTATTAAACTCAGGAGTTCAGTATGGTTATCATTTGTGAAGAATGTGGGAAAGTATATAAGCTTGATACAGATAAGCTGAAAAAAAATATGAAAGGAGATTCCGCAAAGATTAAATGCAGAATTTGCGATCATGTGATCAACTTGACCCTCAACGAAAATGAAATAATTGCTTCTGAGAATCCGAAATTTGAGGAAATGAATGAAAAGAGCAATTTAGATGGAGACAGCTTGTCCAATGACACTGATGTGTCAAGTGAAATTGCTGATTCAAAAGATAATGATGATATTACAAATGAATCAAGCCAATCCGTGGATAGTTCAAAAAGTAAAAAATCCAGAAAAGTCATATCAAGTAAAAAATATATTTTTGGTATTAGAAGTAAGATGCTTCTTATGTTTCTGGTTATTCCTGTTCTTCTGACAATTGGTCTTTCTGTTTTTTCGATAAAAAAGATGGATGAACTTGCTTCAGAAATCACTTTCCAAAGTACCGAAGTTGTAAAACAGTTGGCTGAAGAAAGTATTATCAATAAAGCTAAATCCGTTGCTTCGCAGTGTTCCATTTTTTTAAAAAATAACCCGGATTTGAATAAAGATGATTTTTATTTTGACTTGGATCTAAACAGAATATCCATACAACAAGTTGGTTTGAAAGGTTATACTGCTCTGGTAGAGCTTCCTAACCCTGATGAACCTGATGATCGATTTACAATATGGTGCCACCCTGACCAGAAATTG
The DNA here is from genome assembly GCA_020723285.1 of Desulforapulum autotrophicum. Taxonomy (GTDB): domain Bacteria; phylum Desulfobacterota; class Desulfobacteria; order Desulfobacterales; family Desulfolunaceae; genus DYJE01. The sequence continues at coordinate 323,036 of DYJE01000001.1, read as the reverse complement.
ATCGGTAAATCATTGTTTAAATCATTTAAAACCAATCTGGGTGATGATTATGATAACTTTAAAGGAATTGTAACTAAACTTAAACTTGGTAAAGGTAGCTTTGGCTATTATAAATGGTACGAAAAAAACAATATTAAAGATAAATTTATAGCTGTTGAACCAATAGAGCAAACAAAATACATTATTATCAGTACAACGTTTATCGATGATTTTACCAAACCGATTACAGATTTAAAAAACAAATCCCTTGAAGCGACACAAAAGACAAGGGATATAAACATCATGATTTGTTCAATATTGATTATTATTATTGGTCTTTGCATTATTATCTACGGTTACAGACTATCAAAAAATATTGGAGTCCTTACAGACGCTGCAGATAGAATCAGTATTGGCGAGTTGGATGTAAATATTATTGTAAAATCCAATGATGAAATTGGCGCACTTTCTGAAGCTATCATAAGAATGCAGGATAGTTTAAGATTTTCTATTGAACGCTTAAGAAAAAGAAGATAGCTATGATAATATTCCCAAGAACGAGTGTTGTAATCAACAACTTGAACAGTTATTACATTATTCTTTCAAAATTATTGGAGCATTATCAGGGTTTTTTAAATTCAGGATGTATTTATTTTAAATCACCATCTTCAGAAGGTGCTATATATTTTGATGATGAAAATATTATCAATGGTGTTTTAATTGAAAAAAATAAAATAACCAAAGAACAGGACGCAATTGATTCGTTAATAGAAAATTCAGATTCAAAAAATTACTCAATATCAATTTTTGATATACCCCAAGATTTAATAACTTATTGGGCTAATATATATGATTCTTCTGTCGTAAAAAAAGTTGTTGTTACTAAAATCGTTGAATTTGAATCAATTATTGATGACACTGTAAAAAGCAAACTGACTGGAACGATTGAGATTAAGGATCACGATGGGAAAATCTATATTTTGTTTTTATTGGGTGGAACTGTATTTTTAAGCTCTAGTTCAGATAAGAAGTTTGAATTGAAGGATGCTCAATTTGTTTCAAACGTTATCAAGGAAAAGTATAAAACAACTGATGAAATAAAATTGGTTATCATTATAAAATCAACATCTTTGATCCAGAAAGAATTTGAAAATAAATACAGCTTTTCGATTCAAAAATCAAATGATCAGGAAGAGTTGCAAATAGAAGAAGAAAAACCTTTGAAATATTTGGAAATGTTGCAAAATTTAATGCTTATCTTTGATAAGTATATTAATGGTAAAAAAAGTACGGTTCTTTTTGATAAGCTTCTAAAGAAAAAATTCATTGAAAAAGTCGATAAATATAGTTTTCTGGATCCTTTTGCAGCTGAATTTTCTTATAATCAGGGTAAAATAAATTTTATCGGCTCTGAATCGCATGACGTTTTAGCAAATTCGATGATAGAATGTTTGAATGAAATTGCTCAGGAAAATGATATGAAAAACTGGTTAAAAAAACATTTAACATCGTTCGAAGAAAAATATTCATTTGAATTAAGTCGATTGAATAAACGAATATCGTATAATTAAATATTTTTAAAAAGGTTCTCTGTATGATTAGTAATATTCTGGTTGTTGACGATAATCAGCCTTTTTTAAATTTGATAAAAAAAATATTTGAAAAATATAAGCATAAGTTTAACCTCGTAACAACTACAAGTGGAACAAAGGCTTTGGAATTACTCAATATGAGTTATTTTTCCATTGTACTTACCGACCTCCAGATGCCAAATATGGACGGTTATACCTTACTTGAAAAAATTAAAAAAAATTATCCCGATATTCCTGTTATTGTAATTACTGCTTTCGATAAACCTAAAACAAATATAGTCGTTAAAAAAACGGGGGCAAGCGCTTATTTTACTAAACCTCTCGTTATTGATGATTTGATTGTATGCATTGAAAATTTAATTATCAAAGAAACAGAAGGTGGCATCCTGAATAATGCTTCCATTGAAATGTTTATTCAACTCATTGAAATGGAATCTAAAACATGTACAATTCGCATTGTTAATGAAAAAACAAACGAACGTGGCGTCATTTTTTTTAGGGATGGTGAACTTTACGGTGCAAGATTGTTAAACATTAATGGAAAAGAAGCTGCATATAAATTGTTGGCCTGGGAAAAGGTTAATATATCCATAGAAAACAGCTGCCTGCTTGATCAGAAAGAGATAAACGATGACCTACAGGCAATTTTACTTGATGCATTACGATTAAAAGATGAGACGGGGAAATCAGAGCAAGATTTCATAGAAGGTTCTGAGTCTGCAAATCTTTCGGGATCTTTAATAAATTGGGAAGAATCAAATCATTCTGCAATTTCTTCTTCTGGAACGTCATCTCATAATTCAAAAAATAACGATGATAGTTTGTACTCTAAAGTTATTAACGATAAAAGTTTTAAATCCGTTAAGATTATTTCAGATTGGAATAAATTTAACGCTCAAGTGACATTGTTGGGTTTTTTCTTTAATTCAGGAAAATATAAAGGATCATATCTCAATAATTTTAATTCAGAAAATACTATTGTGGTGCCTATTGATAATGATAAAAGTTATGAAATCATCATTGATTTGAAAAGTTCACCAGAAAAAATTATTAATTCGATAAATATTTAATAGATTAGTACAGGTTTGTTTGATGGATAAACTATTCAGTGAAATCATTTCGATAGATGGTGTTATAGGTCTCATATTGCTGAACAACGATAAATCTGTCGAATATAAAGCGTTTTCAGATTTTGGTGTTCAATATGACAAAGATTTTGATAATTTTCTACAAAGTTCTGTCGATTTTGAAGTTCTAAAAAAAGTTTTTGATTGTTCTACAGAAACTATGCTCATCTATGAAGACCTGAGATTATACATTAAAAAAGTTTTAAACAATTATTTAATTATTGCCATGAAACTGTTTGTTCCAATGTCTTTGATACGTCTCAACTGCCAGATTTTAGAACCTAAATTAGATTCCAAAATAAATGTAAAAAAATTTAAATTTTTTTCCAAATCATAGAGAGATAACTTGGAAATAGAAATTAAAACAAAAATCGATACAGCTGTAGCTTATGACGAGCATGGTTTATATCGTGAATCTTTAGAGATATATAAATCAATATTAAAAGATTATGGGACAATTGACCAATTAACTAAAAAGTCGGTTATAGCTCAGGTCAATCGATTAGAAGATATAATAAAAAAAATTGACGATGATGATTTAACTCAAGAGTTAACAACTGAAGAACTGACCAATATAAAAAAAACATGGTCAGATAATGAAAGCGCTCCTGAAATTGTTGACAGTGCAAGGGCGTTTTCAGAATTGGGACTACATAAAGAAGCATTTACAGAATATTTAAAACTCATAAAATTAAATTATCCGGTTGAAAGGTTGTTTCCTGGTATATCAGAATCATTATTCAATATAAATCCTCATTCAAATACTTTAAATTATTTGAATAATATCATAGAGCGTCATCAGGTTGAGAAAGAGAGAGAGGTAGAACTTAAGTATAGGTTCGGACTTGAACTTGAAAAAAAAGGTTTTAACAATTTTGCTCTCGATTTTTTCAAGGATGTAAAAGTAGCCGACCCAAATTATTCAAATATTAATATCAAGATAGAATCCATTGAGGGTATAAAATCCTACGATTCAAGATACGGATATTTGTTAGAAGAAAAGCATGTTACCAAAGCTCAACTTCAATCAGCCTTGGTATTGTCAAAGAAAACGAATAAAAGCCTTGAATTTGTTTTGATGCAAGACCTGAGAGTTGATATTTCAAATATTGGAAAATCCCTCTCCGCTTTTTACAATTGTCCTTTTGTCCAATTTGACAAGTCAATTCCAGTTCCGGTTGAACTTCTTGGTAAATTAAAGAAAACCTATCTTCTTCAAAATAACTGGGTTCCTCTGAGCTGGGATATGACAGAAGGTTTGGTTGAGGTTTTGATTGATGACCCGAAAAACCTTGAAAAAACAGATAATATATATGCATTGATCAATGCGAAAAAAATAAAGTTCGCTGTTGGTATTCAGGAAGACATTAAAAAAGTTATTGAGCTTTTTTATGATAGCAAAAAACGAGATGATGAAGACGACTATTCAAATGATGACAAACAATTAAATGTTATTTTAGATGTTGAATTTGAAGAGGATGAAGAAGATGAGGTTGAGGCAGATCCAAATCTCAATGAAACTTCAAGTCAGATTGTCAGAATTGTCGATCAGATTATCATAACGGCTTACAGGAAGGGTGCATCCGATATACACGTTGAACCGTCTCCGGCTACAAAAAAAACAAATATTCGTTATCGTATCGATGGAGTATGTCAGGATGTTCTGAAGGTGCCCATTTCTAACTCAATGGGCATCCTTTCACGAATAAAAATTTTAAGCAGCCTTGATATTGCTGAGAGACGATTGCCTCAGGATGGTAAAATCAAATTTAAACGTAAAGGCATAAAACCTTTTGAATTACGTGTTGCAACACTTCCGACCACAGGCGGATACGAAGATGCTGTTTTAAGAATTCTTGCCGATTCTGGCGCAATGAAAATCGATGAAATGGGTCTTTCAAAAAGAAATCTAACTGTTTTAAAAAGAATTATATCCCAACCCTATGGGCTCATTCTTGTTGTGGGGCCGACAGGGTCTGGCAAGACAACGACTCTCCACTCATCTTTGGGGCATATCAATACTCCGGGTGTAAAAATCTGGACTGCTGAGGATCCGGTTGAAATAACCCAGATCGGGTTAAGACAAGTTGAATGTAAACCTAAAATAGGGTTGGACTTTGCCCGAGTTATGAGAGCTTTTTTGAGGGCCGATCCCGACGTCATCATGATAGGTGAAATGCGTGACCATGAAACCGCATCGACAGGGATCGAAGCTTCGTTGACGGGTCATTTGGTCTTATCCACCTTGCATACAAACAGTGCTCCGGAAACCATAACACGATTATTGGATATGGGTTTGAATCCATTGAATTTTTCTGATGCCTTTCTAGGAGTTCTCGCTCAGCGTCTTGTACGTCGATTGTGTAAAAAGTGCCGAGAAAAATACAGTCCTACTCCGGAAGAGTTTAATGACATCGTTTCACTTTATGGCAGCGAACGTTTTGAAAGAACCGGTATTTTTTATTCGAATGATATGACGCTATATCGTGCGAAAGGTTGCGATGATTGTTCTGGAACCGGTTATCGTGGACGACTTGCCATTCATGAATTGATGGATGGCTCAAAGGAAATTAAACAAATGATTAAGAAGCAGGCAACAACGTATGAATTTTTTGATATTGCCTGTGATCAGGGAATGACAACGCTCATTCAGGATGGGATACTTAAAGCGTTTGAAGGATTGACGGATATACCCGAAATAAGACGTGTTTGCGTTAGCTAATTAAAGATAATTAAATATTTTAAGGCATATGACCGATAAAATTTACGTCAACGATGATAATTTAGCAACCATTGTTTGTGATGAATGTAAGAAAATTCGTGTCATTGATGTTTCTAAAATTGTTTCAAATAAAAATTTGATCAACATTCGATGCAAATGTAAATGCGGGAATGAGTTTACTACTGTACTGGAACGCAGAAGATTCTTCAGGAAAAACATACGTTTTAGCGGACATTGTTACATCAACAATACAGACATTAAAATTCCAATTCAGATAACAGATATTTCAAGGTCAGGTGTCAAGTTTCAGCATCATACACAATACAGTTTTGCTGTTGGGGAAGAAATCCATATTGATTTCAGCCTTGATGACGCAGACCACTCAAAAATTCTTAAAATTGTCATTGTTCGAAGTGTCACGAAAAACAATATAGGTGCAGAATTTAAATCACCTGAGCATTATGACAAGCTGGGATCTTATCTGCTGTACAGTTGAAGTTGACAGTGTTTCAACAAAGGAAGAAACACTGTCTCAAATAATTCTACCAATTGGGCAAAAATAATTCGAAATAACCTGATGGCTTCACACACGCCGGGCATTTCTCCGGCGATTGATTGCCGGTGTGAATATAGCCGCAGCTTTTGCATCTCCAGACCATGGTTTCTTCACGTTTGAATACTTTATCCAGTCTGATATTTTCAGCAAGAGAATAGAAATTCTTTTCATGCTGTTCTTCAGCCTTTGATATGGCATCCCATGTTTCAGCGGCTCTGTCAAAACCTTCTGAACGTGCAACGGAAGCAAACCCCGGATAGAGACTTGTGTGCACATTGTGTTCAAGATTCTTTGCTGCAATAAGGTTTTCAAAAGTTGATTTGACAACGCCGGTCAGGAACGTCGCAGTAATTTCCAGTTCACCTCCATTAAAAAATTTGAAGAATCGTGAGGCATGTTCAAGCTCCTGTTCCGCAGTTTCCTCAAAGATGGAAGCAATTTGAATATAGTTTTCTTCATAAGCTTTCTCCGCATAAAACGTATAGCGGGTTACAGCCTGCGACTCAAAAGCGTAAGAGGTCAGAAGATTTTTAGCGGTCTGGCTTTCTCTGAAGGCAGTCATTTAACGGTCCTTTATTAAATGATATATTAATCTTCTATGATTTCTATTGCTTGAGCACCACATTCGCGAGCGGCCTGTCGGACCACTGTTTTGTATTGTTCAGGAATTTTTTTGAATTTTACGGTGGATATCAGTTGGTCTTCATCGTACTGAAATACGTCGGGACAGAGGTTGTTGCAATTTCGGTCGCCCATGCACTGTTTTGTGATAATCACTTTCATGTCAGTCTCCTTTTTTGGGTGATGAGATTCTTACGACAATAAACGAAACGTAATGGGTGTGTTTTTTCTGTAATGACGAATTCAACAATTGTGCCATGACAATTGATAGTTATTGAAACTTAGCACGAACAAAGTAGTAATAAAACTTTTTTATTTTTCCACGTCAAGAAACGTTAATGTTTCATGAATCCAGTATGTCATGTTCGTCGATAAACCGGTAAAGTGTGGCGCGGCCTACACCAAGAATACGGGCGGCTTTCGATTTGTTGCCGCCGGCTTTTACGATGGCATCCCGGACTGCGTCATGGTTGAGTTTTTTTGAGGGTCCGCGTTTGATATTGGATTCTGCAATCAGCCCGGAAAATTCCATCGGAAGGTGTTCGGGCATGATGGTTTTTCCGCGAGACCTGACAATGGCGTATTGAACGGCGTTTTCAAGTTCCCGGACATTGCCGGGGAAAGAATACTGCATCATGGCTGACAAAGCCTCTTCGGAAAAATCCGGGACAATACCCTGATGGATTTGTGCAATCTTTGATAAAAAATGAGTGACAAGAAGAGGGATATCGTTTTTTTTATTTCTCAGAGGTGGAAGAACAACGGGAATTACATTAAGTCTGTAATAAACGTCTTCTCTGAATGTATTGTTCTGCACTTCTTTTTTCAGGTTTCTGTTAGTTGCACTGATGACCCTGACATTGGCGGTCATTGTTTTTTCACCGCCAACTTTCTCAAACGTGCTTTCCTGAAGAAAACGAAGAAGTTTTACCTGCATGTCTTTGGACAGTTCTCCGATTTCATCAAGAAAAATAGTGCCGCCTTCAGCCAGCTCAAATCGTCCTTTTTTATCTTTGACTGCTCCTGAAAAAGCCCCTTTGACATGTCCAAACAGTTCGCTTTCAATGAGAGATTCCGGAAGTGCGCCGCAATTTACCGGGACAAACGGTTTGTTTCTCCGTGGGCTCTCGTTGTGTATTGCCGCTGCAACGAGTTCTTTTCCCGTACCTGTTTCCCCGAAAATATGAACGGGAAAGGGATAATCGGCAACATCTTTGATTTGCTGAAACACATCGATCATCTGGGGATCATTACCGATGATTCCGCGGAAACTGTTGATTTCACGGTTTCTCAGCTTCAGAAGATTCAGTTCTGAATTGTCTTTGAGCGATGCTGCGACCCCGTAAATCCTGCCAGTATCATCTTTTAGCGGAACAACAGATAAATCGCATTCTTTTCTTTTTCCATGGCCGTTAGAAAATGAAATGGGGTAAGTTTTTTCGTCAAAGGGTTCGATTTCTGTTCCGCCACAGAACGAACAGTTTTCGCTGCATAATCCGCCCTGAAAGATGTCGTGGCAATCCTTACCCATGACATCATCAGCCGATAGTCCCGTCAATTCAGACGCTTTGGTGCTGAAATAAAAAATTCGGCGGTTCAGGTCATGGGCGAAGATACCTTCAGAAAGGCTGTTCAATATGTTGTCTGTGTTTGTTTTCGCTTCAGAAAATGCATTGATGTAACCGTGGGTGAACAGGCTGGTCACACGATCTTTCAAGATGGCCGAAACCTGAATCAGGATGTTTTGATCCAGAATGTTTTTACTGTCCGACATTTCTTCAAGTTCCAGATCCCAGTGGATCACAGCGGGAAGGCCTTTGAAATATGGGAAAACGTCCCAGGTGCTGCGACAGATCGTGATGACGAGGTCAAACGTCTTATCCGTGATGTCGGCAATAGGAAGAATGTCCACGCTATTGAAATCGGCGCCACACAGACCCGAAACGGTTGCTTTTCGGGAGGAACTGATAAAAACGGGGCCCGCACCGACGATGTCCGTTCCTGACGGTGCCAGGACGGATGCAAAACCTGCGGCCATGAGACTGAGATCACTGTTTACCGTTGAGATGAAGAGTATTTTCTTTCCAGGCATTTTCTCAGGGTCCTTCGTTTGGCGTATGGCACTGTTTCATCGTTCGTTTGGATGATTAAGTTAAGTTATATAGAAAAGATAAGTGTAAAAATCAATGGATAATAACACAAGATGAGACACATTGTCTCAATGATCGAAACACCGGAAACGTGGTGAAGGGTCAGATCATGGATCATACGGAGGTTGATGTGGCAATGTCAAATCACAGGTTAAAAACGGATGTGCATGCGTATAACGAAAAAAGGTGGAGAGATGCCGGCTGCGTGAAACATCTCCCCACCTTACCTTGTCTCAACGATGAGAAAGACAAGGAGGCCAAATGAACGGTTCAAGATAGAATTTTTTTGATAAAGCGTAATTTTTTCATTTGAGCGTGGCCCAGAAGAGCCTGTATATGACCTGCGTCTCTGAAACGTTTTTCCTGACCGAAATCCTTCATGTAGCCCACACCGCCAAGGGATTGGATTCCATCGCTGGTCATGTGCGTGGCAGCGGAAAGGATATGGATGGATGCGGCGTCCACAGAGGTTCTCCAGTCTTTTTCCTGATTTTCGACAGCCTGGCAGGCCCGTTTGATCAGCATGTCGGCCACATGGGTTTGAACAGCCATATCCGAAAGAAGAAGTTGCATGGCAGACCAGTCCTTGAGTTTGCGGCCGCCCTGAACCCGACCGCTGCAATAGGTCAAAGCTTCGGTCAGGGAACCTTTCATGACACCCAAAGCCATGGCACTCGCCGCCAGCTGCATGGGGCCTGCCATTTGGGTGAAATAATCCGGTCCTTTTTCCGCTTCACCAAGAAGTGTGGCCTCGGCGTCGCTGAAAAGAACATCACAGGCGGGACAGGCGTGAAAACCATGGCTCATCACAGGTTCCCCCACAGTTACTCCTGGATTTTTGAGGGAAACCAGAAAAAAGGAGTAGGTCTTATCCCCGGGGATCACGGCAGGGACGACGGCTTTTTCGGTCAGGCCACCCAGCACGAGGTAATTCAAGTGTCCCGACAATAAGTACCCCCCGCCTTTTCGTCTTGCCGAAGGAAGTTTTGAATGTTCTGAAGGATTCATAAGGGCAGGGAAGGCGATGAGAAGCTGAAACGGTTCTTTGGCTGAAGCGGCAATCTCTTTCATTAGGCCGGCACCTCCTGACGCAAGAATGATACCTTGTGCCATGGCGTTGGTGAGGATGATGCCTCCTAGGCTGCTGTCTTCACGGCAGATCTGGTCCAGAACAATGCAGATGGCTCCGATGGTGTGATCCATGCCTCCGGCGTTCTGTGGAAGGGTGATGTGAAAAAAATCGAGTCTGAACGCTTTTTCAACCACATGATTGAAATAGGGACCAAAGGGGTAACGGTCGTTTTCTTCCCGTTCCGGCGCGAGGACCTTTTTTGAAAATTCACTGGACGCTTTTTCGAGAAGCAGGAGTTCTTTGAGGTTCGATTCGGTCATACGGGCCCTCCCGATGTTTTGTTTATATAAAGGGTATATTGACGGCTTGTAATCATGAAAACGGCTGTCACACATTCACCGGCGAAAAGACGCTGGCCTGGGGAGTCTGACGCATGATCAGCCGTTTGAAAAGATTCAGACGATTGATCTGGTTCGTACCTTCGTAAATCTGGAAAAGCTTGGAATCCCTAAGAATTTTTTCAGCGCGGTGATCCTGGCGGACACCGGCATGACCCATGATTTCAAGGGCCAGCCGGGCGTTGGCGATTCCCGCGTCCGTTCCCACGACTTTCGCGAAAGATCCCCATCCGTCCACACGATCCATTTCATCTTTGCTCTGGTAATCGAAGCATATCTTTCTGAAAAGGGTCGTCATGAGGCCAAGCTGGGATAATTTGGGAAAGATAAAGGAAAGAACGGCCCTGGGGGTGTGTTTGACAAAATAGTACATGGGTTTGAAATTGATGACGCGCCAGAGGCCGTGCATGCCGTTGGCATATGTGGCTTCGGCGTATGCAATGCGAGCCACAAGAACGTTTTTGTACATTTCAGCAAGAAGACTCTGGCACCATTCCTGGTTGATCATGGCCGAGCCGTCCAGTTCATTTTCCTTTGCAAACTTCAAAGCCTCTTCAAAAGCGGCCCGCGCCGTTCCCGCACCGAAAGCGCCCACACCCATTCGCGACGCCCCCCAGATGTACGCAAAAATCTGCTCATTGGTTTCCTTGATGCTGCGCCGCAGTTTGGATGCATCGCGGTTGTCGATGCACACCTGGTCGTCGGGAACAAAACAGTCGTTGAAGATAAGTTCACTGGCAGGACAGGCTTTCTGGCCCATTTTTTTTTCTTTTTTACCGAAGGAAAAACCCTGGGTTCCGGTTTTGACCGCCAGCATCACCGTGTTTTCCGAGGCGCGTTTCAGATCGGTGTACACATGAACAAGATGCCAGGTGGACATGTGGCCCATGGAGATGAAGATTTTCGTTCCGCTGATTCTGTATCCTCCCACCGTTTTATGGGCATGGCAGGCAAGAGTTCCCGTGTCCATGAATTCGACATTCTGGGAATCGGTTCCCGCGTTGGGTTCGGTCATGGCCAGCGAAAGGAGGCAGGGTTCACCATTTTTTTCACCGTCCACGATATCCTTGCATATTCCGGATATGATTTTCAGGTTCCAGGATGAAAAAAGCATGGTGACACCCAGGTAGTGAACCCCCACGATATTTGCCACGGCACCGCAGGCAGACGCCAGTTCTTCGCAGAAATAACCCACGCAGGACAGATTATAACCTTTCCCGCCGAAGATCTTGGGAAGAAACAGGGTGTAGAGTCCGCGGTCATTGGCTTTTTTCGCAAGATCCCACGCCAGATGGTCAGGGTCTTCGTGCATAATTCTGTCCAGTTTTAACGTGGACGGCCGGACGACTTCCTCATTGAACTGCCTGGCAACGGCGATGACCTCCCGGACTTCACCGATGATACCTTTGGGCTGTTTGCCTGTGGCGCGAAGACTTAACATAATGTCGTCAAATTTGGGTTCTTTTTCCATAACCCTGTTGAGTTCCGAGCGTGTAATCATGAAGATGTCCTTTCATTGTCGTTACGAAGTTGGCTGAATAACCCTTTGGATGACCGGGTCAGTGTCGCGTATTTAGCCTAATCGGACAGTTTTTCCGGTTCCTTTTGATCGTCTGAGATCCCTTTTTTAAAATTACGAATGCCTTTCCCGAAACCTGCTCCGATCTCCGGAAGTTTTCCGGCACCGAAGACGATAAGCACGAGAACAAGAATGATCACAAGCTCCGGAAGACCGAGACCAAACATTTTACACCTCCTGTTAACGGACGCCGTACCCCATGCCATGGCCGGGGTGTCGCGGATGCATTAGCCGCCGATGGCCGACATGATGACCGGAAGGGAAAGCCCCATGTTGTTTTTTGTATGGCAAAAACCCGGTTTGGTATCTGCCGCTTTTTTGAAGCACGTCTGAAGATCAAGGCCGTTGCTGCTGTCTCGCAGACATGTTCTGACATCAATTAAACGGTCGGAAAGGAGACAGGGTTTCAAGGAACCATCGGCTGTGAGCCGCAAGCGGTTGCAGGCCTGGCAGAAATGACGGCTCACTGGGCTGATGAAACCGATTTCACCCACCCCGTCGGTAAATCTGAATCGTTCCGATATGCCGCTGCCGTCCTTATCGTGTATGGGTATAAGCAGCGAAGTTTTTTGAGCCCGTCGTTTGATGACCGGTGTCAGAATTCTGTTTCGCATGTCCAGGGTGACGTGAGGCGAGGGCATGTATTCGATAAAACGGACATGGATGGGCAATTGTCGTGTCAATTCGGCAAAAACCGGTATTTCTCCATCGTTGATACCACCAAGGACCACCATGTTCAGTTTAAGAGGGGAAAAGCCCAGGGCCAAGGCCTCTTCGATGCTTTCAAGGACAACCCCAAGCCCGTCCTGTCCGGTGATGTGCCGAAAGGTGTTTCTTTCAAGGGAATCGAGGCTGACGTTGAGCCGGCGGATGCCTAAGTCTTTCAAGGGTCTCAGGTTTTCCCGGAGTTTGATTCCGTTGGTGGTCAAGGAAACATCGCGGATTCCCCGGATCACAACCAGCTTTTCAAGAAAGGAGAGAAGGCCACGTCTTTCAAGCGGCTCCCCGCCTGTAATTCTAATTTTGTCAATACCAAGAGCGCACCCTGCTTTGATGATCCGAAGAATCTCCTCGTAGCTCAGAATGGCTGACGAGGGGAGGTATCGGTGTATCCCTTTTTTCCGGCAATACATGCAGCTCAGGTTGCAGCGGTCGGTGACCGAGACGCGCATGTAATTCAAAACCCTGCCATAGGGATCTGTCAAAGCATCTTTTATCAACGAAAACCTCTTTGGGTCAAAAATCGTGTAAGAATCACATCTCAGACATCGGGCAAGACGAAAAGAATAAATGAAAAGCAGAACTTTGAACTTTAAATAAATAGCGGAGGAATGTTTGTCAAGAGTTTTTTTATGTCCACCCTCAGATGGTTTGCGATGGCTGATAATATCCTTTGCCCTGGCATGAGATGCACAGGTCGCCCTGCGCAGTACAGTAAGGTTCCCTGCATTTAACGCACACAAAAATCCCTTTGTTTTTTTTACGGTTTTTGCCTCGTGTCACCTTGACGCTCCGGAATGACAACAGGGTGTGGCCTGATGTGATGATGTCGCGGACAACCTGTTCGTCGGATTGTCGCCGCTGGAATGCAGAGGCCATGAACCATCTGTAAATCAGGGGGTATGATTCGGTTTTGGAAAGATCCAGCCAGATCCGAGACCCGATGGAACTGGACCTGTCGTAGATTGTCATGGCGAATTTGCCATGGTCGAGGATTTTAAGGCGTCCGTTTCCGATGGTGCAGGGGGTGAAAAGTTGCACTGCATCGGGAAGCCCGTGCAGGGTTTCAACAACGGCACAGATGTCCACGTTTTTTTCCAGGTGCTGATACGCCAGATCGATCATGAAGGCACCGATCAGAAGGCCCGGTGCCGAGAACCCGTGGAAATTCTGAATGTCACGAATCAGTTCTTCGGGGGTACGACCACAAATCATAACGACCTCCTTGGGTTAAAAAAGGGGTTTTAGGTTAAGGGTCTTGTGATGAAGATATGCTACTTTATTTATAGAAAGTGAAAAGGTCAACTTTAAATTAAACATATGTTAAAGATTGTGGCATTGACGGAAAGGCTATGGTGATAACAAGCTGATAAATAAGGTTATAATTATTAATCATCCGGTCTGGATCAAGCGGCGGATGAAATAAATTTGATGATTGTAAAAAAAATTCTTGACAAAGGTGGGGTGGACTAATATTTAAAAGTACAAAGTGCAACTTCGTATAATCATCACACTTCTGCTTCACTTGTCTTGATATATTTTTTTTTAATACACCGTTTCTATTCTAACCAGGGGGCATCATGATACCTGATATAAAGCAGTCTGCCTTTTTCGCTTTACTGACCACCGTCATATATCTCATTGCATCAAACATCATGTACTATGTCTTCAACGGGCAGACCATGTTCAAGGATATCTATTTTTATGAATGGGTGGAATATCTGGTTGTGGCGGGAATCATGCTGGTCAGCGTATTTGCCGTTGAAATGATCCGTGCCCGGCGGATGAGGGCTGTGTGACGGTCATTCGCAACCGGTGGTGATTGAAACAAGCCTGGGATGATGCGACCGGTGAAAACCTATAGGATCCTTGATTTTCTAAAGGAAAAGTCTAATTGAATGGGAATTGGGGCTTTGATTATGAATACAACACTATCAGATTCCGGAGAAGTTATAAGTGGTTCGGGAACACATGGGTCAGCAGAGCCTGAGGGGCTCAGCCGCAGACAGTTCCTGAATCAGGGCATATCGGTTGTGGGCTGGGGAATTGTCGCCATCAGTCTGGGAGCCGGATTGTTCGAAAATCTTAGGTTTCTGTATCCGAAAGTTGTTTTTCATCCTCCCAGCAAATACACCATTGGGCGTGTCGACGATTTCATGACGGACAAGAAACCCGACGCCTTCGGCGTGATCACCGTGGATACCCGGTTCAAGAAAGATCACCGTTTTTTCGTCATCCGCGAAAAGGAGAGAATTTTCGCGCTTTACGCAAGGTGTACCCATCTGGGATGCACAGTCAACTGGTTCGAAGACCTGACCATTTTCAAATGTCCCTGCCACGGAAGCGAGTTTCATTCCAATGGCAAAGAGTTCGCAGGTCCGGCACCAAGGCCCCTTGACAGGCATCACATCGCTCTGGACAGCGATGACAATATCGTTGTGGATACGGCCCTGGTTTACAACCACACGGTATTTGAAGAACAGAAAATGTATATCAAGGTATAGTCATGGACTCTTCAACGGTCGGACAGACTGGAAAACGGCAGATCGCCAGGGTGCAGCCCTGGTGTACGGGTTGTGGCGGAGCGCCGGTCTGTCTTGTGTACTGCCGGAAAAATGCCCTTATTCCAAGGGCGGATTCAGACCATTATCCCTTTCGTGTCATGACCGTTGACGAATCGCTCTGTATCGGATGCGGGGCATGCGTGACCGGTGGAGACAAGGGATTGTATCTTTCAGGATGCCCATGGAACGCCATCATCATGATTCCTTCAGCGGCGACAAAAAAGGTCCTCACCCAGTGATACCAAGAGGCCGCCCATGGCTTAATTAATTAAACGATCAACCGTGTTCATCAGATAAAATCCGGATAAACCCTTATGCTGCAACGCTCTGGGTACAATTGCGCCGAAAATGGCCAGTGTTGAGGTGATGTTGGTAACATAGTGATTTCCGGTTTTTATAACACCCATCCCTATTCTCCTCTTTTGGGAGAGGGACCCGGCCAGGGAGGACAACCCCGTAGAAGTTCCCTTCCTTCCAGGCCCCCCTCTCCCCCTCCTGACGAAGGGGAAAGGAGGGGGCTTGATTATAATGATGATGGGTTTTGCCGTTCCGTAACATTTTTTCGATGAAACTGGATCCATTTTTTCAACAACGTCAAGCATGAAAAGAGAGGAAAACATGACAGAAATCAAGATCTCCCGGAGAACTTTCCTGAAAGGGACCGGTGCTGCTGTAACCATTCTCTCGTTGAACTCGCTGGGGTTTCTCGGAGGTAACTCCGTCGCGAACGCCACGGAAAAGTTGATCAATGAATGGAAGTACGCCGGATGGGAAAACCTGCACAGAAAAGAGTGGACCTGGGACAAGGTGACGTGGGGAACCCATCTGGTGGACTGCTACCCTGGAAACTGCCTGTGGCGGGTCTACTCCAAGGACGGCATCGTTTTCAGAGAGGAGCAGGCGGCGAAGTATCCGGTCATCGACCCTTCCGGCCCGGACTTCAACCCCAGGGGCTGTCAGAAAGGAGCGTCTTACAGTCTGAACATGTACAACCCGGATCGCCTGAAATACCCGATGAAACGTGTAGGCCCCCGGGGAAGCGGCAAATGGAAACGAATCAGCTGGGACCAGTGCCTTTCGGAAATCGCCGAAGGTGTCGTTGACGGTCTTGCATCCCAGGGCCCGGAATCCCTGATTTTTGAAAACGGGCCGGGCAACGGCGGTTACATTCACGTCATGGCCCTCCACAGGCTGTTCGTGGGCATGGGTGCGACGATTCTGGACCTGGACTCCACCATCGGCGATTTCAACCGTGGCATATACGAAACCTTCGGGAAATTCATGTTCATGGACTCCGTGGACGGCTGGTATTTCGGCAAGCTCCATCTGATCTGGCACATGAACCCCGTGTATACCCGGATACCCTGCTACCATTTCATTTCAGAAGCGCGGTACGCCGGCAGCGAAATCGTCACCATCGCCCCGGACTACAGCCCTTCGGCCATGCACGCCGACGAGTACATCCCTGTTGAAATGGGAGGCGACGCAGCCCTGGGCAACGCCGTGTGCCAGGTGCTCATTGAAAAAGGCTGGGTGAACTACAAATTCGTGAAGGAACAGAGCGATCTTCCCCTTCTGGTCCGCCTGGACACGAAAAAATTCCTCACCGTGGACCAGATGGAAAAAGGCGGAAGAACCGACCAGTTCTATTACTGGGATTCGGCGAACCAGAAGCCGGTGAAAGCCCCTCTTGAAACCCTGAAACTCCCTTGTGATCCGGCTCTTGAGGGTGTTTTCACCGTGAAACTGTTAAACGGCAAGGCTGTGCAGGTCCAGCCGGTGTTCAATGAAATGAAAACCATGCTGAACAAAGACTACACCCCGGAAAAAGCCAGCCTCATCTGCAAGACAAACCCCGACACCATCCGCCGTCTGGCCGCGAAATGCCACAAGGCCCGGGGACACATCCAGATCATGGTTGGCTGGAACTCGGCCAAATACTACCACGGCGACCTTATCGAACGGACCATGTGTCTGATCTTGGCCCTCACGGGAAGCCTCGGCAACAAGGGCAGCGGAATAAGGGGCTGGAACGAGTCGCTGTTCGAAGGGGCGCTGGCCCAGATCTTCAAAGGCGGCTGCGGCCTTCTTTCCACCACCAAGCAGCTTCCCCTGATGAAAAAAGTGCTGAACATGATGAAACGTGACGATCCTACGGCATCCGATGAAATGGCGTCCATCAAGCTGATGCGGGTCATCGACCGGAATCTGATCAACATGACCGTGCCGGCCTTCCTGTACTACAACCATTCGGATTACAAGAAGACCTGGGACAACAAGAAATGGCACTGCCCCACCATGAAGCGGGAATTTTCCGAATACATGAACGAGGCGGTGTCCAAAGGCTGGTGGGAAGGGTATGTAAAACCTGCCAAAGACCAGACGCCCACGGTGTACTGCTGGATGGGAACCAACCCCGCAAGGAAGAACAGGGGATGGACCAAGAACATCTACCCTTCGTTGTGGAACAAGTACAAAACCATTTTCGGGTTTGAAACCCGCTGGACCACCACACTTTTATACGGGGATTACGTTCTGCCCTGCGCCGGTTTCTACGAGAAGCTGGACACCCGTTTCCCCACGCCCCATGTGCCCTGGCTCACGCTCACCGACCAGGCGGTGAAACCCATCGCGGAAACGAAACCGGAATACGAAATCGCCCTGATGCTCAGCAAGAAAATCGAGGCGGCGGCGAAAAAACGCGGGAAAACCGTGTTCAAACCCCGGGAGAAATTTCAGGAAGAGTACCTCTGGGCCGCCGATCAGATGATCTGCCGCACCAAGGAACGGAACGTGGACATCAGCAGGCTCCACGAATGGCAGACCATGGGTGCGAAAAATTACGAGGAGGTGTTCGAGGACGCTCTGATGACCAGCGTGTTCCTGGGCAACCTGCCGCCGGGCACGGATCTCAAGTACATGAGAAAAGAAGGGATCGTCCGTTTTACCAATGTGTCTATCTTCGACGCTGTGTCCATGAACCTGTCCACGGACATCAAGCCCGACGAGCCCATCGTCCCCCTCACATGGCATACGGGAACCAAGAAGATTCCCTATCCCACGTACAACCGCCGTATTCAGTTCTACATCGATCACGACTGGTTTCTGGAAGCCAAAGAGCAGCTTCCTGTTCACAAGGACAACCCCAAGATCGGCGGCAACTATCCCTTGCGCATGACCAGCGGCCATCAAAGGTGGAGTATCCACTCCATCTGGGTGTCCAGTGTCCAGCTTTTGAGAACCCACCAGGGACGTCCGTTCATGTTCATGAGCCCGGAGGATGCCGGGAAACGCGGCATCAAGGACGGAGATCTGGTCAGGGTTTACAATGATTTCGACACATTCAAGATCCACGTGAAGGTGACGCCGTCGGCACGGCCCAACAAAGGTGCGGCATCTCCCGGTCAGGTCATCGTCTACCACGCCTGGGAGCCTTTCATGTTCAAGGACTGGAAAAGCTACGACGCGTCCATTCCCGGAAACATCAAGTGGCTGGACCTGGTGAACAACTACGGCCACCTCAAGTACTGGCGCTGGAACTGGTGCGCCCAGCCCATTGACCGGGCGATTTCCGTACAGGTTGAAAAGGCGTAGAAACGTGATCCGGACTTGACAAAACCCTATGACGAAAGAGGTTTCAGATGGAAAAAATCATATGCAGAAGTGTTTCCAATTCAAAAGCCGAACTTCTGAACTGCAACAGCCCGTTCTGGAAAAGCGCGGCGAAGGTGAACGTTCAGACCACGGCCACGCCCCTGGCCAATCAGCCGTCTCCGTACATCAAAGGTGTTTACGACGAAAATAAAATCGGCGCGGTGAAAGAGCTTTCCGTCGCCGCCGTGCACACCAGGGACCACATCTTTTTCTATTTCGAATGGGCCAGCGACAAGCCCAATCAGGAAATCGGCGACATCCATGTGTTTCCCGACGGTGTGGGTGTCCTGTTTCCGTTTAAATCCATGGACCAGACCCAGGTGAAAGAGATGGGCTCCAAGGATTTCCCCACCAATTCCTGGTACTGGCGGCCGGATTTCAAGAACAAACCCAAAAACCAGGTGGCCCACGGTCTTTCCACTTCCATCTACACCCGCAAAAGCTCGGTGGAATCCAGCGCGGCCTGGGACAATAAAAAGTGGCGCGTGGTGATGGCCAGAACCTTGAGGGTTGCAGGACCCGATGAAGAGGCGGTGAATTTCAGCGCCGGTCAGAAAACAGGCGTCGCCTTTGCCGTCTGGGAGGGCGGAAACGGCGAAAGGGGCGGCGTGAAAGCCTTCAGCAAGGAATGGCGGGAACTGGTGATCGGATGATGGCTTATGCCATCTGCCCGGAATTGGAATGTGTGTCCGAAAAACAGCCGGATAACGGCTTTATAAGATAAAGGAGATGAAAATGGCTGGCGAAGAAAAGAAACTCTCCGACAGGGAGAAAGAACTGGCGAAAAGCTTTCAGGCCGCCAAGGACAACCTGAGAAAATGCAAAACCCAGGTGGGCATGGTCATGGATCTGAACAAGTGCGTCGGCTGCCAACTCTGCTCCATGGCGTGCAAGACCCTTTGGACCACCATGGAAGGCCGGGAGTACATGTGGTGGAACAAGGTGAACACCATGCCCGGCAAAGGGTCGCCCAAAGACTGGGAAAAGATGGGGGGCGGATACAAAGTGAAATTCGGCGGAAAGGTCATGGAGCCTATCCGGGGAAAGCATCCCACGCGAAAAGAATTCGGCGACATGTGGAAGTTCAACTTCAACGAGGTGGTGAACAACAAGGCCGGATCCGTCCATCTCCAGGCGAAAAACCCCGACGGGTCCACACCGGAATGGGGCATGAACTGGGACGAGGATCAGGGCGCCGGAAAATACCCCAACTCGTTTTATTTCTACCTGCCCAGGATCTGTAACCACTGCGCCTATCCGGCGTGTCTGGACGCCTGTCCGAGAAACGCCATCTACAAACGGGAGGAGGACGGGGCTGTGGTCATCGATCAGGACCGCTGCAAAGGCTACCGGTTCTGCCTTGAAGCCTGTCCGTACAAGGTCATCTATTTCAATTTTATCAAAGACGTGAGCATGAAGTGCATCTTCTGCTATCCCCGGCTGGAACAGGGCGTGGCCAACGCCTGCGCACGACAGTGCACCGGCCGTGTGCGCTGGGTCGGCCCGGTGGACGAGCCCAAAAGCCTGATCTACAAGCTGGTGAAGGTCTGGAAAGTGGCTCTGCCCCTTCACGCCGAATACGGAACCAACCCCAACGTGTTTTATGTTCCGCCTTTAGCACCGTTCCGCCTGGACGAAGGGGGGAAAATCGATCCCAAGAAACCCCGGATCCCCAGGGAATACATGCGGTTCCTTTTTGGGCCGGAAGTGGACAAGGCCATCGCAACGCTGGACAAGGAACTTCAGAAGGTGAGAAACGGCGGGAAATCGGAGTTGATGGAAATCCTCATCGCCAGGGAGTGGAAAACCATGTTCAACAAGTACACGAAAGATCCGGCCCTGCTTCAGAGGCCGTCGGGAAACGTGAACTACACCCGGCAGGATCTGACGAATCTTCTGAACTCCTGACGAGGCCATGATTCATTTCTTTTCATTTTCCTGTTGGGGGAGAAGGGGGGCATATAGTGGTTATTCAAATGGAGTTTCGATGGGTTTGCCTCCGGCGGCCAGCTTTTGAAAAGCTGGACAAACGGGTTGGGAGAGTCTGCCTCAGATAAAAGGGGCAGACTGGCCCAGCGGAATATATCGAAAATCAAATGTTTTATGAAACGTGAGATTTTAAGACCTGTTTTGTCAAACTTTTACAAAAAGTATGGCCCCCGGCAGGGCCTGATGGGCACGCTGACGCTTTGCCCATCCTACATGATTCCGGTTGGTTGACCGTAGCCCGTAGGATGGGCAAAGGCGAAGCCGTGCCCATCTCTTAAGCCGACAGCATTTCCCTTCAGGGCCGTCGGAGACGTGAATCACAACCACTGTAACGAATCTTTCCGGGGATCTCCCCGGAGGGATTCATCACCAAAAAAATGCGAAACGAGGACAAACGATGAACGACATTGAAATGCAAGACAGGGGTGTTTCGGACGAAATCCCCGACGTGTTTTATTCAAGCAACCTCACGACGAAAGAGCAGGTCGAGTGCGCGGCAAGGATCGATATGTACGCCCTTTTTGCCGACACCTTCAGATACCCGGACCCGCTTTTCAGGGATTTTATCCGGAATGGGGAGTTCAGGGACATCTTTACCAGGCTGTGCAGCAATCTTCCGTATGTCATGGACTTTTCCGAAGAGGAACTGAAACGGCTGACGTTCACCGACGACCTCTCCGACGAGGACGTTGAGGTGGAATTTATCCGCCTTTTCGAAGCCGGGCCCGGAGATCCGCCATGCCCGCTGATCGAGGGATTTCACGTGGGGGAGGAGGATGGCCGGATGACGGTGTTCAAGGACCTTATCCTTTTCTACAATCATTTCGGTCTGAGTTACGCCGAAGGGTCCTCGGAAGACCGGCCGGACCATATCACCTACGAGCTGGAGTTCCTTCATTATCTGGCCTTTCTGTACCTCAAGGCCATGCAGGAGAACCGCGAAACCCACAGCTTCCTCCTGGCCCAGAAGGATTTTCTCGAACGCCATCCCACACGGTGGACAAAGAGCATGGCGGCAAGGATGGACGATATTTCGGCGGGGTTGAAGGACGACGTGAACCGGGAAGTCATCGAGTTCTACAGAAACATCGTCAAACTTCTTCACCGGTTCGTGACATTCGACTTCCAGCATATCACCCTTATTTCCGGGAATTGAACGGCCTATGAATGCGAACTGGATCACACAAAGCGCGATTTACCGGTCGGTGTTCCGGCACGATTTGGAAGACAAGCCGAGAAACAGGGCCCTTGCCGTCACGTCCAACGTGTTTCTCCATGTCCATCCAGTTCAGGTCAAAGCCTCGGCCCTGAACATCCGGTTTACGTTCTGCATGGGGGGGCTTGCCTTCCTGATGTTCGTCATCGAGGTGGTGACGGGCGTTCTTCTGATGTTCTATTACCGGCCGGTGCCTGAATACGCGTACACCGACATGAAGCTCATCGAACACACGGTCCATTACGGAATGTTCTTGCGAAACATGCACAGGTGGGCGGCCCATGCCATGGTGATCCTGGTGATGCTCCACATGCTCCGGGTGTTTCTCACCGGTTCGTACAAGCCGCCCCGGCAGTTCAACTGGGTGGTGGGGGTGATGCTCCTCACGGTGACGCTGCTTTTAAGCTTCACCGGCTATCTTCTGCCTTGGGATCAGATCGCGTTCTGGGCCATCACCGTGGGGTCTAAAATGGCGGCGGCCACGCCTTTTTTGGGGAACGAAGGGCCATTTCACGAGATATTCAGAATCAATGAGTTCAACGACATGCAGTACCTGCTTCTGGGGGACAACAAGGTCTGGAACAACGCGCTTTTGAGGTTTTACGTGCTTCACTGCGTTCTCCTTCCCCTGGTCTGCACCCTGTTCATGGTGATTCATTTCTGGAGGATACGGAAGGATGGGGGTATTTCCCGGCCCCTTTGACAATTAAGCTATGAAAGGAAGTGAGCGTATGGAAGCGCCTCTGATATACAGCGCCGGCAGCGGGGAAACACCGGATGAAAACCGGCCCCGCCAGAAAGAAGACCCGCTGGTGTTCACTTTTCCCGATCTGGTGGCCCGGGAATTTCTGGCCGTGATCGTGACCTTTATCGTGCTCTGCATCTGGTCTCTTGCCGTGGATGCCCCGCTCAAGGCCATCGCCGATCCCAACTGGACCGAAAATCCGGCCAAAGCCCCCTGGTATTTTGTGGGGCTTCAGGAAGTGCTGGTGTATTTCGACCCATGGATCGCCGGGGTGGGAATCCCCGTGCTCATCATCGTCGGTCTCATGGCCATACCCTATCTGGACCCCAATCCCAAAGCCGTGGGGATTTACACGCTGAGGGAACGGCCCTTTTCCATATCCCTGTTCATGGTGGGTTACATTCTCTGGTTCGCCCTCATTCTTTACGGACAGTTTTTAAGGGGACCCAACTGGCAGTTCTACTGGCCCTGGGAGGACTGGGCCGTCCACAAGGAAGCCGATGAAAAACTGGTGAATCTGCCTTTCGCCACAGGTCTTTCTGTGACGCTGGCCTATTTCGGAGCGGGGCTTGTCCTTCCGGGCGTTCTGGCCCGGTCGTTTTACAGGAAGCTGGGTTTTGTCAAACATGTGATCACCTGGACACTCATTCTTCTGATGTTTTCGGTGATCATCAAAATGGCGGCGAGGATTTTTTTCAACATCAAATATATTCTTGTAACCCCATGGTTTTCGATATGAAAAAGAATAAGACAAAAATCAGGGCAACGTTCGGGATCCGGGTTCTTTTTGTGCTGTGCGCCATGGCGCTGGGTGCGACCCTTTTTTACACCGGAGCTCTTGAAAAGAAAAAGACCGACCAGTGGAAAGTATTCCAGGATGTCTATAAAAAAACCTACGACACCCTGCTGTCGGTGAAGATCAAGGACGCAGAGGCCGCCGGTCAGAAAGACGATCTTGAAAAATGGAGCACTCTGTCCCGTGAGATCCGCTTGACCGACGCCGGAATGAAAGTGGTGTACCTCCCCGATACACAGAGCCGGGATCTTTGTACCACCTGTCACCTGTCCATGGAAAATCCTCTGTTCAAAGACCAGAATAATCCCCTGAAAAGTCATCCGCCGGAGATCATACGGAATCATCCGGTCAGCCGATACGGCTGCACCCTCTGCCATCACGGCCAGGGTGTGGGACTGACGCCTGACAAAGCACACGGTTATGAGGCCAACTGGGAGACTCCCCGGATTCCCTTGAAATACGCCCAGAGCACCTGTCTTGAATGCCATGAAAACGTCTACGGCCTCAAAGGGGCGGAACAGGCGGCGGCAGGGCGGGCCCTTTTCATGGAAAAAGGCTGTTACGGATGCCATGACGCCCAGGTGATGAAAGGGTTGCCGAAGTTTTCAACGCCGTTCAACGCGCTTTCAAAGAAGATTTCCGGTAAAGCCTGGGTGGTGAAATGGATCGAAAACCCCAGAAAAATCCGGCCGGAAACCCTGATGCCCGCATTCCGGCTGGATAAAGCCCAGCGGGAAGACCTGGCGGCTTATCTGTTCGCCATGAAAGATCCCAAAGGACTGGCACTCTATCCCGCCGATCTTTCCGGTTCATCGAGCCTTGGCCGGAAGATTTTTGCCGAAAAAGCCTGTGCGGCCTGTCACAGCGACGTTTCGGGTAAAAACGGCCTGACCCGGCGAATTCCCCTTTTGACCGACGCGGGCCTTAAAATGAACGGGAACTGGCTTTACAACTGGGTGAAAGATCCCCGGGCCATCAACCCGGACACCTGGATGCCCAGACTCGAACTTACCGCCGACGACATGAAACACCTGACCGCTTATCTCCGGTCCCTGTCAGCGCCCTCGGTCCGGTCGCTCCTTTCGTTCAAAGTCGGGCGAGGCGATCAGGCCAAGGGCCGGATTCTTGTCCAGAGACAGGGCTGCCTGGGCTGTCATCCGGTCCAGGGTAGTACCGATCCAGCTAAAATCGGGGTGGGTGTGTGGGACGTGGCCGGCAAACGGCTGGAGGAACTCCCCTTTGGCAATTCCTCCGTGCCCCATACCAAATGGGACTGGATATTCAACAAAATCGCCACCCCGGCCATTTATAAAACAGTGGACATGCCCATGGCCATGCCGGACTTTGATTTGAAAACAGAGGAAGTCCAGAACCTTACGGTATTTTACCTGTTCAATCGTCTCAAGAATCTTCCGGAACCTTACATTGTCAGGGAAAAACCGGGCCAGGCGGAAAAGGAAAAAGGGGAGTGGATGCTGGGCCACTTCAACTGCAAGGGCTGCCATGCCGTGCTGGACAAGGATATACCACGGATCGACGCCTACCTTGAAAAGAAATCCATGGTGCCGCCCCGGATTGTGGATGAACTGGAAAAAGTGAGGCCGGACTGGCTTTTCAGCTACCTGAACCGTCCCACGGCCATGCGGCCCTGGCTGGCCATCCGCATGCCGTCGTTCAACTTGACGTCGCCGGACAAGGAGACCCTGATCCGCCATCTTCACAGCCTCATGCCCAAAGAAAAACAGATCGCCTGTCCCGTGCCTTACGAATACGGACTGGTGAAATCCGATTACACGAAGGAAAACCTGGACATGGGCGAGTACAGGTTCCGAAGCGACAAGTGCATGCAGTGCCATCCCGTGTCCTTTACCGGCGTTCTGCCCGAAGGCAAGAACCTGGAGGACATGTCCATCGATCTGATGATCGCCAAATCCCGGCTCCGCTATCCATGGGTCAAGGATTTTTTAAGAAATCCGGATAAATACGCTGGGGCAGGAACCAAGATGCCCTTTGTCTTCTACACGCCGGACAAAGCCCCCCGCATTCCCGATCCCGAAGACTGGATCGAGCGCACCGCCCTTTTCGTGATGTTCATGGACAAAGTCCCTGAACCCATGAAAGAGGAGGAAACCACTCGGAAAGTGGAAACCTTTGATTTCGAGGAGTATTGATTCCCGTGGTGAATGGATGGGGCCATAAAAACCGGCGAGCTATCGTGGGTCGGGTTTCCGGCATGAAACCCGGCGTCGCGGCGAATGAATGCGACCATAAACCGGCGAGCTATCGTAGGTCGGGTTATCAAACCCGACAAATGGCCCGATCCTTAAATGAATCAGACGCCCGAGGCCCGGCACACGCCGCCACAGTGAACGTATCGTGGGTGCGGTTTTCCAGGGTCGCCGCATGATAAGGATGGGGCCAGTTGTCGGCTTTCGTGCCTCAAGCCGACCTACGAGGGTCCTCCATAAAGGCGGCGAATGAATGCGGTCATAAACCGGCGAGCTATCGTGGGTCGGGTTTCCGGTATGAAACCCGGCGACGCTGCGAATGAATGCGACCATAAACCGGCGAGCTATCGTAGGTCGGGTTATCAAACCCGACAAATGGCCCGATCCTTAAATGAATCGGACACCCGAGGCCCGGCACACGCCGCCACAATGAACGTATCGTGGGTGCGGTTTATCCAGGGTCGCCGCATGATAAGGATGGGGGGCAGTTGTCGGCTTTCGTGCCTCAAGCCGACCTACGATGTCCAAAGCCGAAATGGAGGTTCAAAGCCGAAATGGAAGTTCATAAGCTGAAATGGACCTTCAATAAAGGAACGACGGATATAATCTTTTAATGGAGGAGAATATGAGACGTATCAACAATCGCAGGGTTACGGCGTGTATTTTACAATTCTCTGTTGTCGTTCTTCTTTTTTTCTCCGCATCGGGGCTCACATCCTGCGGCATTCACAAAGCGTTGAACGTCACGTCTTATGATGAATTCGCCGAAGTGTCCAACACCTTCTGGACCAATCTTTACCTGACCTTCAACGAAGTGCAGATGCTGGGTTATGACCGGGTGATCTTCAAGGACGAGCACTGGAAAAAGAAAGACAGTCCCATCGTTATCACTGGAAAAGTCTACGTCCTGCCCGGCGTCACCATCACCGTGGACCCCGGCGTGAAGGTGCTTCTGGGCGAAGACACCCTTATCACCTGCCAGGGCCTGATGATCGCGGAGGGCACGGAAGACGCCCCCATCACTTTTACCTGGAAGGACGAGGGCAAGTACTGGGACACCATCGAGTGTGTCAGTTCCATCAAAAAAACAAAAAAGGACCGTGGAACCGTGGTTTTCAGGTACTGCATCGTGGAGCACGGCAAGGGTCTTAAAACCATCTGTTCCAATGTGGATATTTCGCATTGCACGTTCAGGCACAACGTGTCGTCGGCTCTCAAAATCGAGTACAGCTCGGGCATTGTGTCCGATAACCTGGTTTACGGCAATTCCACGGAACGTGAAACGGAAAGCGGAAACGCCGGGGGAATCAAGGTGTACACCAATCTCAATGTTCAGGTGCTGAACAACGAGGTTTACGACAACATCAGCATCGGAGGGCGTGACGGCGGCGGCGGAATTTACGCCTTCGCTTACGACAAGGGTCAGGTGCTTGTTTCCGGCAATACGGTGAAAAACAACCGCAGCGACCGGAAAGGCGGGGGGATTTTTGCCTATGACGCGCAGATCAGGGACAACACGGTGATTGACAACCATTCGGACATGACCGGCGGGGGGATTTTCGCCATTCAGTCCAGGGTCGAGAACAATGTGGTGACAGGAAATTCCAGCGACGAGGGCGGGGGGGTATTTTCCGATGCCTCCACGGTCAGCGGCAACCTGATCCGGGGAAACTGGGCACCCAAGGGGTCCGGGCTATTTCACATGAACGCCGGTTCGGTGGAGAAAAACACCTTTGTGGACAATAAGGGGCCGGGGGCTGCTGAAGACACGGCCATCGCCGTCATGGGAAACCCCAGGGTGACCCGAAACAACATCATCGCGGAAAAAGGCTATGCCTTGAGCTTTCTCGCCCATAGCCTTTCGCCGGATCTGGACGCCAATGGAAACTACTGGGGTACGGACGATGAACAGGTCATCGAGAACAAGGTCTGCGACTGGCTGGAACATTCGGATGTGGGGATCGTGGGCTGGAAAGCCTTTGATAAAATAAAGGTGGCCGAAGCTCCCGCCATTCCGGACGGGGCCGTCGCGGTTCTTCCGGCCTGGGATCGCAAGGCCGAACGCTCAACCATTCGGGGCGTCGTTGAAAATGACAGGGTGTTAGGCGGCGACGATATCAGACAGATCCAGGTGACGGCGAATCTCCTGGTTCGTGAGGGGAAAACGCTCACCCTTGCCCCGGGTACTGTCTTATCCATGGCACCCGGCGCGTCCATCCGGGTTCGGGGTAAATTCGTGGCTCAGGGAGAAAAAAACCGGATCATCACAGTGACCGGCGATCCTGAAAAACCCTGGGGCTCTTTGCTGTTTGAAAACAGGAGCCTTTCAGACGGGGGTGTTTCAGAAACAGAGGCTGATAAAAGCCTGATCCGTCACTGCGTCATCGAAAACGGCAGCGGTATCGTCATGGACGGCAAAGGGGCCGATGTCACGGATTCGGTGATCAGAAACCACAAGGGGACGGGATTGAGGATCAAGGAAGCCGAGGCGTCCATTATTAAGAACACCATCAGCGGCAACATCAGCGAATCCGACGGCGGCGGCATATACGCTTACGGAAGCCGGACCATTCTGATTCATGACAACCGCATTGTGAACAACAGGGCCGGAGACGGTGGCGGTATCTTTGCCTACGGCCAGCAATCCAACGTGGCGGTGGACATCCGCAGAAACCGTATCGAGAACAACAGCACCGACGGATCGGGAGGCGGTATCTGGGTTTCTCGATCCGCCGTGGTGGACAATACCGTGTCCGGCAACACGGCCGATTCCAAGGGAGGAGGCATCTACGCCAGTTTCGCGTTGGTTCACGACAACCGGATCACGGCGAACAAAAGTCCCGAAGGCAGCGGCGTTTACGGGGAATCCAACAGCTCGTTCATCGGAAACGACATCACGGGCAATACATGCAGGGACAAGAACGGCGGAGCGGTGTATCTGAACTACTGGGGTTTGAGTCTGCACAACAAACATTTCATGAACAACCTGATCGAGGGCAACACATCCGAGGACAAGGATGGAACAGGGGGAATCTGCGTGTCCGGTGAAATGGATTTCAAAAACAACGCCATATCCAGGAACACCGGCATCCAGCTTTACAACCTCAATCCGTTTTCCGATGTGGTAAAAACCACGGCGTCCTTGTGTTTCTGGGGCAGCACGGACGTGAGCGTTATTGATGCCATGATTTTTGACGGAAAAGATGATCCGGCCCTGTCCCAGGTGATTTACGAACCCATGGCTAAAAACGCCGGGGAGGCTCTTTCACAGGCCCGGGAAGTTTCGGACAAGGACGAGGCCGTGGAGGAATATTGATGCTGAAAACATGGAGGCGACTGTGCCCATTCATCGGTTATGCGTGGTTGAACAGAAAACAGTGCGACCGGCCATCGGACGGGAAAAAGGACCTGTCGGTGCCGACGTCAAAAAAAGAACCTTGGACTACGAAACGGCGCTCAGTGTCTGCCTTGAATCGGCTGGGAGCCCGGTGGAAACGGAAACTGTCGCCCTGGAGCAAAGTTTAGGGCGTGTTTTAAGAAAGGACATGGTCTGCGATGTTTTCGTTCCGCCCTTTGACCGGGCCACCGTGGACGGATACGCCGTCAGGTCCATCGATCTCAGGAACGCAGCGTCTGTGAGGCCGGTGAAACTTGAACTGGCTGGGGCCATCCCCGCGGGGTTTATGGCGAAACGTGCGCTGTCTCCGGGTGAAACCCTTCGGATTATGGCCGGAGCGCCTGTGCCGAAGGGGGCCGACGCTGTGGTGAAAATGGAAGTCACCTCCTGTTGGGACGTACAGACCGTGATGTTTTACAGCAAGGTGGGGGATAACGACCATATTGTCTCCAAAGGCCGGGATCTGCAGCCGGGCCAGGTCATGGTCAGGGCAGGGGAGACGGTGACGCCCGCGATGGTGGGCATTCTGGCCGCAGGCGGCGCGTCGCGGGTTCCGGTTTCCCGGAGCCTCCGGGTGGGCATCATCTCAACGGGCAGTGAACTGATCGATGCCGGTTCGGCACAGCCCCAAAGCGGTATCCACAATGTCAACGGGTACGCCCTTTTCGCCCTGGCCAATGCGGCAGGGGCCGTGACCGTGAATTTCGGGTCGGTCATGGACAGTCAGGAATCGCTTCGTAAGCGTGTGGACGCCGCCCTGGGCATGGACATTCTTCTTTTATCCGGCGGCGTTTCGTCGGGGGCTTACGATATCGTCCGCGAAACATTGAAACAGGCCGGAGTGACGGATCTTTTACCGCGAGTGAACGTCAAGCCCGGCAAACCTCTTTTTTTCGGAAAAAAAGACAGAACCCTTGTTTTCGGTCTTCCGGGGAACCCCGTGTCGTCGTTTGTCAATTTCCACCTGTTTGTCCGTCCGGTCATCGCTCGGCTGGCCGGGAAATCCAGGTGCGGACTCAGAAACGGTCAGGCGAAAATCCTGGCCGGGCGCATTCTGAGGCCGGGTCCCCGGTCTTTTCTTCGCGCCAAACTCAAGGAGTGTGACGCCGGTCTCTGGGTCGACATTCCCGCAGAACAGCGGGCCGGTGCTTTCAGCCCCATGATGGATACCGACGTTTTGGTGGATGTTCCTGAAAACACCAGATGGCTGAAGGAAAACGAAAAGGTTCGCGTTCTTTATCTGTAGGTCAGGTTTTACGATGGGCCTCCTTAAACCAGCGAACCATCGTAGGTCGGGTTCTTCAAACCCGACAAATGGCCCGATCCTTAAACGCATCGGACACCCAGGGTCCGGCGCACACCGCCACAATGAGCGCATCGCGGGGGCGCGGTTTATCCGAGATCTCCGCATGATAAGGATGATGGTGCCATGTGTCGGCTTTCGTGCCTCAAGCCGACCTACGAGGGGCCGCCATAAATCGGTGAGCTGGGGTCGACTACGTTCTTAAAACCTGAAAATGAAAGCAAACGCGAGGATGAAAGTTTTACGATGGGCCTCCTTAAACCAGCGAACCATCGTAGGTCGGGTTCTTCAAACCCGACAAATGGCCCGATCCTTAAACGCATCGGACACCCAGGGTCCGGCGCACACCGCCACAATGAGCGCATCGCGGGGGCGCGGTTTATCCGAGATCTCCGCATGATAAGGAGGATGGTGCCATGTGTCGGCTTTCGTGCCTCAAGCCGACCTACGATTGGACTCTTGATAATGTCAGGTAAAACGATAGAATGAAAGGAGATGATGCCCATGGAAAACACCTCAGCCCTTGCAGACAAAACCGTTCTCATCACCGGAGCTTCATCGGGAATCGGAAAGGAATTGTCCCGGCAGTTCGCGCTGGAGAAATGCCGCCTTGTGATCGCTTCGCTGCCGTCTGAAAACAGTGTGCTTGAATCCTGGGCCGATGAGTTGCGGCGGGCTTATCATGTCCGGGTCACAACCGTAACGGAAGACCTGGCCGAAGCCGAGGGACCCGCCAGTCTCTATCGCAAGGTCATGGAATCGGTGCCCCACATCGACATCCTGGTGAACAACGCCGGGGTTCTTTCATTCGGCCTGTTTCACCAGCTCGGTCTTTCGGAACAGGAACGGATCGTGGCCGTCAACCTCCGGGCATACATGGTTCTGATGCGGCTCGCCATTCCTGACATGGTGACGCGGCGATCAGGCTCAATTTTCAACGTCAGTTCCGTGTCCGCCTTTGTGCCCACACCCCGGCACGCTGTTTACGGGGCCACCAAGGCCTTTGTCCAGAGCCTGACGGAAGCGGTGTCCGAAGAACTGAAAGACAGCGGCGTCCGTCTGTTTACCTTAAACCCCGGCTATACCGACACCCCCTTGCTGAAAAAAGGGAACTTTCCGAAAAAACTGAGGTTTTACATGTTCGGCGGAAAAAGCAGTCCGGCCACCGTGGCCTCCAAAGGGATCGAGGCCTTCAAGACAGGAAAGCGAGTGTATATTCCCGAGCCCCACCTCTGGTTTCTTTTTTCAGTCCTGAACCGGTTTTCGCCCAGGATCGTGGTGAACCGGATATCGGAATTCATGGTCAAGGGGGCCTGATCAAAAAAAAGTAATACGTGAAACTGATCACTATCAATACCAATCCGGTTATCCGACACGATCTGTCCAGATGGAATCCTGTCAATCGCTAATGAAGATAAAAAAATACAAAATAGAAAAACAATATCATGGAGATGAACCATGGAATCCTTGTCTGATCGATGATCCATGACCATGAACACGATCAGGATGAACAGCAGGGTGTTCTGTCGATCTCACGTAGTTAAAAGATGACATTCGCACTTTTTGCTGTTATAAATATCCGAACCACAGGGATTCAGGAAACGTTGAACGGATGCGGGAGTTAAAAGATTTTGATGTATAAAGATATGAAGGTCGATGGCAAAGGTGAGGACAGGCCGAAGCGTCAGATGAAAATGAAGGAGTTGTCGGACGTAACCGGAGTCAACGGCCCCACCATCAGGTATTACATCACCCAGGGGCTTTTGCCCAAACCGTACAAAACCCACAAAAACATGGCTTATTATGATGAAAGCTATGTTGAAACCATCATGCTGATCAAGAAGTTCCAGAAAGAGTACTTTCTTCCCCTTGATGTGATCAAGAACGCCATTGAAGAGCTGGGGCATGACAAAGTGCCGTTCATGGCCAACGAGCTGGTGGACAAGCTGGTTCAGGCCAAGCAGATGGACTGGATGGAACCGGCTTCGGTGAACAAACTGGTCCAGGCCATGACCCGTGAGGAACTGCTTGACATGGCGAAAATCACTGAAAGTGATCTGGAAGCCTCCATCGAGGCCGGATTGATTTTCGAAGATGAAAACAAATGCTTCAATGTTCAGGATGTGAAAATCGCCATGCTGATCTCGGAAGTCCGGAGCTATCTTACCGAAGAAAAAGGATTCTCCTTCGATTTTATCACCATGCACAACGAAATGATCAGGGATGCGGTTGAAAAACAGTTCAAATACTTCCTGGTCAGGATTTTGAACGGTTCGGTGAACGTCCACGAAGCCAACGACCTGGCATTCAAAGGGATTGAAGTGCTGTACCGGCTTTTCCCCATTGTCCACAAACGCCAGCTGAACATGAAAATCAAGGACTCTCTCCACATCGAATGACGAATGTCATAACTGCTATGGCATAATAAAAAATCTGGCAACTCACGTTTATTTTCCTTATAATACCACAAATGAATGACAGCGGGCGAAACGCCCCGTCGTGTTCGCAGTGTTTTTTCGATTATACCATCCGGTTTTTTTCAGCTTTAAAATTTTTTTTTAAAAAAAATTCCTTCTTGATCTAAGTCAAGGAACTGTCACAGCCTTTTCCGTATAGTGTAATCAAAAAACGACACGAACAACGAATGTACATAATAAAAACATCACAACAAACAAGGAGGCACCATGTTCTGTTTTCAATGCGAGCAAACGTCAAAAGGCACAGGATGCGATAAAATCGGAGTATGCGGAAAACAGCCCGATGTCGCGGCCCTTCAGGATCTTCTCATTCACGGCGTGCGCGGTCTTTCCACGGTGGCGAAAGAAGCGGTGAAAAAAGGGTATCGCGATGAGAAAATGGATGTTTTCGTCTGTGAAGCCATCTTTTCAACCCTGACCAATGTGGATTTCGATCCGGACCGTTTCGTGAAACTTATTGAAACATGTTCCGGTTATACAAAAACCCTGGCCGCCAAAGCCGGTGTTGAAGCCAAAACCTGCCCCGAATGCGACTGCGCCGGAAAAACCATGGAACAGCTTGTGGCCGCAGGAGAGAAAGTCGGCATCAAGGCCGATCCCAACCTTAACGAAGATATCCGTTCGCTGCGCGAACTGCTGACCTACGGCGTGAAAGGCCTTGCGGCCTACGCGGATCACGCGGCGATCCTGGGCCAGAAAGACACCGTGATATACGACTTCATCTATGAAGCCATGGCGGCCACCGTGGACAACAGCCTGGGTGTGAACGAGCTGGTGGGACTCTGTCTGAAATGCGGTGAAGTGAACATCAGGGCCATGGAACTTCTGGACGCCGGGAACACCGGAACTTACGGTCATCCGGTGCCCACCTCCGTGCCCCTGGGTGCGAAAAAAGGAAAGGCCATTCTCGTCTCCGGCCATGACCTGAAAGACCTGGCCATGCTGCTGGAGCAGACCCAGGGCAAAGGCATCAACATTTACACCCACGGTGAAATGCTGCCCTGCCACGGTTACCCGGAACTGAAGAAATACGATCATTTTTACGGACATTACGGAACGGCGTGGCAGAATCAGGCCAAAGAATTCGACGAATTCCCCGGCGCGATCCTGATGACGACCAACTGCATCCAGAAACCCAGGGAAACTTACAAGGACAACATCTTCACCACGGGCCTGGTGGGATGGCCTGGCGTCACCCATATCGCGGACAAGGATTTCAAAGCCGTCATCGACAAGGCTCTGGCCCTTCCCGGTTTTACCGAAGACAAACCCGGTGTGAGCGTCATGACCGGTTTCGCACGGAACGCGGTTTTAGGTGTCGCCGACAAGGTGATCGACGCGGTGAAATCCAAAGCCATCCGCCATTTCTTCCTGGTGGGCGGCTGCGACGGCGCGAAACCCGGCCGGAACTACTACACCGATTTCGTGGAAAACGTGCCCAAGGACTGCATGGTCCTGACACTGGCCTGCGGCAAGTTCCGTTTCTTTGACAAGGATCTGGGCAACATTGGCGGCATCCCCAGACTGCTCGACATCGGCCAGTGCAACGACGCCTACTCGGCGGTTCAGATCGCCGTGGCCCTTGCCGGTGCTTTCAACTGCGGTGTGAACGATCTGCCCCTGTCGTTCATCCTGTCCTGGTATGAACAGAAAGCCTGCGTCATCCTCTTGAGTCTGCTTCACCTGGGCATCAGGAACATCAAACTGGGTCCGTCGCTTCCGGCCTTCATTTCGCCCAATGTACTGAACGTGCTTGTTGAAAACTTCAACATCGCGCCCATCAGCACCGTGGAAGCAGACATGAAAGCCTGCCTCGGATAACACGAGACGAACGAAGCACCCCGGCGACCTGTCGGAACACGGGGTGCTTAAAACAGGAATGGAACGGTTTTCCCCACCAATCGCGGAGGGGAAAACCCGAAAATAATAAGGAGGAGCCCATTATGAGATGCCCAGGTCAGGACACCCAGTACTGGAGCGAAGGCTCCATATTCGAAGCGAACTGTCCCAAATGCGGGACTGTGGTTGAGTTTTTCAAGGACGACACGGCACGGAAATGCGGCTCCTGCGGACACCGGTTTGCCAATCCGAAAATGGATTTCGGTTGCGCCTCATACTGCCAGTACGCCGAACAGTGTCTGGGAACCCTGCCTCCCGAGCTTCTGGCCCAGCGGGGGGATCTGTTGAAAGACAGGGTGGCCATTGAAATGAAACGTTATTTTAAAAGTGATTTCAAACGGATCGGGCACGCCACCCGCGTGGCCCGTTATGCCGAACGCATAGGAAAAGAGGAAAACGGTAATCTTTCAGTGATTCTCTGTGCCGCGTACCTTCACGACATCGGGATTCACGAAGCCGAGCGGCAATACAACAGCACTGCGGCCAGGTATCAGGAAGAACTGGGGCCGCCCATTGCCGAAGCGATTTTAAAGAAACTGGGGGCCACAGCCGAACTCATCGCCGAGGTCTGCGACATGGTGGGCCACCACCACCATCCCAGGGAAAACGAGACTGTGAACTTCAAGGTTCTTTACGACGCGGATCTCATCGCCAACCTGGAAGACGACAGGGCACCTGAAAACCCATTGTCGGCAGACAAGCTGGACCGGATCATCGAGAAATCCTTTCTCACCTCAAACGGCGGAGATGTGGCAAGGAAGGTTCTGTTGAGTTAATGAAAAACCGATCACGAATATCACGACAACCCGTCGTAGGTCGGGTCACAAGACCCGACAAATGGCAAGATCAATAGAATAATCAGAAGGATATAGCCATGAAAGTCATGAGAAAAATCATCGAAATCAACGAAGAGAAATGCACGGGCTGCGGTCAGTGCGTGGTGGCCTGCGCCGAAGGGGCCATAGAAATCAGGGACGGCAAAGCGAAAATCATCCGTGACCTTCTGTGTGACGGCCTTGGGGCCTGCATCGGGGAATGCCCGGAAGACGCCCTTAAAATCATTGAGCGGGAAGCCGACGAGTTCGATGAACACGCGGTTCACGAGCACCTGACCCAGCGTGACGCCAAGGCTTCTGCCAAACCCATGGCCTGCGGATGTCCGTCATCCCATATCCAGTCTTTCATGCCCCAGGGATCCTGTCAGACGGCCAATGCCCCGAGGGCCGTGTCCCAGGAAACCTCCGCCCTGAGTCACTGGCCGGTGCAGATCAAACTGGTTCCGCCCACGGCCCCGTTCCTCAAGGGTGCAGACCTTCTTGTGGCCGCGGACTGCGTGCCCGTGGCCTATCCGGCCATGCACAGCGAACTGTTGAAAGGCAGAACCGTGATGATCGGCTGTCCCAAATTCGACAACGCCGAAGAATACATCGAAAAGTTTGTCCAGGTTTTTCAGCAATCCGGCATCCGCAGCGTTACCGTGGCTGTGATGGAAGTGCCCTGCTGCTCGGCCATGCTGACCGTGATCCGAAGGGCCATGGAACGCTCCGGCATGAACATCCCCATTCAGGAAGTGGTGGTGGGCATTCGTGGAACGCTTGTAAATTCCATTTAACTTAAAAATCGATGATGGTCCTTTAGGGCGAACTGAGAGATCGCTGAAAGGACTTCATCGGATTTTTCCATGGGGACGAGGTGACCCGCGTGTTTGATCGTTGTATATTCCGCATGCCTGCAATGGGCACAGAAACGACGGACGGAACGGTGAAAAAGAACGTCCGAGTGATCGCCCCGGATGATCAGGGTTGGAACGGTTACACGTTTCGGCCACATCCAGACGTCCAGTGGATAGTTTTCGAAAATACGGGCTTCCGCTTCCGGTGGGCATAAAAGTTCCACGCCGCCTTGTGCCGATTCTTTCATACCGTAAGTGACATAGGACCGAAGATAAGGTTCCTCGAAATTCCTGAAAAGGGTTTTGGCTTTCAGGTAATCGTAGGCTGTCTGTCGGTCAGGCCAGCCGTTCAATCGTCCTCTGGCTCTTTTGGCAAGAAAAAATCGGTCTTTCCGGCCAATGGACCGGATCAGGGCCATGCCCGCAACATACCGGTAGGGAAGAATCGCCGGGTCGATGAGAATCATTTTCGAGAACAGGTCCGGGCGTTTCACGGAGGCTATCAGGGTGGCCACGCCGCCCACGCTGTGGCCGACTCCGATGACCGGTCCCGCCTGTCGTGCGTCGAGGAAATGGATCAGGTCATCGGCCACATGATGCCAGGACGTGTTGCCGTCGGCCTGGGCATCCTGGCCCCTGAGGCCCATGCCCATCACCCGGAAATCATCGGCAAGGCGGGTCATGAACGGCAGGTAGACACTGACGGGAAAGCCGTTGGCGTGATAAAAATGCAGAGGCGGTTTTGTTCCGCCGCTGTCCAGATAACTCAGAAGCGCTCCGTCCACAGGATGCGAGTCGCAATGAAAAGGTGTTTCAAGCACAGGGAATGATTCTCCGTTCAGATCGGTATCAATAAACGATGCAACCGCTATTCCGCAATCCCTTCAAGGGTCTTGATCCGCTGCTTCAACTCTTCGGGCAGATGGGCTTTCGAACCTTTCCGGTAGTCGTAGGCCACAATCAGTCCCTCGCCTTCGGCCGCCACGGTCCGGAGCTTCGGGCTGTACACGATATAGTCCATGACGAACCTGTCGTCTTTCATATCTGAAACCCGTGTCCCGATGGAAACCGTATCCGGATAGGTGAGGGGGATTTTATAACGGCACTGGGTGGACGCCAGGATCGGACCGATTCCCGTCTTCTCCATGAGGTTCATCATGTCCAGTCGTTCAAAATAGGCGATTCTGACGCTTTCAAAATACTTGAAATAGATCACGTTGTTGACATGCTGAAAAGCATCCATTTCTCCCCAGGCCACAGGAATGCTGATGACGACGGGGTATGGCTTCAAAATATCGTTCATGGGTGTCCTCCAACTAAAAGTATGGCCTTGCGCGGGTTAACAGATTCGTGCGTCAAGGACCACAGAATGCGTGACTTTCCTTTTTGTGTCAAGCCCGGCTTTGTCCTCATTCTCCATTTTATACACATATTCCCTTCATATTTTTTCCATATTTCCATGGCATAGTCCTTTTTAAGGAAACACTATGCGTATGCATTATGCTGAGTCATAAAAAAAACAGAAAAACATGAGGTGAACCATCATGAAAGACGAGAATGAGAACAGAGAGCGAAAAGCCATGAAAGCCATGAAATCCCTGGGGATCTCCGGGATGATCTTGATTTTTGGGGTCCTTGCGCTGATGCGCGTGTTTTTTTCAGAGGACAATGCCCAGTCCATGGAACGGAAAAGGCCGACAGCGTCAGAGCACGAAGCTTTCAGGCAGGCCATGGAAGAGTGCATGGAAACCGTGGATGTGGATGAAAACGGCCGCCCTGACCGGGAAGCCATTGAAACCTGCATGAGCGAGAAAGGTTTTGAACGTCCGGCAGGACCGCCCGATGGGCATGGAATCAAAGGGCCAGCCGGATTCACTCCGCCCCCTTTTCCCGGTGAGCCGGATGAAAACGGATCGGAAACTTTAGAGTGAACAGTAACCCAGGTATGAAAACCGGTGATTGCATGATGCATTCCATTGAACGTGACATTGAACGCTTTAACGCCGTGGATCTTGAAAAAGCGGATGCCATGGGACTGATGAAGAGATACGACACGAAATACGTTTTTCACGCCGATATGCTGAAGTCCGTTTTAAGCGGCATGATGGATGATTACGGGATTGTTGAAATCAGGAAAAAACGCATTTCGACATACAACACCCTTTATTTCGATACGGACGATTACTTCTTTTACCGCCAGCATCACAACAAGAAGCTCAGCCGTTACAAGATCCGTTGCCGGACATACAGGGAAACCGGGAAAAGCTATTTCGAGGTGAAATGCAAGACAAACAAACGGAAAACAATCAAGGACAGATTGCTGATCGATGAGGTCCCGGAATCGGAATGTCTGCGGAATGACACCCTGGCCTTTATCCGGGACCATATCACGGACCGGGATTCGGAGATCAGGATCGATCGTCTCAAACCGGTGGTCTGGGTGAATTACCGCCGCATCGCCCTGACTCATCCGGAAACCCATGAGCGGATCACATTTGATCTGGATCTCACGTTTTCCGATGAACAAAGGGACCTGGCCATGGACAGCCTGGTGGTGGCGGAGCTGAAACAGCCCCGGGTTCTCATGTCGTCCCATTTTTCCCTGACCATGAAAGCCATGGGCATCCTGCCCGCACAGTTCAGCAAATATTGCATGGGTGTCATCTTTCTTGGGAAAAATGACCGATACAACCGTTTCAAGGAATCGATGCTTTTTCTTGAAAAAAACAGGATTCCTCTTCCAAATGGACACACAAAAGGATGTTAAAGGTGTTTATGACCTATTTTGAAAGCCATACGCTGTTCGGTATACAGCTTGTCAATTCCCAGGATTTCAACTGCTTGCTTTTCAAACTGATCATCGATCTGGTGTTTACGCTGATCATTATCCGGGGAATTTTCTATCCCATTTACAAACAGCGGGATTACGTGTTCACCGCCATGGTGATCAACATCGCCATTTTCTTCATCTGCTTCCTCATGGAAAGCATCAAGCTGAAAATCGGTTTCGCTTTCGGACTGTTCGCCGTGTTTGCCATTTTAAGGTACAGAACCGAGCAGATTCCCATCCGGGAGATGACATACATGTTCGCCGTGATCATCATCGCCGTTCTGAACGCCCTGAGCGACGACAAGATCAGTTATGCGGAGCTGTTACTCGCCAACATCACCCTCACACTGATCATCTATTTCCTGGAAAGCGACGTGTTTCACGATGACGATACGGTGCGGCTGATCACGTATGAAAAAATCGATCTGATCAAACCGGAAAACTACAGGCTTCTGATCGAAGACCTGAGAGAACGGACCGGCCTTCAGGTCAAACGGGCCGAGATCGACACCCTCAATTTTCTGAACGATACGGCCAGGCTGAAGATACTATACCGGCGGCCCGACCTTCCCCGTGATTATGTGAATCTTGCGGATCATGAAGGAATGGACGCATGAGAATTCATTTTCTTTATCAGAAACAGATCATGGGTTGGGCCGCCCTGATGATCATGGCTGCATCTTCGGCGTCATCCGCCGGGACTGTCAGTATGGACGGGCAAGGAAAAGCGGGCGGGAGCGATGTCTCTTTTTTCTTTGAAACCGCCGTGGAATACAATGACAATGTGTTTCAGCTCAGTGAAGATCAGAAAGACAGCATGGAAAATCCTGAGCAGGCGGATGTGCTAAGCGGACGATATGACGGCATGGAAAACGTTTCCGATGTGATCGTCACGCCGAGGATCGGTTTGTCCCTGGATGCCCTGGGTTTCGCGGGGGGCAGAATCCGGACGGGTATCTGGGGACAATACCGCTGTTTCAGGGAAAACCATGAAAAGAACGATTTCGAGGCCGGGGGTTCCGTGGCCCAGGATGTGGGTGAGCGCGGAAAGGTTCAGTTTAAATGGACATACCTTCACGATGCCTTCAGGAAGAATTATCTGAGCGACGCTGATGACGACAATGGAAACGGGAATATCGCAAGAGACGAGCGGACTTATTCCGCCGCACGGTACGATGAATTCGAAGGCAGTCTGTCCTACCGGCATACGTTGATCAAAGAAAAGGGGAATGTTCTTTCAAAGCTTGATATTGAACCTTTCGGCGGATCGTCATTCCGTACTTACGAGCCTGTGTTCGATAACAGGGACCGAAAAACAGCCACATGCGGACTTGTCGTCAGGCTGGGATTCCTTTCACGCATCCAGCTGGATCTTGCATGGCAATACGACCGTCTTTCGTCTCCCGGCGATGAGGAACTCGTGCTTTACGATGAAACGGTTAGATCCGTCGATGTGAACGGAGACGGTGAGATCAGGGAGAATGCGGCCCTGACCACGAACATCGACCGCTCATGCACCCGGCACGGGTTTTCCATAGCCCCGTCTTTCAACGTGACGGACGATTTTGCCGTGTTCGCGGGATACGAATGGCGGACATCCGATTATTCATCGGACAATGCCCTTGACGTGGATCATTACCGCAAGAAAGTACAAAAAAATCAGATCAAGGCCGGGATGTCATGGGATATTTCCAAACGCTGGTCAGTATCCGGTGAATACCGGAGGACCGACGAAGAGGAACCTGACGATGATGATTATGTGGAAGACAGTTTCCGCCTGGAATGGTCGTTTGACATGTAAAAAAAAAAGATGGGGGGGATGTGTCGGATTTCGTGCCTCAATCCAGTCTACGATGAGAGTGATGGGGATCAACGGTTTCGATGATCGGGGAACCGGCACATCGTAGGTCGGGTTCAAAAACCCGACAACTGGCCCGATCCACAGAACAATCGAACGGCTGCACAACCGTGAAGCCCTTTATATGACAGAGATTGAATAACACATGGTAAGCCGCCGCTTGATAAGGATGGGGGGCATGTGTCGGATTTCGTGCCTCAATCCGACCTACGATGAGAGTGTCATTCCATGAGTGTTATTCTGAAACCACATCCACCAAAGCAGTCGTCAAAGTTTCAAGATCTTCATCAGACATGATAAACGGCGGCATGACGTAAACCAGCTTCCCGAAAGGCCGGACCCACACCCCTTTTTCCACGAATCGTTTCTGAATCCGGGCCATGTCCACGGGCTTTTTCATTTCAATCACTCCGATGGCTCCAAGGCATCGGACATCCGCCACATGATCAAAAGTTTTTGCGGGTGAGAGCCCTTCAACAAGCATGTTTTCGATGCGGCCCACCTTTTTTTCCCAGTCACTTGAAAGCAGCAGCCGGATACTGGCGCAGGCCACGGAGCAGGCCAGGGGATTTCCCATGAACGTGGGGCCGTGCATGAACGCTCCGGGATAGCCTGAGGAAATCGTATGACTGACCTCAACAGTGGTCAGGGTGGCGGCAAGGGTCATGTAACCGCCGGTGAGGGCTTTGCCCACACAGAGAATATCGGGTGAAACTCCGGCGTGTTCACAGGCGAACATCTTTCCCGTCCGCCCGAAACCCGTTGCGATTTCGTCGAAAATCAGGAGAACCCCGAAAATGTCGCAGAGTTCCCGTGCTTTTTTCAGGTAGTCCGGCGAATAAAAACGCATGCCGCCCGCGCCTTGAACCACAGGTTCCAGGATCAGGGCCGCCAGCGTGTCATGGTTTGTTTCCATGAGGCGCTCAAGGCTTTTCGTATCTTCGCCGGTCAGGGTGTCATGAAAACCGCAGCGTGGGGCATCGGCAAAAACCTGCTCTGGGACAAAGCCCTTGAACAGGCTGTGCATCCCGGTATCGGGATCACAGACGCTCATGGCTCCGGTGGTGTCGCCATGGTATCCGTTCCGGACCGTTATGAATTTCTTTTTGTCCGGTTTTCCGGCGGCGTGCCAGTACTGCACCGCCATTTTCATGGCCACTTCCACGGCCACCGAACCCGAATCGCATAAAAACACTTGGGAAAGCAGGGGCGGGGTCAGGTCCACCAGAAGGGCGGCAAGGTTTACTGCCGGTTCATGGGTGATGCCGCCGAACATCACATGGGCCATCCGTCCGAGCTGATCGGTCACGGCCTTGTTCAGAACGGGGTGGTTGTATCCGTGGATGGCGGCCCACCAGGACGACATGCCGTCGATGAGCGTCCGGCCGTCTTTCAGTGTCAGCCGGACACCTTTTGCTGAAACCACTTCGTAAACCGGAAGCGGATTGATCATCGACGTGTAGGGGTGCCAGATATGGTCCCTGTCAAAATCAAGGAGGGTCGGCAGCATCAAGCCTGTCCTTCGATGGAGGACAGTTTGTTGGCGTAGGCGATCATCATCTGGTTTCTGTCTTCCATGTGAAGACAGGCTTCGAGGCCGCCCGCATCGATGCTGATGGAAATGGCTTCCTTGGTCATTCGGATGCCCATGGGATTTTTTTGCAGCATGGTCTTGGCAAATTCTTCGGCGGTTTCCATCAGTTTTTCCCGTGGGACTTTCCGGCTGGCGAAACCCAGGGCCATGGCGGTGTCCGCGTCCATCCAGTTGCCGGTGAGCAGGTATTCGTTGGCACGGCCCGATCCGATGAGCCGGGGCAGAAAATAGCTGGAAGCCATGTCGGCTCCGCCGAGGTCGATGTTGATGTAGGCCGCTGAAAAACGGGCGTCGTCGCTGATGATCCTCAAGTCCGACGCCATGGTCATGGAAAACCCCAGGCCCGCAGCCGAGCCGTGGACGCAGGCGATGACCGGCTGGGGAATCTGGCGCATGGCCAAAAGAAGCCGGCTCATCCGTGCCTGGGCGTTGTAGGCCTTCACAGGTTTCATGCTGAAGATCTCGGGGCCGAAGGACCTCATGTCAAGCCCGGCGCAGAAACCCTTGGCGTTTCCGCCGTCCAGGATGATCACCCGGGTGTCGTCGTCGTACATGCGTTCCCGGAAGAACTGCTCCAGTTCGAGAACCATGGGTTCGTCAAGGGCGTTGTACTTGTCCGGTCTGTTGAATGTGAGATAACCGATGCCGTTTTCGTTTCTGTAAATCAGGCTGCTCATGATGTGTCCCCTTTGTCTGTTAAACCTCTTCTGCATGAATAAAAAACAAAAAAGCACTTTACCATCATGGCGTTCCGTTCTCAAGGTGATTCATTGAGCCATAATCAAAAAAAGTGCACAGCAGAAATCTGCTGTGCACGTCGCGCATCCTCTCGTTGGTGCAGGCGGTGTCAAAGGCCCGTCACCGGTCGGACCAATTTTTCCACCTTGATCAAGGATATTTACATCTAACTGGATTAACTCTCTCTTCTCGTCTTAAATCCGATTTTTTGTCGGTGATGATTAAGATACCTCCATGTGGATTTAGATGTTGATCTGTGAAGAACCCGGCGGACGATCCAACGTATTTAACGGATATTCCACCGTGAGGGCAGTCGATTGTCCCTCAATCCTTGATATTAAATTAAGAATAAAATTCACGATGTCAAATAAAATTATAGTATTCTATCTTGAATCGTTTGTCTTCCACGCTTTCTGTACGGGTCGTGTCTTGTGATGTTTTCTGCTATGGATTATAGCTGATGAGGTTGCATTGTTATTTAAAGGAGAATGGGCATATGATCGGATCTTGGAGCAGACAGGATTTTCTGGCGTTGATTGGAAAACTGGCGAAGGTCAAGGGGCCGAGTCTTGGCGAGGGCCCCCGCCGTGAAGTGCTTGAAGATTTTTTTCATGATTCGGGTGTGCCGTGTGAGACGGACCGGGCCGGAAATCTTCTGGTGAAACTGGGAAAAGGGCCGGTTGAAGAAACGGTGGTTTTCGACGCCCACATGGATGTGGTTCAGGAGGGCTTTACAGACACCGTGGTTTATGAACATGGCCGGATGAAGGGGCTGGGACTGGCGGACAACCTCACGGCCGTGACCCTTCTGGCCTTGTTTGCGGCGGTGATTCAGAAGGACCATGTTCATGCGCTGAAACGCCCGTTGACCATCCTTTTTTCCACGGGTGAGGAAGGGCATGGAAATCTCAACGGGGTGAAACAGTTTATCGATGATTTCGGCGGTTCTCCTTACCTGTTCCTTTGCTTCGATCTGGGGTTCGACACGTATTCCATCAGCGGTCTGGGGTCCAGCCGGTAT
Organism: Desulforapulum autotrophicum; assembly: GCA_020723285.1. GTDB lineage: Bacteria > Desulfobacterota > Desulfobacteria > Desulfobacterales > Desulfolunaceae > DYJE01. The sequence continues at coordinate 278,539 of DYJE01000001.1, read as the reverse complement.
GAACTGACCGTGCGATGTCCCGGAGGCCACAGCTGGGACGATTACGGAACACCGGGGGCCATCGATGTGATGATGCATTTTCTTGCTTCCGTATCCCGTGTTTTCGAAGAACAGTCAGCGAAGCATCCCGGATCCCTGTCCTTTAATATTGGTTCGGTTCACGGAGGGGAGGGTATCAATTCCATTGCCGGAAACGCCAAAGCCACTTTTGAATTCAGGGCCGTTTCTCCGGAACCTCTTGCCATCCTTGAGTCTGAGATCGAGAACATCCGTGTGAACATGGATAAAATGAACGACGTTGCGCTTTGCTGCACCATCACAGGACGGAGACCTGCGGCCCTGCCGGTAAACCCTGAGCGGATTGAACCTCTGGTCAGGGATGTTCTTAGGAGCATCGGCGAAAAAACAACCGAACGAGTCCGGAGCACAAACATCAACGCCACCCTGGCCTCGGGATGGCCGTCGATCTGCATGGGGCTTTGCACCTGCGGACGGTTTCACACATCCGAGGAATTCGTGGTTATGGATTCCATTGAAAAGGGATGGGGCGTTTTATCGGAACTGTCAAAAAGGCTTCTGTGCGTTACACGGTAAAATGCCCGGTCATCTCTCTGATTTTCAGAACAAGACCGGAAAGTTCCATGGCGCTGGAGCGAACGAGCTCTCCGTCCGACTTGAGACCGGCGGCGGATTCGTCCACACCGGCGATATCTCCGGCCATGGACCGTGACGCCGAAGCACTCTGATTGACTTTTGCGCTGGCTTCCATGACGCCTGCTGTGCTTTGGGAGATGTTTCCGGCAATGCTTTTCATCACCTGAGCCTGTTCTTCGATGGCGAAAGTGATCTGATTCACAAGCTCCCCCACGTCTCCGATGACACCGGTGATCTTTGCGATATCGGTGATGGCTGAGGTGCTGAGTTGCTGAACCCCGGCAATTCTGGCTTTGATGTCCACCGTGGCGTTTGAGGTCTGTTTGGCGAGTTCCTTGATCTCATTGGCCACAACGGCGAAACCCTTGCCGCTTTCACCGGCCCTTGCAGCTTCGATGGTGGCGTTGAGGGCAAGGAGATCGGTCTGTGACGAAATGTCCGTGATGGTTTCCGTAACCTGACTGATTTCCCGTGCAGCGTCACCGAGTTTCTGCATCAGTTCGGATACCGATGCGGCCTGGATCTGGGTGGTTCCGGTGATCGTCCGGGCTTTGACGGAATTGGCGGCGATGTCAACCATGGTGGCGCTGAGTTCCTCCACCGCATCGCTGACAACACCCATATTACGTGTGGTCTCCTCCATGCTGTGAGCTACGGAAATGGCGTTTCGGCTGGAATCTTCAGCGGCGGATGCCATGGCGGATGTTCTTGCGGACAAATCATTCAGACTCGCGGCAGTGTGGGCGTTGACGTTTGACAGTTTCGAAGCGGATGACGCGACGGTTTCAACGCCTTTCGTGATATTTTGCAGCAGAGTTCTGACATGACTGACCATGGTGTGGTACGCCCGGGCCAACTCGCCGATTTCATCTCCGCGTTGGCGGAATATTTCAGGGACATCCTTTGAAAAATCACCTTGGGCCAGTAAGCCTGTGAACCTTACACAATCGTTGATGGCGCTGACGATACTTCGTGAAAGAAACATGGCCAGGGGAATGACCAGCACCGTACTGACGGCAAGGAACACCATCATTCTCACGATCAGATTTTTCAACATGATCTGGACGCTTTCAAGGGTGATGTCAACACAGAGAATTCCGTCGAAAGTCCCGTCAGCCGTCCTGATCGGAGCATAGGCGCTCAGAAAAGTCCCCCAACGATCAGAGAAAAATTCCTTTTCCACCACCGGGGTTTCCATTCCGTTAAGGGCTTTCAGGAGTGCAGGGCTGGTGTCTTCGTAAACGTCACCGGGCCGGGACCTTTCATTGTCGTCTTCTTCGGCATCGGCGACAAAGATCTCTTTCCCCTCTTCGTTTTTTCTCATGGTGTATACATAGCGCAGTCCAGTACAGCTGTTTCTGATATGACGAAGTTCAGAGACAAGTTTCACGTATGCTTCGGAGTTTTCATCATCGGCACCCCGAATGGTGGCATGATCCTGTGCTGAAAGGCTCAACACTCCAAGGGCCACGTAATCACGAACCCGTGTTCGAATGTTGTCCATGAGCTGTTCTTTTTCGTTCCTGTAGGTCAGTGTCATCAGCAGCGAGGCACCGATCAACCACAGAAGCACAAGGACGAGGGTTATCCTTTTCGAAATTTTGATATTGTTCAGATTCAAAGGGTTCAAAAACATGGTAATTCTCCATGGGGTCGCGATGGTCAGGATTCATATTGAAACATTTATCGTCAACAGGCAGATTTTTCTAAACCGACGAAATCGAATATTGTTCGATCCATAAATGACCGGCCCTGTCAGAAGCTGGAATATCGAATCCGGAATGGCCGGTCATTCGTTTTTTTTGGGGCATTTCGAGGTGAGTCCGATATCATGCATGATCACAAGGAAAAAACTCAACGGGAAAATCATCAGGAAAGGAAGGGCCGGCCATGTCTTTCTCTGCCAGGCGAAAATGACGGGAAACAGAGTGTAAACGATGAAACCCAGGTTGATGAGGCAGGGGAGAGGATGGGTCCAACGGTAGGTTTTATGTCGGTCGATGGAAATCGTCTCTTTCAAAAATCCAAACTTGGGGGTCCGATGAAACGTACCTCCTTTTCGGAAGCCGTGGATGAGGATATGCACGGCGATGGACGGGGTGAGGCCGATACACAGAAGGGGAACAAGGGGCAGACATTTTAGTTTGTGGGTCTTGTTTTTCCAGGTGTATACGAAGAAGTAAAAAAGAACGGCACCGCAGGATGCCATGAACAACGGCAGATCGCAGAGGATGATCTGGTGGGGACCAATGCCAATCCGGAAACGCAATGCGGGATAAAGGGTCAGGATGTATATGAACGCCATGATCCAGCAGAGGTTAGAAAGAAGGTGGAACAACGCTTCCCGTTTGACGGCTAAGCTGTAGGGGCTTCTGATAATTGAAGGAACGAGTTTGACGGCGGTCTGTGTCGAGCCTGCGGCCCAGCGCTGCTGCTGACGAAGAAAGGCCCCCATGGTGGCCGGAAGTTCAGAGGGTACGGAAACGTCTGGGTTGTATACGAATTTCCAGTGGTTGATCTGGGCTCTGTAACTCAGATCAAGATCTTCTGTGACGGTGTCGCTCTGCCAGGAACCCGATGAAAGAATGCAGCTTTTCCTGAATATTCCGGCTGTTCCGTTGAAATTGAACCAGCATCCCATGGCGTGTCTCACCCGGTGCTCAATGTCGAAATGATGACCGATAAGAATGGCCTGGACACCGGTCAGCCACGAATTACCTTCATTAAGGAACGTCCAACGCGCCTGAACCATTCCGGTCTGGGGGTCGCTGAACGATCCCATGGTTTTCATCAGAAAATCAGGCCCTGGGATAAAATCCGCGTCGAAGATGGCGATAAACTCACCTTTTGCATGTCTCAGTCCTTCCGTAAGGGCTCCGGCCTTGAATCCCGTTCGGTCAATCCGGTTGAAAACCCGGATGTTCACCCCCCTTTTTTTGAGACGCCCCGCTTTTTCATGCACCATCAGCCGTGTGTCATCATCGGAATCATCCAGAACCTGGATTTCAATCCTGTTTTTCGGCCATTCCAGATTTGCGGCGGCATCCATGAGACGACCTGCCACATATCGTTCGTTGTACAAGGGGAGCTGGACCGTGACAAAAGGCAGGGGGGAGGGTAGAGGTTCGATCTGGTTTGACGAGTCGGTTTTTTCAAGACGTATCCATTTGAAAATGAAGAGGATCCGGTGAATTCCGTATAACGCAAGGCAGCCCAGGGAGAAAAAATGAAGAAAGGCTAAAAACAAGGTCAATGATTCAGGTTTCATGGGTTTTACTATCGGGTTTCATGGGCTTCTTCGTGAATCATTCCCTTGTTGTAGTCATTGGTTTTGTCGTTCATAGTATGTTTCCCTTTTTCTGAACAGAGGAAAATGGCCCGCATAACTATTATTATTTTCATTATTTTTTGTTTCGATAACCCGCATCTTCTGTATCAGAACAATCAATTTGATCTTTGCGCACCTCTTTTTTTATAAACGGGTTTCAATCATTCAAACAAGGGGGGATTTTTATTGAAATCATTAAATATTTCACCAATCGCAGTTCTGTCATTCCTGGCTTTCGCATCAGTACAGGTGATTGGTACTTCCTGTTTTGCCGGGGCCTGGACCATGCCCAAAGGAAAGGCCTATGTCAAACTGTCCGTCAATGCCTATGAAAGTGATGAACAATTCGACGGTGAAGGGAAAGAGAAAGATTTTTCAGACAACGGAAGTTTTAAGGACAGGAATCTGGGTATTTACGCGGAATATGGACTGACAGACACGGTGGGTCTTGTTTACTCCGGTTCATACAAGTCTCTTGAGAAAAAAAACGACCATGTGACCCAGAAATTTGACGGGTTTTCGGATATGGACCTGGCTGTGAAATACCGCCTGATGAACAACCGGCTGGGTGTGGTAAGTGTTCAGGCCCTGGTGAAAGTCCCCGAAGCCTACGATGACGATGAAGTCCTGTTGCCGGGTAATGCCCAGTACGATTATGAAATCCGGCTGATGGCCGGACGTTCGCTTTATCCGGTCATTCCGGGTTATGTCAATGTGGAAGGGGCTTACAGGCTGCGCGACAGGGAACCGGCGGATGAAATGCGTTTTCTCGGGGAATTCGGCATGGATTTTCTGAAAAAAGGTTACGCCCGTTTCAAGGTGGAAACGATTCTGGGCATGGATAACGCGGACAAAGTAACGAACACCGCCAACCCCAATCTGTCGGCGGATTTTGACCTGGTGAAACTGTCCATGACCCTGGGATGCCGTGTCACCGACATCTTAGGCATTGAAATCGAAACGATCCGGGAAGTCGAAGGTGAAAACGTGTCCAAGGGAAACACCTATTCGGCTTCAGTGATCTGCATGTATTGATAGCGGACTGATACTCAGGGTGATCTTGCGGACGACCCAGGCGGAAACCGGAGTGGCGAACACCATGAACGCCATGATGCCCGATTCCTGCCAGACTCCGACGGTTTTGAAGCCGATCAGCACATAATAGGTGAGAAACACGGCCCAGCTGAGACAGAGCCCTGAAACACCGGGATGGAACGGAAGAAACGCCACGAGGTACAGGGCGTACCAGGGATGGAGGGTCGGTGTGAGCATCAGGTACGCGAAGGCTGTGATGTAAGCATGACGGGTCACGGCATGATCCGGTTCGGAGCAAAAGGACCGTTTGTTTTTGACAGCGTCATGCATGACGAATAGGACAAATGCCAGAGCAAGACCCGGTCGGATCAGGGGCTGGGGCAACCCCGCAAGACCTGAAAGCCGGAACAGGAAACCCGAGAATTCCCATTCTCTGACGTAAAGGCCGAGGGTTTCAATGCCGTTCATCAGGTTCGGCATGAAGGCCAGGCAAAGGCAGAATGTCGTGAACGTGAATGAAAACCCTGGGATAACGCGCCGGTTTCGCTCATGGACGAGAAAAAATGCCGGGACAAGGGCAAAGGGAAAGAGTTTGACCAGGCCGGACAGTGCCAGCATGGAGCCTGATGTGGCATTTCGCATAACCGATGTTCTGTGGATAAAAAAAACCGCAAGAAACAGGAAGAAAAGGGCCGCTGTGTCAATGTGGCCCGATGAGGCGGTTTCAAGAACGCTCAAGGGATGCCAGGCGTAAAGCACGGCCCGGTCCCTGTTGGTTTTCATGCGGTCCAGGATCAGCATGATGAGGGCGCACACCCCAAGATCGAAAAGAACAAGAACCGCTTTGAACAGGACGACGTTTCCCGGGACCGCCGCAAGGGCAAAAACGATCTGGGCCGCAGGCGGGTAAATGGTGACGAGATCCGGATGATTCACATGGCCAAGGACCCGCTGAACGGCCGGATCAGCGGTTTGGATATCTGACGGAGCCAGAGCGTAGGGGTTATGACCTGACAGAATTTGCCGACCGTCCACCACGTATCGGTACATGTCGTCGGAAAGGGTGGGGGAAGACCCCACAAAAAAAAGCCGAATGACCAGAGCCGTCAGAAGAACGGTGGCCCGTGACCATCGGGGAAGCGGTTTTTCAAAGTATAAAACCAAACTCAGAATCACCGTGAGAACGGCGGCGATCATAAGGACAAGGGGAATCTGAAAACCGATATCCCCCGCCCGTGAGAGCAGAAAATAGATCGACAGGATGATCGGGGGTATCCCCCATGACAGTGTCCGGTTGTTCATGCCCGTTTCCGTCTGGTTATTGATGTGATGATGGATATGAAAGCGACTTGGAGGGGCCAGGTCGTCTTTCTCGTTTGTCGTGGCTTCCTTGTCAGCAGGGAAGCCCATGGCCGTTTTTTTAATTTGAAACATTACACCATTGGAGAATTTTTTTATGAAAAAAAAGATGTCATGGATAGGATCTTTTTTAGCACTTGTTTTCATGGTTGCCGCTTTATCGGGGTGCAGCGATTCATCATCAACGGTAAAGCCACCCGAAGTGTATTGCATCGGCGACAACCTGGTATCCCCCGCATGGGTTGCCAAACTCGTCAAATATCATGAAACCGGCAGTACAAGCGCGGCCCCTGTTGATTACACCTATGGCAGGACACACAAGTATCTCATCTTTGAAACATCCTGGGGTCCGGTTGCCGGAGCGACTAAATACAATGCCGGTCATGTGCCGGGTGCCATTCATTCGGATTCGGATATCTATGAAAATGGCGATCCCAGATGGTTCCTCCTGCCGGATTCGGACATATTCGATGCCATGGAAAGTATGGGTATTACAGAGGATACAACGGTTATTGTATACAGTGCCGATCCCTCGTTTGCAGCGCGTCTCTGGTGGATATTGAAATACGCGGGCCTTCAGGATGTCAGAATCATGGACGGGGGGTATGAAAAATGGGTGGCTGACGGATTTGCCGGTGAAACGGCAGTGAACAATCCGACCGCTGCAACCTCAGAGTATACAGGACCGGTTAACCCGGGTTTTATCGCCACGATTGATTATGTCGCCGCCCACTACACCGATACCGACAACTACATCCTGGCCGATGTCAGGGAAAAAGATGAATATGACGGAATCACATCCGGTTACGATTATCTGATCGAAAAAGGAAGAATCCCGAACGCGATATGGTTCAATCCGGTCGGCGGTTCAAATGACCAGTATTTCAACGCGGACAATACGTTTAAATCCTTGAGCGACATCCTGGCCATGTGGAAAAACCTGGGTGTGGCCGATGGAGCGTCGTCCAGTACGTTCAACAAAGAAATTATTTTTTACTGCGGTGGCGGATACAGGTCTTCAGCGGCTTTTTTCTATGCCTATGTGATGGGTTATCAAAATATCAGGAACCTTTCAGACGGATGGGAGGGATGGAGCACAACCTATACATACGATTTGTCCGACGATTGCAGTGAAGGGCTTAACGGCGCAAAACACGGGGCATGGCCTTCGGATTATTGCCAGAAACCTTCTGGAAGAGATATTGAACCATAAATAGGTATCATTCTTTACACCACCAGGGCTTGCCGTGACATGTTACGGCAAGCCTTAGGCACCCTCTCGAAGAAGGGTCGGGAGATTGCTAAAAACTGAAACAAGTGTCACCCGTCCAGGCAGCGCATGATCAAGTTTGGGGTTGATCCTTCAACGTTCACCGTGTTAAGAGCATAAACGACCAAGGAATCATCCCGTCCTGACATGGTTCGTATGGTTCTTTCGGTCTCCTCAGTTTTTATCCATAGTTTTTAAAATCTATTCATGCTCAAGGAGATGACGATGATTCGAAAAGCGAACCTTTTTTTAATGATGGCTTTTTTTTCCTGCGTGCTGATGTCGGCCTGTGTTTCCAAAGGGAAATACAAAGAACTGGATGCCACACGACTGGCCTGTGAACAGCGGGAAAGCGATTTGAAAAAGCAGTTGTCCGAATCGGAAGCCAAAAGTGCGGAACTTGAAAAGGATGTGAAGGAAGCCAGAAACGAACTGACCGAAACCAAAGCCCTTCTGGATGACACCGGCATGGCCAGGGCCAAGCTGGACAAAGAGCTGAAAGAAAAGATCGCCCGGATCAGCGAACGTGAAAAAACCATCAAGGACCTGAACGAGCTGATCGACAAGCAGAAAGAGGTGGTCAGCAAGCTTTTGAATAAAATCAAAGGTGCCCTGGTGAAATATGACAGCAGCCAGCTGTCCGTGGAAGTGAAAAACGGCAAGGTTTACGTGGCCATGTCGGACAAACTGATGTTCCAGTCCGGAAGCACGAAAATCGACGAAAACGGCAAAGGTGCCCTGAAACAGCTGGCCGAGGTTCTGGCCAAACAGACGGACATCGATATCCTGGTGGAAGGCCATACGGACAACGTTCCCATCAAAAGCCCCGTGTTCAAGGATAACTGGGATCTCAGCGTGTTCAGGGCCACGGAAGTCGTTCGGATTCTGACCGATGAATTCAACCTTGACCGGACCAAACTCATTCCCTCGGGACGAGGGGAATTCTCGCCCAAGGCCGATAACGCCACCGACGAAGGCCGGGCCAAAAACAGGCGGACGGAAATCATCCTTTCACCCAATCTGGATGAACTTTACAAGTTGTTGAACGCCTGATCTCTGGTGTTTGATCCAATTAAAAAGACGTTGCAGGAAATGCCCGGCAACGTCTTTTTCGTTTGTGCGTTAGAATGTCAAGCCTTGAACCCGTGCATGGTTTCAAGGGAATACCGGGCTTTGAAGTTCTCGTAGTTCAGAGGGTAGTTCAGTTCCACATGGCATTTGAGGATCATCTGTCCCATCAGCCGGTATATGGCGATCATCAGATAACACGCAAGGGAGACGGCCAGGGCGGGCTGTATGACGGTCATCAGGTGAAAAATGGCGATGACCGGGACGAAAAGAATCATGATCACCAGGTATTCAAGGCCGGTTTTCATGAATATTTTATTGAACGAGGACAGATCGAAAAACGATCGGTACGAACCGGACGCCAGGCTTTTCATGATGCCCAGGGGGAAAATCAGGGCGGCGATGAACAGGATGGCGTAAGCAAGGGGTGGATTGTTGATGCTCATGGCGCCGAAGAACAGTACGGCGGTGAACAGATAGATCATGGACTGCTTGAACACGCTGAGCACGTGGTTGAACAGATCTGGGACCGGCACGGCGGTAAAAGGCGGCGTGACGTTCCGGCCCTGGATCGTGTGGTCGAGAACGGTCATGGCGTAACTTCCGATGGCCGCCCAGATCAGCGCAAACAGGCATTCGTTGATGTACATGTTATTGGAAAAGAGCATGCCCACGCAGTACAGCGTCACCACCACGATGAGGGCAAAGGGAGAAAGGGGAAAGAACAGGGCCTTGGTTGTCGCGATCACCACATTGTCACTGACGTGGCCGATGCCGGTCCATTCCACCATGCGCTTGCATGTGGGGCAGATGTGGACGTGCTTGTCGTCTTTCGTGAACTTGAATCCTTTTTTTTCAACACAGGGGAAACAGTAAGAAGTCTGGCATTTTTTGCAGTACCAGTGGGCTTCGCTGAACGGGTGATTGGTGCAGTATTTCTCCATGGTTTTCTCCTTGTCGGCTCCTTTTCTTATTTTATTCTGCTTTCAAATCATTAACATAAATCATGCCAGAATGTGCGGTGTGATGTCTGGAATTATGAACGCGGTTCATGCCGGGTGTTCCAACCTGTTTTGCATCGAAACAAAAATTCGTAATGAGGGCAGGTGACGACAGAAGAACGGAAATAGTTGTTTCTATTTGATCAGTATGGCGATATGTCGTAATTTTATATCGTCCGATGAGGAACAGGCATCTGTATAGCTTTGGAAAATGACATTGAACCCTTCAACAAGAGTGGGAATATATCCATGAAATGTCCCTTTTTTGTGCATGGAAACAGAAAACTTCCGCGTTTTCACCGTGTGAAAATGAACGTGGATCAAACGGGCATCAGCGACATTGAAACCGAGGTGAACCATACGCTCGATCAGGTGCTGGATAACCGGGTGATCAAGCCGGGACACCGGGTGGCAGTGGCTGTGGGCAGCCGGAACATCGCGGGGCTGAAGGTCATGGTGAAAACCCTGTGCCGGCGTTTGAAAGACATGGATGCCGTTCCGGTGATCATCCCGGCCATGGGAAGCCACGGGGGCGCGGTGGCCGAAGGGCAGGTCAAGGTGCTTGAAAGTCTCGGAATCACCGAAGAGACCTGTGGCACCTCTATCTTGTCCACTCTGGATGTTGAGATCGTCGGTTCGATTCTGGACGATGTTCCGGTCTGCTTTTCTAAAGACGCTCTGGGTATGGATCACAGCGTGGCCGTCAACCGGATCAAACCCCACACCAAATTCAAAGGGCCGGTGGAAAGCGGCATTTACAAAATGCTGTGCATCGGCATGGGCAAGCATCAGGGGGCCGCCGCCCTTCACCAGGCCGCCTTGCGGCACGGGTTTTATCCGGTGATCAAAGCGGCGGGTGACTGTCTGATACGCCGGACCAACATTCGATTTGCGCTGGGTGTGGTTGAAAACTGCCGTGAGGAACCTTCGGAAATCAAAGCCATGGCCGCTGCGGATATTTTCACGGAGGAAACACGGCTTCTGACCCGTGCAAAGCATCTTTTCCCCCGGCTTCCTTTCAAAAAACTCGACGCCCTGATCATTCAGGCCATCGGCAAGGACATCAGCGGATCGGGCATGGACCCCAATGTCACCGGCCGGGCCTATGATCTGATGGAAGATGATTTTTCTGTAAATCTTCACGCCACACGAATCGCCCTTCTTGATCTTTCCGAACACAGCTTCGGCAACGCCATCGGTCTGGGCAACGCCGACATCATCACGGAAAAGCTTTACAGTAAACTGGATTACGAAAAAACCCTGGTCAATGCCTTGACCAGCACATCCCTTCGAAAAGCCTTCATCCCTGTCAGGCTGGACAACGATTTAAGCGCGGTCCAGGCGGCATTTTTCACCACGGGAATCACGGATCCCGAGAATGTAAGGGCTGTCATCATCCGTGATACCCGGCATGTGACGGAGTTTCTTGCCAGTTCAGCGCTCCTGGATGAATTGAATGCCATTCCCGGTGCGTCCATGGGAGAACCCGAGGAACTCCTTTTTGATGACTATGGCGATCTTGTTCTGGACTTACGTTAAAAACGGCACGATTTCATCATCGCCATGATTACATTTCGCTACCGCTCACTACATATGATCAGTGTTTATTTTTTTTAAAAACCGTAAAAATTCAGCTTGATCCAGGCGATGTTCTGTGATTAAGGAACATATGCATGCGCGCTCCCGCACTAATATAAACGGTGAATTGCGCGCTGATCAAGGATTGACATCCAGGAACTCCTCCGGGGGCGTTTACAATCGTCTGAAACCTGAAAATCCAAAGTTTTCAAGGTTTGGCTGGCGGCATGCATGTTGCAGAGCGCTCAGACAGACGTGAACGTTTGATCTCATCTAACAAAAATAATGAACAGTAAAGCAAGCGGGGAGGTTTACGTGTTTGCATTCTTTAACAGTGGCGGTCCATTTATGTATGTCATTCTGGCTGTATCCATCACGGCTCTTGCCATCAGCTGTGAACGGGCGGCATTTCTGTTTTTTAAACTCAAACTGAACGCGGACAGCACTTACCTGAGAATTTCCGGGCTTCTTGAAAAAATGAATTACAGGGGGGCTCTTGAGGAATGTTCGAAAATTGAAAACCATCCCCTGGGCCGCATCCTGAAGTCCGGCATGATGAAAGCGGACAAACGGGACAAAGAGATCGAAATGGTCCTTGAAGAGAACATCATGCGAGAAACCGGCGTGGTCAAGGCCCGGATCAACTACCTGACGCTGTTCGCCAACATCGCCACACTCCTGGGGCTTCTGGGAACCATCCAGGGTCTGATTTCCGCCTTCGACGGCGTGAGCAGCGCCAACGCGGCCATGAAGCAGGAAATCCTCGCCAAAGGGATTTCCGTGGCCATGCTCACCACGGCCTTCGGGCTCATCGTGGCCATTCCCTGTCTGATCGCCTATTACATCCTGAACAACCGGGGCGATCACATCATCAGCCAGTTCGAGGAAAAAGCCCTGGCCCTGTACAACCTTCTGACGTCCATGAAACGGGAAGAAAAGGAGTAGGATCATGGCCTTACGATCACGACGCCGTGAAGATATCGGGGATGACGAACTGGAACTCGTTCCGGTCATGAACATGTTTCTTGTGCTCATTCCCTTTTTATTGTTATCCGCCTCGTTTTACCACATCAAGGCCATCAACACCTCCGTTCCCGTTCTTTCATCCACATCGGCTACCACGAAAGGCAAGCCTTCGAAAGCCGACGCCAAAGTCACGGTGATCGTGGAGCTGAAAGAAAAAGCCGTGGTGCTCACCGCTACATGCGATGAACTGTCGTACAACGATCTGGTGAAGCTTGAAACGGAGATGCCGGTGAAAAATCCCGAGGTTTACCCCATGGAGAAAATTTCCCAGCATCTCCAGTATATCAAAGACAAGTATCCCAAGAGTGACACGGTGATTCTTGTTCCCACCCAGCAGGTGGCTTACGGCACCATCATCCGGACCATGGATACGGCGCGCTCTGCGAACAACGCCGAACTTTTTCCCAATGTCGTCCTTTCAGGGAAAGTGGGATAGGGGGAATCATGGCTCTGGGACGTAAACGGACAGGTTCATCGAAGGTTCCGAAACTTCAGCTGACATCCATGATGGACATGTTCACCATCATTTTGATCTTTCTTCTTTTCTCTTTTTCGAACAACCCCGAACAGATGAGCCTCGACGGAGATATGAAACTGCCCCAGTCCACATCCAAGCTGGATTACAAAGACAGCATCCGGCTGGTTCTCACACGGAATGAACTGAAGCTGGACGGCAACGTCATTGCCACGGTGAAAGGGGAAAACGTCGAAGGACTCGACAAACTGTACGATGCCCTGAAGAACTACAGGGATGTGGCGGACACCTTGAAAAAGGACGTGAACATCGCGGAAAGAAAAGAGCATATCCTCTTTCTCTGCGACAAGGAGCATTCATTCAAGGTGGTGAACGCCATCGTGAAAACAGCCGGACGGGCGGGGTATCCCAATTTCCAGTTCGGTGTGGTGGAAACGGAATGAGGGTGAAAACGGGGAGGTGGACGATGTTGAAAAGAATGTGCCTGATCGTGTTTTTCATCGAACTGATTTTCGGTTCTCCCACAGCGTATGCCGCTGAAACCAAAGACGCCAAAGCCAAGGAAGCACCAGCGCCGGACGAACTCTTGACCCGCATCGACTTCGGAAACTCCTATGTGACGGGACAGGCCCTGAAATCCGGGGCCATTTATCTTCTTCAGAGGAAAAAAAATCAGGTCAAATCCATGCTGACGTACCGGGAAAACTACAGAAAAGAGATTCTGGAATCCCATGACATCCGCAAAATCGATGAAAAACCGGACGCAGTCAAAGGGCCGGTGAAACACTAAAAGCTTTAAACGGCTGAACAGCCCATACATTTTAGGGTGAATGACCATGAGAGACATGATGATCGAACGAAATGAAATGGACAGAACGACCATGACACCCGCGGTTGCCGGATTTGTGTCCCAGTTTTACATCTTTTTAGGTGAAACCTATCTGGGCTGGGACTGTTTTGACAGCTCATCGGTGAAAGTGGGCGGTTCGGCCTTTGCCGATCTCGTTCTGGACGATCCGGATCTGGACGACATCCAGGCGGAATTCATCATTCATAACGGCCGTATCCGGGTGGTGAACCTGGGCCGGCCCGGCGGTCTCACCGTCAACAACCGTGACGTGTCGGAAAGCGCCGTGGGATCGTTTGACGTGGTCAAGATCGGACGTTACACCGTCAAGGCCAAACTGAAGAAGATGACCGCCATGAATACCGACGAGCCGATCATTCCGAAGCTTGCTCCCATGGACACGGTGACTGTTCCGGCCATGGCCAAAAAAGCCGCTGAAACGGTCCCGACGGCCAGTGTTTCAAAACCGCTCAAAGTTCAGCAGGAGAAAGCGAAACCGGAGATCAAGGAAGAACCGCAACCGGCCATCGTCCGTAATCTTCTCACCTTGATGGATCAATACGACGACCTGGATTTCGACAGCATTGAAGAACTTCTCACCCATCAAACCGGTGTAAAGCCTGAAGAGAAAACAGAGAAGCCTCAGTCTGTCACAGCCGCTGCGAACGTTGCGTCTCGTTCCAGGGATGAAGTGACCGACCGGTTCAGACCCGCTGTTCAGCCGGTGATCCAGAAACCTGAAGAGCCTGTAAGAATGAATGAGCCCGGTGAAACGGTCAAACGCCCTTCGCCTTATGGGCTTGTCTCTGAAACAAAACCGGAAACTCCTGTTGTTCAGCCTCAAACCCTGGAAGACGAGCAGCCGCTCGATGTGAAGCCGTCTGAAAAAGAATGCCAGGACCAAAGACCCGAACCTGACAAAAGAAAGGTGGAGGTTGAAGCCGCTAAACCTTCAAAAAAAGAATTGAATTCGTTCCCCTCAGGTTTTTTTGCATCGGCGGTGGATGATGAGGATGAAGACGAGGACGATTGCGAAGCTCGGTTCCGCCTTCGTGACATCCTGTCCAAGAACGATGGGGCATCTAAGGATAAAACCGCTGGAGATAACGTGCTCCAGATCATCAAATTCAAAGGCGGGAACCTGGTTTCCATCGCCCATCTGAAGAACGAAACGGACCACATGATGGTGGACGGCAAGGAAACGTTCTGCCGAGTTCACCACAGTGAAACCCAGGGAACCCGGATTTACTTCACCGAAAAGCTCCTTGGAACCATCAACAAAGCCGGAGACAAGGAACTCAAGGCGGACATGGGGTCGAAACCCAAGGGGCTTGGTTCCGGATCGTCCGTTTACACATCCCTTCTGCCCGTTCGCGGTGAATTGAACCTCTCCGACGGGTATTACGATTACGTGATCCGGAAAAGCGTACTGGCTCCGGACCCGGTCACCCTGGACCCGGCCGCCCCGGTGGTTCCCCTGCATCAAAAAGTATTGAAATCCCAGGCGTTCAAGTACGGTTCACGGGCGTTTATCTTCCACCTGATCTTTCTCATCGTGTTTTCATATTCCGTGAAACTTCCGGACAAATCGGAATTCAAGAATCCCGAAACCTTTTTTGTGAAAGTGGATACCGAAGACATTAAAAAACCGGTGAAACCCCTGCCGAAACCCAAACCCGTTCTTCCTTCGCCTGTGATCAACCCTGAAAAAACCGTGAAACAGGAACTCGCGAAAAAAGAAGAACCCAAAGAAACCCTGAAAACGGCGGCCCGAGAGCAGTCAAGCCCGAAGGTGGAAACCCGGAGCTCTGAACCGGCGGATACCGGTTCAGGCAAAGCCGGGAACGTGGTGAACAAGAACGTGAACCAGGTCGGACTGCTTGCGGCCCTGGGCAAGAAAACCGGCATCAGCATCGCACCCAACGAAGCCCTGGCCTCGGTGACCAACATGGACGCCGTGACCAGCCGGCGAGGCAATGAAGCCAACGTGAAACTGGGCGGTATCGTGGGCAGCCTGGGAGACAGCAAGATCGCCATTTCATCGGGCGGCGTGATCAACAACAAAGGCGGGGCCGGTGTTTACAGAAGCGCAGGCATCGGCGGAAAAGGTTCCGTGGCGGCCATGGAATCCGGTAAAGCCGGTAAACGTGCCGTAAAGGCCGTGGTGGCCGCGCCGGTGGCCAAAAAAGTCCGGGCCAGTGGCGGTGGCATCAGCCGCGAAGCCGTGGCCAAGGTCATCAACGACCATATGGATGAAATCAACGGGTGCTATGAGTCGGCCCTGGTGAGCGATCCCAGCCTCATGGGTCGTGTGGAATTCGAATGGACCATTCTCCAGAGCGGCGGTGTGGGTGACGTGAAAATCAAATCCTCCACCGTGAAATCCAGTCAGATCCACGCCTGCATCATTTCGGCCATCAAAGGCTGGAAATTCCCTCAACCCCAGGGTGCGGACGTTATTGTTTCCTATCCCTTTGTTTTCGACGTCACCGGTTTTTAAGGAGCCTTTTGATGATGCGACGAACCCATGTCCTTCTGTATGCACTGATTCTGATCTTTTTATGCGCCCCGGTGGTTTCGGCGGACAATGTGAAAGGCGAGGAAAACGTCTTCGCCGTTCAGGAAAAGATGTTTCACAAATACCATGAACTGGCGTTTTCAACAGGCTACATCGCCAGCGACGATTTTTACCATGTGTTTCCCGTCGGCATGGCCTACACCTTTCACTTCGACGACCGCCTGTCCTGGGAAGTGGCGCGTATTTACGCCGATTTCAACACGGAAAAAAACATCCTCGAAGATCTCCTCAAAGACTTTGGCGCAGCCCCGGTGAAATATTACGAACCCAAGTTCCAGCTCCTGACCCATCTGGTGATCCGGCCGTTTTACGGCAAGGACGCGGTGCTGAACAAGACGGTGGTGAACCATGAAACTTACTTCCTGGCCGGAGGCGGCATTGATTTCTACACCGTTAACCACTCCGACGGCATCACCGAAGGCAAGGATGAAGCGGCACTGATTTTAAGCATGGGCGCGGGTATCAAGTACTTTCTCAACCAGAAAATGAACCTGGCTTTCGAGGTGCGCGATTTTATCACCTACCGTGGGGACGAGGTGGTGAACAACATGTGGTTCGGCGTCAACGTGGGTTACGGTTTCAACCTTGGAGCCCGCCCTTCGTATTCGGATGAAACCCTGAACATCCTCAACGGATACCTGAAAGACAAATGACCATGAGCGTTAGAATATCCGCCATACTGATCGCCATTCTCACAGCCGCCTTTATCGGCGCTTCCGCGTTTTGCGCTGAAAAGGCCGTTGAATCTGTGAAGCCGGCCACCACAGCGGTTGTCAAGGCTCCTGTCGCTGCGGATAGCAAAGCCGCTGCTCCGGTGAACTCCGCTTCACAAGAGACGAAATCCGAAGAAGCGGTCCAGCCATTTGTTGACGAAGCTTCGTCCGAAAAAAAAGAGGATACGGAAAAACCCCTTGAAACCGTGCATCCGGAAATTTTCGATAAAGCTTACAAAACTTTTGCCAGGGACAATTTTGAGAAAGCGGCCCCCCTGTTTTTCGACTATATCTCCAAAAATTCATTCACAGCCGATGAATACGACTGGGCCGAGTTCTTTTTAGGAGTCTCGTTCCGGAAGATGGGTCTGACCCACGCGGCGGTGGACACCCTGTCCCGTCTGATCACCCGGAAACCCGATGTCCAGATCGTCAACTATTCCCTGGAGATTTTCGAGGAGATCACACGGACCCTTCCTTACGACCGGGATCTGGTCGTTTTGAAATCCATCTGTGACCAGGAATTCGGTTTCGTGGATGACAAACTGAATGATTTCATCCATTTCCACCAGGGCGTGTTCGACTGGGAAAACGGGTTTGACGACTGGGGCAACCAGCATTTCAACCAGATCCGGAAAGACACGTACTACCATTACGAGTTCCTGTTCCAGAAAGCGCTGTACGATGTAAGCCGGGATAAAATTGATTCGGCCATCGAAACCCTGAAAATAATCGAAGCCGCGTCGTTCAAGGGAGAGGACCTGAAAAACGACGTGAGGAAAACCCTGGCCCGGCTGCTGTATGAAAAGAAGGAGTATCAGGCCGCCGACGACCTTTACATGAAGATCAGCGACAATATCGTGTATCAGGCGCAAAATCTCCTGGAACGGTCCTGGGTTCAGTATCGGCTGAACCAGCCGGAGAAAGCCATGGGCCTTCTCTATTCGTTCAAAGCCCCGGTTTACAGCAACTATTTCACCCCGGAATATTTCCTCCTGAAATCCTTTATTTACAAAGACGTCTGCCATTACCAGCGGGCACTGTCCGTCATCGACGAGTTCAGGGCGCATTACAGGGAGGCCCTTGACAATATCTACACCCGGAAAGATTTCACGGAAAACAGACCCTTGCTTCTGGCGCTTCTGGGCCAGAAGAAGGTTGACGACGCATGGCGTTTCCTCCGCCTGGTCGACAAAGAGAAAAAACAGGTGGAAACCCTCAAAGACCCGCAGCTCAAAGCCTATCTTCAGCGGATCTACAATCTTGAGATGGAAAAAGCCAACCGGGAGTTCCGGCTGCTCATGCGCGACCGTTTTGAAATCCTGGCCAACGAGCTTCTGGAATACGAGGAGAAAACCGATCTCATGGCCTATGAAGTCGGCCTCGACATGTACCAGCGTGTGTACCAGTACCATTATAGGAAAGACGAGGATAAAACCAGCACCAGACGGCAGGCGGCCAAACATTACAGCGCCGTCTATCCGTTTCAGGACGAATTCTGGACCGACGAGCTGAACACCTACAAGGTCGTTCTTGAAGACAAATGCGCGTGCATGGAAGAATGGGATATATTTTTCAAATGAAGATACGACGGACCTTATCCTTGATGTTGACAGCCGCGATATTTCTCGCGTGGTCGTTCCCGTGCTTTGCCGCCGAAACGGAAAAAGCCCCGGAAAAAACGGAACAGAAAAAGGAGACGCGCTACGAATACGAGCGCAAGGACAAAAAGAAAGAGCAGCAGAAACTCGTTGAAAAACTGAAACAGGATAAAACCAAGGTGGAGCTGGCCATCGGCAACACCAAGATGCTCATCGACAAGTCCAGGAACATGCCCTACCTACCCGAACTTTATCTGAGACTCTCCGAACTCTACATCGAAAAAGCGCGGATCGTCTTCATCATCCGCAAGAACGAAGGGGTAAGCCAGGGCTCGGAAGCTCTGGACAGTCTGGAAGCCAACACCCTCAAAAATCAGGCTATTGAAACCTATCTCCGGATCTTGAACGATTTTCCAGATTACCCGTCACGAGACAAGATTCATTTTTTTCTGGCCCACGAATACCGTGAACTGAACCAGATTCCCGAAATGGTGTCCCATTACCGGGACATCATCAAAAAATACCCCCAGAGCCCGTACACCCCTGAAAGTTACCTGCTTCTGGGCGATCATTTCATCAGCAAGCAGGACCTTACCATGGCCATCCGCCATTACACCAAGGTGCTGGATTATCCAACAAGCTCCGCCATTGTCATCGCCCGGTATAAACTGGCCTGGAGCCATGTGAACAACCGGGATTTCGAGAAGGCCATCAGCCTGTTCGAACAGTCGGTGGCCACCAGCGAACCGGGCCAGGAAATCGACGTGGACACGTACAAACGGGTGGACATCAAACTGGAATCCCTGGTGGACATGGCCTACTGCTACCCCGAAGTCTACAAGGACCATTCGCCCGAAGCGGCGCTGGCCTATTTTAAAAAATACAGCTGGTCGCGGCAGGTGTACGCCTATGTTCTCGAAAAACTGGGGTCACGGTACATGGCCAAGAAAAAATACCGCCATGGCGTGGAAATATTCAGGACCCTGGCCTCTCTTCGCCATGACGAGGATCAGTTGCTGGAATATGCAAGAAATATCGTGGAATGCGTCCAGGCCCTGTCGGACTACAAAAACGCAGACAAGGATGTGGAGATCATCGTCAGGGCTCTCACGAAGGAAAAATACACCATCCATGTGAAAGATGAGGAAAAGGCGGCGGATCTCAAGGATTACGAGGCTTACGCCCGGAACATCGTGACCCACCTTCACACCCGGGCGCGGAACGACAAATCCACGGACAGTTACCGAATCGCCGCAGACGCCTACAAAGTCTATCTGGATTTCTTCGAGAACAGCCCGGTGTATACGGATATGCTGTCAAACTACGCTGAAGCGCTGTTCGCTTCAAACCGTTTCCTTGAAGCGGGCAAACAGTATGAACGTCTTATCGCCCGAATTGCCCAGCCTGTGAAGCCGGAACCGGTCGAAGCCGCCAAAGAAATCGGCAAGGAAAAAGGCAATGAAACAGACACGAAAACAGCGGCGATACCGGTCAAAGATGTCAAGAAAGAGGACAGTGACGTTCCCGACAGAAAGGAACTCCTGGACAGTGTGGTGATCTCCTATTACAACGCTTTGAAGAAAAAAGACGACCTGAACTACTACGATGTCGCCTATGCCCGGTCGGGCCTGAAAGAAAACGGCAATCTGTTTGTCAAGGAAAACCCGACCTCGCCCAGAGTCCCGGACATTCTGTTCAACGTCGCCTGGATCGCCTATGACGACGGAAAATACGACGACGCCATCAAGGAATTCGGGGATTTCATCGCCAAATACACCCAGGGCAAAGCCGCCGAATCCGCCGTACATTTAACCCTCGACGCCTACCATCTGAAAGAGGATTTCTCCGGGCTGGTTGAATTCGGGCGCAAAGTGGTGCAGGACACCCGTTTCCCTGAAAAAGTGCGGAAAGATGTGGCGGATGTGATCAAGGCCTCGGAATCACGCATTGTGTCAAACCTCACCATCGACGCCATGAACGACTGGGAACTAGGGAAACAGAGCATCGAGGACGTGGTTGAGAAGAACAAGGAAACCGGCCTTGGAGAACAGGCCCTTCACGCCCTTATCGTGTCCAGCAAGGACAAGGGCAAGCTGGATACCGTGTTTTCCGCCGGTTACAAGCTGATCAAGTACTATCCCGAATCGGAGCATTCCGCCGACGTTCTGGCCATCATGATCGACTGCTCGGTGTCTGCGTCACAGTACCGCGTGACGGCACGGTATCTGGAAGAATTCGCTCGCAGACTTCCCAAACACGCCAAAACGCCCGAGTTCATCCGGCAGGCTGCGGAGATCCGGAAATCCATGGGGCAGAACCGTCTGGCCGCCGAAGATTTCATGATGGTGCTTGACCGAACCCCGAAAAAAACACCGGGACGGACCGAGGTCATGTTCGGCATCTATGAATGCGCCAAAAAATCAGGGGATGTATCAAGGGCCGTGGACGTTCTTATAAAGGGACTGGGTGAAATGCAGCCTTCCGAACGTGTGAGGGCTTTATCCCTTGCCGCGGAATACGCACGGGAAAAGGGGGATTACAAGGAAGCCCTGTCATACCGCAAAGACGCCATCAAGGAATTCAAACCCGGTTATGTGAAGCAGGATCCGGACATGGCGGAAGCCTATGCGGCCATGACGTTCAACGCGGTTCAGGGGTCCTATGACACCTACATGAAAACCCGTCTTTCAGGCGTCATCGACGACGCCGTTGTGGCGGAAAAAGCGAAGCTCCTGGAAAACCTGGAAAGCGGCTACGCCTCGGTAATCGCCTGCCAGAGCCCGGAATATGTGCTCAAGGCCTGCTATTTCGCCTACGAGATCAACAAGGAGTTTTCCGTATTTCTTAAAAATTCACCTCTTCCCGAAGGCCTGTCCGACGAACAGAAAGACCAGTACAGAAAACTGGTGGACGATCAGGCCGCGAGTTACATGACCAAAGGGGAGCAATATCTGACGACAGGGAAAACCCAGGCGGAGAAATGGGGCCTCCTCCATTCGGAAATCGCAGGACTTTACAGCGGAACCCGGAAAACCGCCGGGAATTTCGGCGGCAAGACCGAAGGCTCTGAAATCGCAGAGCAGTTCCTGAAAGACGAGGAATTGAACCAGGCTCACTATACAATGTTCCACGACAGGAAAAATCCCGAGCTGATGATGAACCTCGCCGATCTTTATGCCGAACGGGGCGACTATCCCCAGGCCCGTCTGCTGGCGTTCAAGGCCGTGGAGCTTGGCAAGGGCAAATCACTGAAAATCCGGGCGGACAAGCTGATCGGCGTTGCGGATCTCTACATCGGAGACGACATCGCGGCGCGTCAGGCCTTCAAGGATGTTCTCGCGGAAAATCCCGAAGACACCGATGCCCTGATCAACCTTGCGGCATTGTTGAAACATTACCATCACGACACGGAAGCGGACGCGATATACAAGACCCTTCCGGGAAACCTCAATCTTTCGGAATCGAACCGCCGGATTCATCCGGTGGCCAGGGACATGTACCATGGGTTCAGCCGTAAATAAGAACAGAAGGTTTGCAGTCAGCGTGAAACGGACAGGGTTCGTTCTTCTTGCCGCTGTGATGTTTCTTGTTTCCGGCTGCTCCGATGACAATGGCAAGACGTTCAGCAGGGACACCACCATTCCCGACAGCGTGAGCTGGGACATCAATTCCGTCCTGGATCTTGCGACCGTTGAAACGGAAGAGGGGGAAGACCCCTACATCGATCCTCGGATCGCCATGACCTTTGATCAGGGCATCGTCCACATCGCTTATTTCGCGCCGAACTCCGATCCGGCAACGGTGGAAATCCATCCCTATTGCCTGATGTACAGGGCCTTCCCGGCGGACGACATGTATTATCTCAATACGGCCAACACCACCGATGAAACCGTGACCCTTCTAACAGAAGATCCCCGGAACATCGCTGAAATTTCCATCGCCATAGCCGGGGGAAAACCCGTGGTGGCCTACTCTGCTTTCAAACAGTCCGTCATCGTTCCCGGTGCGGACCTGAACAACCAGGGGGATGTGATGGTGGCGGTCCGTGACGGTGCGGACTCCTGGCGTATCGAGATCGGGGCTTACGGGTATGTTGAGCGGAATCCCGTGTTTGTCGACGGTCTGGCCCAGGGCAACCTCTGTGTCAGGGGCGACGATGACGGCAACGTGTTTTTAAGTTTCCAGTTCTGTTACGAAGGGGTGGATTCCTACAACTACGAGTACCCGGACCTGAATTTCATCACCCATCCTGTCAACGCCTTTGTGAACGGCAGCGTCCAGGACATGATCGGCCGTGAGGAGAAGGTCCAGGGCAACGCCTACCAGAACAACGCCTCGGGCCAGCAGAGCGCCAGCGGGGCGTTTAACGATCTGGTTCTCGACGCTGACGGCAATCCCGTGGTGTTCTATTCCCATGACAACAGCGTCAACGGCACGGCTCAGGACCGGGGGCTCAGGGTGGCCCGGCGGGTTGTGGCCGAAAACGGCACGGTATCCTGGCCAAGCGAATACATCGAAAGCGGTATCGACGTGGCGGACATCAAAGGAGCCGTGATGACCGACGGACGTCTCGCCGTGGTGTACGCGGTAAAAGACCTGCCCGATTTCATCGACACCGATGAGGAACTCCCTTTTGTGATCAAGTACGCCGAACAGGTGGACGTGGTCACCGGCGTGGATGAAAACGGCGACGACATCATCCAAAGGGAATGGCATACGGAGTTCATGAACTACAACACCATCTGCGGACGTTTCGCGGGTTTTGCCCTGGATTCCCGAAACCGGCCCGTGGCCGCTTACTTCGACGAGATGAATTTTACGGAAAACCGTTTCTTCAGCCGGGTGAAAGTGTCCCGAAGGGATGACGGCGGATTGTGGTCCGTAGACCTCATCGTTCCCGAAGATGTGGGTCTCAGCAACATCACCAGTCCCCAGGGCATTGAACCGGGTCTTCACGACACCTATTACATCGGGAAATACAACCATTTGTGGGTCGACGCCCGAGGGCGGGTCATTGTGGGATCCTATTCCACTGTGAGCAGGAAACTGTACCTTTTCATCTCACGGTAGATGAAAGGTATTTCAGATATAGAGGCTATAACGGGGGGACAACAACCATAACGTGAGAGAGTGGAGATGATATGAAAAAACTATTCCTGGTTTTTATGTTGATGCTGACCGGGATCATCGTCAGCTACAAAGCGAGCCTGATCAACGCCGCCGATATCGATCCCGGAGCCTACTGGGACGAATGCGACGAGATCGGCTGCGGCGCGCCTCCTTCGGGCGGTGCTGGCGGCGGTGGTGCCGGAGGGATCGTCATCCTTGTTTTCTACAACCTGGGCCCCCTGGCCTATGTGTCTGACGACAACGACGATGACGGCACCATGGACGGTCTTGACAACTGCATCCTGATCCCCAACGACCAGAGCAACGGTGACGGGGACGATCTGGGCAACGCCTGCGACAACTGTCCCACCGTCACCAATGTGGATCAGGCGGACACCGATGGTGACGGAATCGGTGATGCCTGCGACGATGATATTGACGGTGATGCCTATGCGGATATGAATGAAGACAATATCCCCGAACTGGTCAGGCCCCATCTGGTGAACGCCACGGACAATTGCTCTCATGCCCCGAATATCGATCAGCTTGATACGGATAACGACGGGGAGGGTGATGTCTGTGACGATGATGACGACGGTGACGGAACCCCGGACAGCGTCGATCCCTGTCCCCTGGTGGCCAACGCGGATCTTGCCGGCTGCAACGATTCGGACAGCGACGGGTTCGATAACGAGGTCGACCTCTGTCCTAGATGTAAGAGCAAAAACAACACCGATGCAGACGGCGACGGCATAGGCGATGCCTGCGACAACTGCCCGTCCGATGATAACGACAGCCAGGCCGATTCCGACGGTGACGGCAGGGGAGATGCGTGTGATGCGTAAGTCCTTGATGGTGTTCTTCACAGGTTTGTTCGTGATGTCCACAGTTCTGGTGACCGGGTGTTCGAATCCGGAACTGGAACGGGCCCAGAGCCGGAGCAAGGTGCGACTCAAAGGGGATTTTCTGACTGAAAACCCCGATGTGATCAACTTTCCCATCCGCATCGTGCTGGCCATCGACTGCTCAGGCAGTATGGCCGGTTCGGATCCGAACCACATTCGGATCGACGCGGCCTGGAATTTCATTCAGGAATACATCGACAACGAAAGTGTGGAATTCGATGTGCTTTTGTGGAACAACACCGTGAGAGGAACCACCGGAGGATTCACCCGCGACCTCGACACGTTGCGGAACGTTCTTTACGGTTACAACAACACCTCCCTTACCAACTACCAGAACGCCATCCAGACGGCGGAGCAGCATTTCATCGCTGAAATCGCCAGCATGAGGAATGATGCGGCCCAGAGCGCCAACATCGCCCGGATGAAATGCATCGTGCTTTTCTTCAGCGACGGCATGCCCGATCCCGGCGGTTCGGTGGTGATCAACCAGATCTACAACGCGCTGGACGATATGCAGGAGAATCTGGAAGAAGAGCAGGGCGTGGCCCTTTTCAATTTCCACACCTTCTTCCTGTCCACCTTGCTTCAGGGAAACCAGGCGGACTACAACACCGTGGTGAACCTCATGACCAACATGGCCAATGCCGGAAACGGTATTTATACGGAGTTCAGTTCAGCGAGGGACATCGACTTCATCAACATCGTGGACATGCGTCTCACGGTGGAATACCAGATGAAGTTCATCATCGCCTGCAACCTGAATGTCAGGCCGGGTAACGAAATCGTGGATGTGGACAGCGACGGGGACGGCCTGACCGATGAAGAGGAACTGGACGTGGACTTCAACCACAACGGGCGTATCGATCCGGACGAGGTGGGCCAGGCCACGGATCCCACCATGCGGGATACGGACGGTGACGGGCTGTCCGATTATTTCGAACGGAAGATGAGCACCCTCGATAATGCCCTGGATCCAAATGATCCCAGGGACAGCGGGTGCCCCGACGGTGCCGAGACTTTCGATAGGGACCGTGACGGCATGACGGACTGTGAAGAGGTCATCAAAGGCACACGGTACAACAACCCGGACACGGACCGTGACGGCATTCCCGACGGCATCGAGTTCATGATGGGCACCAATCCCCTGGAGCAGCAGTACATCAACGATTCGGATTACGACGGAACGCCGGACTGGCTTGAAGTCCAGCGGCATACCAACGTCAAGGTGAACGATTCGAAAATCCGCGCTCGGTACAGCTACAATTATGACATCAGGGATCTGGGCTTGATCGATCTGAACCAGGGAACGGAAAACCAGTCCCGGCGACGTCAGATCTCCTTCGATATTTCCAATATCGACATCATGAACACTCTGGCCGCTGACGGAAGGGCCCGTGGAGTGAACGTGATCCGTTTCTTTATTGCGGAAGTGCCCGAGGACATGCCCGAATCCAATCCGGTGTACCGGGTGGCCGATATCGAGGTGAACTTCAACGATACGGCGAACCGGACTGTCATTGTGGACAGTTTTGAAGCGCTGTGACTCGATATGAAAAATACACATATGAGATTAACCCAAATAACCGATGATCAGGTGAACCTATGAAAAAAATAATTGTGATGATCATGGCACTGTGGCTCGCCGCCTGTTCCAGTGACGGCCCGTCGACTTCGTCGAACGTGGTGGAACTGGAAATCGGAAGCGGAGATACCGTGTCGGCAAAACGTATACAAGGCGAAATATCTGAAGTGGCTGAAGTGGACCTTTACCATGTCCGTGCCAACGAACGTGACAGAATCTTACAAATCAAATGCACCAGCGACACCTCACGCTCCGATGTGGACCTTTTGGTCCATGTTTATGAAAAAAACGAAAACGGCGAACTGGTGATGATTGCCGGAGATCACGCCCCGGTGGACAGCCGGGTTTCGGTGACCGTCAAGGTGGATGTGCCCATCGACGAGCCCAAGGATCTGTATGTTCACGTCCGTGATCTGATGGACGACGATTCGGGGAAAAACCGGCCGTATTACATTTCGGCCTATTACAAGGGACTGCCCGACGGCAACGGAAGTTTTGCAACAGCCGTGGACCTTGTGATGAACGGCGACGCGGCAAGGGATTCCATCGACTCCGAAGACGACGGGGACTGTTTCCGCGTCACGGCCACCGTTGACGGGGTTTACGATATCTTTGTCGATTTTGACCGGCTTCAGGGTTCGGCGGTTCGTCTGAACATCACGCTTTACAACGGAGACGGGGATATTGTGGAAATCCGGAAAATGGGAACCCTCACGGAAAGCCATCTGATGCATTACCTTCCTGCCGGTGAATACATCGCCGTGGTCACGGAAGACGGCAAGGACGAATTCGACACCTCGTCTTTCTACACCATCAGTGTCGATCAGGTTGTAGCTTCAGAAATCATGGATAACGACTCACCCCTTGACGCCACAGCCATGGGCGATGGCATGTTCCAGAACGCCGCCATCGATTATTTTGAAGATGAGGATATCTACGAAATCGATTCCAGTGTTCCCGGCGACATCAAGATTCTGGACCTGACGTTTTCAAGCGATTCCGATCTCGCCTACCGTCTTGAACTCCGTTCGTTCACGGAAATCCTGACCGGCCTTGATCTGACCTCTGAAATCGTGGATTTTTCTCATGATTACGATGGCGGCCCCTTAGGCGATGGCACGTATCAGGTGGCCATGAAGCTGGATACGTCGAGACTTTACTTCCTGGTGGTCCGGGCCGCGTCCGGTGCGGATGTCTCAGAGTCCGCGCCTTACACGGCGGATGTTGACGTTACGGGGATTGCCGATGCCGATGAAAGTGTTGTCCACGGTGACGGACACATCGGAAACGATGTTGACCACAATGCCATCGACCTTACGGCCCAGCCTGAACCGGCGGAACATACCGGTAAGATCGCCTACCGGACCGACGTGGATTATTACATGGTCACCGTACCCGCCAATGCGTCTCGGAAACAGGTTCTTTCGTTCAATCTGGATATTCCCGATACCGACCTGGTTCAGTACGCCATGAAAATCACGAAAGCGGGGGTCAACTCTTTTGAGAAAACCGTGTTCAACAGCGGTGAGGATCAAAGGACCGTGGATCTCAAAACGTCGTTTCTGGTTCCCGAGTCCAGTACAGACAGCGTGTATTACGTGAAAGTGTACGACTTCCAGGATGATAACGGGGAAGACGCGGAATTCCATCTGAGCTGGAATGTGACGGATGTGGCTGCCGCGCCGGGGATCTGTCCCAAAGACAATACCACCACAGTCTACCACGATGAAAACGATGAAGATGATTTTACCTCTTCGCTGGTCATCACCTATCCAAACACTCAGACCGGGACGTTCAAGTATAACGACACGGTTTTCGACCTGGATTCCGCGAGTGCGACACAGGCCGGTTCAAACCCCGTGGTGGTTTCATTGCCCTGGGTTTCCGGCTACATCGATTACCAGGGCGACGAAGACTGGTACAGTCTCGATCTGTCGCAGCCCCTGGTGAACGGTGATCTGACCTGGTATTACACCATCAGTGTCGAGCTGTACGCCAACGGAAGTCCTGTGGAATACACCTGGGAATACATGCCCAATTCCAACGGCATTCCCAGTAACGAAAATGGTATGCCCCATGTGTCCACCGAGTGGTGCTCCACCGGCAGCAATGTCTGCCCCAACGGCATCATGGGCAGTGATGGCGACACGAGTCTGGCTTCGGAACTTGTGAACCTCTCTCTGATGTCCACCGACCACATGCCGGTCAGCGGCAGCGGTGACAGGATTCTGTGGGTGGGCCGAGGATCCTCCACCGGCTCCATATGGTCCGGCAAGGTGTTCTTCAGGATCTCCGATTTCAATTTTCTGAGAACGGGAACCAGTCCGAATTTCGTTCTGAACCCCAATCCCGACGCGGACTGGGGTTACACAGCGCCCTATTATTTCAGGCTGACGGTGAAGTACTTTAACGACAGTCTTGTTCCTTAAATTTCATTGAATTCCGTCGATCCCGGGCAGGAAGCCCGGGATCGCACCATACCCTCTCGTAGGTCGGCTTCTCGGTACGAAAGCCGACAACTGGCCCCATCCTTGTCATGCGACGCCCTTCCATTGCTCACGCAATCTCCGTCATAAAAAGAACATCACTGTGAAACGACCGGTCGATTGTTCTGAGGATCGGGTCATTTGTCGGGTTTTGGAACCCGACCTACGAGCTATCGCCATACCGGCGGGCTGTTTCGTAGTGTCGTTTGCTTTGAGTTTCCCGACACCTTCTCGTAGGTCGGCTTTCGGTACGAAAGCCGACAACTGGCCTCATCCTTGTCATGCGACGCCCTTCCATTGCTCACGCAATCTCTGTCATAAAAAGAACATCACTGTGAAACGACCGGTCGATTGTTCTGAGGATCGGATCATTTGTCGGGTTTTGGAACCCGACCTACGAGCTATCGCCATACCGG
>DYJE01000001.1:0-249408 GCA_020723285.1 Desulforapulum autotrophicum | reverse complement strand
GATCGGATCATTTGTCGGGTTTTGGAACCCGACCTACGAGCTATCGCCATACCGGAAGGCTGTTACGTCGTGGTCGTTTTGTCTTGACATCCATACCTTCAGGGTTATAAGCAATTTCTATAACCCCGCCTCAGAAAGGATGTGATACCATGCGATACGAAGGACAGATCTACAGGCCGTTTTCCGAAGCGAACAGTTACCTGCTCCAGTGCACGGTGGGGTGCTCCCACAACGGCTGCACGTTCTGCGGCATGTACAAGGAGAGAAAATACCGAGTCCGCCCGCTGAACGAGATCATGGAAGACATTGCCATGGCCGCCAATTATTACGGTGATCTTGAAAAGGTGTTTCTCTGTGACGGTGACGCCATTGCCATGGAAACACCCGTGATTCTTGAAATCCTTGGAGAACTGTACAGAACGTTTCCGTCGCTGCGTCATGTGGGGATGTATGTGGGACCGAAAAGCACTCTGGACAAAGGGTCTTCGGATCTTGCGGTTTTAAGGGCGGCGGGTTTAACCAAAGCGTATCTCGGGGTGGAATCCGGAGATGGCGATGTGCTTGACGCCATCGGCAAGGGTGTGACACGGGACATGATGCTTGCGGCGGGGCAAAGTCTGGTTGCGGCGGACATCAACCTTTCCGCCATGGTGTTGCTGGGTATCGCAGGAAGAGGGGACGCGGCCTTGAAACACGCGGCTCTAACTGCTGACATCACCAATCTCATGCGGCCCCGCTATCTCGCGGCGCTCACCTACACACCGGTACCCAACACCGTTCTTTACAAACATTACCAGAGCGGGGAATACCAGCTTCCCGATCCCTTTGAAACCTTAAGGGAAATGAAAGTGATGTTCGAGAATATCCACATCGACAACCTGACCTTTATCGGCTCCCACGCATCAAACTACCTCCCCGTGAGCGGAAAACTTCAGAAGGATAAAGCCAAAATGGTCCGGATCGTGGACGATATTCTGAAGACCAGGAATCTCGACGCCCTTCGAAGTGACGCCATGCGGGGACTTTGAACAGGGAAAAAGATTAGTGAAAAAGATCAGGGAAAATCTCCCGTCCGTTTTGCCGTGACAGGAGTTTTCCCGGTTCATGAAATGACATCAAATTGTCAATGCCCCGGTCTCGATTTCGAATGAATCGTGACCGGGGTGTTTTTTTAGAATGTGATGGCTTCGGCGTTTTTAATGAGTCCCGCGAGTTCGTCCATCCAGAGTTCACCGCCGGTCTTTATGGCCAGTTCCACGGCGATGTGGCGGGGAATGATACCGGTGTCGCGGTTTCGACCAAGTCCCTGAATGCAGGCTGGGCAGTTGGTCAGGATCACGGACGGTTCTCCTTTGGACCCGCCTTTGGCCTCGATGATGGCGTTCCGTTTTCTCTCAAGCATGGCGTTCGAGATATCCGGACGGGACATGGGCATGGTCCCGCTCTCAGAGCAGCAGTGGGGTATGGCCGTGGGGGTGTATCCGGCTTTGGCGGACAAGGTTTCCATGGCTTTTCCCTGGAACGAGTCGTGGCACGGCGCATGGTAGAATGCCTCACCGCCGCCGCTGACGTTAAGGCCGTTTTCCAGCGCAAAATGGCTGATGTCGTCCAGTCTGCATTCGAAGATCTTTTCCGTTTCGATGTCCCTCAACGCTTCACGGCATGTTCCGCAGCTCACCAGGCAACCGCTGAACGTGATGTAGTTCAGCATCTCCTTGATCTGGCTGAAGATGATGGAGTTTTTCAAGGTGGTCCGGTTGTACGGGTCCGTCTTGGCGTTCACTTTCAGCGGATAGCCGCAGCAGAGGAACGGCGGAGGCAGAACCACCTGGATTCCCGCTTTTAAAAGGATATAGATCGACGCCTTGGAAATGTCTGAAAAAAGGCGTTCCGAGCCGCAACCGGGGAAATAGAACACGGTTTTTGCGGCTTCACCCTGGGGATTGATCACCATGGCCTGGTTGTTCTGGTACACCGGCAGAAAATCCCTGAGCGTATCTTTCGACGGCCTGGGCAGTGGAGACTTGAGCATCTGCATGGCGTACAGGTCCTTGATATGCGGGATTTCCGCAACGGGCCGCGTCAGTTCATGCCCCAGCCGCTGAACGTTTCCGCCAAAGGTGATCACACCTTTCCTGAACGCCGCGTTCAGGATTTTGTTCTGGCTTTGCAGATACCTGAGGGACATCTGGGTGGCCAGGGACGTGTGCTTGTATTTCCGTGCCGCGAGAATGTCCCGCTCCAGGATGGACACCTCGCCCGTGTCGATGGAAACGGGGCAGGGGGTGTAGCATTTGTGGCAAAGGGTGCAGTGATCCGCGATTTCTTCCAGTTGTTTCAGATGTTTGAAACGTGTGGAGTGGGATCTCTGAACATCGTACAAAATGGCCTCGATCAGTGCGGCGATGGCGAGGTTCTTGTTTCTGGGGTGGTAGAACATATTGGACTGCGGATAGAAGGTGCAGCAGTCGATTTTGCACTTTCCGCAGCGCACGCAGGTGGAGATTTTGTCCGCCAGCTGTTCCAGGGAGCTGTGCTGAAGAATCCGGGCTTCCAGTTCCAGAAGGTTAAAAGAAGGCGTGAACACTTTTTCGTGAATGGCCGGGTCTTTGAGCTGGCCGGGGTTCATCAGGCCTTTGGGGTCCACTTCTTCACGGTAATCATTGAGGGCTCTGACATGCCGGGGGTCCAGGTATTTCATCTTGGTGATGCCGATTCCGTGCTCACCGCTCACCACGCCGTTCAGCTCCACGGCCTTGTCCATGACCGCATCGGCTGTCTTGGCTGCCCGGGCCATCATGTCCATATCGTTTGAAAAAACCGGGATGTTCACATGAACGTTGCCGTCACCGGCGTGCATGTGGGTGGCGATGATGATGCGTCGTTCACGGTTTTCATGGTAGATCTGGCGGATTTCCGAAAGAATCCGGTCGTAACCCCGGAAGAAAACCACAAGATCCGAAAGGAGTTTGCCGCAGCAGGCGTCGTTTTTCAGCGTTTCCGGAGCCGCAGCCTCGACCTCGGTCAAGGCGTTGTAGCAGATCTCTTTGGCCTTGGGCATTCTGGCCAGCAGCCATTCCTTGTCTTCCAGGGGTTCCGCGTGCTCCAGGTAATCCAGGATGTCATGGATGAACTGGGCCTGATTGTGGCGGTCCTCCTCCATGTTGTACAGATCGGCGAACCGGGTGAATTCCGCCAGGGCGTCCAGGGGAAGAACGATGTCTTCGTTAAGTTTGAAGGCGTTGGTCCGTTTGGCGATGGCACCCAGTTTTTTCCGGTCACGCCAGAAACGTTCGGCTTCGGCCTCGTCTTTGGCCACGAAAACGTGGGTGTTGGTATAGGGGGCCAGAAGATTTTCAAGCCGTTTCACACCGTTTTCAATATGCTCCGGAGCGTGTCCCACCATGTCGATGAGGAGCGCGGCCTTGGGGCTTTCTTTCCGGGGGGCTTTGACTTTGTAATTGATGGCGGCCATGTATTCGTCGTCAAAGTGCTCCAGCGCGATGAGGGCTTCCTTCCCTTCGTTCACGAATTCCTTGGATATTTCAACGATGACCCGGCTGGCTTCTTCCATGTCGTTGCCGAAAAATTCCAGGCAGAAGGTCTTTTTGAATTCGTATTCCTTGTAAAGAATGAACCGGGCCGAGGTGATCACGCCGTCCGTGCCTTCCTTCTGGATGCCGGGAAGTCCGGAGAGGGCCTTGTTGGTGATGTCCTTGCCCAGGCTGTCTTTACGGATCTCATGACCTTTGAGGGTGATGGTCCTTACTTCGATCCCTTTTTCATCATAAACAGTGAAGCTTACGGTGTCTGTATGAAGGATCTTGCGCAAAGGGTGTCTGTCCCTTTTGACTTCGAACCAGCGGCCTCCGGGCATGGCGATTTTATAGGAAATCAGGTTGTCGATGGCGGTACCCCACATGACGGCCTTTTTTCCACCGGCGTTTTCAGCGATGTTTCCCCCGATGGTGCAGGCCCAGGAACTGGTGGGATCGGTGGCGAAAACAAGACCTTCCTTTGCGGCGAATTCCATGGCGTTCTGGGTGATGACGCCGGATTCCAGGTGAAGCACGCTCATGGGAACCGTGCTTCCGTCTTCGGTTTCAAAGGATCGGGTTTCAATGCCCAGGATGTGGTTCAGTTTTTCCGTGTTGATCATCACGCAGTTGGGCGACACGGGAACGGCTCCCCCGGTAAGGCCTGTGCCCGCGCCCCTGGGGATCACATGAAGCCGGAGTGTTTCAACGGCTTTCAAAAGCGGTGCGATCTGGCGTTCCTCGGTGGGACGAAGAACGGCCAGGGGAAGGTACAACCTCCAGTCCGTGGCGTCTGTCGAATGGCTGATCAGGGCGAAAGGATCGAACATGATGTTTTCGTTGCCGATGATGGACCCGATGACTTTCCGTATCCTACGCCGTTTCTGGCTGTGGTGGTTGATGCCGTCCGATAGCTTTTTCAGGTATTTCCGGCACTTTCGGGTGATTTTGTGCACGTCGTGGTCGGCGGCTGTGCCTTCGATGAGGGACAGGTCGTTACCGGCGGCGGTGAAGAACTTCCGCCGTTTGGGAAGGCTGTCTACCAGGTCCTGGTACAGGAACGGGTTCCTTCGAAGAATGAACATGTCGCCCATGAGGCGCAGAAGGAGTTTGGCGGAACGGCCGGTGACCCGTCTGGTCCTCAGGTTTTCTAGTTCGTTCCAGACTTCTTCTCCGAACAGGTGCTTGACGATCAGTTCATCGTCGGCTGATGTATAGTTGTACGGAATTTCTCTGATTTTTTTGCTCATGTCCGTTGTCCGTTTTCGATTAGTTGAATTCCCTTGTTTTAAGGAAGGTGATGTCCGGATTCTGTTCCATGATGAACCCGAGTTGCCATTCACTGGTGGTGAGATAACTGAGGTACCCTTCGGAATCCAGGGCAAGGTTGTTCATGTTCTTTTCCTTGAAGGCATCCAGTGTTTTCGGGTTGGAGCAGGTGACCCAGCGGGTGATGCCGTAGTCCACAGGTTCGTAGATGGCGTCCACGCTGTATTCGGTTTTCAGTCGTGCCATGGTGACTTCGAACTGAAGCTCTCCCACAGCGCCCAGGATGAACTGGCCCCCTCTCAAGGGCTTGAATACCTGAACCGTGCCTTCTTCGGCCAGCTGAACCAGCCCTTTCTGAAGCTGTTTCGTTTTCAGGGGGTTTTTGAGGATCACCCGTTTGAAATGTTCCGGCGCGAAACTGGGGATGCCGGTGAACTTCAGTTCTTCTTTGATGCTGAACGTGTCGCCGATCTTGATGGTTCCGTGGTTGTGGATGCCGATGATGTCGCCGGGGTAGGCTTCTTCCACGTGGGTTCTGTCCTGGGCCATGAAAATGGTGGCGTTGGCAATGGCGATTTCCTTGCCGAGCCGGTGGTGCCGCACTTTCATGCCTTTGGTGAATTTCCCGGAACAGATGCGGAAAAAGGCGATTCTGTCCCGGTGGGCCGGGTCCATGTTCGCCTGGATTTTGAAGACAAAACCTGTGAACGGATCTTCATAGGGAGAAACCTCACGGGTCTGGGTCATCCGGGGAATGGGACTTGGGGCCATTTCTACAAAAGAATCCAGGAGCTCCTTGACCCCGAAATTGTTCACGGCACTACCGAAAAAAACAGGGGACTGGGTGCCTTTGAGGTATAACGCCAGATCAAACGGATCGGCGGCTCCTTCGATGAGTTCAATGTCTTCCCGCAGTTCGTCGGCCTGGCTGCCCAGGTGTTCATCCAGGGTGGGATCGTTGAGATCACTGATGGTGATGCCGTCGGAGGTCCGTGTGGACGTTCCCGGTGTGAAGAGATGAAGCTCTTTTTTATAAAGGTTGTAAACTCCTTTGAATCGTTTTCCCATACCGATGGGCCAGGAAAGGGGCGTGCACTCGATCTGGAGCTTGTCCTCGATGTCGGCCAGAATGTCCAGGGGATTCATGCCGTCCCGGTCCAGTTTGTTGATGAAGGTCATGATGGGGGTGTTCCGCATCCTGCACACTTCCATGAGCTTTTCCGTCTGGCTTTCAACGCCTTTGGCGCTGTCGATGATCATCATGGCGCTGTCCACGGCGGTCAGAACCCTGTAGGTATCTTCGGAAAAGTCCTTATGGCCCGGTGTGTCCAGAAGGTTGATTTCATAATCCCTGTAATTGAATTTCATCACCGACGAGGTGACGGAAATGCCGCGTTCCTGTTCGATGGCCATCCAGTCGCTGGTGGTGTGGCGGTCGCTTTTCCGGGCTTTTACGGCCCCGGCCTGTTGAATGGCCCCTCCGAACAGGAGGAGTTTCTCCGTCAGGGTTGTTTTACCTGCGTCCGGGTGGCTGATGATGCCGAACGTTCTTCGTTTATCGATTTCTTTGCTGTTTGCCTTCATGACCTTTTCCGTGCCCGTTAAAACGTTTTACCTGCCTGGTTTGCGCAGTGTGCTCACCATGGGAATACCCATCCGGCGGAGTTGGATGTATAAAATAAGTCCCTTTTCATCCAAGTAAATGAAAAAAAGATCATTATATAAAAAACCGGGATTTTATCAAAGACATAAATGGAAAGAACGTGCGGTATCGATCCATTGAAGAAAGTCTGCAAGGTTTTTTAACTAAGCCGGGGTATTTTCCTTGATTCGTACAGCATATCAATTTAGTATTTTCACTTCGTTGAGATTGAACGTTGTTATCAGACCCAAAAACAGAATAAAAAAGAAATTGACCGGATTCCGTTATGAGGCCTTTTTTGCGTCTTTACATCGGTTTTTCCCTGATTTGTCATGTCCATGATCCATTCTTGAGGAGATATCATGAGTAAACATAAAGTCACGTTTCTTCCCCACAATACCGCCGTGGAAATCGATTCCGGAGAAACCCTGATCCGGGCGGCCATGGACGCGGGCGTTCATGTAAACGCGTCCTGCGGCGGTGAAGGGGTTTGCGGCAAATGCCGTGTGATCGTTGAAAGCGGAGACATCAAGGGGGATGTTTCGTCCATGCTTTCAAAGGAGGATTTTGAAAAAGGCTACAGACTGGCTTGCCTGTCCAAGGTTGAGGGAGACGTTGTGGTGAGAATCCCCACCGAATCGGTGGTGGACGCCAGCGCCCTGAACACTGCGGGCAGCCCCAGGAAAACCGCCCGAATCAAGGAAATGGATTTCAATCAGCTGAGGGAACAGGGGCTTTTCCTGCCCCCCATGGAAAAGGTGTATGTGGAGCTCGAACCCCCGTCGGCTTCGGACAATATTTCGGATGTCACACGGCTGGTGACCCATCTCAAGCTTCATCACAATGAAAAGAAACTCCAGCTTACCCTGCCGGTGATTCGTAAAATCCCCGACGTCATGCGGGAAAAGGATTTCAAAATCACCGCCGTCATCGAGCGGCCGGTTCGGGATGACAGCAAATCCAGGATCATCAATGTCCAGGCCGGAGACACCACGGACCGGAACTATGCTATTGCCTTAGACATCGGTACCACCACCATTTACGGCCAGCTGGTCAACCTGATCACCGGGGAGGCCGTGGCCCAGTACGGGGAGTTCAACGGTCAGATCAGCTACGGCGAGGACGTGATCAGCCGGATCATGTACGCGGAAAAAGAAGGGGGCCTTGAACGGCTGAGGCAGGTGGTTGTGGATACCATCAACCGGGTTCTGGACAAACTGGACAAACGGTCTAAAGTCAATCCCGAAGACATCAACTCCATCACCATCGCCGGGAACACCACCATGACCCAGCTTTTCCTCGGCGTGAACCCCCGGTATATAAGGAGAGCCCCGTATGTTCCGGCCTCCACGCTCTATCCGCCGCTGAACGCCGAAAGTCTGGGTCTCAACCTGGCTCCCCATGTCATCGCCCTGGTCTTTCCCCAGGTTTCAAGCTATGTGGGCGGGGACATTGTGTCGGGTGTCATGGGTTCCGGCATGTACCGGAGCGACAAACTCACGTTGTACATCGATATCGGGACCAACGCGGAAATCGTCATCGGCAACAAGGACTGGCTGGCCTGCACCGCCTGTTCGGCCGGTCCCGCTTTTGAGGGCGGAGGTATCAAGCTGGGCATGCGGGCTTCGAAAGGGGCCATCGAGGATTTTTCCATCGATCCTGTGACATACGAACCCATGATCATGACCATCGGAAACGTCCGGCCCAAGGGGATCTGCGGTTCCGGGCTTATCACCATGGTGGCCACCATGTTCGAAACGGGGGTTATCGACAGCCGGGGCAAGTTCAACCGGGATCTCGGCACATCCAGGATACGGAAAACCGACGACATCTGGGAATATGTGGTGACCTGGGCCCATGAAACTCAGATCGACCGTGATGTGGTCCTCACGGAACCGGATATCGACAACCTGATCAGGGCCAAGGGGGCTGTTTACAGCGGCTGCCAGACCCTGCTCGAAGAAGTGGGGCTGACCATCCAGGATATCGAACAGGTTATTCTGGCCGGCGGGTTCGGAAGTTACATCGACCTCGACAAGGCCATGACCATCGGCTTTCTGCCTGAAACCGACGCAGATAAGGTCACGTTTATCGGAAACGGCTCCCTCATGGGTGCCAAGATGAGCTCCCTCACCAACCGCCTGCGAAATGACGTGGGCGAAGTGACCAAAACCATGACCAATTTCGAACTTTCGGAAACACCGTCCTACATGGACCATTATATCGCCGCATTGTTCCTGCCCCATACGGATCTGAACCTGTTTCCCAGGCTGAAGGCGCGTATGGATGAGCGGAGGGCGGCAAGACAACAGAAACAGGGAATTTGATGTTCTCCATTTAATAACAGGATGAAAGGGGAGTTATGGGAAGAGTTATCGCCGTCGCAGGAAAAGGCGGCACCGGAAAAACAACCACAGCCTGTCTTGTGACCCGCTATCTGGCAAAATCACCGCATAACCCGATTCTGGCCGTGGATGCGGACCCCAATTCAAATCTCGGCGAGACCATGGGCATTGACGTGACCAAGACCGTGGGGGATATCCGCGAGGATTTCATGAAAGATCCCCAAGGATTGCCTCAGGGCATGGACAAGGTGAATTATCTGGAAATGCTGATGAACCAGGTGCTTATCGAGCGGAAGGAATTCGATCTTCTGGTGATGGGAAGGCAGGAAGGCACGGGCTGCTACTGCATGGTCAACAATATTTTAAACCGATTTTCAGAGCAGCTTTCCAAAAGTTACACGTATCTGGTGGTGGACAACGAAGCGGGCATGGAACATCTGAGTAGGCGGACCAGCGGAAGGGTGGACATGCTCCTTTTAATCACCGACTATTCGTTAAGGGGGCTCCGAGCCCTGAAACGCATCCACGACATGCTCGGCGGCCTCAAGCTGGACATCCGTGAAAAAGGCATGATCGTGACCCGGGCCCCTGCACAATTGAACGACGCCTTCATGGCCGAAGCCAGTGCCATCGGAGTCCCCATCATCGGTATCATCCCCGACGATCCCATGCTCCTTGATTTCGACATGGAAAAGAAATCCCTCATGGATCTTCCCGACGAAAGCCCGTCTGTTGCGGCGGTGAATGCCATGATGGACAAGATCATGCCGCTATAAAAAGATTGAATGCATTGACTGACAAAACAGGGCCGGTGATGATCACCGGCCCTGTTTATTTGTACGGCTCAGATGTCGATCAAGGGGCATTGAGTCCTGCCCCTTGGATGTTTGATCATTTATTCCGGGACAGAGCTTGCCCCTTTTTTATCTCCGTCTTTCAACGGTTTCCTCTGAATTTTTTCCGCGAAAAGAAAACCGGCTCTTGATTTGTATCCGTTGACCAGCACACGATTGAATTCCTTGATCTGGGACATGGGGATTCTGTTGCCGTTTTCATCGACGATGACGGTGGTGATCGACTCGCCACTTTTCAGGGACTGGTTTTCAACCACAGGAACCTTGGTCTGTCCCACCACGAGAAAACCGTCAGTGGGATTGATATAGGTGGCCTGGCCCTCGAATTCCACCGGAGTCAGATCGTTGAGGTTGACTTTTCCAAGTTTCCAGGGCTGTTTGGAACCTGCCATGACCGAAGACCCCATGATACCCAGACATACCATGAGCATGATGATCTGGGCTGCTTTATACATTATTTTTTTGTTCATGATCCTGTCCTTTCGAATCTGTTAGAGTTGACGCCAGAAAATATAGTCAAAGGCTATTTTCTGCGGAATGTTTATCGTTCTCGGTGTGCTGACCATATCCGTACCGATGAGTTTGGGTTGTGCCATAGTGGCAACCTGGAATCTTCTTTCAGGTTTTTTCTTTTTTCCGTCTAAATCAACATCATAAGCGGGTTTACCGGTATTTAAATCAATGGCCCAAAGGTAACTGGCACCTGCCGCTCCGACGCTTTTACATGGATCGGAAGCTGATACGGAACCGGATGAGGGTACGTAGGTCGTGAAGAAAATATAATCCTGAACGATAATCGGAGAACTGATCATTTTTTCACCAGGATCATAAAAAGTGATATACCATCCATCCTTTGATTCGATATCAGAAGCGGTTGCTTTCTGTTCATCAGCGGTTCCTTCTTCGATGAGGTTCTGTGTGAGGTCTGCCAGGTTGCTTTCTGTCAGTCGGCTTTTTAACCAGGTGTTTTTAACAACATATATTCTATTGACTTCTGTTGTGTTCAAGGGGTCTTCCCTGTCGCCTGTTCCGAAAACAACCCATTCTTCATATGAGTTCTCTATTCTGCTTGTGGCAGGGGCATAAAAAATCTCTTTCCCACCCGTATTAAATAGATAATTTTTCATGGGGAAAGTTCCGTCAGGAACCCTGTACTTGACTTTACCCTTTTCAATAGTTCGGTCATCTGCAAATGTGAATACCTTGCCGCCAAGGTCACCGGCGTATACTCGTGTGGTGATTTCAGTACCACTGGACATTCTGTACTGAGAGATGGCATTGATGTCCACGATGCAGTTTTTCATGTAGGAGCCTATGGAGCCCGATTTATCCACGATGTCATCAGTTGTCAGGTCGGTCACCACAAATTTGCCTTTGGCTTTGGTGGCCATCTGAACAGTGTAGATGGCTTTCCCCATGGAATCTGCGCCGGCAGGTGTGTCAAGGTCTTGATTGACGTCATATCCACCTGCGATCATGAACACCTTTTGAAGGGATGACGCCTGGGGTACAACTTTGCCAGCCACGGTTTCTGTGTTGGTGGCAATGGTGCAGACCCTTGGTTTACTCCAGGATTGTCCCAGTGCCTCCCCGGTTACGTAATCCGACTCAATCTGGTATTTCCAGGTGGGGTGATTATAATCGGAAATGTCCAGAACGTAATAATTGTCTCCACCCCTTCGTTCGCCCACGATCAGGTACTGGGGCTGGAACAGATGAGTTCCAGTTATGAGACCCCCGTAGGAAACGGTGGGAGACCCATCCACATAATAATCATGGTTGGCATCGGTGAATTTTGTTTCAATGTTTGTTTTCTGGCCTGGTGGTATGAAACCCCACAATTCCTGCCCTGTGTTGTCATCAAAACAATGAAGCATGCCGTCGTTGGCTCCGACATAAATAACGGACTGGCTTTGAGTATAATGAACAATAGCCGGTTCTGAATGGATGACAGCGCCAAGTTTCCATTTGACAACAGTTGTGTCAATAAATTTTCTGACACTTTCTATGACGGTGTCAGCAATGGAAAGAGAAGCGTTGGTCGTTGTGAAAGCGTTTGTACTGTTGCTCAGGTCTTTTTCCGTGCCACCAGTATAATAATAAATATCCCTGTCAGCGCTGGCAACTTCAGACAGAAGAGATCCCACGCCGCCTTTAAGTACTTCGTTTCCATCATTGCAGAATTGAGTCCAGAATGAGCAGGCGTTGTTGTCAATCATGCCGTATTCATCAACGACAGGCTTTCCGGTGTTGACATTTCCGGATCCATCGGAACCATATATTTTTCCATCATCGCCAATGGCGAATTTTTTGATGTTGCCCACCCATTCACCGGTGTTCTGGGGTCTGAAATAGGCGAGGTACAGCCAGTCACTCTGGCTGGTTCGGGTCGTTCTGTTCACAGGAACTGCCGGAGCGAGGAAAATGGCGTTACTTTCGTCGATCTTGTTGTTAATCTCTTCAAGCGCCGCGTCAAGCCCGGAGCTGGATGACGCACTGTAAAAATCGCCTCCACCACAGTAGGCGGTGAGATCAAGGAGGTCATTGGCGGTACTGTTGGTTGTAAAGCCGATCGTGTGGGTGATGATATTCTGTTTGACATAGGAAGTGCCTACTCCCATGGTGTGAACATCTTCATTGTAAAGAAATGATGCAACGTCGTTCAGAAGGGATGTGACAAGAGAACCAGAGGTATTGAAATCCACATCTTCTCCAAGTGGCCCGATATAATAATCTCCGATGACTTTGTTGTTTATATAAAGTGTTTTGTAAAGTTTACTGTTGGTATCCGAAGTGGGTTCACCGTCCGTTACAATGATGACATAGTTTTTCTGACAGCTGTGTTCAATGGGGGATGTATAGGAGACTCCTGTATTGAACCAGCTAGAAAGACCCGCGTAATACCGGCCGATTTCAGAAAGGGTTTCGGCAAGGGGGGTGTTTGTGTTGAAGTTGTCAATAATCATCCCTTTGACATAGGTGGACATGACAGACCGGTCTGACCCGCAGGGGTATTTGACATACCCTCCCTCGCTGTTCGAGTTGAAATGCATCAGCCCAAAACGCTTGTTTGATGTATTATCCAGAATTTTTGCAACAGATGCTTTGGCGACTTCAAAACGGTATTTTTTTGCAGCCAGTGTGCTGTTTTCGTAGTTCAGGAAGTTGCCCAGGCGCATGGTGGGTTTGTTTGTCCCGCAGGCCAGAGATTTGGTGTTGATGCCCTGGCCATTACTGTAGGTCGCGTAGCCCACAGCCACAAGGTCGGCCAGGATTGCGGAACATGTGATGTTGTCTTTGTTTGTGGTCAGCCGGATCCAACCTTTGTTGTAATAATAAACAGCATCTTTGGTGTAGGTTGTTTTTCCAGTCGCCACGTAAGATGTGTAATCAAACGCAGGAGCATAGGGGTCGCCCGGGACGTCCTTGGATTGCATACTTCCGGAGTTGTCCAGAAGAATCATGACGTTGGGTTCGATAACCACGGACGAGATGCCGTATATGGCCGTATCGTCTGCTATGGTTTTGGTCACAGATACCAAACAAAGCAGAACAGCCATTGATAGTGTTATAATATGTTTATACATAACTCCTCCAATCATTCTGGTTTTTATGCTGTATATAATTAAAGCCCTGCCAGATGGGCAACCTGGTCTTTTTGGGCTGCTATCTTGACTCCGGATTGCAAGGTTGTTCCTGAAAGAGTACCCGAGGAATTTATTCCTGTGGATGTAATGATGTAATTCCTTCCGTCGAACAATGATGAATCAAATCCGTCAGGGGCATCTGTCAAGTGGGTAGCTGCCGGTATGGAATTGGCGAGTGCTGTTAAAGCGTTATTGTTCGTGGGCGTCAGGAAAATGGCCCTGATTTCAATTAGTGCGATCGGTGTATTGTTTGCTGTGTATGTAAAAATAATAGCGCCGGTATTGAGTGGCATGTCCCTCAACGGTGTCGTTTGAGCAGCAGTAAGGACAGGCGGGCCTAAGGGATTAATGATTCCTGTGAGAGGCCCGGTACCCGCAGCCCATGGAGGGGCAACAGGATTGAAACCAATATTCCCGCCTGAGCCTAAATTATTTGAAACGGTATATAACACGTTGCCATTATAATCCGTATTTTCGTAAATCAGTTTGAAATTTGCAATGGCAAATTTCAAACCTGTTTCCGCGTTTTGGAAATTGCTGTTTTCTCGCCTGTCAGCCGCCGACATGGTGAGTTCAGTGTTGGTTGAGTTCAGGGCATAAATACCAAGAGAAGTGAGAATCATAATAAGAACGACACAAACAATCAGAATGTTTCCATTTTCATTGACAAGCATATTGTCGCTTTTTCGGTTGGAGATATTATATGATTTCATGCCCCCTCCCCAGGAAGTTTGGTGATGGTTGTCTGAAGGGTTTTATTCCGCCCTTTTTCATTCCACGTCGTTGTTATGGTGATGACCTGATATATTTCGTTATTAAAAAGAGTGATGTTTTGATATGTGCAGTTTGTCTGGTAACGACCATCTGCGGAGGTGACGGGGACAGTAGTCCCACCGAGTACATTATTAAAACTATTACTCATGATCCATTCAGAGTTAGCGGTTGATTCAACGGTTGCTTGAAGCGTGTTCATTGCGAAGGCGTTTCCCTGAATCGAGGCGATCTGCATCCTGGTGATGGCCATGAGGCCGATACTGACGACGAATATACTGATTACAGCTTCTATTAGCGTGAAACCATTGTTGTTTTTTAACGATGGTAACGTTTTCACGAATGGCGCTCCTTATAGTTAAAGATTGCGAAGATTGACAACGGTTGATGACATACGGCGGACAAACCGGTCGGCTGGTTCAGCGTATGCGACACCGGTCCATGGATCGGTAAAAATTTTATTGTCAATTGGTTGTTTGAGGTCTGACTCCTGGCGGGTGCTTTGTGTCACGACAGTGATTCCAACGGCCAATGTAAACGCAGGAGCAGCAGCTGGTGCTGCAGCCCAGGCTCTTGCACCCACTCCATTATCATTAAAATAGGAAAAAGTGAGACTGTTGATATTCGGAACGAGAAACTGAGTTGTATTTGTTGCACCGATAACTACATTTCGAGCTAAACTGGTAATATTGGCGTTGTTCGGGTCGGGTAGAAGGCTGTAGGTCACAGTGGCTATCAAGCCATTGTCCAGATTTCCATCACCGTCAATGTCCGCGGGATTGTCGGTGTTGCCGTCTGCGTTTATATCAGTTGCGGTATCTAAGGCATATGAAAAAGTAATCGCGGTTTGATCGTTGTTAGTATCAATAACCTGATTGGTCGTTTTAAGTGTTCCTGGATTCCAGTTTGTTCCAGGTTCATAACCCGCCATTTTTAGTTCTCTTGACATTAAATGAAGAGCAACCCGGATATTCTGTTGAACTTCGATAACCCCTTCCTGTTTGGCTTTGATGTGATTGCCTGAAATGAAAGAACCGGTGACAATGGCACCGATTATTATAACAAGGAAGATAGCCATCGATATCTCAATGAGAGTGTAAGCATTTTCGTTTTTTATAGAGTGAAAAATGCTGTGCTTTACCATGTTTAAAGCTCCTTGGCTTTCAGTTTTATTTTAAAGGACGTTGGGATTAATGAAAAGATTTCCTCCAATACCCAGTCGGATTTCCCTACTCCGCAGAGTTCCATTGATCACCGTGTT
The DNA here is from genome assembly GCA_020723285.1 of Desulforapulum autotrophicum. Lineage (GTDB taxonomy): Bacteria > Desulfobacterota > Desulfobacteria > Desulfobacterales > Desulfolunaceae > DYJE01. Next base: position 234,083 of record DYJE01000001.1, on the reverse strand, counting down.
CATTCGAATGTTGCCTGAATAGATTGCAGATGCTCCAGCCTGAAACCCAATGGGGAAACCCAAAGAGTTAAACTGAGTGAACGGACAGTTATTGCCACTGATATTGATGGTCGGGAGAGTCGTTGATGCCGAATTGATGGTGACTCCTCTTGGCATCTGACCATCTGAAATCAGCTGTTCAGTTCCGTCTCTTAGTCCATTGCCACTTATTCCGCCGCCGTTGCCGTTATCGACAAACGCCGTATAATTGACACGGCCATTTGCATCGGTTGTGAAAAGAACGGAACATGGGAAGCTGGTATTTACTGCTTCACCCTTGGCTCTGTTCATCGTTGACAGCAGCAGTCTCATACTGTTTGTAAACTGATACTGATCTAAAGTATCACTGACGAGCGGCATTGATACTGCTGACAAAACGATAATAAAGAAGATAACAATAATAACTTCAGCCAATGTAAATCCTTTATTGTTCGTCATATTCATGAGGGCTCCATATTTATTTTTTTTAATTGGAAAGCAATAACCGTGCCTTTTGTTGTTTTGGTAATTATTTTCGTTGGATACGGGATTGATTTGATATTTTAACTGTTTTTGGGTGTGATTAAAAGAGGCCTCAATGATTTTTTAAGACCGTTAGTGTTAATTTTTTTAATAGGTGCTTTAAAAAACTTTATAATTTTTTTTATAAAGATTTAAAATAAGAAAAAATTGAAAGAACTTCGATTCTATGGCATTTGTCGTTTTTATTTTTTTTAAGTTTCTTGTATTTATAATAATTATTTTTTCATTACAATAATTGTTGGAGATGCAATCCATGATCAAACGTTTCACAGACCATGCCGCCAACGAGCGGACATTTTTGAGCTGGATCAGGCTGGCCATCGGGGTGATGGCTTTTGGATTCGTGATCGAAAAATTTGAAATTTATCTGGGGTATTTCGCACGTATCAGCGGCAATGGCGAGCATATGGACCCTTCAAGTGCGGCGAAAACGGCCGGGCTGGTGATGATGGCACTCGCCCTTGTCATTGTTGTCGTTTCGGCTTTCCGCTTCGTGAAATATGAAAGGGAGATTCGGGACGAGGGCGAGCATGAGTTCCGGTCGCTGTTTTTCAATATTCTACTTTCAATTCTGATTTTGGCCGTTCTTTTGTTTGTCATGGGCTACGTGGGGCATCAGGTCTTTTTAATTCAGTGACACGAAACCTTTGATTTATTATCATTAATAATGGGTTGAACATCAAACCTATCTGAAAAAACAGGATTATTAGGATTATGGATTTTCACGAGCACCATCTTGAGGTTCAGGTTTACTACGAAGATACGGACCATTCCGGCGTGGTGTATCACGCCAATTATTTGAAATATTTCGAGCGGGCGCGTGAACATGTCATCGGGGTGAAAGAACTTTCCCGGATGTGGCATGAAGACGGTATTGGGTTTGCCGTGTACAAGATCGATATCGGGTATTTTGACGGCGCGGTTTTCGGAGACAGTCTGGACATTCGTTCAACGTGCCGGAAAGAAGGGGAATACAAAATCATCTGGACCCACGAAGCCTGGAGGCCGGGAGGGCGGAAAGCGGCGGTGAAGGCCACGCTGGAACTGGTCTGTCTTGACAAAGCCAAACGGCTTATGCCCATTCCCAAGTACGAATTTCTATAACAGCTTCATATAAACCAATGGTGTGACGGAGGTTTTATGGCGAACATGCCGCATGAAATTCAAAAGAATGGAAAAGCGGACGTGATCATCGTGGGCGGTGGGCCCGGAGGGCTTTTCGCGGCGTATTACCTGAGTGAAAACAGTGATCTTAAGGTTCTTCTCATCGAAAAAGGCGGAGGTGCTCTTGAACGAAAGTGTCCGATCTCCCGAACCGGACGCTGCACAGGCTGCAAACCCTGCAATATTCTGTCGGGCATTGGCGGGGCCGGTCTTTTTTCAGACGGCAAGCTGAATTACATCCACAAACTTGGGAAAACGGATCTGACCCAGTTCATGTCACGGGCCGAAGCCCAGGCCCTGATCGATGAAACCGAAGGCATTTTCAATCGATTCGGCATGGACGGGGATGTCTATCCAACAGACAGGGCCAAAGCTGAAATGATCCGGCAGAAAGCGCGTCAGCACAGCGTCAATCTTCTGATCATCAAGCAGAAACACTTGGGCAGCGATCATCTTCCGGGTTACATTGCCGGATTTCAGGAGCACCTGTTGAAAAAAAACGTGCGAATCCATACCGGCGAGGAGGTGGAGGACGTTTTGGTGGAGCATGGAAAAGTCACCGGGGTGACCACGAACCGGGGGACATACCGTGCGTCCAATGTCATTCTCGCTCCAGGGCGTGTGGGGGCGGAATGGGTGTCACGCATCGCCAAGTCGCACGGCATCGGGCTGAGCAACCGTGGAATTGAAATCGGTGTCCGGGTGGAGGTCCACAACGACATCATGCAGGAAACCTGCAACGTGATATACGATCCCACATTTTTTATCCGGACTTCCAAATACGATGACGAGACACGGACGTTCTGTACCAACCAGGGCGGGTTTGTTTCCGTTGAAAATTACAAACGGTTTGTCTGTGTCAACGGTCACGCGTACATGGACCACAAATCGGACAATACCAACTTTGCCTTTCTTTCTAAAGTGATTCTGACCGAACCGGTGACGGACAACCAGGCCTACGGCGAGTCCATCGGGTATCTTGCATCCCTCATCGGTGGGGGAAAACCCATTCTCCAGAGGTATGGGGATCTGAAACGAGGCCGCAGAAGCACCTGGGCCAGAATCAGGAACAGCTACATCGAGCCCACACTGCCCGATGTGGTGTGCGGAGACATCGCCATGACGCTGCCTGAACGTATTCTCACAAACATCGTCGAAGGCCTTGAAAAGCTGAACCGTGTGGTTCCGGGTGTTACCAACGAGGAGACCCTTTTGTATGCTCCGGAAATCAAGTTTTTTGCAACTCAGGTGGAAAGTTCACAAACCCTTGAAACCAAAATCAAAGGAATGTACATCGCCGGTGACGGACCTGGTGTTGCGGGTAACATCGTGTCTGCCGCCGCGACGGGACTGATTCCGGCCAAGGCCATCATTCATGGAAAAGGATAGTCTTCAACGCAACCCTTTTTTCCTGGGTCAGTGTATTATCTTTAACCCTTCGATATTTTAAGTTGAACCTTTGATTCATATATAATAAAATACCGCATCTTAATCATAAAGATAATTGAAGAAGTCCAAGCGGATTTTCTGAATGATCCGCAGATGTCATCATGGGGGGGCCATGCTGAACGACAATCAAAAACTTCAAAGTCTCACCCGTCTTGGGATTGAACTGAATCAGGTTCATGACTTGGACATTCTCATGGAGCACATCCTTTCAAAGGCCAGGGATTTTGTCGGGGCCGACGCCGGATCGATTTACATCAAAGAAGACGATGCGCTCAAATTTTCCTACACTCAGAACGATACCCTTCAAAAGAGGATTCCTCCAGGGGAAAAACTGATCTATTCCACGTTTTCCATCCCGGTGGATACATCCAGTATGGCTGGCTATGTGGCTGCAACCGGGCGACTTTTGAATGTGCCGGATGTTTACGCCATAACAGGAACGAATCCCTACAAATTCAACAAGGTGTTTGATGTGGCCTCGGAATACAGGACCAAGTCGGTTCTGACCATGCCTCTCACGAACGCCAGAAACAAAGTGATCGGCATCCTCCAGATCATCAACGCTCAGGACGAGAACGGGCGTATCAGGGAATTCACGGCATACGACGAAGATATCATGCTTCACTTCGCCAGTATTGCCGTGGTGGCCCTGGAACGTGCTCAGATGACCCGGGCCATTCTCCTTCGCATGATCAAGATGGCTGAATTAAGGGATCCCAAGGAAACAGGTGCCCATGTCAACCGTGTGGCAGGTTATTCGGTTGAAATATATGAACGATGGGCCAGAAAGCACGGCATATCCAAAGACGAGACGGACATGAACAGGGACTCTCTCAGGATGGCGGCCATGCTCCATGATGTGGGAAAAGTGGCCATATCCGATCTGATCCTGAAGAAACCCGGACGGTTCGAGCCGGAAGAATTTGAAATCATGAAAACCCACACGGTTCATGGAGCCCGGCTTTTCGGATTCGGCCGTTCGGAATATGAAGACGCGGCCCGTGTCGTTGCTTTTTCTCATCATGAGCGATGGGATGGGAAAGGTTACCCCGGACATGTGGATATTATGACGGGAAAACCCCTTGAAGGTTTTGCGATGGACAATGGTCTGCCCAGGGGTAAAAAAGGTGATGAAATTCCGTTTTTCGGTCGTATTGTGGCCCTTGCTGACGTGTATGACGCACTTTGCTCTTCAAGGATTTACAAAGAGGCATGGAAGGAATCCGATGTCCTTGATCTGATCGAAAAGGAAAAGGGTGCCCAGTTCGATCCGGAAATCGTCACTCTGTTTTTTGAAGCGCAGGATGCCATAAAATCCATCCGTGAACGCTACGCCAGCAGCGGTTTTGAGGAGCCATGAACGCTCATCCGTTTTTCCAGGGAATTCCATCCATTTCCTCCGCTGTGTTCCTTTCAAAAACTGTAGCCCATAAAAATATATTAAATGATATAAGTCTATTAGAAAATTGGACTTTTATTGCTCTTGACAATTTAATTTCTTGTGTCATGTTTGGTCCCCAACATTTACTTTTCACAGGGAGTTTTGAATGCTGATCTATCCATTTGATCTGGATGTAAATGCCGGTTATCCTTCCAGATCCTCATTTGTTGTAAAGAAACAGGACAGCGATGTGGGCTACGGTGTTTTTTCAAAAAAACGTATTGAAAGGGGGAGTATGGTCGCCCGGTTTACCGGTCATATCGTCCATACGGTGGTTCAGCATTCCCTTCAGATCAATCCGACCACCCATATCCTTGATACCCATTTCGCCGGATACCTTCTCCATTCCTGCAATCCCAACGTCTGCCTTGACATGATCGATTTCACCATCTGGGCATTGCGAGACATCGAAGAAAACGAAACCCTCACCATGGACTACTCCAGCACGGAAGACGTTCTTTTCAAACAGTTCAAATGCCTGTGCAATTCTGAAAACTGCCGTCACTGGATCAGTGGCCGGAAAGAAAGGGTTAACGATGAGGGAATGGAGTATCTTGAAAGTCTCAAAATCAATCAAATCAGAAAAACAGCGTAACATCGTCCGATGATCCGTATTATCATTTAACAACAATGTGAACAGGGACAACATGGAAATCAGTCCATCCGGGTCTTTCTGGTGGGAAAGGGAAGACCTGTCCTATCATGGAAACTCCCTTTTTCTTGCCGGTCGTGATCTGGAGCAAATCGCCCAGGAGCTTGGAACCCCCCTTTTTGTTTACAGCGCCCAAAGGGTCCGGCAGAACATTACAAGAATCAGAACAGCACTTGATAAAACAGGAATCCCATTTTCTCTGTTTTACGCCATGAAAGCCAATCGGTTCACACCCCTTCTTACTTTCCTTAAATCAACAGGCCTTTGCGGCATCGACGCCTGTTCACCGGAAGAAGTCCTCCATGCACGGTCCTGCGGCTTTGACGCTAATGAGATTTCCTATACGGCATGCTCTGTTTCCCCGGCTGATCTGGCCGTGGTTCTCAGACAGAAGGGGATTCTGATCAACTGCGATTCCATCAGCATGATCCGGAAAATCGGAGAGGTCTGCCCTGGAATGGAAATCGGAATCCGTCTGAATCCTTCCATGGGAGTGGGTTACGGTTCGGTTTCTGTTTTGAGATACAGTGGCGACAAGACCAGCAAATTCGGTATATATGCCGAGCAGCTTGACGAAGCCCTTTCCACGGCAAGGAAATATAATCTTTCGGTTGTTCGTATTCATTTTCATACTGGGTGCGGTTATCTTTCATCCCAGCTCGATGCCTGGAACAAAATCATCGGAACATGCCTCGACATGGCGAAAGGTATCGATAAACTGAGGGAAGTGAATTTGGGCGGTGGACTTGGGCTTCCGCACACATCACTGGACAAACCCATGGATCTTGACGCCTGGGCCGCTGTGATCGCATCGAATTTCAGCGGCAGGGGTCTCGCCGTTCAGGTGGAGCCTGGTGATTATATCGCGAAGGATGGCGGGGTTCTTCTTCTCACGGTGAACACGGTGGAAACGAAAAAGAACACCACCTTTGCCGGTGTGAACGGCGGATTCAACCTCGCTGTGGAACCATTCTATTACAGTCTGCCCTGCGAACCCCTGGTGTGCACATTAAGGGGAGACATAGCGGATGTTTTTGCCGCTGACGCTCAGAAATCATACAGCATCTGCGGCAATATCAACGAGGCCCTGGATGTCTGGATGGAAAACAAATCCATGCCTGAAATCAGGGAAGGGGATACCCTGGCCATGATCAATGCAGGCGGGTATGCGTCAGCCATGAGTTCGAACCACTGCATGCGCGGTGTTTTCAGAGAATGCCTGCTTCCCTGAACAGTCCCGTCTGAATCATTACATGTGAACGTCTGAATGGGCCGTAAAGATCGGCCCATTCCAATTTCTTCATTATTTCCATTTGTTATAAAAAAATCTTGACATCGGGTAACGGATCTCATACTCATAAACAAGGTTTATACATCCCGTCTTCGTTTTTCTTAAGATGGATCTCCATCACGCTGAAACCGCATTCATACTGTTACAGATTGTTTCTTAGGGCTGGCTTTTGGGCTTTTTTCGTCAACAGGGGAAGAGACATTCAGTGTCATTGTCTCTTTTGACAAAAAAAGCATGTCAAACCACTGCCGACATGGCATGGCAACAATGAAACCACCATGAACTCCGTGGCTGTACTGTGCATGGATTCCTGGGGGTGTCATCAACCAACGGAGGGTGAACATGAGTGAAAAAAGCGTCTATATGGAAAGACCCTGGCTCAAGCATTATCTGAAAGAAGTGCCCCATTCCATCGAATACCAGAAAATATTCCTGAAAGACTACCTTGCAAAAAGCGTGGAGGATTTTCCGAACAGAATGGCGCTGTCGTTTCAGGGATACAACGTCACATACGCAGAACTCAACACCATGATCAACAAGATGGCGGCCTGCTTCACGGATCTCGATGTCAGAAAAGGTGACCGCATAGCCATTCTTCTTCCAAACCTCATACCGTGTGTTGTCGCATATTTTGCTGCCGTCAAGATTGGCGCTGTGGTGGTGATGAACAACCCGCTTTATACAGACAGAGAACTGGAACATCAGTTCAACGATTCCGGAGCGAAGCTTCTGGTCACTCTGGATCTTCTCGCGAACAGGATGATCGATTTAAGATCAAGCACCTCCATCAAAGACATCATTTACACCTCCATCGGAGATTACCTGCCGTTCCCCAAAAGTCTTCTTTTTCCTCTTGTGGCCAAAAAGAAAAAACTTGCTGCCGAGGTGAAGCCTGCGGACAATGTCTATAAATGGAAAACCTTGCTGAAACAGTATGCTGAAAAAACAACCTCCGCATCTGTGGAATGGGATGATGTGGCCATGTTTCAATACACGGGAGGAACAACGGGTGTTTCGAAAGGCGTGATGCTGACCCACGGGAACCTGAGCTGCCAGGTCCAGCAGGCCATGAACTGGTTTCCCATGTTCAAACGCGGTGAAGAAACCACGTTGAGCGCTTTGCCGTTTTTCCATATTTTTGGATTGACCACCGCCATGAATTTTTCCGTGGCCATGGGATGGAGCAATATACTGGTTGCCAAACCCCAGCCGGACCAGCTTCTTGAAACCATCAGGAAACATAAGCCTTCATTCGCGCCTCTGGTACCCACCATGTTTATCGGAATGCTGGCTCACAAAGACATCGACAAGGTTGATCTTTCCTGCATCAAGGGTTGTTTTTCTGGCAGCGCCCCCCTTCCTGTGGAAGTGATCAAGGCTTTCGAAGAAAAATCAGGGGCTGTGATTGTGGAAGGATTCGGCATGACGGAAACCAGCCCGGTGACCCACATGAATCCCTTTGCCCCGGACAAGCGCAAAGTAGGGAGCGTCGGCATTCCGGCTCCGGACACCTATGCGAGGATTGTCAGCCTTGACGGATTCATGACGGATTTACCGGTGGGAGAGTCGGGCGAGCTTTTAATCAAAGGCCCCCAGGTGATGAAGGGCTACCACAACAATCCCAGAGCCACGTCCGAAACAATCATCGATGGTTGGCTGAGGACCGGTGATGTGGCCCGCATGGATGAAGACGGTTATTTCTACATTGTAGACCGCATCAAGGATATGATCATTTCAGGCGGATATAACGTGTATCCCAGGGATATCGATGAAGTGCTCTACGAACACCCCAAAGTCGTGGAAGCCTGTTCCATCGGGATTCCGCACCAGCACCGAGGTGAGGCCATCAAGGCGTTTATCGTTCTCAAGGAGAACGAAACGGCGACCGCCGACGAAATCATCACCTGGTGCGAAAAACATCTCGCCCGATACAAACTCCCCACGGAGATCGAGTTCAGAAAAGAGCTTCCGAAAACAAACGTGGGCAAGATCTTGCGAAAAGACCTTAGAAACGAAGAGATGATGAAACGAAGGAGTTGATGGTATTTAGCTCCGGGAAGGCCATCAGGCCTTCCCGGAAAAAAAGGTTCAAGGAAAAAAACAGTTCCATTGACGTCTGTTTTGAACTATCTAAAAAGGGTTTTCAAAACAGGTCATTCATTTTATCACCTAACAAGGCGGCACATGGAACTGATATACACGTTCATCGACATCTTCATGCATCTTGACAAACATCTTGGGGCTGTGATTCAGAATTACGGCGTCTGGACATACCTGATCCTTTTCCTGATCATTTTTTGTGAAACCGGCTTTGTGGTGACGCCCATTCTTCCTGGTGACTCCCTACTTTTTGCTGCCGGAGCTTTTGCAGCTGTGGGAGCGTTTCATGTGGTCTGGCTTTTCATTCTCCTGTCCATCGCTGCCGTTCTCGGGGATACCGTGAATTACTGGATCGGAAAATACCTGGGTGAAAAGATCGAACAAAAGAAGACCATCCGCTTCATCAATCGGGATTATCTGGATAAAACCCATGCCTTTTACGAGCGACATGGTGGAAAAACCATCATCATCGCCCGGTTTATGCCGATTATCAGGACCTTTGCTCCTTTTGTGGCAGGGGTGGGGAAGATGCATTATCTGCGCTTCATCAGTTACAATGTGATTGGCGGGATTCTGTGGATTGCCTCGTTCGTTTTCGGCGGTTTTTATTTCGGCAACATCCCCATGGTGAAAAGAAATTTCACCCTGGTTATCCTGGCCATCATCTTTGTCTCCATTCTGCCTGGAATCATAGAATTTTTACGTCACAGGTACGCGCGTCAGGCGTCATGAAAGGCATTCGGGAAGATCGGTCCGAAGGTTGGGGATGCTTCGCCTGACATCTTCGATATCCTGTTCCCTGGATCGGTATAAAAGAGGATTTACCGCATGTGCCGCTTTTTCAGCATCCAGGATCGGAAACCCCTTGCTTTTCAAGTCCGATAGCACCATGACAGGGTTTTTCACCATGTCGTGATGCCACACCGTTGCCACGTCCATATCCCCCCGTGATCGGAGAAAAGAAAGGGTTTCTTCGATAAATGACGCATATTTTTCAAGGACAAAGGGAGGTCTTTGCCTGAACATTTTCAGGTAGCTCACTTCAATTTCCCTGGGGTTCCTCAGCATGAAAACAACACGATACTTGCATGGCGGCAGTGTTTTCAACCGCCAGTGCAGGGCTTTGATGAGGCAGCCCCTGTAACCTTCAGGAAAATCGGGATGTTCAAAATCTTTTGGCCCCAGTTCGTAAAAACCTTCCGGATTGGGATGGTAGGTTTTTTCTTCGTACCGTTGATTCAAAATCCTGTCTTTTTTATTGGAATAGCGGCCGTTCATGCCGCCCTGGATCAGGGATTTCATCATCATGGACGTGCCTGAGCGCATATAACCCGATACGATGTAAACCGGTTCGTTGGTCATGGCTTGCCGGCTCCGGAATTGTTCAGCGCATGGAAAACGTGAACCATATACGAGAGGGCGAAGACCGGGGCGATCATGTTCACGATGGGAATGAGAGTCAGGACCGTAATCAGCAGGCCTCCGAAAAAGACGGCTTTTTTGTTCTTTTTTCCAAGCTGCCATGCCTCGGATTTGTTCATGTGATAAGATGCCGCTGTTTCGAAAAATTCCCGCCCCAGAAGATAGCTATTTAAAATCATGGACAACACAGGCCCCACGGCAAAAAAATAAAATGGAAGGATAATGAGGTTCAGGGCAAGGGCTTTCAGGGTAAATCGGAGGTCATGCGTAAGGTCCCTCCAGATCCTGTTTTCAAAAGAGCCCATGGCGTCAGGGTAGTCTTTTTTTTCTATCCGGTGGACCACAGTATCCTGAAACAGCCCCACAATGAAAACTACAAGGGTCGGAAGCATGAACCATCCGGCCACGCTGAAGACGCCGGCCATGAGGATGTTGGTCACGGTATCCGCATATGGCAATGAAAAATGGGTCACTCTGGACCATAACAGGGTCAGGGCCATGGCTGAAAAAACAACCACAATAAGCCCTGTGAATGCCGATGCCAGTGTCAGAAAAAGAAGGTCTCTGCCAGTGAGGGACCGTGCGGTTTTGTATACAGGATAGGGTGATCGGCGGATCATGTCGGTTTATCCGGTTCTGCCCGGCTCATGAGGTAGACGATGGGCCGTCCTCCAAGCCCTTTCACCCCATCTGACTTCAAGGTGAGCTTGTAATCTTTGATTTCGAAGGTGTACGCGGCGGGAGGGAAGCCCTCCACATCGGCGATGAGAAAATCCATGCTGATATGTTCCAGTTCAAGCCGGTTTCCAGTGCAGGTGAAACGGCTCACAATGTCGCAGCTGCCTTTGAGTTTGGAATCCATGTATATAAATTCCATTTCCGTTGCACTGATGTTGACTGTGAGGGATTCCGCCCCGGCGCTCATGACGGCCTGGATGTCCGAGCCCATGGCACTGTTGGCGCTAAGGGACGACGATATGATTTCACGCATGGACGGTATCTGGTACAAAAGGGTCCATGAGCCCATAAGGGGTTTGACTTCTTCCGGGATGTCAGCTGATTGTGGGACTTCTACGGAAGGAGAGTCAAGGTGATCGAGAACAGCCTCCTCTTTTGTGACGGCATGATGGGGTTGTTCAGGCGTGGTTTTTTTCGTTCGATACTCGGGAATGTAAATACTGGATAACACCGAAAGGATGATACAGAGGATGCCGGCTGCAATGTTCAACAGATGCACCGGAAAACTTTTTAATTGGATTCTCGACTCTTCCGGATTGATTTTATTGTACAAAATGGGAATGATAGCACCTGGAGAATAGGTTGAAACGATAGTCTGAACAGGGGCGTGATCATTTCGGCTGACGTTTCCCACGGTTTTCCGGCCGGTGTATTCCGTACCCTGGACCGTATATCTGAATGTGATCATGGCGCTGTAAAATACAGTGGGTTTCTGACTAAGACCCTTGCCTGCGATGGTGCTGCTTTCGATTTCTGAACTCACGACCACCGCGTCTGTTTCGGAGAACGACGAAGGCAGCTGGTCACGGGTGATCCAGTCACCGGCACCAGTGATAAGAAATGTGAAAGCCACGGCCAGGGTAAGGATCACGGCAACACGTCGGAGAGACCACTTTTGCCCCTGTTGATTTTTTTCCGGCATATGTTTCTGAGCGTAAGGCATGGTTCAATCCTTATCGTTTCAGTTTTTCGATGGCGTCATTGGGGCCGAGGATTGTCAGCATGTCACTGTCTTTCATGATGAAATCGCCTCGCGGGATCATGATGACACGTTCGGGAACGAATTCCTTGATCGCAATGACCTGAACTCCGTATTTATAGTTGATGTTCATATCCTTGAGGGATTTTCCCACAAAATGGGACGGAACCGCGATCTGTATGATGCTGTATCCTTCCATGAAGGGAAAGTAGTCGATGAGGTTCGGGGCATGGAGTTTTTCAGCCATGCTGATGGCAAGATCCTTTTCGGGAAAAAAGACATGTTTAATCCCGATGCGTCTGAGTATTCGTCCATGGGCCTCGCTTAAACTCTTGGCCATGATATTTTTGACACCCAGTTCCAGGAGATTGAGGGATGTCAGGATGGAGTTGCTCAGAATCGATCCGATACAGACCACCACCGTGTCGATATCCTTGAGCCCCAGAGAACTTAAGGCGTCAGGATCCGTGGTGTCGGCCACCACGGCGCTTGTGACATCGTTTTTAATGCGCTGAACAAGGGTGGGATCAATATCAATGGCAAGGACTTCATGACCTTTTTCATAGAGATGGGTGGCCAGATAATAACCGAATTTTCCGATACCGATGACAGCGAACTGTTTCATAAGAACTCCTACCCTACCATGATGTCTTCCTGAGCGTATGTGAAATGCCGGGTGACCTGTCTGCTGATGGCAAGGCCAATGATCAGCGGTCCGAGTCTTCCGGTAAACATCACTATGGATATCACGAGCCGGCCTGTTTCCGTGAGTTTTTCGGTGATCCCCATGGTGAGGCCCACGGTCCCAAAAGCACTGACTGTTTCATACAGGATTTCGACAAATTTGCCCATACTTTCCATGTATGAAACACGGCCGATTTCCGTTAAAAGAAGAATCGTGGTGGCGACTCCCACCACAAATATTGAAATCATGACCATATTGGCGGCTTTGTTGACGGTCTGATCCGGGATGGTTCTTTTAAATGCGGTGGTTTTTTCGCTGCCGTTTATCCGCGACAAACCCAGGCAAAACAATGTGGCAAGGGTGCTGGTCTTGATACCGCCGCCACAGGAACCGGGAGATGCGCCGATAAACATCAGGAGTATACTGATGAACAGGGTTTCGTTGGACATTCTGTAAATGGGGATGGTGTTGAACCCTGCAGTTCTGAGCGTGACGGACTGGAAAAAGGAAGCGTTGATTTTATGGCCCATGGACAGTCCGGACAGGGTGTTTGTCCATTCCATGGCCAGAATAACACCGGCTCCTGTCAGAATCAGGATGAGGGTGGTGACCACCACCATTTTGCTGTGAAGGCTTACTTTGTTCCACTGTCTCCGGTTAATGGGCGGGTTGCTTTTTAATTCGGAAATGACGAGAAAGCCAAGGCCTCCAAGAATGATCAATGAGCAGATTACAAGGTTGACAAAGACATCGTCACGGAATATTTCAAGGCTTCCTCCGGGGAACAGGGCGAAACCTGCATTGCAGAACGCACTGATGGAATGGAACAGGGCGTAGTAGGAGCCGGTTTTAAATCCGTAGACCGGGCAGAACCGGATCATCAGAAGAAGTGTTCCCGTCATCTCAATGACAGACGTCAGAATCAGCACATCCTTCAGGATAACACCAGGTCCACGGCTGGTACTGTGGGTGTAGGTGTCCTGGATCAGGTTTCGGCCGGCAAAACTTGCCTTGCCTCCGGCCATAAGGATGAGAACCGTTGAAAAAGTCATGATGCCAAGTCCTCCCACCTGGATCAGGATGAGAAGGATGATCTGGCCGAACAGGCTCAATGTGTCATGGATGTTGATCACCGAAAGTCCCGTGACGCAGCTGGCGGACGTCGCGGTAAAGAGGGCGTCGATCAACGACAGCGAACCATGCCTGGACGAAACGGATAGTGAGAGAAGCGAGGTTCCTGAAATAATGAGAAGAAGGAACGCCACCACGGATAAACGGGACGGGGTTTTAAACAGTCTTCGTTTAAGGATGCCGCTTGTATAGGAAAAAGCCTTATCGACAATGTTTTTCATGGTCTTGTTTGTATCATGGCCGGGTTATAAAGCAATACGAAATCATCACCTGAAAAGATCTGTGCTCAGATAGCGTTCTCCTGTGCTTGGGAGAAGGGTGACAATCTGTTTTCCGGCCATGTCAGGACGGCGGGCCACAGCAAGGGCGGCGAACACGGCAGCCCCGGATGAAATACCGCAGAGAAGGCCTTCGTATCGGGCAAGATCCCTTGCGGATTCCATGGCTTCATCATTTTCGACAGTGATGATCTCGTCGATCACGGTGGTGTCCAGAGCGACGGGAATGAATCCGGCTCCGATCCCCTGGATTTTATGGGGTCCAGGTTTGCCGCCTGAAAGAACAGGGGATGCGGCAGGCTCCACGGCCACGGTTTTGAGATTCGGATTGACACGTTTCAAGGTCTGAGACACCCCGGTAATGGTTCCGCCCGTTCCCACGCCGCAGACAAGAACGTCCACACGGCCTTTTGTGGAAAGAAGGATTTCAGCTGCGGTGGTTCTCCGGTGAACGTCCGGATTGGCGGGATTTTCAAACTGATCGGGCATGAAGGCGTTTTTCTCTTCACTGACGATGGCTTTAGCCCTTGCCACGGCTCCTCTCATGCCCTGATCGCCCGGCGTGAGTTCCAGCCGCGCTCCGAAATGCCTGAGGAGTTTCTGTCGTTCGACGCTCATGGTATCAGGCATGGTCAGGCACAGCCTGTAACCTTTTCGGGCGCAGAGAAAAGCCAGGGCTATTCCTGTGTTTCCGCTGGTCGGTTCGACGATCAGGGTTTCAGGAGTGATAAGACCACGATTTTCACCATCTTCGATCAGGGCCTGACCCAGCCTGTCCTTGACCGAACCTCCGGGATTGAAATATTCCAGTTTGGCCAGAATGTCCGCCCCAAGGCCGGCCGCAATGCGCTGAAGCTTGACCATGGGGGTTCTTCCGATGGTCTGGTCGATGGTCTGGGCGATCATGGCGTTCTCCTCTCAGGTCAATGATTTTAAGGACTTTAAGATTACGATTTAAACACGAGTTTTGGCTGCTCCAGAAAAACCTTGGTGTTTTCAGGCACCGATTCAGTCAGCCAGACATTCCCGCCGATGACGGCGTTTTTTCCGATGACTGTGTCACCACCCAGAATGGTGGCACCGGAATAGATGATCACGTTGTCTTCGATGGTGGGGTGACGTCTCACCCCTTTGTAGCGTTCTCCGGCATCGGGGGGAAGGGAAAGGGCTCCCAATGTGACGCCTTGATAGATTCTGACGTTGTCTCCGATCACGGTGGTTTCGCCGATCACAACGCCTGTGCCGTGATCGATGGCGAAACGTTTGCCGATGGTGGCACCGGGATGGATGTCGATTCCTGTTTCACTATGGGCGTATTCGGTCATGATCCGGGGCAGAAGGGGCACGTTGATCAGAAACAGTTCGTGGGCCACACGGTACACGGATATGGCGAAAAGTCCGGGATAACTGAAAATGATTTCGTCATGCCCACGGGCCGCCGGGTCACCTTCGTACATGGCCCTGACATCGTCCGCGAGAATCCGTTTGATTTCAGGGATCTTTGAAAAAAGAAGGAGGGTCGCGTCGTGGGCGCGTTTCTCGCAGTCGGAGCAGGGAATGCCATACCTGAAACAGTCGTGCCGGATGCCCAGTTTCACCTGTTCAGCCACACGGTTGTATAACGCCAGCACCGAATCCCCGATGGAATATCTGAGGTTCGTGGGATCCAGGTTTTTCCGGCTGAAAAATCCCGGGAACAGGAGTTCCATGAACCGGTTGATGATTCGTATCACATTGTCCCTGGAGGGTATGGGTTCGTAATCGATATGGTTGAAACAGGCCGGATCGGAACAACTGGCGATGATGGCTTCCGTGATTTCGGGCAGTCTTTCTTTGAAACGTTTCACGCTGGTTTTATCGGTCTTGCATTTGTCAGGTTCAAAGCGGGTGTCGTTCATGGATACTCCGGGTAAGTTTTGATAATTTTGCGGCTGATTGCATCTCAGAACATGGTGAAGCCCTGAATAGATATTCAACACTATCTCCCATGCCGCCCGATGTTGTCAATGGCGTTGACAAAAACTACCACACCGTGGTAGTTTTTTCATCCGTTTTTACGATGACAACATGATGGAGCGATGATGGATGCCCGAGAATTTGCAGAAATCCGAAAAAAACTGAACAAAACTCAGAAGGATCTGGCGGTTCTTCTTGGAGTTTCCGTGAAGGCGGTGCACAGCTACGAGCAGGGATGGCGCTCGATTCCCGACCATGTGAAACGCCAGATTTATTTTCTGATTTCAAACCGTGAACAAAAGACCCGGGATTGCTGGACTGTTCTGGGCTGCCCGGATGAACGGAAAGAAAAATGCCCCGCGTTTGAGTTCAAGGCCGGGGCTCTATGCTGGTTCATCAACGGAACCCTCTGCCAGGGCAAGGTCCACAAGAGTTTTGATGAAAAAATGCAGGTGTGCAAATGCTGTGACATGCTTCAGGCAAGCGAATGACCCCAAAGGAATGACCATGGACAAGACAAAAGGATACAGGCTGGCCACACGGGTGATACACGATGCCCTGACTCCTGAACTCTGGGAGGGCGCCACCCTTGCGCCCATCTTCCAGTGCGCGGCCCACGAGCATGAGACAGCTGAAAGTCTGTCCCTGGCTTTTGGCGGAAAAAATAACCATCCTGTCTACGGACGGCTTTCAAATCCCACCAACACGGTGCTGGAAAAGAAACTCGCAGCGCTTGAAAACGGCAAAGGAGCCATTGTCATGGGTTCGGGCATGGCGGCTGTGAGCAACACCTGCATGGCACTCCTTAGAGCCGGGGATAATTTTGTTTCCGGAAAGTCCCTGTTCATGTCCACCTATCTTCTGTTCACCAACGTGCTCAAAAAATACGGTATCACGGCAAAACTCGTTCACACCGGGGATTCCCGCACCCTTGAAAACGCCATTGACGCCAGGACTCGGTTTATCTACGCCGAAACCATCGGCAATCCGGCCATGGACGTTCCGGATCTCGAAAACTTAGGGCGGATCGCAAAAAAGCATGGTCTGCCCCTTGTGGTGGACAGCACCCTGGCCACGCCGTACCTTATGAACCCTCTGGGCCTTGGGGCCGACGTGGTGATTCATTCCACCACCAAGTACCTGAGCGGCCACGGCAACGCACCGGGCGGCGTGGTGGTGGACGGTGGCACATTCGACTGGAACAACGGGAAATTCGACGACTTCAAACCCTTTGTGGACCGTAAAGGTGAGCTGGCCCTTCTCGACCGGATATGGCGTGAACACCACATCAACTTCGGAACAACCCAGGCCCCCTTTCATTCGTACCTGACCATGACCGGCCTCGACACCTTTGTATTACGGATGGAACGCCATCTTTCAAACGCCATGGACGTTGCCGGTTTTCTTGAAAACCATCCTCTGGTTGCGTCTGTCAATTACCCAGGGTTGCCGGAACATCCCGATCATGATCTGGCCCTACGTCAGTTCGGCGGCAAGGGGTTTGGGGCTTTGCTGACTTTTAATCTCAAGGACGAGGCAACCTGCTTCAGATTCATCGACAATCTGAAGCTGATCTACCATCTGGCCAACCTGGGGGACTGCAAAACCCTGGTGATTCATCCCTGGTCCACGCAGTATCTTTCATTTTCGCCTGAAGCAAGAACCGCTCTTGGTATTCAGCCCGGCATGATACGGCTGTCCGTGGGTATCGAAGATGTGGCGGACATCACGGAAGATCTGGCCCAGGCCCTTGAAAAAAGTGTTACAAAATAAGGGATCGGATACGTAAATGACGGAACTTCCGGGAATCGTCGGCGTCGAGAAAAAATTTTTCACCTTTGAAGGTCTGACCCTTGAAAACGGCTCCTTCTTCGGGCCGGTGACTCTCGCCTACGAAACGCTGGGAACGCTGAATCCCGACAAGTCCAACGCCATCCTTGTCTGCCATGCCCTGACCGGGGACTCCCATGTGGCGGGCTATTACGGTGAATACGAAAAAAAACCGGGATGGTGGGACATCATGGTGGGACCGGGCAAAGCCATCGATACTAACCGGTATTATGTGATCTGTTCGAACATCCTTGGAGGATGCATGGGAAGCACCGGACCGTCGTCCGTCGATCCGGCAACCGGAGAACCCTACGGCCTGACGTTTCCCGTGGTGACCATCATGGATATGGTTTCAGCCCAGCATCGTCTGGTCAGAGAACTGGGGATTGACCGGCTTCACAGCGTCATCGGCGGGTCGTTAGGGGGCATGCAGGTTCTGTCCTGGTGCTATCAGTACCCGTTCATGGTCCGTTCTGCCGTGGTTCTCGCCTCGACCATGCGTCATTCCGCCCTGGCCATCGCGTTCAACGAAGTGGCCAGGCAGGCCATTGTCAGCGATCCCAAATGGAGCAAGGGCCATTACTACGGGAAATCCACACCGTCCACCGGACTTTCCGTGGCCCGGATGATCGGTCATATCACGTATCTTTCCGATGAATCCATGCGGCAGAAATTCGGAAGGAAGCTCCAGGGCAAAGATGATTTTTCTTTTGATTTTGAAACGGATTTCCAGGTGGAGAGTTACCTCCGGCATCAGGGCGCGAAGTTTGTGGACCGGTTCGACGCCAACAGCCTTCTCTATATCACCAAGGCGGCGGACTATTTTGATCTGACCCGGTACAACGACTATGAAGATGTTCTCGTGAAACTGAGGGAAGCGTCGGTGAAGTTTCTTGTGGTGTCCTACACATCGGACTGGCTATACCCCACGTACCAGTCCAGGGACATTGTGAAGGTTCTTAAACGGAACAGCCTCGATGTGAGTTTCTGTGAAATCGAGGCGGACTGCGGCCATGACGCCTTTCTTCTGCCCAGTGATCGGCTGGCGGGCATGATCTGCAGTTTTCTTGCAGGCGTGCATACAGTGAGTGGAAAGGGGCGTCCATGATCCGTTATGATCTGTCCATCATCGAGCACTGGATTGAAAAGGGCTCCCGTGTCCTTGGGCTTGGCTGCGGAAACGGTGAGCTTCTTTATGCCCTGAAAACAAAAAAGAATGTCGAGGAACGGGGCATCGAAAAATCCGAGAAGGGTGTTCGCGCATGCATCGAAAAAGGGCTTTCCGTCATTCAGGGCGACATCAACACCGAGCTTGATGATTACCCGGACCAGTGTTTTGATTACGTGATCCTGAGCCAGACCCTTCAGCAGGTTTACGAACCGGATCAGCTGATCCGGTCCATGCTGAGGATCGGCAAAAAAGCCGTGGTGAGCTTTCCCAATTTCGGGCATTACCGCATCCGGCTCCAGCTGCTGATGTCGGGTTACGTGCCGGTGACGGAACAGCTGCCTTATCAGTGGTACGACACACCCAACATCCGGGTGCTGACTCTGAAGGATTTCGAGCGTTTTTCTAGAAATGTGGACTTCAGGATTCTTGATAAAGTGGCGATCAATACCAGGGACAAAGACATGTTTGGAACCAAGGTAAAATTTCTTCCCAATTTACGGGCGACTTACGGGCTGTTCCTGATCGGAAAAAAGGGATAGAGGTATGGGAAAGAAAACTTGAAAACAAGAGAGAGGGTGAATACTTTAACTCTGATGACTGACGATGAAACGAGACGCCGGTTCAGATGAAACGATAAAACGGATACAATTTCATGAACGAAATGGAGAGAACGCATGTGGGATTATACTGAAAAAGTGAAAGATCATTTTTTGAACCCCAGGAACACCGGGCGGATCGAAAACGCCAACGGAATCGGCGAAGTGGGGTCCCTGGCCTGTGGCGACGCCCTGACTTTGACCGTCAAAATCAACGACAGTCAGATCATCGAGGAGGCGAAGTTTCAGACTTTCGGCTGTGCCAGCGCCATCGCCTCATCCTCGGCCCTGACGGAGATGATCAAGGGCATGCACATCAGCGAGGCCGCAAAAATAACCAACGAAGATATCGCCGAATACCTTGGGGGACTTCCCAAAGAAAAGATACACTGTTCGGTCATGGGCCGTGACGCCCTTGAGCGCGCCATTGCCCATTACAAAGGGGAGGTGGTGGAGGTGTCCAAAGGCAACGTGATCTGCCACTGTTTCGGTGTCACGGATCTCGATATTGTCCGTGCTGTGAAAGAAGCGAAACTCACCACCATCGAGGAGGTGACAAGCCACCTCAAAGCTGGCGGCGGATGCGGCAACTGTCACGAGGAAATCCAGGCCATTATCTGGGCGGTGACCGAAGGCGGCGGTTATGAGCAGAAAGAGCCTAAACCTGCAAGACTCACCACCATGCAGAAGATCAAACGGATCGAACAGGTCATCGAGGAAGTGGTTCGGCCCGGTCTTCAGAAAGATCACGGGGATATGGAACTCATCGATGTGGACGGCAACAAGGTCCTTGTCAAATTCAAGGGTGCCTGTTCGTCATGCAGCCGGTCCCAGATCACCTTGAAAAATTATGTCGAAGCGGTGCTGAGAGAACGTGTGGCCACGGAACTGGTGGTGGAGGAGGCGATGGATGAAAACCGTATATGTTGATAACAACGCCACCACACGGGTGGATGAGCAGGTTATTGCTGACATGCTGCCCTGTTTTACGGAATTCTACGGCAACCCTTCCAGCATGCACCATAAGGGCGCTGAGTCAGGCCATGTTCTGAAGCTGGCCCGCCAGCGTGTTGCAAAGATTCTGAATGCCGAAGCGGACGAGATCCTTTTCACCAGCTGCGGCACCGAAAGCAACAACAGCGCGATTCGTGCGGCGCTCAAAGCGAATCCTTACAAGAAACACATCGTCACCACCATGGTGGAACATCCGGCGGTGAAATCGCTGTGCGAGTCCCTGGACAAAGAAGGATACAGAACAACCTATCTGCCGGTGGACAGCAAAGGGCGGCTCAACATGGCCGCTTTTGAAGCCAGCCTGACCCCGGACACCGCCATTGTGTCCATCATGTGGGCCAACAACGAAACAGGGACGGTTTTCCCCATCCGTGACATTGCAAGGCGGGTCAAGGAAAAGGGGATTCTGTTCCATACCGACGCTGTCCAGGCCGTGGGAAAGATCCCTGTGGACGCCAGGGACATCCCCTTTGACATGCTGTCCCTTTCAGGCCACAAACTCCATGCGCCCAAAGGCGTGGGTGCCTTGTACATCCGCTCGGGTTTCAAGTTCGCGCCATACCTTATCGGCGGTCATCAGGAACACGGAAAACGGGGCGGAACGGAAAACATCGCCTCCATCGTGGCCCTTGGAAAAGCCTGTGAAATTGCCATGAACCATATTGACGAAGAAAACGTCCGGGTGAAAAAGTTACGGGACCGGCTTGAGACGGAACTGCTCGCAAGGATTCCCAAAAGCTTTGTGAACGGCGATCTGGACAACCGCCTGCCCAACACCAGCAGCATCAGCTTCGAGTTCATCGAGGGCGAGGCCATTCTTCTGATGATGAATGAATTCGGAATCTGCGCGTCGTCCGGTTCAGCCTGCACGTCCGGTTCCCTTGAACCGTCTCATGTTCTGAGGGCCATGGGCGTTCCGTTCACCGCAGCCCATGGAACCATCCGTTTTTCGCTGTGCCGTTACAACACGGAAGATGATGTGGACTTCATCATCGAGAAACTTCCGGGGGTGATCAAACGGCTCCGTGACATGTCGCCGTTCTGGAAGGAAGACTGATGCAGTAAACCCGTTTCCAAACCCTCACAGGCCGGTTTTCTCGGATGGGAAGTCGGCCTGGGGGAAGGTGTTAGTGTTTTAAGGCGCGCCATGTCTCATGAATCAGAAGACACCCTGCTCGTTTTCTTGAAAGCCCCGGTGAGATCGACCGTGAAAACACGGCTGGCCAAAACCCTGGGGGATGAACTTACCGTGGGCCTTTATGTCTGTTTTGTCCAGGACACGATCATGAAGGTTTCAGCGTTGAAACCTGTCACGGTGTATGGTTATCCCGAGGGGTTTGAAACAGCGCTGCCCTTTCTTCCTCCCGGTCTTTTGATGTACAACCAGACGGGATCTGACCTTGGTGAACGCATGGCCCGTGCTTTGGCGTCATCATTCGAAAACGGATGTGATAAAGCGGTTCTTATGGGAACCGACGCCCCGGACCTGCCCACAGGGTATCTGACTGAAGCCTTTGAAGCCCTTAACTCTCACGATGCCGTGATCGGACCCTGCACGGATGGCGGCTACGTTCTTATCGGTTTCAGGCGAAATGGATTTTCGGCGCAGGCTTTCACAGAGGTTCCCTGGAGCACCCCGGAGGTTTTGAAAAAGACACTTGAGATCATGGACGGATTGAAGATAAAATGCTTCCTTCTTCCGCCCTGGAATGACGTGGATACCTTTGAAGATCTCAAAGGTCTGATCGGCCGTCTGGAAACAGGGCGTTCGGAAGCACCCCATACCTGGGAATACATTCAACGGCATCGGCTCAAGGATCATGAAACCTGTCATTTCTGTCATCATCCCTGTTCTGAATGAACAGGTTTCCATCAACGGCCTCATCTCTCACCTTCGTTTAATTTTTGATACCTTCCCCATTGAAATCATTGTTGTGGATGGCTGTGACCATCAGGAAACACTTTCGGTTATTCAGGACCCCCATGTTCTGAAAATCGGCAGCGCCAAAGGCCGGGGCGTCCAAATGATCGCCGGGGCTGAAAAGGCCTCGGGAAATTATCTGCTGTTTCTCCATGCCGACACCCGTCTTCCGGCGACGGCATTATCGGATGTCCTTTCCATGGGAAACGATAAAAAAACCGCCGCATGTGCTTTTGATCTGTCAATCGATGACAGCCATCCTGTTTTCAGACTGATCGAAACAATGGTGAATGTCCGGTCGAGGGCCATGGGGCTCCCTTTCGGAGACCAGGCTTTGTGCGTCAAGCGTGAATGGTATGATACTGTTTGCGGTTTCAGGCCGTATCCACTGATGGAGGATGTGGATCTTGTCTGTCGGCTGAAGCGACGAAAGGGTCGAATACGGATGGTCTCGTCGAAGGTGACGACCTCGGCGCGGCGATGGCGTAAGGAAGGGATTGTTTTTTGTACAGTCCGGAACTGGATGATCCTGTTCTTGTTTTTTGGGGGGATTCGACCCGAGGTTCTGAAACGATTTTACAATGATGATGGGCGGTGATGATCACCGCCCATCATCATTGTCATGGATCAAACCGGCTGTTTTTGTAGTTTTTCCAGGTTGTCCC
The DNA here is from genome assembly GCA_020723285.1 of Desulforapulum autotrophicum. Classification (GTDB taxonomy): domain Bacteria; phylum Desulfobacterota; class Desulfobacteria; order Desulfobacterales; family Desulfolunaceae; genus DYJE01. Next base: position 211,039 of record DYJE01000001.1, on the reverse strand, counting down.
GTGCAAAACCAAGGTCCGGTTCAAGGGAAAGGGCCAGGGAGTAGTAGGAGATGGCCATGTCCGTTTCTCCCAGATCTCTGTAATTGGACGCGATGTTGGCGTAATCGATAGCCGACGAGGGGTTCAGGGTGATGACGCGTTTGAAGCAGGTGATGGCCTTTTCATGGTTTTTCAGTTTGAAATGGCAGAACCCCATGAGGTTGAAGATATCTTCCCGTTCATTGTCAAGGGCCGCGCCTTTTTCAAGGATCGTCAGGGCTTCCTCATAACGTTCCAGGTCTTTCAGGCAGACCCCGGTGTATGAGCAGATCGAGGGGATGTCCTGGTCTTTGGGTCCAAGGGTCATGGCTTTTTCAAAATGTGCGAGGGCTTGATCAAGCATGCCCAGGGTGAGGTGAAGCTGGCCCAGGTAAAACTGGATGTAGTAGGCCTCAGGCAGTTTTTCTGCCATGTCTTCCAGCCGGATGAGCGCATCCATGGGGGCTAGATTTTCAGACATGAATTTGGCGGTGAACATGCCCATGCTTGTTCCGGTGGACCTTTCCCTGAAATGAGCACCGGGAATGATGGTGTAGAACGCGGGTACGGCCAGGTCTTTGTGGGCGGTGTCAATAAGCAGGATTTCAAAACCCCGGCTTTCAAGAACGGAAACGTAAGATTCGATCTCGACCCGGATATTGGCATCGGAAAGATCCGGGAGATCCTTCATGGTGATGAGCGGTTCACTGTTTACGATGTAATCCGCTTCGGCGAGGCTCTGGAATTTGGGAAGTCCGCTGGCGACATAATTGGAACCCGAGTTGAAATCTCCGGCGAGCTGGGCCACTTCGGTAAGGGCTCGGCTCAGGGCCTTGTTGGGGTCGGGCGCTGTGCCGGCGGTCCAGACGATTTCGCTTTTTTCTGGGAGTGTGGAAGGGTCCCAGCCCATGACACCCACCGTGGGAATGCCTGTATCCAGGGTGAAATCGGACACCACCAGATGGATTCCCGCTTTTTCGTATTTGTCCAGCATGTCGCGGACCAGCGGGTCTTTCGAAGTTCTCGGATCGATTCGTGGAACCGGTCTTTTTTCCTGGCTGACCAGAGACGAGACATGCCGCTCGACGATCTCCGATATCCCCTGGCAGATGGCTTCTTCCTTGCAGTTCCCGGCGGAAGGCCCGTTGAACTCGTTGATCATGAAAAACCAGTCAAAGGGAACGAGCACTGTTTTTTTTCGGGTGATATTGTAAGCCGGGGTCCATTGAAACGGGAGGTCCATAAAAAAAGGAAGGACTTTTTCGATTTCTTTAGAATTCCCGTCATGGACGGACTTGGCGATGAGGTCAAGGGAAATGGCCTGATCTTTGACGTCCCTGTACGTCGCGGTCATGAAATTGTCCGGGTTGTTTCTGAATGAGAAAAAACTGAAACGCTCGGCCAGTTCCATGACGGCGCTGGCTTCGGATTGTGCGGGGGTTGCCCCTTTGCCCATCTGTTTGTTCGTTCCGGTGACCGCTCTTGCGTCTTTACCGCACATGCTGAAAAAAACAGGGATATCCAGGCGTCCCGTGTCGATCCTGAGAGTGTTCTCAAGGATATCGAGGCCGATGGATGCCGCTTTCTCTTTGAAAATACGGACGGTTTCTTCGGGTGTGATGATTTTGTCCTGGTCATTGGTGACCTTCTTATAGGCATCGTTCAGCGTCAGGGGGTTTTTCATGATCTTTTCTCCTTCATATGATTGAAAACGCGTACCTTTACCATATATGACGGCCCGTTGAAAGGAATGACTTTTTTAAATTGACCATGTCTGAATTATCTGATATGGAAACCAAGTCATTTCGGCAATTTAATTTTTACAACAGCCGGGAAGCCTTTATACTCGGTCGTCCGGTTATCATCATGAACTTCACACCACCTCTTTAAGGATATGAGATGAATCGAACCGCTCGGATTGAAAGAAATACATCCGAAACACGGATCGTTGCGTCCATCGATCTGGATGGACGCGGAAAAACGGATATTTCCACCGGGATTCCGTTTTTCGACCACATGCTCGATCTGTTCGCACGTCACGGTTTTTTTGATCTGACCGTCAAAGCCGACGGTGACATCGGTGTTGACAACCACCATACCGTGGAGGATATCGGTATTGTTCTTGGGATTCTCGTGAACGAGGCCTTAGGGGACCGGAAAGGGATTGTCCGTTACGGCCATGCGGTGACCCCAATGGATGAGACACTCTCGGAAGTGAGCCTCGACCTGTCGAACCGGCCTTATCTGGTGTACCTTGTACCTGAAAACCTGGGGTTGTGCGGAACCTTTGACACCCGTGACGTGAAAGAATTTCTCTATGCTTTCTCGGTGAAAGGGGGGATGAACCTCCATGCCCAGGTTCGGTATGGGGACAACCCCCATCATATCGTCGAGTCTGTTTTCAAAGCCCTTGGACGAGCCCTGGACAGGGCTGTCACGATGGATGAACGAATCAAAGGGCATCACTCGACAAAGGGTGTGATCTGAAGGAGATCACATCCGTCTTTCACCGACAACGAAAACCACCGGACAGACGCCATGTTTTTTTTCAAACGATTCAATGCCTTTCTCCTTTGTCTATCCCTTCCGTTGCTTATTCTTCTGTCCGGCTGTGAAACCGGTCTTAAAAAAAACGTTCATCCCATGCTGCGAGATGTCAGGTCCATCTCTATCTATCCATTTATCTGTATGGACTGCTCACCGGCTACGGAAATCCTGGATGAAAAAAACATCAGAAGCGATGCTTCACCGGTCATGACGGACTATCTTGTGAAACGGCTCAAAGAGAGAACGGATCTCGATGTTTCTTTGATGCCCGTAATTTCCGTAGAAGATTTGCAGGCCATGTTTTCAGGATCAGTGAGCTACGGTGGCCCCGTGAAGACAGACGCTGTTTTTCTGGGAAGGATTTTTTATTTCAAAGACAGGAAAGGTGGTAACTACGCAGTGAGTGAACCGTCACGGGTGGCGTTTGACATGAGAATCATACGGATTTCTGACGGTCTTGTTCTTTTTCACAGTGAATTTGACGAAAGTCAGAAGCCGCTGTTGAGCAATATTCTGAACATCAGGACTTTTCTGAAACGCAAGGGCCGATGGATCGATGCGGAGGAAATGGCGTTGGACGCCATGGATGACGCTCTTGAAGAGCTCTTTGTTAAACCCTGAAGTCGCTGTAAGCCAATACTTCGATGGTCACGACTGGATGAATCGGTCAGGAATTCTGGCTTGTTTTTTGAATGTCATTGCCATGGATTGACAAAAAAGAAACAGATATTAATTTTTTCCATTGTGCTTCCAGGTCGACTGTGGAATTATGTCCCGGCTCAACGGGTGAGCATGACAGTCTTTTTTGTTGTAACCTGTTGAAAAATGAAAGTTTTTAAACATGATTCTATCTGGATGACACAGACCTGTGCGTCGTGGCAGTCAGTGGATTGAGATTATCATGTTCGTGCATATGGGGTGGAGTCCCTTTCGTTTTGGCTTTGTATATCCCTGAAGATGTCATTGAAACGGTCAGGAATGCGTCGGATATTCTCGAAATTGTTTCCGAAGGCGTTCAACTGAAGAAATCCGGTCAACATTTCATGGGGTTATGTCCATTTCATTCGGAAAAGACACCGTCATTTTCCGTCAATCCATCCCGAGGAATTTTTCACTGTTTCGGATGCGGTGTGGGGGGGAATGTATTCAGCTTCATCATGAAAAGGGATGGAATTTCATTCCCTGAATCTGTTCGAACCCTTGCCGTGAAATACGGCATATCAATTCCGGAAAAGGAGATGTCCCCTTCGGCACGCCGGGAAGAAAGTGAGAGGGAAGCTCTTTACGCTGTGAATAAAGAAGCCATGGGATATTTCAAATCCGTTCTTTTCAAGAGCGACCAGGGGAAAATTGCCAGGGATTATCTGAAAGAAAGAGGGATGACAGCGGCTATAGCCGAAGAGTTCAATCTGGGGTATGTCCCTGATGGATGGGATCATCTTTCACGTTATTTATCCGGAAGAAAGATCCCCAGGCCTCTTGCTGAAAAATCCGGCCTTATTGTGTCAAAAAACGGAGAAAGATTCTATGACCGCTTCAGGAACCGAATCATTTTTCCGATATGTGACATGAGCCAGCGTGTTATCGGTTTTGGAGGACGGGTGCTTGATCAGTCTCTGCCCAAATACCTCAATTCCCCTGAAACGCCGGTTTATAACAAGAGCCGGTCGCTTTACGGTTTAAGCCGGACGCGGCAGGCGTTGAGAGAAACTGAGACAGTGCATATCGTCGAGGGATACTTCGATCTTCTGGCTCTTTATATGCACGGGATAAAAAATGTGGTGGCGACCCTGGGTACGGCTCTGACACGGGAACATGTAAGGATGCTGAGCCGTTGCGGCGTGACGAAATTCGTCCTTGTTTTCGACTCGGACGATGCCGGGGTTCATGCTGCGGCACGGAGTATCCCCGTATTTCAGAAAGAATACGTCAATGCCGACATCCTTGTTCTTCCGAGTCCTCATGACCCTGATTCCTATATCAGGACGTTTGGTCCGGAACATTTCCGGTCCGAATCGGAAAAGGCTTTGGGGATCGTTCCCTTTTTGGCGGATTCGGCCATCCGAAAGCACGGCCTTTCCATTGAAGGGCGGCTTGCGGTGATCAATGACATGAAGCCCGTACTTGGGATGGTTGAAGATTCTGTGGCCAGGTCTTTGTACATCCGTGATCTGGCGCATAAAATCGGTGTGGATGAAAAGGCCGTTCTTGAAAAAGTTCAGGAACATATTCCTGAAACGCAGGGCCCGGTTCAGGATGAGCCGCGGGCGGGGCGGCCGCAGGTTCATGTTCAGGTGTCGCGGTTTGGGGATATGGAACGGCAGATTGTCGCGATGATGCTTCAGTATCCGCAGATGATTGAAGAATGCAGGAATCATGGCGTTGTTGAATATTTCGAAGATCCCTGTTTCAAATCCATTGGGCGCATGATCATGGAATACCGTGGAGATATGAATACCATGGCGTCGATACTGACCACACGGGCCTTGGATGAGGAAACGCGAAGGACGATATCTGCCCTTGCCATCGGAGATATCCCCTATCTTTATAAGAATTGTGTCAATCTGCTTCATCAGTACATAACGAGCAGGAAAAAGATGGACAATTCTCTGTCGCAGAGAATCAGGCTTGCCGAGGAGAGAAATGACCAGGAGCTTTTGATCAGGTTGATTCATGAAAAGAATATGCTTTCAAAAACAATGAAAAACAATGGCTTGAGCCAGAAAAAGATACTTAATTCCGGAATCGGAGGAGGCAAGAGTATATGACCAGAAAGTCCACCATCAATGCAGATGAATATAAAAAATCTCAGCAGGATCTCATGAAGGAGTTGATCGTGGAAGGTAAGAAAAAGGGATATCTTACCTACGATGAAGTCAACGAGGGACTTCCTGAAGAGGTGGCTTCCTCGGATCAGCTCGATGAAATATTCATGGGTTTTTCCGAAATGGGGATTCAGCTCGTGGAAAAAGAGGAAGACTTCGACGATCTGGTGGATGACAAGAAAATGGACGACAAACTGTCCAAAGACGACATGATGTATATGGACAAGGACCGTGACGATCTTGATGAAACGGGCACGTCCACCGATTTCGGCACCGTCACCGATCCTGTCAAAATGTACTTGCGGGAAATGGGGCTTGTCACTCTTTTGAGCCGTGAAGGTGAGATAGAAATTGCAAAAAAAATTGAGATCGGGGATCAGGAAGTCCTCCGCTGCCAGCTGGACACGACCCTGGCCATTGATTACATCCTATCTCTTGCGGACAGCATCCGTGATGGCCGCTTAAGGCCCAAGCATGTTTTGCGAGACATCGACGAAGGTGACGGAATGGTTGACGAACAGATTCAGGTCGACAGTTTTCTCGCCACCGTTGACAGTATCCGTGCCGTGAACGATGAAAATGTGGAACTTCGGGAAAAGCTGTACAACGAAGAAATGGCGCTGGACCATGACGAGCAGCGTAAGACGCGCCGGGCTATCGGAAGGCGGACGGACAAGATTTTCAACCTGCTCAAGGAATGGCGTCTGGAAGTGGGTGTCACGGAAAAGGTGGACAAGATCATCAAAGAGCAGATCGAATGGTTCGAGGAGATGAACAAGGTGATCGTCCGCTGCGCGGAATCGTTCAACTCCAGTGTGACGGAATTCCGTTCGGTGATTATAGGTGATGAAGGCCCAGCGTGGGCCAAGGACCGATGTTCACTGGATGATGCAAAGCGCACCCGTCTGTTTTCAGATATCAAGTATATTCAGGACCAGATCGACAAAAGAGAATACTCCATCAAGGCAAACAACAGGGTGCTGACCCGTATCGTCACATCCATAGAAGAAGGACGCCAGAAATCCAAACAGGCCAAAAGCGAACTGGTGAAAGCCAACCTTCGCCTTGTGGTGAGTATCGCCAAAAAATACACCAACCGGGGGCTCCAGTTTCTGGACCTGATTCAGGAAGGCAACATCGGTCTGATGAAAGCCGTGGACAAGTTTGAATACAGAAGGGGCTACAAGTTCAGCACATACGCCACCTGGTGGATCAGGCAGGCCATTACCAGGGCCATTGCAGATCAGGCCAGAACCATCCGAATTCCTGTTCATATGATTGAAACCATCAACAAACTGATTCGAACCTCACGGTATCTGGTTCAGGAACTGGGCAGGGAACCGTCGCCCGAGGAAATAGCTGAAAAAATGGAAATTCCTCTTGATAAAGTGCGCCGTGTTCTCAAAATCGCCCGTGAACCCATTTCTCTCGAAACGCCCATCGGTGAGGAGGAAGACAGCCATCTTGGAGATTTTATCGAAGACAAGAAATTCATGCTTCCTTCCGATGCGGCTGTCAGCATGAATCTGGCTGAAAAAACAAGAAAAGTTCTGGCCACACTGACTCCCAGAGAAGAAAAGGTCCTGCGCATGCGTTTCGGAATCGGTGAAAAAGCGGACCACACTCTGGAGGAAGTGGGCAAGGATTTTGCCGTGACCCGTGAACGAATCCGGCAGATCGAAGCCAAGGCTTTGCGGAAGCTGAGACACCCCACGAGAAGCAAGAAACTCAAGAGTTTTATAGAAATATAAGTCTTGACAAACATTGTCGCCTGGGGTTATTTATCGTGACTCCAAGGCACTTGAGGGCCCATAGCTCAGCTGGTAGAGCCACCGGCTCATAACCGGTCGGTCCCTGGTTCGATCCCAGGTGGGCCCACCACATAATGATACAATACCATGTTGATGAAGGCGGTATGAAACTTCCCAATCACTGTTCCTGCATAGGTTAAACAAGGGCGTGGTCGAACACCACGCCTTTTTTTATGACCATGCCGGACCAGGAGAATGGGCCTTTATTTTTTCATGGTGTGTTACAATCTGATCCATTCATCCGGGGGAGACTATGATCACGGTTGCGGATATCGTCAGAATCATTGAAACGATGGCCGATCCCTATTTTGCAGAAGATTGGGACAACTGCGGATTGCAGGTTGGTCAGATGGATCAGTCTGTCAGCAAGATCGTCACAGCCCTTGATCCCCTTCCGGATGTGGTGGAATACGCATCTTCGGTCAAGGCAGATTTACTTGTCACACATCACCCCCTGATATTCAGACCCCTTAAAAAAATCGACCGCTCAGTGTATCCCGGGAATGTCATAACCCGTGCGATTCAGAGCTCCCTGTCGATCTACTCCGCACATACAAGCCTCGACAGCACTTTGGGGGGCTTGAACGATATGGTATCTGATAGATTGGGCCTTAAAGAAACAAAGGTCCTTGGTAAAACGGTGGGGGAACCGTACGTGAAACTGGTGATTTTTACACCACTGGACCACAGGGAAAGAATCCTTGAAGCTCTTTCCGAAACAACAGCAGGTGTGATCGGAGATTACACCTGCTGTTCTTTTTCAGGGCTTGGGCATGGTCGTTTCACTCCGGGTGCAGGCAGTGTCCCATTTTCGGGTGTCTCCGGTCAGGCAGAGGAAATCGAGGAATACCGCATCGAATGCCTCGTGAAAAAGAAGGATGCTGGGAAGGTCGTCAGGCGTGTCCGAGCCGTTCACCCTTACGAAACCATGGCGTATGATGTTTATCCACTTGATGCTTGCGAACAGGATTCCGGACTGGGGCGTCTGGGCCGCCTTGATATGCCTGTGAGCCTGGATGATTTTGTTGCACTGATCAAAGAGAAACTGGGTGTCCGGCATGTGAAGGTGGCCGGAAGGAGAGACAGCCTGATCCGTACCGTAGCGATTTGTACTGGAAGCGGGTCAAGTATGGTCAAAGATTTTCTGAAAAGCTCCGCAGATGTTTATGTCAGCGGTGATTTATCGTATCACGATGCCCGAAATGCGGAAGATGCAGGAAAAATCCTCGTGGATGTGGGGCATTTTGCTTCGGAGATTATAATGGCCGAAGCTTTGGCTGAAAAAATCAGCCGGTCATGTAAAGCCAAGGGGTGGTCTGTGGCCGTCGATGTGTGCAGACTGGAAAGAGATCCCTTTGAAATCATATAAAAAAAATAATAATAACGGGGCGATTCATGCTAAAAAATGTGACCAAGGAAGACGTGGATGTTCTTGTTGAGCTTCAGGAGATCGAAAAGGGAGCGAACAGGATCAGGAAGGTGCTTGACGGAGTTGAAAACGAAATCAGTATCCGGAAAAAGAAACGGCGGGATGCTGAAATCGAACTGAAAACTCTGGAGGCACAACTCACAGAGATCAGGGGGCAATACAAGGAGTTTGAAAATGAGGTGAAGGATCGTGACATTCGTCTGAAAAAAAGCGAGGAATACCTGAAAAACGTCAAGACGAATACAGAATATCAGACACTGCTACGCGAGATTGATGACAACAGAAAGCGCAATTCCGAAGCTGAAAGCCAGATGATTGATTTTCTTGACCAGATCGAGAAAAAAGAAAAGGAAGTGTCTGAATCTCAAAGCCGGTTTAACGAGATTGTTGAAACGACCGATCGTGAAATTGCTGAGATTGAGAATAATACGGTAAGCGAACGTAAGGAGCTTGAAATTATAACCCAGAAACGGAATGAAGTCGCCATCAACGTCAAACCAAGGCTTCTTGATCGCTTCAATAAAATCCTTCAGCAATCCGCAGGTATCGCTATTGTCCCCCTGACCAACACGACCTGTGGCGGCTGTTTTATGAACATTCCCCCACAAAAATTTATTGAGATTCAGCGTGGTGAATCCTTGAACTTCTGCCCCCAGTGTCATAGGATGGTTTATTATAAAAAAAGCTAAAGTATAACAACTTAATTATTCAAGTAAATCTTAATATCAATGCGATGTTTATGCTTAAGGCCGGAGCGGACCAGATGATCGCTCGGTGTTACATGACACCGGGAGGAAAGTCCGAACACCAAAGGGCAGGGTGCTCCATAACGTGGAGTCACGGTAACGTGAAGGAAAGTGCAACAGAAAGCAGACCGCCACGGGTATACGGCTCTTTGAGCCGGATGCTCCGTGGTAAGGGTGAAACGGTGCGGTAAGAGCGCACCAGTTCTCCGGGTGACCGGGGAAGCTGGGTAAACCCCACCCGGTGCAAGACCAAATAGGGAAGTGTCAAGGGCTGCCCGTCCGTGCTTCCGGGTAGGTCGCTGGAGACACCGGGTAACCGGTGTCCAAGATGAATGATCATCAGCCCCGTCAGGGTAACTTGCCGGGGTAACAGAATTCGGCTTACGGGCCGCTCCGGCCCATTTTTTTAACCAGGGAATGTCTTGTCAGGTGTGAAATTTGGAAACAACGTCATGCGGTCCAGCGTTTTTCAACAAGGTCAGAATCTACTCTCATGATTTTCTGAAAGCCTGTGTCTATATCTCGGACTTCAATTCACCCGATCGTTTATTTACAAAAAAACTATACTCCCGGCTTGTGGCCACATCCCATCTTCTTGAAGATTTTCTCGATCTTCACGGAGCAAAAAACAACAAACAGTGGTTTTTTTACAGGGAGCTTGCATCCACGGTCCGGCATCTGAGTTCAAGCGGATATTCTCAGAGGCATATCGTGAACCGCATGCGATTTTACGATCTGCCGGATATTGGACAATTTGCTGAGGAAGGGAATAAAACACTTGATTTTATAAATGAATCCTTAAAAAAAATCGCTCCGGTGGTTATCGATGAAGCCAGGAGGCTGAATATCGAAGTCCCCCAAGGGGGTTATGATCAGGCCAATTTCCCCGGTGTGGTCACAGGTGAAATGCTTGAATACGATATCGACGATGACTATGTCAGTGAACAAAGTCAGCACGTGGTGAAAATTGCCAGTGATTTTCTGAATATTGTCAAATCCTTCGAGCCGCTGTCGTTTTATGAACCCTACACTCATGCTGAAATACTGACCATTGTTCCATCCAAAGTCAGTGAGGTGGAAATCAGAAATTTTGAAATGCTGATCCACAATCTTCAATCATCTTTTGATTCCTATGTCATCATTGGAGGTTACAGATTCGGCAACAGAAAACTCAAGCAGTTGCGGGCCCATTTTTCTGTGGTGCTTCATATTCTGGAAGTTCAGGGCCGTCTTCTTCATTATTATGAGAGGCATCTTCTTGAGCTGGGCAATATCGGTCTGTATCAGCAGGTGCGAAAACGGCTTTCAGAACTGGTCGACCCAAAAAGCCTCCTTGATCGCACCATCAACTATTGTCTATTTTACGCCAGCCATTTTCTCAATGCCGGGAGAAAGGTCGCCCATGAGATCCTTGACGAGAATATTGAAAAAACGTCCATCAAAGTTGGAATCCCCATGACACGGGGTTTTCACAACAGGCCAAGTATGATGGTGGCTAAGATTGTTCAGCATTTTGGAGGAAAAGTTGAAATGATCGTCAACGGTGACCGGTTTGATGCCGGTTCCGTTCTTGATATTCAATGGGCTGGTGGAAAAATTCAGAAGGAAAATGTCACGGAGGTCATCTTTGAAGGTGACATGAGGGCTCTTGCGGACATCAAAATTCTGGCGTCAGTCAACTATGCGGAAGATTTTATGGGGAAAGGCCTCCCCCTTCCCAAAGAACTGGCCTATTTGAAATAATGAACATCACGGCGGTTATCGTTGCAGGCGGCAGTGGCCTTCGCATGCAGTCGTCAATAAGAAAACAATACCTTGAACTTGATGGTCTGCCTGTGCTCAGTCATACGCTGAAAGTCTTTTTTGACTGCCCACTGATTTCCACGATCTGTCTTGTCATTCCCCGTGAAGACCATGATTACTGCATGAACAATGTGGTCAACCCTCTGTCTCCGGTCAAACCGTTCAGCCTTGTTGATGGTGGGGCTGAACGTCAGCAGTCTGTTTATAACGGCTTGAAATCCCTTTCACTGAACCCTGAAGATCTGGTGGTGATTCACGACGGAGTCAGGCCTTTTGTGTCAGCAATGAACATCAGAGACTGTGTGGAATCGGCGATAACACATGGAGCAGCCATACTCGCCGTGCCTGTTTCGGATACTTTGAAAGCGGAGGATTCAAACGGGACTATCGACAAAACCCTTGATCGTAACAGAGTCTGGGCCGCCCAGACGCCCCAGGTTTTTTCATACGGCTTGATTTGCTCTGCCCATGAAGCAGCAATTAGTACACGTTTGGTCGCGACTGACGATTCGTCTCTGGTGGAAGCCATAGGCTGGAAAGTGAAACTCGTTCCAGGAAGCCGAATAAACATGAAAATCACTTCACCTGAAGATCTTGTGCTTGCAGGATGTCTTTCAAGAAGCTTGAAAAAAGAACAATATTCATTATCTTCATTGTGAACCCTTTGAATTTTATCGATTATTTGTGATGAAATGTGTGACGTTGATATTCCGGTCTTTCTGTGTTACGGTTTTCACAAATTTAATTTAAGGAACTGAACAATGAAAGCGCGTGTGTGGACAGCGGAAAGAAGAATTCATCCACGGTATACCGTCAGGGACGGTTCATACGCCGCGTTAAGCCCCGACTCCACCATCATGGGACAGATTGTGAACATCAGCAGAGGCGGGCTTTGTTTCAGATATATCGTCCACCGAGAACAGGCGTTTGAGTCTCTGGCCACCCATATCTTTGTCGGTGACAACGGGTTTTATCTTGAAAAGATGCCCTACACGATTGTTGAAGACGAACAGGTCGATTATGCTTCATCATTCAGCTCAATTGCCATGAGGCAAAGACGGGTTCAGTTTTCCGATCTTACACCCAACCAGATAGCACAGCTCGATTATTTTCTTTTTAACAGGACAACGGGAAAAGTCTGACAGTTGCCGTTGTTCCTCACCCCGTGCTCGTGTCCGTGATATAAAAAAATCACGATGTTCGCAATCTTCTGCCTTTACGTCATTTTTAAAAAATCAGTCATTTTCGTTTGGCTTTTTCGTGGAAATAAGGCATAGATTCTTAATATTTAGGAAAGGTATTGCCTACATCTATGGAGATCATTTCATGATGGCCGGTTTTTTTATTCGGATTGCCATTACGTCAAATGAATCTCAGCACCTTAAAACCTTGATGGAATGCGTTTCCCAATGACCGTTTGAACGATTAATTCTGTGGCATATGTTTTGCTGATGGGTTTGTATGCCATTGATCGGTTACCCTATTCTTTATGTTGCATGGGCGGGAGACGCTTTGATTTGACCTCAAAGCACAGGGAGAAATGACAATGAATTCAACGACGGTCAGTAAACTTGAATTGCTTGGTCGCATCGCTGAAATGAAGAGAATCTTTACGGTTATCGAAGCCTCGATCAAGGATTCTTCCTGCATCGTTGTGACAAGCGGACTTCAGGGTGAAGGAAAGTCGACGCTTTCCGCAGGTTTGGCCCTTGCCGCGTCAAAATCCGTGGGAAGAAAAGTTCTTGCCGTTGATTTGAACTGGTACGCCCCGGCACTTCACACAATTTTCGGCGTTGACCTTCATAATACCGGAGATGTTTTATCTGAAGGAGAAAGTCTTGAACGCGTTGTACGCCACACTCCCATCCATAACCTTGACGTTTTGCCGGCTTTTAAAACAGATTCAACCCTTGCTTCACCTCCTGCAGGTGTTGTTGTTTCAGAAATACTGGGCAAGGCCAAAACGGCTTATGACATGGTGATTGTGGATACGGCACCGGCATATCCCACAAACCAGCGCATGATCGATCCGATTGAAATTTGTAAATATTCTGACGGAGTAGTCGTGGTATCCCTGACCAACGTCACCCCTCGTCAAGATCTGAAGCGCGTGTGTACGGCCATTGAAACTGTCGGGGCCAACATCCTGGGCGTTGTGGCCAATCAGTGGAAGAATCCGTTGTTCTGATTTTTCGGTTTGTGGACTTTTGAAAGGAGAAGGCATGTATTTCAATCTGAAACGTTATCTGTACGGCATGGCCAAACGTAAATGGATGGGTGTTCTCATCATTATCATTCCCCTGGCTTTTCTTGTCATATCTTCTTTGATTCCGGATAAATATACGGTCATTCAGAATGTCGTCATCCGTGATGACGCCCCGGTGGCCCTGATGACAGAGCCCGAAGGATTTATGACATACGAAAGGCTCAGTCGTGATGCCTCTGTTTTTTTTCTTAACAGTTATTCCCTGACGAAACTGACCAGTGATATCATGACAGGCTGGGCTGAAAAGTACGGTTCGGTCATCGGGGATATGATCAGGGAATCCATGAGCCTTCAACGGCTGAATGAACGGACTGTGCAGATCGTCTATGTTGGAAAAAGCCGGGAAGTCGGTGAAATTCTTGTTGGATTTTACGCGGATCGTCTTGTGAAAAAAGCGCATGAGGGGATGATCCGCAGCAACAGTTCTCTTCAGGCCGATAAACCTGGGCTCGAAGGAGGGATGGTGACACAGGAAATGAAATCACACTGGCGGCCTGAGAGGATGAAGCCTCTTGTTTACTGTGTAGTGGCTTCAGTTTTTCTTGTCCTTCTTTTATTCGGGTTTATCGAATGGAACGATAGTTCGTTGAAGTCAGAACGGCAGATCGCCCGTTATACAGGACTGCCAATTTTGGGAAACATACCTGATCTGAACAGGGTGGCCCAGGTCATTCATTCAAAAGAAAGACCGAACACCGTTTGATCAGATTTGGGGGGGATAATCTGGATTATAAGAGAGACGTATGGGGACTCCGGGATGAAGGCCAAGGCCTGATCCTGGGAAGGGGGAGGTGCTTGTGGGATTTTCTCTCAAAAGCATGGCGTGTTTGGAACGGGGTTTGAAAAGGCGAAAAGGATTGATTAACAACTCTTTTCAATGGTTTTGTTTTTTACTGGCGTTATTATTTTATGCCGGTTACGTTGACGCTCTGGATGTGACCCTTCAATGGGACACCAACGAGGACGCCGAGTATTATGTGGTGTATTACGGGAAAGAATCCGGGAATTACACCGGCGAAAGTGACAAAATTTATGCCCCCGCCGTTGAGTGCACCGTGAAAAATCTAGAGTCTGTTTCATGGTACTTCGCTGTCAAGGCATTCAACAGCTGCGGCAATTCGAGCGATTTTTCAGATGAAGTCATCTATAGTTCCTATTACAGTCCACTGAGCATCTCCATCGAGTCCCCTGTGCTGACGGTTACGATAAACCAGGGAGAGGCTGTAAATTTTCAGGGACTTGTCTCCGGCGGCACGGCTCCTTTGATGTATTCCTGGGATTTCGGGGCTGCAGGACCTTCAGACAGGTCGGTAGAAGACCCTGGCAGCGTAGTATTTCCGGATGCCGGACAATACACGGTGACATTTACAGTCACCGACGCCAATGGGGCCACGGAATACCAAACCGTAGTGGTTCAGGTCAACGCGATCTATGTGGACACACATCCCACAGCAGAAATCTTAAGCCCTGCGCTCAATGTGTCCCTGACGGTTGGCGGCTCCATTCAATTTGATGGCCAGGTGCTTTACGGGAATGCCCCGTTTGTCTGTTCCTGGGATTTCGGTTCTGCGGGTATGGATGATCTGTCGGTGGAAGATCCGGGTACGGTGGCCTTCAACAAGGCGGGTGTGTTTACGGTGACGTTTGCCGTCACCGACAAGGATGGAGATACGAGCAGCGATACTGTCACTGTGACCGTGAATGAGCAGATCATTGATTTGAGCCCAGTTGCGTCAATTTCAAGTCCGGGTGGCAATGTGACCCTTTCCCAGGGGGGGGCGGTCGCTTTCCAGGCTTCTGTGTCCAGTGGGGATTCACCTTTTGTGCACCATTGGAATTTCGGGAATTCCGGTATTGCTGAAATGTCTGTCGAGGACCCCGGCAGTGTGACATTTGCCTCATCGGGCACTTTTACGGTCACATACCAGGTGACGGACAGCGATGGAGATACCCATTCCGCAACACGGACAATCACAGTCACTCCCTTGGCATCCCTGCCTTCGCAGGATACGCCGGATCAGGAAAATGACTCGGACGTGACGACGACAGGACCCGGCGTGAAAAATACGGACAGTTTTGTTCCTCCAACGGAGAGCAGTGTGGTCGAGTCTGCCGACGGACAGCCCACCATCGATGTCAGGGACAGTCAGTTGCGTCATTTGGTGTGGTTGAAATGCGGCTGGGCGGCCTATAACAGTCTTAACGGCGAATCCCGGATTGCAACCGGTGATATCGATGGTGACGGAAAAGACGAGGTGATTCTCGGTCTTTCAAGTGAAAATGCGACGCCCACGACACCGGGAGGTTTTTTTCAGGTTCTTGATGACACCTATGAACCCATGGGCTGGGGACGCATCGAATGGGCAGACTACAACGAATCAAACGGTGAATCGTGGCCGGATTGCGGAGACGTGGATGGTGACGGCAAAGATGAAATCGTTGTGGGTTTGGGTAAAAATGGAAGCGGCTATATGGAAATATTCGGATGGGCCGGTCACAAGGTCGTCCATCAGTCATGGCTCAGGCTGCAATGGCCGGATTACAACGATATCAACGGTGAAGTCCGGCCTGTCTGCGCTGATGTAAATGGCGACGGCAAGGAAGACATCATTGCCGGACTGGGTTCAATGGGCGGAGATCCGGGCATTCCTGGCGGTAAATTCGAGGTTTTTTCAAAAATATCGGGACAGTGGGCTCATCTGCTGTGGGGATTTGTAGACTGGCCTGAATACGCTGAAATCAATGGTGAAACGTGGCCCGCAGCCGGTGATGTGGATGGAGACGGTCTGATTGAACTGGTGATCGGGCTTGGCAAAGGTGGTGAAGGCCAGATGGCTGTTTTTGAATTTTCCGAAGGCGAGGCCCTTCAGTCCGACTGGGTACAGATTGAATGGCCGGAATACAATGATCTGTACGGCGAAACCAGGCCTGTGTGCGGCGACGTTGACAATGATGGGAAAGATGAGGTCATCCTGGGATGGAGCACTCCCTCTGAGACAACGGACAGCACTCATTACCTCAAGGTGCTTTCGTACCAGCCGACGACGGGTAACTGGTTGAATTACAAAGAATCAAAGGCCGCAGTGACCGCAGAACCGGAAAGTCGGCCTGTTAAAAGCTCTGTGGACGGGAATGACAGAATATACATAGGAATGGGTGTTGAAGAAGATCAATCGGCACCCCAGTCTGTCAAGGCCGTTGCCGGGGCCGGCGGCGGTGGATCAGGCTGTTTTATCGAATCTGTGCTGAACTGAGACCTGTGAGGGCTGAACATGTTTTTACCCCAGAATGAAGATAAGCTGTCTCGAAGGGAGTTGTTGAAAATTGGCGGTCTTTCAGCGTGCTCACTGGCTGTCCCAGCCTGTGCACACCGCATGGAAGCGGGAAGGAAAGCCCTGATCGATATGAAACATCTTGAAACATGGAACCCCCATGTCGCCACAGGTTATATTTCAAAAAAAAATGCCGGAGATGCGGACGCTGTTTTCAAACAAACCCTTGAAGCTGCGTCTGATTTCAAATGGATGGGAAAAGGGGATTCGGTACTGATCAAACTGGCATTGAATTCGTCTCACGTTTACCCTGCGACCACCGACCCCTGGTCCCTTGATGCAATGATCAGGATACTCAAGGAAAAAGGGGCTGGACGCGTTCTCGTGGGAGATTCAAGCGGGGTAGAAAGTGTACACTGGCAGAAAGACAGACAACGCGGATCATCAAGGGAAAATTGCAGTAAAGCGGGTCTTTTGTCCGTCATTGAATCGAACGGTGCTGAGGCGGTCTTTTTTGAAGAGCCGGGTTACGAGTCGTTTGTACCGATGGAACCGGAAGGCGATCATCACTGGAAAAATCCTGTTTTCATAACAAAAACCGTCACTGAGGTTGATCATATCATATATCTTGCGAGGGTAAGTTCCCATGTCATGGGGGATATCACGTCAGGCATGAAGATAGGCGTCGGATTCTTGCGTGAAGACAGCCGAAAAGTATTCCATTGCGGCGGCGATGCGTTTTACAGCATGTACGAGGAGATCAACAGCATTCCCGCCATCGCTTCAAGGCTTCGGCTGGTCGTATCATCCGGGACCAAAGTCCTGGCGACATTCGGTCCTGACAACGGACATGTCACACATCCTGATGTGGGTCTTGTCATGGCTTCGGACAACCTGTTTGCCCATGAGGTCATGGCCTACGCATGGCTTCTGCATAACCGTGAATTTGAAACGGATTTCTGGGATCTTGGAGTGACAGGGAAGCTGACCCGTATCCGTTCGGTCATCAACAAAGGATTTGTCTGGTATATCTGGAAAGATGGCAGTTTTGTCAGAACGCCGGGTATTCCCCTTTTTATTCCGGGCAGCATCTTCGCTCACCCTTCGATCATGAACTGCTTAAAACGTCAGGGAGGTCTTCCAGGCCAGGTTCAATGGGAACCCACCAATTCCGTGGCGGGCGTCGAGGGGCTTGCCGAATACATCCTTGAGAAAATCCGGATCTGAATTTGAAAATCCGACACAGCCTGAGTTGTGATAGATGATCAATCAGGTCCAGCACGTTGTCCGAAGATGCGATGCGCCCGCGTGGGATTCTTCACGGGGCGCAGAGATTGATTTGATAATGCAATGAAATTATTGTTTTTTCCAGGGATTCCAATCTCCCTGGCTTTCATGATGGTCGTCATGACGATCATGGCGGCGATCTTCTCGTCGGTCCTCACGTCGATCTTCGCGCCTATCTTCACGTCTGTCATCGTAACCATGTCGGTCATGATGATCGCTTTCCACACGTTGAGGTCTGAAATAGCGGCCTTTGTATTTACGGTGATGTTTTCTGTAATATCTGTATTCTTCGTCACGGTAATAACGAATGCGATCATATTTGTGACGTCTTAAAACTTTCGGAAGTTTTTTATATTTCACTTCACGCCAGGGCCCATTGTAATAGGGGCCTTGATACCATCTGTCATTTTTAAGTATGAAATACACACCGTCCACCTGGAAAAGGTCGTGGGGCACATCCACGGCAACGTAAAATCCCAGGGCCGAGGGCATGATGAATTCAGGAGGCTCGGATACAACAATGGTGGGAACAGGCAAAGGGATTCCGATGTTGACATCGACGTTGATTTCGCTCCATGCCGCAGATGACGAAATGACCGTCATGATGAATGCGGCTGAAAACTTCAGAATAAAGTGTTTCATCTTATCGTTCTCCATTTTGTTCAGTTAATAGTGGTTTTGACGGATCGGAGTATAGGTCAAGCGGTTACCTGTGTCAATGGAATGAATGGTCTGCACTGAATGTGTTGTCATCGAGTGCCTTTATGGGATAATTGATGAGAAGTCAAACTAGAGAAAATGTCTAAAGCCTTTAAATTCAAATGCCTTGACACTTTTTTAACCTTGTGCTATTTTAGCAATGATAATTTTCTTCAGTTATTTTGATTACTTATCACATGTTGACATTTTTACTTAACCGAATCTGTTAAATCGATGTTAATGGAGAAGCCTTCCCCTATGGAAAAAAAAGACAAGCCATCTTCTGAGCCTGAAGGTTTTGAAGAAGACGATATCATTGACCTGTCCGACACACTCCAAGATGAAGAAATCATAGATTTAACAGACCCTGAAGATCCTGTGCCAGGTGATGAATCAGAGGAACTTATCGATCTGGATACCTTTCTTTCGGACAAGGACAATCTGTCTGTTGAAGAGGCTGAAACGGAGAAAGTGCTCTATGAAGAAATTGCAGATGACGGGGATGACATTATAGAGCTTGTTGAGCACGTCGATGACGATGAAGAGGATATCATAGAGCTTGTTGACGAGTTGGGGGAAGATGGTGTTCAGTCATCGGCTTTTTCATCGGATATGGACGACGACGTGATTGACCTTGTTGATTCTGTTACCCAGATTATTGAAAAAGATCAGGATATTGTCGCGCCTGATGCCGACGGTGACGACACCATCGATCTTGTTGAACCGGTGACCGAGAGCATGGCCGTCAATCATGAGAGGGACGATGATATCATTGAACTTGATGTATTGGCGGATCAAGCCTTTGATGATTTGGATGATGACATTATCGATCTGACTCGGACAGTGGATGAGGAATTTATCATTGAACTTGACAATCTGGTTAATATTGAACCGGATGAGGATCCGGATGATGATATCATCGATCTGACCGGTACTGTGGACAGCGACGATATCATTGATCTTGAGACATTGGCGGACGCAGAAGTTCCAGCAGACAATGACGATGACATCATCGAACTTGAAACTCTGGTGGATGAAGGTGCCCTGGAAGAGCTGAACGACGATACCATCGATCTGACTCAGCGTATTGATGATTCAGATATCATTGATCTTGAAGAACCGTTGGATGCTTTACCGGAAGAGGGATTTGACGAAGATATCATTGATCTCACTGAAGCCCTGGATGACGACGGGATCATAGAGCTTGCTCATGAAATGGCCGTTTCGGACGATGTCGAAGAAGACCTGATCGAGTTGACAGACGCCGTGACAGAGAGTGACGATCATCAGCTGACGGGTTTTTTTGATTTTGGTGACGATGAAACCGTTCCGCCGGATGACAAATCCGAAGAACCCGTTTTGTTGGATGAAATCATTGATGATATCGATGCCGTTGATGAAGAGGTGATTGATCTGACTGAATCTGCCGGAATTTCAGAGGATCATGATTTTGAGGAAACCGTTCAGGATTATGATGGAAAAATCCGGACGGATCATGGGTTTACTGAGTTTGCAGAACAGACAACGGATAATCTTCAGCTCGATCTGTCAGAAACCCTTCCGGGTGAAACATCACGGCACAGCATCATCAACGCTGAGCCGGTGAAAGAAGCTTTTGATTTTGAGAGTTTTGCCGAGCAGACCATGGACAGTGAAAGCTTCAAGGCCTTGCTGAAAAATGAACCCCGTGTCGAAAATCTGAAAAAGGATCAGAGCCCGCTGGTTTCAGAACGTGATATCAATCATGAAATCATGAATCTGTCCCTTGATGATGAGTCTATAGATGGTTTTGATGATTCGGATGTTTCAGGCATTACGTCCGGACATGGCGTGGATGAAGCTGATGACAGGGGGGATGAATCATCCATGGAGGCAACCGACGTTATCGAAATGATGGTGGCGGAAGTCGATGCGGCACCGGATGAATCGTTCGCAGCCATGTTGAATACCCATGACAGCGGCCCGAGTTCTCTGGGAGTGACCCAGGATCAGCTGGATCTTGCGGTTGAAAGGGTGATCAGGAAACTGTACGCCGAAAAACTTGACGGGATATTCAGGGAAGTGATCGGGCGAAGCATCTCGGAAGATATTGAACGGATCAAAGAGGTTTTGAAAAAATAATCTCAGCTCCCGGCGAATGGTCGGGATTAAAAACAGATAAACAAGAAAACTGGGAATTGATTTCAAAGATTCCCAGTTTTTTGTTATAGAGAAGCGTTTTATAAACGTACTTTCATATAAACATACATATGATACGAGGCCATGATATGAGCGGCGTTGAGCTTGATAAGGGTTACGACCCTTCAGATGTTGAAAAAAGATGTTACGATCAGTGGTTGAACGAAAATCAATTCCACGCGGACGACAAAAGTTCGAAAAAGCCTTATTCCATTGTGATACCTCCTCCCAATGTCACCGGTGTTCTTCACATGGGGCATGCATTGAACAACACCCTTCAGGATATCCTCTGCCGTTACCGGCGGCTTCGGGGTGATAACGTTCTCTGGATGCCGGGGACGGATCATGCGGGGATTGCGACCCAGAACGTGGTTGAAAAAAAGCTGGCTTCCGAAGGACGTTCTCGCCACGAAATCGGACGTGAGGCTTTTGTGGAAAGGGTCTGGGAATGGAAAGAAGAATCGGGAAACGCCATCATCAACCAGCTGAAAAGGCTGGGAGCTTCCTGTGACTGGGAACGGGAGCGTTTCACCATGGACGAGGGGCTATCCCGCGCAGTGCGTAAAGTGTTTGTCGAACTGTACAAACAGGGTCTGATCGTTCGTGACAATTACATCATCAACTGGTGTCCCCGCTGCAACACAGCCCTCGCGGATCTTGAAGTGGAATTCGAGGAAAAACAAGGCAGGCTTTACCACATCAAATACCCCCTGGCTGATGGTTCGGGGTACTTTATCGTTGCCACCACACGGCCTGAAACCATGTTCGGTGATACAGCCGTGGCGGTAAACCCTGAAGACCCGAGATATCAGAACATCACAGCAACCCATGTGAAGCTGCCTCTCACAGACAGGGATATTCCCATCATCAGAGACAGCTATGTGGACATGGCGTTCGGAACAGGAGCGCTCAAAGTGACTCCGGCTCATGATCCCAACGACTTTCACATTGGCCAGCGACATCATCTCGAAAGCCTCAAAGTGATCGGTGACGATGGTGTCATGCTTGAAGGCGCGGGAACGTTCCAGGGTTTATCCCGTGAAGAATGCCGAAAACAGGCTGTGAAAGCCCTTGAGGAACAGGGGCTTCTTGAAAAATCCGATGAACACGCCCACAGTGTGGGGCATTGTTACCGCTGCAAAACAGCCATTGAACCCAACCTTTCCAGGCAATGGTTTGTCAAAACCAAATCCCTGGCCGAGAGGGCCATCAAAGCTGTGGAAGAGGGCAGGACGCGGATTATTCCCGAACACTGGACCAAGACGTATTACGAATGGATGAACAATATCCGTGACTGGTGCATTTCGCGCCAGATCTGGTGGGGACACCGGATTCCGGTCTGGACCTGCGACGCCTGCGGCCAGGACATCGTTGAGATGGAAGATCCTTCTGTTTGTCCGTCCTGTGGCAAAAATGAACTCACCCAGGACAGCGATGTGCTCGACACCTGGTTCAGTTCGGCGCTCTGGCCCTTTTCAACCATGGGATGGCCGGACGAGACCGACCTTCTCAAAACATTCTATCCCACATCGACCCTGGTGACCGGCTTTGATATCCTGTTCTTCTGGGTGGCCAGGATGATGATGATGGGTCTTCACTTCATGGACGAGGTCCCGTTCAAGGATGTATACATCCATGCCCTGGTCCGTGATGAGGAAGGCCAGAAGATGAGCAAATCCAAGGGGAACGTCATCGATCCCCTGACAGTGATCGACAGTTACGGAACCGATGCGTTCCGTTTCACCCTTGCGGCTTTTGCAGCACAGGGGCGCGATGTCAAGATGTCCCTGGCCCGGGTTGAGGGATACCGGCATTTTATCAACAAACTGTGGAACGCGGCCCGGTTTTCAATGATGCACCTGGATAAGGAATATCCGGAACTCGACAGAGAACATATGGGCCTTGCAGACCGATGGATTCTGTCCAGGCTGAAGAAAGTGACCGATGAGGTCGCCGCGTCCATCGACGGTTACCATTTCAATGACACGGCCACATCGTTGTACCGTTTTGTTTGGAACGAATTCTGCGACTGGTATCTTGAAGCTTCCAAACCGGCTCTTTACGGAAAAAACGGCGACGCCTGCATGAACGCATCCAAGGCGGTTCTTTTCAGGGTGCTGAAAGACACCCTTGTGCTTCTCCATCCCGTCATCCCCTTTGTGACCGAAGAGATCTGGGGTAAACTTCCGGGAGTCAGAGGCTCTGTGATGAACGCTGTGTTTCCGGCGGATCTTGACGATTTTGGCGCACTTGAAGATCTTGATTCGGAAAAGGACATGGAATTTGTGATGGGCGTGATTTCAGGTGTCCGGAACATACGTGGTGAAATGAACATCAATCCGTCCCAGAATCTGGCTGCCGTGATTCAGAGCGATGTTGACTCCGAGAGACAGACTGCATGGAAATTCAAGGACATGATCATGGTTCTATCACGTCTTGATTCCTTTGACGTGAGAGAAGACGGAGAGAAACCCCGGTCATCGGCCACAGCCATTGTTGGTGAATCGAGCCTTTACGTCAATCTTGAAGGGGTCATTGATTTTGACAAGGAGGTGGAACGGCTTGAAAAATCCATCGCCAAACTGTCCAAGGACGTGGAAACCATATCCAAAAAACTGTCCAACGAAGCATTTATGTCCAAGGCTCCTGACGATGTGGTGGAAAAAGTTCGTTCACAACATCAGGAATCAAAAGATAAAATGGACAAATATCAGGAAAATCTGGCTAAAATCAAAGAGGCCCGGACGTCATGAGGTTTCCGGCCGCGCTGGTATGAACATCATATTTATCGAGGAATAAACATGGAACACGCCATACAGCCCCTGATCGACATGGCCCTGCAGGAAGATATCGGACCGGGTGATATCACCACGGATTATCTGATCGATGAATTTGCCAAGGGTGAAGCATATATCACGGCTAAGGAGGATCTCATTGTTGCCGGTTTCGACGTTGCGGAACGGGTGTTTAAAACTCTGGATCCCTGCATGGATATCTTTCGGTCTTTCAGAGATGGCGATGAGGTGAAAAACGGCGATATCGTCATGGAGATCAAAGGAAAAATGCGGGCGCTTTTAAAAGGGGAGCGGACGGCACTGAACTTTCTCCAGAGGCTTTCCGGAATAGCCACCCATGTCAGATCCTACGTGAACGAACTGGGAGAAACCCGGGTCCGTCTCGTGGATACACGGAAAACCATTCCCGGTCACCGGGTTCTTGAAAAATACGCCGTCCGTGTGGGCGGGGCTTTCAACCACAGGATGGCTCTTTACGACGGGGTTCTGATCAAGGATAATCACATCGCCGCATGCGGGGGGATTGAAAAGGCCGTGAGCACCTTGCGCCGCCATGTGTCACACCTGGTGAAAATCGAGGTCGAAGTGTCTGACATGAAAGAGCTTGAAGACGCTCTTGCGGCCAAAGCCGATGTGATCATGCTGGATAACATGAATCTGGATCAGATCGCTGAAGCGGTCAAGGTTGTGGGAGGAAGGGCTCTTGTGGAGGTGTCGGGGTCCGTCACCCGTGACCGTCTGATTCCCCTGGCCATGGCAGGCGTGGATATCATTTCTTCCGGAGCTCTGACCCATCAGGCACGGGCTGTGGACCTGAGTATGCGTATCCGCTGAGGTATCCACTGAACAAGAGAGAATTATTTGCTTGTGATTTTGAACACTCCGTTCCAGTCCCGAGGGGGCGGGGTTTCCATGAACGTCCGGCAACGGGCCGACATGGTTTTGGAGGGGCCGTCTTCAGGAAAGACAGTCAAAGCTTCGCTGAAAAAGGAAAGGGCGGTTTTGAAGTCCCCGGACTTGTAGCAGGCCAGTCCTTTTTCGTAAAGTGACACGGTCTGACGTAGCGTTGCATCCACCTGGTTTTTTAATCCGATGATCTGATATACGGTGACAGGTTCGAATTTACCCACAAGAAAGATCGTATCGATTTCGCGTGTTTCGATATCATTCCCCGCCTTGTTTTTCGTTGTTTCGCCGATCATGGAATAGGTCCCGTACACCTTGTTCACACCTTCAAGGCGTGCGGCGGTGTTCACCACGTCCCCCATCATGGTGTAGTCCATCCGGTTTACAGAACCCATGTTGCCTACCACGGCGGTTCCTGAGCAGAGTCCGATTCGCATGTGAAGCTGGGGTCGGTTTTCATTTTTCCAGCGGTCATTGAGGATTTTCAGGCGCTCGTGCATGTCCACACAGGCCCGGCATGTGGAAAGGGCATGGTTTTCAAGGGTAAGAGGAGCGCCGAAAAAGGCGATGATGGCGTCGCCTTCGAACTTGTCGACGGTTCCTTCGTATTTCAGGATGATATCGGTCATTTCCGTGAGGAATTCGTTCAAAAGCTCCACCAGTTCTTTGGCGGTAAGTTTTTCCGAAATGCTGGTGAACCCTTGAACGTCTGAAAAGAAGGCGGTGATTTCACGGTCTTCTCCACCTAGTCCCAGCTTTTCAGGAGATTTGATCAGCTGTTTGACCACAGAGGGGGCAAGATAGGTGGAAAATGCGTCGCTGATAAATTTTTTCTTTTTCGATTCAGACAGATAACGGTCTGTGGTCACGGTGATGTAAACGAAGGTCAACACGGCAAGGGGGTAGACCATATTGAGTAGAAGACCGGTTCGTGAAAACAGAAGCTGACAGAGAATCCAGTACCCGATCCCCAGGCCGCTGTAGAGCAGAAGTCCCGGCACGGCACTGACAAACGGAAGAGCCAGGCCAAGGACAAGGCCTGCGACAATGATGGCGAACACGCTCCACATGGCGTAAAGGGGCGGTTGATGCAACTGGTCGTTGTCAAGGATGCTGTCGATGATGTTGGCGTGGATTTCACATCCTGGGGAGACCGTTGAAAATGGGGTGGAACGGATGTCGGAAAGCGCTGTGGCCGTGGCCCCGACGATGATCACCCGGTCTTTGAGGAGCGACGGATCGGCCTTGCCTGAAAGGATGTCCGTGATCGAGACATGGGGAAAGGTTTTGGGTCCGCCTCTGTAGTTGATGGTGATGCTTCCGTTCCGGTCTACAGGAATGGAATGTTCGCCCACCTTTATGGTGGTATTTCTCATTTCACCGATTTCGATGGAAAGGGGTTTGTCCAGATAAGCTGAAACAGCCATGAGTGACAAGGGGGCGTAAAGCAGATCGTTGTATACGATAACCCCCGGCATGGACCGCACAATGCCGTCCTGATCGGCTTTCATGTTGAAAAATCCTGATTTTTCAGCAGATTCGGAAATGATGCGGATATTGGGTTCCGGTGAGTGCGCAATGAGAAAACCGGAATCCTTTTCCGCTTTTTCAGAGCTGTACGTGAA
Source organism: Desulforapulum autotrophicum (assembly GCA_020723285.1). Taxonomy (GTDB): domain Bacteria; phylum Desulfobacterota; class Desulfobacteria; order Desulfobacterales; family Desulfolunaceae; genus DYJE01. The sequence goes on along the minus strand of DYJE01000001.1, from coordinate 184,832 downwards.
ATTGAGGTACTGGGAATTGCTGATCAGATCATCTGTGTCAACGTTCGCACCGGATGAATCATCGGATATTTCGAGGTCGTCAAGGTTGAAGTAATAACCCAAAACGATTTTGGCGCGGCTTTTTTTGATGGATTCAGCGAATATTTCGTCAGAATCGGCGCGTTTGATGATGTCGTCCAGGCGTTGACGATCATTGGCGCTGATTGCGAATGTGTTCCGGATTTCTGAGAGCACCGATAAAACCCGTGTGTCGTCCTCATCAAGGAATCCCACATCAAAAGCGACGACTTTCGCTCCTGAAGCCGAAAGCGTGTTTATCAGCTTCGCCATTTTATCTCTGGGCCAAGGCCATTTGCCTTCGGCATTCAGGCTTTTTTCATCGATGGCGGCAATCGTCAAGTGATTCCCTTGAGGTACTGAACCCCTTGAAGCGAAACGGAGGTCCACGGTTTTAAGGGATATCACTTCGATGAAATTGGTGATGGACGTTTCTTTGCCGAAAAAAGCCGCAATTCCGGCCAGGGTGATGACGAGTGCTATGAGATAAGGCTGGAACCGGGCTAAAAACTGTTTCAAGGGCTTTCCCGCATCCTTTTTCTGGCTTACTCTTTCCAGATGATATGGCTCGTTTTATGATCGATGGTGTACTGGAAATGTTTCAAAAAATCCTGACCCAGCAACCCCTGAAAACGGAGTTTTGGACCGTTGTGCTTCATGACCGTGATCAGGGGGGATTTAACTGTTTTTGGCCCCACAGACATGGACTTGATGATGGCCTGGGATGTTTTAACTATGCTTCCGTTGGCCACACGGGCGGCACTCGGTTTTCCGTCTGTGATGTTGAGCTGCTGGGCCAGGTTGTCAGAAATGTTTGTGACATTGGCACCTGTGTCAAGGAGCATGATGGCCGTGACGGTTTTGTCGCCGTTGGTCAGAGTGACAGGCACGAGAATCTGGTTGTCCGTTATGGAAACAGGTGTTTTCAGGGATTCCAGCTTCTTCAGTTTTTCCTGTTCCGCTTTGTCATCATCTTCTTTTTTCTGCTTGTCCGCCCTTTGCTTCATGTCTTCTTCCTGCTTGACACGCATCTGGGCGATATCATCTTTTTCAGCTTTGAGAAGCGCTTCTTTTTCCTCATCGGACAATCCGTCGAACCGTTCTTTATGAACGCGAAGTTTTTTCACTTTTTTTTCCGGAATCCGTCCCTGGTCATCGGTAAAACATTTGACACCATGTTCGTCGGTGTACTCGTAAAACTCACTGTATGTCAATGTCGGGAAAAGGGTTGTGACAAAGAAAAACATCGATAAAACCAGGGCCATTCTTTTTGCTGCTTGAATCGTGACGTACATAGGTGTTGCTGCCTTCTGTTTGCTGTCTGTGTCAAATTCAACGAAACCAACGTTTAAAGCTTGGGAATTGTAACGTTTAGGTGGGGTCATGTCAAGATTTGAGAATGTTTTTCCGGCAAAAATCGTTTGTATTATCATGTTGTTGTAACTCGACAAGGCTTTCGATGCTTATGGTGTCAAGTTTCAGGTAGAGGGCTTCCGTCGCCTGTTGCCAGGCTGTTCTCAGACGACATTCATCTGCCAGACCGCATTTTTCAGTTTCCGAGACGCATTGAACCAGTTCATTCTGACCTTCAAACATGCGGACAATCTGACCCAGACTGATTGTGGATGCAGGGATAGCAAGCCGGTGGCCTCCGCGAGGGCCTCTGAAACTTTCGATGAAACCCGCTTTCCGGAGGATGGTGATGAGCTGCTCCAGGTATTTCATCGGGATGTGCTGTTTGGTTGAAATCCTGCTTGTCTGAAGAGGACTGTCTTTACTGTGGCGCGCCAGTTCAATGAGGATGCGTGCGCTGTATCTGCTCTTCGTCGAAAGCTTCATATATCTCCGTATTGCGGTTCGATTTCTTCATTCATTACCTGAAGAAATTAACGTAGGGTGCACACTGGCATCATGTCAAGTTTTTTTCATCATGGGCCGGCGCTGGGTCCTTCTGCAAAGCCTGTTTTTTTTCGAGGGATTCCATTTCTTTCAGTGTGGGAAGATCCTTGATATCGGATAGCCCGAAAATTTCGAGGAAAAAACGGGTGGTGGAATAGATCAGGGGGCGTCCCGGAATATCTTTCCGGCCAAGAACACGGATCAGTTTGAGATCCAGAAGGCTGCGGATCACGCCGCCGGAATCGACGCCACGGATATGCTCGATATCGCTTCGTATGACGGGTTGCTTGTAAGCGACTATGGTCAGGGTTTCAAGGGCCGCTCGGCTGAGTCTTAACGGAGAGGCCTGGTTCAGTCGTCTGATCCATGTTTTATAATCCGCCCGGGTCCTGAACTGAAAACCTCCCGCCACCTGAACAAGGTGAAATCCGCCCTGTTTTTGCTCGTATTCGTCGATGAGACCCAGGAGTTCTTTTCGAATGATCGCCGGTTCGATTTCAGGAAGAAGGGATATGAGCCGTTCCATGCTCAAGGGTTCTTTGGACACGAAAATAAGGCTTTCTATGATGTTTCGTGTATCGTTCATACGTATGCCACTTTGATCACGCCGTTCTGAATGTGCTGCCGGATTTCGATCAGATTCATTTTGGCCATTTCAAGTATGGCAAGAAAGGTAAGGACCATCATGAATTTCCCGGGATGTTCGCATAGCAGCTCCTCGAAACTCAGGGTCGCTTTTTTTTCAAGAAGAGACAGAATGCCGATGATCCGTTCCTTGACGGTCATCCGGTTTGTTTTGAAATCCACCACATGATCGTGATACTGGTTTTCCGATAGCTGGCGGAAGGTTTCCACGAGTTCGAACAGACCGATGCTGATCACCTGATCTTCAGGGTGAGCATCATCTTCGTGGAACGGATTGCCTTTGAACGTGTCCCTGCCGAGCATGTCGTGTTTTTCCAGAAGATCCGCGGCGGCCTTGAGACGAAGGTATTCCATGAGGGGCCGGGCGATCTCCATCCGCGGGTCTTCCTCATCTTCGTCTCCGGGAACAGGGGGCAGAAGCATCCGTGACTTGATATGGGCAAGGGTTGCCGCCATATAAATGAACTCCGATGCGTAATCGATGTTCATTAGTTCAAGAAGGTCCAGGTAGGCGAGAAACTGTTCGGTGATCAGGGCGATGGGGATATTGGTGATATCCACATCGTTTTTCCTGACCAGATAGACAAGGAGGTCCATGGGACCTTCAAACACGTCGATTTTGACAGAATAGGCGTTTTCACGCATGCCGGTTCACTTTCGTCATTCCAGGGCTGAAATGCCCACCGCCTTCCTGATTGTTTCAAGGAACGGAACGCTTCGTTCCCTGGCTTTGTCCCGGCCTTTAAGAAGGACCGCCTCAATGTGGTCCGGTGCGTTCATCAGATCGTTGTAACGATCTCTGAAAGGCGCCAGATGGGCGTTCAAGTATTCAAAAAGGGTCTGTTTCATCTCTCCCCAGGCGATGCCTTCCGCGTACCTTCGTTTCATGGCTTCGACGTCGTTTTCTGTGGCAAAGGCCTGATAGATCTCGAACAGCGTGCAACCGTCCGGATTTTTGGGTTCGCCGGGTTCAAGGGAGTTGGTCTTGATTTTCATGATGAGCTTTCTGAGCTGTTTTTCCGGTGTGAAAAGCGGAATGGTGTTGTTGTAACTCTTGCTCATTTTTCTGCCGTCAAGACCTGAGAGGACAGCGACCTGATCGTTCACCACCGCTTCGGGAAGCACGAAATGTTCTCCGAAATGGTGGTTGAAACGGGCGGCAATATCCCTGGCCATTTCAATGTGCTGGATCTGGTCTTTTCCCACGGGGATTCGGGTGGCTTGAAACATGAGAATGTCGGCAGCCATGAGGATGGGGTAGCTGTATAGCCCCATGGTGACACCTTTGTCCGGGTCTTTGTCGTTGTCGGCTTCGTTGGCCGCCACAGCCGCTTTGTAGGAATGGGCGCGATTCATCAGGCCTTTGGCGGTCATGCAGGTGAGAATCCAGGTCAGTTCCATGATTTCAGGGATATCGGACTGCCTGTAAAAAAAGGCGTTGTCGGTATCAAGTCCAAGGGCCAGCCATGTGGCGGCCACTTCCCGGCTTGACTGTTTGATCCGCGAAGGCTCGTGGCAGCTTATGATGGCGTGGTAGTTCGCAAGAAAGTAGAAAGATTCGCTGTCTTTGTTCCGGCTGGCTTCAATGGCCGGTCGTATGGCTCCCACGTAATTTCCAAGGTGAGGTGTGCCAGTTGTCGTGATTCCTGTGAGTACGATTTCTTTTTTCATGGCCGATCCTGATTCAGATTAACGTCATATTAATAAAACACAGTTGTTCATGTCGATGGATCTTCGTCTTGTACATGAAAGAGAAGGAAATATCAAACCGCTTGTTGTCATAACCGTTTCACGTTTTGGGCTTTGGATTCCAAGAGACGTTTTCGATGAGGCCTTTGATAAACTGAATCTCGTCGTCACGGGTGGCAAGATGGCCGTTGAGTTTGGCGAAGAGAGTGTCTTCGAGAAGCTTTCTGTAGTGTGGACCCGGCGGGACACCCATACTCCTTATATCTCGGCCTTGAACGGAAATGGACATCCCCCGGAGGTAGGTGTAATAATGGGAGATCTTTTTTTTCAGTTCTTCGTTTTCCGTGACAGCCATCATCAAAAGAATCAACTCCGGCCTGAAAGGGGATAAACGTTGGTAACGGTCGCTGTTCAGTGCTTCGGGATGGTTTTCAAGCCAGTAAAGACATCCTTCGGCCTTGAATCGTTCCTTGTTGAAAAGTTTGTCGTAACGGGGTTGAAACAAAAGCCGTTGAGACAGATCCTCCGTCACTTTCCGGGGTAGTTTCCTGACCAGCATCAACATGTAGATGGTCCATTTTTCGAGAGGTTCGTTCACGAAAAGAAGATCGTGCCAGGCGATGACTTTTTTGGCGGAATCCAGGGAACGGATCACGGCCTTGTTCAGCACCAGATCCGGGTGAATCACATGAAGCAGGCCATAGTCGGACAAACGGATGATGGCAGGCACCGGATTGTCCTCTTCCAGGATCTGTTTGAGTTCTGAGAAGATTCGTAGTCCGCTCAGGCGTTTGAAGAAGTCGTTCCTGACGGCGTTTTTGATCAGTCCTGCCGTCAGTTTTCCAATGGTGAATCCGAAACGCTGTTCGAAACGGATGGCCCTGAAGACACGGGTGGGGTCTTCGACAAAACTTAAATTGTGGATGACCCGTATGGATTTGTCTTTCAGGTCCCTCTGGGCTGAAAAGAAATCGATGAGGGTTCCGAAATGACCGGGGTCAAGGCGGATGGCCAGGGTGTTGATGGTGAAATCACGACGGTAGAGATCGAGCTTGATGGAACTCATTTCAACTTCCGGAAGAGCGGCTGGGGATTTGTAGTATTCCATCCGTGCGGAAGCCACATCGATTTTGAAGCCGTTCTTGAAAATGATCACGGCAGTCCCGAATTTTTCATAGGTGTTTACATGGGCGTTTTCGATGTCTGCGAATGTTCTGGCAAAAAGTATCCCGTTGCCCTCGATGACAATATCCACATCGTCGTTGTCACGGTATAAAAGCAGATCCCTGACGAAGCCGCCCACCACATAGACGGAAAAACCGAGATCGGAACCCACTTTCCCAATTTTTTTCAGCAAATCCACCATGCCGTCAGACAGCCGTTCGGTGATGAAGGGAATGATGTTTTTTGTTTTGGCGTAGACGGCTTTGGTCAAGGGTTCCTGAGAGTGGACGTTGCCTGACTGTGACCGCTGGACGAGAATGTTCAGGAGATCGGTCCGGGTGATGACGCCCATGATCTGGCCGTTGTCGATGATAGGGACGATCCGCTGTTTGTTTTCGATGATGATGTCCTGGATATCCTCCAGTTGATGGTCTGTGTCCGCAGTCATGATTTCCGTGGTCATGAATTCCGTGACCTTGGATTTTTCCAGTTTGTGGTAAAGGGCTTTTTCAAGAACCTGTCGGGTGATATACCCCAGGATGTTTTCTTTAAGAAGGTCTCCTTTGATGACGAGCACGGAATTGATGTTGTAGCGGGTGAGAATCCGAGCTGCCTGATCACAGGTCAAATCCGGTTCGACAAAAATCGGAGGGCTTGACATCAGGTCTTTGGCGGCTTTGCTGGATCTGACGTTTTTTCTGAGGATATCGAAAAGAGACTGTTCAATCTGAGCCAGTGTTTTGTCCTTGATGGTGGCCGAGGCTGCATAGGCATGGCCTCCACCTCCAAGGGCCGTGATAATGGCTCCGGCATCCACTTCCGGAATTTTGCTTCGGCCGACAACATACATTTTGTCTCCCATTCGGGCCAGGGCGAACAGGACGTCGATATTCTCCATCTGGATCATTTTATGAACGAGGCTTGAAAAATCGTTGATGTACTCCTCGCTTGAGATGGATGTGGTGACGATGTCCACACTGTTGATCCGGTGATGGGTCTGGGACTGAATCATGTCGTTCAAGCAGGCCAGTTGTCTGGGGTTGATTTCCTTTGAAATCAGGCTGGATATGATATCCAGGTTGGCACCTTTGGAAAGAAGATAGGCCGCGGCATGGAAATCCGCTTCCTTGGTGGATGAAAAGGTGAAAGATCCTGTGTCTTCGTATATGCCGAGGCACATGATGGTGGCCTCGTCCGGCGAAATGGAAAGGTCCCTTTCCCTGATGATGTCCACAAGGATGGTTGTCGTGGCCCCGGTTTCACGAACCAGCTCCATGTCCCCGCGGATGTCTTTGTCGGAAACAGGATGATGATCGTAGATATGGACTTCTTTTCCCTGGAGATAGTTCTGTATTACACCCAGGCGATTTCTCTGCTTTGTGTCCACGAGAACGAACCGGTCGATTTTCAAGCGGTCAATGGCAGACACATCCACCATGTTGAACAGATAGACCAGTGAGCTGATGAAAAAACGGGTCATGTTTTTTTCATGAGAACCCGGAAAAACGACCACGGAATCGGGATAGAGCTTGTGGGCCGCCAGCATGGAACCGATGGCGTCGTAATCGGCGTTGATGTGGGTGGTGATCACTGTGACACCTTTCCCAGCGTCTTTGACGGATTCGGTCCCTGATTTTTGCCTGCTTTGAGCGGTCATAATGATGGCGGCCGTTGTATTAGTTTTTCAGACTGTGAATAGGTGCCGGAATCCTTCCTCCATGACGGATGAACCGGTTTACGCCATCCGCGTTTTTTACACCGATGATGGCTGCATGGCCCAGGAGACCTCCGAAATGGGCGTTGTCTCCCACGTTTTTCCCTGGCACAGGAATGATCCGTGTGGCTGTTGTTTTGGAATTGATCATGCCCACAGCCATTTCATCGGCGATGATTCCGGCCAGGGTGTCCACAGATGTGTTTCCGGGTATGGCCACCATGTCAAGTCCTACGGAACAGACGCTGGTCAGGGCTTCAAGTTTTTCAATGTTCAGATATCCGTTGCGGGCGGCCTCTTCGATGTTCAGGTCTTCACTCACAGGGATAAAGGCACCGCTCAGCCCGCCCACGTAGGAACTGGCGAACGCCCCGCCTTTCTTGACCGCGTCGTTGAGCATGGCAAGCGCCGCCGTGCTTCCGGGCACACCGATGCTGAGAAGACCCAGGCTCTGGAAAATTTCGCCCACACTGTCACCCACCGTGGGTGTCGGGGCTAGGGAAAGATCGACCACACCAAAGGGAATTCCTAAATTTTCAGCCACTTCACGGCCGATCAGTTCGCCGACTCGTGTGACTTTGCAGGCGGTCTGCTTGATGATCTCGGCAATACGTCCAAGGTCGGGCCGGGTTTCTCCGGCAAGGGCTCTGTCAATGGCATTTTTGACCACACCGGGGCCAGAGACGCCGACGTTGATCACCGCGTCCGCTTCACCTGTGCCCAGATAGGCACCGGCCATGAACGGGACGTCTTCCGGAATGTTGCAGAACACACAGAGCTTGGCGCAGGCGAGTCCGTCGCTGTCTTTGGTCAGTTCAGCCGCTTTTTTGATGGCTTCGGCCATGAGGAGAACGGCGTCCATATTGATTCCGGCCCGGGTGGAAGCCACGTTGACCGAGGAACAGAGACGGCGTGTTGTGGCCAGGGCTTCGGGAATGGCCTCGATCAGGGCCCTGTCCCCGTTGGCGATTCCTTTTTCAACCAGAGCCGAAAAACCGCCGATGAAGTCCACGTTCACTTCTTCGGCAATGTCGTCCAGGGTCCGGGCGATTTCAACCATCTGTTTTGACGAGAAGGCTGCGGCCACTACGGCGATGGGACTGATGGAAATTCGCTTGTTCACCACGTCGATACCGTATTTATCGCCCACACGGTTACAGACTGTGACCAGATTTTTAGCGAGGCCCGTCATTTTATTTCGGATATTGGATTTAAAAACGGAGAGATCGTGGCTCGAACAATCGGCCAGGTTTATCCCCAGAGTCACGGCCCTCACATCGAGATGTTCGTACTTCAGCATATCGAGGGTCGATATGAATTCTCTGTCGTTGAGCATGATGTCTGTCCTTATATGCGGTTCACCGCGTCGAAGATGTTTTTGTGCTGGATGTTCAGGTCAAGGCCGATGGCCGATGCTTTTTCACTGAGTTCTGCAGAGAATCTTTGCAGATCGATGGAGACAGGCACGTCGATTTCAAAAATCATGATATTCCTGTCCGGGTTGTCGCCACCCTGAAAAACAGCCTTGAGGTTTGAAATATTGACGCCTGCGTCAGCTATAACCTGGGATATAACAGCCACGATACCCTTTCTGTCCGGTCCGAAAGTGCTGACAATGAAAGGCTCGGTTATGGTATTTGCCGGGTTTGACGTTTCCTCATCCATGGTTTTGATGGTGATCTGCAGATTCTGTCCTGAAAGGCCTTGTTCCATATGGGCCTGAAGTTCTTGAATGGACAGGGACTCGGGAATGGCAGCGAGGCAGATTCCGGCAAATTCGGATTGCAGGGTGGTCTGTGAAATGTTTTCGATGTTGCAGTGCTGGTTGTAGAGAACGTTTGAGACACCGGCGATGATTCCTGGTTTGTCCGGGCCTGTAACAGTGATGATGACTTTTTTCATGTAAACCTCGAAACGATTTGATATTATCAAAAAACTGAGTTTATCATGGTAGCACAGCTTGATTTGAATGCCCATATGATCTTTTCATGGGTGGAAATAAAAACGGTCGAGGGGGGAACCATATATTCATGAAAATTATCACCGCACACAAGGGTGCCGACTTTGATGCCCTGGCCTCGGTTATCGCGGCGTCACTTCTTTATCCTGACGCTGTCACGGTTATGAGTGACACCATGAATCCCAACGTGAAAGCCTTTTTATCTCTTCATAAAGAACTGTTTATCATGACACCACCGGGAGATGTGAATCTGACGGATGTGAAAACCCTCGTCGTGGTGGACACCTGCAACTGGAACCGGCTTGACGGACTTCAAAAGCTGAAGGATAAGGAAGATCTTGAAATTGTCATGTGGGACCATCATACGGGCGGGGATATCCATTGTTCATGGAAATGCCAGGAAATGAAAGGGGCGACAGTCACCCTTATCGCCCGGAGTATCATAAGGAATAATATCCCGCTCACACCCATTGTGGCGACCCTTCTAATGATGGGGATCTATGAAGACACAGGAAACCTGACATTTTCATCCACCACGGCTGAAGATGCGGCGACATGTGCATATTTACTTGAAAACAAAGCCGATTTATCGGTTCTTAATTCTTTTTTAAGGCCGGCATACGGCGAAAAACAGAAGAATGTACTGTTCGAGATGATGGGTACCACGGTGAGGAGAAAAATAAGGGGCTATAAACTGGCTTTCTGCCAGGTTAAAATGGAGGGTCATGTGGGAAACCTGTCGGTGGTGGTCAGTATGTACAGGGATTTGGAAAACGTGGACGGAGCCTTTGGCGTTTTCCATGAAGAAAAGAAAAACAAGTGCATCGTCATCGGAAGAAGTTCAAATGAAAGCCTCAATATCGGCAAGCTGATGAGCAATCTTGGAGGCGGGGGGCACCCCGGTGCCGGTTCTGCCATGATACAATCCGAATTTTTAAACCCGGAAGCGGTCATCGAGATGATTTCGGAACTTATTGACGGTCATCAGCGATCATCGGTTCAACTGAGTGATCTCATGTCTTATCCGGTGCATACGGTCACGTCGGATATGGCCATGGAGGACGTGGCCAAACTCCTGAGAGAGCGAGGGTTTTCAGGATTGCCTGTGATCGAGGAGGGGAAGCTGGTCGGTGTGATATCCCGCAGGGATTTCAGAAAAATGAGAAAAGAAGCCCATATGAAATCCCCTGTGAAAGCTTATATGAGCAAGGCAATCATCACCATCGATTCGGGGAAAAGCCCTCTTGAAGCGGTGAGACTGATGATCAAACATGATATCGGTCGTGTTCCTGTCATTCAGGATGGAGAGATTATAGGCATCCTGACACGGACGGATGCGATGCGCTATTATTACAATCTGTTGCCTGATTAGTGAACGTCTGTACAGCTGGTCATAAACGGGATAATGGCTGTATGACACTTTCAAATCATACGCAGCCGCAGGTTGAGGAGCATTTTCTTTGACATTTAAATGGTTGTATATTAACTGTTGTTCGTTATTATCATGTCCTTATCCGCCAATTAATAAATGTGATGTTTGGTACTGTAAAACAATGGAGGATTGTTTATGAAATGCCCTGATTGCGGTTTTGAATGCCTCCCGGGAGATGTGGAGTGCCTTGCATGTGGGGTTGATATTGTCCTTGCTGCCGAAAACAAGGAAAAGGAACGTGTCAGGGCTATCGAGGCCAGGGAGAGAAAAGAAAAATATGATATAGAACTGAAGAAAGAACTGGGTTTGATTCCGGATGATGACGAACCGGTGGTCAAAGAACCTGTTCAGGGTAAGACTCTTCAAGATGTGTTCAAGAAAAAACCGGCTTGTCCGAAGTGCGGTGCTGACCGACATGCGGAATCTGTGGAATGCATTCGATGCGGTTTGATTTTCGAAAAGTATAAATATGGAGTGAAACAAGGAAGCCAGAATGGTTCGGGGAACGGGTCTCAGGCGAATGTCGCTCCTGTACCGGTATGGACTGAACGTGATGATGACAGAACCGATGAAATCGATATCGCCAGGCTCGACCAGTTACTCACTGAAGAAGCGGTGACGTCTGATGATGATCTGGATCAACCCCTGGAAATGGAATCCGCCTCTGGCCGTCAGGAAACTTATCAACCAGAAAAACCAGCGGTCACGGATCTCATGAGCGATAACCCTGGAATGGCAAATGGTTCGGGGCTGATGAGCCAGGCTGTTGAGACGTCAGTTCAGGAGAAAGATAAATTAAATGTTCGTAAAGATGGACAGCCAAGATACAAGATAAGAAATCCCCAGATTCCGGAATCCACATGGACGATATACAAACGGAAGCTGAATAATCGGTCCCATTCGTTGATCAGTGCTTTGAATTCCGGATGGAATGCTTTTGAAACCTGGAGTGGCGGGAAGAAAAAAGCGGTGCGAAACACAGGGATTGTCATCTGCGTTGTTTTGCTTGTCGCCTCGTCGCCTTTTCTTTATTCTTTGATCACAGAGATAAGAAACGATTATCGCATCAAGGCTGAGGCTGAAAGGCAGAAACAGGTTCAGCTCGATTTTATGAGTCATCGTGATGCGATTTCGAAAAGAATCAAAGAGATGGTGGATCAGCGGATGGTCGATAAGGCTGAAAAAGAGATGGCCTTGTATAATATTCCGGCATTGAAAAATGAGCTGGTTCCTCTTGAAAATTATATTGATGAATATCGAATCATGGAATCGGTTAAGAACTTACCGGAGAGCCAGTTCGAAAAGCAGTATGAAGCTTATTCAAGACTTTCGGACATTGATCCTCAAAACGGACTGTATGCAGAAAGAAAGGAAATCTTTCGCCAAAAATATGCTGACAGTGAATACATGAAAGCCCTTTCTTATTACAATTCCGGAAAAAAAGATCCGGCCATGCTTGATAAATCTATCAAGACCGTTAAGAAATCGGTGAGTTTGTATCCGGGATCTGCCAAATACCAAAGTTTGAAACAACAGTTGATGAAAGAGCGGCTCCTTTTTTATGATGGAAACGACAAAATCGCCATGGCTGCCCGTGATGACGGCATGGGCCGGAATTTATACAGTGACCAGAGAAAAATCAGTGTCTGGATCGTTAATAAAAGTCAGGAAACGGTGTTTATCAACGTCCAGTACTTTACGATGCTTGGGAAAAATGGACTGAGCTATACATACAACGATATGGGAAACAGGCTCAGTGGAAAAATTGAACCTGGGGAGCAGACATGGGGAGAGCTGTACTTCAGGACGGGCACAAGCCCTGCCAGGTTGACGTTTAACCATCTTGTTTGCGGGAAAATATATCGCGATTTTCCTTAACTGGGTAAACATAAACGTCACTGAGGCTTTTTTGAAAGAATATCGAGAGCCCGGTCATATTCATTGGGGTAAAGATCCCTGGGAATATTGGCATCACCACACGATGAAAAGACCATATAAATGGCACAGGCTTCTTTGCATGAATGGCAGTACCTGTCTTTGAAACGGTGGGCGATTGATTCAACTTTCATTTCATAGATAAAAAAACCGCATATGTCGATTCGTTCACATGATTGCTGGAATGTCATAATTGATCCCTATGATCATTTTTGAATAGAAGAGTTTGCTCTGTCTGAAATGATAGAGAAATTAAAAAAAATCAATTTGTCGGGATTAATTTTCGTATTAATGAATTATTTTAAAGATTTTTTATACGCAAATCCAGAATTTTTTTATGGATCAGGCAAAAACAGGGGAATTCATGGGGAAAGGTCAATATAAAAAAAAGATAAAAAACACTCTCATATACTATGGAATCGTATCGTTGATTTCGTTTTTGCAGGCCCTGTCTAGAGAAAAGGCTGTGGCTTTTATGGGGTACGTCGCTCGTGTGTCATTCGCGCTGGCTGCACATGAGCGAAAGAATACCATCAAACATTTGACCATGGCATTTGGAAAAGAAAAAAGCCATGAGGAGATTCTCGCCCTTGCCAGACAGATTTTTATAAACTGGTCAGTCTGTATTGCCGACGCCATGCGTCTTCCGGTTCTTGTCAAAGATGGGACGCTTGACAGGATTGTCACGGCTCAGGGATTTCGCCGCTTCACCGACACGGTGAAACGGGGAAAAGGTGTGATTATCATGACCGGCCATTTCAGTAATTGGGAACTCCTTGGAACCTGGGTTGTCAGAAAAGGTTATCCATTAAAAGTTGTGGCTAAAAAATCATACGATCCTCGTCTTGATAAACTGATTGTGGATTACAGAAATCAGGCCGGTTACGCAAACACGGCCAGAGGAAGCGCGAGCAGGTCTGTTGTCGAAGGCTTGATGAGCGGAGAAACATTCGGGCTGTTGTTCGACCTTGATACAAAGGTCAAAGGCGTGTTTGTCGATTTTTTTGGTACACCTGCTCACACAGCCACAATTCCCGCTGTTTTGGCTTCAAAGCTTCAGGTTCCCATTGTCCCGATTTTTATTAGACTCACCAAGGATTTGAACTATATTGTGATGTGTCTCGATGAAGTCAGGATTGTAAACACCGGTGATGAAGAAGCAGATGTCATTACGAACACGCAAATCTGCACGGCAGTGTACGAAAAGATGATCAGAAAATATCCGGACCAGTGGATATGGATGCACAAACGCTGGAAAAAGAAACCTCAGGATTTTGTGGGTAATTAGCAGGGACGAAAGTGATATGCTTCACATACAATACGATTTATTTGACATATATTCCTCAAAACATTCATTGAACTGAAACTGTTTTGATCTTTGGTGTTGGATAAACGGCCTTATTGTGTTACATAATTAAGCGTTTCTTCAATACAAGATAAGTACTCCCATGTTTCATGTATGATGTTCCGTAAATAAACGAATAACCGTTAGCTTCAGATAATTCTGATAATGGTGTGGCGAAACGTAAGCATCGATACAGTATATGTTATTCGGACCATTTTTCAGGGGGATGTAAAATGAACCGTTATCTTCGAGTATTTCTATATTCTATTGTTACCCTTGTGATGTTTCAGTCCATGGCCGGAGACAGTAATTCCGGGGATTACGAAGATTACCTGCGCTCCCAGAAAGAAGATTTCCAATCGTACAAAGATGCGAGAGACGCAGAATTCATAGGTTTTTTAAAAGATCAATGGCGTGAATACAATGTCAATAAAGGGCTGGTCATTGATGACAAACCCAAACCCTTATCCTTGCCTGTAGCACCGCCCAAACCAACTTTGCCTCCATTACCTCCGAAGATGAAAGTGGTTAAGAAGGTTGAACTTCCACAATATAAACCTGTGGAAAAGCCGGCTATCGATACCACAGAAAAGCCGGTAGTCGTGGCTGTCCCCACAGTTTCAAAACCGATCGATCAAACAAAACAAGCTCCGAAAGACAAACCCGAAGAAACCCCGGCTGTAAAATCCTTGCATAAGCCGGTTGATAAGCCCATGGTTCCTGTTGCTGAAAAACCGATCATTAAACCCTCTGAGCCAAAACCCTTAGACGTTCAAGATATTCCATCGGATCGTGACAAAAAAACAGCGGACAAACCTGTTGTTCAAACCGTACCTGAATCCTCATACGTTAAGTCAAAACCAGCTGTGGAGCCCGTCATTGAAAAACCGTTGCCCAAGGTATCGCCGCCGGTTGTGAAGCAGGAGAAAAGAAAGGCCGCCATAACAACAAATTTTTACATGGCGACCGTATCCATTTATGGTCAGTACGATTTTCCCATGGCTTCCAGGAATTCCACAATCAATAAAGAGGCTATTGCAGCGTTTTGGGACAAGATGAGCCAGCTTGATTACGATTCGATTATTGCCCAGACTAAAAAATATAAAACAGACCTTCGTCTCAACGATTGGGGATACCATTTTATCCTCTACAGGTTAGGGCTTGAATTGTATCGTGGCGATAAAAACATGGCCAATCTGTTTACATGGTATCTTTCAGCCAAGTCCGGATACGAATCCCGGATTGGTTACAACGACACCCAGGTGTATCTGCTGATGCCTTCAAAAAATAATTTATACAGCGTTCCATTTTTAACGCTGAACAATAAAAAATATTATTCCTTGTTTTTTGATGATCTGCCATCAAAATTCAGCACACTTTACACGTATCAGGGGAGTTATCCCGATGCAAAAAAAGCGATGGATTTTGATCTTCAGTCTGCTCCTGTCATTCCGAAGATGATGAAAGAAAAAAATCTTTCTTTTGACCTGAACAGACAGAATGTAGAGGTCAAGACACTCTACAATAAAAATATTGTAGACTTCTTCAAATTTTACCCCCAGACAAACATCAAGGTCTATTTCGACTCCTTCATGTCACCGGATCTTGAATATGCGCTCATTAAGTCGTTGAAACCCCTGGTGGAAAACAAAACAGAGGTTGAAGCGGTAAACAATCTGCTGCGATTCGTTCAGAAGGCATTCAGTTATAAAACGGATGACGGGCAGTTTGGTCACGAGAAATATATGCTACCTGAAGAAACTGTATTTTATCCCTATTCGGATTGTGAAGACCGGTCGTTCTTTTTTGCCTATCTGGTCAGGAAGCTCGTTGGGCTTGAGGTGGTGGGGCTTGACTACCCGGGCCACGTAGCGACAGGTGTAAGGTTCAGTGACAATCTTCCAGGAGATTATGTTATGGATAAAGAAACCAAGTATACGGTTTGTGATCCCACATATATCAACGCAGTTTCAGGGATGGCCATGCCGCAGTTCAAGAAAACAAAGCCTGAAATTGTTCGAATCAGATAGTGTTTCGTGTTGACTTTTGTTGGGATTTTCGAAAGTAATAAGCCATTATTTACAGGTCAAGATACTGCAGAAACTGAGATGGTTCATGTTGCTGGAGTTGGTTGTGCAAAGGTGTCTTTGCAGAATATTAATCTATAAAAAGGAGAAAGACGGTATGAAAAAAATTATAGTGATTATGGCAGTACTGGCAGTTGCTTGTGTTGCTGTGACGGGATGCAAAACTGCAAGTAAACCTTCTTCAAATCTTCCTGAATGGGTTCTGAATCCTCCCGAAGGTGGAATTTCAGGTATCGGTTCTGCAAAAGTTGGTCCTGCCGGAATGCAGACGGCGCGCATTGAAGCAGCTGCCAACGCACGTGATGAAATTTCCCGTACCTTGAATGTAAGAGTCAAAAACATGGTGAAAAATTTCACTGAAACCACTGGCGTCGGCGATGCTCAGACCGTTGACAAAGTGTTCACCAACGTTTCAAAACAAGTATCTAAAGTCGATCTTTCAGGGTCACAGATCAAAAAAGTTTTCCTTGATGAGAAAAACAACGAACTTCATGTTCTTGTGGCGGTTAATCCTGAAGTGGTAACCCAGGTCGCCGATGCCATGAAATCTGCTGCCATCACAAGCATGAAAAACGACCAGGCTCTGTGGCAGAAATTCCAGGCCAAAAAGGGTCACGAAGAACTTGAAAAAGAAATTGAAAAAGAATTTGGTGAAGCAAAAGCCGATGCGGCTGCAGATTGATTTTAGTGCCTGACGTCGATCACGTATTATAATCTTGAAGAAAGACATGCCAGGGTGGTGCCCGCCACCCTGAATGTCTTTTTTGTTGTTTCAAGTGGGGGAGGTCCGAGTGAAATTCAAAGCTTATTTCATGGTATTGTTCTGTCTTTTGTTTGTTTCCTGTGTAACGGTTCAACCCATTAACAAACCTTCCTGGATTCATAATTCCAGTGTGTCTGGTAAAGTCGCAGGCATTGGTGTCTGCGGTATGCATGTTAATGGTGTGAACGCACAGCGTTCCCTTGCCATTAAACGCGCAATCGATGAAATTGCTCTGCAACTCGGTGTAAAAGTTAACAACGTCGCTCTTGTTGGAACCAAATCCGGTGCAGGCGGCGGGAGCTCAGTGGAAAGCTACAGTTTTCAAACCGTGGAGGGGCAGGTGGTGAAGGCTGTCATCAAAGAAACATGGAAAGATCCCAAATCAGAAGAAATCTATGTCTGGATGGTGACGGAATGATACGTAACGGTATTGCATGTTTTTTAATGATTATAACTGTATCGGGTTGTTTTCTTTTGGAACGCTCGATAAATGTCACCGTGGGAAAGTCTGAGCTCAATACTTCAAAAGGTACATACGCCATATTACCGTTTCAGGATAAAAGGGAAGCGCGCTCTTCTGATCTTGGTTATAATGCCGTAGATGCCATGACCGATGCATTCGAGACAGAATTCATCGGTGCCGGTTTTAAAGTCGTTGACAGACGAAACATCCAAAGTGCTTTGGATGAGTTGAAATTTTCGTACGAAGGTGATGTGGACCCCAATCAGCGGAAGCAGATTGGCAAACTCACCAATTCCGATATCATGATCATCGGAAAATTGAGAACATTTCAAAACGCTCTGTTCCAGAATCATGAAAAACCCGATAAACCATCAAAATGTACGTCCATCAGTTTTGCTGTCAAAGCCATTGACATTGAAACTGGAGAGATCATCTGGACAGGTTCATTAACCAAATCCACCGGTCTTAAAGATGATTTTATGTACGGATGCTCCTGTGATGTCCTGAAATACGCCAACAAGGCCGCCAGTGATTTTATCAAAACCATAGTCAAAAAATCGAATAAAATGAGTAACGTTAAATAATAAAAAACGGCGATACATTATTTTTGATAAAATAAAAAAGCCCTCTTTTTTAAAGAGGGCTTTTTGTTTGCCAGACGATAGGATCAATTGAAATACTGAATCAGTTTCTCGGAAACTTTTTCGGAAACCTTCTTGATGGACTGGTGAGTCGCTTCTTCAACATTCAGTCCTGCGCCCCTGTCATTTTCAGAAACCTGACCAACCTGGCTTTTTGACTGAGAATCGATGATGTTCAATGACACAGTGGCCCGTGCAAATTTGAATCTTGGATTGTTGTTTTTTACCTCGTCGGTTTTTACTGAGCCGGATATGGTCACATCGGATTTGGATTCAAAATCACCAATTTTGAATCCATTGTCCGTTAAAATTTCTGCGACTTTATCTCGAACTGCCTGGCCCAGGGAACCGGAAACATCAATATCGATCAGCATATTTGATTTAATGTCGGATATGGTCTGTAAAATGTTTTTGAGATCTTTTCTTTCGAACTCCGAAGCGTAACCGATCACCCGGAGACGGCTGATGGTCACTTCCCTGACAACCCAAAGTTCAAGAACCTTTTTGAGAGGAAGGAGTTTTTGGATTTTACTGCGGGAAGAGTTGGATTTATTGAGAAGAACATCAATTTCCGTATCGACTTTGTTGATGTCTCTTTCCCATTTCTCTTTGGCTTTCGTCTTGTCAAGAGCGGCCACAGTTACATATTCGCTTCGTTCTTTCTGTGTTTCACCGATCTGAAGACCTTCAAGTTCGATATCGGAGACAACCTGAATCTGAGATTCAAGGGATTTGCTGTATGAGTTTCCTTTAATGGAGTCTGTCACCTGTTTTACTTTAGACGTCACGTCACTTGATATTTTTGCCTGAAAGATATTGGATAGTTCTGCCTTGGCATGAATGATGGATTCAGGTTTCGATGAACCGTAACCTTTTGCCGTAAGATATCGTGAGGACGAAAAATCAATTTTTTCTTCGGTGATGGTCACTGGTGGTGGAACTGAAACGGGTTTTTCTACAGCTTTGGGTGGTTTTTTTGACGTCGTAACCGGAGGGGCCGGTTTTTTAACTGGAATTTCTTCTGAAGGTGTATCATTCGATGGTTTTTCTTCAAGTTCATCGAAAGCGGATTTGGCTCGTTCATGCTGATTTTTTACAGACCGTGTTTCTTTTTTTGCAACAGGCGCGCTGACACAGGAAGAAAAAATGAAAGCTGCGGCAACAATGAGGCATGAAATTTTTTTCATAAATAATGGCTCCAGAATGTTATTCAGTTTCACATATGTACAGAATGAACTATTTCAAACTGTTACAAAGTTAAATGGTGATTAGTAAATGGTATCATAGAATATGAATTTGGTTTCACCGGCCTTGACTGTTACAGGTTCCAGCGTGTGCTGACCGCCATGACAATTTTCTACTGATACTTCATATTGGCCGGCTGGCACGAAAGAACGGGCGATGTATATTTCACCCGGCAGTGTTCTCCAGGATCGAGTATCCGCTTTTTCAAGGGCGCTTGCCGCAACATTGCCTGCAATATTGGCCATAAGACCTGCCATGGGGCCGTAATGCTTTTCCATTTCGTTGGCGCTGGCCTGGACAACCACTTGTTTGGCCACGGCACGTGCGATGGCTTTAGCTGTAATTCTCACTTTTCTGTCAGCCAGGTCCTTGAGGGCAATGCCGTTGATGTCTTCAAACAGAACAGATTCTTCCACAATGGTATTCTGGTTCGATTTTAAAACCATCCGGCTTGAATGACAGGAGGGTGGTGAAGAAACAAAATCAGGAAAAGCGATGCTGATGGGGCCGGTTGCTGTGACGACGCTGAATTTGTTTTCGACTTTTATCGGGGCTTTCCCATTGAGATGAATCAGGATGATTTTTCCTAATTTTTTTGCGGTTTGATGATCAACGTATTTCATCCTTGATGGATTTGAAATAATGGATTTCAATTCGTTTTCACGGTCAGCCGGTGCCGAAACCCTCTTAAGATCTTCAAAAAGGTATTTGGGAGTCACAGTTCCATAAGCCTGGTTGTAATTCTTAAAGGCTTTGAATGCTTCATAATAGTAAATGTAAGCCTCACTGTACTCTTTGTCTGCTTCGGACAGAATGCCACTGAGGTATCGTCCAAGTGCGTCTTCTTTGTAAACATTCTTTTTTTCGTACTTGCTGTTGTATTCCGTCAGGATGGTGTCAAGACGACGGCAGTCTGCCATGGCTTCGTCGTATTCGCCCATTTTGATGTACGAAAAAGCGGAGAACAGGCTGATCATGGCCCTTTCGAAATCCTCGCCCCGGTAGGGAAGAATGAAATCGTTGGTCACATACGAAGCCGCTTCTTTTGTCAGACTTTTTGTCCAGAGTTCTTGGGCAAGAGTGTCAGCATCCTGAAAAAAAGCCGTGGCTTCTTTGGTATTTCCACATTGAAAATGGATCATGCCTGAATCAAGCATATGAAGCAGCAGGGCTTTATCGCCGTAAGTAAGCTTGGAATTCTTCATTAATTCCACGGATCCCGGACAATTCCCTGAAGCCATGGAGTTTTGCAAAGCTGAATAATTGAATTGAGGCGCGCAGCCCGACACAATAAAAAGAATTAAGAAGATTACGGCGAATTTATTCATGGTTCCCCCACCTGGTTGTTTGCCGGAATCGTCTGGAAGACCTGAATGTTCAGGTTTTCCAGATCTTATCGGGTAAATTAATAACTATTTTCTGGTTATTAAAATCTGATTCGGCTCTGGCTGATCAATTTTTTTATTTTTTTCTCGCCAATCCAAACTTTTTTGTTTTTTGAAATATCGATGAGTGTGAGGTTAATCTGGTAGAATTTGACAGCTTTTCCCCCGTCGCGGTTCACGATGCTGTTGAGTTCGCCTTTGAGCATGAAATCCGCACCGACTTCTTCACCGTCGAATTTCGCCGTATCTTCGGAGGAGTTTGAGGCCTGGTCGAAACGTTCGTCTCTGATTTCATCGCGTTCGGATTTCCCGGCGACAAATTCAACTTCTCCGGAGTTTAACAGGGCACGTTCAAGATCTCTGACAAATGTCTGGACGTTGATGTGTTCGTGGCTTCTGTTTTTCACCGAGCCGATGATGACCGTGGGGTTTTTTTGTTTATTGCTTTGCTTGAACTGTTTCAGCCAAGGTCTTTCAAGGGCGTCTTGAATCATTTCTTCGGCAACGAGTCGTGAATCGGTATCGTTCCATTTATCACCCACATCCGTTACGGAATCGGTTTCAACACGCTTGGTAGCAATGGTCTGGCAACCGGCAATGATGACAACAATACAGGCGGCAAACAAGAAGATCCCTTTTTTCAGCATGGCAGAAATGTCTCCTTTATCGGTTAAAATAGTCAGGGTTTGGTTTGTTTGTGTTTTCAATACGATCTTTTTACCATTTTTTGATGAAGTAATACATGAAAAAAAGGATCATGTCAGATAACTGAATGCTTCGGACAGTTTTTTCATGTGGTTTTTCTCTCCATTGGCAATGCCGTAAAGTGTTTTTTTGATATCCGGTTCATCGACAAGATCAGCCCCGCTCCTGTAAAGATCGAAGGCGGCGTATTCGATATCCAGCGCCATATCGAGTATGGCAAGGGGCTGGGCTTCTTTGATCAGATCAAGCCTGGATAGAGCGTCGGAAAGTGTGATGCCGCCTTCGAGAATATCACCCTTCATGCCAAGAAAGAGTGTGTCGAATTCCGGAATATCGTTTTTCCGTGTGACGAGAATGCGGTAAAGAGCTTCGGCGTGATCTGATTCGGCAAGAGACAAATACTCAATGGCATGGCTGAAAGGTTCATGGGGGAATTTTGCAAGTATGGACTTGTAGAAGTTCCAGGCACCCTTTTCAAGGTCTATAGCAGCGAGCAGCATCTCTTCAAAGTCGTTTTTCGGTCCAAGGGCCTGGACTTTGGGGAAATCGTGAAGGGTTTTATCGTTCCAGGCCAATATTCCGCCTTCATGGTTGAATATTTTTCCGGGTCGCTCAAGGATGTCATAAGCAAGTGCTGCCGCAGCCTTTGAGCGTGCACCCGAACGGCAGGTGAAGATCAGGTCCATGTCTTCGGGCAACTTGGTGATGCGTGTTCCAAGCGTTGTAAATGGAATCAGTCGGGCTCCAGGGATGTGACTTTCATAATATTCTTCAGGCTGTCTCACGTCGATGATGGCGTATTCTTTCTCGTTGTGGCTTTCAATGTATTCTTTAAGCCGGGACGTTGAGAGATGAATGATGTTTTTTGTTTTCATTCAGATACCTTTTGGATGGGGGCAGAAATCCCATCATTGTTTTTGGTTCTTGTAAAAAAGAGAATATACAACAGAAGAAAATACCCTGCGACAGCGATAAAGGAAAAAACGCCCATA
This sequence comes from Desulforapulum autotrophicum, assembly GCA_020723285.1. Taxonomy (GTDB): domain Bacteria; phylum Desulfobacterota; class Desulfobacteria; order Desulfobacterales; family Desulfolunaceae; genus DYJE01. The sequence continues at coordinate 162,711 of DYJE01000001.1, read as the reverse complement.
TAGTATCCCATGGGAGCAAGAAAGGCCACAATGACCCAGTGAGCAAAAATTAGATGGCGTGAATGAAGACGGATGGGAAAATCCTCGTAGCGGATGATCACGGCGAGCCCGCTCAGGTTCCATCCGTAAAGAGATGCAAAGGAGTGGAGCTTCAATAACAGTTTGGAGCTCTGAGCATAGTAATCCGGATAAAATTCGATGATGATATAGGCGATGCCGGTAATGGCGGTGTAAAGAAGAAAAAACATACCGGATGTCAGAAAATTTTTTTGCTGGATATGATCCACATGATTGAGAAACAGGAAGAGAATGGTCACCACGGCGGCGAACAGAAGAGAGGTCACAATCACCTGGGGAAAGAGTTTTTCCATGAGGATGAACAGAAAAAAGATGATGACTCCCAGATTCACAGTCCAGAAACAGAGATTGCGGATAAAGATTCCGATGTTTTTCTTGTCCGGCTTCATGATGGCGAACATCACCGACATGGTGATCAGGGACAATGGAAATGAAAAACCGAGAAAGAACGTGTCAAGTTTGAGTTTGGGGATGGTGATGAGTTTCATGTATTCGTTGTTGATGATCACAGCGGACGAAATCAGGAGCCCCATGCTCAGACAAAGCAGAGAGGCCTGATTGAATTTTTCAGAAACAGGGGCTCGATGATCAAAGAAATTCCATGGGAAAAAAGAAAATCGCCGGATTCTCACAGATTCCACTATCACGAAGAGCAAAAGGGAACAGGCCACCGCAGCAACATAAAGTTCAAGAAAAGCGAAAACGGCATATACAATGGACAGGCATAAAAAGGTTGTGGACTTAGGTGACAGACGTTTAAGATTTTCAGTGTGATAAAGAACCAGGGTCCCGCCGGAACAGAGATTGAACAGAAAAATGTGGAGTCTGTCAAAGTTGAGGGTCACGGACCCGAAAAACTGGTGGAGAAAGCCAAATCCGAGAGCTGTAGTCATCAGAATCAGGAACAGTGTTTTAAGGCGGTTGCTCATGTCTCGGTCACTCCTAGGGTTTCAGTCAATGAGGATGTGAGATCAGAGTGAAGAAAAGTGTAGCCGCTGTCAAGAAGTTTTGACGGAATAATGCGGGAGCCTGACAGGAGGATTTCGTCTCCCATTTGGCTGAATCGTGCTCGGATCAGCGATTCAGGAACGCGTAAAAACGCCGGTCTTTTAAGCGTTTTGGCAAGTGTTTTTGTGTAATATGAATTGGTTACAGGGTTGGGTGATGAAAGATTGACCGGTCCATCAAGGGTTCTGTCAGCCATAAGATGGTGAATGGCGCAAAGAGTATCTTCAAGGGATATCCAGCTGACATACTGGTCACCGTTGCCCATGGTTGCCCCAAGCCCACATTTGAACAGGGTGAGGACTTTGGACAATGCCCCGCCCTGAGGCGACAGAACCACGCCGATCCTCATGTTGACGGTCCTTATGCCTGACACTCTTGCAGGTTCGCAGGCAGCTTCCCATGCTTCACACATGTCTGAAATATACTGGGAACCCTTTGCCGCTGATTCGTCCACGATATCAAGACCAGTATTTCCGTAAAAACCGATGGCTGAGGCGCAAAGGAAAACCGAAGGCGGTCTTTTCAGGCGAGTCAGGGTATCCGCAATCAATCGTGTTCCTTTGACCCGGCTATCGGTGAGGCGTTGTTTTATTGCATCCGTCCACCTCACTTCACCGATATTTTCTCCGGCGAGGTGAATGACGGCATCGAAGTCTTCGAGGTCTTTTTCAGAGAGAACACCCTTTTCCGGATTCCAGAATATTTCCTTTTTATCAGGATCCGGAGAGCGTCGAACCAGAGTGTAAACATCATGCCCGCCCGTTGTGAGAAACGGGACAAGGTTTGAGCCGATCAGGCCGCTTGATCCTGTGACGGCAATTTTAAGCGGCCCCGGTAATTTTCCGGACAGATGCAAAGGCACATCCCGGCGTGTAACAGCGTGTCTGTAGTTGAAAATTCGATTCAGATCTTTACGGATATAGGCGTTAATCAGGCCGGATCTGTCCAAAGGAAAAGGCATGGCGAATTCGATGCTGTCTTCAAGCATGCAACCGTCTTTATCCGGAGTGAAACGATGGGTGTGCCGCCAGACTTTAAAGGGGCCACGGATCTGCGAATCGGTAAACATCCGCCCTGGTTCACAGGCGGTGTGTTCCGCGTCCCATGCTGAAAAAACCGGGCCGGTTTTAATTTTGAGACGGACCTGTGTACCCGTGTCAACCCCTGGGGTTTTTGAAATGATCTGAAGAGGTGCCCAGGGTGGACTCAGACGGCGGATGGCTCCCTCCCTGGCATGCCAGTCGAAGACTTTTTCTGCCGGGGCGTTGATGAATGAACGTTTGATAAATAGTTCAGGTTTCATAATTCCCAAGGGACCTTTTTTCCTGTTGAGATGGATGATAGTGTGATGGCGGTGTCATAAACCATGATTTCAACACCTTGAGCGTAAGCTTTTCGAAGCCCGGCACCGTAAACAGGATCGATATGATCAGCCGGGGCAAATTTTGAGGCGTCCATCCGCTGGATGACATAGAACATCACGCAGCGGTGCCCCTTTTTTTTAAGGGAGACGAGCTCATCCAGATGTTTGAGGCCACGGCTTGTCACGGCATCCGGGAACCGGGCTTGGCCGTTTTCAACCAGGGTGCAGTTTTTGATCTCAATGTAACAGTTTCCTTTGATCGGATCCGAGAGCATGAGATCAAGCCGGGTGGAAGAATGAATGGTGACTTCCGATGTCACGAGCTCATAACCTGAGAGTTCCGGAAAAACCTGTGCCATGACGGCAGACTTGACCAGACGGTTGGGAACGTTGGTGTTGACGCCGACGAGCGATGAACCCATGTCGATCAGCTCAAAAGTGTAGGGATGTTTTCGTTTGGGATTGTCGCTTAAAGAAAGATAAACAGGCCGCCCGCTTTCCGAGCAGGTGGTCATGGCTCCTGAATTGGGACAGTGAGCGGTGACCAGGCTTCCGTCATCCAGCCGGACATCGGCGAGAAAGCGTTTGTATCGTTTGATCAGAACACCCCGGAAGAGTTCCGGCCAGACAATGGAAGCGGAAGCGGTGTCGGAAGGGTTCATGCTGTATCACTTGTCTTGAAGAATGTGATCCACATCCGGTTCATTCCGGAGCAGCCGTGAAAAATCTGTTTTTTCTTCAATGGCTTTTTTGACCACACTGCTTTTGGATGTGTCACCGTAAAGAATGGCACCTTCAAGATGGCCATCACGGAAAAGGAGCAGGGTGTAGTGCTCATCCGTGTCTTTTTCCATCACTGTGCAACTGCCGTCACAGGGTTCAATGGTTCCGATACTGAAAAGGTCGATGCCGAGAACTTTGATGGTGTTGGACCGGGGAATTCCTCCAAAAACGGATTTTGTTCCTGCGGCATTCATTCCTGCGATGGCACCCTGATACATGGAAGCGTTCCACAGACCGTAGAGAACACCCCGGTGCTCGGCGATGTCGCCAGCGGCGTAAATCCCCTCCAGGGAAGTTTCCATGTAATCGTTGACTATGACGCCGTGGTTGACATGGAGTCCTGATGTTCTGGCAAGATAACTGTTGGGGCGGACTCCTGCGGCGAAAATCACAAGATCTGCTGAAATTCTTTTGCCGTTGGCGAGAAGAACACCGGCTGCGCTTTCATCACCTTCGATTTCCTTGACCGACGTGCCAGTTTCAAGGACGATGTTCAACGCTTCCACATGTTTTTTCAGACGGTTTGCGGCTTTACGGTTAAGTTGCCTGGGCATCAGATATTCAAAGCCTTCAACAACGGTCACAGGAAGGGAAGGGGACGTCTGTTTCAGAGCGGCTGCGGTTTCAAGGCCAAGAATTCCGCCCCCAACAACAACGGCCGCCTTGGAATTAACAGAAGAGCGGGAAAGCATCAGGGCCTGATCGAGGGTTCTCAGGGTTGTCACCCCGTTTTTCTGGGCACCTGGGACGGGTGGAATAAAGGGATGGGAACCGGCGGCAAGAATCAGTCTGTCGTAAAGAAGGCGGCGGCCGTCCCGGAGAATCACGGCTTTTACATCGGGGTTGATTTCTGTGACTTCTGTATTGAGCAGAAGTTCGATTCTTTTTTCCCGATACCAGGTTTCATCATGGACGGGAAGGGACTGTTCGGAAATCTCTCCGGCAAGAAGGCGTGTCAGGTTCAAACGGTAGTAGGGAAGGTTCACTTCTTTTGAGACAAGGACGATTTCAGAGACGGGATTCTGTTCTCTGATGGCTTCTGCGGCAGATATCCCGGCAATACCGGCACCGACAATGATTATTCTTCGTTTGGCTTCTTTAACACCGGAAGTGTCCTTGGGGGGTGACACCGGTTCGAAATTCCGGGAGCCGGCACCGCAGACAGGACATGTGTCCGGTGTGGTGTTTCCATGATGAATATAATTGCACACCAGACATTTCCATCCTGCGATATCCCGTGTTTTGTCTGAGCGCAGTTCTCCGAAAGGTTCGAACTTATCCTGGGGTGCACCACAGACCACGCATTGGGAAGGCGCTTCATCTCCTTTGTGGACATATCCGCAAACGGTACAACGCCATTCATTGACACTTGAAGTCATGATCGCCTCATTCTCCTTTTCTAATCATCAATGTCATCATAAAATCGCCAGGAATCTTTTAAAATGATGCGAGCACCTTTTTTGTTGGTCACATAGGCAATACACCATTTAAGAAATACGAAGAAACGATTGTTGAAACCTGCAATAAAATAAATATGGACAAAAAGCCAGAGAAGCCAGGCAAAAAGTCCGTTGACCCTGAACAAACCGAAATCTGCGATGGCTCGACTGCGACCGATGGTGGCCATGGTTCCAAGGTGCTTATAATGAAAAGGTTTTCTTGACTCGCCATTGATCTCTGCGAGGATGTTTTTTGCGATACTTTCACCTTGTTTGATGGCGACTGGGGAAAGGGGGGGGAGTGGTACATTGCTTTTATCAAAAAAACAAGCCTGGTCTCCGGCCACAAAGACATTGGGGTGACCTTTGATACTCAGGTCCGGTTCAACGATGATCCGACCCTGATCGTTCAATGGAACACCCAATTTACGGTTCAGCTCAGTGGCTGTAACGCCTGCGGCCCAGAGAACTGTGGCTGTTTCGATGCGTTCGTTCCCGACAGTGATGCTGCCATTGTCCATGGATGTGACAGGGCTTGATGTCCAGACCTGAACCCCCAGGGACTCCAGATCCCGGGTGGCCCGGCTGCTCTGGCTGGCGGAGAACATGGACAGAATTCTCGGACCTGCTTCTAAGAGAATGATGCGCGTAAGTTTGGGATCAATGTTTCTGAAATCCCGGCCCAGTGTGTAGCGGGTCATTTCGCCTATAGCACCGGCCAGTTCGACGCCTGTAGGCCCACCTCCAACGATGATGAAGGTCAGAAGCTTTTTCTGCTTTGATTTGTCAGCTTCTTTTTCCGCTTCTTCAAAGGCCGAAAGGATGCGACGCCTGATTTCCGAAGCCTGCTCAAGGGTTTTAAGACCCGGAGCCATTGTTTCCCATTCGGGATGGTCGTAGTAGGAGTGTCTGACACCGCAGGACAGAATCAGATAATCAAACGCTACGTTTCCGAAATCGGTGATCAGGTGATTGTTTGTGAAGTCAACCCCTTGGGCGTTTCCTTTAAGAACTGAAATATTCTTGAACGAGGACAGAATGCTTCTTATGGGGACAGAAATGTCAGACTGGCTGAGACCAGCAGTGGCGACCTGGTAGAGAAGAGGCTGAAAAAGATGGTGATTCGTTTTGTCGATCACCGTCACTTTTACGTCAGATTTGGCATTCCCGAAAACTTTTGCAGCTTTCAAGCCAGCAAAACCCCCACCGACAATCACCACGTGCTTCATGATCACCTCTTGACAGACCTCATTTCAGAATATGGGATAAAGACATCCAGTGAACAGGAAATCATTCTGAACGGATCGGTACATATTCGGGTTGATAGTGAATAAATAACAGGTCAATCTCAGGAAAGATGCGGGCGCATACAATGGATGCGCCCGCATAAAAAACTCAGTCCCATGCCGTAACAGCGAGCGTCTGTTACTGAATACTGAAGTCTCAAATGGTTCTTGTAAAACCTATTTGGTTTTGGTCAGACGAGAACTCAGGAGTCTGATATGGGACATTTCTTCTCTGATGATATCATCTATTTTTGCTTTCCCCATTTTTTCGGGCACAAGGTCTTTCATCCCCAGATAAAAGACGATGGAATCTTTTTCTGCAGTGATGGCTGCTTTGAGAATGTCTTTCATAATTTTCGGATCCATGTCTTTTTCAAAGAAAACACGGGTGTCGGCAAGGGCTTTCAGGTATTGGGGTGCCAGGTCTTCGGGGTCGAAGGTGGTGGATTCTTTCTGGGCGGCGGACAATTCCTTGCGAAGAGCCTTGAAAGTAACTTCATGGTCATCTTCCATTTTGGCCAGTTCAAGGAGAAAGTCTTTTTCTTCTCCGGCTACGTTTTCAGCGGCTTTTCTGTAAAAAACAGCACCGTTTCTTTCAATCTGTTCTGCCATTTCAAAAATTTCATCTGCGTTGAAATCCAGCGCCATGTCAAACTCCTTTCAGATTTATCTTGTCGATAGAATAGTATCAGTGACTATATAAAGTGGTTTTAAGCCATTTCTTAATTTCAGTATCAGGCTCGTATATTCCCTTATGATAGCCTATGGAGTCAAGAAATTTTTTTTCAAGTTCCACGGGCATTCTGAACCGAGCGAGCTCTTCCATATCAAAACCGGTTCGTTTAACCAGAACAATGACAGGTGGGCTTTCCCAGGTTGTGATGGCAAAATAAACGGATTCATTGACACTGCCTCTTGACCGATACTCATCTTCTGCCCAACCGGCTCCCCATTCCAGATGCCTTCCCACGGCCGTTGCAGGGTTAAGATCCCATTCCACAGTGTTTAAAATGGATATGTTGTTTTTTAATTCTTCAAATTGTATCATGTCGCCTCCTTGTTTGTGGCAGGTTTTTTACTCATATACTGACAATTCACTATCAATTATCGTGCCATGCTTTAAAAAGTACTTTCATAAGAGGTTTTTATGTGATGGAATTATCTTCACATCATTATTATATAACGACATGGTTTTAGTGAATGCTGCATATCGAATGGGTGATGGCTGTATGTGGCAGGTACCCGTGGGGTTGTTATGTATTATAAGACAGAGTGTCTCATGATCAACGTGAAACACATCAGGGGCGTTCTGCTGCACTCGGATTTAAAATGTTTGTGGATGCCTGATCTGTCGTGCTATAATGCCCTAATTCTTTTTAAGAAATACCATCCGGAATACATTGGCATAAAACGTGTAACCAGTTTGAAAAACTTTTTTTAAACCCAATTCTATCCACTAATTATTATTGACGGAGGACGACATGGATGTGGTTTTTCTATCAAGGCTTCAGTTCGCTGCAGCGACAATGTTTCATTTTCTTTTTGTTCCCCTGACTCTCGGACTGTCCGTGCTCCTTGCGTTTATGGAAACCCGTTATGCCCGGACAGGCGACGAAGACTATTTAAGAATGACGAAGTTTTTCGGAAAACTGTTTCTGATCAACTTCGCAGTGGGCGTCGTCACAGGTATCACTTTGGAGTTTCAATTCGGGACGAACTGGTCACGCTATTCCGAGTATGTTGGCGATGTATTCGGTTCACTTCTGGCGATCGAAGCTTCTGTGGCTTTTTTCCTGGAATCCACGTTCATCGGGATCTGGATGTTTGGCTGGAAGAAACTTTCTGCAAAAGCTCATGCTTTTGTGATGTGGCTTGTGGCGATTGCCGGATCGTTATCCGCCATCTGGATTCTCGCAGCAAACTCCTGGATGCAGCATCCTGTAGGCTATGCCATCAGAAACGGTCGGGCTGAGCTGACAGATTTCCTTGCTATCGTCTTTCAGAAATTCGCACTCCTTGAAATGTTTCACACGTTAACCGCCTCTTATATTTTTGGTGCTTTTTTCGTCATGGGGGTCAGTGCTTATCACCTGTTGAAGAAAAACGAAGTCCAGTTGTTTACCAAGGCCTTCAATATGGCTCTTGTCGTCGGACTTGTTTCTTCAGTTCTTGCATTTATTTCCGGAGACCTTCATGGAATTCATGTGGCTGAAGTTCAGCCGGCGAAACTTGCAGCCATGGAGTCCCACTGGGAAACGGCGGAGAGGGCTCCTGTGTTCCTGTTTGCTATTCCTGATGAGGAAAACGAAACCAATCTCATTGAAATCGGTCGTCTTCCCGGTGTGTTAAGTTTTCTTGCCACCCATGATTTCAATGCGAAAATAACCGGTCTCAAAGACATACCCAAAGAAGAACGCCCCCCTGTCCTGATCACGTCACTTGCGTTTAAAGCCATGGTGGGACTCGGTACTTTCTTTCCGCTGATCACGCTCCTTCTTTGGATTAAACGGAAGAAGCTGCTTGAAAATCCATTGCTGCTCAAGATCATGCTGTTTTCAATTCCGCTGCCCGTGGTGGCACTTGAATCGGGTTGGGTGCTTGCAGAAGTTGGCAGGCAACCCTGGATCGTATACGGTCTGATGAAAACAAGCGATGCGGCTTCTCCTGTTGCCGGACCACAGGTTCTTTTTACACTGATCGCCTTTGTCATCGTTTACGGACTTCTGGGTGCCGTGGGCTATTATCTGATGTTCAAGAATGCCAAGAAAGGTCCCGAGGCCGCTTAATTTTCTGATATTTATTAGCATTGACAAATAACATGGCTGTCACGACACCCGTGATACAATGTATGAATACCTTAAACAGGTTAACCAATCGGAGGTTCATATGGAACTGCAGGCAATATGGTTTTTTTTGTGGGGTTTGCTCTGGGCTGTTTTTTTCATGACTGACGGATTTGATTTCGGAGTAGGCACTATTTATCCCTTTATAGGCAAAACAGACACAGACAAAAAAACGATGATATCAGCCATAGGCCCACTCTGGGACGGTAATGAAGTCTGGCTGATCACAGCCGGGGGGGTTACCTTTGCCGCATTCCCAGCTGTATACGCCACCATGTTTTCGGCGCTTTACACACCGCTCATGCTGATACTTTTTGCCCTGATCATTCGTGGGGTTTCCATTGAGTTCAGGAGTCAGATAGAAAGCCCCGGCTGGAAAAAGATCTGGGACGCCTGTTTCTTTATCGGCAGCGCAGCACCGGCCCTTTTATTCGGCGTGGCTTTCGCGAACATTTTTCAAGGACTTCCCATTGACGGGGACGGTATTTTTCACGGAAACCTGTTGACCCTTCTTAATCCATACGGACTTCTGGGAGGCGTTCTTTTTCTCTGTCTGTTTATCCAGCACGGTGCTCTTTGGTTGTGTATCCGGACAGAAGGTGACCTTCAGGCCAGAGCGATAAACGTTTCAGGGAAATCGTGGCCGGTTGTTTTAGTTCTCACCCTTGTATTTGTTGTCTCATCGTATTTTGCAACAGATCTGTTCAAAAATTATTTTGCGCAACCTCTTCTTTTCATCGTCATTATCGCGGCCGTCGTTTCACTTCTTGGCGTAAGGTTTTATCTTAAAAAACAGTCTTTTTTCATGGCATGGGGCGCATCGAGCCTTACCATTGTCCTTGCGACTTTTTTTGGAGTGATCGGTCTTTTCCCAACCTTGTTCGGCTCAAACATGAATCCGGAATATTCACTGACCGCCTATAACTCTTCATCAAGCCCGCTGACACTGAAGATCATGTTGGGAGTGGTCATCTGCTTTATTCCTCTCGTCATTGCTTATCAGGCATGGGCCTACAAAGTGTTCTCAGTTAAAGTGAAAGAAGAAGATCTTCATCACGGCGAATCCTATTGATTTTCCGGAAGACATCGGGTTGCAGACAGGGCTGTGGATGAACGGTCTGCAACGAAATACAAGATAAAGGGATGCTAAGTGGTTGGCATGATATTTGATAAAGAATGAGATAAATGAACATGTTTTTTAGAAGATGCCATCATGAAACGGGAGTTCGACCGTGAGAAAATGTGATCTAAATATCAAGGCCACCCTTTTGCTGGTGAATGAAATGCTCGCCCTTGCGGAAAAAGGTGATGAAGAACGCGAAGACAGCGGTTGCGGTATCATGTACGGAGTCATGAGGGATTCTGCATACAAGATCAAGCAGTTGGCTGAGAAAGAGAGAACGGCTCACATCCGTAAAGGGTGGTGGAATGAACGCGCCCTTGATTGATCCATTTTTGTCTGCTCACGACAGTCGGTCCTTATGTGTTGGACGTGTCCGGGCCATATTCATCAATAACCTTAAACATTGGGAGGTGTCATGGAAACTCAGCGTTGTCCGGGGAACGAACTTAACAAGTCCCTTACCACCTATTCATGTGATTGTCCGTCCTGTGGAAAAGAAAACGAGATTTTTGGTGATGAGTTGAAAAAAACTCATAAATGTGTTGTTTGCGGAACTGAGCTTGATTTGTCCAAAATCAAACCGGATCGTAAATGATTCTGATTCAGATTGAGGACAAGATTGTTATCAGCCGGCAACAGACACCGTGTCTTTGTCGGCTGAAAATTTTTTTCGAAAACTGATAGTGAAACATTGAAGGCTTTGAAATATGGCTCTGTCCGTCGTTGATCTTTACCGGGATGTTCTCCCGAGAACAAACTGCAAAGACTGTGGTTTTCCCACCTGTATGGCGTTTGCAAGCAAAGTCGTGGCTGAAAAATATCCTTTGAAAAATTGCCCCCACGTTTCAGCTGAGATCCTGGAACGCTGTGAAAAAGAACTGGCTGAGCAATACGCCCAGGGTAAATGGTTGAAGCGTGATCTTGCGGAAGACGCTCTGGCATGGGCAAAGACCCGGGCCGCATCCATGAAACTTGAGAAACTACCCGGCCGAATTGGCGGTGAAATTGTGACTCATCATGAAAGACAGGGTTTGAAACTCCCCTATTTCAATGGCCACGTTTTTATCTGCGGCTTGGATATCTCACGCATGGACGGCGGAGAGCTTACCCGGTGGGAACAGGTGTTCATATTGAATCACCTGGCCCAGGGAGGAAGTTCAGATCCCAAAGGACGTTGGAAAGGATTTGTTCAATTTCCTAACACGGTTTCAAAAGTCATCACCATGACCAGACAGGTTGAAGAACCTCTGAGTGAAAGGTTCACCGGTAAAAAAGATGAACTTGTATCCCGCTCCATGGATATGGGGGGAGAGCTGGTGAGGGATATGGAGGGTTCTGCCGATGCGGCTATTCTTTTCAAACCTCTGCCAAAAGTTCCGGTTGTCCTTCTTTTCTGGGACAGGGTGCCCAGTGAGGATTTTCAAGGGCAGGTCAAACTGATGTTTGATGAAACGGCGACAGAGCATCTGGACATTGAATCCATAGTTTTTCTAAGTGAAAGATTAAGGCAGCTTCTGTGTGATGAGGAACCCAAACGATGAACCGATTCAAGTGCCCTTGCGGTTACATTTATGATCCTGAGAAAGGTGAACCCCAGAATTCGACGCCTCCGGGCACTCCATTCACATCTCTTCCCGAAGATTGGATCTGTCCGCGATGCGGATATGAAAAAGAATATTTCCATGAAATTCATGAAAGTAAAAAGGCTTGATGCCGGAACAGGCTGTGGGATGGCATTCGATGAAATCCTGTTCCGGTGTTCGGACCCAAAGATGCTCAGCTCAATTGAATGAATTGTTCAAAATCCGTGAGAATGTCGTCACTCATCAATTTCAGTTTACGCGCCGCTTCAGGAGTGAAAAGTCTGAACGTTCCCCGTGAATGTGTGCAGAGTTCCCCGTCGCTGTTGTAAATGGCCGCCTTCATGACAGCTTCCCGTTCACTGATTCTTTCAAAAACTTTTCCCTGAGAAATAATTTCCGTTTCCGCAAAAACCGGCTTGACGTATTCAACCGTTATGGATGTGGTCAATACCACCCGTTTCAACAGATAGATGGTGGACCAGCTCATGGTTTCATCGAGAATGGTGGCAAGAATTCCACCATGAACGATATTTTTCCACCCGCAAAGATGAAGCGGCACATTCAGTTTTGAAATGACTGAATCTGTCCCTGCAAGGAATTTCATGCGAAGCCCTGAAGGGTTTGTGGGGCTGCACCCGAAGCAGAACGTGTCCAGAGTTTTCACAAGGGGGGTAAATTCACAGTCTGAATTGAATGTGGCATCCATAGGTTTTTCCTTTTCATGAACTGAGATGTTTTGATAGTGATTTTTAGCGTGTGATGATAACACAGGAACTGGGCAGCCGCCAGACGGTTTTTTTATAAATGCGAGGTTAAAACGTGGTGAAAGACTCCGAGACACGGGCAATTCCAGCTGCAAGTGTGGTGATTTTGAGAACATGCATTCATGGGTTTGAGGTGCTGCTTCTGAAGAGAAGCAAGGATGTATCCTATCTTGGCGGAGCCTGGGTTTTTCCAGGGGGCAGGGTGGATGAGGACGATGTCGTCTGTGGCAATCAGGAGTCCATGGATACTGCATATCGCACAGCCTTGAGAGAAACCCGTGAAGAATGCGGAATCATATTGGTCAGCGAGCAATTGACGCCCATGGCTTTGTGGGTGACTCCGGAAGGGTTTCCCAAACGTTTTTCCACGTATTTTTTTCTGGCCGAGGATTCGTATTCTAAGGTTGTCGTCGATGGAATGGAAATTGAAACCCATGTCTGGATGACTCCCCTCCAAGCTCTTGCCGGGCATAAGGAGGGTGACATGTTTTTCGCTCCGCCCAATTACGTCACTCTGGTTCATTTGTCAGGTTATGATCGTGTGGAAGATGTGATGCGTCATTACAGGAACTCCGTAATACTGGATTACCGGCCAAAAATCGAACATGGGCCGGACGGTGTGTTCTCGGTGTATGAAGAAGATGACGATTACGATGTGTGCGGTACCCTGAGACGAGGAAAAAGACACAGGTTGTGGATGAGGGAATCAGGCTGGGTATATGAAAAGAATTATTAAAAATAAATGGGCGATTCATTGCGAATCGCCCGAAAAAGGTGGGGAATGCGATAGGTGAGGGGAAGAACTTGATTAGAATTATATGGAAACGATGGTGTGGTGTCCATAGATCAACCCCCTCATTTAACTGGGATTTCATCCTGAAATTTTGGCGTTTTCCTGTTGAATGCCGGGAGGTTCCTGGGGGTCGAATCCCAGAGTTCCACCCGGATTCATGATGTTTTCCGGATCAAAATGTTTTTTAAGGGCTTTTAAAACCTCCATCTGTTCTTTGCCCAGATGCCTTTCCATCAATGGGGATATCATTTTTCCAACCCCGTGATGATGGCTTAATGAACCTCCGCTCCGCTCAATCCGATCAATGATTTCTACCTGGAACGCTTTATATTCTGCGGTGGACTGAAATTTTCCGATAAAGATAAAATACAGGTTTGTCCCCTGGGAATAGAAGTGGGAACAGTGGGTGAGACACAGGGTTTGCGGTCTTGATTTGATGAACTCACGAACCTCAAGGTGGACTTTGTGGAGTCTGTCCCAGGTGACGCCTGTTTCCAGCGTGTCAATGGTTATTCCGAAATCGTTCAGGTCTTCACGCATGTAGGGATCGGCGAACTTCCCTTTTTCCCATTTCCTGACCGGATAACCGGTGAGGGTCATGCCTCTGTGATGCCGGCATATTTTTTTTACTGATCGGTAAACGCCGCGTGAAAAAGACGCTTCACCTTCCGTGTGTCCGATCATAAGACAGCGTTCCATGGGTTTGTAGCCTTTATAAGTGATGATTTTGTCAAGGACGGTTCCTTCAATGCCATGCTGTTTGAGCCCGATCCATGTTTCTTCGGGATCGGATATCCGAAGGACCGACGGCATGCCGAATTCACCCTGTGAAATGTCCCGGCATGCGTTTACGGCATCGGCGAACGAAGGGAAAATGAAACTGAAACGGTGTCTGTTTTGAGGCATGTGCCGGAATATTTTCATGGTGGCTGAAACAAGGATGCCAAACGATCCTTCGCTTCCTTTCATGATGTCGTTCACCATGGGGCCTGTTGCCGTGGACGGATAATCCATGGTTTTGAATGAACCGGCGGGTGTCACATATTCCTGGCTGATGACCATGTCGCATGCATCTCCGTAATAAGAACTCTGCTGTCCCGAACCTTTGGCAAGTATCCAGCCTCCCAGAGTCGAGAATTCGAAGGACTGGGGAAAATGGCCGCAGGTGTATGGGTGTTTGGAATTATAGAGAACCGGAGCCCGGTTCAGGGCTTGCTCCAGCTCAGGCCCCATGATGCCGCTTTCCGCAGTGATGGTCTGGTTCGTTTCATTGAATTCCGTGATCTTGTTCATGTGGGTGCTCATCACCAGAGTGATACCGCCTTTCACCGGTGTCAGGCCCAGTGTCACTGAGCTGCCCCCGCCGAAGGTATAAACAGGAATGCGTTGTTCATGGGCGTAGGCCACAATCTGCCTGATATCGTCTTTGTTTCTCGGATGAACCACCAGGTCGCAGAGCGGGCCTGTACCACCTTCGCGGAGCAGGGCGATTTCCTCCATGGTTTTTCCGGTGGAGTATTTGACTCGGGCATAGTCATCGGTATTGATGTTGGTCTTGCCTACGATGTTTTCAAGGGTTTGAATCTGTTCATCAGAAAGTATGGCCGGTGTCTTTTTATTGACCGCGACCGTGCTGTTTCCTTCATTCTGTTTGGTACTGAAATGACCATCATTCATTGAAAACGTTGATTTTAAAAGCTCATAGAGACCGTGATTGGGATGCTTGAATCCATCCGGTGCTCCCCATTTGAAGATGGACCTGAATGACAAAGGTTCAGGGGGTGTTTTTCTCCAGTCAGGCTGAAATGGTTGTTTTTTTTTCATGAACGTCATCTCCTTGGCTTTGATGTGTTTCAGATCTATGATTCGGGGTAACCGGTGATATCCCTGATATTCCGGTACAGGGGTTTCAAGGCGTTGTAGATGTTGAGGTACACCTTGGAGAACAATTCGTTGTATATGGATGCATGGTGGGGATCGGGTTCAAAATGGGTATCATAGGAAACCATGGATTTCATGGCGTCCTGAATCGAGGCGTGAATCCCCACACCTGAAGCTGTGACGATGGCCGCGCCGAGTCCTGATGTTTCCGTCGTTTTACCACGGACTAAGGGGCGGTTGAAAACATCGGCTGAAATCTGACAGATCTGGTCGCTCTGGGATGCGCCACCTGATACGGCAAGACGTTCAATACGGGTCTTCCCTTTTTTCTCAAGGGTGTGAACCCCTTCAAGCAGGGCAAAAGCCAGACCCTCGATCACGGCGCGGTAAACATGGGCTTTGGTGTGTACATCACCGAATCCGATCATCGCACCTTTGGCGTCCGGATGATTAAGGCCTGGCCCCCAGTATGGCTGGACCACAAGTCCCATGGAGCCCGGTGGCGACTGAAGCAGCAGCGCGTCAAGGGCCGCTTCGACGATGATCCCCTTTTTTTCAGCTGTTTCAACTTCCTTGTGGGCAAACTCGTTTTTGAACCATGTGATCATCCAGTAACCCCTGAATATTTCAATCTCCGGGTTGTAGTGACCGGGGATCGGTGCAGGGTAGGGCGGCATGAGGGGAATCGCTTCGTAGTACGACGGGCTGGTCGTCTGAACGGTGGCCGTGGTTCCGAAACTGAGGCTGGCCATGTTTTTATCCATGACGCCCATGCCCAGTGTTTCACATCCTTTGTCCGAGCCGCAGGCGATCACAGGGATTCCCCGCGCAAGTCCTGTGAGTTCCGACGCTTTTGGGCACAGGGTTCCGATCACATCTCCGGGATGGACAACCTGAGGAAGTTTATCACGTTCCACCGGGAATAGAATGGATGCCGGTTCTAAGGCTCCGCACCACGACATTTTTTTGTAATTGAACGGGATATGGCCTATCTGGGAGGCTACGGAATCCCTGAACTCACCGGTGAGCCGATGGTTCAAAAAACCGGAAACCTGAAGGTATTTATGGGTTTTATTCCATATTTCAGGCTGATTCTGTCGGATCCAGTTGCATTTTCCGTCTTTGTACAGCCTTGAAAGAACTTTATCCAGCCCACCGAGTTTAAGTACGGGGTATAGAATGGATTTCCATGGCACATGGTCTTCCGCTTTGCGCTGATCAAGCCATGTGACGGCGGGACGCAAGGGGAACCCGTTGATATCAACGTTGATCATGGTGGCTCTCTGGGAGGTGATGCCCACACCGCCGATGGAATTGAACAACGACGGATTTTTTTCTTTCAGTTTTTTACAGGCCGTAACAAGGCTTTCCCAGAACACCTCCGGGTCTTGTTCGGCCCATCCGGGTTGCGGGCTGTTGTACGGTTCGTATTGTATTTTGGCAGACTCCATCAGACAACCGGTTTCATTGAACACAAGCGCTCTGAGACTCTGTGTGCCGCAGTCGATGGCTAAAACATTATTGTTCATATCCCCCTCCTTATTCTTGACAACCAGCACAGGCTAGTGGTATGACCTCTTACCAGAAAAGTTTGGGGATGAAAAGACAAATTTAATCGAGGAATGATAAATCATGATCTCTGAAAAATTGATGAAGCCGGCTCAGTATGCCGAACACAAGCTCCTGACCGCCATTCTTGAAGGGGAATTCGCGCCGGGTTCTGTTCTTCCGGGTGAAAGAAAGCTTGCCGAAATGATCGGAGTGACACGGCCGACGTTGCGTGAAACGCTTCAGAAAATGTCACGGGACGGCTGGATCACTATCCGGCATGGAAAATCGACCACTGTCAAAGATTACATGAATGAAGGTGGCATGGGAGTTCTGGCGACCATGGCGCGCTTTGGAACGGAACTCCCATTAAGTTTCGTCGAGCATTTTCTGAATGTCCGCTGCATCGTTATGCCGCCGGTTTCCGCAATGGCGGTGGAAAACCAGCCTGAAAGGCTTGAGGCGTTTTTAAAAATGTCAGAAGGTCTTGAAGAAGAGTCCGCCGCTTATACAGATTACGACTGGAACCTGCAGCTGACCATGGCCACATGTTCCGGGAACCCGTTTTTCAGAATCATTCTCAATGATTTTGATTTTTTATACCGAAAAATGGGCGGCGACTATTTTGCATTCAACGAAGCAAGGGAACTATCTAAGCTGTATTATGCCGAACTTTCTGAACTCGTCAGAAACCGTGACACAGAAGGTGTGAAGGAACGTGTCGGAAAAGTCATGAATGATGCTTTGAACCTCTGGAAGTCGTGTGTTGGGAATTCAAACTTAAACAGCGGGGCTGACCATGGAAAATAACATGAATAACCTGGACTTGATTGTTGTCGGCGGCGGAATCACCGGAGCTGGCATACTCCGGGAGGCTGTCCGCAACGGATTCAGAACGCTTCTGATCGAACAGAAAGATTTTGCCTGGGGTACATCCAGCCGCTCATCGAAACTTGTTCATGGAGGTTTGCGATATCTGAAGGAGGGGCATTTCGGCCTGACACGGGAGTCTGTTAAGGAACGGGAGCGGTTGATCCGTGAGGCACCGGGACTTGTCGAACCGTTAGAATTTCGTCTTCCTGTCTATGAACGAAGAAAACCGGGGAGATGGACCATGGGGCTGGGTCTTGCGCTGTACGACCTGATTTCATGGAAATGGAACCACAGGTATATGCCCAGAAACGAATTTCTTCAAAACGTGCCTCAGGTTGATCCAAGAGGCCTTGTCGGTGGATTTTCTTTCAGCGACGCTCAGGTCGACGATGCCAGGCTTGTCATGCGGCTGATCAAGGACGCTGAAATGAATGGCGGCAAGGCATTGAACTACACGCGCGTCAATAAACTTCTCCGGAATTCGTCAGGAAAAATCGAAGGTGTTGTGACTGAAGATGTAGAAACAGGAGAGATCAAGCCGTTTCATGCGCCCTGTGTTATCAATGCAACCGGTGTCTGGGCGGAAAACCTTCATCCTTCACCTGAAAAAAACAAACACATTCGCCCATTGAGAGGAAGTCACCTGATCTTTCCGTGGGAATTGATTCCCATTACAACAACGGTGAGTTTTTTTAATGCTCAAGACGGGCGAGCGCTTTTCGCTATCCCCTGGGAAGGTTCCGTTCTTGTCGGCACCACAGATATCGATCATGGGAACTCATTGACAGATGAACCAAGAATCACACAGGGCGAAGCGGAATATCTTATAAATTCTCTGAATCACACATTTCCTGGTCTCAAACTCTCCTTAAACCAGGCTGTGTCGAGTTTTGCCGGAGTACGACCGGTGGTGAGTGAAGGGAACGTATCGGCCGACAAGGAATCTCGGGATCATGTAATTTGGAAAGACAAAGGACTCGTCACTGTAACCGGCGGGAAACTCACCACGTTCAGGGTTCTCGCATACGATACACTTAAAGCTTGTCTTGACATGCTGCCCCACTGCAATTTGGATGCCATCAGTGAGCCGGTATTTGAATCAAGGCGATCAATAACCTTATCGCACACTGTTTCTGAAACCGTGCTCCGCTCTTTGTGGGGTCGATATGGTAAAGAAACGTTGACTCTTTTAAATGAAAGCGATGAACAAGATCTGGAGACAATTCCTGGAACTCGGACGCTGTGGGCTGAAATCAAGTATGCAGCAAAATACGAGAAGATCAGGCATCTGGATGATCTTCTGCTTAGAAGAGTTAGGATAGGATTACTTCTTTCAAAGGGTGGCAAAGATTATGTCGGACGTATTAGGTCATTGTGTGAAAATGTTCTCCCATGGGATAATGAGCGATGGGAACTTGAGTTGAAAACCTACTTCATGCTCTGGGATTCATGCTATTCACCCGATGCTTTTCAGAACTTTTCTCGATGATCCCATGAATGACTTTTTGTCTTAGAGGCAATGTTAAAGCCCCGTTTCACCTGCATACCGTGCCCTCTGTCATGATCGGAGGCACGGATTTTTTATTCCTCATCCGAAGAATTCTTTTGACATCCAAGACGTGGTTCATTTAAAGTTTTAAAAAACCGTCCATGACGGTATCCGCCGTTTATAATTTAAACCGATGAATGATCTGTAAACTGGATCTTCTTGAGGTTTTCCGTGGTTTGTTCAGGGTGGGAAACGATCCGGAGTTCATGTTGAATCATGACAGCCGGCGGAATTAAGATCTTCATCGTACTAATGAATCAAAGAGGTCTACAATTG
Source organism: Desulforapulum autotrophicum (assembly GCA_020723285.1). Classification (GTDB taxonomy): domain Bacteria; phylum Desulfobacterota; class Desulfobacteria; order Desulfobacterales; family Desulfolunaceae; genus DYJE01. The sequence continues at coordinate 143,521 of DYJE01000001.1, read as the reverse complement.
AAAAAGGCGTTCATAAAAATTGCTGTGGTGTGTACCTGCGTTTTAGCGGCAACGTTTTTTTCACCGGACTATGAACGGATGTTTTCAGGTTACTCACCTGAGGCACTGGACCGGTTCATATCGTATCTTATCTCTCACATCGGACGATACTACCCCGGAGTTCCTATCAACAAAGGCATGATCTTTGCCATCCCCATGTGGATCATCATTATCCTTTCACTTCTTAAAACAGTGGACTGGCTGTCAACCAAGAGATTTCGAAGAAAAAAGGAAGTCAAACCCAGAGATTTGAAAAAAACCGAACCTGGCGAAGAAAGCTTCTCAGAGGGTGAAGAGTTTGACGCATCCAAGGGGGGGGATTTCAACAAGGAGATCCTTGTTCAGTTTTTTCTGAAACTGTTTAAAATCCAGATCGGGGCATCGAAAAGTTCACCCGGCAAGTACAGTCCTGTGACAACCATCAACGTCTGGCCCAACAGGGTTTATGAACTCAGCGTTTTTCATTCGGGAGACTGGGTTTCGCGCAGACTGACCATCGGGCCTCTGGGAGACGACGGAGTCAGTAAAAGTGTTTGTTATTACGTGATATACGATGATCATCTCGTTGTGAAGGTCCCCCCTGAACCCATCACGGACTTTCAGGAATATCTGGCATGCATCAAAGCCGATATGCGGATTGCCCGGAAAATCGCCCCCAAGGAATGCATCATTCCGAGGGTTTCCGTGGTCCTTGGCCGTCTTCTTTCTCCGGGGATGAAAAATTCAGAAACCCAGAACCTGGAAAAAAATTATGTCGAACGTCTGAACAGTAATTCACAGTTTCAGGAGTATCTGAAAATCGGACGTTCTTTCGTGTTTTTTATGGATCTGGCCCGGTATTATTTTCTCAGTTCCGTGGTCAACGAAATGCACGATATGGAAAACGCGATGCCCCGTGAAATACTCGGTTTTCCGAACATGATCTGGGATACGTATGAGTTTGAAGGCCGATACGGTCATCACAACTCTCATATCGGCTTTGAGATGCGAAACATCTATGAAGAATACGAGCGTGAAATAGGCAGGCTTCTTCTTCAGTACGGGGTCACCACGCCTCTTCCTTCGTATACCATGAAACACTGGTTTCTCGTTCATTTGTCCGGACGGGGGCGCATAGAATCCGAGGGCGATCTTTCACAAAGTTTTATTGAAGACTTAAACGCCCTGTCCAGAGAATCCATGATCGATAACAAAACGTCCATCGAAAGTTACAGGCGTGTGGTCCGTGAGTATATCTACAAATCGACCATTGCACGTTTTAAGGCCGAAATGGGGAGTATTGTGACAAACATCATCGGCCTTCTGATATATCTTGGAAAAAAACAGGTGTCCATGAGGGACTTGAAACCCGACAACCTGATCATTGCAGGCGATGTGGACAGATATCCGGTTTTTTTACGTTCTCCAGATCAGTTTACCATGGGCTTTATCGATGTTGAAACGGCAGTGGATTACAGCCCGGAAAACATTGCTGAAATCATGCAGCCACAGTTGGGAGGAACTCCCAAATATGCGACACCCTCCCATCTTTTCCCAAATCAGTGGATCATTGAAATATTCGGGGATTTAAAACGAATACTCCACCTTCAGGACTGGTATGCGTCCGTTGCCATGATATTCAAAGTGATCACCGGCGGGAATCTGTTCGATAAAACCGCTGCCCTTTTGCCGGATATCAAACGGGTGCTTGAGGGGCCCATGGAAACGGATGACAATGTCCGTTCAACGGTCGAATATGTCAGCCGTATGTTCTGGAAAAATTCCACAGAAGAATTCCAGGAAAAAATCCAGAAAAACAAATCTGTTTTGAACACGGTCAACCTTATCGTGAGGGAAAAAGACAGGCAGGTATTCCTGCATCAGCTTTCACATGAAAAGAAGAACCTTTCTGTCAGGCTTGCAGCTAAGATCAACAATCAGTCTCTTTTCAAAAGTAAACAGAACAAGGAATTTCTTTTCAATGCTCCTGTGGAGCAGATTGCCGCCATGCGACGCAAATGTGAATCAGGGTCAGGGGAGAAGCTGAACAACAAACAGGAAATCATTCAGTTCTTTAAAGAGTTTGAACCATTGAAGATTCAGATGGAACAAAGAAAATCCGCCCTTGACTATCTGAAGACGTCAGGCCCTGAAATTCCTGTTGCCACAATGATGGAAGTGATGTTTAATATCGTTCTTACAGCCATGTTTACTGAAGTGTGGGGGGATCACACCGCGGGATCTGCTGGAGGTGTCCAGGATTCGGATCAGGGCACATCTCATGATATTACGTTGTGACTAATGATGATTTGAACAGGTCACTTTGCTTAATACCTCCAGATTGTCTGGGTTAGGAAGAAAAGAAATCATGCCCAAGTTGACATTGAAATTTAATAATAAAGTGATAAAGATCTACAATTTCAAAAAAGATAAATCCATAGGGATCGGACGCCGTGAGAACAATGATATTGTTATATCAAATCTTACAGTTTCAGGGCATCACGCTAAAATTGATTTAACCGACGATGGTTTTCTCCTTACTGATCTGAACAGTAAAAACAAATCTTATGTCAACGGGGAAGAGGTGACGACATGCATTCTTCAGGACAAAGATGAAATTGGTATAGGGAAACACATCCTCGTATTCAGTCCTGCCAAAGATGAACTTCCAGGGGGTGATAAGGAAGACGATATGGATCGCACCATGGCCATGAATACAGTCTCCCACAAGGATCTGTTGAAACGGAATGCAGGTGCGGGGGAGCTGAATCCTGGTGTTGCCATGCTTGCCTTTGTGGAAGGTGGAGATGGAAAAATTGAATTGAAAGGCAATACAGTAAAGATCGGAAAAGACCCTGACAGTGATATTGTCATACAAGGTCTTTTTGTCGGAAAAACCGCAGCCATTTTGAAAAAGACCAATCAAGGGTATACCTTGTCTTTCGGTGGTGGCTTCAGTAAGGTTCACGTCAATAACAAGGTGGTTAAACACACGGTTCTTCTTGAGGAATTCGATCTGATACGAATCGGCTCGATAGAGCTTCAGTTTTTTTATCGGTAGATCGCCGGTACATAGGCCAATTATTTAGATTGTGATCCAATGCCGCCTCTTGATCGCGTTTTATTGGATCTGGGAAATAATGAGAAAACGATGCGGGATAATATTTTTATGTTCAATACTATGTTTTGTCATTACTCCGGGACTTGCATGTCCGTCACAATTAACATTCAGAGTGGCCAATTATAACGTTCAAAATTTATTCGATCTTGAAACACATGGTACGGAATACCCTGAGTTTGTACCCAACAGCTGTTCAGGCTGGAACCGGGAAATGTTTGAATTAAAATGCAGGCGGCTATCTCGGGTCATAGCCGATATCAGGGCAGATATCGTCGCATTGGAAGAAGTCGAATCGTCAAAGGCTCTTTTACAGCTTGTGATGGAGTTGAAAAAAAGGGGTTGTGACTATCCATTTTCAGTGATGAGCGATACCGCTGGGCAGTCCGTGGGTTGTGCCCTGTTATCAAAATATCCGGTAAGCTTTAAAAAGGACCTTGAAGTGAATCATGGGCATATCCGGAGTATCTTAAAAACGGGCATAAACGTTCACGGAAGATCTTTAATCGTCTATGTAAATCACTGGACTTCGAAAAAATGGCCGGAAAGCCACAGGATTAAATCGGCTAATGTTTTAAGACAGGATATACAAACTCTGCCACGGGGGACAGATTACCTTGTTATCGGTGATTTCAATTCGGAATATGATGAATTCAGATCCATCGTGAATGAACCGGAATTGAACGATAGTCAAGGGTTTACTGGGATCAACCATGTTCTCAGGACCGTTTCAGTTGGCCGTCTTGTTGATAAAATGATCCTGAAAAGACATGAAAATCAGGACCTTTTGTATAATCTTTGGCTTGAGCTACCGTTAAGCCAAAGGTGGTCGTATATTTATAAAAGCAAAGTGAGCTCGCTGGACAGTTTAATGGTTCCTGCTTCCCTTTATGATGGGCGATGTGTTGAATATATGGAAAATACGTTCAAGCGTTTTACGTCAGGCTACGTATTTTCAGGAAAAACCATAAACCGATGGCAGACAGGCAGGCAGGGCGGCGGAAAACACCTTGGGATTGGTTATTCAGATCATTTGCCCATATATGCCGATTTTATTGTACATAAATAAATTGGATGCCAAGGGTTCCCCTTGACACTCCATGGGCATTTGCATACTATTTGTTTCATGCAATTCCAGACATTACTTTCATGAAGGTAAAAAACATTGCGCAAAACTGTATCGGCTTCTGTTTTATTTGCAGATATTGCCAAAAGTACACAACTCTATGATATTCTTGGTGATAAAAGAGCGCAGGCCCAGATATCAACGTGGTTGAAGATACTGTCTGATGTCACATCGGATCATGGCGGTTTTGTCATCAAAAAAATTGGGGATGAGGTACTTTGCACATTCAGGGATGTTTCAAGTGCCGTGTCTGCAGGTAAAGCCATGCATCAGGCCCTTGACCGAATGCCTGTTGAAGATTTTCCTGAAGTCGGTTCGCCCAATATCTATGTGGGCATCAACTGGGGAAAAGTGATTTTTGATGGTGGGGATATCTTCGGTGATGTGGTCAATGTGGCGTCACGGCTTGTCAATCTTGCCAAACAGAGACAGATCCTTTTAAGTGAAGATGCCATAAATCAGTTGTCAAGTCATGACCAGAGCCATGTGAAATTTGTCGATACGGAAGTGGTTAAAGGAAAGTTTGAAGAAATTCGCTATTATGAATATATCTGGGAACAGCTTGACCAAACCATGATCGTCGACAAAAACATGGACAAAAAGGCCATGATGTACTCTCTGGAGCTTCGATCCAAAGAAAGAATCACACTCGTGGATCAGACGCACCCGGTGGCGACTTTCGGAAGGCAGAGTCACAATGATTTTGTTCTGACCAATAAAAGGGTTTCCAGGACACACGCCCGGATTGAATATCGATGGGGCAAATTTGTACTGATCGACCAGAGTTCAAACGGAACGTTCGTTTATGACCTGAAGGACAAAAAAAGGTATCTGAAGCGGGAGGAAACAGTGCTTCCTGTCAGCGGATATCTGAATTTTGGTGAAGAGATGGGAAAAGAATCACCGGAAACCGTTGTGTTCAATCGTAAATAGTGTATGACGTTATGATTCCACGAACCATGAGATTTGATCAGGATTAAATTCTGTTCATGTTCATGGGGCTTCCGCTTCCAGCACGTTCATCAAAGAACGCTTTGGCCTCCCCAACAACATAAAGCGATCCTGAGATACAGATCATATCTTTTTCAGAAGTCTTTTTTTCCGCAAAGCTTATCGCTTCAGGAATATCGTTGATGACGGTGACATCCCGACAAAGATCCTTGGCTACCTGATATAGTTTTTCAGGATCGATGGCCCGTTCAGTTTTGGCCTGGGTAAGAATCACACTCGAACAAAGAGGGAGGAGCCTTTTGAACATGGCGGAGTAAGATTTGTCATCCAGGACACCCGTAACGAGGGTTATTTTCTTTTCAGGATGTGTTTCTTCCAGATAATCAGAGAGTTTATGGATGGACATGAGATTATGGGCTCCGTCAACCATGGTTAGCGGTGAATGCGACAGTATTTCAAGTCTTCCGGGCCATTGTGTTGATTTAAGGCCCTGCCGGATCGTTATTTCCGTGATATTGCCAGCAGCTCCTTGCTTGAGAATCTCGCAGGCTGCCAGGGCAAGCGCAGCATTATCGACCTGATGCTTTCCTTTTAGTTCAACCTGCATGTCCTGCCATGTTTCATGAATGCCGTAGTACGTAAAACATCCTTCCTGTTTTTTTCGGCGTACTTTGAAATTCTGACGGTAAACATACAGAGGGGAATTTTTTTCATCTGAAGTTTTTTGTATGACTGAAAGGACTTTTTCCTGCTCCGCGGCCGTGATGACCGGAGCTTTATGTTTTATGATCCCTGCTTTTTCAAAAGCGATTTCAGAAAGGGTGTTTCCAAGATACGATTTGTGTTCAAGTGAAATGTTGGTGATGATGCTCAATGCCGGAGTGATGATGTTTGTCGCGTCGAGCCTACCGCCCATTCCTGTTTCGATTACGGCAAATTCAACATTTCGTTTTTTGAAAAGATAAAATGCCATGGCTGTTGAAATTTCAAAAAAGGTCGCCGAACGCTCACCTGTATTTTCAGCCTCAACAGCTTTGTAGGCTTCGACAACCTCATCGTTTGACACCATCTGGTTGTCGATCATGATTCTTTCGTTAAAGGATACAAGGTGGGGGGAAGTGTAAAGGCCTGTTTTATATCCCGACTGATGAAGGATATGGGATAAGGTTGATGCGACAGATCCCTTTCCGTTGGTACCTGCCACATGAATACATGTAAAATGGTTTTGGGGATTGCCGAGTTTTTCCAGAATGCTTTCCATGGTAGAAAGGCCAAGGACAATGCCGAAACGCCCCAGGGCGTACATGGTGTCGAGACAGCGGTCGTATTCAGTGTGTGATGACATGGATGAACCTCGGGATTGGAAAGAGTTCTGTTGAAACAGTGAACCCGGAATGAAAGGATTTCAATCCGGGTTCAAGACAATGAACGTCAATGACGTTTCTTACTTGTTTCTGCTTCGGGCAGTGGCAATGCGTTGTCTTCTCAGGGATTCTCTGTGTTTACGGCGTTTGTGTTCACTGGGTTTTTCATAGCTTTTTTTCAGCTTCAAACGCTTGAAAAGACCGTCATTCTGAATTTTTTTCTTAAGAATGCGCATGGCTTTTTCGAGATCGTTATCGATCACTTTGACTTCGATTTCTTTCAAATGTATCGCCCCTTTCTTCTCATCGTTAACGCACAGGCGAAGCCCTGCACCGATGGTTATTTGAAAACTTGAATCATGTAGACCGTGATAATTATATGAAAAGAAGGTAAATGGCAAGAAGAAAATAAAAAAGCCCGCTGCGGAAATCACAACGGGCTTATATTCATGCTGAATGAATATTACAGCTTGCTGATCAGCTCGTTCGTTACGGATTTCATATCCGCTGATCCATCAAGAGTGATGTATTTGCTGACGTCGCTTTTGGCGGCCATATCTTTGAAATAATAAGCGGCAGCAAGGGTTCCGTCTACTGTGTTGTAATAGATGTCATGACGTTTGTCGATGGCTGCATCATCCTGATCATCGGCACGGGCTGACAGATCACCGCCACAGACGCGGCATTTATCTCCGTTGGGTTTGATAGCGTCAATACCGATGTTGTTGGGATGGTTGTTGTCATTGGCACACAGTCTGCGGCCCGTGATTCTGAGCTTGGCTGTTTCACGGGGGAGAAGAATTTCAACGATGTAGTTGAGAGGCATGCCAGCGGCTTTCAGGGATTCGTCGAGTTTTTCGGCCTGAACTTTATTTCTCGGGAAGCCATCCAGAAGCCAGCCGTTTTTGCAGTCGTCTTGTTTCAGTCTGTCAAGGATCATGGGGATGGTGATTTCATCGGGAACGAGGTCACCGGCATCGATGAAGCTTTTTGCTTTTTTGCCGAGTTCCGTACCTGCTTTGATGTTTTCACGGAAGATTCCACCGGATTCGATGTGGGCGCTGTTGTATTTTTCTTTGAGAATGGAACCCTGAGTTCCTTTTCCACTGCCGTTCGGACCGAAAAATAAAATGTTCATGTGACTTCCTTTCACGATAAATGGTTTTGGGCACAGGTCACGGAAAACGATTTCCATAATCCCATAATCCGAAACAGAAAAGAGGTTAACACTCCTTTCTGGATGATTTAACATGACAACTCGACTTTACTATATAAATGTGTAAACCTTGTCAAGAACTGGAATCAAAGATATTTTCATTGAAGCTGGTGATAATCTCATGTATCTCAAAGTCGAGTGTGGAATGAACCCGCATTTCCGAATAAAGTATGAAGAAATCATGAAGGACGATTAATGATGAAAATCGCCGTAACCGGAGGAGCCGCATCCGGAAAGTCAATGGTTTGCAAGCGGGTGTCGGAAAAGGGCATCACCGTGATCATTCTCGATGATTTATCCAGAATGCTTATGCTTCCAGGCACAGTTGTTTACAATCGTGTGGTCAGTGAGTTCGGAGACGGAATTTTGAATCAGGACGGGACATTGAATCGCCAGAGTCTGAGACGGATGATTACCAGTGATCCTGAATCCAAAAAAAAACTTGAAAGCATCGTTCAGCCCGCTATTCGTGAGGAAATGAACCGCCGGATCGATGAAAGTCGTGATCGTGGAGAAGTCCATGTTGTGGTTGAGGTCCCTCTTCTTTTCGAGCTGGGTATGGAGAAGGGGTTTGATCGGACGATACTGGTGGCTGTTCAAGAAGAAACACAGATTATAAGGCTTGTTCAGAGAGACGGTGTTTCGGAAGACGACGCGCTAAGACTGCTGAAACTGCAAATGCCGTTGTCGGAAAAACTGAAAAAGGCTGATATTGTATTGGATAACAACGGTTCGCCGGAAAACCTTATCGATCAGGTTGATAGATTGCTGGCTAATATATTCAATAAATAAAAGAATCATGTGTCAAAAGCCTTGACAGGTAATGCGGTCCTATTGTACTTAAAAAATGTTTTTATTCGAAACAGGGCTTTATCCACTGTCACTAAAAAACACGTCTTATTGAAACTAATCAAGGACAAACATGTGGTCAGTACATGATGGGGTTACGCCAGGCTCGTGAACTGGAATTTGAAAACCCTTACCTCTAAATCAAATCAGGCATAACTGTTTCACTCATGGAATCAGCCACCACAATTTAAATTCTATATAATACATACCATAATGGAGTGCGGGTGAATGAACATTGTTGAATTGAAAGCGATGAAGATCGAGGAACTGGCGAAGCTGGCCAAGAAATTCAAAATTGACGGTGCCGGCGGGTTGAGAAAGCAGGAGCTGATTTTCCTTCTTCTTCAGGCTCAAATCGAAAAAGACGGGATGATTTACGGTGAAGGTGCCCTTGAAATCCTGCCCGACGGGTTTGGTTTTTTAAGATCACCCGACTGCAATTACCTGCCGGGTCCTGACGATATTTACGTTTCACCCTCACAGATCAGGCGATTCAACCTCAAGACCGGTGACACGGTTTCGGGTCAGATCCGCCAACCCAAAGAATCCGAACGGTATTTCGCCCTCCTCAAAGTGGAGGCTGTGAACTATGAAGACCCTGAAATCGCAAGAGAAAAAATCTTTTTCGATAACCTGACTCCCCTTTACCCCGATACGAAAGTTCAGCTTGAAAGGGATCCGGACAACTATTCCATGCGCATCGTTGAATTGATGGCTCCCATCGGGTTCGGCCAGAGAGGGCTGATCGTCTCGCCCCCCAGAACCGGTAAAACCATGCTTCTTCAGAACATCGCCAACTGCATGATCGAAAGCCATCCCCATATCGTTCCCTTCATTCTTCTTATTGATGAACGTCCAGAAGAAGTGACGGACATGGAAAGGTCTGTTAACGCAGAAGTCATAAGCTCCACATTTGACGAACCGGCAGAACGCCATGTTCAGGTGGCTGAGATGGTGATCGAAAAAGCCAAACGTCTTGTTGAACACAAGAAAGATGTGGTGATTCTTCTTGACAGCATCACCCGTCTTGCCCGTGCATACAACTCGGTTATGCCGCCTTCAGGTAAAATTCTTTCAGGTGGTGTGGATTCCAACGCCCTTCACCGTCCCAAACGTTTTTTCGGTGCGGCCCGTAATGTGGAAGAGGGGGGGAGTCTCACAATTATCGCAACAGCCCTTATTGAAACCGGCAGCAGAATGGACGAAGTTATTTTTGAAGAATTCAAAGGCACTGGCAACATGGAGCTTGTTCTGGACAGAAAACTTTCCGAACGGCGTATGTATCCGGCCATTGACATCAAAAAATCAGGGACGAGAAAGGAAGAGCTGCTGGTGGATAAATCCCAGCTTGACCGTATCTGGATCTTGAGAAAACTTTTGGCTTCGTTGAATACCGTAGACAGCATGGGATTTTTGCTTGACAAAATAAGCGGTACAAAAGATAATAAAGAGTTTCTTGAATCCATGAATTCGTAACCATCTGTTTTAAGGAGTTGAAATAATAATGAAAGAAGGTATTCATCCCAATTACGCTGTGACCACTGCAACTTGCGCCTGCGGTCATTCATTTAATGTCGGTTCCACCAAAGACGAAATCAAGGTTGAAATTTGTTCCAACTGCCACCCGTTTTTTACCGGGAAACAGAAACTTGTGGACACGGCTGGACGTATTGACCGCTTCCGTAAAAAATTTGCCGGTTTCGATGCGAAAAACATGAAGAAATAGATCATAAAGACGAGAATAAATCTGACTTTTCATGTACTTGCGTTCATGAGTCCGGTTTAACGTCCGGTTTGAAAACAAAGGGGAATCGCTGTGGTCTGACGGTTTCCCTTTTTGTTGTCTGAAGTCCAACAATTAAAGATTCGGGATTATCATGATGGAACCCTGTACTTCCACCAAGATGATGTCCCGCATGGAAAAACATCATGTTTCAAAAATTACAAGGTGTGGAAGACCGGTTCATCAAGCTTGAACGCTTGATCAGCGATCCTGCCGTCATGGGCGATAAAACTCTGTACCAGAAATACATCAAGGAACATGGTGAGATCTCAGGGCTTGTGGAGGCATATCGCCAATACCGAAAAATACTGGAGGATCTGGACAGCAGCAAAGAACTGCTTCAAGACAGCGACCCTGATATCAAGGCCATGGCAAAAGATGACATCGAAGCCCTCACCGCAGAAAAAGAAAACATGGAACTTGAGCTTCGCAAGCTTCTGATTCCGAAAGATCCTTTGGATGACAAGAATGTCATCGTGGAAATCCGGGCCGGAACAGGTGGCGACGAGGCCGGTCTTTTTGCCGGAGATCTGTTCCGCATGTACAGCAAATACTCGGAAACACGGAATTGGAGCGTTGAAATCATGGACAGCCATGAAACGGGTGTGGGCGGTTTCAAGGAAATCATCATGATGGTTCAGGGACGAGGGGCTTACAGTTCGTTTAAATATGAAAGCGGGACCCATCGTGTTCAGCGTGTTCCCACCACGGAAACCCAGGGGCGAATCCATACCTCCGCTGTAACGGTGGCGGTTCTGCCCGAAGCAGAAGATGTGGAACTGCATATCGATCCCAGCGATATCAAAGTGGATGTTTACAGGGCTCAGGGCCCTGGCGGACAGAGCGTCAACACCACAGATTCTGCGGTCAGACTCACCCATATCCCCACAGGGACCGTGGCCACATGTCAGGATCAGAAATCCCAGCACAAGAATAAAGATAAGGCCATGAAAGTGCTTCGTTCCAGAATTTATGACGCCATGGTTCAGGAACAAAACGCCAAACGATCCGCTGATCGTAAAGGACAGATCGGATCAGGCGATCGGAGCGAGCGAATCCGAACTTACAATTTCCCTCAAGGACGGTTGACGGATCATCGCATCGGGTTGACCCTCTACCGCCTTGAAAGCATCATGCAGGGAGATATCGAAGAAGTGATCCAGGGTTTGAGAACCCATAATCAGGCCCAGGCTCTTAAAAATGAAAGTGGGCTCTGATCAGACACCGGCTGTCTGGACCATCGGACGTTTGATCTCCTGGACAAGCGATTATTTCAATTCCCATGGCATTGACAGTCCCAGGCTTACCGCCGAACTGCTTCTTTGCCACAGCCTTTGCATCAGGCGTCTCGATCTTTACCTCCAGCATGACAAACCCCTTTCCCAGGTGGAGCTTTCAGCGTTCAAATCCTTGATCAAACGGCGCGTGGAACGGGAACCCGTGGCGTACATCACGGGGTCCAAAGGCTTCTGGACCCTTGACCTTTCGGTTACAAGGGATGTGCTGATTCCGCGCCCTGATACAGAATGCCTGGTTGAAACGGCTCTTCACGTCATCCCTTCAGAAACCGATACCAAACCCCTAAGGATCATCGATCTTGGAACAGGTACCGGGGCCATCATTCTTTCCATCGCGTCCGAAAGACCGGTTCATCATTATTATGCTGTGGATGTTTCCGAGAAAGCGGTGAATCTGGCTCGAAAAAACAAAGATTCCAATAATATTCAAGCCGAAATATCTTTTATTTGCGGGAGCTGGTTCGGGCCCTTTGCCGAAATGCCACTGTTCGATGTCGTCGTTTCCAATCCGCCATACATCCCAAGTGCCGACATTCCCGGTCTTGAACCGGAAATAACGCGCTATGAACCCATGCTGGCGCTTGACGGGGATTCCAACGGCCTGTCCTGCATCGGGAAAATCATGGATGACGCAAGGATTTACCTGAAAGACGGTGGGGTTCTGATGATGGAAACCGGCTTTGACCAGAAATTTGCGGTCATGGAAATGGCCGACAGATTTGGATGTTATGAAGATATACACTACATTAAGGATTCAGCGGGACATGATCGTGTGGCGGTTATGAAAAAGCGTAATCCGACATGATATTTCAGGAATAATAACAGTGGTTTATTCATGTCATCGTTTGTTTTTATTGATTTCCGACATGATTTATCAAGCCTTTTCATCCTTATCAAGATACGTTATAATGAATGACATCCTTGTGATTTGATCTCTTCTATCGGTATGACACGTGAGAGAGGGCGTCTACACACCATCCTTATAACAGGTTCCACCGAAACCATGGGTCGTTGTTGGTTTTTTCATTAAAAAAGTCTTTTTTTTCATGAGGTTTTCATGTAAGTTTCCCGGTTCGTTCTTACCCTTTCCCGGGTAAAAAAGAACGTTTTGTGAAACGGAACATCCGTTGATTTTTGAGGGGTCCTGACAGGCTTTCATGGATACCCGGCTGAATCGAAACAGGATATGACAATAGGATCGAGGAAAGAAAAATGAACGATACAACATGGGCGTCCTTACCGGAAGCTCAGGGGCTTTACCATCCGGCCCATGAACACGACAGTTGCGGGGTAGGGTTTACGGCGGCCATCGACGGGACAAAAAGTCATTCGGTGGTAAAAAACGGTATGGAAATACTTAAAAACCTCATGCATCGAGGGGCTGTGGGCGGGGATCAGGCCACCGGCGACGGCGCTGGGATTCTGATCCAGATTCCGGACAATTTTTTCCGGAAAGTGTGTCCGGGTTTAGGCATCTCTCTTCCGGAAGAGGGCTTTTACGCTGCGGCCATGGTTTTTCTGCCCCGTGATGAGGTCTTGAGAAAACAGTGCATGGACATTGTGGAACGCCAAGTCACAGGAGAAGGCCTGAGTTTTCTCGGATGGAGAGACGTGCCGTGTGAGCTTTCCGCCATCAGCGGTCAGGCGCTGGCCAAACGACCTGAAATCATGCAGTTCTTCGTGGATGGCAATGGACTTGAAGGAGACGCTTTTGAACGCAAGCTTTATGTGGTCAGACGTCTGATCGAAAAAGAAGGAGACCTGCTCTCGATTCGCGAGGGTTGTTTCTATATATCAAGCCTGTCCTGTAAAACTCTGGTTTATAAAGGCCTTTTTACAGCGCCCCAACTCCCGGCTTATTATCCCGATCTTTCGGACGAAGCGATGACCAGCGCAGTTGCCCTGGTTCATCAACGATACAGCACCAACACATTTCCATCCTGGGAACTTGCACAGCCTTTTCGCTATCTGGCCCATAACGGCGAGATCAACACCCTCAAGGGCAATGTGAACCATATGAAATCTCGTGAAGCCGCCATGAAATCGGATCTTTTCGGTGACGATATGGCCAAGGTGCTTCCGGTGATCCGCGAAAAGGGCAGCGACAGCTCAAGCCTTGATAACACGGTTGAACTCCTTGTGAAAGGAGGACGGCATCTCGATCATGCCATGCTGATGCTGATTCCCGAAGCCTGGGGTGTCAAATATCCCATGGGTCCGGATCTGCGTGGTTTTTTTGAATACCATGCGGGGCTGATGGAACCCTGGGACGGTCCGGCAGCCGTCGCTTTTTCAAACGGCACAGTCACTGGGGCTCTTCTTGACCGGAACGGGCTTCGCCCGGCCCGTTACACCATCACCAAAGACGGCATGATCGTGTTTGGGTCTGAGACCGGAGTCCTTGAAATTGATCCTGAAAATGTCGCGGAAAAAGGAGCTTTGCGTCCCGGTGAAATCCTTTTGGTGGACTTTACAAAAAAACGTGTGATGAAGAACCGTGAGGTGAAATCCCGCTGCGCACGAAAACAGCCCTATCGGCGCTGGGTCGAGGAAAACCGGATCACCCTTCGTGGTTTCTATGGGGATGTGGTGCCTGTGGTGCCTGATTCAGAAAGCCTTATGAAACGCCAGAAGCTTTTCGGATATTCCCGTGAAGATCTCGACGTGATACTGGGACCCATGGCCGTGGACGGTCAGGAACCGGTGGGTTCCATGGGCAACGACGCGCCCCACGCAGTGCTGTCCGAAAATAATCAGCTGCTCTACAACTATTTCCGCCAGCTGTTCGCCCAAGTCACCAATCCGCCCATCGATCCGGTGCGTGAGGAACTGGTGATGTCTCTGATGACGTTTATCGGCAATCCCGGCAATATCCTGTCCGAGGTGCCCCAGAACAGCCGTCTGATCAAGCTTCTCCATCCCATATTGAGTAACGAAGACCTTAAAATGTTGAAAGGTCTGAAGCTTCAGGATTTCAGAAGTTCCGTGCTGAGCATGGGCTTTGCGGCCGGAGGAACTGGCCGGGATCTGGAAGACGCCCTTGACCAGCTTTGCAAAAAGGCTGAAACGGCCATTGAAAACGGCAGCCGGATCCTGATCCTCAGCGACAAGAATCTCCCTGATGGTATCGCTCCTATTCCGGCTCTTCTTGCCGCCTCGGCCCTCAACAAACATCTGGTCAGGATTGGAAAACGAACCAATGCAGGCATTGTCCTTGAAACAGGCGAAGCCAGGGAAGTGATGCACATCGCCCTTCTTCTGGGATACGGTGCCACGGCGGTCAATCCTTACCTTGCGTTTGAATCCGTGGCGGAACTTGCCATTAAAAACCGTCTGACCAAGTCCGTTGAAGTGGCCAAATCCCTTGAAAATTATATTAAATCATTGTCCAAGGGCCTTTTGAAAGTCATGAGCAAAATGGGGATTTCAACCCTTCGCAGCTATCGGAGCGCCCAGGTTTTCCAGGCGGTCGGTCTTTCACGCCAGCTGGTGGACCGCTATTTCACGGGAACGTCTTCTGTGATCGACGGTATCGGGCTTGATGAAATCGCTAAAGAGGCCAACCAGCGCTACACAGAATCCTTCAAACAGGAAAACAGGCGTGATATTCTGCCCTCCGGCGGTCACTACAAACTTCGTAAAGACGGCGAACGCCATCTCTGGACCTCACGATCCATCAGCGCCTTGCAGCATTCGGTTCGCACCAATGATTACAAAACATACATGGATTACGCGAATCAGATCAACGACCAGGGTAAAAAGCAGAGCACCCTTCGCGGGCTTTTCGCCTTCAAATACGGAAACGCGGTCCCGCTCCACGATGTGGAACCGGCAACGGAAATCATGAAACGGTTTGTCACCGGAGCCATGAGTTTCGGTTCCATCAGCAAGGAAGCCCATGAATCCATCGCCATTGCCATGAACCGCATCGGTGGACGAAGCAACAGTGGAGAGGGTGGCGAAGATCCTGTCCGTTACATTCCCCTTGAAAACGGCGACAGTAAATCCAGCGCCATCAAACAGATCGCCAGTGGACGATTCGGGGTGACCACCGAATACCTGGTCAATGCCAAAGACCTCCAGATCAAAATCGCCCAGGGTGCGAAACCCGGTGAGGGCGGCCAGCTTCCAGGCCATAAAGTGAACCGTGAAATCGCGAGGGTCCGCCATTCCACTCCGGGCGTGACGCTGATTTCGCCTCCGCCCCATCATGATATTTATTCCATCGAAGACCTGGCCCAGCTGATCTTCGATCTGAAAAACGTGAACACCGACGCCATGGTCAGTGTGAAGCTGGTGTCCGAGGCCGGTGTTGGAACCGTTGCTGCAGGTGTTGCTAAAGCCCATGCCGATGCGGTGCTGATCAGCGGAAGCGACGGCGGAACCGGAGCCTCACCCCTTTCATCCATCAAACATGCCGGCGGCCCCTGGGAAACAGGACTTGCCGAAACCCAGCAGACCCTGATTCTGAACGGCCTTCGAGACCGGATTCGAATCCAGGTGGACGGCCAGATCAAAACAGGCCGTGACGTCATTGTCGGCGCGCTTCTGGGTGCCGAGGAATTCGGTTTCGCAACATCCATCCTGGTGACACTGGGATGTGTGATGATGCGTAAATGCCATAAAAACACATGCCCTGTGGGCATCGCCACACAGGATGAACGGCTGAGAAAACTGTTCAACGGCAAGCCTGAATACGTGGTGAACTACCTGCGCATGGTGGCGGAAGAGGCCCGGGAAATCCTTGCAAAACTGGGTTTCAAAACCATGGACGAGATTATCGGACGATCCGACCTTCTGGTCACGGAACCCGCTGTTTCATTCTGGAAAGCCAAAGGCATCGACCTTTCACGGATCTTCCACAACCCCTGGGCCGGTGATGACAGAGTGGCAAGAAGATCCATCCGAAAACAGCCGTCGGATACGGACGACGTGTTTGACAGAAGCCTGATCGAAAGGGCGAAATCGGCCCTTGAAGCAGGTGAGAACGTCGTTATCGAAGACCGGGTGAAAAACAGCATGAGAACCGTGGGAACCATGCTTTCAGGTGAAATCGCCAAACGATATGGCGACAAAGGACTTCCCGAAGATACCATCCTCTGCCGCTTTAGCGGTTACGCCGGACAGAGTTTCGGAGCGTTCGCCGCACGCGGGCTCACCATGATCCTGACCGGCGAGGCCAACGATTATCTCGGAAAAGGTCTTTCCGGTGGCAGAATCATCGTGAAACCCCAGGACGAATGCACTTTCGATCCTTCGGAAAACATCATCGCTGGCAACGTGCTTCTTTACGGAGCCACGGCCGGTGAAGTTTACATCTACGGCAAGGCCGGTGAACGTTTCGCCATTCGAAACAGCGGTGCAACGGCTGTGGTGGAAGGCGTTGGCGACCACGGCTGCGAATACATGACCGGCGGTCGCGTGGTGGTGCTGGGAGAAACCGGCATCAACTTTGCGGCGGGTATGAGCGGTGGTATCGCTTATGTGTTTGACCCTGACCAGGTTTTCGACCAGCGGTGCAACCTGGAAATGGTGGACCTTGAAATCATCACGGACAAGGACGAGGCTTCTGAACTGAAAGCAATGATCGCCCGTTACGCCGAATACACGGGCAGCGAAAGAGCCCGTGAGATTCTTGAAAGTTGGGATGAAAGCCTTCCCAATTTTGTCAAGGTATTCCCCATGGAATACAGAAAGGTGCTTGGAAAGATGATTCGTGAAGACGCGGAAACAGAACGACAGGAGATTCAGCATGGGTAAAGATACAGGTTTTCTTGATTTTGAACGGCAGGAGCCGGATTACCGGAGTGTTTCCGAACGGCTTTCGGATTACAAGGCTGTGGAAAACCTGCCGGATGAAGAGGTGATTTACGACCAGGCGGCCCGGTGCATGGACTGCGGCATACCGTTCTGCCATGATTACGGATGCCCCTTGCTGAATATCATTCCCGAATTCAACGAGCAGGTTTACCGGGGAGACTGGACCGAAGCCCTGTCCATCCTTCTTTCCACCAGCAGTTTTCCCGAATTCACCGGAAGGATCTGTCCTGCCCCCTGTGAGGCGGCCTGTGTGGATTCGGTGAACGGTGACGCGGTGACCATCCGTCAGATCGAGTTGTCCATCATCGAAAAAGCCTTTGCCAAAGGGTTGATGAAGCCCCAGCCTCCGGCATCATACCATGACAAGAAAGTGGCGGTGATCGGGGCCGGGCCTGCCGGACTTGCCGCAGCCCTCATGGTCAACCGTGCCGGATACCGTGTCACGGTGTTCGACGAAGCGGAAAAACCCGGTGGGCTTCTGCGTTACGGAATTCCCGATTTCAAACTGGAAAAAAGCGTGGTGGAACGCCGCATCCGGCTCATGGAGGAAGAAGGTATCACGTTTGAGCCGAATGTCCTGGTGGGCAAAGACATCAGCACTCGATATCTGATGAACCATTTCGACGCGGTGATCCTCACCTGCGGAGCAAGGAAACCCCGGGATCTGGATGTGCCCGGTCGTAATCTGACGGGTATTTTCTATGCCATGGATTTTCTGACCCAGCAGAATAAGCGTGTGGCCGGTGAAGCCATTCCCGTGGCCTGCAACATCAACGCATCCGGCAAAAAAGTGGTGGTGATCGGCGGCGGTGACACAGGCTCTGACTGCATCGGAACGTCATTGAGGCAGGGTGCCAAAGAAGTCATTCAGCTTGAAATTCTGCCCAAGCCGCCTGTCGAACGTGCCGAAACCACGCCCTGGCCCATGTGGCCCATGAAGCTCCGTGAATCCCACGCCCACAAGGAGGGC
This sequence comes from Desulforapulum autotrophicum, assembly GCA_020723285.1. Classification (GTDB taxonomy): domain Bacteria; phylum Desulfobacterota; class Desulfobacteria; order Desulfobacterales; family Desulfolunaceae; genus DYJE01. The sequence continues at coordinate 125,008 of DYJE01000001.1, read as the reverse complement.
GGATCACGGCGCTGGTCTGTTTCCACCAAATCCTGTTTCGGTGAAAACGGGGTGTTGAAAAAAATCCGCTGCGTGGAGCTGAACTGGCTGAACAAAGACGGACGCATGGTGCCTGAAGAAATCAAAGGCTCGGAATTTGAGATTGAAACGGACATGGTGCTTCTGGCCATGGGTTTCACAGGTCCCGGCAACGAATCCCTGATCGCGGATTTCGGTCTTGAAACAGACAACCGTGGAAATATCAAGGTGAATGAAACCATGATGACCAACGTCAAAGGCGTGTTTTCAGCAGGGGATATGGCCCATGGCCAGTCTCTGGTTGTCACGGCCATCTACTCCGGAAAACAGGCCGCCAAAGGCGTGATCGACTATCTTTCCATGGAAGCCGGAAATAAATAGCCGGATCATACCAAATTATAAATCAATAGTTATTAAAGGGGAGGGCAGGGTTGTCCGCCCCTTTTTATGTTATTTAACCTGAGATCCCGGCGTGAAATCTCTGTCAAAGGTGGCTGTGCACAGACCGTCGTCATCGGTGGCGGCGAGGATCATGCCGTGGGACAGCTGGCCCATGAGTTTGGCGGGTTTGAGGTTGGCCACGATGATCACCTGTTTTCCGAGAAGGTCTTCGGGTGTGTAGAATTTCGAGATTCCGGCCACCAGGGTCCGTTCAACGCCTTCGCCCATGTCCACGGTGACTTTTAAAAGTTTGTCGGCTTTGGGAATGGCTTCGGCTTTGATCACTTTGGCGGTTCTCAGATCGATTTTTGAGAAATCTTCAAAGGTGATTTCGGGTTTCAGCGGTGTTTTAAGGGCGCTTGGCACGGATTCCACCGGCGCTGCGGCGGAAGGTGTTTCGCTGGCCGGTTCTTTGGCGCTTTTCACATCGATTCGTGGGAACAGGGCCTTTACTTTGGACAGCGGTGAACCGGGTTTGAGGCTCTTCCAGCTCTGGAGATCGGCGAGCGTGATTTCAAGGGCTGAATCGTCGAAACCCAGGTGTTTCAGCATGGTTTTGGATGTGTCGGGCATCACCGGACTGATCAGACCTGCCACAATCCGCAGACCTTCAAGAAGATTGTACATGACGGTTTTCAGGCGGGGCTCTAATTTTTTATCCTTGGCAAGATCCCAGGGGGCTGTTTCATCCACGTATTTGTTCATGCGGCCGATGAATTTGAACACGGCGGCAAGCCCTTTGTGAAACGCGAAAACCTCCATGGATTCCAAATAATCGCGAATCGCTTCTTCAGCGTCAACCGCAAGGGAAAGGCTGTGGGCTTTATCTTCGTCATCATCCCAGGCAGGGACAGTGCCGTCGAAATATTTGAGGCTCATGGCGATGACCCGGGAGAAAAGATTGCCCAGGTCGTTGGCCAGATCACTGTTGATGCGCTGGACAATGGCTTCTTCAGAAAAATTGGAGTCCAGGCCGAACACCATGTCCCGGATCAGGAAGAACCGGTAGGCGTCCACCCCGTATTTTTCCTTGAGGGACAGGGGATTGGCCACGTTGCCCAGGCTTTTGGACATCTTGCTGTCGCCCATGTTCCAGAAGCCGTGGACATTCAGGGATTTGAACAGGGGAATGCCTGCTGCCTTCATCATGGTGGGCCAGTAAATGGCGTGGGTTTTAAGGATATCTTTGGCGATGATGTGCTGGGCGTAGGGCCAGAATGTTTTATACGCATCACCGTCGGGATAACCCAGGGCGGACACATAGTTCAAAAGGGCGTCAAACCACACGTAGGTGACATAGTTTTCGTCAAAGGGCAGGGTGATGCCCCAGGTGAGACGGGTTTTGGGCCGTGATATGCACAGGTCTTCCAGGGGTTCCTTCAAAAACGACAGCACTTCGTTGCGGTACTGCTTCGGACGGATGAAATTGGGATTCTGATTGATGTGGTCGATGAGCCAGTTCTGGTACGCGCTCATCTTGAAAAAATAGTTGGATTCCCTGATCCGCTTCGGTTCTTTTTTATGGTCAGGGCACAGGCCGTCCACCAGTTCACGCTCCTGGTAAAACCGCTCGCAGCCCACGCAGTAAAGCCCCTCGTATTCGGAATAATAGATTTCTCCCCGGTCGTAGATCTCCTGGAGCACACGGGATACCACGGTTTTATGACGCGGTTCCGTGGTTCTGATGAAATCGTCGTTTGAAATGTTGAGCTGGGGCCACAGGTCCTTGAACAGGGCGCTGATTTTGTCGGCGTATTCCTGGGGACTCGTGTTTTCCTTTTTTGCGGCTTCGTCAATCTTGTCACCGTGTTCGTCGGTGCCTGTCAAAAAATAGGTGGGCACGCCTTTAAGCCGGTGGAAACGACGGGCCACATCCGCTGCGATGGTGGTGTAGGCATGGCCCAGGTGCGGCTTTGCGTTGACGTAATATATGGGGGTGGTTATGTAAAATGGATCGTTGGGTATCGTCGTCACGGTTTTTTTTATCCTTGATTGTCAGGTAATAAAGAATCATCGCCCTCACTATCATCCGGGATGATGTCGTCTTCCGGAAGTTGATCCGAGACGGATGAGTCGCTGGTGTCTTCAGAGGTGTTCACCGTTCCTTCAGATTTGTCCCGGCGGTCGGGTTTCCGTTGCCTTGACGGGTCTTCCTGATGAAACGTGATGTCCTTGACGCTCAATTCCGCTTCGGTATCATCTTCCATCTTCAAGGTGAGACGGCCGCCGATGACATTGTGGCGGATGACCTTGCCTTTGCCTTTGGGGCAGGTCACGGTTTTTCCGATTTTGGGAAAATCTTTTTTAAGGGCCCTGTAAGTTTCGTTCTCAAAGGTGAGGCAACACATCAATCGTCCGCAAAGCCCTGAAATTTTGGTTGGATTGAGGGATAAACCCTGCTCCTTGGCCATGCGGATGGACACCGGTTCGAATTTTTCGATGTAGCTTGAACAACAGATTTCCCTGCCGCAGCGGCCAAGACCTCCGCACATCTTCGCCTGGTTTCTGATGCCCACCTGCCGCATTTCAATGCGGACCCGGAACTGCTTGACCAGGTTTTTCACAAGCTGTCTGAAATCCACCCGGCCTTCGGCGGTGAAGAAAAACGTCAGCTTGCTGGTGTCGAACGTGCTTTCCACGGAAAAGAGGTTCATATCCAGTTTTAAGGTTTCAACCTCGGCCTGACAGTACTCGAACGCTTCGTTTTCAAGCTGAATGTTTTTTTCTCTCTGTTCCGTATCCGCTTCCGTGGCGAGCCGGAACACTTTTTTCAAGGGAACTTTGGACGAACGTTCCGCAATGGGCATGGGGGCTGTGGCCACCACACCGTATCCCAGTCCCTGTTCCGTCGTGACGATGACCTTGTCACCCACATCGAGAACAAAAGGACCGCAGGCGAAATCGTATATTTTCCCGGCAGGTTTGAATCTTATTCCAACGACTTTCTGCATATCATATCCGTTTAATCTGAATGGCCATGGTTTCGAGGCATAACCTCACCGAGGCGTTGGCTTTGATGCCCTGGTGAGCGGCTGTGATGAGGTCAGCCATGCATAGAAGGGACGCTGTGGTCATTGACCCGGATATATTCTCGATCTCGTCGGCTATATCCCGGTTGATCACGGTGTCCTTGTCAAAGGGGTGAACGATCAGGTCTCTGATGAACGAGAGAAGAATGTCCAGAACGTTCAGAGTTTGGTCTTTCTTTTGTGAAAATTTTTCAGCAAATGAAAGAACATCGAAGGTTCCGCCTCGGATCAGGGAGACCAGCTCATCAAAAAGAAAACGCCTGAACACCAGAGGGTCAGGACGATTGGGTTTTTTTTCGCACAACGACAGGGCCCGGCCAAGACTTCCGCAAGCCATGGCAGACACTCCTTCGGCTTGATGGGCATCCACACCATTTTGGATCAGGAGATCCTTGATGCTTCCCCGGCTCAGGGGACTGAACGACACCCGCTGACACCGTGACAGGATGGTGGGAAGCACATCGGACGCCTGATCTGAAATCAGAATGAACATGGTCCGGTCCGGAGGTTCTTCAAGGACCTTGAGGAGAGCGTTGCCTGACTCGGGATTCATGGTGTGTGTGTCGTGGACGATCACCACACGAACCGCCGCCTCAACGGGTTTGATGAGGAGCTTCTGGCAAAGATCCCGGATCTGGGCAATTTTTATGATACTGCCCGATGGGCGGATGGGCAGAATGTCCGGGTGTGTTTCACCAAGGATTTTTTTACAGGACCGGCACTGACGGCATGGAACGGATTCCGGTTCCACGGCCTTGCAGTTGAGCGCCATGGCGTATGACAGGGCGGCCAGACTTTTTCCGATGCCGTCGATTCCCGTGAAAAGAAGCGCATGAGGCACCGCACCGTTCTTCTTCATCGTCATCAAACGTGAAAGGGGTTCGTCCTGGCCTGTGATGATGTCAAACATACGCTGAAGTTCTCATGTCCGAAGTCAGGGTGAAATGAATGTGAAAACGGCATCCAAACAACGTGCAGGCCAATTCCCGATCACCCGATGAAACAACCGGTTCTTTTCATGGAGTGCTGATGATGTTCTATCTTCAGTTTAACCGGATCAGAGAGCAAAAAGGAGAAAAGACCTGACGCATGATGCGCCCGTCTTTTCCCCAGATGTCTGATAGAAGAGCTCTTTGAACCGGTTCAGAATCCCTTGTGAATCCATGATCTGTTCCACAAATAAAGCGCTGGAATTGAACAGGCCGCAATAATTGTGGCGGCTATTTGTAATCGACCCTTTCCTTCAGTTCCTTTCCGCATTTGAAGAAGGGAAGCTTTTTGGGTTTGATCGTGACTTTTTCACCTGTTTTCGGATTTCTTCCGGTGTAGCTTTTGTATTCCTTGACAAAAAAACTGCACAGCCCGCGAATCTCCACCCGATCTCCTTTGACCAGGGCGTCCGTCATGGAATCGAAAAAAATCTGAACTACTTCTGCGGCTTCTGCTTTTGAGATATCGGCATCATTCTTGAGCGCGGAGATCAACTCCAACTTATTCATATATCCTCCTTCGTGAATTCCAAAAAAAAGCCGGGTTTTTCCTCCGGATTTATGCAAAGCAAATTAATAAACGTAATTGGATACTAAGTCAAGCACTTATACTGAAATCATTCAAGACGTTCGATGTCAGCTTCGTCCACTTCAACGGATGCGGACTGACCGAGAATATCGATGTAGACAATCACCCGTCCCACACCTTTATACATGGAAAAGACGCCGGTCACACCGGTAAAGGGACCGTTTTTGACAATCACCTTTTCCCCTTTCTGGAATTCGAAACCGGTGAGAACGGATTCCCCGGATTGCACCATGATCTGAAGGGATTCGATGATGGAGGCATGAACCGGCACGGGGCCGTCCTTGTTTCCGATCAGTTTCACCGCTCCGGGCGTTTTAAGGACGGACAGGTATCTTTCCGAATAAAGCTGGGTCCTGACAAACACATATCCGGGAAAGAGGGGAAGATCCACCATGGCTTTCCGGTCTTTGCGCTTGCTTCTCACGTGGACCAGCGGCAAAAACACATCCAGGGATTTTTTCTGGAGAATGTCGTTCACCACTTTTTCACAACGGCTTTTGGTATGGAGCACATACCACAGAAGAGGGTCGGGTTTGACGATCAGGTCACTCATGGATACGGTCTCTTTGATACGTTGATATCATGAAATATAATGTTTTCATGGAAACAGGGTTGATTATTTCGCACCGAACTCCCCAAGACCCGTGAGCTGGAAGGTCAGGGCGTACCTTCTGTCTCCGGGTTTGTGGGTGTAATCCGCCTGAATTCCCCAGCATTGGGACGTGTAGATCAGACCGCCGCCGGATTTGATATCTTCATGCTCCATGAGGTTCCTTTCATTCCGACCGTACAGGGAAAGGCTGTCGGTGAGAACGAGGAGAAGATAGGAATTCAGGTATTTTACCGAATCGTGGGTGTATCGCTTCTCCACGTTCAAAATGTCGCCCCGAGCGTCTTTCAGGCTTAAACCCACATTCCCTTCCAGAAGATGCCGGTCGTAATGATCCCATGTGGCATCGGCGTCAAAACTGATGTAGTCCGCAGGTATAAATTCGATTTCACCGTAAAGGGGCCTGAAAGGTTCACGTGTCTCCTTGTTCAGGAAAAGATCCGGGTCACGTTCGTTGGCTTCGTTGATGTCATAGATCTGTTCCAGTTTGAACCGGCAGAACTGTCGGTAATTGAATTTTTTAAGCTGGGGGGTTTCAGGTTTTTTAACGTTTGAATCCTGTGCTTCTCCCGCCGCGTCCATGGCACTGGAACGGCTGGTCAGGGTGTTTGAAAGGGTCAGGGTCAGGGTGTTGACCCGTGAAATGCGGTCAAGTCCGTCAAAATACGGGTATTCGGTCTGGTCCTTTTCCGGCGTGAAGTTATAAACCAGTTTGGGGGTGAACGAATGTCTGATTTTATCGACACGATCGATTCCGGTGTTGAATATTTTGTAGAAACTGGTCGAGAGGTCCAGGGAAAGATCGTAAATCTGGCGATCATCTGAGCCGTCATAAGTATCGGCCACATCGGTGTTGCTGCCGATGTACCAGTTGGTGTTTCTGAAAGCCGCGATGGATTCTATGGAAAGCCAGTTTTTGTATCTCAAGGGGAGAATGACCCTGGGGTAAAGATCCAGCCGCTGGCCGGATCGGAGGCTGGCTGTTTCGTCTTTCCGGAAGAAATAATCGTATTCTGAATCCAGGTCGTAATAAAACGGAGTGCTGAATATCTGGCGTCGTGAGATGTTGAACGCCACCTGGGGCAAAGTCTGGAGCGTGGCGTCCGTCAGATGATCTTCCCGTTTTACCACATTGTCGTACCAGAGGGTGCTTGCGTTCAGGCTGTAGGATGACCAGGTTTTCGTGAAGACAAGGCTGTTGGTTCTGATGGCATCGTCTTCGGCTTCTAAGTCTCTTCCGAAATGGTCGAGAAAGTAACCTTTGGAAAAATCGAAACCGTTTTTCATATCACTGAATTCACGCAGGTAGTCCTGATCGCTGACCACGTCGATATCGGTTTTTAAAACAGCGTCACCCGGAAGGGTCTGGTCCTGTTTCATCCGAAGCCAGTAACGGTTCCGGTTGTCTCTGATGGCTCCGTCTTCATAGCCCCATTTTTCCGTGGCATCCGCTGTGCCGTCATCGATTTCCTTGTCTTTCATGTAATCGAAAAACAGGGTGCCTTTGGATGTATCGGATAAAATGTATCGGTATTCCAGGCCGGTCATGTTGCCGCGTTTTTCGATGTAACGGTCGTAGATTGTGGCATCGCTGCTGTCGTTGATGGCCCAGTACAACGGCTGGAGGTATTCGAATCCTTTGCGGTCCGACATGCCGAATTCCGGCGGCAAAAGACCGCTTTGTCTTTTGATTTTTACAGGAAAAACAAGGAAGGGCGTGTAGAGAACCGGAAGCTTTTTTGTCCAGAACGCCGCATTGTACACGGTTCCGTAACCTTCAACGGTCAATGAAAGGTCATGGCCTGTAAATTTCCAGTCCGGGTTGTCCCCGTCGCAGGTGGTGATGCTCACTGTGGATGCGGTGTAAGAGTCCTCATCGACTTTTCGGATTTCCTCACCGTTGACGTACACATGGTTGGACTCCATAAAAACGGACCCGTTGTACAGCACACCGGTGTCTTTTTTTAGGTTTAAAAGCATCCGGTCCGCGGTGCTCCGGTCTCCCTTGGATTTCATTTCCACGTTTCCTCGGGCGAAGACGTTTTCACCGGTTTTGTCGTATTCCAGAAAGTCGGCCTTGAGTTCCTTGTCCTGGTGAGTCACCACCACATCGCCTTCCGCAGTGCTTATCCCGCTGCTTTTGTCGAATTTCAGCGAGTCAGCCACAATGTGCCAGGGTTCTTCGTCTTCCGCTTCCGCATTCATCGGCACCGAAAAACAGAAGATCAGTCCCAGCAGCAGGATCATGTTTACGATAAAGGGGAAATGACCGTTTAAAGGTATGTTCCGGATAATGAACCGGGCTGTGGAGTGTTGTGCATGGGGTTGATTAACACACATAGAGTCGTCGGTATTGTGTAGGGTGGTTTGAACCCGGTTTTTTATAAGGTTATTCCGGACCTTATCTTGAACCGGAACGTGGATTTCCGTGTTTTGGGAAAAAAGCCCTGTTCTTCGGATAACCGCTTGAACACGTCATGGAAAAACAGTATAAAAGCCAAATTACAGCCAAAAGTCAAGGGATTGTTGAACCTTGAAACATGAACCAGCCCTTTTTAAAAACGGTTTTAAATTTATGTTCATCACATTTGAAGGCATTGAGGGGTCGGGCAAAACAACCCAGATGGAGCATACCCGGCGTTATCTGGAAGCCTGCGGAAAACCATGCGTCACGACACGGGAACCGGGAGATACCCGTATCGGAAGGCAGATCAGAAAAATTCTGCTGGACCCTGAAAACCGTGATCTTGCCCCGGAAGCCGAGCTTTTTCTCTACGCGGCGGACAGAGCCCAGCATATCCGGGAAAGGATACGCCCGGCTCTTGAGGCCGGTCACGCCGTGATCAGTGACCGGTTTTCTGACGCCACCACCGTGTATCAAGGGCATGCACGAGGTCTTGATCTTTCCATGATCCGTGACATCCACACTCAGGTTCTTGAAGGACTGACACCCGACATCACGTTTCTTTTCGATCTCGATCCGGTTGTGGGGCTTGAACGGGCCTGGGCCGCCATTGACGGCGGCAAACGGCCCACGGGAGAGTCCCGTTTTGAACAGGAAACCCTTGCCTTTCATGAAAAAGTGAGAAAGGGGTATCTCATTCTCGCCGAAGAATATCCTGAACGCATCGTGATCATCGATGCCTCTGTCTCGGAGGCCCTGGTTTTTGAACAGATCCGGTCGACTCTGGAACGCCGGTTTTCACTGGTCCACAGTATATAAGGTCATGTCATGAGCCGATCCATTTTAGATACCATAGGAAACACGCCTCTCGTGGAGCTGAAGTCTCCGAAAAAAGGCGTCACTATTCTCGCCAAACTCGAATATTTCAATCCCGGCGGTTCCATCAAGGACAGGCCGGCCCTGAACATGATCGAACGCGGCGAACGATCCGGGGCGCTGACCCGGGATAAAATCGTCATCGAAGCCACCAGCGGTAACACGGGCATCGGTCTCGCTCTGGTCTGTTCGGTCAAGGGTTACCGGCTGAAACTGGCCATGAGCGAGGCGGTGAGTCTGGAAAGACGACAGATCCTTCAGGCCAGGGGCGCTGAAATCATTCTTACGCCCGGACATCTTGGGACGGACGGAGCCATCGAGGAAGTCCGGCGTCTTTTCAAGGAAAATCCGGATCGTTATTTCATGAGTGATCAGTATAACACGGACGCCAACTGGATGGCTCATTACCACGGGACTGCCGAGGAAATCTGGCGGGACACCGGAGGGTCGGTCACGGCCGTGGTGGCCACCATGGGGACCACCGGAACCCTTATGGGACTTTCCCGAAGGCTCAAGGAACTGAACCCAGCCATAGAGATCATTGGCGTTGAGCCCTACCTGGGCCATAAGATCCAGGGCCTCAAGAACATGAAAGAGGCTTATGAACCCGGCATATACGACAGGTCGCGGCTGGACAGGAAAATCAATGTGGAGGACGACGCGGCGTTTGACATGACCCGGCGGCTTGCCAGGGAATCTGGCCTTTTTGTGGGAATGAGCAGCGGTGCGGCCTGTGCCGTGGCCATGCAGATTGCCGAAACCATGGACTCCGGAACCCTTGTCGTGATTTTCCCCGACGGCGGCGAGCGCTATCTGTCAACGCCGGTGTTTGCCGTTCAGGACATCGCCGGTCCTGTGCTGTTCAATACCCAGAGTCACAGGAAGGAACCCTTCGTGTCCATTGAACCGGGCAAAGTGTCCATGTATTCCTGCGGTCCCACGGTTCACGACCGTCTTCATCTCGGTGTGCTTCGGCGCTACGTTTTTGCCGATCTTCTGTGCCGTTATCTGGACTTCAGGGGATTCAAGACCACGCACATCGTGAATGTCACCGATTTTGACGACAAGACCATCCAGAGGGCGGAGCGGGAGAATGTCTCTCTTAAAACCGTGACGGATGAGTACTTCAAGCGTTTTGTCGATGATCTGGGCACATTGGGCGTGAAACCTGCGGAACGGTATCCAAGGGTCAGCGAGCATCTGGACGACATGGCCGCTCTGGCCGGCCAACTGGCGGAAAAAGGACTGGCGTATGAAAAACAGCAGAGCCTGTACTTCGACGTGTCTAAATTTGAAGAGTACGGAAGCCTTTCTCGGGTGGACCTGGACAAGATCCGGCTGGGTCACACCGTGGATCTCGGGGAGTATGAAAAAGACAATCCCAGAGATTTCACACTGCTGAAAAAGAGCAGACCTTCAGAAGATGAACGGGGGAATTATGTGGACACGGTCTGGGGACGGGTACGGCCCACGCTTCATCTCCAGTGTGCGGCCATCTCCATGAAATATCTGGGCAGTCATTTCGATATCCATACCAGCAGCAGGGAGCTGGTGTTTCCCCATCATGAAAACGAACAGGCCATCTCCAGGTCGCTTCATGGCAAACCTCTGGCCAATTTCTGGGTCCACTGTGATCAGGTTTTTTTCAACGGAAAACGTGTGGATGAATCCGAAAATTATCTGACACTGGATCAGCTGGCCGACAGGGGATTCAGCGGCCGTGAAATCAGGTTCTGGATGCTCGCCACCCATTACCGGAAAGCCCTACATTTCAGTGAAGACAGACTTATGGAATCACGACGTGCATTGCAGAAACTTGACGACTGCATTCAGGATCTTCTGAATGTCAGAGGTGGCAGGCCGTATCCCGATCTGGGGCAGATCGTCTATGACATCAAGCATGGGTTTATTCATGCCATGAACGAAGATTTGAACATGTCCGAAGCGCTGGCGTCCATATTCGGAGCTGTGAAAAAGCTGAACGTTCTGATTCAGGAAAGAGCCATCGACGAAGACGGTGCGGGCGAGGTGGTCAAGGTGTTCAGGGATCTTGACGCTGTGCTCAATGTGTGTGATTTTCATAACCTCTACTCTGACACCCTTGTCCAAAGCCTGATGGAAGAGCGTGAACGGGCGAGGGCGGACAAAGATTGGGAAAAGGCCGACCGGTTGAGAGAACGGCTGGAATCCCTCGGGGTTCGGACACGGGACTCCAAAAGCTGACCCTGCATAAGGAAATAGGATGATGACACCGCTTGTTTTTCCACACACATGTGTGAGTGATACCCTTCGAGAAGCGATCCTCGGCATTTTCGGTTCCATGGCCTTGCTCGGCGTTCTGAATCATCCTGAAGATTCGTATCCCGGAGTGACGACCGTGTTTCGGGCTCAGGGAATTGAGGAAAAGGTCAGGTGTTTTTTAAAAGAACACACATCGGGGACAGGTCTGATCCATGAAAAATTGTCGTCTTTCTTGAAAGGACAGGGAGGCGTTCCTCTGGTGGACCCGGATTGCGTTCCTTTCATTCGGTCTGCCGTTCTCAAGGGCTCTGATGAATCTTATGCTCATCCGAATGAGCCGGACGTGTGGCCGTATGTGTTCAGGTCCGCTGCTTTTCTTGAAATGGCAAGGGACTATGACGTGAAAAACCGGGAGATCGACAGGGATCTTGAATCTGTTTTCAGCCGTGAAAAAAAACTGTTCGAGACTCTTCTCGGCGACGATGATATTGCGGAACTCAGGCGTGAATCGGATATGGCCCTATCCCAACCTGTCCCTCCGGATCTCTCCGCAGACATGAATATCGAACAGCGGATTTCAGCCTGGGCCAGTCTGTATGTCCATGGCGATGCAAGCGAACGGGATGCCATGGATGTTTTTTTTCTCACAACGCGAAAGCCTGTCATCGACCATCTTAAAGAGCATGTTCCCGAACTTGTCCACATCGGGACGATGGGTCCTGAATCCCTGGATCGACTCAATCGTGGCGGAGATTTATCCAGGGTTTTGAAAGAACTCACCCTTTTCGATGCCAACGAAAAGATGTCATGCTTTGACACGACCATGTCAAACACGGCAGAGGGCCTGGAACTGTATGTCGCTTATCATGTTCATCCGAATGATTTTTTCTCGCGTTTTACAGAAACAAAGGTCGTAAGGGAAATGGATAAAAACCGGTTTCGGAATACCGTGATCGGTTTTTTTCAAATGTGAAAAAGGTGTGAATATCGTGGAATGATAGGCATTCTGGCACTTTTTTTGCCTGAGGGAATTTAATAAAAAACCATATTGACAGGCAGAAAAAAATAGATATAAGAATAGACCGGTTTGTCGAACTTGAAAAAAAAGTTTTGCAAAGCCGATATTGGGTTATGTAAACTATTATAATAATTATTTTTTTTGAGGAGGCTTTTAACATGGGTTTTACACCGACCGTAGATGCTGACAAATGTGTAGGTTGCGAAGAGTGTGTGGATGTTTGTCCTGTGGAAGTGTTTGAAATGAAAAACGGAAAATCCGTTGTTGTAAATGGCGAAGAATGTCTTGGCTGCGAGAGCTGCGTTGAAGTTTGTGAAACCGACGCCGTTGCCGTGGAAGAAGACTGATTTTATGATATTTTTCTCCGGCCTGTCGTGCCGTTAAGGGCCGGAGAATTCCATTATCCATTGGGCATGCCCTTCCTTTTAAGAATTGCTTCTAACTATTTCTCAGTATCTGCAAGTCAGTCCTTAACCGAGCCGACTTTCCGTTTGATGTTGAATGTTTATCTGTACTGCCTTGCGACAACCGCCTTGCCTGGATGTCTGAAGTATGGTAATGCCATCTGATTATGAAACAATACGTGATTGATGAACTGAGATCCTGGGATTACGGGAAAGTCAAAGACTATCTGGGCAAACACTTAAAAACCGCCGGACTGGAAGGGGTCTACTGGCTTGAGATTCCGGAGGAGCTTCTGACGGACCAGCAGAATGACCATGGCCCGTGCAAGCCCTTCCATTTCGGGATCGAGCTTGAAGAAGACCGCCTGTCCTGCGGGCTGTTGGTCCGGGCGTCCGGCAACATCCGATGCCATTGCATCGCTTACGCAAATCGGGAACAGCGGAATTGGCTGGTTGAAACTCTGGACGCCATGATGGAACAACTGGGGATTATTGTCTGACAACCGGTTATGAGAATGATCCTTGCGACGTACTAACCTGTTCTGTAAACCAAAAGGCTGATCATAACATGCTGAAAATCATTCCTCTGGGGGGCCTTGGAGAAATCGGGCTCAACATGATGGTCATCGAATATGGAGACACCGGTATCATCATCGATGCGGGGCTGATGTTTCCCGAGGATTACATGCTGGGCATCGATATTGTCATTCCGTCCATGGACTACATCATTCAAAGTGACGCCCGTATTTCGGCAGTTTTCCTGACCCACGCCCACGAAGACCATATCGGAGCACTTCCCTACCTCCTGAAAGAACTGCGGATTCCGGTTTACGGCACGCCGTTCACCCTGGGAGTCGCAAAAAACAAGGTGGAGGAACACGGGCTGTTCGACGTGGAGTATATCGAAGTCTTTCCCGGAAAACCCGTTCATATCGGACCGTTTGAGATGGGATTCATCAGAGTCAGCCACAGCACCGTGGATGGTGTGGGAATCACCGTTAAAACACCCGAAGGCATGCTGATCCACACCGGCGATTTCAAAATCGGACACGGCGGCAACGAAGCCATGATGACCGACGTGAACAGTTTCGCCCGTTGCGGAGCGGAAGGGGTTCTTGCTCTGATGTCCGATTCCACCAACGTGGAAACCGAAGGTTACACCATGTCGGATCAGTCGGTGGCGGATTCGCTCCAGTCGGTCTGTGAAGAAAGCAAGGGCCGGATCATTGTTGCCTTGTTCGCTTCCAATGTGGCGCGGATCCAGCAGATCGTCAATATCGCCGAACGTCGGAAAAGCAAACTGATTTTCAGTGGCCGGAGCCTTGAAATGACGGTTGAAATCGCCAAACGCCTGGGATTTCTGTCGGTCCCCGACGGCATGGAGATCGATGTGAAGGATGTGGATCATTATCCGCCCCGGCAGATCGTCATGCTCACCACCGGCAGCCAGGGAGAACCCATGTCGGCCCTGGCGCGAATATCCACCGGAAGCCACAAGCATATCCGGATCGAAAAAGATGACACCGTGATCCTGTCGTCGAAAATCATTCCCGGTAATGAAAAACCCATTTCCAACATCATCAACAGCCTTTACAAACTGGGGGCCAACGTGGTGTACGAACGGACATCCAGCGTCCATGTGTCCGGCCACGCATACCAGGAAGAGCTGAAGATGATGATCCGGCTCACCAATCCGGAATTTTTCATCCCCATCCACGGCGAATACCGGCATCTTGTTCACCATGCCCGGCTTGCGCAGTCTGCCGGAATCAACAGGGAAAAAATCATTCTGGCGGAAAACGGCCAGATTATCTCCTTTGAAAACAGGAAAGGCCGGATTGTCGGCCGTGTTCCCACGGGCCGTGTTCTCGTTGACGGCAAAGGTGTGGGCGATGTGGGCCGAAGCGTTCTCAAGGAACGCCAGATGCTTTCCGAAGACGGGCTTGTGGTGGTCACCATTGTCTTTGACGAGGAAACAGGCATCATCATGTACGGTCCTGAAATCGTGTCCAGGGGGTTCGTGTTCTGGACCGCCACCGGCCATCTGATCGACGACGCCCAGTGCGTCATCCTGGAAGTCATCGAAGAGGTTGGGCTGGATATCCCCAACAGGATCGAAATCATCCGCTCGAAAATTCAGAAGGCCCTTCGCCAGTACTTCAATTTCACCATCAAACGACGCCCCATCATCGTTCCGGTGATCATGGAATTGTGATGAAAAAGAAACGAACGAACCGTCAACCCGATCGAAAACCGGAAGCTCCGGTACTATCGGCATTCAGGCTGAGTGACACGATGCGTAAAGAGATCATCGGCACCGTTCTTTTCTTCCTGGTCATTTTGACTCTGGTAAGCCTTATCTCCTACAGCCCCACTGATCCGTCACTGAATCACGCCGGAGCCGAAGGGGAAGTCCGGAATCTTTTCGGAATGATGGGGTCTTATCTTTCAGGTATCCTCGTGGGACTCTTCGGGGTGGGATCGTTCTGGATTCCAGCGATTCTGCTTCTGGCCAGCGTGCGGTTTCTGGGACAGAAAAAGGAGCGGAACCTCAAATCCCTGGCTTCAGGGGGATTTATACTGGTGCTCACCACCGGTGTGCTCGTATCCATGGCCACGGACGATCAGTCCTGCACGCTGTTCGGACATCCGTTTTCATCCGGAGGCATCATCGGCATTCCTTTGAAAAGCGTGCTTGTCGAATATGCCAACGTAACGGGCGGCAGCGTCATTGTGGCAGTTCTGGTGATCATCGGGCTTATTCTTTCCACGGATTTTTCCATCGTTTCCTTTATGAAGAAAACCGGCCGTTCCATTGCTGTGGCAGCCGCGTTCATCGGTTCTCTTCCGTCCCGGTTGTCGGCGTATATCAGGGATTACAAGGCGAGACGTGAACTGAAGAAACTCGACGAACCCTTTCGCGAAGAGGTCCGGAAAAACAAGAAAGACCCGGAAAAAAAACGACCGGAACATGACATAAAAATTTCAGCGCCCAAACCGGCCAAGGCTCCGAAAATTCAGGCGGTGACCGAGCAGGAAGAATTTGAATTCATGAAAGGAAACGATGAGTTCAAACTTCCCGGAATCGGATTTTTAAACAATCCCAAAAAGCGGCCGTCCACCGTGGATGATGAAAACCTGAAAATGCGGTCCAGGCTCCTTGAAAAAAAACTTGAGGATTTCGGCGTGTTCGGTCAGGTTTCCGCCGTGACCCCCGGGCCTGTGATCACCACCTTCGAATACAAGCCCGCGCCGGGTGTGAAAATCAACAAGATCGTCAATCTCTCCGACGATCTGGCCCTGGCATTGCGGGCCATCAGTATCCGTATCGTCGCCCCCATTCCGGGTAAGGACGCCATCGGTATCGAAATTCCCAACGACACCCGGGAATCGGTGTGTATCAAGGAAATCGTCACGTCAGCATCCTACATGAGCTCCAAATCTCCATTGACCATCTGCCTGGGGCATGACATCGTGGGCAACCCCGTTTCCGCCGAACTGGATAAAATGCCCCATCTCCTCATCGCCGGGGCAACCGGAGCCGGTAAAAGCGTGGGGCTGAACGCCATGATTTCGAGCATCCTTTTCAGAGCCACGCCCGACGATGTGCGCATGATCATGATCGACCCCAAGCGTATCGAACTTTCCGTTTACGACGGTATTCCCCATCTCATCACCCCGGTGGTCACCGACATGAAAAAGGCCACCAACGCCCTGTTCTGGGCGGTGAGGGAAATGGAGCGGCGCTACGAGCTTCTGGCGGAACTCAAGACTCGGAACATTGGTCAGTACAACAAGAAGGTGGACAAGGAATTCAAAGCCGGGCATCCGGTGAGCCGGAACGACGGGGATGCGGAATACGAACACATTCATGAGCGGCTTCCCTATGTCGTGATCATCATCGACGAGCTGGCGGACCTCATGATGGTGGCGTCACGGGATGTGGAAGTCTCCCTCACGCGACTGGCCCAGATGGCCAGGGCCTGCGGCATGCACATCATCCTGGCCACCCAGCGCCCGTCGGTGGACGTTCTCACCGGCATCATCAAAGCCAACTTCCCCACACGCATCTCGTTTCAGGTATCGTCGAAAATCGATTCAAGAACCATCATCGACACCAACGGCGCGGAAGCATTGCTGGGCATGGGCGACATGCTGTATCTGCCGCCGGGAACGGCCAAGCTTCAGCGCATCCACGGAGCCTACATTTCAGACGATGAACTGAATCAGCTCATCGAGTACTGGAAAAACCAGAAAGCTCCGGAATACGACGAATCCATCCTGAAACCCCCGCCTGAAAAAGTTGAAGACGGCGAGGAGGAAGCCGATTACGACGAAAAATACGACGAGGCCGTGGCCCTGGTCACAAAGACCCGTCAGGCGTCCATCTCCAGCGTTCAGAGGCATCTGCGCATCGGCTACAACCGGGCCGCCAGGATCATCGAAACCATGGAAAAAGAAGGGATCATCGGGCCTGCGGATGGGGCCAAACCCCGTGAAATTCTGGTCAGCAGTTATGACAATTAATGGATAAGGAATAATATATGACACCCGACATGAAACTGATCGAAGAAATCAAAGGCTTCCTTGACCCGGAAGAGGGGATGAGGCTGTACGACGTGGCCCTCACGGCTGCGAAAATGGGGCCGATGCTTGAAATAGGAAGTTACTGCGGAAAATCATCGGTTTATCTGGGGTCCGCCGCCAAAACCCAGGGTTCGGTACTTTTTACCATCGATCATCACCGGGGGTCTGAAGAGCAGCAGTTCGGGGAAGGGTATTTTGATCCGGAGCTGTACGACGAAAAGGAAAAGAAGGTGGATACTTTTCCCCACCTTCGGAAAACCCTGGAACGGGCGGGCCTTGAAGACGCGGTGGTTCCCATGGTGTCCACGTCCCACGTGATTGCGAAAGTCTGGGCCACGCCCTTGAGTCTGGTGTTCATCGACGGCGGCCATACGTACAGGGCCGCGTTCAACGATTATTCCTGCTGGTCCCGTCACATCATGCCCGGCGGTTTCCTGGTGGTCCACGACATTTTCAAGAACCCCGACGAAGGCGGACAGGCTCCGTATCATGTGTACAAACTGGCCATGGCCTCCGGCCAGTTCGAAATTCTCCCCATGACCAAAACCCTCGGGGTTCTCAGGCGTTACTGTGCCGGAGAAATTCCAACAGACCTTCCCGCTTGATCTGCAAAAAACCGGACGGCAGACAAGGGGGCTATCGCCTTCTTGTTTGCTTTCAAAAACGGCTCCTTCGGATATTCCATCCAGGAGTTCGAAGAGGTTATCGAGGCCCTGTCCAGAAAAATCATAGATCTTGATTTTCTTGTGACAAAGACCATCGGCCTTGATGATGTTCAGGAAACCTTTGAATCACACAGTAAAGGAGCCATGACCGATATCAAGACGATCATTCATCTATGAACGGGTTAGGATTATGGTCATAAATTCCTTATGAGCAACGTCAGAAGGGTCGATGCCATAAGGGTTGTGACATGGATAAGCCTGGAATGAGTCCTTAAAGAAGGCCATGTCATGACCTGGGCCTGAAGTTGTTTGGGTTTATGTCCCATGGGAACTCTCCTTTTCGAGATGGCGTCCATAAAAATAAAAATGACGATGCTCCATTAATCAAGCCATCGTCATTTCGGTGTGAAAGTTGAGAGTTTTTTTTATGAAACGAAAAGAGTCCTACGACTTTTTCTTGAAGTAAAGCACCAGGCTTTTTCCCATGAGGGGGTTCAGGAACCTGTCCAGGGTTTTGGTGAGAACAGGTTTCTGCATGATGTCCCAGGTGAGGAATCGCTTGTACAGGTTCACGGCGTAAGAGTCCTCACGGGTGGGTCCCACGAAACATTTCAGCCACCAGTACGGCGAGTGGAGACTGTGGGCGTGATGGGCGGTTCTGTATGTGGACCCGGCTTTTTCGATGAGCTGTTTCAGACGGTTTTTTTTGTAAATGCGGATGTGGCCCTGGTTGGCGTTGAAATATTCGTCGGACAGGGCCCAGCAGATTTTCTCGGGCCAGAATCTTGGTACGCTGACCACCAGATCGTGGCCCGGTTTGAGAACCCTTAAAATCTCCGATGCGGCCTTGCCTTCGTCGGGGATGTGTTCCATGACTTCCGAACAGAGAACCAGGTCGAATTCGTTGTCATTGAAGGGAAGGCGGGTGATGTCCGCCGTGGTGAAGGCCCAGGTTCCGCCGCAGTGGGCTCCGAGCTGATCATGGTACTGAAGTCGTTTCACACCCTGTTTCAGGTCTTCAAGGCTCAGGTCCGCGCCGATCACGGTGACATTCCTGTAGGCGTAAAGGGCGCTGACGTGGCGCCCCGGTCCGCATCCGATGTCAAGAATTTTAAATCCGGGTTTGATATCGATTTTATTAAAGTTTACCGTAATCACGAAGTGTCTCCCTGTAAGCTTCAACGGTCTTTTCGGCCGCGTTTTTCCATGTGAATTGTTCCATAACCCTCTTGTATCCGGCCTTGCCGAGCTCTTCGGCGCGTTTCGGGTTGTCCAGTAACCCGGTGATGGCTTTGGCAAGGGCTTCGGGATCACGGGGCGGCACGAGAACCGCCGCGTCACCGGCAACCTCGGGCAGGGCTCCGCCGGTGGTGGAGATCACCGGAATACCGCTGGCCATGGCTTCGCCCACGGGGAGGCCGAAACCTTCGTACACCGAAGGCACCACCGCAATGGCCGCACGGGCGTATTGAAGGACGAATTCCTCATCGGTGATCCGGCCTGTGAAATCGATGAGATGCCCTATCCTGAGTTTGTCGATGAGTTTTTCAACCCCGCCGTTTTCCTTGGGTTTTCCGATGACCGTGAGCCGGATATTCCTTTTTTTCGAAATGTCGTGCACGGCCTGGAGAAGATAGTACAGTCCTTTGAGGGGCATGTCAGCGCTGTTGGTGACGATGATCCTGTCCTTTTCCCGTTCGATTCCCTCAACAGGGTGGAATATCTGGGTGTTGATGCCGTTGGGAACCACGCTGAACCGCTCTTCCGGGATGTTGAATTCGCGGATGATGTCCTGCTTTGAAAAATCCGAGACCGTGATGATTCTGGGAAGTCTCCGGGACACCCGTTTCTGCATGCCGATAAATGAATACCAGCGTAAGTGCTGGACTTTTTTCCTGAATGACCGCACACTCTTGACGGCGATGCGCCGGTCCACCGTGATGGGATGGTGAATGGTGGCCACGGTGGGGATACTCCGGCTCAGGGCCAGAAGACCGTAGGACAGACTCTGGTTGTCGTGGATGATGTCGTACTGGGATAACCTGTTTTTCAGGTACTGGTACGCCCTCAGCCCGAAGGTGAAGGGCTCAGGATAGCCCTGGGTACTCACACTCAGCCATTCAATGAGGTTGATGGGGTTTTTCAGCTCATCCGCCCTTGGAGTCCTGAACATGTTTTCGGGATCGTACAGGTTCAGGCAGTCGAGCATGGACAGTTTCACGTCGCTGTCGAGAAGCGGGTCCGGCGGACCGGCCACCACTTCGACGCTGTGCCCGAGGTCCGTCAAAGCACGGCTCAGGTTCCTGATGTACACCCCCTGACCGCCGCAGTGGGGGTTACTTCTGTAGCTGATCATGCATATTTTAAGTGGCCTGTTCATGTCTTGAGCCATCGTTTAACCTCTGCAAACACATGTTTCAGTCAGGGCAGCGGTTGTAGCTTTCTTTAAAATAAAGAACAAAAAAAGAACATGCTGCTGCTGTTTCGAGCCGCCGTATCGTACCCATGGTCATCGTCTGATCGTCCGGGGTGTAGATTAATACATGCGATCCGATCCGGGCGTCAAGGATTTATATCGGTGTTCCCTGATAGAAACCTCTGGTTTCGATAGGAATCTTGATTTTTGAGAAAGGAAAAAAACCAAAAGAATTATACATATGTAATAGTTGTGATAATCAAGGAGTCAGGTCAGGAAAACGGAACACGGGTCAGCCCGCGAATCCAGGGGGCAGGTATGGATCGATGAACGTCGTATTCCATGTCTTGACTACGTTTTTTCAACAGGTTAAAGGATGTAGGCCTGTTTATGGATCTGTGATGGAACTGCAAGAGACAAGATATTGGGATGGACTGCCGGGAACGGCGTTGAAACGACGAATCCGAGGTGCGGAGCATGGACACCCACAGGGGAAAAATCTGGAAGAGCCTTGAAATCCTGATGGTCTTCATTGCGGCGTCGGGCATGATCATCACCCTTTATTTTGTACTCTTCAAACTCCGGTTCCTTTTCGGAGTGGATTACCACATGGCCCACGCCTGGTTTTCAAGCTATCTTCGGACCGGTGTTTTCTTTCCGGAAAACACGGTTTTTTACAATTTTCCGCTGGCTGTGGCAGCTTATGGCCCAACCCTTTTTCTGCCTGTCGGTCCGGCAGTTGCTTTGAAATGTGTCCAGACCCTCGCGCTGGCTGCGTTGTGTACCTCGCTGCTGAAGAAAATGGGCGCGGGTTTTTTCAGCCCTGACAATCCGGCAAGATACGCTTTTTTTGTCATGGCTTTTTCTTTTGTGCTGGCTCAGCTGTGTTATCTCAATATCTACGTGGAAGTGGCGGCATGCCTGATGGCTGTCCTGTATTTCACTGAACGGAAAATGGATTGCGCCGCCGGGTTTTTTTTGAGTCTTGCCGTTGTTTTCAAAGTGTTTCTCGCACCGCTTATAGCGGTTCCCCTCCTGACCCGGAAGTACCGGCTCTTTTCCTGGAGCATGATCTTTTTATTCGGTCTTGTGATGGTTTCCCTGGCACTTTTCGGGTGGGACACTCATGTGGACATGATAAAAGCCATGAGTGAAGGATACGGACGCATGCGACTTCACGGCATCGGCTATCCGTATGTGTCGGACGGGTTTGCAGGATGGCAGGATTTTTTCAACAAACTTGCCGTGGGCGGTTTGATGCCCAAAACCATGGTTTTTCCCTTGACTCTGACCCTTGCCGGGCTTTACGGTTGTGCGTTTTTATTTGTCTGCTTTCAGATATTCGTAAACCAGGGCGCTGTGAATGCGGACCGGTTTTTTTTTGTAAAAGCGTTCGCCTGTGTCCTGGTTCTTTGTATCGGTTTCAACTTCAGATTCGATCATGGAACGCTTTTTCTTGCTGCGCTTCCCTGGTTTTCCGAACTGAAAAACGAAGAACGAAAACTTTTGGCAGCGTCTCTTTTTTTTATGACATTATGCCGTCTTCCCCTGGAAACACTGTTGAAATCCTCAGGGTGTGACATGGCGTCATGGTTTGTTTCACGCTTTTTTTACGTGGTGTCTTTTCAGTTTATCGGAATCAACCTCCTGGTTTATCTTGTGGTGAATCATTGGGCGGGGCAGGGTGAAAAAATGATCGGGGATGCAAGGGGGGATCATGACTGACAAAGCCGCTGAAATGGTTGGAATCATTGCAGCCGCAGGTGCGGGCACACGGCTTTATCCCGAAACGAAAAGCAGATCCAAGGTTCTGCTCACGGTTGACGGGGTGTCCCTTCTGATGCGGAATATCCTTCTGATGAATTGTGAAATGGGGATCCGTGAGATTTTCATCATCACGGGAGACAATACGGCAGAGGTGGAAAAGGAGATCCGAACCGCCTGTCCGAAAGACGTGAACATCACCCTGATCCGACATAACGATCCGGCGGAAGGTCTGGCAGAGGGCGTTCTTCTCGCGCAGCCGTATATCCGGGGTCCGTTCTGCCTGATGCTCGGGGATGAACTGTACCACGCATCCACGCTAAGCGGTCTGGTCAGTACGGATCATGGCGATTATACCTGTGTATGCGCGGTGAAACAGGCGGCCAATCCCTTTGAAATCCGTAAAAACTACGCCCTGGAAATTGAAGACGGCACCGTGGTTTCGGTGATGGAAAAACCGGATAAGGTGATGAACGGATTCCTGGGTTGCGGGACCTTACTTTTTATGCCGGAAGTGTTTGACTTTATCCGGGAAATGCCTGTATCACATCGCACCGGAAAAAAGGAATTGATCGACGGTGTGTCCGCCATGATCAGCGGGGGAAAGACCGTGCGACCTTTCTTTTTTACCGGCGGGTATGTGAATGTGAACACTGCGGATGATCTGAACCAGGCCTGTTACATGGTCCGTTCCTCGAAGTTTCATGAAAAGACCGTCAGTCTGGTTATTCCGGCGTTCAACGAGGAAGATTCCATCGGTCATGTGATTGACGATTTCAAAGGCCTGGTGCATGAAATCATCGTGGCCGACAACCGGTCGTCGGACAGGACAGCGGAAATCGCCGCTGAAAAAGGGGCGAAAGTACATTCGGCGGACCTTAAGGGATACGGTCATGCCCTGCGCTGGGGCATGGAAAAAGCCACGGGGGATATCCTGGTGCTTACCGAGGCCGACGGTTCCTTCAAATCAAGGGATCTGGGCAAACTCCTGGAATACCTGAAAGACGCCGACATGGTTCTCGGCACGCGGACCACCAAGCAGATGATTCAGCAGGGGGCCAACATGAACCTGTTTCTTCGCGTCGGGAATGTGGCGGTGGCCAAAATCATCGAGATCCTCTGGTGGAGCCGGAACGAACCCCGGCTCACCGATGTGGGCTGCACCTTCAGGGCCATCTGGTCCGACGCCTACCGCCGGATCAGCGGCGGTCTTTCGGCAGACGGCCCGTCTTTTTCCCCGGAGATGATCATCGAACCCATTCGTCACGGTCTGCGGATCATCGAGATCCCCGTGTCGTATCACGGAAGGATCGGCGGAGAATCGAAACATTCGGGGAATGTCAAAGCCAGTCTGAAAACCGGGTTTTCCATGCTGGCGCTGATACTTAAAAAAAAGATCCGGTACACGGTGACCGACGATCTTGTCCCTTTGATCAAAGGTCTTTGGACCAGGAAATGAGCGGGTATTTCACATGAAGGATACGGCAAACAGTTCGGGCGGCAAACAGGGATTCGTCCATGTCCTTATCTTTTCCCTGCTGATTTTTCTCACCGTGCTTGTTTACAGCCACGTTGGAACCTTCGATTTCATCAGCATGGACGATCCGGTTTACGTGACGGACAACCCTTATGTAAATCAGGGCGTGACCTTGAAAGGTGTGACCTGGGCCGTTGATTTCGGCCATGACTCCGGGCCGTACTGGATGCCCATGACCATGCTCTCCCATATGATGGACTGCCGGCTGTTCGGACTTGATCCAGGCCGTCACCATCTGCACAACCTTATCCTTCACCTTATAAATACGGCCCTTCTGTTTCTTTTTTTCTATAAAACGACGGGGTGTTTTGGGAAAAGCCTTTTTATTTCAGCCCTTTTTGCGCTCCATCCCTTGAACGTGGAATCGGTGGCCTGGGTGACCAGCCGGAAAAATCTGTTGTCCACGCTGTTTCTTTTGCTGGCCCTTCTGGCGTATCACGGGTATGTGCTGAAAAAAAATCTCAACCGATACCTTCTGGTCCTGTTATTCTACGTCCTTGCCCTGGCATCCAAAGCTTCGGTGATCACGCTGATTTTTTCATTTCTTCTTTTCGATCTCTGGCCGTTTCACCGGTTTCTGCTGTTCAGAGAAGGCGATGCGCTGAATTTCAGAATCTTTGACCGGCGGAATATCGCGCCCGTGTTTGAAAAAATTCCACTGATCATTGTCACCGGACTGATTCTTTACCTGAATTTCAGCAAGGCGTCGTTTGTTAACGAGGCCACGACCACGGAATCGGTGGGCATGGGGCTGAGGGCAGCCAACGCTCTCACGGCCTATGTCACTTACATGATCCAGTCGGTGTGGCCCATCTCCCTTTCCGTCCATTACCCCTATCCGGCGTATGTTTCCTTGTGGAAAAGCGTTCCGGCTGCGACAGCCCTTGTCTGCGTGAGTGTTTACGCGCTGTATTCCCTCAAGCGGCGACCCTATCTGGCGGTGGGCTGGTTTTTTTTCACAGGCAACCTTGTCATGGTGTCCGGGGTGATCCAGGGTGGACTCTGGCCAGCCCATGCGGACCGGTTCATGTACGTTCCGGCTGTGGGACTTTTTCTCATTCTTGCTTACCTGTTCAATGAAAAATTCAAGGGTATCCACGCCTGGGCCCTGGGGATCGCGTTCTGCCTGGGAATGGCCCAGCTTGCCCATATGCGGTCCTGGGACTGGAAAGATTCCGTCACTCTATTCACACAGGCCGTTCAGGCTGATCCCAGCGACATGGTGAGCACGGTGAATCTGGCCTTTGCCCTGGACAAGGCGGGAAAAACGGAAGAGGCCTTGCCGTATTACGAGACCATCGTTTCGAAGCATCCGGGATACGCTGAAGTTCACGCCAATATGGCGGTGATTTTTGCGGGAAAAGGCGAGGATGAAAAAGCCCTGCTTCATTTTAACGAGGCGGTGAAAGGACCGAAGCCTGTTACGGCATATATCAACAAGGCCCGTTTCCATGCCGGGCGAAACGAGGATGCCGCGGCGGAAGAGAGTTTCCGAAAGGTCCTCGACCTTGAACCCGGCCATCTTGAAGCTTTGCAAGGCCTGTCCGGGCTCCTTATAAAAAAAAAGGATTATGACAAGGCCAGGCTCCTTTACGAAAATGCCTTGATCCAGGCCCCGGAAGCAGGTTTGAGCATCCGCTACAATCTGGCCTGTGTGTATGCCATGAGCAATGAACGTGAAAAATCCCTGAAGACCCTTCAGGACATCGTGGCCGACGGCTTCCGCCGTTTTGACGTGATGAAGGCCGATCCTCAGCTTGAAAGTCTGAAGGGTATGGATGAATTCAAAAAAATGGTGGGTGAATAAAAAGGTGAACGTCCATCGGTCAACGCATATCACCCGGCATCCGATTAAAAGCAGTCCGTTGTTATGTCTTCTTCTGGTGCTGTCTGTCGCAGCTGTTTACCACAGCGTTCTTACTGCGTCGTTCATCAGTTTCGACGACTCGGTGTATGTGTATGACAACCCGGTGATCAAAGGCGGCTTCAGCCTGGACAACCTCACACGGATCTTTCGATTCAAACAGGAGAGCGGGGCATACTGGCATCCTGTCACCAGCCTTTCACACATGCTGGACGTTAAAATGTACGGTCTTAGGCCCGGTTTTCACCACCTGACCAATCTGATCATCCATACGGCAAGCGTCCTACTTCTTTTTATGTTTTTCCAGCGTTCCACCGGCAGGTCGGGTCCTTCTTTTTTCATCGCCCTTCTGTTTGCCGTTCATCCCCTGAACGTGGAAACCGTGGCCTGGGTCAGCGAGCGGAAAAATCTTCTTTCGGTGTTCTTTTTCATTCTGGGGCTTCATGCCTGGAAATATCACGCAGCAAAACGGTCCGGTCTTTCCTATCTCCTTTTGTGGATTGTTTTTTTTTCAGGGATGATGTCCAAACCCCTGATGATGACCTTCCCCTTCGCCCTGCTGCTTGTGCATCACTTCCCCCTTGCCGCCTATGATTATTCACAGAAAAAAACCGGGGCCTTTGTGATTGAAAACATCAGGGAGGTCAAGCCTGTCATCCAGATGATCGTGGTGATGCTGATTTTTTTTGCCGTGGGCTTTTCCATGAGCGAAACAGCCGGTCAGACCGTGCCGTTAACCCATGTGCCGTTGAGCCTGAGGCTTTCGAATATGGCGGCATCCTATCTGATCTATCTGAAAATGCTGATACTGCCCGTGAACCTGACGGTGTTCCATCCGTATCCTGCGTCGGTGGGCATCATGACGGCGGGTCTTTCCGTTATTGTTCTCGCCTGCGTTTCCGCGTTCGCGTTCATGATGTTCCGCAGGCTTCCGTGGTTTTTTACAGGGTGGTTCTGGTATCTCGGAAATTTCGTCACCGCGTCCGGTCTGGTGCAAAAGGGCTACTGGCCCGCTTACGCCGATCGATTCACCTACCTTCCCATGATCGGTATGTTCATCGTTCTTGTATGGTCGATATCTGAAATCATGGACAGACTGGCATCAAGGGCGGCATCGGCCGTGGTCGGAATCGTTCCGGCGGTTTGTCTGGCTGTTTTGGCCCATACCCAGGCCGGGCACTGGACCAGTGCCGAAACCCTTTTCAGGCATGCGGTGAAGGTGAACCCCTTCGATGTGCTGTCTCTGACCAACCTTGCTCTGGCTTTGGGTGAGCAGAACCGCATAGACGAGGCCATCGAGGTGTCGCATAAAGTCTTGGCCATTGAACCGCGCTATGCCGAAGCGCTGAACAATCTGGGGACCCTTTACGCGAAAAAAGGGGATTATGCCAGAGGGCTTGAATGTTTTGAACGGTCACTTGAAGCTTATCCCGGTTTTACCCAGGCCAGAATCAATGCAGAAAAGGCCCGGCGGTTCCTTGAACCTGAAGATAAAACCGGACAGCCGGCGGAATCCTCCGCACAGACCCCGCCTGAAGGCGGATCGCAGAATGCCCTTGATCTGGCCGGGGAGGAGGCTCTTCGGCTGATCGCTGAAAAAAAGTTCGCCCAGGCGGAAAAGCTGTACCTTTCCATGCTGGTATCCCATCCCGAAGCCAAGGTTTCCATTTTGTACAACCTGGCCTGCCTTTACGCCATCATGGAGCAGCCGGACCGGGCCATGGCTTATCTGGTGAATTCGGTTCGTGAAGGATTTTCATCCTGGGAGCATCTGGAAAGGGACAAGGACCTGGAGATCTTGAAAGACCGTGAGGATTTCAAGGCCCTGATCGATCTTGGAAGAAAGGTGGGCAAGCCATGACGGATGCGATCATCGGCATCGTCATACCGTATTACAACGACAGGGAACCCGTGATCCGTTGCCTGCAGTCCGTGAAAGAGGCCGTCGAACACCTGACTCACGGGTTTCAAAAGCCCCATGTGGTGGTGGTGGACGATCACAGCCCCGAACCGTTCGATCCGATTCTTTCGCCCGTGCCGGTCACGTCAATCCGGCTCCCGGTCAACAGCAGCGTTGGTGCGGCGAGAAACAGGGGCGCTGAAATGTGCAGGGGAACCCATATTCTGTTCCTGGATTCCGATGTCCGGCTTGAACGTTATCATCTGACCCGGCTGTACCAACACCTGGATTGCGATAAAACACGAATCGTTCAGGGTCCGACCTCCACAATTCCGGCAAACACGAACGCCTCATTGTTTCAGCATTATCTGGCCGCAGCCTGGAATTATTACGAACAGGAAAACTGGCGTGTGTCGGTGTTCACCCAGTGCTTTCTCATTGAAAAGCGGTTTTTTCTGGATATCGGTGGTTTTTCGGAAGATTACGCGCGGAGCGGGGGAGAGGAGTTTGAGCTGGGGCTGCGCCTGAACTGCATGGAGCCCGGCCTCATCGCTTTTGACGAACAACTGGGCCACGATCATCATTTCGACGGTCTTGTCAAACGGATGAAGAAAGCGTACCTGCGAAGCAGGCATATCGGCTCCATCGCCCTTCGGATGCCCAATCTGCCGTTTCGTTTCACGGCCCAGGTCATGATGCGATCAGCCTGTGCCTTTATACTAAACGCTTCGATCCTTTTAGCCCTGGTGAAACCTCATTTGGGTATTCCGGCTTATGCGGTGGCGGTCGCCATGTTATACGTGTGCGACGATCCCTTTACACAGGCCATGAAAAAAGCCCATTCCCGAAAACTGGCCCTTTTATCCGTGGTGTTCCGCCAGATTGAATTCACCGCCATCAACCTGGGCATGGCGAGGGGGTTTTGGGACAGGACCCTAAACCGGATCGTCAAAAAGGGGAAGGCATGACGGGACCCTTCAATTTTCTGATATCACGCCATCCGGTCTACCTGATTTACTGGGTGACCCGCGCCTGCAATTTTTCATGCAGTCACTGCTTCAACCACCAGAGAAACAACAGGCCGGGGACCGATCTCACGCTCCCGGAAATCCGCCGGGTGTCGGCAAACATGGGGCACATCAAATACCTGACCCTGGCGGGTGGAGAGCCTCTGTTGCGTGAAGATCTGCCTGACATCGCTTCCATTTTCTGCACGAACAACGATGTGCATATGCTGAATCTTGTGACCAACGGATGGTATTCCGAAGCGGCGGAAAAGGTCGTTTCGGATATTCTGAAACACTGCCCGGACGTGCATCTGAGCGTGGGGGTTTCTGTGGACGGCCCTGAACAGGTTCACGACCGTCTCCGATCCAAACCCGGCAGTTATGCCCGTGCCATGGAAACCCTCCGACGCCTGAAAGGCAATCCGCAATTCGGGAAACGCCTGACCGTCGCGGCATGCGGAACGTACAACCATGACAACGCGGACTGTCTGGTCGATCTTGCCCGGCATTTCCAGGAAA
This sequence comes from Desulforapulum autotrophicum, assembly GCA_020723285.1. GTDB lineage: Bacteria > Desulfobacterota > Desulfobacteria > Desulfobacterales > Desulfolunaceae > DYJE01. Next base: position 96,130 of record DYJE01000001.1, on the reverse strand, counting down.
ACATGGGAATCCCCTATTACGCCGGACTGATCCGGGGAACGTCCGTGCCGGACATGAATCTTCTGGACATCGATAGCCACCATTTCCTTCGCACCGTGGACACCATCGGATTTGGCATCAACACGCGGCTGGTCAGTGAATACCCGTTCAAACATGCTCGTGTTGCTGTGGATCGGGTGGTGACGCACATCATCCGGGAAAGCCTTGTGCGGAAAAAAGCCGTTGTAAGTTGCAAGGCCGGCAAGAAGGGTTTTGTGCTTACGTCTGACGGGAATGTGCTTCTTTGCGAGATTCTGAACACGGTACTGGGAAATGTCCGTGACCACGGGTATTCACCGTATGCCATCCTCGATCGTTCCATCTCCCGGAAAGCCATGGAGGACATCGTGAAAACCCGATGTCACTGCACCTGGGAATGTTTTCAGAGGCTGAACGTGGTGTTCAGCCCGTCTCTTTATCCCAAAGTATTGAAAGCCATGATCTTCGCTGATCAGCGGTAAGGATTGGGAACGTCCCGTTCAAGCACGGTTTTTCGCCCGTCCTCGCGGGCGTTTTCAATGGCGCGGTCGCAGATGGCGATGACGTGCTCCGTCAAGGCGTCCATGACGGCTCCGGCCGTGTTCATGTCCGCCTTGTCCTTAATGTATTTCTTCACTTTGGAAACCACCACCAGCACATCGGTTTCTACGTCTTCACGGTTCGTTTCGGGGCGGATGGCCACTCGCCGGGTTTCAGGGGTCTTTGCCGCCGCCTTGTCCTCGGCCATCTTCATCTCATATTCCACCTGACGCCGTGACGGTGCTGTCATGGAAATTGCGCCGGCGTCGGGTCTGTGCCGCGCTCCGGGGACATGCACATCCCAGCAGGCCACCGAACAGAAAACAAGCCCTGTGCGTTTGCCTGTGCAGGTTGAGACAGAACACTCGTAATATTTGGAATCATAGGGGATATCTTTTTTGCAGATGCTGCATTTTTTCCAGGTCTGGTCCATGAAGCCTCCTTGGGCCGGTTGTGAAGGGGGTAAATCAGGTTGATGTATATGTGGCATGGCGAGACACACGTCATTTTTTATCTTTCGTTTTTTTATCGTTCGTTGCAGACTCCCTCGTCAGGAGGGCAGGCCATGAACGTTATTCAGTAACACGTCCGCAGAGAACGCCGGACGTCAGAGCCGCAGTCAACGGGAGCCTGTGGATGTCACGCACCCCGCTTCTTTCAAGCATGGCGGTCAGTTCTAATTCAGAATAGGCTCTGCCGTTATCCGTGCCCACCAGCATGTTGATGGAAAAGAGTGCGGGAAACAAGGGACCGGTTTTATCATTGTTCAGGATGAATTCATGGATCATCACAAGCCCTCCGGGTTTTACGGCGGATACCGCGTGGGCCACGATACGTTCTGCGTCTTCGGGTCCTTCTCCGTGAAGGTTGTGGGACGTCCAGGCCACATCGTAGATGCGTTCAAGGGGGACCGACATGTCCAGATAGCTGCCTTCCTTGAAATCGATGCGGTCTTTCAGGCCGAAGCGGTCGATGGTTCTTTCCGCGAAAACCCGTGTGGTGGGCAGGTCGAAAACCGTGGCGTTCATGGCAGGATTCGCCAGACAGAACTGGATGGCGTAGGTCCCGGGACCTCCGCCGAAATCAAGGAAACGTCTTTTTTCTTTCAGATCGATTTCCTGGGCAAAGGAAGGGGCAAGACCCATGGCGATGTTGAACATGCCCATGAGAAAACTTTCCCTTTCCGTGTCTGAAGACGAAGCAGAACGGCCGCGGCAGGGGTTGCCACTGATCACCGATTCGCTCATCCTGTTCCAGGAATCCACCAGATGGTGATGATGCATGATGATGAACCCTGTGTAATCGGGCGAATCCTTCACAAGGTATTTTGCCGAAAACCCGGTGTTACTGTACGCTTCGTCATTTTTCGCCAGAAGTCCCATGGCGCAGAGGGCGTTGAGCAGGGTTTCCATGCCCCGGACATCTGCTCCGAGCCTTATCGCCATATCTTCGGCTGACAGAGTGCTGTTTCCGATCTCAGAAAACACGGCCAATTTCACGCCGGTGTGAAGGGTGCATGTCTGCCAGTAACTGCCGGATAACTCCAGAAGCCTGGGTTTGTTCCAGTCCGTGTCTGTCATGGGTGCGTCTCCGTTCGATGGGTTAACCGTTTAATAAAAGGGTTTTCAGGTCATGTTTTACCACCGGATGATGATTTATTGGAAACAGTTTTCTCTAAAATGGTCGAAATATCTATAAAAAAAGATAACTGAAACACGTTAACGTGGCTTGCTTCCATGTCTTTTCCATCGTATACTAACCCCTAAAAAAATAAGGGCCATGGATTTCCATGGCCTGATCTTTTGGTGGAGAACCTGAGGAGCGGCCATGGCGTTCAAGGAAAACCTTCTAAAAAAAATGACACTCGACCGGATGCGGCAGAGAATTCTCTCGACTCTGGGACCGTCGGCCGGCGGAATCAAGATTGACAAAGCGGCCATGAAGGAGCTGCTCAAGGCGGGAGGCTTCAGGTCCATGCATCTTCGGGGCCTTGATCTTTATACGCCGGACGAATCTGAAACACAGGGAAAACAGGTGATCCTTGTGCTGGATAATGAACTTGCCGTGTACAACACCTCCTTGAACGACGTTTTGATGAGGAAAGAACCGACGCTCAAGGAAATGATCAGCATTAAAAACGCCATGAAAATCCTGAATGACAAAGACGTGGTGGTGAGCCGCAAGGATAAATCCGTGGATACGGTGTATCAGGAAGCCATGGCCCGTCTTGACCTCCGGTATTCTGAGGATGATATCAAAAAGCTGGAATACGAAGGACGGGCGGCGGTGGAATGGAACGATACGGATGCGGTGACGGAAAACCTTGCGCTGTTCTCAGAGCTTCTGGGGTTTGAACCCGAACCCAAGGTCATGCGCATCGAACACCACCTGATCCGCGGTGTCACGTCGGCCCAAGATTCCGGCGGACAAACGTTCGGACCCACAGTGGTTTACAATACGGCGGACGGAACGATCAGGCTTGTCAAGGACCGGGTCCAGCTGTCGGACAAGGACGGCATCGAAGCTTTCATGGACAAAGCCCTGGGCCGAAAGGACCCCGATGTCTTCGGCCCGGCTGTCATCGTTTTTCTGTGTGAGGAAGTGCTGCGTTTGAAACCTGAGTTAAAACCGGCTGGTGAACCATGAAGGCATTAGGGAGGACGGACGATAGTTCATCCTGCAAACCCGTGAACATATGCGTTATGTCTATCAAGGCATGTAACGTATAAAATTTTTGAATATGAAGATTGGAGATAGACTATGAAACCCGTGGTGGCGCTCGTTGGCAGGCCCAATGTGGGGAAATCCACACTTTTCAACCGCATCATCAGAAAAAGGGAAGCCCTGGTGGACGACATGCCCGGTGTGACCCGTGACAGGCATTACTGTAACGCGGTGTGGGAGGACAAGGAATTTACCCTGGTGGACACCGGCGGATTTGTGCAGGGTGACATGGACCGGTTTGCCGGAGAAATCCGCTTCCAGGTGGAACAGGCCATCGACGAGGCCGATGTGGTGGTTCTTGTCCTCGATGGAAAAAACGGCGTGTCTCCCTATGACCGGGATCTGGTTGAAATTCTGCGCAACACGGACCGGACCGTTTTTTACCTGGTGAACAAGGTCGATAACGAAATCCAGGAAGAAAACATGTTCGAGTTTTTTTCCCTCGGCATTGAAAACCCTTATCCTGTTTCAGGGGAACATGGCTACGGCGTTCCGGACTTTTTAGACGACATGGTCCGATCATTTCCCGACATCGAGGAAGAGGAAGGGGAAGACACCCTGAAAATAGCCGTGGTGGGCCGTCCCAACGTGGGCAAATCCTCACTCATCAACAAACTTCTCGGTGAAAAACGGCTGGTGGTGAGTGATGTTGCCGGAACCACAAGAGATTCCATTGACACCCTTTGCCGGAGAGGCGGAAAGGAATATCTGCTCATCGATACGGCGGGTATCCGGAGAAAGGGCAAGGTCGATCAGAAAATCGAAAAGTTTTCCATCATCAAATCACTGAAGAGCCTTGACCGCTGCGACGTGGCCCTGATTCTCATCGACGCGGCGGAAGGCGTGACCGACCAGGACATCACCATTGCCGGATATGCGGAAGAACGGGGCTGTGGATGTATTTTCATCCTGAACAAATGGGATCTTGTGGACGGGACGGCCAAAAACACCAAAACGTTCTACGAACGGCTCTACATGGAAGCCAAATTTCTCCATTTCGCGCCGGCCATGACCATTTCGGCCCTTACCGGACTTCGGGTGGGAAAAATTTTCAAGTTGGTGGAAGATGTGTACGAGCAGTACCAGACCCGGGTAACCACCGGCGAACTCAATAAGATCCTGGGTTCGGCAACGGAAAGGACTCCGCCGTCTCTTCACAAAGGCAAACGCCTCAAGTTCTATTACGCCACCCAGGTGGAAATCAAGCCTCCCACCGTGGTTTGTTTTGTCAATTATCCCGAAGCGGTTCATTTCTCTTACAAACGTTATCTGATCAACCAGATTCGAGACAATACAGGGCTTGATAAAACCCCGGTCAAGCTTGAGTTCAGGCAGAGAACGGGTAAAATCGATTTCGCAACCCTCAAGGATGAAGGCCACCGGACCAGAAATAAGGAACAGCGCGACAAGTTCAGCCGGAACAAGGAACAGAAAAAAACGGAACGAAAAATACAGGCCAGAAAAAAAATGGAAAGACTGGCTGAAACTCCTGAACCGGATTGATTCGTTTGATCGTTCTGGATTGTGCCTGTTCATTCATGCGGGTCGGCATGCCCTGCGTATAAACGATCAATAGTGCACGAATACGTCAGTCTCTCGTAGGTCGGGTTCTATAGAACCCGACAAATGACCCGATCCTTAAAATAATCGGATGTTTATTCTGTATCTGTCTTTTGTCGGGTTTCGTGTCTCAACCCCACCTACGATAGGCTTTCTTCAAACGTTACAACGTCAATTTAATGCGGGTCGGGAATGCCCGGCCTGCTTCAGCTATCCTGTATAAACCCATCTTTATCATCATCATTAATTTAGATTTGGAGTTGGCATTCATTCAACGGTTAAGACGCATGTTTGTGTCTAAAGTCCGCAATGTTTTACCTCAATATTAACAAATACTGAACAAAACATATTTTGATTTAATTTATTCTTGACACAAAAATCATTAATACTTATAAAAATCCATTCTAATTACATCTGAACAACGGCGTTCGGATACATACGAAAAACGACAAAGGCGTCTGTTTTCTTTGGTTATAATTGCAAAGGGACTGGTGCCTTTTTTTATTCAAAGGCATCGGAGAGTCAAAAAAAACTTAAATTAATGAAGATTTGTTAAGGAGAAAGAAGATGAGATTTGAAAAGCATAACGATGCCTTGGGAACCGTCAACAGAGGAAATCCTTGTGAATCCAGCCTTTGCACGCTCTGCCGCGCCGATTGCCAGGGTAAATGCGAAACATGGCTTTCAAGCCTTGTGGGCCGTAAACTTCTCTATCCCAGAGATTTCGGTTCAGTCACCGCCGGTGCCAACAACACCACCCATGTGGGTGTTTCCTACAACTCCCTGAGAGTCCAGGGCTACGCCTACGGCGCACACGGTCTTACCGGTACCATGACCAACGATCCCGATGACTGTATCTTCCCCAACGTCAGCCTCGAAACCGAGTTTGGCGCGGAAATGAAAACAAAAATCAAAATGCCCCTGATGACCGGTGCCCTCGGTTCCACCTTCATCGCCGCCAAATACTGGGATTCTTTTGCTATCGGCGGATCACTTGTGGGTATCCCCGTGGTTATCGGCGAAAACGTGGTGGGTGTTGACCGTGAATCCGAAATCAACAACGGCAAAATCACCAAAGCCCCTGAACTTGACCGCCGCATCGACACCTACCTCCGTTACAACGACGGGTACGGTGCCATCATCGTCCAGCTCAACGTGGAAGACACCCGTAACGGCGTAGCCGAATACGTGGCCCAGAAATACGGCAACAAATGCGTCATCGAACTGAAATGGGGCCAGGGTGCCAAGGACATCGGCGGCGAAATTCAGGTCACCAGCCTTGATTACGCCCTGTTCCTGAAAAAACGCGGATACGTGGTCGATCCCAACCCCGAACTGCCCGAAGTCCAGGAAGCCTTCAACAGCGGTGCCATCAAATCCTTTGCACGCCACAGCCGTCTGGGCGGCACCAACATCAAGAACGTGGATCTCGTCCGTGAAGATTTCATGAAGAGCGTGGATTACCTCCGCAGCATCGGTTTCAAACGCATCTCCCTCAAAACCGGTTCCTACGGCATGGAAGAGCTGGCCATGGCCATCAAGTTCTCCACCGACGCCAAACTCGACCTCCTCACCATCGACGGTTCCGGCGGCGGAACAGGCATGAGCCCCTGGAACATGATGCAGAGCTGGGGCGTTCCATCCATCAACCTCCACGCCAAAGCCTACGAATACGCAAGCATCCTTGCCGCCAAAGGCCAGAAAGTGGTGGATATGTCCTTCGCAGGCGGTTTCGCACTGGAAGACAGCATTTTCAAAGCCCTCGCCCTGGGCGCTCCGTACACCAAGCTGGTCTGCATGGGCCGCGCCATCATGATCCCCGGTTACCTGGGAGCCAACATCGAAGGCGTTCTCCATCCTGATCGCAAAGCCAAAGTCAACGGCAACTGGGACAGCCTGCCCAAAACCGTGACCAACGTCGGCGAAAAAGCCGAACAGATCTTCGCGTCCTACTTCGACGTCCAGAAGAAGGTGGGTAAAGACGAAATGAAGAACATCCCCTACGGCGCCATCGCCTTCTGGACCATGGCCGACAAACTGGCCTGCGGTCTCCAGCAGCTCATGGCCGGTGCCCGGAAGTTCTCCCTGAACCAGATTTCACGCAACGACATTTTCTCCGGCAACAGAGAAACCGAGCGTGAAACCGGAATTCCCCATGTTTCCGAAGTAAACGACGAAAGCGCGAAAAAAATTCTCAGCGCTTAATCGTTGATCAGCATGTCTTAGGGGCGTCTATCGACGCCCCTTTTTTTTTAGCCCCCAAAAGCCTTTCAAAAAAGATGTTTGCCTTAAAATCGTAATTGTTATAAAGTTCACATAAAACAATTTATAAAAAAATTCCTGTCAAAAAAGATCCGAAAAATCAGATAAAAAAGTTCAAGAGTATCAGAAACTTCCCCGATAAATGGATTATTCGGAGAGTTTCTTCACCGGGCCGAACTGTCACACCGGTGATTGCCGGATACAATCTGCACATAGACACACGTCAATTCAAACAAACGTCACTGGAGCGCACCATGAATCAGAACATGGAGATCCCTGACCATCCAGCTAAGTCTTTGGATGAAGACCATGGTGGAACTTGACAAGGCCACCCAGCCGAACGGTATCAATTATGAACTGACTTCAAAGAAATAACCATGGGTTTAACCTGAAGAAAACAAGGAGGAATGATGTTTAATACACTGACGTTGAGACAAAAGATGCAGTTTTCCATCTGCGGTGTGGTTTTTCTCGCCTTTGTAGCGACTATTTTTTACATTACGGCGTCATCTACAAAAAACGCTGAAAAAAATGCCGAAAGTCTTGCCGTTGAAATCGGTTACCGGTATGGCGGAATCATCAAGGCTGACCTTGACCGGGCGTGCGGTGTGTCCATCGCTCTTGCCAACACCATTGAAGGCATCAAGGAGAATCAGCCGGCACCGAGCCGGGATATGCTCAACACCATCATGAAGCGAATAATGATGGAAAACCCTGATTGCTACGGCGTCTGGGCCGCTTTTGAACCCAACGCTTTCGACGGCAGGGACGCTGAATTTGCAAATCAGCCGGGCAGTGACGCCAAAGGTTTGTACCAGCCATACTGGCATAAATCCGGGAACGATATCAAGCTGGATGTGACCGGAATGCAGGCAGAAAACGATCCTGTCGGTTCGTGGTACTGGAAACCCTTCAGAAGCGGCAAGGACTTTGTCAACGAACCCACGGTCTTCAACTACGATGGAAAAGACATCACCCTTGCCGGGATCTGCATTCCCATTAAAATCAACGGACAGACCATCGGGGTGGCCGGGGTCGATTTTGCCATGGATAAATTCAGCTCGGTGATCGGGGCCGTCAAACCCTATGAAACAGGTTACGGATTCTTCATTTCAAACAGCGGCCTGTTTGTATACCACCCCGATACGGCTCGTATCGGTAAAAACATGAAAGACCTTCCTGATGCGTCGTACAGCGGAGCTGTCATCGATGCTGTTAAAAACGGTGAGCAATACACTGAAATCCGTAAATCCAGGGTTACGAACGAGACATCGATATTCGTCTATACGCCTTTTACGGTGGGCCGAACCACCACACCGTGGTGTTTTGCTGTTTCAGTCCCTGTCAACAAGGTTCTTGCGGGTGTTCACAGCATGCGTAACACCAGTCTCGTTATCGTGGTGCTTGCCCTTGTCATGGTTTTTGCCACCATCTATTATATCGCCACATCCATAATTTCTGCACCGATCAACCGCGTGGTCCAGGGACTCAAAGACATCGCTGAAGGGGAGGGGGATTTGACCAAACGGCTTGATATCACCTCAAAGGACGAAATCGGAAGGCTTGCGAAGTGGTTTAACCTTTTTATGGACAAGCTCCAGGAACTGATCACGCAGACCGTGGCGACGTCAGGGGCCGTGGGGGTTTCTTCGTCTGAACTGTTGGGTATTTCAAGGGAAATGGTTAAATCATCGTCTGTCACAACAGATAAAGCCGAGAAAGTCAGCTTAGCCTCCGAAGAAATGAGCATGAACATCAACGCCATCGCCTCGTCCATGGAGGAAGCCGCGTCCAATATCAACGTGGTCGCAGCAGCCACGGAAGAAATGACATCCACCATCCATGAGATTGCGAAAAATTCCGAAACAGCCCGGAGCATATCCCAGAGAGCTGTGAACAGTTCAAGGGACGCATCGGAAAAAATGAACAGGCTGGGAGCCGCTGCAGAGGATATTGGCAAAGTCACGGAAACCATCAACGATATATCCAACCAGACCAATCTTCTTGCCCTTAACGCCACCATCGAGGCGGCCAGGGCCGGAGAAGCCGGAAAAGGATTTGCCGTTGTGGCCGGTGAAATCAAGGAACTGTCCAAACAGACGGCTGAGGCCACCCAGGAAATTAAAAACAGGATCGACGGGATTCAGTCCGTCACCATGGAAACTGTGAAGGAAATCGGGACCGTGGTGGGCGTTATCAGTGAAATCAGTGATATTGTAACAACCATCGCTTCGTCGGTTGAAGAACAGACTGTGGCCACCCGGGAGATCGCTCAGAATATAAGCCAGGCCTCGCTGGGCATCCAGGATGTGAACGAAAAGATCAACAGGAATGCCGGGGCGGCATCGGTTATATCGAAGGAAATGGCCGATGTGGATGAATCTGCCGGTGAAATGATGAGGAGCAGTGACCAGGTCAATCACAGTGCCGACAAGCTTACGGAGCTGGCCCGAACGCTATCCGACAAGGTCAGCAAATTCAAGGTGTGATCTAAAACCCTGCAAAGAGCCATCTTGAAAGAGAACTGGCATTATTACGAGGGTTCATGTCTGTCGGATGACAGGCATGAACCCTTTGTTTTTAAGCGACGACGATGATCAAAGTCCGGCCCCGCATGCCGGGCAGAATTTGAACGATTCGTCTTTGATGGGACTGTGGCACTTGCCGCATCGTTTGGGAATGGGACCCAGAACGATCAGAAGTTCGCCTTCACGCACCGGCGTCATGTGTTTGTCATGTTTGTAGTCCGCTGTTTTAAGAACACGTTCGACGATACCATCCATGGGAGATATAACGGCTTTTTCCTGTTTCATGATGGTGATGTTGAACAGCTCTTCGCCTTTGACCACCGTGTCTCCGGGTTTCACGTACATGACCCAGAGGTCTCCGGTGCTGGGGGACGCCACATGGCAGGGATTGGATTTGTCCGCCATTTCCGTTCCACCGACGCCACCGCGAACGGGTTCGGCCACCTGCACCGGATGGTTGAATGTCTCGTCATCCAGGTGGTAGCGCACGTTACTGACCCCTTGAGGATCTACCGGCCCGATGTCGATGATGGACATCTTGTGGGGCTTGCCGTCGGTGTCGCAGAAGTTCATCTCCCGTCCCACCGTCAGTCCTTCAAACCACACATCCAGCGGAAGACGGTTGGGGTTCCCGAAATTGTGGCGGAAAATAATGGTTTTCAAAGCGTCGCCGGGGTGGTTGAGGTATAGCGCCAGTTCTTCCCTGGTGGGCGTCCGTTCGATCTGGGCTGTCAAGGACTCGGTTTCGCTTTGAATATCGATCTTTTCAAGGGCTATCAAAGGAGAGTCTTCCGTTCTTTGGGCCATGTGTTTCCTGTAGTCGGGGCCAAAAGTACTTTCGTAAACCCAGTCCGGGGGAAAGCCCAGAGGCATTTTCCCGAATTTTCCGAGAAGAAGGTTTCTGAAGGCGTCGTTGCTTTCCTTGTAGAGTATCAGGCGCTCTTTTTTGAGATCGTCTGAAAGGCGGTTGTCAGGAACGCCGGCCACCGATTCCATGACCCAGAGGAGGTGAGCCACCTCGTCTTCGCCGCCGCGCTTGAAGGCACCTGTCACCGCAAGGAACGCTGTGTTCCAGGTAATCTGGGAGCCGGGCGTCACGTCGTGGTAACGCACGATCTGCCGTGTTCCTGCAAGGAACCTCAGCATGTAGGGCAGAAGACGGATGTATCCCTGCTTCATCGCGCCTTCCTGGGACGAGGACGTGGCACCGCCGGGCATGCCGTGGGAGATGACGTCGTGGTCGATGCCCTGGAAATAGGGCGCGGTGTAACGGTCGTAATACGGCATGATCTGCTTGAGAACAAAGTTGCAGGTCCTGATCATGTCCTTGTTGAGGGCGGTCTTTAAGCCCATTTCTTCTTCGATGTACGCGGCCGTGGACAGGACTTCGCCCTGGCCGTACCAGCGGACGGAGGAACCGATGGCCGTATCCACGATATGGGCTCCGGCTTTGGCCGCCGCACCCACTGCAGGCGTGAAGAGACCGTCTGTGAAATGCCGGTGGTAGTGAATCACAAGCTCGGGGTATTTTTCCCGGATGGCGGCAACCAGGCTGCTGATAAACCTGGGCGGACACACACCGGCCATGTCCTTGAGACCGAGGATGAAGTCTTTTTGCGCTTTTTTCACGGAAAGGCCGGAGATCCTGGCGATCATGGCCACGATTTCATCCACCACGTTCATGTAATGGGGCACGTCAAACCCTTTGGCCCAGGACAGTGAAATGGCCGGTTCAAAAACGTTGCCTTTGGCGGCCATCACCACTTCCGCCAGAGGTGCCATGTTTTCCACATGGTTGAGGAAGTCGAAGCATCTGACAATGTCGTGGTGCTCACAGATCATCTCTCCGGTGAGCTGCATCAGGTTTTTGGGCTGGGGTTTGTATCCCAGAAGGTTGGTGGACCGGACCAGAATCTGCTTCAGGGTTGTGGGAGCGATCTGATCCCAGATTCGGGCTTCGTTGAACGGGTAGGTCATGTTGGCCATGAGGGCCACATGAAAATGAGCCCCGCCGCCGTTTTCGATGGAGAAGAACCCGCAGCGGTCGAGATAGGGGCCGACGATGATGTCTTCCGCCAGTCTGAAACGGTTTCCGCTGTTGGACTGGGTGATATCTCTCGGAGTCGTGTCCGTGAAATGGATGCGGCCCGAATCCCTGACGTAATCTAAAAGGGCCTTTCTGTCCTTTCTGGGGTAGATGATGTCCGCACTTGTCTTCGGAAGACTGGGCAGAACAGGAGCGAACTCGGGCATACGTTTATCCGAAAGACCGCGGTATTCACCCAGCTGAACAAAGGGATTGAAGCCCCTGGCGGAGATTTCCGCCGTGAGACGGGAAAGGCGCAGTGCTTCGGGGTCCAGATCCTTGTAGTACATCAGTTCGGGTGTGACGCTGACGAAACGGGTATTGTAATCTCCGGAACGAAAGATCCTGTTTTTGATGATCCGAAGGTGGAAGGGGATGGTGGTTTTCAAACCTCCGATGACGTATTCGTTGAGAGCCCGTTCCATGGTGGCCAGCGTTTTGTTCCATTCACGCCCGTAAGCGATGAGAAGTGCCGCCGCTGAATCGTAGTACGGCGGGAATTCATGACCGCCGGAGATGCAGGAATCGACCCGTATGCCCGGGCCTCCGGGAGAAAGGTAACGTGTGATCAGGCCGGAGTTGGGCGTGAAACCGTGACGGGGGTCTTCGCAGTTGATCCTCACCTGGATGGCATGGGCTATGGGCCGTGTGTTCTCTTCGTTGAACCGGAGTTCCGCGCCGAAAGCGATGGCGATCTGTTCTTCCACCAGATCGATGCCGTATCGGCTTTCAGTGATGCCGTGCTCCACCTGAAGACGTGTGTTCACTTCGATGAGGTAAACATTCAAATCGTCGTCCACCAGAAATTCTACGGTGGCCAGGGAGTAATAACCCACGGCTTTGACGAGTTTTTTCGAATAGTCTTTCAGCCGGGTACGCAGTTCTTCGGTCATTTTCGGCCAGGGTGACGGTGTGATTTCAACGAGTTTCTGATGATTTCTTTGAACTGTGCAGTCCCGTTCGTCAAAGGCGAAGACATTGCCGTAACGGTCGGCGACGGTCTGGATTTCGATATGGCGGACGGACGTGAGGAGTTTTTCCACGAAAAGCCGGGGATTGCCGAAAGAAGCGTGAGCCAGTGCCGAGGCTTTTGAAAAGGCGCTTTCAAGCTGCTCAAGGTCGTGGACTTCGTATATGCCGCGTCCTCCTCCGCCTCCTTCGGCCTTGAGCATCACGGGAAGCCCCATGTCAATGGCCACCTGACGCGCGGTTTCCACATCCACGGCTCCGATGGATCCGGGAACCACGGGAATGTCAAGGCTTCGGGCCAGGTCCCGGACTTTGACCTTGTTGCCTAAAAGTTCCATGCCGTCGGTGGTGGGGCCGATGAAAAGGATGCCGGCTTTTTCGCATTTATCCGGGAAGCTGGAATCTTCTGAAGCAAATCCCCAGCCCGGATGGATGGCTGCGATACCCTGTTTTTTAGCAAACTCGATAATGCGGTCGATATCAAGATAAGCCCGGGGGTTCTGGCCGAGAAGGACCAGTTCCTTGGCTCCTGCTGTGAACGGAGCGGTTTTGTCCACGTCGGTCACGGTCATGACCGGTGTGGCATTCAACAGCTCACGGATGGTGCGGCTGATTCTTCGGGCGGCGATACCCCGGTTGGCCACCAGGATCTTTTTCCCTTTGATTTCTTTGCATATGTCTTCGAACGTTTTCATGACTCCTCCGAATAATTAATGGACGACAGGTAAAATGCTTCCTGACAGGAAGGTTTTTTCCCCGTCAACTGTTTGCAGGCAAATTCCCCCCTCAGGTGAAAGTCCGGTGAGCACGGCTGAAAATTCAGGACCTTGTGGAGGGATGAACACAATTTTTTCATCTTTGAACGCCATGGCCTTTTCTAAGGCGGTTATAAAAACGGACCATTCCATTCCATCGGAAAGCTGTGCGAAAAGTGAAAGAAGCTCATCAAGAATGGTCAGCCACAGATCAAAAGGTGAAAGGGAAAAACCCCATTCGCCGAGAAAGCCTGGTGAAAGAGGGCTTGTATCTCTCATGGCAGACATGGAGGGGGCTGAAGCAAGGTTTACACCAATCCCGGCCATGACGGTTCCCGTCCTCTGTTCCACAAGAATTCCGCCGATTTTTTTGCGATGAACCAGAATGTCGTTGGGCCATTTGAATTCGCTATCAATCCCCAGACGGCCAAGGGCCTGGTTTACAGCAAGAGCTGTCATCAAAGGCGCGGTTGCCTGACCCTTCGTCAGGTCGGGAAGTCTGACCGTGACGTACAGATTGCCCGGCTCGGAGATCCATAGACGGTTGAACTGACCTCGTCCCTGATACTGATGATCGGAAAGAACCGAGGACCACAAAGGGAAATGATCCGTTTCAAAGAGAGACCAGGCAAGATTCATGGTCGACAAACAGGTGTCAACATGAAAAAGAACGTGATCCGTGTGAGGATTGTCGAGCTTGCGGACGGTATGGGTTTCCTGATCATTTGAAAGAGTAAGCGTTGTCCAGGATGACAGGAAGGCCGGGGGGATGGACTTGTGTGAAAGGGATTGACCCTTCGTTTTTTTTGTGACGGAATGATTGTCCATCATCTTGGCCTGGAATGATCCATGATTGATAAACCCGGAACCGATAAAAAACCGGAATCCACAACATCTGGTGAATTCCGGTCAATATTTCAATTCGGGCAGCCGTTCATAAAACGGAATTTTCCCTTTTACAGTTTTGGATGATCGTTGTCAATGAAATCGTGAAGCTCTCTTATGAATCAAGTTGACAGGATACCCTGATTTTTTTTAAACTGCCCCTTCACTCGGGAAAAAGTGCAAAGATATTGTGAAAATAGGGGGTTAAAACATCATGCATGGCATTGTCACCCAGATTGGCATTTCACTCCTTGCCGCCACGGCGCTGGGTTTTGTATTTCAATATTTCAAGCAGCCGGTGATCCTGGGGTATCTTGTGGCAGGTGCTGTGATCGGGCCTGAAATCGGTTTCAGGCTTGTTTCAGAACCTGAAAGCATCGAAGTGATTTCGGAAATCGGGCTGATTCTTCTTCTTTTCATCATCGGGCTTGAAATCAATCCCAAACGGCTGGTTTCATCAGGGAAGCAGCTGGTTTTAGGAGGTGTCGGCCAGTTTATTCTCTGCTCCATCATGGGGGTGGGTTTCTTTCTTCTGCCCGTCTTTCATCTGAAAAGCGGGATGGACGCCCTGTATCTTTCGCTGTTCTGCGCATTGAGCAGTACAGCCATCGTGGTCAAAATCCTGTACGACAAATTCGAACTTGATACCCTGCCGGGTCGCTTGAGCCTTGGAATCCTGATATTTCAGGATATCTGGGCTATTCTGATCCTGGCTCTTCAGCCCAACTTCACCAATCCCAACCTTGTGCTCGTGGGAATAGCTCTTGCCAAAAGCGCCGGGCTTCTGGCCGCAGGTTATCTTTTGAGCCGGTATGTGATGCGGTGGATTTACGGACAAATTTCCAAAACTCCGGAAATGGTGGTGGCCATGTCCATCGCCTGGTGCGCGTTCATGGCTGGGCTGGGATCATGGATCGGGCTTTCCATGGAAATGGGGGCTCTTATCGCCGGGGTGTCCATTTCGGCGTTTCCCTACAGTGTGCATGTGTCGGCCAAGGTTCTTCCCTTGAGAGATTTTTTTCTGACCCTTTTCTTCCTTTCCATCGGGATGAAGATACCGGCTCCCAATACCGGAATTCTCATGTTTTCCGCTGTGATTGTCCTGTTTGTGATCATGTCCCGGTTTCTCAGCGTGTATCCGCTCCTGGCCATGGCCGGAAGCGGCAGGCGGACCTGTTTCATAACCAGTGTGAACCTTGCGCAGATCAGCGAATTTTCACTGGTGGTGGCTTCTTTGGGCGTAGGTTACGGCCATATTGACCAGGGCGTTTTGTCCCTGATCATCTACGCCATGGCCATGACGTCGGTCTTGACCTCATACGCCATCAAAGGGAATCACAGACTTTTCCTTGTATGTGACAGAATCCTGACTGCCATGGGGTTTGCATCCAAAGACAGAATGGCCCATGAAAACGAGGGGGAACAAGCGTATCCCGTCGTTCTTCTCGGATATCACCGGGGAGCCAAGGCCTTCATCGAAAGAATCGCCCAGGCCGCGCCACGGTTTTTATCGAACATTCTTGTGATCGATTACAACCCGGAGCTTTTAAAGGAGCTGAACGAAAGAGGGATCAAAGGGGTTTTCGGCGATATCAGCAGCGTGGACACCCTGGAACACGTTCATGTGGCCGATGCGGAAGTCATCGTCTCCACCATTCCCGACATGCTTCTCAAAGGCACCAGCAACCAGGCCATGGTCAAAGCCTGCCGGGCCATCGCGCCCCAGGCGTTCATCGTGGCCACGGCCGACGAGAACGATCAGATTCAGGATCTGAAAAACATGGGGGCCAACGAAGTTCTGCTGCCATACGATCTTATCGGCCATCATCTGTCTGAGCTGATTCTGAAAACCTGTGAAGAACAGGACGTGTAGGCCGGATCGAAAAACGAAATCCGACCTCCGAAACCCGTATGCACGATCTATGTTGCACGTGAAATGAACATCATGGATTCGCTGTGGGATACACCGCGGTTCTGTTGTTGTGTGTCCAGAATAACCTTATGCCGTCTCCGTCCTCTGTCCGGCCGATGTATCCTTTGCCGATAAGATCGTCGATGTGGTACCTGGCGAAATCCAGATCAAGTCCGGTGGCTTCGGCCACGATACGTGAAAAAGCCGTGAGGGCCTGTGTGTAATCCCCGTCCTGCCGTCCATGATCTTCAACCATGTCTTCGGAAAGAATTTTGTAAATCATCTTCATGCGGTAATAACCGCCCATCTGCATGTATTCGGCGTCGGTCAGGGTGTCTTTGGCCTTGAAACGTTGCTCAAGATCGTCCCATTCTTGTTTGATGCCGCTGATGGCCTTATCGACAAAGGACTTGATAGCCTGGGGTTCCAGATGGGAGGTCTTTACAATGACGTTGTCCGCGTCGTAAAGATCCCAGTCATCACTCAGGATTTCAAGATCGTAATCGCCGATGTTGTCGCGTACGGTGGTGCCGGGGAAGGGGGCGAGGAAGTGGTAACCGTAAAGGATGTCCAGCTCTTTGCTGAATCTTTCAGAATCCTGCATGCTTTCAAGGGATTCTCCGGGAAGGCCAGCAAGAAAAGAAGCATGGGCCGTGACTCCGGCCTTTTTGCAGGCGGCCACGGCATTTCTGGCCTGATCCAGGGTGATCCCTTTTCTCACGCGGACAAGCATGTCGGTGTTGCCCGATTCAATACCGAAGCTGACGGCGTGGCAGCCCGCGTCTTTCATCAGTTTCAGGGTTTCATAATCCACGGTGTTTACTCTGGCGAAAGCGCTCCACTGGAATTTCAACCCACGATTTTTAAGTTCTTCACAGAACTCCATCACCCTTTTTTTGTTGGCGGTGAACAGGTCATCGGCAATGTTGATGAAATCAATGCCGTAAGTCAGGATGTCTTCGATTTCATCCACCACATGGGCCGTTGAACGGTGGCGGACCTTGAATCCCACCATTTTCCTCCCCAGGCAGAAGATGCATTTGTTGGGGCATCCCCGGCTGGTGATGATGCTCACGGGGAAACCCAGAGCCTGATAACGGGACATGGGAAGGAGATGGCGCGAGGGCAGGGGAAGGTCTTCAATGCTTTCCATGAGGGGGCGTTCTTCAGTACGTACTGCAATTCCGTTTTCCCGGATGGCGATGCCTTTGATGGTCTTCCATGACGCCTTGTTTTTGATCTGAGGCACCAGTTCTGCAAGGGTCTGCTCTCCCTCGCCGATCACCACGATATCCGTTCCCGGATAGTCTGTCAGCGTGTTCTTCCAGTCAAATGACACATGGGGGCCACCGAAAATCGTGACCACTGACGGGTCGATGGTTTTGGCCGTCTGGAGAATGTCCGCCGCTTTTTTGTAGTTCATGGTCACGGACGTGGTGCCAATGGCGTCGGGTTTGAATTCCGCCATTTCCTTTGCAAGTTTTTCAGGGGTGTATTTTCGGACAATGTAGTCGAAAATCCGGACTTCCGCTCCGGCTCTTTCACAGGCCGATGCAACGTAGGCGACGCCAAGGGGTGGCGACGGTGCTTCTTCCAGGGGATAGGGTGGGGCGATCAGTGCTATTCTCATCATGTGCCTTGAAGCTTCAGAGCTTGAATTAAGTCGTGAAAAAAAACAACCCCGAACGGCTTTTCCTGCATCCGGGGATGTGAGTCGTTTCCATTGAAATATGTGCAGGAGATAATCACGGATCATGAAAATTTGTCAACAGATAAAAATAAGGTGATTCAATCAGACCTTGTCAGGGAGCCGGACCGGTGATAACAGTACGGATCATCTTAATTTTATTCTACTATCCCGGTTCATATGAAGGCTAAACCCTGATCGCGGAGGACTCGGCATGAAACTCGTCACTTTTCTTGAACCTTCAAACCCTGTTCCTCTGGTCGGTGCTTTGACAGACGACGGGGTTAATATCGTTTCACTGGAACGTTCGGCTCAAGCCCTGAAAAAAAATGAAGCAGGGTGTTTCAGGGATATGATTTCATTTTTAAACGGGGCTGAACAGGCCCGTGACGCCGCCATGGAGACGATGGATTTTGCTCTTTCGGAAAATGCTCCAGGAATGATTGTCCCTTATCATGACGCTGTTCTTCTGTCTCCGGTTCCTCGCCCGGAGTCCATCCGTGACTGCATGGCTTTTGAAAACCATATCATCAATTGCATCCGAAAAGCCGGTCTTAAAAAACTGGCCCCCGCCGATGAGTATATCGAGCGGAAGCTGGGCCGACGATGGAGTCTTGCCTACAGATTGAATCAGACGTTTTACAAACAACCGCTTTACTATAAAAGCAATCGCTTTACCGTTGTGGGTCATGATGCAGATGTGATGATTCCCTCTTTTACACGGCAGATGGATTACGAACTGGAGTTCGGGGTGTTTTTATGGAAGCGCGGAAAAGACATTCCTGTTGAAAAAGCCCGTGAATACATAGGCGCATACACGATTTTCAATGATTTTTCCGCCCGTGACATCCAGCTGAACGAACAGAAAGGGCGTCTCGGGCCTGCCAAGGGAAAGGATTTTGACACCGGAAACGCCATCGGGCCATACCTCGTGACAACGGATGAAATCCAGGACCCCTACAGTCTTGATATGTCAGCCTCAGTCAACGGGGAACTGTGGTCGAAAGGCTCATCTTCGGATATGCACTGGCGGTTCGAGGACATCATCGCCCATATCTCGCGATCAGAGACGGTGTATCCCGGTGAATTTATCGGTTCCGGCACCTGTTCGGGCAAAGAAGGCTGCGGATGCGGCCTTGAGATGGGACGCTATCTGAAATCGGGTGATGTGGTTGAACTGACTGTCGAAAAACTCGGAACCCTTCGCAACCGGGTGGTGTGAAGCATATAAAGCTCTCAGGTTTTAACGGCTTCACGAATTGAGTTTGTATCCAACCCCGTAGATGGACGTAATGAATTCGGTATCCGGCAGGGCGCGATTCATTTTTTTTCTGAGATTTTTGATGTGGGAATCGATGGTTCTGTCGTAGCCTTCGTACTGGTATCCCTGAACAAGATTCAGGAGTTCATTCCGGCTGAATACGTGACCGGGGTTACGGACCATGGCCACCAGCAGGCCGTATTCATTGGGAGTCAGCTTGATTTCCCGCTCGTTCACCGTGACTTTTCGGCTGCTCTCGTTAACGCAGATGCAGCCGTGGATTAAGTTTTTGCCTGCCGGTGCAGATTCAGGCAGCGAACGTTTCAGCACAGCCCTGACCCTGGCCACCAGTTCACGGGGGCTGAACGGTTTGCAGATGTAATCGTCGGCCCCAAGTTCAAACCCCACCAGACGGTCCACCTCCTCGACCTTGGCGGTCATCATGATGACAGGAATATTCGTGAAACTTCGGATCTCCCGGCACAGGCTTATTCCGTCCCGGCCAGGAAGCATGATGTCCAGAATGACCAGATCCGTGGGCTTGTTTTTGACGTGGCTGATCACCTTGTCTCCTGTCAGATGACAGCTTGTTCTGTAACCGGCTTTTTCCAGGTAATCGCAGACCACCTTAGCGATTTTTTCTTCATCTTCCGCAATGAGGATATGGCCTTTGGGCATGGGGTCGGTCATGATTTTCTGTGGCCTCCTGTGCTGAGGGGCAGTTCGATGTCGATTCCAAGGCCCCCCTCCGCGGTGTTCCTCGCTGAAATCCCGCCGCCCATGGTTTCGATGATGTTTTTACAGATGGAAAGTCCCAGACCGCTGCCTCCCAATTTTCTGCTTCGTGACGATTCAATCCGGTAAAACCGGTCAAACAGTCTTGGAAGTGAGTTTGCAGGAACACCTGGGCCTGAATCTTCGATGGAAAGAACAAGATGATTTTTTCTTGCTGCCTGACGAAATGTGATGGAGCCCGGTTTGGTCATGTATTTTAACGCGTTTTCGAGAATGTTGGAAAACATCTGTTTCAGCCTGTCGCCATCACCGGATATGAGGCTTGTCGGCTGATCGTTCAGTTTGCTGATGAGCGTGACACCCTGCTTTTTGCAGACCGCTTCGAAATGACGCAGGGTTTCCAAAAGTATTGCCACAGGATTCACCGTCTCCATTTTAAAATAAAGCATCCCTGAATCGGAGAGGGAAAGATCGTGAAGGTCGTTGACGATTTTTGTAAGGCGGCTGATTTCACCGTGGAGAGAGGACAGAGCTTTATGGTCAAGAGCTCGAACACCGTCTTCGAGGGCTTCAATTTCGGCCTGGAGAACGGAAAGTGGGGTTCTCAGTTCGTGGGAGATGTCTGAAATCCATTGTTTTCTGAGATTTTCATATTTCCCCAGCGTCATGGCCATGCTGTTGAAATCCGAGGCCAGTTTTCCCAGCTCGTCGTTTGTTCTGACGTCGATCCGTGTGTCGAACTTGAATGAGGCGACATCCTGGGTTCCTTTGATCAGGCCCTTGACCGGCGACAAAAGGTGCCGTGAAAGGATAAACGACACAAGGGCCGAAAGAATGAGAACGGCAAAGCCGATGATGTAGAACGCTTTGAACTGCTGTTTGATAAAGCCTGTTTCACGGGGTTCCGTAAAGGCGCGGTTTTTGTCAATTCCAAGGTAACCTATGATCCGGCCGTTGTCTGTCAGTTCACCCAGTGTGTTTTTATCCGCGTCCTGGGATATTCCGGCAAGGGGTGTTTTATCAGCGTCAAACAATGAAATGCGGTCGATAAGATCTTGTTGGCCCATCATGGGCGGCGGCATGCTCCGGCCGGATTCAGGTTCATGCCGCTTATAACGTTCAGGAAAAGGACCCCCATGAAAATCATGGCTGTCAGGATGCGGAGGTCTGGGGCCGGGAGGGCGGCCAGGCTGGTATTTTTCGTGACCCCCCCTGCGGTCGTCTATCGATGATTCTACAATATTCCGGAAACGGTCCGGATTGAATCTCAGATCATCCCAGCCGTTGTATCGTCTGTGTTCTGACACCAGGGATTCTTTGAGATCATCCATGCTTTCCATCAGCCGGTCGTTGATGAAATTGGAAAAACTGATGGAAGCGTGGATCCTTAAAGTCACCACCATGATAATCAGTGAAAGGATGATGGTCATAAGAAATGACCCGAATATTTTATACGATAATCTCATGATGAAACTTTATATGACGTTAAGACGCTTTTCAAGTGCTGTAAGACAATCCATATTATACACATCATTTCTCCATATTTCCTCCACAGTTCCGTGGCATATTCACATTCAACCGATCAGCGGGAATGGTGGTTTTGACGTCTCTTCCATTCTATTCCTCACGGTTTCAGGGCCAGTCGTTTTTGGATACGGGCGGCTGACCTTGTGCCCCGGTTGCCGTTTTCATGGATCATTAAGGGGAAATCATGGGCAATAACGGCATCCGGGGTTATTTTTTTCCTATCCTTACAGCACCACACATTGATCATATCCCGCTTTAATCTTCCCGGACACCTTGTATCTGCCATCTTAACATTCTAAAAAGCCGTTTGACAAAACTGTATTCTGTGTTATTTGATTAATGATTTTTTACTCACACAATTTTTCTTTCGCAATGCAGGGCTTATGGCCTTCCGACATTGCAGCTCGATTGAATATCAAAATGTTTTGACGTGGGCGTCACCCATTAATAATCGGATGAAATTTTAAGATTTAATGGGCATGCCTGTAATGTTAGCCATCTGATGCCCACGATACGACACGACACGATAGCAATTTTGATTGCGCCTGATTTGTTTCAAGGAGAGATGAATGGTTCGATGGAGTTCGGTGCTTATCGTTGTAGGCGTTGTCATTGTTCTGTTTACCTCCGGCGGGTATGGGAACAAAAAAAGCGGAAACCGTGTTCAGGAGCTCCGAACGGATATCGTTCATGTGGATGCGATAAACCGCTCAGAGAAAAAAGAACGTCCGCCTGTTGCGTTTTACCATGACCTTCATACCGATGCCCTTGGCGGAAACAAGGAAGGGTGCGGGTCCTGCCATACATCCTTTTCGCAAAAACGTAAACAATCGGACAAATTGTCTGTTTCCGGCACATTTGATTTCATCTCTGCAGACGCTGCCGGTAAAGAACAGAGGATGAAGGCCTACCACCAGAAGTGTATCGGCTGTCATACCGATCTCCTGTCTAAAAATACCGATGCCGGTCCTCTGACCTGCAGCGGCTGCCATATCGAAAATAACAAAGTTAAATCATCCGCCGTATCCGGTCGGTTCGACAAATCCCTGCATCAGAGGCATGTGGATGGTTTGGGAAAATCCTGTCAGTCCTGCCATCATCAGTA
The DNA here is from genome assembly GCA_020723285.1 of Desulforapulum autotrophicum. GTDB lineage: Bacteria > Desulfobacterota > Desulfobacteria > Desulfobacterales > Desulfolunaceae > DYJE01. Next base: position 73,576 of record DYJE01000001.1, on the reverse strand, counting down.
CGATAAAGTTTCGAAAAAGTTATATTACAAAAAAGGGCGTGAAGGCTCCTGTTCTTATTGTCATCTTGAAAATCCTTCCAATCCGAATCCGACTGAGTTGACATTTAAAGAAGCTTCCCATCTCCAGTGCGTGGTCTGTCATGAAACCCGGATCAAGACCGGTAAAAAGGCGGGGCCTGTGAGATGCGAGGAATGTCATGACCGGTCGGCCAGGCAGAATGTTGCAAAAGCCCGTCACATTGATCGGCTTGACATGGGCCAGAGAGATTTCACCATGATGAAGAACGAACTGAATCCCATGCCGGGCCTCATGAAAAATCGTATGGACTGGGTGCCCTTCGACCATAAAAACCACGAAACGAAAAACCAGTCATGCCGTGTCTGTCATCACAAGGAGCTGAAGTCCTGTGTCTCCTGCCATACGGTCCAGGGTTCGCCCAAAGGCGGCAACTTCAATCTTGAATATGTCATGCATCAATCCGGATCCACGAGAAGCTGTTCGGGCTGTCATGAACTGAAACGGAAAACAGCCGATTGTAACGGATGCCATTCCTTTGACGTGAACTGGGTGAAAGATGAACGTAAAAACTGCGTTCAGTGCCATGTTGCAAACCAGCTTCTCCCTGATGAAAAAGCCCAGGCGGCAGCGATCATCGATGCGAAAATCAAGGCCAACCAGATCTGTAAGGACTGGAAAGTCCCGGAGCGGATTGTCATCAGCAAACTTGAAAAAAACTATCAGCCTGTGGTCTTTCCACATAAAAAAATTGTGAACGCGCTATGCGGAAAGATAAATAAAAACAGGATGTCGCAGTATTTTCACCACGAGAAATCGACACTGTGCATGGGTTGCCACCACAACAGTCCGGCAACGGCGAATCCCACGGCATGCAGCAACTGCCATTCCGGAACGGATAAGACCAAGGGGGGTAAACCCGGACTTCTGGGGGCATACCATATCCAGTGTATGGAATGCCATTCGGAGATGAAGATCAGGCAGCCTGAAAGCTGTACCGCATGTCATAAAGAAAAAAAGAAACGATAGGGAAGGCCATAGAAATTTATCATTGTCGCAGTTGAGGAATGGCACATGGGGATATCACGACGACGTTTTCTGACCTGGATCGGGGCTGCCGGAATGGGGCTTGCCGCTTCTGAAAAATCCCATGCCGGGAGTCTGAAACATTTCGAGGGGTACAAGGACAGCATGGGCGTCCTTCACGACATGACCCGTTGTGTGGGATGCCGGTTATGTGAAGAGGCCTGCAACAAGGTCAATGATCTTCCAAAGCCCGTGAAGGATTTCAAAGATCTTTCGGTCCTGGAATCATCCAGGCGGACGGCCCCTTCTGCGTATACCGTGGTGAATCGATACGAAATTCCGGAACAGACAAAACCCGTGTTCAGAAAGATACAGTGCAATCATTGCCTTGAACCGGCCTGCGCCTCGGCATGCTTTGTCCGGGCTTTCAGGAAAAGTCAAACAGGTGCCGTGGTTTACAATCCCAATGTCTGTGTGGGCTGTCGCTACTGCATGGTGGCTTGTCCCTTTGAAATTCCCACGTATGATTACGATGAACCCCTGACGCCGGAAGTGCGAAAATGCACCCTGTGTTCCCCACGCATCGAAAAAGGACTGCTTCCGGGATGTGTCGAAGCCTGTCCCAAAGAGGCGCTGACGTTTGGCAAACGCAAAGACCTGATCAAAATCGCCAGGGAGAGAATCGCCAAGCACCCTGAACGGTATATCGAACACATTTACGGTGAATCTGAAATGGGAGGCACGAGCTGGCTCTATCTTTCAGGTGCGCCGTTCACCTCCCTTGGAATGCGGGAGGATCTCGGCAATACTCCGGCTCCGTCCCTCACCTCCGGAGCCTTGAGCGTGGTTCCCATGGTTGTGGGCCTGTGGCCTGTTTTTCTTGCGGGAATGTACGGCATGACCCAGCGCCGGGAAAAAATTGCGGAAGAAGAAAAAGAGGCGGCTGTGGCCCTTGCCGTTGAAGAGGCCAATGACCTTGCTGAAGAGAAACTGGCCAAAGCGCTGTCCAAAGCGGATGCCGAAAAGCGGAAGGCCCTTGAGAAAGCAGAAGGGGAAAAAGAAAAGGCGGTGAAGGAAGCCCTGGAAGCCGCGGCGAAACCAAGTGATGATAGCGGCGAAGCTGTAAAAGGGGGTGATGAATGACAAACGACACTGATCTCAAACCGAGATGGACCTGGCTGACCCCGTTCAACATGATCGCCGGGGTGATCGTGATCGCCGGAATCATCGTCACGCTGATCCGCTTTACCCAGGGCCTGGCTTCGGTGACCCGTCTTTCAGACTACAATCCCTGGGGCATATGGATCGGCTTTGATCTGATGGTGGGTGTCGCTCTGGCCGCTGGCGGATATGTGACGTCGTCCGCCGTGTATCTCTTCGGCATGAAAAAATACCATTCTGCGGTACGGCCCGCCATCCTCACCGGCTTTCTGGGATATTTCTTCGTGGTGATCGCTCTGCATTACGATCTTGGAAGGCCATGGCGTCTTCCGTATCCCTTCATTGTCGGATGGGGTACCACGTCCCTTCTGTTTGAAGTGGGTCTGTGCGTTGCGTTGTATCTGACGGTGCTGTTTCTGGAGTTTTCTCCGGCAGCACTGGAATGGCTGGGCTACAAACGGACACGGGAGCTTGCTCACCGTCTGACCATCGTGCTCACAGTTTTCGGCGTGGTATTGTCCACGCTTCACCAGTCGTCGTTGGGGGCCTTGTTTCTTGCCGCTCCGTCCAAGCTTCATCCGCTCTGGTATTCTCCGTATCTTCCCACATATTTTTTTGTGTCAAGCGTCATTGCCGGATTATCCATGGTGATTTTCGAAGGCGCTCTTTCCCATAAAGCGTTTCACGATAAAATGAGCAAAACCTATCTGGAGGAACATGATCCGCTGACTCTGGGTTTCGGAAGAGCCGCAGCCCTTGTTCTTGCAGGTTATTTCACCATCAAGGTGGTGGGTCTTGCCGCAGATAACAACTGGCACTACCTGACCACCTCATACGGTTTATGGTATCTTTTCGAAATCATAGGTTTCGTTCTTCTGCCCTGTTTTCTTTTTGCCGTGGGTGCCAGGGATAAAAACCTGAAGCTGATCAGGCGTACATCGGCCCTTGCCGTGGCGGGAATCGTTCTGAACAGACTGAACGTGTCACTTATCGCTTTCAACTGGCATCTTCCCAGAGCTGAAAGATACATTCCGTCGTTCATGGAGGTCATCATTACCGTATTCATGGTGACACTGATCGTGATTTGTTTCCGATTCATCGTCACGCGAATGCCCATTTTCTACGAGCATCCGGATTACACTGAACACAACCATTAACGTCAGAGGTCCGATTTATGGATGAGTTTCATACGTTGCAGGAATATCTGCTGTACACTGAAAGTCTGGTTTTTATCATCATGGGGCTTTCTCTGCTGTTGTTCTTAGGGTTCTGGACTTTTTTGACAGGCAGGGACAAGGAACTCCGGAAGTAGGAGGATGCCTCTAAGAAACGATCTTGAAGGAAATCGAGGTTTTCATGTATCAATTCATCACAGGCCCTTTATTGTGGTTTTCATTTGTTTTTTTCTTTGTCGGTTGTGTTGTCCGTGTCGTTCTGTATATCCGGGGCCTTGACTGGAGACTTGACCGTGTGACCTACACGAAAAACATATCCTTTGGTTTCAAAGGGGCCGTTCGTTCCATCGTTTTCTGGCTGATTCCCTACGGCACGCAGAGCTGGCGGGCCAACCCGGTTTATACCCTGATTTTTTTTATATTCCATTTCGCAATCATTGTGACGCCAATTTTTCTTTCAGCCCATAATATCATTCTGATGGAACGGTGGGGATTCCGGTTGTTCATGTTGCCCGATGCGGTGTCCGATATTCTCACGCTTCTTGTGATTTGCTGCGCCATGATCATTCTGCTGAGAAGAATAGCGCTTCCCCAGGTCCGGATTCTGACCAAACCCCATGATATCCTGATACTGATCATCACAGTGGCTCCATTTATGACCGGTTTTTTCGCTTACCACCAGATTCCTGATTCAGAGTTCTGGACACTGGTTCATATCCTCTCCGGCGAGGTGATGCTTGTCGCAATCCCCCTCACCAAACTGTCCCATGTGGTCTATTTTTTCTGTTCAAGAGCTCAGATAGGCATCGATTTCGGGGTGAAACGCGGCGGAATGAAGTCCGGTGGAATGAAATGGTAGACTAAACACAATGTGAAGGAAGACGGATTGTATGGCTCAAGGGACGCTTTGCAACAACAGGCCCATTACGACGGAAGAGGAACTCCACACGCTCCTTGCAGACACTCACGGGAAAAAGTATTACGCGGAGATGCACGAACTGGATGTGGATACGGACAAACTTGGACAGCTTATTGAAAAAACATGCAAATCACGGATAAGAACATGGCTTCAGATCTGCTCGCGTTGCGGTCTCTGCGCTGAAAGCTGTTTTTTTTATCTTGCCAACAACCACGACCCCAAACAGGTTCCCTCATTTAAAATTCAAAAAACCCTGGGTGAACTGGTCCGCCGAAAGGGAAAGGTGGACAATGCTTTTATGCAGAAAGCCATGGACACTGCCTGGGGGAAATGCACGTGCTGCAACCGATGCAGTCTGTATTGTCCCATGGGAATCGGCATGGGGGTCATGTTCAGCTATCTTCGGGGGCTCTGTTTTTCACAAGGGTTTGTTCCCTGGGAAATGAAAATCGGCTCGGGAATGCACAGAGTATACAGAGCGCAGATGGATATCACCGGTGAAGATTTTGTGGATACCTGTGAGTGGATGGTTGAGGAAAATCAGGAAGAATACCCGGATCTTGAAATTCCGGTGGACAAGGAAGGCGTGGATACCATCTACACCTTGAACGCCAGGGAACCCAAGCATTATCCGGAAGATGTGGGAGACGCAGCCATCCTGTTTCACATTGCCGGTGAAAACTGGACCGTTCCCAGCAAGGGATGGGAGGAAACAAGCATCGCCATGTTCGCGGGAGACTGGGAGGGCGCAGCACTCCAGGTTAAAGAGGTCTATTCCGCCATTGAGCGGTTAAATCCCAAACGGATGGTGGTCACCGAATGCGGTCATGCTTACAGGGCCACTGTGATCGAAGGCCCTTACTGGGCCGGGCTTGAATCAGGCAAAACACCGGTTGAAACCATCCATTACGTGGAATGGGTCCTTGAAGCATTGAAAACCGGAAAACTTAAAATCGATCCGGCAAAAAAAATCAAGGAACCTGTAACGTACCAGGATTCCTGCAATTACATCCGAAACGGCGGTCTTTCCGCGGTGGGCCGGGAAATCATGGCCTATATCGCTGAAGATTTCAGGGAGATGAAGCCTTGCAAGGAGCACAACTTCTGTTGCGGTGGCGGGGGAGGGCTGAACGGTATCGGGCGCTACCGCCAGCAGCGCAACATCGGAATGAAGATCAAAAGAGACCAGATTCTTGAAACCGGGGCCAAGCTGGTTATTACACCCTGTCACAACTGCTGGGATGCCATCCGGGACATCGAAGAGGTATACAAGATCGGGATACGGTGGTCCTTTCTCAAACCGCTTCTTTTAAGCATGGTGATAGTGCCTGAGCATTTGAGGGTTCAGGAAGAAGAATAGTATTAATTGGAATGATGGGTTTACTGGATGATTTTATTCAGGGCGGGCTTTCCCCCGCCCTGAATCATGATGGGCATTAAAATTCGATTTCGAGATGGCTCAACAGGAAAGAGTCAAAGATTTTGCTCAATTTTATTCAAATCTGCCTTGATGGTCTCAAGATCTTCTTTTGATTTTTCATGTTTTTCGTCAACCGAATCCGTGACCTCTGGCTCGGAAACAGACTTGGTGGTGTGGGGTTCTTCAGTGACGTCTATGGTCTCATCCGGCTTTTTCACTGGAATGGCCTGAGGCTCAACCGCTTCCTCTGTTATTTTGGCGGCTTCTGGTTCTTTTAGGGTGTCGATGGCCGAAACTTGGGTTTCAATTTCAAGTGTGCCAGCAGGCGGAATGGGGTTTGTTTTTTCTACCTCTTTGGGAGTTGTTTCTTTGCGGGTGGTTACGACCAGGTTGCGGCTGAGGGTTTCGGCGGCTTTTGAAAGAGTCACGGATTGATCGTGGAGGGACATGTGTCGGACATCGGGGTGATTGAGGCCGAGAGCAATTCTGTCGAGCTTGCTTTCCATGTCAAGAACGACGTTTTCAAAGTCATCCTTGTCCGTATCCTGGAGGACCTGGGTCTCCTTTGCCACAAAAAGAGCGTGTTGACAGGCTCTTAAGGCGTCAAGTCCGGCCTTTTTGACGCCTTCATCATCTCTTGGATAAGATTCGATAAACACAGTGGATTGTTGAAGCGTGGCTTCAGCAGTTTTCCATGTTTTAGGGCAGAGTTTTTTTGCATCAGCTTTTTTAGCGCTTTGGAGTACCTCAAGGGCTTCAGCCAGAGTCTTTTTTTTCACCACGGTTTTTTCAAGTTCCAGCATTTCAGTCATGGTGGATTTTTTTTCCTTTTCAAAACCTGGCTGATCTCCTTGCTCGATCAAAACGATCAGGTCTTTGATGTTGTCCATCTGGTCTTCGAAATCGTCACGCATGATAACATCGGATTTCAATTGCTCAAGACGGACCTTTTGTTCGAATACGTCCTTCATTTGCCGCAGCACAGTGTTTTTAGTCGTGAGACCTTCCGACACCATTTTTTCAACCTTGATCGTTTCGGCGACAGCGGATATCATATCTGTCCCTTTAACAAACAAAGACTGTGCTTTTTTAAGGCTTTGTTCAGCCTGGGACAGATGAAGCGGGGCATAGAATTCCAGAGCTTCTTTTCTGGCTTTTTCAATATCTTTTTCCGCTCTGGCCAGAGCTTCCTTCGGGGAATGCTTGCTCTGGCGAGATTGCTCAAGGGAAATCTGGTCAAGGACAGCTGAATTCGGAAGACGACTTGAACAGCTGGTTACGATCATGAGAATCAGGGTTAAAACCCCACATTTTCGAAATACGGACGATATCATGTCGATCACTTTTCTCTCCCTGATGATTATTGATGTGAAATATGATTAAGCAAACGATAAATTGTCGCTTCGTTAAATCAGTTAGGAATTGTTCATACCGGTCTGACAGTGCGGAAGGCATCCCGTTTATTTCTGGTTTTTTACATGAATGCAGGATTTTATGTCAACATTTTATTTGCAAGACGGATGATAATCGGCAGCCAGATAATGACTATGTTTTGTCAATGAATGTTGTTTGTGGAAAGTTTTCTGACCAGCATCCGATGAATATCGATATCGCGAAAGGGTTAAAATTGATTTTTATAATAAAATATTTTAGAATGTCCACGTCAACTTCGAGATTGTTTCGACATGAATAATCATAATCCCGTATTGCGTTAAACAAGCCGATTTTATTGCTTCCAGAATAAACAGGAAAGATTCATGACTAAACGTTGCGACAACGAATCCGTTTCGGATATCGTTTCAATGGATATGGGGACCGTTGAAAATGCGAATGATCATCATGTATCGTGGGCATTTTTCCATGAGAAATTCTCCGGCCTTGTTGAACGTCTCGGGCTTGCATATCTGGAAGTCGACAGAAACTTCCAGGTGGTGGACTGGGCCGGTTCAGCCCCGAATATCTGGGGTATGACCCGTGATGAAACCAGGGGCAGGGGACTTTCAGATCTGCTTCTGCCTGAAAATAGCAGGGCGTGGTTCAACGATTTTTTAAGCCTTGTCCTGAATGAAGCGCAAGAAGCCAACGATGTTTTCAAGCACACCGTTGATGACAGCCGGGACATCTTATGTGAATGGTTTTTTTCTCCGATTTTAAACCCGGATGGTGAAGTGTCCGGCATTTCAATGGTGGTCAGGGACATCACCCAAAATATCATGGCAGACCATGAACTCGAAAGATACAGGCGGTCAGGCCTCAGCCGAATATTCAAAAGCGCACCCATAGGCATATATCAGGCGGATATGGACGGGACATTCATCAATGTCAATCCGGAACTTGCCTGGATGCTGGGTTACGAATCCGCCGAATCCATGAAGGAAGAACGCAACGGTCTTGGAAAAGGTTTTTTCGCCGACGACACGAAACGTCGGGAGTTTTTCTTTTACATCATGGAAGCCGAACAGGTAAACCATTTCAAATCCCAGGTCGTTAAAAAAGACGGAACGAAAATATGGTCACTTTCCCATGCCCAGATCACCCAGAACGAAACAGGTCGTCCCAACGGTTTTTTCGGTTTTCTCATTGATATCAGTTCTTCGGTGAAGGCGGCTGAAGACCTGAAACAGGCCAAAGAAATTGCGGAACTTGCCACCAAGGCGAAAAGCGATTTCCTTGCGAACATGAGTCATGAAATCCGGACACCGTTGAACGCCATTATTGGCTTTACCAATCTTGTTTTAAAATCGGAGCTGGATGAAAAACAAAGGGATTACATTTCAAAAGTCGGGATTTCAGGTCGGGCCCTTCTCGGCATCATCAACGACATCCTCGATTTTTCAAAAATCGAAGCTGGAAAACTTGAACTCGAATCCACGGTTTTCGCCCTTCACGACCTGCTGAACAACCTTTCCGACATGTTTGCCAACAGCGTCATCGAAAAGAAAATCGAACTGATCATTTCAGCCTCGCCCCTTGTCCCTGACCGGTTGAAAGGTGACCCGGTCCGTCTTAACCAGATTCTTATCAATCTCATCAACAACGCCATCAAGTTTACGAAAAAAGGGGAAGTGGTGGTCTGGGTGTCTCTGGTGGAACGGAACGGCGATCATGTCAAACTCCAGTTTTCTGTCAGCGATACGGGAATCGGAATGACAGCCGAGCAACGGTCCAGGCTTTTTGAGTCTTTCAGCCAGGCGGATACTTCGACCACACGAAAATTCGGTGGAACCGGTCTTGGACTTTCCATTTCAAAACGTCTGGTCGAACTGATGAACGGAAAAATATGGGTCAAAAGTGAAGCTGAAATGGGAAGCACATTCGCATTTCATGTGACGATGGAATCCTCCAGTGGTGCAGGTGAACGGCTGGAAGTCCCGCAACGGCTCAATGGTTTGCATATACTGGTCCAGGATGAAAATCCTGCGATCCGTGAAGTGGTCATGATGATTCTCATCTGTTACTCTTTCAGGGTCAGGGCCGCTGCATCTGCCGACGAAACGCTTGCAGAGCTTGAACGTGCGAAAAATGAAGGTACACCCTACGATATGGTGATCGTCAACTGGCAGCACGATCTGAAACGGAGGCAAAAATCCGTGAGGCTTATCAGAGAGTGGGAACGGGTGAACCGTGATACGATGATGCCGATCCTCGGAAAAAGATTCCCCGACAAACATCAGGATAAGCGCCTCCCCATCGTTCTTACCCTGGACTTCGGTCAGGAAGAAGAACGAAAAATGGCTGAAAACGAAGGAGCCAGCTCTTTTGTTTTCAAACCTATCAAACAGACCCAGCTTGTTAACGTCATTTTGAAGTCATTCGGCTCCAATCCCCTTTATCTGACGGAGTCTCTTCATGCGGATGAAATCGGTGAGGAAATCCGGCGGGTGATTCACGGTGCTTGCGTCCTTTTGGTGGACGACAACGACATCAATCTCGAAGTGGCCACGGAAACGATGAAACAGCAGGGAATTGTGGTCGACTGTGCGGACAGCGGCGCAAAAGCCCTTGAAAAAATCATGAAGAAGGGGCGTGTAAAAAGCGCAGACGGGAAAGTCGTTCATCCATACGATGCGGTTCTGATGGATCTTCAGATGCCTGAAATGGACGGTTATCAGACGACACAGCGTATCAGGGAATGGGAAAACAGCCAGGACAACACGGATAATGGAATGGAGCCCATGCCTGTCATCGCCATGTCAGCCCATGCCCTTACATCCGAAATTGAAAAATGCCGAGAATCAGGCATGAACGATTATGTCGCCAAACCCATAGAGCCCAAAGCGTTGTTTTCGCAACTCGCCAAGTGGATTCAGCCTGTCACACGGGTGCTCGTCCCCTTTGAAAAGTCAGAGATGGAAGTTTCCCATAAAGACGATGAAACAAACATTAAAAACGACGGTGTTTTAAGACTTGAAGGCGTGGATACGGAATCAGGATTGCTTAAAGTTGCTGGCAACAAAGAACTTTACGTCCGGCTGCTTGGAAAATTTTTCAATGGAAACAGACAAAGTGCCGCCAGTATCGAAAGCGCTCTGGACAACGGGTCGTTCGATGTTGTGAAACACATAGCCCATACCATCAAGGGGGTGGCGGGTAATCTTGGAATGACAGGGCTTTTTGAAGTCTCAGCCAGGCTTGAACAGGCGGTGAAAGACCAGGACATACCCCAGGCCGTTGAACGGTTCACGCTGTTTTCCCATGAAATGAACACGGTGCTGACATCCATTGAAACCATGAACCTTTCCCTGGGTCTGGGCCAGGATATGTCCCATGAATCTGATCCTGATATCTGTGAGGTTGAAGGAGATCCGTCGTCACAAAAAATTCTTGTCGTGGATGATGTTCCGGAAAACATCGATATTCTGATGGAACTTTTAAAATCGGATTATCGCGTGACCGGAGTGCTCGACGGTGAAAAAGCCCTCGAACTCACTCGCGGGAAACAGGTGCCGGACATCATTCTTCTGGATGTCAACATGCCTGGAATCAGTGGTTTTGATGTGTGTCGGATATTAAAGGAACAGGATGAAACCAAGGATATTCCGGTTATCTTCATCACAGCGGAAACAGAAGTGACCGATCAGGCCAGAGGGTTTGATCTCGGAGCCGTGGACTACATTACCAAGCCTGTGGTTCCGGCGATTGTAAAAATGCGTGTGAAAACCCAGCTGGAATTAAAAAGGCAAAGGGATATTCTGGAGCGTATGTCCACCATAGACGGTCTGACCCAGATCGCCAACCGACGGAGGTTCGACGACATCCTGGCAAGGGACTGGCGCAGGTGCCTTCGGAACAACAACCAGCTATCCCTGGTCCTTATGGATATCGATCATTTCAAGCAGTTCAATGACCGTTACGGCCACCAGGCCGGTGACGAGTGTCTGAAAAAAGTCGCGTCGGCTTTGGTCACCGGATGCATGAGGGAAACAGACCTTGTGGCGCGATACGGAGGTGAGGAATTTGTGGCTGTTCTCCCGGACACGGATTATGAAGGTGCACTTCTGGTCGCCGAACGGATGCGTGACAGGGTGTCCGTACTGGATATTCTCCATGAAGGCTCTTCAGCCGCGTCTTACGTGACAGTGAGCCAGGGTGTTGTGTCCCTGATACCGGATACGGCAAGAACCATCAAACAGTTTATCGAAATGGCCGACGAATGCCTGTACGAAGCCAAGAAAACAGGGAGGAACAGAGCCGTGGCCCGGCGAATTGTGTAAAAACAAGGCGATCCTCTTGACCACGGGTAACGCCATTATGTATAGTCTTTCAGCTTTTCAGTCTTCGACAAAGACAATCAAATGAACAGATGAATAATCCAAGGAGATCCGAAACATGGTCGTGGAATGGTTTGCCGGTTTGAATCCTGTCACCCAGGCGTTTCTTGCCACCCTGTTTACCTGGTTCCTGACGGCTCTGGGAGCCGGTATGGTTTTCTTTTTTAAAACCATCAAGCGAAAAATTCTGGATGGCATGCTGGGGTTCGCTGCAGGGGTGATGATTGCGGCAAGTTTCTGGTCCCTCCTTGCGCCTGCCATCGAAATGGCTGAAAACTCCGGGATTCCCTCATGGATTCCGGCTACCACGGGTTTTCTTTCCGGAGCCTTGTTTCTCTGGCTCGCGGACAAAATCATGCCCCATCTTCACATGGGGAATTCCATGGCTGAGGCGGAGGGAATTAAAACAAGCTGGCAGCGAAGTGTTCTACTTGTGCTGGCCATCACTCTCCACAACATTCCCGAGGGCCTTGCCGTAGGTGTGGCCTTCGGTGCCCTGTCCGCCGATCTTCCATCTGCATCCCTTGCGGGGGCCGTGGCTCTGGCTCTTGGAATCGGCATTCAGAATTTCCCGGAAGGGGCTGCGGTGTCCGTACCCCTTCGCCGTGAAGGCTTATCACGCCTTAAAAGTTTCTGGTACGGCCAGATGTCAGGTATCGTTGAACCCGTGGCCGGCGTTGTCGGCGCAGCTCTTGTCATGGTGATGAAACCGGTTTTGCCTTACGCTCTTTCATTTGCAGCAGGAGCCATGATTTTTGTGGTCGTGGAGGAACTGATTCCCGAAGCCCAGATGGACAAGGATACTGATGTGGCAAGTCTCGGAGCCATTGTGGGATTTGCCGTCATGATGACCCTTGATGTGGCGCTGGGTTAGCCTTTCGCGAATTGCCGGTGGGCTAAAGCACGAATCCCGCGGAAGAAACTATCGCACAAGGTATAGAATGACGATGTATCTCAGGCATTTTCCAGTGAAAACAAGTGGAAAAAATACAGCCATGGGGGCTTTCAGAAGTCCGCCTACAAAACATAGTGTATCTCCGATGACCGGAAGCCATGAAAAAAGAAAGGACCAGGATCCGTATTTGAGGAAGATCCTTTGGGCTTTTTCGAGGTTTTCAGGTTTCACGCGCAAAACGTTTTTCGAAAGCCCCGATCTTCCCAGATAGCCGACGGCGTAAGTGCTGAGAGCCCCAAGCACGTTTCCTGCCGTGGCCACGGCAAGGAGAAGCAGCGGATCATAGGACTTCAGGGCCAGGGCCGCGAGATACCATTCCGAACCTATGGGGACAAGGGTCGCAGCAAGAAAACTCCATAAAAAAAGAGCGATATAGCTTTTTGATAGTAGCCAGAATGTCATTACGCCTCTTCTTTTTTAACAAAAAAGGCCCTGCAGAAGCAGGGCCTTTTGTTATGGCATATTCAGGCTGTCAAAGTCCTGGTCCGGTTATCAGTAGGTTTTCGGGGGCCATGTCAGGGAAAAGTTAAGGTATTCCTTTTCAATGTTTTTCACGGTTTTCCCGATGCTCTTTACTTTAATGATGTTTTTTTCAACTTCTTTGATCAATGTATTCATAATAACCTCCGGTTCGTCGGGTTATGGTTTTTCATAAAACCTTTAACAATACATTAAGTCAGATTTGCTGCATTGCAATATCAAAGATGAAAAAAATTCATATTTTTTTTTAATCTTCCTGCCCTGAATTTCTGTAACGATCTTTCACACCCAGGGTGGCCTTGCGCATGCGGATGGTCAGCGGTGTCACTTCCACCAGTTCGTCATCACGGATGAAATTGATGGCCTGCTCCAGGGTGAGGGGTTTGATGGGCGCGCAGATCACATGCTCATCCTTGCCCGAAGCCCTCATGTTGGTCAGCTTTTTTTCCTTGCAGGCGTTGACGTTCAGGTCGTTGTCCTTGTTGTGCTCACCGACGATCATGCCTTCGTACACCGGAACACCGGGTACGATGAAAAGGCGGCCACGGGGTTCCAGGTTGAAAAGGGCATAGGGGACGGCTGTTCCACGACGGTCGCAGACCAGGGAGCCGGTGAAACGTGTGGGGAATTCACCCCGGAATTCGTCGTATCCGGCAAACAGGGAGTTCATGATTCCTGTTCCCCGTGTGTCGGTGAGAAACTCGTCACGGTATCCGATGAGAGCCCGTGATGGAATGGAGAATTCCATGTTGACACGGCCTTTGCCGTTGTTCACCAGGTTCACCATTTTCCCTTTTCGGATGGACAGCTTTTCCGTGACGATGCCCATGAAATTTTCGTCGCAGTCCACATAGAGGCGCTCCATGGGTTCGAGTTTGACGCCGTCCTTGTATTTGTATATGACCTTGGGACGGCCCACGCACAATTCGAAACCTTCGCGGCGCATGGTTTCGATCAGGATGGCCAGCTGGAACTCTCCGCGGCCTTTGACGATGAAACTGTCTTTCTCGTCGGTCTGTTCGATCTGGATGGCCACATTGAGCAGGGTTTCCTTGTCCAGGCGCTCCCTGATCTTGCGGGACTGGACCAGTTTACCATCCTGGCCTGCAAAGGGGGAATCGTTGATTTTGAAGCGCATGGATACCGTGGGCTCGTCCACGGTGATTCGGGGCATGGCCAGCGGGGTCATTTTATGACAGATGGTGTCTCCGATCTGGAAATTATCCGTTCCCGAAATAACGGCGATGTCTCCGGGCTGGGCTTCGGCGCTTTCGGCAAGGGCGAGTCCGTCGTATACTTGGAGTTTTCCGACCTTGAACGGAATGCTGTCGTTGTTTTTATCCACACAGACCAGGGGGTCTTTGGCGGATACAGGTTTGTTGTAGACTTTACCGATGGCAAGCCGACCCAGGTAATCCGAGTACCCCAGATCGGAGATCAGCATCTGGAAAGGGCCGTCAGGATCGAAAGCCGGAGCGGGGATTTCACCGATGATGGTGTCGAAAAGAATGTCGAGATTTTTGCCTTTTTCATCCGGAGTTTTCTGGGCCACGCCTTCCCGGCCGATGGCGTACAGGTAGGTGAAGTCAAGCTGCTCGTCGGTGGCGTCAAGGTCGATGAACAGATCGTAGATTTCATCGAGCACTTCTTCGATGCGCGCGTCGGCCCTGTCGATCTTGTTGATGACCACGATGACCCTGAGGCCCGCTTCAAATGTTTTTTTTAGGACGAACCGGGTCTGGGGCAGAGGGCCTTCGGAAGCGTCCACCAGAAGCACGGCACCGTCGACCATGGAAAGGGCGCGTTCCACTTCACCGCCGAAATCCGCATGGCCCGGTGTGTCGAGAATGTTGATTTTCACCGGTCCTCTCTGGACCGAGCAGTTTTTCGCCGAGATGGTGATTCCGCGTTCGCGTTCAAGGTCCATGCTGTCCATGATCCGTTCTTCAACGCTCTGGTTTTCCCTGAAAAGCCCGCTCTGTCTGAACATGGCGTCCACCAGGGTTGTTTTGCCATGGTCAACATGGGCGATGATGGCGATGTTTCTGATGTTTTCGTTTCTTACGCTGTTCTTCATAGTTCCTTCAATTGTGTATATTCAATAAAAATGACAAGCCTTTGCTTTTATATCTTCTCCATGAATATATCAACCTGAATTATGGTTCGTTGATATTTTACATGGATCTATGGTATGATGACACACAATTATTTGAAACGTATTCATCCAATTCAAAAAACGCATCATTTTTAAAAAATCTTACCTAAGTTCTAAAGTGTTTTTGACGATACATGATAAAATCGCGGCTTACCTCCCATGAATGCTGCGGTAACCGTGCTGACCCGCCTGTTTAATATTTCGGGTTTTTTTCATGTTGCCATTCATGAAAAACCCTTTTTATCCTCGCTGATTATATAAAAAGACGACATGGAGGCAATTTATGGAAAAAAAAGGCTTGGGCATTCGTGGCAAGATTATAATCATTGCGACCATCGGCCCTCTCGTTCTCGCTTTGATGTTATCCTATCTTCGGGTTAAGGATATCAGAGCCGGAGCCATTGACGCAGTGGTTGAAAAAAGCCGTTCTGTCGTTCATCTGGCCGAAGCGGTAAGAGAAAACATGGCCATAAAACTGGAGCTTGGAGTTATCAAGCCCTTTGCAGAAGTTGATCCTGCACATATTCTTGAAGCTGTTCCTATAGTGACGGCGATGAACACGGCTAAAGTGAAGGCCGCTGAACTGAATTATGAGTTCCGGGTACCCAAGTTCAGTCCTCGGAACCCGGCCAACACACCCTCCGAGTTCGAATCCGGCGTATTAAAAGATCTGAAAGAAAAAAATCTTGATGAAAAAATAATCGTCGACAATTTGAATGTGCATTATTTCAAAGCCATTAAGCTGACCAAAGAATGTCTGTTCTGTCACGGTGACCCAGTCGGTGAAAAAGATGCGGTAGGTGGAACCAAGGAAGGCTGGAAAGAAGGAGAAATCCACGGGGCCTTTGAAATCATCAGTTCACTCAAGGAGGCCGAGGACAAGGTGTCCATGGCCAAAATTTCCGTGACGGGTTTTACCGTATTCATACTTGGAGTCATTCTTGTGATCGCCTGGCTGATGATTCAGAAAAACGTCCTAACACCTCTTGTACGTTTTCAGAGTTTCATTAAAACCGTGGGGTCAGGGGATATGACCAGGGAAGTCGAGATCACAAGCCATGATGAGTTTGGTGTGATGGCCCAGGCTTTGAACACCATGAGAATTGAACTTAAAAATATTTTTTCAACGGTCAAAAACCGGGCTGATCAGCTGAAAGATGCTGGGCGCGACCTTGGTAAGGTCTCTGGGATCATGACACAGAGCGCCGGTGAAACTCTGGGAAAATCCAACAGTGTTGCGGCGGCGGCCGAAGAGATGAGTGTGAGCATGACCACGGTTGCGGCCGCCGTGGAGGAAACGTCCACCAATGTGTCTTATATCGCCAGTTCATCGGACCAGATGATCACAACCATCAATGAAATCGCATCGCGTTCAGAGATTGCCAACAAGAGCACGAAAGAGGCTGTGGAAAAGTCGAGGACCGCCTCTGAAAACGTGGGAGAACTCGGCAAGGCGGCATCTGAAATCGGGAAAGTCACGGAAGCCATCACAGAAATATCTGAACAGACCAATCTTCTGGCGCTGAACGCCACCATCGAAGCGGCACGGGCCGGTGAGGCCGGAAAAGGGTTTGCCGTTGTGGCCAACGAAATCAAGGAACTGGCGCGTCAGACCGCCCATGCCACCAATGAGATCAAAGCAAAAATTGAAGGCATTCAAAATTCAACGAAGGCCACCATTTCACAAATTGGCGATATTTCCGACTCAGTCATCCGTGTCAACGAGATTGTGGGCGAAATATTCACAGCCATTGACGAACAGGCTCATACCACCCGTGAAATCGCCGGTAATGTGGGCCAGGCCTCCATCGGAATCCGGGAAGTCTCATCCAATGTTTCGGAAACGTCCATTGTGGCATCCGAAGTGGCGAAAGACATCGCCCAGGTGAGCCGGTTGTCGGATGAAATGTCGAAAACAAGCCTCACGGTTAAAAACAGCTCGGAAAGCCTCAACAAAATGGCCGAAGAATTCAGCCAGATGATGGATCGATTCAAAACATCCTGATGTTTCGCGCAAGAGTCTTATGTTCTTTAAATTTCAGGTTATGATTCAATTGGGGCGGGCCTATGGTCCGCCCCGTTTTTTTTGGCGATCAGCATGGTTTTTATGCTTTTGAATTCAACGTGTTTTTATGATAGGAGCTGACGAAGCAGAAATACCATGGGAGGCTAAAAACCGTGAACAGACCTACATACAAAGAGCTGGACAACAAGCTCAATGAAGCCAGATCCGCAGTGGAAAAGGGCCTGGTGAACCTCGTGAATCCCGAGGCCGTGGCGTCCGACGCCATTCAGCTGGGTTATCTACTCGAATCGGAACTCGTTGATGTCCTTCTTGCCGTACTTTCATCAACCACTCCCGAGCATTATGTGGGAAAAAGACCACCGTCCAGATCTTATGAGAATAAGATCATCATGAGCGAGCTGTTTCCTTTCAGAGCCCCTTCAGAGCGGTTCAAGTGTCGGATTTATCTGAAATTCACGCTGTTCGACCAGGAACTTTTTCTGATTTCGCTTCACAAAAACAGGAACAAGGGGGACAAATCATGAGTACGAAAAAATGCCCGTGCGGCAAAGGGGACATGAACCTCACCACACGGATGAAATCTGCCTGCTGCAACGGAGTGGATGTTCATGTGGAATCTTCGGCGTATGTCTGCCCCTGCTGCGGCATCGAAGTGGGAACGGTTTTCCAGGCCTCCGAAACTCAGAAAGCCATAGCAGAGGAGTACAGGAAGAAGACAGGACTGCTCACGGGTTGCGACATCGAATCATTGAGGAAAAAAAGGGCATTGACCCGGAAACAGCTGGCAGATCTGATGAACGTTTGTGAAGACAGCGTCAGAAAATGGGAAGAGGGGCTTGTCCAGGATTTCACCATGGATAAACGCCTTCGAAAGATTCTTGACTGATGGTCGTTCCGGTACATTCCGATGCATTCGCCGAAAAACTGTTATCCTGGTTCGGTGCCAACAGAAGGGCCATGCCCTGGCGGGAGACGAAAGATCCTTACATGATCTGGCTGTCTGAAGTGATGCTTCAGCAAACCCAGGTTGACACGGTGATCCCCTATTACCAGCGTTTTATCGAAGTCTTTCCAGATCCTGAATCCCTTTCAAAAGCCCCTGAAGACGATGTTTTGAAACTTTGGGAGGGGCTGGGATATTACAGGCGCTGTCATCATTTTATCGCGGCTGTTCGGGATGTCTGCGCCGATTACGGTGGCCGGATCCCGGATGATCCCCACATTTTCAGACGTCTTCCCGGTGTGGGCGATTACACAACGGCCGCGGTGATGAGCATTGCCTACGGCCATGTTCTGCCGGTGGTGGACGGGAATGTGATCCGCGTGATCACAAGGATTTACCGTATCGCCGACGACACAACCAAAACAAAGACCCGAATGCTGATCCGCGATATGATGGCCGCCCTGATTCCATCAGACTCTCCCGGTGATTTCAACCAGGCGGTGATGGAGCTTGGGGCACTTGTCTGTACGCCCAAAAAGCCACTGTGTGGAGAATGCCCGTTGAACGATCTGTGCAGGGCTTTTCAGCATCGGGACATATCGCTTTATCCCTTTTCTCCAAAAAAAATGAAAATCCCCCAATACCCGGTGGGACTGGCCCTGATAATGAAAGACGGACGGTTCCTGATCCAGAAGCGTCCCAGCAAAGGACATCTGGCCGGTTTGTGGGAACTTCCCGGCGGTAAAGCCGAAGGGGATGAGTCGGCAGAAACGGCGATGTTACGAAAATGCCGGGAAGAACTGGGACTCACGGTGGAGGTCTGTGGCATGGCGGCTCAGGCTTCTCACGTGTATTCCCATTTCAAAATCCATGTTTCCGTGTTTTCCTGCACGGTTGGAGCCCAGCGGGAAAAGGATCTTAAACATCAGCCGTTCATGTGGATCACGCCTTCCGATATTCCTTCCTATGCTTTTCCCGCGGTGAATCTGAAGCTGTTTCAAACCATATTCCCCAGCGTCATGTGAGCTTTCTTCGCTGGGTCTGGTGTTTTGATGGCGTGAAAAACAAGAACGGGACCTCCGGACAGCCGGGTTTCAAGGGCGGACAGAGAGACCGATGCCAGGGTGAGGGGGATATAGCCTTTCATCCGGGATGAGTTTCTCCGGTCTTTCGGCAGGTTACGCCGTAAAAAATTCTGCAAAGACAGGGACCAGGCCGGAGCGTCGCCGGTGCTTTCCACATGAACCGATTTGAAACGGCTGCGGTTGAATGTCTCGGTCAGTGTTTTTTCCGTAAACAGAACCAGATGATAGGGCAGATGGAGAAGGGCCCAGTACCTGCCGAAAATCCTGAAACTCGGGCAGTCGATGTTTTCCGTTTCGCCCACCAGAACTCCGCCCGGCTTGAGAACGCGGTGAATATCGTCCAAAAGACCCACAGGATCCGGAACATGCTCGATCACATGGTTGATTCGTACCACATCAAAACTGTTTTCGGTGTAGTCCGCTGATGAAAAAAAACCATCCGCCACCTGAAGTCCGAAAAGGGTTCTTGCTTTATCTGCAGCCTGGGGGTGTGGCTCCACACCCAGGACATCGAGGCTGAGGCTGTCTCTGAGGATTGCCAGTTTTTCACCGGCTCCGCAACCGATATCCAGAAGCCTTGCCCCTTTTCCGACGTTCAGTTTTTTCAGAAGACGCACGGTACGGCCCATGTATATTTTCATAAGCCATGATTTGAGGCTGGTGGTTGACGGGTTGTAGTGGATGTATTCTACGGGGTATTCTGCGAGGGCGTCCGTTACTGACAGCATGGGCGTCTGTTGAATCAGGCCGCAGGCAGGGCAGGCCATGATGACTCCCTGCCAGTCAGTACCGTATTCAACTTCCTTCAAACCGGACAGAAACGGACGGGTGACAGAAGCTCCGCACACCGCGCAGGCCGGGGCGTTTGAGGTATCAAAAAATTCATCTGCGGGGACCGGGAACCGTGACCAGCATCGGGAATACCATTTTTCGATGTATTCGCGGTTTTCCGCCGGGGGGCAATGATCGGGATAACCCGCGAACAATGCGTTCTCCCGCCCTTTTTTAAGGATATTTACAAGGTTTTCCGTTCGGAAGTTTCCGAAAGAGATCTGGAAAAACGTGCAGGGCTGGACATCCCCGTAGGCATTGATGTGAAAACGTTCCGAAAACGCCGGGCAGCCGTAGTTCATCAGGTTGTTTTGGAGATCGATATAAAGATAGGGATTGGATCGTGATATCCGGCGCAGGGCGAGGCTGTCCTTTGGGGACAGCAGCATGGTCCTGTTATTTTTCCACCGCCCTTGGGGCACGGCGAAGTTGAGGCCGATTTTGACCTTGTGGGTTTTTGAAAAACGGATGATGTCCCGGATTTCATGGCCGGCAAGTGAAGGATGTGACGCCAGCCATGTGAAAAAAACGTCCATGCCGTGTTTCCGGACCATGCGGAGCTGGCGGAGTTTCAGGGCAAGAACCTTCGGCCAGGAATCGGTTTCGTGAAAGGTGTCGAAACTGATCTGGATGTTGTCGATACCCATGGATTTAAGCGTCCGGCACATGATGTCGTCAAGGAGGATGCCGTTGGTCTGGACCTGGTACAGCATGGAGTTTTTTCCGGAAGCGTCGATAATGGTTTTCAGGCGGTCTGTTTTAAGCAGGATTTCGCCGCCGGTGAATGTCACGTAGAATCCGCCCTGATTTTTGAGTTCACCGATGGCCCTGATGATATCCCGGTCCGTCATTTCCCTTCGCGAGGGTGATTTCTGAAAAGCCACGTTGCAGTGGGGGCAAGCCAGATTGCAGTCGTAAGACACGGCGATATCCATGCCCCTTACAGGTTTTCTGCCTGCTGCCTTAAGAAGAAAAAAGCGGAATGCCCTGAGCGCAAGAAGGGGTTTCCCCCAAACAGCGTGAAGCACGAATGTCAGGTTGTTCACCAGCTTGGGCGTCTGGTTCATGGCATGTGTCCTTGTTGAATGATTCGAAAATTGACCTGCTGGAAAATTATGATCCGTCTATACACGGAAGCTTTTTTGAGTGTCAAGTACAATGACAGGCAGAAAGAAACGTGAAGTCAAAGGACTGACCTTTTAAGGATCTTCTTGAACGGCGCAGTTTCAATCCTTTCCTTCTTATCCTTGCTGTGTTAAATTTTATTAAAAAACACACCAGATTCAATATCCTCAATTGCAGTTGCGATTCATTTGATTTGATTCATTTTAACAGTCTTGACCATTAACATCGCGATTCCCGGTTCAATGGCCCAAAGCCAAAACATAAGGAGAGACTATGCCGGAGATCCTCGTTGTCGACGACGAAAAATTGATATGCCGCTTGTTTCAAGCTCTATTAGATCCTGATACCTGTAAGGTTCACTGCACGGACCGCGTCGATGAAGTCATGGGTTTGATCGACAGAATTCCAATCTCCACCGTTGTTCTCGATATTCATCTCAAGGGACTGAGCGGAATAGACCTTCTTAGAAAAATTAAAAAAAAATTCAAAGACCTTCCGGTTATCATGATCACAGGTGACCCGAGTCTGGAGTCGGCAAAAAAGGCGTTGCATCTGGGGGCCTTCGATTACCTGGAAAAACCTCTCAAGCCCGAGTCGGTTGCTCGATCGATCAAGCAGGCTCTGGATGTAAAACATTTGAATGACGAGAAACAAAGGCTCGAAAATGAAAACAGGCTTTATCAGGAAAAATTAAAACAGAAGATTTTTGAGCAGACCAAAGAACTTGAAAAAACCCAGCGCCATCTGTTTCAGCTGGAGAAAATGGCGGCCATCGGTCAGATTGCCGCCGGAGTCGCCCATGAAATCAACAACCCCACGGGGTTTGTAGGCAGTAATCTCAATATCTTGCGGGGATATGTCGATGAAATCCTGAACATCATTACGTCTTACAGAAATCTGCGTAAGGAATGTGAAAACGTTGGCATGTTAAAACCTTCCACAGATGCAGCACGTGATCTCGAAGAAGCCGTGGATATCGATTATATCCTCAACGATATCCGGAGCCTGATCTCGGAGAGCGAGGAAGGTGTCGGACGAATAAAAAAAATTGTGCACGATCTGAAAGTGTTCGCCCATCCCGGCGATGACAAACCCGTGTTTACAGATATCAATGCCAATATCGACATGACGCTGAACGTCGTATGGAATGAATTGAAATACAAAGTCACTGTGAAGAAAGATTACGAAACACTCCCCGATATCCCTTGCTATCCTCAACAGCTCAGCCAGGTGTTCGCGAACATTCTCGTCAATGCGGCACATGCCATCGAAAAAAAAGGCTGTGTAAATATAATCACCAGAAACTTGAGAAATCATGTTGAAGTGACGATAAAAGATACCGGAGTGGGTATTCCTGAAAAAAACCTCTCCAGGATCTTCGAACCGTTTTTCACGACCAAGGATGTGGGCAAGGGAACGGGACTTGGTATGCATGTGGCTTACAATATCATTGAAAAACATAACGGAACCATAACTGTTGAAAGTACGGTGGGCGTGGGCACGTCGTTTACCATCATTCTTCCGGTTTGACAAATCAAGCATCTTGGATATGAACGAGCATCGGGGAAGATATGGAAAACATTAAAATCATATTTGCTGATGACGATATTGTGGCGAGAAAGCTTGTTCTGAAACTTCTATCGGATCTTGATTTCAATATCCTTATCGCAGAAAACGGGAATGAAGCCTGGAATCTTTTCAGGGCTTCAGGTGCCCGGATTGTTGTGACGGACTGGGAAATGCCGGGTTTGTCAGGCATTGATCTGTGTCACAAAATAAGAAAAAATGATGTCGATTCGTATACATACATCATACTGATCACGTCACGCGGCGAAAAGGAGGACACCATCGAAGGGTTGAAGGCCGGCGCCGATGATTTTCTGGTAAAACCCCTCAATGTGGGAGAACTCCGGGCAAGGATCAGGACCGGGCTTCGAATCATCAAGCTTGAAGACCAATACAAGAAGGCCAGCACCCAGCTTCTTCAATCTGAAAAAATGGCTTCCGTGGGGCAGCTTGCAGCAGGAGTGGCCCATGAGATCAACAATCCCACGGGTTTTGTCAGCAGCAATCTGAAATCCCTGGCTGAATACCATAAAGATATCCATGGATTGATTGCCAGGTACAGAAATCTGTCCGAAATGATTAAGAAGAAAACGCCGCAGGATTGCGGAAAAGATGTAATGGTCGAAATCGAGGACATAAAGGCCTATGAAAAGGCTATCGATCTGGATTATGTGATAAAAGACATCGACGATCTTATGAAAGAGTCCGGGGAAGGTCTTGAACGGATCAAGAAAATCGTGATGGATCTCAAAGATTTCGCACATCCCGGTGAAGAAACCATGCAGGAGGCAGACATCAACGTCTGCATCGAATCCACACTCAACGTGATCTGGAATGAAATAAAATACAAGGCGGTGGTGAAAAAAGAATTCGGCGTTCTGCCGGAGCTTGTGTGTTATCCCCAGCAGTTGAATCAGGTTTTTATGAACATGCTGCTGAATTCAGCCCAGGCCATTCAAAATCCCATGGGAGAAATTGTCATAACCACGGATTTCGTTCCTTCCGGAATTCGAATCCGCATCAGGGATAACGGGTGCGGTATAGAGAAAAAGAATCAGTCAAGGATATACGATCCATTTTTTACGACAAAAGAGGTGGGAAAAGGAACAGGCCTGGGAATGAATGTGGTTTATAACATTATCAAAAAACATAAGGGAAGCATCGAGTTCTGGAGCGAACCAGGAACAGGGACTGAATTCACCATCGTTCTGCCTGTCAGGAAAATGGAATGATGTCGCCTTTGATTACAATGGATGAATCGTATTCCGGGAGAGAAAATCATATGGAAAGAAACACCAATCTGCTGTTGATCGACGATGAGGCCGAAGCTGTCACTGTGATGAAAAGCCTTCTAAAAAAAGAAGGTTATACGATTTTTACCGCGGGTTCCGGCGAAGAAGGGCTGAGGGTGCTGTCTGAAAACGATATCGCCGTGGTGGTGTCTGACTTCAGCATGCCCGGTATGGACGGACTGGCCTTGTTTGAGCGTATGGCAGGCACGTATGATCATATTGTCAAGATTCTTCATACCGGACAGGCGACCATGGACACCACCCTCAAAGCCATCAATCAACACCGCCTGTTCGGGTATCTGATCAAGCCCTGGCCTGCCCAGGAAATCAGGGCTATCTTGCGGAATGCCTTTGATTATTACAACCTTATGGCTGAAAATAAACATTATCAGATGCTGATCCAGGACAAGAACAAAGAACTCAGCATGTTAAATGAGGAACTTGAAATCAAAGTCCGTCAACGAACGGAAATGCTGGAAGACGCGCTGCGTGAAGGGGTCATGATGCTCGCCACCGCAGCTGAAGAAAAAGACAAGGAAACCGGCGATCACCTGCTCCGCATACAAAAGGTCTCCTATGCCATATGCCGTGAATTGAAGCTGTCCGATTCGTTGTCCGAAACCATCAGTCTTTTCAGTGTGATTCACGATGTGGGAAAAATTCATATTCCGGACAAAATTCTCAATAAACCCGGAGCGCTGGATGATGAAGAGTGGATCATTATGCGGGCACATACCCTTGCCGGTGAAAAGATTCTCGGAAAAAAGAAATATTACGCCATCGCCAGGGAAATCGCGAGGTGGCACCATGAAAACTGGGACGGGTCCGGTTACCCTGACGGACTGTCGGGAAAACAGATTCCTGTATCTGCCAGAATCGTCGCCGTGGCCGACGTTTATGACGCCCTGACGAGTAAAAGGCCTTACAAGGAAGCCTGGGATATGGCCAGAACCATGGAGGAAATGGCAAAACTATCCGGGAAAAAATTTGATCCGGACATCCTGACCGCTTTTTTCAACGTTCTTGAAGAAAGTCGCGGTGACGCTGGTCTTATGGGCAAGAAACATCACACTGAAAATGGATTCAGCCATGATTGAAATGGCGAAACATACGGTTCTGTTTGTAGACGATGAAGAGTCCATCCTGAAATCCCTTGTGCGTTTGTTCCGAAAAAGCGGTTTAACGGTTTTGACCGCACAGGGAGGCGCGGAGGCTCTTTCGGTTCTTGAAAAAAAAGAGCATTCCATATCCCTCATCGTTTCCGATCAGAAAATGCCTGGAATGAACGGGGCTGCTTTCCTTGAAAAAGCAAGGGTGATCTGCCCGGATGCCATGCGTTTCCTGTTGACCGGTTATTCTGAAATGGACGCCATCGTCGCTGCAGTGAACAAGGGAGAAATTCACCGTTATCTGACCAAACCCTGGAATGATGACGATCTGATGCTGCAGGTCCGATGGGGGCTTGAACAATACGATCTTGTTCTTGAAAACCGAAATCTGCTGGCGTTGACCCGAAAACAGAACAGGCAGCTTTACGATTTCGGCCGTGACATGGAAAGAAAAATCGAAGAACGTGCAAAGGAAATCACTGAAAAAAACAAGGCTCTGGAGTATCTCAACAAAGAGCTTGAGCTGAATTTTTTCAACACGGTCCGTGCTCTGGCAACGCTGACGGAAATGCATTCGCCATTTAACAAGGGACATGGAAAACGTGTCAGTGAGCTTGCCGTGGCCATGGGCAGAAAAATGGAACTTGCCGAGGAAGAAATAACACAGATTGAAATCGCCGCCATACTTCACGATATCGGAACTCTGGGACTTTCGGGCGATCTCACTGAAAAACACTGGAACCGGAGAAGTTCAAAAGAAGAGGAAGAACTGTACAGAAGGCATCCCGTGGAAGGCCAGAGCATTCTGGCCTTTATCAACAGGCTTGACGATGTGGGGGGCATTATCCGGCATCATCACGAACGTTACGATGGCAAAGGGTATCCTGACGGGCTTTTTGAACGGGACATACCCCTGGGGTCCAGGATTCTTGCCGTGGCCGATACGTATGACCGGATGACAACGGCATACAGGTTCAGGAAAGGCGACAACACCAGGGATAAAATTTTCGCCGATCTGTCCACGATGACGGAATATGAATCCGAGGAGGATCGTATCAGGCAGGCGGTGATCATCTTCGTTAAAAAAAATGTGTTTACGGAGTTTGATCCGGACGTGGTGAAAGTGTTTCTCGATGTCTTGAACGACAGAGGCATTACCGTGGTTCGTGAACGGCAGATGACGATCAGTGAACTGAAACCGGGGCTTGTTCTGACTCGGCCCATTTATTCACTCAAAGGCCGGTTTATCCTTCCCCACAAAACCGAACTGACAGAGCGCATCATCGATAAACTCTCCGTGATCGTAGCAAACCATGAAGTGTCGGATGTTTTTTATATTCTTGTGAAATAATCGGGTAACGGCTGCTGGAGTATTATCCATATTTTTTTTTAAGGATCTTCCTATGTATATCCTGAGTTCCGATGACATGATCAAAAAGATCAGCGAGATCAAGGACCTTCCAACGCTTCCTGTCATCACATTCGAAGTGAATAAAATGCTTGCCAATGACCGCATCACGGTGGACAGGCTGAGTCAAACCATCGAGAAGGATCAGGTGATCGTCTCGAAACTGCTGAAACTTGTGAATTCGTCATTTTTCGGAGTGCGTTCGAGGGTGAGCTCTGTGCAGGAGGCTGTGGTGAGGCTGGGTTTTAATTCCGTCCGGAACGTGGTTTTATCCGTCAGCGTCTTTGAAAGCCTGACCATCGATGACGCCGGCATGGACTTCAACATTCAGGATTTCTGGACCCATTCTGTGGCCGTGGCCATCACGAGCCGATATCTTTCTGAAAAAGCGCGGATGCAGGACCCGGATGACTGCTTTGTGGGAGGACTTCTTCACGATATAGGACTGATCATCATGGCTCGGTATTTTCCGGACATTCTGTCTGCAATCATGCACAAGGTCATGGAAAAAAGGATTTCCATCTATCAGGCTGAACATGAAACCATTCCTCTCCGGCATAATAAAATCGCTGAAATCATGGCAAAACGGTGGCAGTTGCCGCCTGCTCTCTGTGATACATTGAAATACCATCATACACCGAACAAATACGCTGTAAACCCGGAGCTTCTGACCCTGATACATCTGGGAGACATCATTGTCAGGCGGAATTTTCCATCGTCCTTCAATCCGGTCAGGGAAAAAGTTGATCCTGTGTTATCAAGCGTCGCCCCATCTTTAGAGAAGAAGCTCGACCATCTGTTCCAGACATCCGTGAACTGGTTTCCGGATGTCATGGATGTGATCCGGGATGCCTGCGAGTTTTTCATTCATACAAAGGAGCATGATCATCATGAGTGACGGACAGGATCTCAATGGAACCCTTCCTGCAATACGCCACACCGTTCTTTGCGTGGATGATGAAGTGAACATCCTCCAGACATTGAAAAGACTGCTGCGTAAAGAAAATTACGAGTTGCTCACCGCGTCAAGCGGAAGGGAAGGGCTTGAAATTTTGTCGAAAAATGATGTCCATCTCGTGATTTCGGACCAGCGGATGCCTGAAATGAACGGAACCGAGTTTCTTGCTGAAATCAAGGAGAGATATCCTGACGTGATCCGTATCATCCTCACGGGTTACACCGAGGTGGACGCCATCACCGAGTCCATCAACAGGGGGCATATCTATAAGTTTTTTTTGAAACCCTGGAACGACGACAATTTGAAACTTGAGATACGAAAGGCTCTGGATCAGTACGATCTGATCAAGGCCAACGAACACCTGACGCGGACCGTCATCCACCAAAACGATATTCTTAAACAACTGAACGATGAGCTTGAAGACAAGGTTGAAAAAAGAACACGGGAACTTGTACTCAGAAATCAGGCTCTTGAACTGTCACAGGCCATTCTTGAAAATATCCCGTTTCCCATACTTGGTGTCAGCGAGGAGAATATCATTGTTCTTGAGAACAGAAACGTTTCGAATCTCATATTCAGAGACGGAAAGCACATCGTGATCGGCGACAATCTGGGTGATTATGTGGAGCCGTCCATGATGGAAAAAGTCAGGGCCTCAATCTCCGGTGACACCGAAGAACGCCTTGAGGGATACGATATGCCGGGCGGACGGTATGTTGTCTATATCGCCCCGCTGTCAGGGCAGTTTTCAGGAAAAGGGGTGATTGTGACTTTTATTCCGGAGGTTATATAAGAGGAGAATGATGGGGTATGGCCGAAATCAGTGAGTCCGGGAAAAAACTCACCGTGAAAATCGTGTATTACGGGCCCGCTCTGAGCGGAAAAACAACCAACCTGATCGGCCTTCACGATCAGCTGACCGGCGGGGAAAAAGGCGAATTGATGAGCCTTGACACAAAAGGGGACAGAACGCTTTTTTTTGATCTGCTCCCTCTTTCCATAACCACGGACAGCCGGTTCAGGGTTGTTGTTAAACTGTTTACTGTACCGGGTCAGGTGGCCCATGACGCCACCCGTAAAGCGGTCTTGTCCAGAACGGACGGCGTTGTTTTCGTGGCGGACTCCCAGACCGGGCAGTCGACAAACAACGCCGAAAGTTTTGAGAATCTGGAGAACAATTGCAGGCGGCTCGGGATCGATTTTTCAAATCTGCCTCTTGTGGTCCAGTTCAACAAAAGGGATCTGGCCTCTGTGGAATCCGAAGAAAAAATTATTGAAACCTGGGGGCCATCAGGCATTCCCATTGTTTTTGCCTCGGCGCTGCAAGGAAAAGGTGTGGTTGAAACGTTCAGGACAGTCATGGCCTTGTGTTACCTCCGTCTTGACGAGATTCTGGAACTGTCTTCGGCATACGGAATTCATGAAAAGGATTTTCTTCGATTGTGCAATGCTGTTTGAAACAAGGATGAGAATACATGGATAACTCGGAAGAAAACCAGGCTCAGAGCCATGCAGAACAGCCATTTGACAGGGAATACAGTGTTCATGAGCTGATGCCTTCATCTTTTTTCAGTTCTCTTCATCGGTGGCTGACGGATGCCGGAGTCAACCGTTTTTTCGTTTTCGACAAAAACGGAGTCTGCATATTTCCGGCTGTATCCGATGAAAAACACTGTAAAATGGAAGATATCGACGGCTCTGATACCTTTATGAATGATATGGGAGACGTCATCGTTCCTTTGAACCATGACTTTGAAATCCTTGCTTTTATGATGGTGGGCTTCCCTGAATCCATGATGATGGAATCCGCATCGAAAATCGCCTGGTGCCGTTTTGCAGGGAAGATGGTGGAGCAGGTGATTGCATGTTATTATCGGACACTGATGAGTTCAGGCCTTCATTCACAAGTGGTCACCGACTCGTACCAAGAAATTGTGATGAAGACGGAACTTCTGGAAAAATCGGAAAAAAAATACCGCCATCTTGCTGAGAGTCTTGAAAAGGAGGTTTTACGTAAAACCAAGGAAGTCAAAGAGGCCCAGGCGTATGTCATGCATCAGGAAAAACTGGCGTCCATCGGCCATCTTGCAGCCGGAGTGGCCCATGAGATCAATAATCCCATGGGGTTCATAACCAGCAATCTGAGAACCCTCAAAGATTATTATTCGGATATCAGAAAAGCCTCCGATCTCATTGCCGGCTGGATGGAAAAGGTGGGACCTGCCTTTGAAGCTCAGGGCCATAATGATTCAATGGCAGCTTCGATAGTGGAACTCAAAGATAATGTCAGCGAACTTGATATGGACTATATTCTTGATGACTTTCCTCATCTGCTTGACGAATCCCTGGACGGAGCGGAAAGAATCAATAGAATCGTCTCTGATTTAAAGGATTTCGCCCATCCCGGTGAAGAAAATCCTACCGATGCCGACCTTGTTCAATGCATAGAATCCACGTTGAACATGATCTGGAACGAACTGAAATACAAAACCACAGTAAAGCGATCATATGAGCCTATACCCAGAATCTATTGCTATGCCAGGCAACTGAATCAGGTCATCATGAATCTTCTGATGAACTCGGCACAGGCTATCGACAAACACGGGGAAATAGAAATCGGTACACGTGACCAGGGTGAATGGGTGGAGTTCTTTGTGAAAGATAACGGACACGGTATCCCGGAAGAAATACTGCCGAAGATATTTGATCCGTTCTTTACAACCAAAGACGTTGGAAAAGGAACAGGTTTGGGTCTGAATCTGGTATACAATATCGTGAAAAAGCATCATGGCATGATCAACGTGGACAGCCAATGGGGTGTGGGTACTGTGTTTACTGTCAGACTGCCGGTACACGGCTGTTTTGAACATTAAGAACTGAACAGGAAAAATTCATGGCCAGTCTTTCGTCCCTCTTTCTGGGTAAGGATGAAAAAAAAGAAGGATCCGTTCGTTCAGACGAATCCGACATCCGTGACGCTAAACGGTACGGCCTTCTTTTTGTCGATGACGAAGAAAATGTCCTTCATTCCATGAAACGTCTTTTCCGAAGGGAGAATTACAACATCTGGCTTGCCGGTTCGGCGATCGAGGCTTTTTCGATTCTGGAAAAAGAAAAAATCCAGCTTGTCATCTCCGATCACAGAATGCCGGGAATGACAGGGGCGGAAATGCTGACGAAAGTCAAGCAGCTCTATCCCGATATTATCCGGATCATGCTCACAGGCTATGCGGATGTGAATGCCATCATGGGAGCCGTCAATGAAGGGGCTGTTTATAAATTCATTACAAAGCCATGGAATGATGAAGATTTGCGTCTCACCGTCGGACTTGCCCTCGAACAGTATGATCTGATTCAGGAAAACAAGGAATTAAAGAAAGAGAAGGCCAGTCAGCAAAAAAAGATTTCCCAGCTCAGCCGGTTTGCCAACACCCATCGAAGTCAGATCGGCAAGGCCCTTGTCAAACGTCGGATCATTCGCCAGGATCAGCTGGATCAGGCTCTGGCTCAACAGGCGAGAAACAATACGATTCTACCGCTGATATTGATGGATATGGGCTTGTGCGACGGGAAGTCTCTTTCAAAAGTGTTTCAGTCCGAACTGAATATCGATGAGGTCGATCCGGCTCAATTTCAGGTTCCACTGGCTCTTGCCGAACTGATTCCCAGAGATATATGTAAAAAAAACATATTGATTCCGTTGAAACGGAGCGAGGGGAAGCTGATCGTCGCCATGGGGGATCCCAGCGATTTCACAAAGACCGATGATCTGAGATTCATTGCGGGGATGCCCGTGATTCCTGTTTACGCGGAGCCGGGGTCAATCAGATCCAAAATGAACGAGGTCTATGGTGAGGACAATGACGACACCGGCGCTCTGATCACTGAAATGAACATGTCTGACCCGACGGAAACCATCGAGATCATCATCGATGATGACGATGACCTCGGGCTCGATGAAATCTTCAGTGAAAAAGACCAGCCTCCGGCTATTAGGATCGTGAACGCCATTATTTCCGATGCCCTGCGTCATGGTGCTTCGGATGTGCATATTGAACCCAAGACCAAGTTTCTTATGGTCAGATACCGTGTCGACGGTCTTCTCCAGGACAAGATCCATGTTCCCATATCCATGCACCCTTCCATTGTATCACGGATCAAAGTCATGGCAGAACTGGATATCGCTGAACGAAGACGTCCCCAGGATGGACGTGTGACGGTGAAAACATCGGCGAAAATGGTGGACATGCGTCTTTCAACCTTGCCCACCATCAATGGAGAAAAAATCGTTCTGAGAATCCTGGACCGGAATTCATCCATCAAGGATATTGATGATCTGGGCATGTCCGAACGGGATCTTAAAATCGTCAGACAACTGATCAGTCAGCCCCAGGGCTGTCTCCTCACCACGGGGCCAACAGGGAGTGGTAAAACCAGCAGTCTTTACGCCCTTCTTCAAAAAAATGCAACGATCACGAAAAATTTCACAACCATCGAAGATCCTGTGGAATATTTCATGAGCATGGCTGAGCAGGTCATGGTGCGCGAAAAAATTGGTTTGACGTTTTCAACGGTTCTTCGCGCCATTTTGCGTCAGGACCCCAATGTGATCATGCTCGGAGAAATCAGGGATTTCGAAACGGCGGAAATCGCCTTTCATGCAGCTTTGACGGGCCATCTTGTTCTCAGCACCCTTCACACCAACGGCAGCGTGGCCTCCATCACCCGCTTAAAAGACATGGGAATCAAACCCTATGTCATATGCGATGCCATGATCGGCATCATCGCCCAGAGGCTGGTCAGAAAAATCTGTCCCCATTGCGTAAAAGATGATAATACAAGTGTCGAAATTCTTGCATCACTTGGCTTGGATCCAAAAACCGAAGATTTCAAATCTTTTAAAGGCATCGGTTGCGAACGTTGCCACCATACAGGGTATGCTGGCCGGGTCGGTCTTTTTGAAGTGTTCCGTATCGACAACGAGATCAAACAGCTGATTCATAAAGGAGCCGGAGAATCGGAACTCCTGAGAGCCAGCCGTCTGTCGGGGATGAAAACCCTTATCGAAGACGGTATCGATAAAATCCGGCAGGGGAAAACCACCTGTGAAGAAGTGTTGCGGGTCCTTGGCCCACAGAACATCATGTCAGTCGAGTGTCCAAAATGCCAAGCCTTGCTTGCTGAACGGTACCCCCACTGCCCGTATTGCGGATACAGAATCGCCGCACGGTGCAAATCCTGTGGTAACTCTATGGAATCAGGATGGAAAGCTTGCGCATTATGCGGTACTGTCATTGAGTGATGATATCATTAAAAAAAGGCTCCATTTTTTTCATGCAATTCAGGATGTGCCTAATTAATTATTGAAATGCTTGACAATTCAGTGAAGTGCATATAAATTCGGGCTGTCTTAATTGTCAATAACTAAAACAGGGGAAATCTAAAAAAATGAGTGACGACTGGAAAAATACCAGGAAAGGGGAAAATACAAGAAAACGAATCCTTCAGGCTGCGCGTAAAGTTTTTTCAAACCATCCTTATCATTCGGCAAGTGTACGAATGGTCGGCAAAGCGGGGAACTTTGATCATCCGATTATTCATTACTACTTTCCGAAAAAAGCGGGCCTTTTCGACGCCGTTGTGGATGAGCTGCTTGATGAAATTAAAGTTTTTGCAAATTCCTGGTACAAAGATCTTGAAACAATGACCATCGGAAAGAGTTTTTCCCTCTTTCTCGACAGATTGTTCGATTTTCATTTCAATTCGCCTGATCTGTTCAGGCTGTTGATGCAGAACACAGCCCACGTGGAAGATTTCGGCAATTTCCCAGGGGCTGAAAAGTACACGGCTTTTCATGAAAATTTTCTTGAAACGTTCAAGGATAAAATCAATTACACCGCACCCGATGAAGATGTCCGCCGCTTCGTATACAGCTTTACCGTCGTGGCGACGAATTATCTGGGGGCCAGTTCCACTTACGCCCAGTTCCTCAATCTCGATTCTTCGAGTCAGGCTTACAAGGATTGGGTCAAGGAAACTCTGATGTTTATCTTTCTTCCACGTTTGAGAAAAATTATCATTTACACCGCCGATTCAAGCAAAGATTGAACACTTCAAACCTGCTGGTCGATGATCAGCAGGTTGATTTTATAGTTTTGCATTGTAAACATGACCTTATCGCGATCGCGATGATCAGCCAATTGAGTTTCAAACCGTTTATATCTTAATAAATCATGCAGGCAACTGTGTTCACTGGGAAATCATGAAACGAAAAGGGGCCAGTATTCTTTTTTTCAACGAAAAAAATGAACTGCTTCTGTTTCTTCGTGATGACAAACCCGGACTTCCTTATGCCAACATGTGGGATGTTCCGGGGGGACATGTGGAGGAGGGGGAAACGCCTGAGGAGTGCATCGTCAGGGAAATGAAGGAGGAAATCGGCCTGGATATCGGTGAAACCCAGCTGTTCAGGGTTTACGATTTCCATGATCGTGTCGAATACGTGTATCAGTCTTTTTGTCCTTATGACAGCAATGAACTTGTTTTAACGGAAGGCCAGGCTTTGCGATGGTTCAAAGAAGATGACATCGCGAAAACAGAACTGGCCTACGGTTTCAATCGTGTCGCGGCAGATTATTTTCTGGCCTGCCGTGGATGACACGATTCCTTTGTCAGATTTTTAAAAATGTCATAATATCGAGAAAGATCCCGGATGTTATTCAGGGTTGATAACAAAGGAGATTCTTATGAGCGACTACCCGAAGCAGGATCATGAAATCATCGTCCTCACAGCAGACAACAGCCGAATTACCGGATGCATCAACGTCCTGGGAAGAAGTATCGCGGCATACCTTCAGGGACCTGAACCGGACATCGTGATGTACGATTGTCTGATTGACGGCATGAAAGGGGCCGACACCCTGATGCTGTCCAAAAAACAGGTGCTGTGGGTCAATTCAAGAGAAAAATACGACGGTCAGAAAGTGGGAAACTGGCAGACTCTGATGTTCAGGCTGATCAATGGTGCCATGGTCAAAGGCGATGTAAACGTGACAGGCTATGACAGGGTTTCCGATTTTCTTCAGAACGAGCACGGCCGGTTTTATGAAATCCATGATGTGGAAACAAACGGCTACCTTTGTGATCTTCTTTATGTTTCGCGCGAACACACGGTCTGGAAAAAGCCTGTCTGAGACAAGAACAACGTCCTTCAAAAATATTATAAAATAAAGTGACTGTGAACGGTTTCGCCGTTTAGGTTTATTTCATCGCAATCGATGATGTGACGGGTCATCCCGTCCTGTTTGACGAATGATAAGGAGGCACCTATGGCCGATCTTGACAAGGTGTTTAAAATCGCCGTTTCAATGAAGGCGTCGGATGTTCATGTTGTTCCGTTCGAACCTTTTATTATGCGGCGTTTCGGTAAACTGATGAAGTCGAAAAGCCCCCCGCTGACTCCCGGATTGTGCAGAAAACTGGTTTTCGAGCTTCTTGACGACGCTCAGAAAGAAAACTTTGATAAAAATCTCCAGCTTGATTTTTCCTACGAAATTGAAGGGCTCGGTCGATTCAGGGGCAGTGCCATGATGCACCAGAAAGGGATGAGTGCGACGTTCAGGGTCATTCCCCTTGAAATCCCAACTTTGAAAAGCCTGGGTCTTCCCGATGTGGTGACCAAAATTCTCGACAACCATCAGGGACTCATTCTTGTGACAGGTGCTACCGGACAGGGAAAAACAACCACGTTGTCGGCCATGGTGGATTATATCAACGAACGGAGAGCACACCACGTTCTTACCGTTGAAGATCCGGTGGAGTTTGTTCATCCCATTAAAAAAGGGGTGGTGAACCAGCGTCAGCTTCATTACGACACCCTGTCATACAAGAATTCCCTGAAGGCGGCATTGAGGGAAGACCCGGACGTTATCATGATCGGAGAGTTGAGAGATCTTGAAACCATATCCCTGGCCATATCGGCCGCCGAAACAGGTCATCTGGTGCTTGGGACACTGTCCACGACCAATGCCCCGAAAACAGTGGACAGGATCATCGATTCCTATCCGTCGGGAGAACAGGCTCAGGTCAGAGCCGCTCTCAGTGAAACCCTGAAAGCTGTGATTACCCAGAAACTCCTTCCCGGCTCGGATGGTGACCGGATGGTTCTCGCGGTGGAGATTCTTATCGGAACCGTACCTGTGGCCAGCATGATCCGGGATTCCAAGGTGTTTCAGATTCCCAATCTCATGCAGACAGGCAAAAATCTTGGTATGAAGATCATGGATGAATCCATCCTCGAACTTCTCAAGACAAAAGCCATCACTGAAGAAACAGCCCTTGCCAGCGCTGAAAACGAGTCGGTGATCCGGGCGTTTTTAGGGCCACGGGCCGCGGCCATGGGGCCGGTGGCGGCTTCAAGAAATTCATGATTATTGAAAACTGGGGCTGTGGTTTGAATCTGTTTTTTTAATAAAAGACAAATCATCATTATTCGAGGAGTCAGGTTATGGCGCTAACCATCGATACGTATTTCCAGGAGGTCAAGGACAGGGGGGCCAGCGACCTTCACATGGTGGTGGGTTTTCCTCCCATGCTGAGGCTTGGCGGTCAGCTGGTAAGAACCGATCATCCTGTGCTTACGCCCGAATCCAACAAAGCGATTCTGTTTGAAATGCTCAGCAAGGAAAAACAGGATTATCTTGAAACGAACAGAGATCTGGATATGGCGTATCAGCTGGAGGGTGTCGCGAGATTCAGGTGTAACTTTCTGTACCAGCGGCGCGGAATCGGGGCTGTGTTCAGAATTATTCCCAGCACCATACTCACCCTTGAACAACTCGGTCTTTCGGATACCCTGAAGAAAATAGCCGACTACAAAAAAGGTCTGGTCCTTGTTACCGGCCCCACAGGCAGCGGCAAGTCCACGACTCTCGCCGCCATGATCGATTACGTCAACACCACGCGGGAAGCCCATATCATCACCATCGAAGATCCGCTGGAGTTCGTCCACAACAACAAGCGCTGCCTGTTTACGCAAAGGGAGATCGGAGCACACGCACTGAGTTTCAGCGACGCCCTTCGTGTGGCCAGTAGGGAAGATCCGGACATCATTCTCGTCGGCGAGATGAGGGACCTTGAAACCATCGCCCTTGCCTTGACCTGCGCAGAATTAGGGATTCTCGTCTTCGGAACGCTTCACACCAATTCTGCGGCTAAAACCATTGATCGGATCATCAATGCCTTTCCTGTTGAACAGCAGGAACAGACCCGAACCATGCTTTCGGAGTCTCTTCGAGCTGTTATCGCTCAACAGCTTCTACGAACCGTGAGTGGCGGACGATGCGCCGCCAACGAAATCCTTATCGGCTCACCGGCTCTTGCAAGTCTGATACGGAGTTCGAAAATCGCCCAAATCAATTCGCTGATTCAGACAGGGACAAGCCAGGGCATGCAGACCATGGATCAGCACCTGATGGAGCTTGTCAACAAGAAGACAATCAGCATGGAATCCGCCTACGAAAAAGCCATAGACAAAAACCTTTTCATGAAACGGTAGATGTCATTTTTTAAAGTAACGGAAGCCGGGTTTCGGCAATGACCCTGTCTGACATGAAGTCGTGAATCCGGATCAGCCCATGCTCTACCCGGGCGTAGGAAGGAGGGCTTCTTCTTGGACGGACCGGAGATCCGGGGTTGAGAAAGACAAGGCCGTAAAGGGTGTCAAGAAACGGCACATGGCTGTGGCCTTCAATGATGACATGGGTGCCCGTGGTGTCTGGCAGCGGAAGATGACCATGGCTCATGAAGTATGAATGACCTTCGAAAACGAAGGAAGTGAAATGCCCATAACCTTCCATGTAATGTTCATCGTCGCAATTCCCGTAAACATAATGGGTTGATACGCCGGATTTTGAAAGTCCGGCGAATTCTTTCCTGATCACATCGGGCTTGAAATCGCGGGATGCCATGTCGCCGTAACGTGTGTCGAAAAGGTCTCCGGCAACGGACAGGCAGTCACCGGGTTTCAATTGTCTGCTCAGCTTGATCCAGGCTGAAAGGCTTCCGTGAATATCGGCTGTGACCAGAAGAACACCCATGATTCACGCCACGACGATTCCGTTTTTATCGGCGCTTTTCACTTTGAACAGGGCATTGTCCGCCGCGATGAGCAGGGATTTCTTATCCGCGGCGTTTTCGGGCGATGATGCGATACCGAAACTTGCGGTGGTCTGAACGGTTTTTCCATCATCGACAGGATAGGGCGTGGATCTGACAAGCAAGGAGATGCTTTGGGCCAGGAGAAAGGCACCCTTGTTGTCTCGTCCGGGAAGGATGATGATGTATTCGTCTCCGCCGTATTTGATCAGAATATCATTTTCAGACAGTCCTGACTTGATGGTTAAACCGATCTGTCTGAGGATTTCCGAGCCTTGAAGGTGCCCGTGGGTGTCCACAATGGATTTGAAATTGTCCATGTCGATAAAAATCACCGCAATGCTTTTTCTGGACGATTCCGGTTCCTTGAAATGCCTGTCGAGATAATCGTGCATGTATCTGGAGTTGTAAAGTCCTGTGTATTCATCGGTAATGCAGATGTTCTGAATCCTGGACAGGTATCGTGAGTTTTCGATGGCGATGGCCGCGTAATCGGCCAGAATCTGAAGGATGGGGTATTTTTTTTCACTGAAGAATTCCATGTCTTCGATGTTGATGATTTCGATGACCCCTGAAATTTTACCATGGGATTCAAGGGGGATACAGACGATGGAATGGGTTGAGAATCCGGTTTTTTCGTCAACCTTGCTGTTGAACAGAGGTTCTTTGCTGACATCGGAAACAAACATCGGAATACCGGTTCTGGCGACATAGGGCGCTATTCCTTCATCGGAGCGGAGGACGATGGAATCGAACAGGGTTTTATCCGCGCCCACGACGATTTCGAATTTTAGCTGCCCTGTGATGTCATCCTTGATGAGAAGCGACCAGTGCTGGGCTTTGATCAGTTCGCTTCCCCGTTTCATGATGTGCTCAAAAATGGTTTTATGATTCATCGTCGACGTGAGAAGTTTTCCGATTTCAAGGCATGCCAGAAGCTCTTCTTTGCCTGTCATGGAATGATCGCCTTTAATTATTTTTTTTCTGCTGGTGTTCATGCGTGTTGACCGTCCGTGATTGCATTCCCGTGATGATCAGCCATCATATACATATTGAATGGTGAAGCCAAGGGATTTTGAATGATCATGAACACTTCAGAGAATATCGGGCGAAAAGAGACGGTATACCACAGCGGGTAAGGCTGTTTCCACCCTGAGGATTCGTTTTCCGAGATGAACGGGAGTGAAACCGTTGTGGATAAGGAGATCGATTTCGTAAGGTATGAAGCCGCCTTCAGGACCAATGGCCAGAGTGACCGGGGCTGTTTGATTGAACGGACAGGGGACTGAGCCTGAAGGATCGGCACAAAGAGCCAGGTTTTTTCCGATGATCCCTGGAATCTCATCTTCGACAAAGGGCTTGAAACGTCTTTTCAACATGATTTCAGGCATAACCGTATCTTTGGCCTGTTCAAGCCCAAGAACGGACTGCGCAAAAAGGTTTTCATCTGAAAGTCTCGGGCTCTGCCAATAGCTTTTTTCGACTTTGGCTGCATGGATCAGCCAGATTTTTTTCACGCCCATGGACGAGGCCGCAGCGATGACACGGTTGAGCACTTTGGGTCGCGGAAGGGCCAGGACAAGATTCAAGGGGAGGGGGGGCGGTGGATCGTTAACCAGTTCGACTTCCATCGTCAGGCTTTTGCTGTCCATGGCGACAATGTGTCCAGTCCCTGTTCGACCATTGAGAAAACCCACTTTGAGCGTAGTTCCTGTTGCGGCGCGATGCACATTCACCACATGTCTGAACCGCCGGTCTTCAAGGACCGCCAAACCTGTACGATCAGAAAAATCACTTTCGAATAAAAGAACGAGATTCAAGGTGTCATCCCCTTATGTCAACAAGGGGTTTCAGGGCTCTGAGGTCAAAAGGCTTCTGTATCACAAGGTCCATGAGGCATCTGATTTCGTATAGCCGCTGATGTGTTTCGTTGGATTCCAGAAGATCTTTCCTGTAAGTGGTCACAGCGATGGGCAACTCTCTTTTTCCATAGATATTTCTTATGTTTTCCACAAGGTGAAGACCATGAACCCCGGTCATGTTGAAATCCGTCATGATCAGGTCAGGTTTTTTCCGTTTTAACATGGACAGGGCTTTTTCCGCACTGTCCAGTGCAAAAGGAATGTGACCTGCGTGATGGAAAATTTTCATGTAAAATTTTCGATTGATGCCGGAGGAGTCCACACAGAAAATGGTCAACGGGTTTTCGACACGCTTGTCTTTCAGGTTTTCGCTGACGGACATCGCCATGGATTTCAAACCGCGATGGATGAGAAGGTCGGAAAAGAATCGGACGGTAACTTCAGGGCAGTTTGTGAGATAATCCAGAGCGAGAAAGGCAAAGGCGTCTGAGTCCAGGAGTTTGTTGAAAAGCACTCCGGAATGACTGTCTATAATGGCGGCGGTGATCAGGGATTTCATGGATCGTTTTCCGCCGGTTTCAATCTTGCTTTTAAGCCCGGATATCAGAATGTCCGAAGGGTTTTTATCCATGGCCGATGCTGCGGCGATTCTGACCTGTTCCACAGGATCGGTTATCCCTTCGATCAGGGACAATGGGGATAATTTAAGTGGGAGCCTCGATATGGATTCATAGAGGGCCAGACGGACATTGGGGTCGGAATGCCGTGTGTCGAGGCGCTTGAGCACATACGGAATGGCTGTTTCACTGGCTATTCTGCCTATGATATCCAGGGAATTGACGAGCGAATCAGGATTGGTGTCATCCATGCTGTCGACAATGACGGGAATGGCTTTTCCGCCTGATGTGATCAGGGAGTCCATGGCCAGAAGCCGGTCAAGGGGAGATGTTGAGTTTAAAAGCCTGACAAGCTGCGAAAAATTGGAATCTTCGGAATGATCACTTTGTGTATGTTTTTTTGAGGCGAATTGTTCGATTTGGGCGATATCGTTGGGATTGTCAAGGGACAATCCGGCTTCCAGCTGTTCTAACGTGGTTTCAAGGAGTGCATCTGTTTTGCTTGTTTTGGCGGCAAATGCGAGCCGCTTGATGGCCGATGGACCGCCGATAAGCCCCAGAGCCTTGACAGCTTCTCTCTTCAGCTCTTCATGGTCGTAAAAAATAAAATCGGCGACCACATTGACACATGATTTTTCACGGGTCAGGCCAATGGCATAAATGGTTTTCTGAAGAATATGACTGTCAGTTTCGCTGACAAGGATGGACGCGAATATGGGAACAGCCTCTTTCAGATGGGGCAAGTCTCCGTGTTCGATGAAAGGCAGAATGAACAAACCGTTTGTCCTGGCCTTGTCAAGTAGGAAATCCAGAAGAAGCCCTTTGCAGTCCGGATTTTCATGAAGTGAAGACAGAAGAAGGTTCACTGCGAAAAATATGTCATTATCGTCAGCATGACTCAGCTCGTACAGCAGTCGTGTCTGGGTCAGCTTGTTTTTTTCCTTGAATGTGTCAAGAAGGTCTGTAAGTGTATTCTTGTCTTTGGATGTCAAAGCGTTTATT
Organism: Desulforapulum autotrophicum; assembly: GCA_020723285.1. Classification (GTDB taxonomy): domain Bacteria; phylum Desulfobacterota; class Desulfobacteria; order Desulfobacterales; family Desulfolunaceae; genus DYJE01. The sequence continues at coordinate 32,519 of DYJE01000001.1, read as the reverse complement.
GTTTCGCTGACGAAGCGTTCGTCAATATTTTTTGGAGAAATGGTCATGTTTTATTGATCCGAAAGAATGTCAAGTTGCATTAATGATGAACGATGGTGTGATCAAGGTGGCCATATGACAGCCGTCTGGTCTTTACAAGTATTATCGTCAAGTTTCCTCAAACTATAAAGAAAAATGACCGAGCTGTCAAAACGTAATCTGAGAAACAAAGGAAACGGGCAGATGACAGGGCTTGTTATCTGAAACTACAAGGATACGCTGTTATTCTTATAAAAACACAACGACGAGGAATGTTGAATATGGGTTGGTTGGGAAAAGTAATCGGAGGTGCAATCGGCTTTGCTTTGGGCGGCCCTATCGGGGCTGTGGCCGGGGCGGTGTTCGGTCATCATTTCGACCATGATGAGCATGATATGATTGACCATGAATCCATTGCGCTGTCGAACAATGAAAAAGCGCAGATGGCTTTTTTTGTGGCTGTGTTTTCCATGCTGGGGAAAATGGCGGCGGCTGATGGAAACGTGTGCGACAAGGAAATTGATACCGTTGATCTGTTTATGAAAAAAGATCTTCAGCTCAACTCCGAAAGCCGCAATGCGGCCATGTCCATTTTTAAGGCAGCTGCAATCTCTCAAGATTCATTTGAAAGCTTCGCGACGCAGTTTTATATGCAGTTCGCATCGCAACCACGTTTTGTTGAAATTCTTCTCGATGTTTTGTTGCGCGTTTCATCTGCCGATGGGCGATTGAGTGAAGAAGAAGAGGGGCTTTTGCTGGCAGCGGTCAGGATCCTTCATTACAGGTCTGAAGATTATCTGAAACTGAAGTCAAAATATTTCGGACAATCCGATCAGTATCACGCGATTCTGGGATGTGACAGACAGGATTCGGACGAGTTTGTCAAGAAACAATACAGAAAACTCGTCAACGAATATCATCCCGATAAAATAGCTTCCAAGGGGTTGCCGGAGCAGTTTTCAAAATTTGCGGCAGACAAATTCATGGAAATCAGGGAGGCATACGAAATGGTGAAAAAGGAACGGGGTATGGAATAGTAGAGCCGGTTTCTTAGGGTTGGTCATCGCACTCAATTTTAAAAAGGTTTCATGGTATGTGGCTCTTTGGGCTTGATATTCCATACGCTCTGTGAAATAGCATATTTGTACATGGGGGAAAATGATGGTGCTTTCAGCTGATATCGCGTTAAAACATCCTGGCGGCAGGTAATCATGAACATTGCCCAGACCGGGACAGTTCCGATGATTCCAAGCGATGAAGAGATGAATCTTCACTCTTTTACGCTTTCCTTCAAAGGAACTCAGGCCTTTCTAGAAGAGGCTTACAACCGGAGCGTTCAGGAAAATCTCAAATACATGTTTGAGATTCGAGCCGTCATTTTCATTTCAGGCATTTTCTATTCCCTGTTTGGCATTCTGGACTACCTTCTCGTTCCCAACGGTTTTAAACCCATGCTGTTCATCCGTTTTGGGATTTTTCTTCCTTTTGTCATCTGTGTCATTCTTTTTTCCTATACACGATACTTTCACAAAACCATGCAGTTTGTGATCATGCTCACAGCCTTTGTGGGCGGGGGCGGGATTATCGTGATGATCGCCACAACACCCCCGCCGGCCACGTACTCCTATTACGCCGGCCTGATCCTGGTTTTCATGTTTCTGTATACGTTCGGTCGCATCAGGTTTATCTGGGCGACACTTGCAGGATGGCTGCTTGTCGTTTTTTACGAATTTTCTGCGATCACGTATACCTCTCCACCCTTTGCCGTTCTGATCAACAATAATTTCTTTTTTATCGGAGCCAATCTTATTGGAATGGCGTCTTGTTACCTGCTGGAATTTTTTGACCGGAAAAATTTTTATATCCAATGCCAGCTTGAGGGCGAAAAGGAAAAGACCAAAAAGATCAATGAGGATCTTGAACGGCGAGTCTTTGAAAGAACTGCTTTATTGAACGATTTGAATGATAACCTCAAAGAGGAAATAGAAAGGCGCAAGCAGTTTGAAGACGAATTGACAAAGATCAAAGATGAGCTTGAAATCCGGGTGGATAACAGGACCATGGAGTTGATGAGGACAAACAAGGCGCTTGAAAAGGCCAAGGAAATCGCCGATGCATCCGCCAGGGCGAAAAGTGAGTTCCTGGCCAACATGAGCCATGAAATAAGGACTCCCATGAACGCCATCATCGGCATGTCCGATTTGGCCATGAACCGGAACATCAGTCAGATCCAGAGAAGCGAATATCTCGGCATTATCGGCAAATCGGCACGTTCCCTTCTCGGGATTATCAACGATATCCTTGATTTATCAAAAATCGAAGCGGGCAAGCTCGATCTGGAGATCAAGTCCTTCAGATTCCGTGAGTACATCGAAAATGTCACGGACATGTTTATAGAGACCATCCACTCCAAGGGAATCGAGTTTATCGTGGATATTGACCCGGATATTCCGGTTTACGTCAAGGGCGATTCGTTGCGGCTTCAGCAGGTTCTTTTGAATCTGATCAGCAATGCCCTTAAATTCACAGATCACGGAGAAATCTGTGTCCGGGTAATGAAGCGGGACATGTCGGATCAGGCAGTGGATCTTCGGTTCGATGTCGTGGATTCCGGCATTGGAATTGATCTTTACAAAAATTTCAATTTGTTCGATGCGTTTGCCCAGGCTGACGGTTCAATCACACGGAAGTACGGTGGCACAGGCCTTGGCCTGACGATCTGTAAGCGCATCGTGACCATGATGGGCGGTGCCATCGATGTCAGGAGCGAACCGGGGAAGGGAAGCACCTTCAGTTTCAATGTGGTCCTTGAACGCGATGATGAGAGAAACAACCTGTCAGTGGCCCTGCCTTCAGGGAAACGCATTCAGGAAATCGGTGTCATTGCGGTGATTCGTAACACCAGCCTCCAGGGCGTTCTGTCCAAGATGCTTGAGCTTTTTGGCATGAAACGATTTGTGACGGACAGTTTTTCAAAAGCATTGGCTGTCCTGGACAATCAGAAAGCTGTTCCGCCGGAAAACAGGATTTACGATATTTTTATGGTGGACGAGGATATTCTTACGCCTGAATCTCTGAAAATCCTGAAGGTGTTCAAAGAATCCTACCAGGAATCCGTGTATCTGCCCGTGATCTGGCTCGGATCGCCAAAAACGGAAAAAGACATACGAAATCTCAAGGTGTACGGAATTGATGAATGTGTCATTAAACCGGTCAAATCATCGAATGTTCTGGACACCATCATGAAAGTCGTCAGCGATGGAAGTCCGGCTCCTTTTACACGTGAAATGGGTGAAACCCTTCCGGATGTGTTTAAGGGCATGAACGTTCTGCTGGTGGAGGATAATCCCATCAATCAGATGGTGGCCGTTGAGCTGCTGCTTTTGGAAGGGGTTCATGTCAGCCGCGCGTCAAACGGACTTGAAGCCATAGACATGGTCAGAAACAACACGTTCGATGCTGTGCTTATGGATGTACAGATGCCTGAAATGGACGGCATCGAGGCGACCCGCGTCATTCGAAATGACATGGGAATCGGTCAAGACTCTCTGCCCATCATTGCGATGACGGCCCATGTGATGCAGGGCGATAGGGAACGCTGTCTCCAGTCCGGTATGAATGATTTTATTTCAAAACCCATCGAACGCCAGAAAATGTTTTCCATCCTCGGCAAGTATGTGAAAAAAAGATCGAAAATGGAAAATGTTTTAGCTGTTGATCGTGAAGCCGGAGGCACGGAGAACTTTCCCGATCAGCTTCCCGGTCTCGACGTGTCAGACAGTCTGAAACGCCTGGGATGCGATGGAGAGTGTTACGTCGATATCATCAATCAGTTTTGTGATTTTTTTCAGGAAAACATTCCCCATCTGCGGAATCAGCCCCAAGGAGATTCTGCAAATCTTGAAAAGGAACTCCACTCCATCAAAGGGGCCGCCGCCAATATTTCCGCCAGGACCCTCTACGAAATCGCCGTGGGTTATGAAACCCGTCTCGAAAACAAGGAGTTCATCGACGCGGACAAGATGACGACAGAGCTTGAGAACGCCTGCCGGGAATTGCGCAGATCCTGCGATATTCTGACGGATCTTCACAAAAAACGAACCGTGGCATGAAGCTGTCGTAACGTGTTTCTTTCTTTTTTCCTTCAGTTTGTTTTGATGTCTATTATGGCATGAATAAAGTCATTATTGCCCCTTGTCTTGATTCGTGATTTTACCGATAAAAGCTAACATAGTGCCTGTTATATAAAATCGTGACGGTGGATTATCTGTTTTGTAAGGATAATAGTTTATAAAAATGAAACAATAAGGGGGCGTTTATGGGTGAATGGCATAAAACAGGATGCGTGCTCTGCGCACAGAACTGCGGTCTTGAAATTCTGGTGGAAGATAATCGGATGGTCCGCGTACGGCCGGACAAGGCAAATCCCCGGAGCGAGGGCTACGCCTGTCGAAAGGGGCTCAATGTCATTTACCACCAGTATCCGGCGGACCGTCTTACCCGGCCCCTCAAAAAAGTGAACGGCGAATTTATACCAGTTTCCTGGGACCAGGCCATCAGCGAAATCGCAGAGAAACTGAAAATCACCCTTTCAGATCATGGCCCCAGGGCTCTGGCCTATATGGGGGCCAGCGCTCAAGGGGGGCATTTTGAAGCGTCTTTCGGCCTTACTCTTTTACGGAAGCTGGGTTCCCAGTACATGTACACGTCGGGCGGTCAGGAATTTTCCGGAAGCTGGTGGGTTCAGGGTCGTATGTTCGGAAAACAGTATATCCTGACCGGTCCTGACGAGCATGAAACCGAGATTCTCATCGCCTGGGGCTGGAACGGCATGGAAAGCCACCAGATGCCCCAGGCCCGGAAAGTCCTTGCGGCCATCGGCAAGGATCCGGATCGCATTCTGGTGTCCATCGACCCCCGGAAAAGCGAAACAGCCGCCATTGCCAACATCCATCTGCCTATAAGACCCGGCTGTGACGCCCTTCTGGTCAAAACCATGATCGCAATGATCGTTTCCGAAGGCCGGGAAAACACAGAATACATCAATAAACATGTGGAAGGCTGGGACGCGATCAGGCCGCTGTTCACGGATTTTGATGTCAAAGCCGCCGTTGCTGTCTGTGAACTGGATTATGACGAGGTGTTGAACCTCACTCGCCTGATGACCTCGAAAAGATGGTCCTTCCATCCGGATCTCGGGATTTACATGGGACGGCGAAGCACTCTAAACTCCTACCTTCTCAACATTCTTGGCGCGGTCTGCGGCATTTTCGGGAAGAGGGGGGGCAACGTCATTCCCGGAATGGTGATGCCCTTGGGCTATCACGCCGACGAACGGAATCCCAAAATCTGGAAAACCGTGGTCTCACAGATGCCTCCTGCGGCGGCCGGTTCGTTTCCCCCCAGCGCACTGCCCGACGAAATTCTCACTGACCACCCCGACCGGCTTCGGGCGGCCATCGTCAGCGTGTGCAATCCCCTTCGGTCCTGGCCCGATACCCAGGCACTCGAAAAAGCCTTTTCAAATCTTGATCTCCTGGTTGTCCACGACATCGTGATGAGTGAAACCGCACGTCTTGCCCATTACGTCCTTCCATGCCGGACGTTCTACGAATCCTGGGACGGCACGTTTTTCCCCTGGACCTGCCCCAACATCTATTTCCAGATGCGGCGGCCCATTGTCACACCGCCGGTTGAGTGTCTGGAAGCCAGCCAGATTTTCACCCTTCTGGCCGACAAGATGGGGCTGATTCCGGACATTCCTGAAGAGCTTGCGGCCGCCGCGACAGGTGATCGCATGACCTTTGGCGCCAAACTCATGGAATGGGGAGCGACCCATCCTGAATCCCTTTCTGTCATGCCCTTCGTTCTGGCTAAAACCCTTGGAAAAGCCTGGGACAGTGCCGCGCTTTCTGCTCTCTGGGGACTGATGATGACAGCCCCCAAAGATTTCCGTAAGAACGCCCTGCGGTTAGGATTTGAAAAAGGATTTGATCTGGGAGACAGGATGTTTCAGGCGATCCTCGATCATCCCGAAGGACTTTGGGTAGGGAAAACAGATGTGGATGATAACCTTGCCGCTGTGAAAACTCCGTCTGGAAAAATTGAACTGGTGATTCCCGAACTTTCTGAAGAGCTTGAAAAACTTGATGCAAGGACTGAGGCCAGTGATCTTGCGCTCCCCGCTGAGTTTCCGCTGATCCTCAATGCCGGACGTCATACGGATAAAACCATGAACACCCAGATGCGAAATCCCGAGTGGAACAAAGGGAAAAGGGCCTGTACCATTGCCATCCATCCGGACCTGGCTCAGAGCATGGGATTCGCCGACGGCGAACGTGTCCGGGTGACCACACTGGCAGGTTTCGCCGAGGGTGAGCTGGAAGTGAGCGAAGAGGTTCGAAACGGAACGGTTCTCATTCCCCATGGATTCGGCCTGATCTACGATGGTAAAACATACGGGATCAATGTGAATCATTTGACAAGCCATACGCATCGAGACCCTCTGGGTACACCGATCCATCGGTTTGTGCCCTGCCGGATCGAGTCCTGCTGAAAACGAAATGTTGGAGGAGTATTGCCGGGTTTTGCACCCGGCAATGTTCTTACATCAACCATTGTCAGCATCGAAGGGCATGGCTCATCTCGTTCAACCTGGGCTTCTCCTGGTAAATTTGTCTCTGTATTCCCGTGGAGACAGACCTGTGTGCGTTTTAAAAAGTTTCCGGAACGTGCCGCTGTTTTCGTAACCGATGGTCTGGGTGATTTCGTCAATCGTGGCGTTTCGTGTTTCAAGAATGGTTTTGGCTGTTTCGATGCGGATCTGCTGAAGGTAGTTCAAGGGGGTTTCCCCGGTGGCTTTTCGGAATCGTCGGATAAAATGTCTGGGACTGATGCCCACGTGACGGGCCAGGTTTTCCATGTTGAGAGTCTCACCCAGTCGGGCTTCCATATAGTCCTGAGCTTTCCGGATATCCGGATCCCCATGGTTTTTGTATGCGTTGAAAACCGTGTAAGATGCCTGACTTGTCCGGCTGGTGTCAATCAGCAGGGATTTCGAGCACAGTGCGGACAGATCGGTGGAACCGAACGTCTCGATCAAATGAAGCCCAAGGCTGTAGAAAGCTGTACTGGCACCCGAACAGATCAGTCCCTCGTCTGAGGTGAGGACCTGATTCGGCTTGAGGTGGACCCTGGGATACCTTCGCCTGAATTTCCGAACGTAAAGCCAGTTGGTCGTGGCCTGCCGGTGATCGAGAAGTCCTGTCTCGGCCAGAACAAAAGCCCCGGTGCACAGCGCGGCGACGGAAGATCCCCGCCGATACAGCTTTTGGATCCATTCCAGCATATCCGTCGCGTTTTTGGGTACGAGGTCGACATTGGGAAGAAAGGATGGGACAACCGTCACGTCGGTTTTTTCACGATCCGCAAGGCCGCCATCAGGCCAGACTTGATAACCGCCGGCAACACGGACAGGTTTTCCGTCAAGGCTCAGAATTTCCGTATCGAAAAGGGGCTTGGTCGTCGCTCCTGAGGTCCGGTCCGCATGCCAGAGATTGGCGATGCCGAAGCTGTCGATAAGGCCTGCAATCCCTGAAAAACTGCATCCAGGCGCGACCATGAAACTGATTTTTGCCATAGGCTCCTTTTATGTCATGGGTGATCATGGCGTTTATGGATCGTTATTTGTCATTAATGCCACTTCTGACCTTTCCTGTCAAATGCTAAGCTCCGTTCACCCATCAACCACGCGAACACGAGGAGGCATCATGGATGCAAAAAAAGCGTTCAATCCCGCCAGAGTGGGCGGCATCGACGTTAAAAACAGGATTTTCAGGTCTGCCACACATGAAGGCACAGCACGGGACAACAAGGTCAGTGACGATATTCTTGCCATGCACAGGGAGCTTGCTCAGGGCGGGACAGGTCTGATCATCACGGGCTACGTCTGCGTTTCAAAAACAGACAATGCCGGCCCGACCACGGTTACCGTCACCGACGACGCCTGCATTGACGGTCTTCGGATCTGGGCTGAAACGGTCCATGCCCATGGAACGAAAATCGTGGCCCAGCTGAATCACTCGACCACGCAGATTTTTTCAAGGCCAAAGGGCACTGTTTTCGGCCCTTCTCCGGTTCCGGACCCTGTCACCGGTATTGTGCCTGAGCCTTTTACAGGAAAGCAGCTGAACGAACTGGTTTCAGAATTTGCTGACGGGGCTTTCAGGCTGAAAACCGCGGGGTTTGACGGAGTGCAGATCCATGGGGCTCACGGATATCTGGTCAACCGTTTTTTAAGTCCGGCTTTCAACACACGGGATGACGAGTACGGGGGATCGCCAGAAAACAGGCGACGTCTTGTTCTTGAAATTCTTACGGCCATCAAGACCCGCTGCGGCATGGATTTTCCGGTATGGATCAAACTGAACGGATCGGATTTTTCGAGAGACGGGAAGGGTTTCGACCGCGAAATGTTTCTCGATCTTTCACGGGAACTCGCTGAAAACGGCATCGATGCCATCGAGGTGAGCGGCGGAACCCTTTTTGGCGAACATTCGCCTTCACGATCGAAAAGTCATACAGCCTATCATCTTGATTTTGCTAAAGAACTATCGGAAGCAGTCGATGTGTCTGTTGTGCTTGTGGGCGGATTGAGAAACCTGGCAACCGTCGAAACCATCCTTGGAGAAACCGGTATTCAGGCTGTGGCCTTGTCACGATCCCTGATCCGGGAACCAACCCTGGTCAACCGATGGATGAGCGGCGATCTCAGGGACGCCGAATGCGTATCCTGCAACGGGTGCTTCAACCCTAAAGGGACCCGGTGTTTTTTTCATCTTTCTGAAGAGGATAAGGCTTTTCAGAAACGCGTCATGAAACTGATGGGAGCCATGGGAAAGAAAACCTGATAGTCTCACAGGCAATTAAAGATACAAAATATCGTTAACGTATGAATGATAAAAAAAGAGGAATGACCGATATGAGCAAGGATCTGTACCGCCAGCTTCAGGAACGACTGGACATGTACTCGGTGGGTTTTCCGGCAACGGATTCCGGTATTGAAATCACTATTTTAAAGCGGATGTTTTCCGACGATGACGCCCGCCTTTTTCTATCCCTCACCCCCATGCTGGAAACACCGGAAGCCGTGGCAGGACGCATCGGAAGAGACGTGGGAGAAACGGCAATCCATCTTGAAGACATGGCCGGAAGGGGCCTTCTTTTCCGCATGAAAAAAGGAGATTCCATCAAATACGGGGCAATTCCCTTTGTCCATGGCTTGTTCGAATTCCAGGTCAGCCGCCTTGACAAGGATTTCGCCAGGCTGGTCGAAGAGTATTTCGACGGTGATTTTTCCAGAACCATGTCGGAAAACGCCGGAGGTTTCCTCAGGATCGTTCCTATTCAGCACGCCATTGAAACAACCCAGAACATCGCGGCTTATGATGATGCGGTTGCGATCCTGAAAAACCAGAAACTCATCGTGGTGACGGACTGCATCTGCCGAAAACTCAGGAACACCACAGGCGGCGGTTGCGGCAGAGTTCTCGAAGCCTGTTTCATGTTCGGCTCCATGGCCCAGTATTACATCGATCATGACATGGGACGGGAAGTTCAGGTGGACGAGGCGGTGGCCATTCTTACCAAAGCACAGGAAGAGGGCCTTGTGACCCAGCCCGCCACGAGTCAGAACCCCGGCGGCATGTGCAACTGCTGTGGAGACTGTTGCGGTGTGCTCAAATCCCTTAATATGGTTCCGAACCCTGCGGATCTTGTTTTCTCCAATTATTACGCTGAAGTGGACAAGGACGCCTGTGTGGGATGCGAGGCTTGTCTTGACCGATGCCAGATGACAGCCCTTAGCATGACGGATGACGAGAAGGCCGAGGTGAATATGGCAAGATGCATAGGATGCGGACTGTGCGTGACCACCTGTCCCGGTGATGCTATCCGTCTGGAGAGCAAACCTGAAAAAAACAGGATGATACCTCCTGCGACCAGTGCGGACCAGATGATCGCCCTCGCCGGGAAACGGGGTATTCAATTTTAGCCTGAAATCACCGGGTCAAACAACATGCTTCAAGGTCAATCCTTGAACGACCAGAGAGAAGACAACCACCATGTACGTCATGGTGAGAATCACGTCTTTTTCCATGCCGGCAGGTAGTGAGAGGGCAAGGGCCACGGAAATACCTCCCCGAAGACCGCCCCAGGTCATGATTCGGATGGTTTTCGGACCTGCGCCCATCCACTTTCCGAGAAGCATAACCGGGGCGGCGATACTCAGGAATCGGGCAATTAAAGATACGGGAATGGCCATGAGGCCGAACATAAGGTTTTTCATGGTCACCGATATGACAAGAACCTCAAGGCCGATCAGTACAAACAGGATCGCATTCAGTATTTCGTCGATCAATTCCCAGAACATGTCAAGGTGTTGGCGTGTTTTTTCAGTCATGGCGAATTTTCGTCCGTTGTTTCCAATCATCAGGCCAATGACCACAACAGCAATGGGGCCGGATAGATGAAGATTCAATGAAAGGGCATAGCTGGAGGTGACAAGAGCCAGGGTAATCAGGATTTCAACCTGATACTGATCCACCTTCTTGAGCATGATGTAGCCAATCCAGCCGATCCCAAGGCCAACTAAAATGCCGCCCACCACTTCTTTGGCAAAGAGAAAGCCGATACCTGAAACGGAAATGTCATGGCCTCCTGATAAAAGAGAAAGAAGAACAATGAACACAACCACCCCCACCCCGTCATTGAACAGGGACTCCCCGGCGATACGGATTTCAAGTTCCTTTGGTGCGTTTGAACTCTTCAGTATTCCAAGGACGGCGATAGGATCGGTGGGTGAGATTAAGGCTCCAAAGAGAAGGCAGTAAAGATAACTTACCGAAACATGCAATGATTCGAATGCATAATGCATGACCGAGCCGATGATGACGGCGGAGACGACCACGCCCGCTGTGGCGAAGATTCCGATGGCAAACCAGTGATCGATCAAGTCATTGATATCCACGTGAAGAGCCCCTGCAAATAGAAGAAAAGCGAGAAGTCCCACAAGAACCGTTTCGTTGAAATCAATGGACGCCAGCATATCCGAAAGGTCAAGGTGGAAACCGGCCTTGTCAATCAGGATCATGCACACAGACATTAAAAGTGAGATCAGGACCAGGCCGATGGTCATTTGGATTTTCAGATATCTGTAGTTTATGTAGCTGAAAACCGCTGAAAGCGTGAAAAGAATTGCTATGATATTGAAAAGTTCCATTTGATTTGTCCTTTTTTAATCGTGAGGGTTGGACTTTTATCGTGGTCTGTTTGATAGAGATCCCAAATGAAAAATTGTTCTTTATATTATTTTATTGCCCCTGGAAGGACAACCGTGTTTTTTCTAATGATTGATGGACTGTCGTTCATCTTTGTTTTTTGCCATCTTGAGATTTACCCCTGAGTCATGCCATAGTGTCCCTCGCCAAGAATAAAACCGATAATGAAAGGGACAGAGATGATACAAAGCGCGCTGGGACTTGTGGCCATTTGCCTCATGGCGGTGGTTTTTAGTGAGAATAGAAAAAATATTTCATTGAGACTGGTGACTTCAGCCCTTGGGCTGCAGCTCGTGCTGGGTTTTGTTCTTTTAAAGTTCAAAATGATTCAAACAGGTTTTTTGTATCTCAACAATCTGGTGCTGACTCTTGACAAGGCAACATCGGACGGCACCGCCATGGTGTTCGGGTATCTGGGCGGAGCGCCACTGCCTTTCACCGAATCATTTCCCGGAGCCTCGTTTATCCTGGCTTTCAAGGCTCTTCCCATTGTCCTTGTGATGAGCGCTCTGTCAGCCCTTCTGTTTTACTTGAAAATTATTCCTGTCGTTGTAAGGGGCTTCAGTTTTGTATTGGGAAAAACCCTGAGAACAGGAGGGGCTGAAGGAATAGGCATTTCCGCCAATATTTTCGTAGGCATGGTCGAAGCGCCTCTTCTTGTGAAACCTTACCTCGCGGCCATGACCCGAAGTGAAATCTTTACCCTGATGACCTGTGGAATGGCCACCATTGCCGGAACGGTCATGGTTTTATACGCTTCCATTCTGACGCCTGTAATCCCCGGAATCCTTGGGCATATTCTCACGGCTTCCATCATCAGCGCTCCGGCCGGGATTCTTGTTGCGAAAATCATGGTTCCTGAAACGGGAGACGTGACGGCCGGAGATGTCGCCGACGATCAGGAATACAAAAGTGCCATGGACGCCATTACCAAGGGAACGGTTCAGGGTGTGGAACTGCTTATCAATATCGTCGCCATGATTGTGGTGCTTGTGGCCCTTGTCAGTCTGATGAACATGATCTTTGCTTTTTTTCCTGGTTTTAAGGGAGAACCTTTGACACTTCAACGGATACTGGGCTGGGTTATGGCTCCTGTGGCCTATCTAACGGGAATTCCCTGGAGCGAGTCGTTGACGGCGGGTTCACTCCTGGGTACGAAAACCATCCTGAACGAGTTTATTGCCTACCTCGATCTTGCCAAACTCCCTGAAACAGCTCTATCTCTTCGCAGCAGAATTATCATTTCGTATGCCATGTGCGGATTCGCCAATCCGGGCAGTTTAGGTATCATGATCGGCGGCATGGGATGTATGGTACCTGAACGAAGAGATGAGATTGTCTCTCTGGGTTTCAGGTCCATCGTGGCTGGGACGCTGGCCACCTGTATGACCGGTGCGGTTGCGGGGATATTCTTATGAAAATGTCCCGTCGCGTAGGCACTGTAAAAATTTAACTTTCGGAAAAATTATATTGACAAACGGTGTGTGTTGGTAAATATTAAAACTGACATGTCAGTCTAGTTAATGAAACGATTTAACCGAATATCAAAAGGAGATTTTTATTATGCAGAACATACCAACCGACATCAGCATCAAAGACCTTTTAACTGATCTTAGCCCCCGTCTTGCCAAAGAAGGTATCGAAAAAGCCGGCAAGCTTCCCGAGCTGGCTGGGACCGAGTTCACGCTTGTGGTTGATGTCACGGGTGAAGGCGTTTACAGCTACATCGTGAAAGATGGAAAAGAATTCACCATCAAAAACGAAGCCATTGCCGACCCGATGGTAAAAATCGCCCTCAGCAAAGACGATCTCGAAAAAATGATCGCGACTCAGAACCTTGACATGCTTCTCGGTATTCAGCAGGATCTGAGCAAGGTCAAATATAACGCACTTAAATCCCTCAAAGGAAGTTTCAAAGCCGAACTGAAAAACACCGACGGCAGTGTTTACCTGATTCAGACTGTATGCAACGGCTCAGCGTCTCCCAACTGCACGTTTAAAATGAAAACGGAAGATTCTGCAAAAATCGCAAAAAAACAGGCACATCCCGTGAATCTTTTCATGAGCGGTGCCATGCAGATCGAAGGGGATATGGCTTTCGCCATGCAGACCCAGCCCCTTTTCACATGATTAGACCCTCATCACAGTATGTGTGGTAAGGTACGCATAAAAATATGAGAACAGGAGTTTTTTAAGAACCGCAGATCTTACATTTCCTTTGATCCTGTCATGTTTTTATGTCAACATTCAAGCCAGCACGGACAAACAGGTCCGGGCTGGCTTGTTTGTGTTTATTATCAATATTCTTGATTCCAACGAGTTACATGCCGGAGAAACCTATGATGATACGACGTTATGTGTATTTGACGCTGATTCTTGCATTTGTGGCGAGTGATGCCTGTTCTTCAGAGTGGGAGCTAATCTATAATAAGGAAGGAATAACCGGATACGAAAAGATTGTTCCGGGTACGGAAATGAAAGAGTTCAAAGCTTCGGGTTTCGTAGAGTCCAGGATGGAGGTCATCGGTGAGATCCTGCGGGATATCCCTTCTTATCCTCAATGGATGGCTAAATGCAAAGCTACCCAGGTATTGAAAGATATCGACAGAAACACCAAGATTTTTTTCAATGAAACATCCGTGCCCTGGCCTGTTCCCAATCGCGGGGTTATCATTACCAATACGACGAAGTACGATCTTGAAACCGGAAGGGCCGTTATTCGATTTAAATCGCTGATTTCACCTGAATACCCTGTGAGAAAGGGACTGGTCCACATCAAGGAACTGGAGGGCGAATACCTCCTTGAATATTTCGGACGCAATATGACCAAGGTCACTTACAGGCACAAAGCCAATCCCGGCGGAAGCGTTCCTATGAAAGTCGCCAATTTTCAGAGCAAACTGTTTCCTGTGATCAATATCCAGGGTCTGAGGAAAATGGTCAGGCTGAAAAAATATCAGGATCTCGGCGACAAGTGCGAGGAGTATCAACTGATTGAAAACATGGTGAAAGAACCGGCGGCTGTGCGGACAATTTCAAAAAACAGACTCTCCGAGTATTTTTATAAAGACGAAGATATCAACAGGATCTTCAGTGATGGCCGTGTCGTTGACCGTATTATCCAGAAAAGAGCGAGTTTTGAAAGCATTAAATATCTTGTGATCGATGCATGCAAAGTCCTGATCAACGATCCGGAAACCCGCTCAAGGTACAGAAACAAAAGCCTGAGGGACGTTGTGAACGTCGATAAATTTTACGATGACCGGGGACTTGCCACGCTGTTTGTCCATGATGCCCAGTTTGTTTCACTGATACTGAACGACAAGGACATGCTTCGAAAGATACTTTCCGATCGAATTTTATCCGGAAAAATTCTGGGAAGTAAAAGTCTTGCCAAAACCATAGCCAACGATCAGGTTCTTGTGAACAGGCTTGTTTCGGATGATGCATTCATTGAAAAAATCAAATCCAATTCCAAACTGTTTCAGGCACCTGATGATCTTCGGATCATGATTGAAAAACGCATGGAAGAATACCGGAATAAAGCTTGAACGCCCGGAATCGATAGCGGGGTTTGCACCATGACTGATGACAGAAATAGGGAAGACGCTATGCATGAAAATGAGGATCTCTTGAACCAGATTTTCTCTGGAAGCCCCATTCCCATGTTCATGATTGACAGGAATCATGTGGTGACCCATTTCAACAGATCCTGTGAAATACTCACGGGAATCACGGCCGCTGAGATCATCGGGACGAATAATCAATGGATGGCTTTTTACAAACAAAGACGGCCGGTCATGGCCGACATCATCCTGAACGGGAATCTATCGGCCGACCTCGAAACACATTACAATGGAAAGTATAAAATATCATCAGTCCGGCCCGGGGCCATTGAGGCGTTTGATTTTTTCCCAGATCTGGGTGAGGACGGCCGATGGCTTTTTTTTACGGCAGCTCCGGTTAAAAACAGCAGAGGTGAAGTTGTCGGAGCCTTGGAAACCTTGCAGGACATGACATCCGAACACCGTGAGACCGAACTCAATTCCGTCATGCTTCGAATCAGCAAGACACTTCATAAGTATGCTTACCTGACGGATATCCTGGGTTAT
Source organism: Desulforapulum autotrophicum (assembly GCA_020723285.1). Taxonomy (GTDB): domain Bacteria; phylum Desulfobacterota; class Desulfobacteria; order Desulfobacterales; family Desulfolunaceae; genus DYJE01. The sequence goes on along the minus strand of DYJE01000001.1, from coordinate 17,053 downwards.
ATCAGCATGGAGGTCAAAGACCTGCTGTCGGCCGAAGGGGCTCTGGTGGTGATGCACGATGAAGAGGCCGGTGAACTTTTTCTTCCGGGCATTGCCTGCGACGACCCTGAACGGGAAAGACGGTTGAAGGATCTTCGGTTTTCACTTGACGAATTGGTGGCAGGGGAAGTCATACGCTTGAGGAAACCAGTGATTCGTAACACCTTGGATAACGACGGGGCGTATTTTGAGCGAGATCGCAAAATGGGCTATGTGACCCGGAATCTGGTGGAAGCCCCCATTTTTTCGGATGACAGGATCATCGGTGTGCTATGCGCCATCAATAAAAAAGGGGGGATATTTACCGAGCGTGATGCTGTAACGCTTTCCACCCTGTCAGGCACAGTGGCCCTGGCCATTGAAAATGTCAGGTACTCCGAAGAACTTCGAAAAGCATATCGTGAAGTCCGGGCTCTCAACGCAGCCAAAGACAAAGCCATCAACCATCTTTCCCACGAACTGAAAACACCTTTGACTGTTCTTGCGGAGGCTGTGAGCCTTTTGGAAGAGGAACTTGCCGTTGTCCCGGAAGAATCCTGGAAACCCCTTAGCGCCATGATCCGCCGCCATATGAAACGGCTGATGGATATCAAGGATGAGGTGGCGGATATTATCGGTGGAAAGGATGGGAAAACTCAAGCCATGATGCTGTTTCTCATGGATCAGTGTTCTGATCTTCTGTCCGTTCTGGCCGCACGTGAAGCGGGGAATGCTGATGTGGCTGGAAAACTTAAGAAACATATAGAAGGAATATTCAAGCCTGTGTCCCTTTGTTCTGAGGACATCTTCGTGGCTGATTTTCTTTTTGCACGGCTTGCCGAGATCAAACCTTGTTTTAAACATCGGGACATCAGAATTACGGAGCATCACAGTGAAACGAGACCCATCCATATTCCAAAAGAAATTTTGTCCAAGATCATCGACGGTCTCATGCGTAACGCTGTTGAAAATACTCCTGATGGTGGGCTGATTGAATGTTCCATCTATGAATCCGGCAGTGAGGTTTATGTAAAGATCAAGGATTACGGAACAGGGATCCCCGAAGATCTTCATCCTCGGATTTTTGAGGGTTTTTTCCCCACCCAGTCAATCACCACTTATTCCACCCGAAAACCATACGATTTCAACGCAGGTGGAAAAGGTGCAGACCTGCTTCGTATGAAGATTTTTTCAGAAACCTACGGATTCAGTCTTTCCATGCGCTCAAAACCCTGTCCATTCTGCCATGAGGGCAGAGGACCCTGTCCCGGCAAAACTGAAAAGTGTTCGGCGTTGAATCAAGACTTAGCCTGCGAAGAAACAGGTGGAACGGAATTTGTGCTGACGTTTCTATGATTGTTTTTATTAAATCCTGCAAAAGATTGCATCATGTGATGGAAATGTGTTATGGCTTTTGAATCAGGTCATTCATCATTCACATAAGGACGAAAAAATCCATGAATCAGAAATCACGTTGCGGAGCGCTTTCAGGAATCGTTGTTCTCGACCTTTCACGGCTTCTGCCCGGACCCTATTGTTCCATGATACTCGCCGATCATGGGGCTCGTGTGATCATGATCGAAGACAGACGATTCGAATCGGAGAGCGGGTTTCCTAAACTGACGATGCGTAACAAAGAACACATGTGCCTTAATCTGAAATCCGATGAAGGGCGAGCCGTGTTTTATAAAATGGTCGAAAAGGCAGACGTGATCATTGAAGGTTTCAGGCCAGGCGTTGTGATGAAACTGGGAGTGGATTACGAGAGTGTAAAAGCTGTAAATCCAGGAATCATTTATTGTTCAATCACTGGCTTCGGTCAGACCGGGCCTTTGAAAGACCGTCCAGGACATGATGTGAATTATCTTGCGGAATCCGGACTGCTCTCTCTCATCGGTGATGCAGACTCACCTCCCACCATTCCGGGATTTCAGGTGGCGGATCTTGCCGGAGGAGGAATGAACGGTGTCATTGGTATTCTTCTTGCGCTTTACGCTCGTGAAAAAACAGGAATGGGGCAGTACATCGACATAAGCATGACTGACGGGTGCGCTGCGCTTCTGACCCTGGCTCTTGATTTCAGGCAGATGACAGGGCAGCCGCTTGTCCGATCTCAATCGGTGCTTTCCCACCGGTACGCTTTTTACAATACATACGAAACGTCCGATCAGCGTTATATCGCCCTTGGATGCCTTGAGCCCCGTTTCTGGATCAGGCTTTGCGAGTGCCTGGATCGCAGGGATTATATCCATCACCAGTTCGATGAGGATAAACGATGTGGCATGATCGATGATTTGCGCCTGTTATTCAGACAAAAAACCCTTGAACAATGGACGCAGTTTTTTGAAAACAAGGATGTTTGCTGGGGGGCTGTCAACAGCATCGATGATGTCCTTGAAAGTCGTTTGTTCAGGGAAAGGGAAATGGTTGTGGATTACACAACCGAACAGGGTGTGAAAGATAAAACGCTTGGAATTCCGGTAAAACTCAACGAAACGCCGGGAACGTTGAGGACGCCTCCCGCATCGTTCGGAAAAGATACAGAAAACATTCTCAGGGAATTCGGTTATTCGGATTCGGACATCTCCGATCTGAACGACAAATGTATTCTCTAAGATGGTTATAAATATTCAAGGCTCGACGGACGTGTTAATGACCTTAATACGTTCGATCCGGTTATTTTTTGATAAAACTGCGGCTGTAAGTTCCCGGAACAGCGTGATCGCCTTCTTCAAATTTAAACTCCACTTTGGAAACTCCTGGAATTGAGCCTAAGGTAAATGTCACGGCATTCATATAGCTTAAAGCACCATCGGATCCCATGGCTCCGGTCAGTTGCTGATCGTCGCTTACACCCACAAGCACCTTGTCTTTTTCCGTACCCAGATACAGCACTTCAGGAAGTCTGTCGGCCCGGAATCTCGCATTGAGTTCCTCGATTAGTTTTTCAATTCCTACTGATTTCAGGGTTTTGACAAACACAGGATATATACTTTCACCAGGATACCAGAGGCCCTGGCCATAGCTCTTGACCATGGAATCAGCCCATTCTCTGATTTCATCACAGTCGTTTCTGGTCACACGGTCATTCGTTCCCAGAGCTTCAATTTTCTGGTTGGCATCATTTAGCAATGCCGTCAGAGTCTCCACTTCTTTTTCAAGGGATTCGATTTTCTGCCCGGATGACTGATTGTCTTTATCTCCGCATCCGTGAAACGGCATGGAAATAAAAAGGCACAAACTCACAATAATGAATGATTTAAAAATAGTGTTCATGATGACATTCCTGAAATCGTATCAGATCCTTGTTTATCGAATTCAAGCTGACAGGGTTTGCATAAGAATCATAGAAACAAAAACAGGATACTGTCAAGACCAAGGAGAGAATGGGGAACGCCTTGAACAGTATCCTGTATCGAATTCATTGTTACTTTGTTCTTAAATAATTTTTCACATCTTTGCAAGGGCAAAATCGGTTTGAACTTCACCTTTTAATACATGACGTTTGAAAACCTGACGCATTTTGTTCGCATCCATGAACTGATAGGCAATGGGGGGTTGTCCTTCGATCTCCACCGTCACGTTGGGTTCACTGCTGCACATGCCAAGGCAGCCGGCAGCCATGACACGGATATCCTGTCTGTCCGCTTCTTCCATTTCTTTCATCAGGGCGTCCATGACTTCACGGGCTCCGGATGCAATTCCACAGGTTCCCATGTGGACTGTCACGAGAATTTTTGATTTTCCTTCCCGCAGAGACATATCCTTTGAAACTTTTTCCTTCAGGTTCTTTAAATCACTTACGCTTAACTTTCCCATCTTATCCTCCATTCATCTGTTAGCTGTCCGCATCCCTCACAAACCGTCACTCCAACATGAACGGCCACATATTTATACGGACAGTCGTATTCAAGGATCTCTGATCATGAACCTTTGATATGATCAAGCTCTTGTTTAATCGCTTTTTTCAAATGCTGAAGAACTGCGGGTTCGTTCAAGGGGATACCGTCGAGTTCGGCCCTGATTTCCCGCGTATCGAATGTAAAATTCAAGCCATCATACAGATGTGTATACTCAATGTCAATTTCAGGATAACCCGCCATCAAAGAAACGAGGGTGGAGGGCATATCTCCTAAAGGTGCCCGGTCGATATGATCGTGCTGAAACGAACCATTTGTCAATGTCCCTTTTCCTTGTTCGGAAGTGATTTCAAATCGACCGTTGCATCTTTCCGCTGCGGCTTTGAAAAGAGAAAGCCCCATGCCCACCCGGCGTGTTGTGCGGGTGGTGACGAATGGATCGGTAATGTTTTCAATCATGGCCAGAGGAATTCCATTGCCGTTGTCCTGTATTTGTATGGTCAGGGTGTTTTCTGAAAGAATTTCGTTGACGTGAATCCGGATGAGCGAAGCACCGGCCGTAATACCGTTTTCGGCAAGATCGAGAATGTGAAGTGACAGTTCCTTCATGTTGTCTCCCGTTTATTGACATGTTGTCTGGCTCAATCAAGTGCTCTTCGTACACCTGCTGCGAGGTCATGCATGGTAAAGGGTTTCTGGATGAATTCAACCCCCTCATCAAGCACTCCGTGCTTTGAAATGACATCCGCCGTATATCCGGACATGAACAAGCGTTTGATGTTCGGGTATTCCGTTTGAAGAATCTCCACCAATTCGCGGCCGTTCATTTCGGGCATGATCACGTCCGTCATCACAAGATCTATAGACGACCCATGATTTTTAGATAGTTTTATGGCATCGGAAGCCGTGCTGGCATAAAGTACGGTGTACCCCAGTTTTTTTAACATTGTGGTTGTCATATGAAGGATAGACGGTTCATCTTCCACCAGAAGGATTGTTTCGTTTCCACAGGTGTCTCCAGCCTTGACGGTTTTGACCGGAGCCACCACATCACCATAATGACGAGGGAGACAGATTCTGAATACCGCCCCTAAGGACAGTTCACTGTTAACCCTTATGAATCCTTTGTTCTGCTTAACAATACCATAGACTGTTGCAAGTCCGAGACCCGTTCCTTTGTTGATATCTTTCGTGGTGAAAAACGGTTCGAACAGATTTTCTATGATCTCGGGTGTCATACCCTTGCCATTGTCGCTGACCGTAAGCTGGACGTAGTCACCGCAAACGGAATCAGGTTGGCAATCCGGTTTTTCGTTGTCAAAGTGTATGTTTTGAGTTTCTATCGTGATTTTTCCAACTCCGTTTATGGCATCCCTTGAATTAACACACAAATTGGCCATGATCTGATCAACCTGGGACGGGTCCATCAGGACAGGCCACAAAGTGGTTCCAGGGTTCCATACAAGATCGATATCTTCACCGATGAGCCGTCTCAGCATTTTGAGCATGCTTTCAATGGTGTCGTTCAAATCGAGGATTTTGGGGGCGACAGTCTGCTGACGCGCGAATGCCAGAAGCTGCCTTGTGATATCCGCGGACCGTTTGGCGGCTCTGTGCACTTCGTTCAAGTCTTTTCGGATCGGGTTGTTTTCGTCAATTTTTTCCAAAGTCAGTTCAGTATAACCCAGGATGACGCTGAGCATGTTATTGAAATCGTGAGCCACACCACCGGCAAGGCGGCCTAAGGATTCAATCTTCTGGGCCTGGAGCAGCTGACTTTTCAGTTTCTCCTTTTCTGCTTCAGCATTTTTAGCTTCGGTGATGTCTCTGAATTCAACGGTTCTGACGTTTTTTCCTTTGTAAGGGATGTTTCGAGCCTCAAGCCGGAGGGGGAATTCTTCACCGTTTTTTTTTAATCCAATGGCTTCGTATGGTTTTTCATAACCTGCCAGAATGTTCTTCATGACCATGTCTCGTGTTTTTTCCGAGATGAGCAGCAGCCCGTTCATGCCAATCAGTTCCTGGCTGGTATATCCTGTGATATCAGATAGACCTTGATTGCACTCAAGGATAATGCCTTTGTCGTGGATGGTAATGCCTCCGAAAGAGGCGTTGTGAAGAGCTTTGAAACGTGTTTCGCTTTCTCTCAACGACTGCTCGGTCTGCTTTTGTTCTGTGATGTCGATCATACTGAATAAATAATTTTCATCGATGATGTTGGCTCCAACAATCAAGGTCCGTTTCGTTCCGTCTTTGATTGTTATCTCCAGCTCGGAAGGGGGGATGGAACTTCCTGTTTTATAAGACAACTCCAATGATTTCTTCCAGGACATTGTCATCGTTTCCCGGTGTTCATCTTTATGAGTGTGACTAAGAAGATCGTCAAGGGTAAGATATTCATGGTTTTTGATATCAAAAAACAAATCCATTTTCTTTATCATGTTATCGTTAATTCGGATGATACTGCCCGTTGTTGTCACTTCGGCAAGGGATATGGGCGCGAATCTGAAGAGATCTCTGAATCGTGTTTCAGATCGATCTTTACGCCAGTTGTTAACAAAAAACAGATACATCAGAGTGAAAACAATTTCGGCGATATCTTCTATTGGATCGAAAAAATCCGTTATTCCGGAATGTTCTAAAGAATTGGATAAGGTGATAAATCCGTAGAGTACGATGGAGAGGGAAAGGGGAACGAAAACATCGGTGCTTAACGACACGTCTTTTTTCCTGACCAAAAGAACGATCAGGGTTGCAGTGAAAACAACCGCGGATACGATGCTTAATATGACGGTTGGGTTCATGAGCCACCTTTGGTACTTTTGTTAGCCCCACGCATTCCCTGTCGATCGTCTCTTTCAGTCAAAGCGGTCACGGCAATAAGCATCATAATGGACCCTGTGGTTATGAACAGGTGCTCAAGCCCATTGAAAAAAGCATTCCACCAGAATTCTTCGATCACGGTGGCGATGTTGGACAAGGTAAGAAAACCATAGGCCCAGAGAAAACAAAGACGTCCTTTCATCTTCATATTATGGAGGATGACATAAAAAAACGGATAGCCTGCGATGAATATGACCATGACAAACACTTCTGTTGACAGGGGCATGGTACTTTCCTTTTTTTTATAATTCAGCGAACTATTTTTCGCCCTTTTTTACCTTCAAGAGCCCATTTTATTTCTTGAATGCAAGGGGTTTTGAGGAGAAATTTAGTGGATACCCTTCCGATTTCTCCTGTGAAATGCGCATCCGATGAGGTGATGCATGGAATCTTTAGACCCATAAGCAATCTGGGTCCTGCCTCTTCAGGGCGTGAACGGTAAGAAACCTCCACAGCATCCAGAGGGAGATCTGGAGGAATGAATCCAAGCTGGCTGGTGATGCTGTAAACGTTTTTATCGATATGGGCTGCAATGGCGAGACCATCAAGCTCATGAATCTTGGTAACCAGAGTGTTGAGGTCCACCTTAACCGCACCGATGAGTAGCCGTGGGTTCTGATCCAATACCTCATCCTCGGCATTGGCCACCACCTGGTAACCAAAAACGTCAGGGTTGTTTTCGCCCTGAAGTCTGTTGTAAACAAATTCCTGCATGGCAAGAGCTTGAGTTATAGTGTCGAACAGAGCCACAAGATGGACTTCTTCCATGGAACAGATTTCCATGCCGGGCAGGACGCTGATATTGAGTGCACGTCCTCTTTCCAATGCAGCTCCGGCGTTTTCTGCGGAGTTGTGATCGGTAACCGCAATGATATCGAGACGTCTTTCCTTTGCAAGTTCTGTTACGGCTCTGGGTGTCATGTCCCAGTCACCACAGGGGGAAAGGCAGGTGTGGATGTGCAGGTCGGCACGGTACAGGTGAAGATCTGTGACGTTGTCATCCACAATATACTCCCGATGAGGTTATGGGAATTCCGGGAAAATTCTGCCAGCCAGTTCGAAAGCAGAACCTTTGTAGGTGAGAAGGGGAATATTTTCGGAATCTGCCTTGTCGATGGTTTCCGGGGAGGGTGAGCCTCCTCCAGTGATTACGATAGCGGCCATTTCCCTTAAAACAGCGACGGCTACAATGTTCTGATGCCCCTGGACCGTGAGCCAGACGCAGCCAAGTCCCGCATTCCCCATGATTTCGCTCAGGAGATCGCCGGAATAACCGCCTTTAACATCTCTGTCAAGACCCCGGTGCCCTGCAACCACTTTCAAATCAAATTTTTCAGCAAGTTCTTTCACCTTCATGGCAAACTCCCGTCAATCTTTGTCCTGTTCTGGTTTTACCCTCATCAGGATATCATCCATGGTTATTCCCCGGATTTTTAGATAAACGCAGTCATCCGGGGCGGCTTCTTCCCGAATTAGATCCTCTGCAAAGGTGCGGCAGTCGGGAGATCCGCAGGCACCGCAGTTTTTTCCGTCGATGATCCCGACGATTTTTTCGATCATTCGGAGTTCATCGAATGAAAAGGTTCTTTCTTTTTGAATGCCCATGGTTTTGAGTGCCTGGGGTGTTGTTTTCGGAAAGAACCAGTTGTTGTCATAAAGGCGCAGAACACGTTCACGATTAAGACGTGTTCCAACACCTAACGTTTTCGCCATTTTAAGAGCCGCACTTTTTGCCAGATATTTGTCGATGGCGTTGAGAGCTCCGCCAATGCATCCCTCCCTGCATGTACGGAATTCAATGTATTCAAGGTCGTTGAACAATCCCAGTTCGATTTTCTCTAAGTATGTGATTGTTTCGTTAAGACCTGCCACAGCAAGGATTTTGTCGAGTCCTGTCGCTTCAGCTTCACCCCCGGTCATGCTCCACAAGAGACCGCCCCCTGAAGTGCATTGCTCGAATTCAAAGCCGGCCTGGGCGAAGGGGATTTTGTCGTTTTTTTCAAAATGTTTGATCTGACGGGATAATTCTCCGTAGATATCGTTGATGCCAAGGGCGCCTGTTGAATGAAGGTCGGCTGATGTCCCGGCTGTTTCAAGTTCTTTTTTGGGAATGCCCATTTTGCTCGGACAGGGGTTGATGTAATAAAGAACGATATCCTGATCATCCACACCGTAATGGACTTTGAACTGGGTCATAACGTCCCTGGCCATCAAAGCAACAGGACGCATGATCGGATGGACATGGGGAAGAAGGCTTGGAAACCTGCATACAATCAAACGCAGGACAACAGGGCAGACAGGGGAGATCAGGGGCCAGGGTGATTCGCCTGTTTTTCTGTTGCGTGAAATGTATTCCGCAGTGGCCCACTGGAACATTTCAAAATAGTAAGACATGTCCACTGCATGAGTGAACCCCATATTCTTCAGCCCCTGGAGTACATCCCTGGGCAGAACTCCGGGAAACTGGGAATACAGAACCGGTGATACGAGAGCAATGGTGATTTTATCACTGTTCAGAGAGTTGAGCTCCGAAGTGGATGCCGTTATGGCACCACTTTCACAGATTCTTATGCACTCGCCGCATCCGATGCAAAGTGAATTTTTAATGGTAGCCTTGCCGTTTCTGACCCGTATTGCCCTCGTGGGGCATCGTTTAACACAGAGACCGCAACCTGAACACATGGATTGTTCAAAATGGATAAAACAGTGTCTGGGAGATCCGTTCGCTTCGTTCATACACGTCAACCTTTACAAAAAAAGACCATGGTGACGTGGGTTCCGCTGCCCGGTTCCGATGAGATGGTCATTTCATCGGAATTCTTCTTTATGTTCGGCAAACCCATTCCCGCACCAAAACCCATTTCCCGATATTCATCCTTGGCTGTGGAATACCCTTCCTGCATGGCCAGTTCCACATCGGCAATACCCGGTCCTTTATCCGTGACTTCGATGACAACCTTGCTCTGGCTCACATCCACGGAAAGTTCACCGTCACCCCCATGCATGACCAGATTCATTTCCGCCTCGTAACCGCAGATAGCCACACGACGTACAAGATCAGAATCGTAATTCAACGATTTTAAAAGATTTTTAACGTGAATTGAAGCTTCACCCGCATGGATGAAATCGTTTTTCGTGACATGGTAGCTTTTATGAATAACCGGCATCTCGAATTCCGAATTTAAAATGGATAAATCATATGTCCCAAGGATTAAAGCGTATTATTACATAATTCAAATCAGGGTTACAAACAATAAATTCGCTTCATTCTCAGGTATTGTAACATGTGTTCAAATTTCGGATGTTATCTGTTCCCATTTACTCCGGTGAGGCCACCCTCATATAATCGACCGCATGATACGAACATAGTCAACGGTGTGACCAAAAGAGGGATGTCCTCTTCCCGGGCGAGTGCAACGATATCTGCCGAAGGTTTTTTGTTTCGGACAAAGACAATGGCACCGGCTCCGGAGATTGAAGCGGTTCTCACAGCCTGTATCGTCACGAGGCCTGTAAGAAAAACGCTTCCATCCGCAAAAGCTGCAAGGACATCGCTCATCAGGTCACATCCTCTGCAGTAATGAAAATCCACGTCTTTTTTGTTTTCGCCCGTTAAAAATTCAGACTCCAGAATGCGTGCGATTTCACTTAGCTTCATGTTGTTTTTCAACCTTTCGAGATCCGAGTTGTTATTCAGGCTTGATCGGGATTGTTACGAAGAATGACGAATTAATTCATACTCTGGATCTATAGAATATTTATTCAGGTGCTGTCAATGAATTGAACAGGGAACTCTAAATCAATTCATTGACATTTGGGCATTATTGTGGAATTTTACCAAAAATATTTAAGGTGACGAACGTTGCAATACACCTTTTTTTCTTTCGCCAATATTAAACATAATTTCAGTCGGTTATAATCCCATGTGTCATGGGCTTATCTCTGTCTGTGAACGTATCACGAGAGTGGTGTTTTCATTTTAACGGGTTCCTTTAAGGAGCCGGGCCTGAGGTCCGCAATCTATCCTGCATATACAGGAGAAACGGTGGAGCCTCTTTAACCGCAGGAGATTAAGTTATGTCCATCAAATCTTATCCCAGCCATCCCGATATCACCGATGAGATGTGGGAAAAAATCGACGCGATCATTGACGCCAACAAAGACATCGCCGGCTCTGTCATTGGCGTTCTCAGAATGAGCCAGGATATTGTGGGATATCTGCCTGTCGAACTCATCGACCATATCGCCGAAGGCATGAATCTTCCTGCAAGCCAGGTTTTTGGTGTCACGACGTTCTATTCCCTGTTTACTCTCAAACCCAAAGGACGCAATATCATCAAAGTCTGCACGGGTACGGCCTGCTATGTCAAAGGAATCAAAGAAGTTATCAGTCACATCACCAACAAGCACGGTATCAGGGAAGGCGAAACCATGTCAGACCGTCGGTTTTCCCTTGAAGGCGTCCGATGCCTCGGTGCCTGCGGTCTCGCTCCGGTCATGATCGTAAAAGAAGACATTCACGGTAATTTGAAGCCTGACGAGGTGGTCGGTATCTTGGATAATTACAATTAAATTATACCGTTGTCCCTATGATAACGGTAGACGATAGTTTCCCATTTATCCTGAAAGGCGAAGCAATAAAAGCTTTGACCTTGCATACAAGGCAGGAGATGACTCATGAGTAAAAACAGAATGCAGTTGATGCTGTGCGGCGGTACTGGCTGCCACAGCACCGGAAGCAAGAAATTTGAGCTTGCGTTGCAGAAGGAACTCGAAGCCAAGGGACTTGCGGAAGAAATCAAGATCATTGAAACAGGATGTAACGGATTTTGTGCTGTGGGGCCTGTGATGCTGGTCCAGCCCGAGGGCGTTTTTTATCAGAAACTAAAGGTGGAAGACGTGCCACTTCTGGTCGAAGAACACTTTCTCAAAGGCCGTCCAGTGAAAAAGCTGTTTTTTGTCGAGCAGAAATCCAAAGAAGCCATTCCCAACATCAACGACATCCCGTTCTTTTCAAATCAGATTTATAGGGCCATGCGAAATAAGGGAGCCATAGATCCCGAAGTCATCGACGAATACATTGCCCGTGACGGTTATTTCGCTGCGGCCAAAGCCCTGAACGACATGACACCCGAAGAGATCGTAGAACAAGTGAAGATTTCACAGATTCGTGGGCGAGGGGGCGCTGGTTTTCCAACCGGCATGAAATGGTCCTTTGCAGCGGCAAGTTCCGGAGATGAAAAATTCGTGCTCTGTAACGCCGACGAAGGCGATCCCGGCGCGTTTATGGATCGCAGCCTTTTAGAAAGCGATCCTCATGCCATTCTCGAAGGTATGATCATCGCTGCAAAAGCCATCAATGCAAGGCAGGGTTATATATACTGCCGTACCGAATACCAGCTGGCCATAAGACGCCTTGAAATCGCCATCCGGCAAGCCAAGGAATACGGCCTTCTGGGCGAGAATATTCTGGATTCCGGTTTTTCATTCAATATCGATATTTACCAGGGCGCAGGCGCATTCGTCTGTGGCGAGGAAACGGCGCTGATGCGATCCATTGAAGGAAAGCGCGGCATGCCCAGGCCACGACCGCCATTCCCGGCCCTCAAAGGGCTCTGGGATAAACCCACCATTTTGAACAACGTGGAAACCCTGGCCAACATTCCCCAGATCATCCTGAACGGCGGCGAATGGTATGCCAGTATTGGAACTGAGAAGAGCAAGGGAACAAAGGTGTTTGCTCTTTCCGGCGATGTGAACAACATCGGTCTTGTCGAAGTTCCCATGGGCCTTCCCATTCGCAAACTGATTTACGATATCGGGGGCGGCATACCCGGTGGAAAGAAATTCAAAGCCGTTCAGCTGGGTGGACCTTCCGGCGGCTGCGTTCCAGAACACAAGCTGGATACTCCCATCGATTATGAAGAAATCGCCAAAGTCGGGGCCATTATGGGGTCCGGCGGGGCCATTGTCATGGATGAAAACACCTGCATGGTGGATATGGCCCGCTTTTTCATGGATTTCATTCAGGATGAATCCTGTGGTAAATGTACCCCCTGTCGTGAAGGTACACGCCGGATGCTTGAGCTTCTTGAAAAAATCTGTCACGGGGAAGGTGAGGACGGCGATATCGAAACCCTTGAAACCCTGTCCGCTGTGATCAGTCAGTCTGCACTGTGCGGTCTGGGACAGACTGCGGCCAATCCGGTTCTTTCCACCTTGCGCTTTTTCAGGGATGAATACGAAGCCCATATCAAAGACAAAGTCTGTCCTGCCAAACGCTGTATCGCTTTGTTGAAATTTGAAGTCGATCCGGAAAAATGCAAGAAATGCGGGCTCTGTTATAAAGCCTGTCCGGCAAACGCCATCACCTGGCAGAAAAAGGAGGTTGCGGTCATCGACACGGGCAAATGCGTGAAGTGTATGAGCTGTTTCGATAAATGCAAGTTTGACGCGATTTTTTAAGGCAGATATTTCTGGATATTCCGATAATCAAAGCCGACGTAATACCCGTCGGCTTTGTTTTTTTATCAGGATCACTTGATTTTTATCCAAAGGATTTTTGCCGGATTTGAACCCGTGTTTTCCCATTGGGAAGGTATCTCACGTTTTAGATAGATCACGTCACCGGATTTGGCTGTAAACGTTTCGCGGCCAGTGGTCATGGTCAGTTTACCGCTGAGCATGTAGCCCATCTCTTCACCTTTGTGGACGAAAAAATGGGAAGGGAGTTTTGTTTTCGGCGGGATTTCGATGATGAACGGTTCAGCCTTGGGTTCGAAGTCCATGGGTGTCAGAAGGTTGCCGGAAATACTTTTGTTTGGCAGGTCGGGGAACGCAACGGGCACTGCATGGTCTGAGGGAAATACGATTCGGGTTTCGATTCCTCTGTCAGCCTGGAAAAAATAGGTGATGTCAACAAACATGGCTTCGGCAATTTTTAAAAGCGCGTTCAGCGAAGGGCTGATCAGATTGCTTTCGACCTGGGAGATATTGCTGGGGGTTACGCCCACCAGTCTGGCAAGTTCCGCTTGAGTGACACCTTGCTTTTTACGAAGTTCTTTGAGTCTCATGCCGATGTTGATCTGTTTTCCGTTTTTACGGTCATCGGCGAAATCAATGGTCATGCCTTTTACATTGAATGAGCTGGGTTTGTTCTGGGTTGCCGGATTTCTGCCCTCGGCTTTGAGAATGGTAAGGGCAGATTCTTCTCCCTGGATGGAAAGGTCGATGGCAACCTGGGCGATCTGGTTGATATGGGCTTTAAGCTGATTGGAGTGAGCCCCTTTTTCAATGATCCAGTATGCGATGGTGTTGAGATCGTACAACCTGGGACAGGAATGCGAATAAAACTTCCGGATACTGTCTTCCTCTCCACCCCAGAGGTCCTGCATTCCGGTGAGGCTTTCAATGACAAATCTCACATCCCCTTCCATGGTTTTATGAATTCCGTATATGGCTTCCATCACCTTTTCAGGTTTTGAGGGTTCGTTGACCTTGATGATCTGGTATGGCCACTGAGCTCCGTTTTTTTCATAAAATTGTTCAAAAACCTCGGAACCGTCACCTTTTCCCTGGGTGAAACAATCAAGAATGGTGAGATAATTGTTTCGAGCAAGTGGTCCCAGCATTTCAAGGAGATTTTTCGGGGAGCGGTCGAAACTGACATAGATGATCGCTTTGTTCTGGGCCTGGGATGTCTGGATCAGATTCAAACAGAATGGGAGGGCCAGACTTCCCGCATCGTCGTACCAGATCACATTGTCTCCGATAAAAAGACCGCCCAGAAGACGGTCAAGGGTGCTTATCCCCGATGAAACCCTGGTCTTTTCAGTGAACATTAAACGGGCCTTTCAAAAAATATCATGTTTAAAATTTTTTTTGCAACAATATCAGTTTTTTGAATGAATTGCACGTTCATTCTGATCCCCAATGGACATTCAAAGGGAATGAATTTTTAAAAATATTGTACTGTCGTAAAATGATTGTTGCTTTCAAGCTAAACGCTGGTATAATGCGTAAAAAATGATGGTTCATGATTGTGGTCAAAAATTCAAATCATGATTACCACCGAATCCTCCAAGGATACTTGATGTCCCCACATCTGTATCAATAACCCTCTGTTTTGGGGGGGTGGTTGAAAAACTACCCCCTTTTTTTTATAACGATCTTGGTTGACACTCCCTTCAATTTTTCGTATCCCGTATTGAGTTTTTGACGTTTGCTAAACTAAGATAACGCCATATCTGAAAGGGTAAGTTTTTATATGAGAGCCCATGGAATCATTCGCAACATTTTCTGTATTGTTATCACGATCTTTTCGATGATTCATTTGATATCCTGTTCCATGGATCATGGAAATCCAGAAATCGCAGGAAGCGAAAACAAGAGTCATACCATTAGTGGAACAGTATCTTCCGGTTCACCAGTGGCTGGTACGGTTTATCTGAAAAACGCCACCACCGGTGAAATTCTTTCCGGACCTATTGATGAAAATGGACACTATTCCATATTATTAATCAATTATATGACTGGACCCTATATTCTTGAAGCCAGAGGAACTACAGGTGGGAGGGCCATTTGTCTACACTCTCTGGGTACACGGGCAGATGTTTCAGCGACCGTAAACATAACCCCCATGACAGAAATGATCTGCGGGAATGTTTTGAAAAGCGATCCTGAATTGTTTTTCGAATCGTTTGATGAGGATGTTTTATCAAAGGCGGCCACCGCAGTTAACATCAGCAAACATGAAAATATTATCAAGAAACGATTTAAAAACATAATGGACTTGTTTGAAATCCCAGATGATTTGAGTCTGATCAATACACCGTTTTACACGGATCATTCAGGTATTGACGGTGTTCTGGATGTGATTCGGTTTAACATAGTTCTTGATGAAACTGGAAAAAAAACACCCCAGATGGTTGCCAAACTGATATTTTCCGATGATCAGATTTTGGATGACTACACTGAAGATGATGATTCCGGGTTTCCGGTACAGCAAGTGACAGTGAAAGATATTGCTTCAATCGCGGCGGTGTTCAAAACATGGGAAAATAAATTTAATGATGAGTCGTCAGACACCAAAAGGCTCCCTTTAAGCTCGGACAGCGATTTGACTGTATTATTTGCGGATGATTTTTTTCAAAATGGCCGTAACCGGACCGAGTTTTTGGAAAAGATCTGCACTTTTGACGATGGGCTGGTTACAGGGACCTTGGAAGGGATGAGAATCATCGGGCTTTCGTATGATTATATTGATTTTTCAGAAGGTATAGCTCAGGTCTCCTTTACAGTCAAAAATAACAAGGGCTACACCGAAGACCAGTATCACTGGACGATGGTTAAATCCGGAGAACAATGGCGTATGAAGGGAAACCGACAACTTGTCGATTGCTATGTGGGTGTTTATTCAGCTTACAGCATAACAACAAAGAAAATCCTGGCCAACGGTTTTTCTGTCTTTGCATGGACACCCTTTATCGAACGGGCATCTGATATTCACCATATCGGTGTCACCGGATATGGCATTCCCTCGGGTTACACTCTGACACCGATTCATAAGGGCGGAGGATTACTGTTTGTGGCGTCCGGTTCAGCACCCGAGGGTTACTGTGAATTTGCAGACGCCGAAACTGTGAGGGACAACGAAGAATATGTATTTACACTTTATGGCAATGACGGGAATACGATTCCCGGATCGGTTTACAAGCGATGTGTGAAGAAGGGTTGCTCAAGCAGCTCCGATCTGTCGGTTAATAAATTATTGTATTTCAGTGACATCGTTAATCCGCTTCAGACAGAGATAGACACTTTTAATGATGGCCCTGCAAAACTTGAATCCAAATGGACCACGGCAAATGATATGGTTCGGAAAGAAATCAGCTGCTACTACACACACTCTTCAAACAATGCCATCAAGCGAAAAATCTACCCTTTGAATAAAAGCGGAGAAACAGAATATGATTTCATGATATTTGAAAAAAACATCACCCGTTTGGATATTTATGCCCGCTCATCTGATATTTATGACCGTGTTTTCGATGCGTTTATATCGGACAGTCAATATGTGGAACAGACCATGGCTAAAGATATAATTTTTTATTTGGAAGAAGTGGATAAGCCGTTCAGAATCTTCTGATATTGTTAAAATGATAACCGTGACATTGTGAAGATGATATCAAATAGCAAAGGCACTTTAGATAATCTAAAGTGCCTTTTACGTGATTAAACGTGGTGCCCAGGGACAGAATCGAACTGCCGACACGCGGATTTTCAGTCCACTGCTC
>DYJE01000005.1 GCA_020723285.1 Desulforapulum autotrophicum | reverse complement strand
GTTACGTTCACATGCAATTTCATGGGATATCTTCCTTTCTGAATGGCGGTTGTTCAATAATTGACCTGTCCCTAATTCATATTCAAAAAGGTTGGCCCCCGGCAGGGGAAAGCCAAGACAAAAAGGATGTATGGGGACGGCCGTCTTGCGTGGCTGAACGCGCCGTCCCTGGGGGCATCAGGCCCACTCGGCTCCGAGCATCCGGCTCACGTTGACGGCCGAGGTCACGGCGTCTTCATGAAGACCGTATCCGAAATGAGAGCCGCAGAAATAGGTGCTTTTTTTCCCGTTCAGGGTGGGAAGCTCCCTGATTGTGGCCGAGGACCGGTGGTCGTAAACAGGGGTCCTGAACACCTTCTGGAATTCGATCTTGTCCGTGTCGATGGGGATGTTGGGGTGCTGGCATCCGATGTATCCGCTGTCGTCGGGAACCCCGTTCTGGAACCTGTAGTGGGCGTTGATGGAGGTGTTGATCCTGCCGTCCTCGTCGGTATAGAGGTAGCTGTACATGCCCCAGAGATCTTCGGGAGGATAGTTCGACCGGTCGGTATGGACGATCACCAGGCCGTTGTTGTAGCGCCATGGGGAAAGAAGGCGGGTTTCATCGGCGGTCGGTTCGTCGAGAAGCCCAAGGGCCGTGTCTGCGGGACAGGCGAAAATGACTTTGTCGAAGGTTTCTTCCGTTCCGTCCTCCATTTTGAGGGCCACGGATCTTCCGTTCCGGGTGACCGAGCGGATTTTCGTGTTCAACCGGGTCCTGCCCGAAAGGGGGGCCGCCAGTTTTTCCACATAGACCCTGGTCTTGCAGGGATAAAGCCGCCATGAGGCGAATTTGAATGGCGTTCCCATCTGTTTGTTGATTTTGGCCACGACAAACTCCGTCGGTGCCTCCATCAGTTCCTCCCAGAGCATGGAGGTCATGATGCATATAGGAAAAATGGCGAGTTTCAGGATATCCCCCTTCAATGCGGGACAGAACGAAAGGGCCTGCCTCAGGTTGAGACCGTCGAGACGCCCTTTCCTGTAAAGCCGGACGATCTTCATGTAATTCCAAAGGACGATCATCTGGTACGCGGCGGATTTGAAATTCTTGGAGCTGAACGTCGACCTGGGTTTGGTCAGGTCGCAGCTCAGGTAATAATCTTTCCGGGTCAGCATGTTCCTGAAGGACTGGCTCAGACCCTCCATGGGCCTGGTGGTCAACTTGATGCCGATCTTTTTCAGGAGTTTTGCGAAATTCGGATACAAAAGGGGCGACCAGAAAAAAACGGTGATATCGATTTCCTCACCCGTCCGGGTGTCAAGGGTGTAGACGTTCCCTCCGAGCCTTTCATCTTTTTCGAACAGCGTGACGTCGTAAAGGCCGTTTAAAAGATATCCTGCCGTCAGTCCGGCGACGCCTCCGCCGATTATCGCGATTTTTTCAGACATGGTTTTTCTCCTTTAAATGCGTGAACCGATCATACGGCTGATCAAGCCGTGGCCGACGGGAAACAGGCGCGACGCCACATCGCCGGAATACGCGTCCGGCCCCACCAGGACCCGTTTCTTGTTCTTTCTGATTCCCCGGATGACCTCCCGGGACACGGATTCGGGGGACGACATGGAAAATTTTTCAAAAATTGTGTTGAATTCCCGGTGGGTTTTCTTTTTCGGCGTGGAGCAGAACCTCGCCCTTTTGACGAATCCGGTTTTCACGCCTCCGGGGTACACGGTCATGACCCTTATGTTCGAGCCGTGAAGTTCATGGGACAGGGCTTCCGAAAACCCCCTGACGGCGAACTTGGCGGCGTTGTAAGACGAGAGATGGGGCATGGCGACCATTCCGAACACGCTGGATATGTTGACGATAAAGGCTTCCTCCGCTTTTCTCAGGTGGGGGATGAAAAATTTGCTTCCGTAAAGGACTCCCCAGAAATTGATGCCCATCAGCCATTCGTAATCCTCGATGGTGTGCTCTTCCACCGAAGACACGACAACGACTCCGGCGTTGTTGACCACGACGTCCACGCTGCCCAAGGCTTCCGCCACCTCTCCGGGATAACCGCCCATGGCCACCTTGTCCGAAACGTCCAGGACCCGGCTGAAAACCCTGGCGCCCCGTTTGACAAGCATGTCTTCCGTCCCAGCCAGGGATTCGGGATCGATGTCCGAGACGGCGAGGTTGCATCCTTCGTTTGCGAAGGCCAGGGAAAGAGCCCGGCCGATGCCGCCCCCGGCGCCTGTGATCACCACGTTTTTTCCGTTCAGTGTTTTCATGAGTTTCCTTGGCTGTGCCGCATTTTTTTATTTTTCAAGGATATGAATGGCCATGGACGCCTCTCCCATGCCGATGAATCCGCCGCCGTTTTCCGCAAGGGCGATTTTAGGGGCTTTGACCTGGCGTTTCCCGGCTTCGCCCCGGAGCTGGGTGACCAGTTCATGGATCTGGGCAAGGCCCGAGGCACCGATGGGATGGCCCCTGGAAATCAGCCCGCCGCTGGGATTCAGGGGAATCGATCCGTTCAAGGCTGTTTTCCCTTCCTCCGCGATGAGGCCGCCCTCCCCTTCGGCACAGAAGCCGAGCTGTTCCGCCTGGTAAATCTCCCCGAAAACCGTGGCGTCATGGACTTCGGCGACATCGACGTCTGCCGGGCCCACGCCTGCGGCGGTGTAGGCTTTTTCGGCGGTCCTCCTCGAAATGTCGCTCTCTCCCAGAAGACGGCCGGACTGCATCACGGAGGCCCGGACCCTAACCGCCCTCTCGCCGGAACGTTTTTTCAGGAACGCATCCGAACAGACGATGGCGGCGGCGGCTCCATCCCCGATGGGAGCGCACATGGCCCGGGTCAGGGGAAAGGACACGGGCCTGTCCGCGAGGACGTCCTCGACGGTCATGGGGAACGTATACTGGGCCAGGGGATTCAGGGAGGAGTTGTTGTGTGATTTTGACGCCACGGCCGCCAGCTGGCGCTGGGTCGTTCCGTATTTTTCCATGTGCATCCGGGCTCCGGCGGCGTACAGGTCCATGAACGAGGAATGACCGCCTTGCTTTTCCTTCGGTCCTTTCCCCTCGGCGTCCCTGTGTTCCTTTTTCTTTTGGGCGTTCAGGGCTTTGACAAACGCCTCGATGACGTCCACGTCCGCTCCCGAAGCAAAGGACCGCATCACTTTTTCGCGGTCTTCGTCGTAGACCTTTTCAGCCCCGATGGCCAGAGCGCATTCGTACAGCCCCGCCTTGACGGCCGTGATGGCCGAATGAAGCGCCGTGCTCCCCCCGGCGCAGCCGTTTTCCACATTGATGACCGGAATTTGATCAAGGCCGTTGGCAGAAAGGGCCACCTGGCCCCGGATGCAGTGCTGGCCGGAAAACAATCCCCAGAGGGAATTGGAAAACCACGCCGCCTCGATAAGGTCCATGGAGATACCGGCGTCCTCAAGGGCATTGGCGAGGGCTTCGCCGGCAAGGCTCTTGATGGACCGGTCCAGGTATTTTGCGAACCGGATCATTCCAGTTCCTATGATGTAAACATTTTCTGACATGAATCATTCTCCTATGATCAGAACCGCCTGGGCGGCTTTGGTGTATCCCGGTCCAGCCATTTGAAATAACGGTTGAACTCGATAAATTCCGAGATCGACACGGCATTTTCAGGGCAGATCGCGGTACAGGCCCCGCAGGAGACGCACAGGGCTTCGACGCCTTTGGCCATCACCGGTTTCTTTTCCCTGGTTCCGCCGATCACCCCTGTGAAACAGGCTTTTTCACACAGGCCGCAGCCTTTGCAGAGAGCTTCTTCGAACCGCACGGAACCGTGCTTCAGGTCCAGGCCAAGCCGGTCCAGCCTTTCCACGTAAAACAGTTCTTTCCATGTCAACGATTCGGGCATGGCGTCCTCCTTGAAAAAATCATGAAACGATTCTGAACCGGCCGTCCGATCCGTACCAGTCCGTTTTTTTAGTTTCCCGGACCACGTAACCGTCGGGTGTTCCCACCGGATGCCCTATGGCGATGGACGTCACAAGGCTGTACGGATAACGGATGTTCAGGCGCTTTTTCCATTTCCTGCTGTTTCCCCCCCGGAACAGCAGCTTGGCAAAACTGATCCAGCATGTCCCCAGGCCGTAGCTGTGGGCCACAAGGTCCATGGTCTGCCCGGTGATGCCCACCTCTATGGCCGAATCGCCGGGCGCCCGTTTATCGGCGAGCATGAGGACCAGCGTGGGTGCGCCGTGGAAAATACCGGCTTTGCCTTCCGAGATCAAATGCGAGGCGATAAAGGGAACGGGATGGGTGTTGCTGGGATCGAGCCTCTGGAACAGGCGTGACACGAAGGATTTCACCCTGGAGCCGTCTTTCAGGTAATAGAAAAGCCTGGAAATCGTTTTGCAGGCCTTCCGGATATCCTCCTCCATCTCCTTCAGCATTTCCTGGTCCTGGATGACGATGAACTTCCACGTCTGCCCGTTTCCTGCGGAAGGCGCGAAGCGGGCGGCTTCAAGTAGACGCATGACCACGTATTCCGGAACCTGTTTTTTCTGGTATACCCGGACGCTGCGCCGCCGGAAGACGACTTCCTCCACCGTGTTGAACGGCGCTCCGCTTTCGGGAACGGTGAATTCCATGGTGTTTTTTTCCATTTGTCCTTGTCCTTTCACTGGGAGATTCGTTACTCGGGCTAAGGGCCAGCATCCGACGGCTGCGCCTTCGCCCGTTTATCCCTTCCAGCCGTTTTTATACCGTCGCGGCCGTATCCACCGTGTCCGGAGTGACCCCTTCCTTTTCCAGAAGGTGCTTCATGATCCGGTGGGAATTGGTTTTCGGAAACTCCTCCACAAACCGCACGTATCTGGGGATGGCGTATTTCGCGAGTCTGTCCGAAAGGAACCGTTTCAGGTCCTTTGCGGCAAGCGTTGATCCGTCCACCAGTTTGACCGCCGCCATGATGTCGTCTTCGGCCAGTTCCGACGGGACGGCGTAAACGGCCACATCCTCCACCAGGGGATGATCCATGATCACATGCTCGACCTCGTAGGCCGAGACGTTCTCCCCGCCTTTCCGCATGGATTCCGTATTCCTGCCCACAAAATAGATGAATCCCATGTCATCCCGCCGGACCAGGTCGCCGGTATGCAGCCAGCCCGATCCGGATTTCTTTTCCGACGCTTCCTGGTTTTTGTAGTATTCCACCCGGCCGCTGCCGCCCTTGACCTTGAACAGGAGTTCACCGGCCATGCCCGCTGGAACGTCATGGCCTTCATCGTCCACGATCCTTATCGCGTCGGGCCTGGGGGGTTTTCCCAGGGAACCGGCGGGCGCGGTCTTAAGGTTCATGATGGCCTTTCCTCCACTGTCCACGGCGCTGTATATTTCGTAGATCGTCGTCCCGAACCGTTTTTCGAAGGCATCCCACATATCCGAAGGACAAGCCGCGGAAATGACGAACCGGACGTTGTTCATGGCGTCCGATGGCTTTTCCGGCTGCTTCATGAGGATGGGAATGATGGAGCCGATGGTGTTGAACACCGTGGCCCCGTAAGTGTTTACCCGGTCCCAGAACCTGCTTGCCGAAAATTTTCTCGAAAGGGCGACGGTCGCTCCCCGGGCAAGGGAAAGGGTCGTGGTCACGAACAATGCGTTGCCGTGGCAAAGGGCAAGGTAGGTGTAATACACATCATCCGGCTTCAGGAGGACATGGGCGACCAGGGAAAGAAGCCGCACATTGGTTTTTTTATAGCGGGACACCACCCCTTTGGGCCTTCCGGTAGTGCCCGAGGTGTACATGATCAGGCACATGTCCTCCCGGTTGTGGCCCACGCCCGGATTGTGGGACGGTTTCGAATACGCTTCGCTCAGAAGAAGCCTGTGCTCCGGGATTTGAAACGGTTTCGCCTCCTCTTCGATGTCGTTGACGATCACATGCTTCAGGTGGCCCACACGGTCCTTAATGGCGTCCACCTGCTCCTGGAGTTCCGCGTCCAGGACGATGCCTTCGATGTCGCTGTGGCTGACCAGGTAGGCCAGGCCGTCCCCCTTGAGTTCCGGGTTGATGGGAACCAGGTACATGCCGATTTTCTGGATACCGAAAAAAATATCGAGAAAACGGGGGGAATTCCGCATACAGATGCCAAGTCCCTTTCCTTTGCCGTAACCCAGCCCGAGAAGGAAATGGGCGATCTGGTTGGCCCGTTCATCCATCTGCCGGTAGGTGACCGTCTCGTTTCGGTAAAGAAGGAAAGGTTTGTCGGGCATCTTCCGCGCCCTGGCCTCAAGGAGCTGTGCCCAGGAGATGTCGCTTGAGTCTCCCGCACGTTTCGCCCGGATGTTCTCCCCCATCCGGCCTTCCCGAAATTCTTCGGCATGAACCTTGATAAATCCTACCGATGCGGATTTTAGGAGTCTCAGCTTCTGTAAAGTCCAGGCCGCCGAACGATGTTTTTTCCCTATGTATGGCATGTCCATGCTTTCATCCCGATGAATGTTAATGAATGTCCCAAACCCAATGTGACACCCACTATAGACATTTCCCGGATGCTTTTTGATGATGTTTACGGAGGAAAAATTGATATTTCCGGCAGAGAAGGCAAACAGCCTGGGAAGGAAGGCGAAAAGATACGAAATATCCTTGGTTTAATCGGAATCTGTTTTATTTGAGATGATTGTTTTCCGGTATTTTCCGGGAGACATGCCGGTAAGTTTTTCAAAGGCCCTGGTGAACGCGCATGTTTCACTGTACCCCAGGGCGTCCGAAATATTCTCGACGCTTTGGGAAGGATCGCTCAAGAGGTTCACGGCCTGCTGGAGAATATACTGGTTCTTGATTTCACGGAAGCTGCGCCCTTCTCTGGCCAGTTTCTCCCGGAGGGACCGTTCGCTCATGTTGAGCTTTTCCGCGATATCCTGGAAGGACGGGTTCCCTTTTCCGATCTGGAAGTGGAGCATGACCGAATCGGTCACATACGGCCGGACCTGGCTTCTCAGGCTGTTCTCCGCCTGGCACTGCTGGCGGAAAAGCTCGAATTTGTGCGGCGCAGCCCCCGGAAGGGGCACGTTCAGGATATCCTTGTACGTTTCCACATAGTTGGAACCCTGATTGAAACGGACATGGACGAGGAAATACTCCCTGTACTTTTTCTCGTCGGTTCTGGGTCCGTGGGCCAGGGAAATGGAGGTGGCGAATTTCCCGAACGTTCCCGGCAGCCTGTGGTCGATGGCCGTCTGCCCCGCGATGATATCGCGCTCCAAAAGCACCGGAAAAAGATCGTCGGGAAGGTTGAACCGGTTTTCCGCGTAAAGGCGGATTTTATCCCCGGCCGTTTCAAGGTTGATGCGGAAGTACACATGGAGGAGGGACGCGTATTCGATCCAGCAGGCCACCACATCGGCCACCGTGGGCGCCGATTCCATCATGCCGCCCAGGACGCCGTGGGCCCTTGAATAAAAATAGCGGCCGAACTCCCAGGCCGTCTCCGGCGCGGGAAGACGTTCGACAAGGTTCCGGACGATCGCGAGTTCCTGGGACAACGAGATTTCGTTCTGGGGATCGAGGAAATTGGTGTCCCGAAGCCCCGTACCCATGAGGACGTCCTCCATGCCGACTCCCTTGTCCGCGGCGAACCGCAGATAAGGAAAAACCCCGGTGATCGGACGCCTTATTTCCCTGTCCTGCATGATGATCCTTTATCCAAAAAGTCTCCTGAACGTTCGATTAATCATTGTGCGCAAGGGCCAAACCCGGCAGCACCTCGTCGAAAAGAATTTTGCGGCCCAGGGGAATGGTGCAGCGCACAACCTGGACGCCACTTCGGGAACTGTGGTTTTCCGTGAGGGTGGCCACACCGGTGCCGGGTCCGAAATCCAGGACATAGCGGAGGTTCGTGGGCGGCAGAACCGGCTTGATCTGGCGGCGGAAGCAGGCCGGATGGAGGAAATAGGCCCGCATGATTTCGTCGATGACCGGATCGAGGTTTCGCAGGTCCTCCCCGGTGTCGTTGGCCCAGACGGGAATTTTCATGTCCGCGCCCGTGATGGAAATCCCGAGAGCCCTGGCGTCGTTGGGTGACGTGGCAAAGGCGTGGGCGAGAAAGGGCGAATGGGCTCCGATGGTGGAGGGCACGTACCGGAAAGCGGCGGCCTTCGAAGGTTCGTGGGTTTTGAGAAAGGTGTTGAAGGCGGCGAGATCCCGGGGAAGGCCCGACACGATCCAGCGGCCCGGAAACAGCTCGTAAGCCGGATACACCGTGCCTTGCCCGGCAAACAGGGCGATGGCCTCGTTTAATCGGCTGCTGGGCAGGTTGGTGACACTGGCCATGCAGCTCGGGCTTCCTTCGGCTGAATCCAGAAGTTCCGCCGAAAGTTTCGGGTTCACTCCGAAGGTCAGCATGGATTCCTGGCATCTTACACCCTGCCAGAAAAACATGGCCTGGATTTTAAGGGCCATGGCGATGAAATCGTCGTAAGCCAGCCCCATGGAAAACAGCACCGCCGCAACGATGCCCGTGGAAAAGCCTGTGGCGCTGTGGGTGTTTGAAAGAACAAGATCCGGGTCCATACCTTCGTGGATCAGGGAAAGGTAGCCCGCGATCTGGGTAAGGTAGATCAGCGGATGGGAAAGGGGCGATGACAGAAGATAAGCCGCGTCCGGGGTTTCCGACGGAGAATCCAGCCATGTGTCCACAGCAAGGCCCTTGCTGAAAAACCCTGTCCTCGAATCGTCGTATTGGGCGGCCTGCCGCCGGATTTCGGACACCGCGTCCAGGATGAACGGCCGGACGCCGGGAGTCATGGTGTAGATTCTCCGAAGGTCGTCCATGTACTTCACCCCCTGCCCCGCAAACTGAACAAACAGAGAGGCCCCGGCTTTTCTGTCTTCCATGCCCTGCTCCTTAACTCATGGTTTTTTGATGACGATGCGTTTAATGCCCGTTTCGGCTGATGGTCTGTTTCATAACCAAAAACAGGGCGCTTGTCAAAAACTACTGATCATTCCAGGGAACGCGCAGGCACACTGGCGATGAGCCGGGAGTCCTCAAGGGCTGCCGTGCGGTATTTCACCACAGCCTTGTATTCCGGAGATTCCACCATGCCGATAAAGGCCTGGATGGACGGGTACCGGACCAGAAGCACCTCGTCCCAGACTTCGTCCGGCGGTGCGATGAGCGAGCCGTAAACGCTTCCCAGGTACACCACCTCGGCGTGATGCGCCGCAAGAATCTTGATCAGGGCTTCGGCATACAGCCCATAGGCCCTGCGGCCGGAACACGCCGCCGGAAGGTCCTTGCCCTGGGCCGTGTCCCTGAATTTCAGCAGATTCACCATGATAACGGGCGTGTCCTTGGGAATGCGGGCAAACATGTCCGGCAGAGTTTCCATATCGGGGTGAATGGTTTTCATGGCGGCCTCCTCTGTGACAGTGTTTATGGAGTATAAATGAACGAATAATCCTTTTAAATCAAAGCTCCCATGCCCTCACACCCCCCAATGATTTTCAAACCCCGTCCCCGCGAGGCTCTGGTACAGCGCGATACCCACGGCGGTGGACAGGTTCAGGCTCCGGATGTCGGAGGTGATGGGAATGCTGCAAAGGTGACCGGCCTGTTCGTCCAGAAGGTCCTGGGGCAGGCCCCGTGTTTCAGACCCGAAAACAAGGAACAGCCGTTTTTCACAGGGAAGATCGAAAACGCTGCGCCGTCCTGTTTTCGAGAAAAAAACCATCTCGCCGGGCTGAGGGTCCATGGCCGACAGAAAGGACGTATAATCCTCCCACACGCTCAGCTTAACCCTGGGCCAGTAATCAAGGCCGGCCCGTTTGACTTCCTTGCTTCCCAGAGAAAAACCCAGGGGTTTCACCAGATGGAGAAACGCCCCGGCCCCAAGGCAGGTTCGCCCGATGTTTCCCGTATTCCAGTGAACCTCGGGGGCCATGAGCACCACATGGCGCTCGAAGCCGGCCAATTCCGGTGAATGATTCTTTTTATCGTTCATATTCAGTGAGATAGCGTGTTCGATTCCGTTGTATTTCAGCCCTCGTTCTAAGTCGTTCAAAGCTATATCATAAAAAAACATCTTATCATATTGACTATTGTGGGCATTGGGGATTAGAAACCAAGGGTGCGCTGACACCTGTTCGCGGTGATGCCGCAGGTTCACCCTCCGGCTCCCCGGACGTCATCCGGCAATGCTCCGGTCAATCCTGAAACATCTGAAGAGGTCTGTAATGGTTATCGATTTTCACACCCACATTTTCCCCAAAGAGATCATCGAAGACAGAAGCCGTTTTTTTCACAACGAGTCGGCGTTCAAACTCCTTTACGATTCACCCAAATCCAGCATGGTGGACGCGGAAAACCTCATTCGGATCATGGACGAGGAAAAAGTCGACAAATCCGTGGTGTTCGGTTTTCCCTGGGTTTCCGAATACGCTTACAAACTGAACAACGACTGCGTGGCCGAGGCGGTGGCCAAATACCCGGATCGTCTTATCGGCATGGGTTGTTTCGACCTGTCGGGCAGCGGTGTGGAAAAGGAAACCCTTCGTTGTCTGGATTCCGGCTTGAAAGGCATCGGTGAGCTGGCTTTCTATGAATCGGGCATCGACGCCGAAGCCGTGAAAAAAATGGAACCGGTGATGGCGCTGTGCGGAGAAAAAAA
The DNA here is from genome assembly GCA_020723285.1 of Desulforapulum autotrophicum. Taxonomy (GTDB): domain Bacteria; phylum Desulfobacterota; class Desulfobacteria; order Desulfobacterales; family Desulfolunaceae; genus DYJE01. Next base: position 220,714 of record DYJE01000005.1, on the reverse strand, counting down.
CTATCCGGTGCTGATTCACACCAACGAGCCTGTGGGGCACATGTATCCGGGGAAAACCCCCATCACCCTTGCCCAGATTTACAACCTCGCCGCAGCCTACCCGGACAACCGCATCGTCCTGGCCCACTGGGGAGGCGGAATTTTTTTCTACAACCTTCTGAAACGGGAAGCCAAGAACGTTCTTAAAAATATCTATTACGACACCGCCGCCTCTCCTTTTCTTTACGATCCCGCAGTGTACAAGGCAGCCCTTGAGCTGGCGGGTCCGGGTAAAATCCTTTTCGGCAGCGATTACCCCCTTTTGAAACCGTCACGTTATTACAAGGACATCGATGCTTCAGGTATTTCCGTAGCTGACAAGGCCGATATTCTGGGCGGCAATGCGGCGAAACTGTACAATCTTTGAGCTGAGACACTAAAAAACACATTGTCTTCATTGTGTTTTCACATTTCATCCACAATTCCGTGATATCCATGGGCCAGTCAGTCCAAAGGATAAACAAAGGAAACACAAGGATGGAGAAGGCCAATGATTGAACCAAGCAAAAAAGGCTGCTGGTATCCAGGGAAAGCCCCTTGGCTGTTTCTTTTTTCGCTCGCCCTGATCACAGCCTGTGCGACACCGGAATCCAGGTACGCACGGGCCATGAAAAAAGACAGCATTTCCGCCTACAGCGAATTCATAGGGGCTTACCCCGACAGCGTCCTTACGCTTCAGGCCCTGATCCGGATCCATGAACTCCTGAGGATCCAGGATCTTTCAAATCTCGAAACAACAAGCCTGACCCTGTCATCAACCCCCACGGCTCAGGTCAGTGAAAGCACGGCCCTTAACTCCACCGAACTTCAATACCTCCGTGACCTTGCCGGAAGCGTCAGCAAAACCGGAAACGTCACCGCGTCTCTTTCGCAAACCCTGTCCGCCGCGGACCTCAACACGATCCGGAACATGGAATCCCTGACCATGAAAACGCTTCCCACCCTGGACATGCGAACCCTGGTTCCTGACCGGAATATCGGCAACGATATCCGGATGCCGTCAGCCAGTCCGGGAAAATAACAGCGCCTGCCGGCATTGGATGATGCCCTGACATTCTGAGACGTGTCAACGACCCCACCCCCGTTTTTCAGGAATCACGGTCCTTTGTAACCGGCCTGAAAAACGTACACCCGCAAGGCGGTCCGTCTGAAAAGGCCGGCCGCCTTGTTTTTTCCGATTTTTTTTAAAACCCCGACCCTGAACTATAAAAATTTCCATTGCAAACACCCCTCATCTGGCGGATAGTCTCATGGAACCCGTGGATGAGCACAAGCTAAACTCCCGTGAACAAGGACGTTTGAACACTCCATGCTGAAGAAATATCAGGAGATCACCGAGGCACGGCTGATTCTGGGCCTGCCTGAAACAGCCAGCCTGAAGGACGTCAAATCGGCGTACCGGTCCATGCTGTCCAGATGGCATCCGGACAGATGCCATGACAACCCCGAAACCTGTGCGGACATGACCCGAAAAATCGTGGCCGCATGCAAAACCATCGCGGCCTATTGTACCGATTACCGCTTTTCCTTTTCCGAACAGGCGGTCGGCGAAAACCTGACCCCCGAAGAACTGTGGCGTGAGCGGTTCGGTGACGATCCGCTCTGGGGACGCGGATAGCCGGATCGCGTCACGCCATGATCCTGAAAACCCGGTGCGGCCCCATGACCGTCTGCCGTGTAATTCCCGTCAAAATATTACATAATTTTATTTACATAATGATTTTTATGTAATATTACAAATCAACAACACAACAATCATTTCATGTAATATTTATGGATCACAGAATAACACCCAAAAATCTTGTCCTGAGCCTGCTTCAGGTTTCGGACGACAAGCCCGTCCCCATCAAGGCCCTGATTCTCTGCGGGGAACTGTTCGGTTTTTCCGGCAACACCATCCGGGTCAACGTCACCCGGCTGATCCGAGAAAAAACCGTGGAAAGTGACGACCGGGGGTCCTACCGCCTGAGCCGGACAAAAAATCCGGTGAGCCGTTTCATCAACACCTGGCGTTTGGGGGAAAGCCGGAGGATTTCCTGGGACGGCAGCTGGAGCTGCGCGGCGGTTCCCGCAAAGCTCGACAGAGCAGGGCAGTTGAAAACGTCCAAGGCCCTTGAAATCTTAGGTTTCAGACATGGCCTTCCCGGCCTGTGGGTCCGGCCCGCCAACCTGGCGTTCAACAGGGACGACATCGCCTGCATCCTGAAATCCATGGGCATGCATCCCCAGACCGAACTGTTCACGGGAAGAGATTTCTCCCACAACCTCACGGGCCGATGGAAAAACCTGCTCTGGGATGTGGATGGTCTGAACCGGAATCATGCCGCCATTCTCGGAAAACTTGAGGAAAGCCATGAACGCATCACCCGGATGCCTCTTGAAAACGCCATGGTGGAATCGTACATCGTCGGCGGAGAAGCCATCCATGCGCTGCTCACCGATCCCCTGCTTCCTGACGAGATCCAGCAGCCCGTATGCCGCGAAGCCCTCACCCGCTCCATGACCGCATACGATGGCACGGGGAAAGATATTTGGCTCAAAAAAATCGATGGTCTGAATCTGGATTACACCCCGTCGTTCCGGAACGCCCTGGTTCAGGGGAAATGACTCCCGCATTCCCTGTTGACGTCTCCGGAGCGGTTGAACCCACACCCTGATAAGGAGGCCCTTATGTACGACTTTTTACTCACCCCGGAAGAACGGACTTTAAAAAACGACGTCAGGCGGTTTGTCCGTGAAGAGATCTCCAGTGATTTCCTGCGCCGGATGGATAAAAACGAGATTGTTTATCCGAAAGAATTCGTGGCCAAGCTTGCTGCAGCCGGCCTGAGGGGTATCCGGTTTCCTAAAAAATACGGCGGCAGGGGCATGAGCTGGGTGGCGGAAGTGGCGGCCACGGAAGAAATCGGCTGCCTGGGCATGGCCCTGGGCTGCGCCTTTGTCATGCCATCCATCGTGGGGGAGGCCCTGAACGTTTTCGGCACGGAAGAACAGAAGAAAAAATACCTGACGCCCTACATCACCGGAGATCTTGTGGCCGCCGAAGCCCTCACCGAACCCCGGGGCGGATCGGATTTTTTCGGGGCCATGACCCGGGCGGAACTGAAAGGCGACCATTTTGTGTTAAACGGCATGAAGCGGTTTGTGGTGGGGGCCGAAGGCGCGGATTTCTTCCTGGTTTACTGCAAAACCAATTTCGATCCCAACGCCCATAAATACGGGCGTCTGAGCCTTCTGATCGTGGACCGGGGGCCCGGTGTCACCACGGAATACATGTACGGTCTCATGGGGTGCCGGGGCGGCGGTACGGGCCGCCTGGTGTTCCGGGACGTGAAGGTCCCAAAGGAAAACCTCATCGGCGAACTGCACGGCGGGGCACTCTGCTTTCACCGGATGATGATTCCCGAGCGCATGACCTCCGCAGCGGGCTGCCTTGGCGTCTGGGGCGCCCTGGACCTTGCGGCGCGCTATTCGGCGAAGCGGAAAAGTTTCGGCAAGGAAATCCGCAAATACCAGGCCGTGAGTTTCAGGGTGGCGGATTCCATCATGAAGCTCGACGCGGCAAGAGCCTTGTCCTACATGGCCGCCAAAGCCATCGACGAAGGCTACCCCTACATGCGGAGGCTCGTGAGCGAAGCCAAACGCTTCGCCACGGAATCGGCCTGGGACATTGTCAACGACGCCATGCAGGTCATGGGCGGCATCGGTTTCACGGAAGTCTACCCCATCGAACGGGCGGTCAGGGATTGCCGCCTGGGCATGATCTGGACAGGAACCTCGGAAATCATGAACCTGATGATCCAGCACGAATATTACAACCAGATCCTCGATCCGTCCTACGACCGCCGGAAAATGGAACAGGACGCCATGATGCCCGACGACAGCGAGCGCTGTTTCAGCGACGAGGACATGGAACGGGTTTTCGAAGGAAGGTAGCGCAAGGCCGCAGCCAACCACGACGAAAATATTTCGCAATCGTCGTTTCGTCATTGCACCCTCCGCGATTTTGTTTTACGTATGGTGTAAAAATAACCATTTCCAAGGAGGGACACATGAGTAAGGCCCGTTTATTCTGGTATGGAAACATGGCGGGAGCCGTTGCCGGATGGCTGTTCATTTTCGCGGGAGCCGCCATGCATCTTCAGGGCTGGCTGTACACCGTATGGCTGATCATCGCCCTGGTCTGGGGCATCGGTCATCCCCTGGAGCTCCTGATTTCCGTGCCCATCGCGAAAAACGCCGGATTCACTCCCCAGAAAACCGTGGCGAGCACCCTGGTTTTCGGGCTTACCTGGTGGATTCCGGTGAAACTTGGGGTGTTCAAAGCCTGACGGCCGATTCATTCATCGTCTTTTCATCGGGGACCGGCTCCGTCGGCCAGCATTTCACGGGCGTGTTCAAGGGTTTTGTCGGTGATCGTCACACCGCCCAGCATCCGGGCCAGCTCGGGGACGCGCTCGTCTCCGGAAAGGGGGCGGATGCGGGTACAGGTCCTTCCATCGGCGACGGTTTTCTCGATTTTGTAATGATAATCGGCGTATTTGGCAATCTGGGGCAGATGGGTGATGCAGATGATCTGGTGATGCGCGGCCAGTTCCTTGATTTTTTTGCCCACCATTTCGGCAATGCGTCCGCCGATCCCGGCGTCCACCTCGTCGAATACCACTGTGTCCACAGAATCCACCCCGGCCAGAATGGCCTTGAGGGCCAGAACCACCCGCGAAAGTTCCCCCCCCGATGCGATCCGGGCCAAAGGCCGCATGTCTTCACCCACGTTAGGGGAAAATATAAACCGGGTTCTGTCCATCCCTGTTTCCGTAAGGAGGGCGTCCCCGTCGGTCAGCCACGGCGACGCCCCGCTGTCCGCCGGGATGCGGGACAAGGGCACGCCGAAGCGGGTCCGGGTCATGTCCAGTTCGCCCAGTTCACGCTCCACAGCCGAGGCCAGCAGACCCGCAGCGAGCTCCCTTTTTTCCGAAAGTTCACGGCAGAGGGCTTTGAGCTCATCGTGTTTGGCTTCAATCCGCTTTTCCAGGTCGCCGATGGATTCGGATATGTTTTCAAGCTCCTTGAGTTCCGAGCAGATGTTTCGGTATAGTTCCGCAACATCGGCAAGGGTTCCCCGGTCTCCGACGTATTTCCTCTTGATTTTGTTCAAAAAATCTATCCGGGCTTCGGTTTCCTCCAGAAGGGCCGGGTCTCTGTTGATGGTGTCGGCGTAACGCCGAAGGGTACCGGTGATGTCCTCCAGTCTGTAGATGACGTCTTCAAGGTCTTCAGTGGGTTGTTTGAGGAGGGCGTCCAGCTCAGCCGATTTATCCAGGTTCTTCTTGATAGCGCCCAAACGCTCGGATAATGAGCCGTCCATCAGGTACAGCTCCTCAAGAGCCCCTTCCACAGTCCGGCTCAGGGTCTCCCCGTATTTCAGTCTCAATCGGTTTTCTTCAAGAATCTCATCTTCCCGGTCTTCGATCCGGGCATTTTCAATATCCGCTTTCTGAAAATTTAAAAATTCCATCTGCTGGGCCCGCTTTTTTTCCATGGCTTCGAACTGCTGAAGCTTGCGGATCATGGGGGCGAGTTCGGCAAACGTTTCAGCCACGCGGTTTTTCAGAGCGATCAGATTCCCGAACTGATCCAGGTACAGGAGGTGCTGCTCTTCCTTCAAAAGGCCCTGATGGGCGTGCTGACCTGAAATGCTGGCCAGATTCTGGGTGATGTCCGACAGCATCTGAATGGTGGCCATTCGCCCGTTGACGGTGATTTTATGGCGGTCGCTGGCGGAAATGACGCGACGGACCAGAAGCCCGTCGGCATCGTCGATGCCCTGTTCCGCCATAAGCTGTAAAACCGGGCTTTCAGAACGGATGCTGAAACTGGCCTCGATCTCGGCGTTTTCTTCTCCGGTTCGGATCAGTTTGGATGTGGCCCTGCTGCCAAGAATAAGGTTCACCGCATTGATGATGATGGATTTTCCCGCGCCCGTTTCACCGCTGAGAACCGTGAGTCCCGGATAAAAGCACACGGAAAGGTCGTCGATAATGGCCAGATTTTTAATGGAGAGTTCCGTTAGCATGGCGCCTTGTTCATGTGTCGTTTGTCATTCATGGAATTTGTTAGGGTGCCTGACACCGCGAAAGCCGCCGTGTTTTCAGGCACGTGGAACGTTATGGCACAGGATGCAGGTTTTGTAAAGGCGGGGAACGGTCATCACGCCGTCAGAGAAAAAACCATGGATTCAGGCCAGATAACCATTGAGGAAAAACCGGATTTTTTCGCATTCCTTTTCCAGATCATCGAAAGCCGCTTCAGCGCCTCCGGCCGTTCCGGCCTTGCCCATGCTTTCCAGCCGATATGCGAAATCCGCCGCCGTGAACGCGGCGAGATACTTTAAGCTACCTTTCATGGCGTGGGCCGTCACTTCAAGATCTTCGCCATTTCCGGACACGATGGCCGAACGGATCTGATTCAGCATTTCCGGGTAATCGTTTAAAAAATCGGTCAGGCATTCCTTGAGCAACTCCTCATCGTTATCCATGATTTCAAGAAGTTCGACCACGTTCACCGGGTTGTCCGATTTATCCATGAAACGTTCCTTTTCTTGCGGTGTTTAAAGGGGCTTGATGTTTTTTCGAAATTATACCGCCAAACAGACAGACGGGTCAAAAGAAATGTACAGCGCAAACAAAAGCGTCCGAACTGTTTTTCAGATTGTATATTGGGACGTAACTATGTTAAAAATAAGTATCAACTAACGCCGAACGGATTCAATGATTTCCTCCGGCCTTTATATCATTCATTCCTCTCAACGATTGCTGACAGATTTTTTCGGACCACTGATTTATTTTTGTATTTAAGAAGGATGTGATTCTATCCATGGCCGACGGCCTTGACAGACAGAGACCTGTTAAGCGCTCCTTTTGGGGAAATGAGCGCCGCCAGCAGGGTTTCATCAAACGTCCTTCCTCTTTAATATCCTTTGCTTTCAGCAGTGTCGGTTTATTATTGGTCATCGTCATGTTTTGGTTCGATTATTTCGCCCACATCACCGAAGCCCGTGAACGAACGGAGCAGACCATGACGGCGACAGCCCGGGCAACGGTCATGGCCGTCGAACAATTTTTCATGGAAAAACGAAACATCCTCGACCATCTCGCCACCCATGCTTCAGCCCAAAAACTGATACACGGCGGGCGGCCTCCTGTGACCGATGGCGAAAATGCCACGAATCTTTCCCATTGGCCGGAGGACCTGACCGGGTTTTCGAGCTTCGACTCCGTGATCTACGTTGACACCCTGGGCCGCACGGGATTTGTGGCAAAAAAAAGACAACAAGAGGGCATTCAAAAAACAGCCGACGGAGACTGGAGAAACGACAGGGCTTTCTGTAGAGAAATGGTTCAAGACGCTTTTGGCTCAGGGGATGTCCTCTGGAGCAGAGTTCCGGGAAAACATGACCGGCCCTACCTTCTGGTTCAGGGAATAAAGGGGAACTCCGGTCAGGCCATGGGAGCCGTGGCCATGGAAATCGACGATGCCATGACCGACGGTCTTTTAACACCCTACCGGCGTCTGTTTCAGGACCAGGACATCACCCTCACCGTTGGCCATAATGCCAAGGCAACCCAGCGGGCCCATGGAGTTTCCGCCACGCTCAGCCTTCCGGGAACTTTGCCCCCGGATTGGCGTGTCATCGTGACCATGAAACAGAAAAACGGTTCACCAAGTTTCGTGAAAGGCCATAAAGAACTTCTGGTCATCATCACGGCGGTGTTTGCCTTCATGCTCGCCTTTTCAGGAATCCGGATGTGGAGATCCGTTGTCGAAGCAAGGAATTACGCATCCTGGATTGAAGCGGCCTCAGCCGGTGAACTCCCGGAATCCCTCGATGATGCAAAGGACAGGGACGCAAGGGACATCGGTCAGGCTCTCCACCATTTGTCTGACCGATTGAGGGAGATCGAAGGTTTCTGCCGGGCCTGCGCCGCAGGAGACTTCCGAAACGATTTCAAGATCCAGGGAGAGCATGACCGCCTGGGGGCAGCCCTTTGCGGCGTCCGGCATTACTTCAAATCCGTGTACGGCCGGATCGAAACAATCAGCCGGGGCGATTACACCCCTGCATCCGATGGCGTTTCAGCCGACGATGAACTGGCTCCCCTGCTGACGGGCCTGAAAACGACTTTGAGAAAAATGAGCGAAGAAAGTTACCGTCAGATCACAGGAGCATACGTCCAGGTGGAACTGGTGAGGCAGCTCAGCGAATCCCGGGACCTTAAAACCATGCTGGACAGAATTCTGTCATTCATCTGCGGTTATTCAGGGGCCCAGGTGGGTGTTTTCTATGTGGTCGCCCAGGATAAAGACTGTTTTTCCCTGAAAGGAACCTACGGCTGCCTGAACCATGATGTTCCGGACAGAATCAGGTTTGGCGAAGGGATCTGCGGCCAGGCGGCTTCGGACAGGCGGCCCCTTTTCATAAACGGTGAGGCGGCTTCAGGCCCCCTGATGAAAACAGGACTGCTGGAAGCCACTCCCGCAGCTGTGGTCGCATACCCTTTTATCTTTGGCGATGATGTGGTGGCGGTGATGGAACTTGGAGCGCTGATGGATTTTAAAAGAGATGTGACGGACATCATCGGAAAGAACAGCGAAACCATCTCCATCGGCATTCAAAGCGCGCTGGCCCGGAGCCTGACCGATGAACTGCTGGAAAAAACGACCCGGCAGGCGGAAAGCCTGACGGTTCAGCAGAATTCCCTGCAGGCCGTAAATCGCGAGCTGGAAACCCAGACCCGGGCGCTCAGGGAATCGGAAGCACGGTTAATGGCCCGGGAAGAGGAACTGAAAAAGGCCAACGAATCGTTGAAAATCCATTCGCTGAATCTTGAGGCGACAAAAGCCGTGCTTGAAACCAAAGCCAGCGAACTGGCGGAAAGCAACCGGTACAAAACCGAATTTCTGGCGAACATGAGTCATGAACTGAGAACACCCCTTAACAGCATCATCCTTCTGTCCGGTATCCTTTCGGAAAAATTACCCGGAAACGGGCAGGATGAAAAAAGTCGGGAGAAAATCCACAAGTTCGCCTCGGTGATCCAGAATTCAGGCAAGGACCTCCTGAACATGATCGACGAGGTTCTGGATCTGACACGGATTTCCGCTGGGGCCATGGCGGTCACCATCTCACGCTGCCGCCTGTCTGAAACGGCGAAAATCATGCGGCGGCTGTTCGATAAGACAGCCCGGGACAAGCAGCTGGCATTCACGGTTCATGTGGACGAAGGACTTCCCGAATGCATCTTCAGCGACCAGCTCAGACTTGAACAGATATTGAAAAATCTTCTGTCCAACGCATTTAAATACACAGGGTGCGGCGAAGTGAATCTTTCGATCCGGCGGCCTCCGGACGGCTCAGCCGGCAGGGTGGAGTTCGCTGTGACAGACACCGGCGAAGGCATCCCCGAAGACATGCTGTCCGCCGTTTTCGATGCGTTCAAACAGGTGGACGGCAGCATTTCAAGAAAACACGGTGGTGCCGGCCTGGGCCTTGCCCTGGCCCGGGAATTCGCCCGGCTTCTGCAAGGCGATATTCTTCTTTCAAGCACCCTGGGTCAGGGCAGCACATTCAGCCTGGTTCTCCCGGAAGAATTGAGAACCGGTGTATTTCAACAGGCATCATCCTAAAATAATGAACGGGCCGTGAATCATGACCGATGAACACAACACAACCGAAATCCTCATCGTGGATAACGATATCAGCACCCTTTTATCGTTTAAAGCCCTGCTCGACGATCCGTCATACACCATCCGCCTGGCCGAAAACGGGTCTGACGCCCTTGATCTGACAAAAACCCGCGAATTCGCCATGGCGATCATTCAGGTCAACCTGCCGGACCTCGACGGTTTCGAAACCGCGAGCCGCATCCGCCAGCAGAAAAAAAACCGGCATATCCCCTTGATTTTCCTCATTACGGACAAAAAAGATGAGGCAGATATCGTCAAAGGATACATGGCCGGGGCCGTGGACTGTATCGTGAAACCCGTAGATCCTGTGATCATACGATCCAAAGTCCATGTGTTCGTCGAACTCCACAGACTGCGCAAATCCTCGGAGCGTAAATCCGCCGAGCTGCTCATGATGACCGACACCAAATACCGGAGTCTGTTCGACACCAGCAGGGACGGCATTGCCTTCATGAGCCTGGACGGCCAGATCGAACGGGCGAACAAGGCCTACTGCGACATGCTGGGTTTCACGGAAACCGAACTGATATTCATGACCTACCACCAGCACACACCGAAAAAATGGATCGGCAAGGACATGGAAATCCTGGAAAATCAGGTGATGGCCAGGGATTACTCGGAAGAATACCGTAAAGAGTTCATCCGCAAGGACAAAAGCCTGGTTCCGGTCATGGTCCGGATCTGGCTGGTCCGAGACAATAAAAACCAGCCCCTGCGCCTCCTGATGCTGGTGCGGGACATCACCGGCCAGCTCCGTCTGGAAGCCCAGCTGAGGCAGGCCCAGAAAATGGAATCCATCGGGACTTTGGCAGGCGGGATCGCCCATGATTTCAACAACATCCTTGGAGCCATCATCGGTTACACCCAGCTTGCCCGGTACAACATCAAAGACCCGGAACGGGCCCTTGCGGACATCGACCATGTGCTCACCGCATCCAACCGGGCCAAGGATCTGGTCAAACACATCCTGGGATTCAGCCGCCTCACCGAGCACCGGATGCAGCCCATCCAGCTTCACCACATCGTCAAGGAAGCGCTGAAGCTCATCCGGGCATCCCTGCCCAGCACCATTGAAATCCGGCAGGAGATCGCTTCGCTGGGGACATCCATCATGGCCGACCCCACGGAAATCCACCAGGTGATGATGAACTTCTGCACCAACTCCCTTCACGCCATGGAAAACACCGGCGGTATCCTCGAAGTGGTCCTTGAACCTGTGGAGGCCGAAAACATCGACCCCAGGGAGCATCCGGGCTTCAATCACGGTCCGGGATTGCGGCTCACGGTCAAGGACACCGGCTGCGGCATCGATGCAAAACATATCGAACGGATATTCGACCCCTATTTCACCACCAAAAAAAAGGGAACCGGCACAGGCTTGGGGCTTGCCGTGGCCCACGGCATCATCAAAAACCACGGCGGCTCCGTTCATGTGAAAAGCCGGGTGGGTGAAGGAACCGTCATGACCGTGATTTTTCCCCGCCTTGAGTCCGTCGCGGAAAAAGAGGTGGTCCGTTCGGAAAGCCTGCCCACAGGCACTGAATCCATCCTTTTTGTGGATGACGAAAAATCCCTGGTGGAAATCGAAAAAATGATGCTTCAAAGACTGGGTTACCATGTGGTTTCCGAATCCGGCAGCCGGGAAGCCTTCAACATATTCATCAACCATTCCGAAAAATTCGACATGGTGATCACCGACATGACCATGCCGGAGATGACGGGGCTGGAGCTCGCCAAAGGAATTTCAGCCATCCGGCCCGGCATTCCCATCATCCTGTGCACAGGGTACAACAATAAAATCACGGAAGAAACAGCCAGGGACGCGGGCATATCCCGAGTCCTCATCAAACCCCTGGAAATCAGGGAATTCGCCGTCACCATCCGGGAGCTGCTGGACGGCCCCGCCAGCTCTCACACCCCATCCTAAGGATATGCGGATCATGACCATAAAGACAAACATTCTCATCGTCGATGACAGACCTGAAAACCTGCTGTCTCTCGAAGACCTCCTCACCATGCCGGACATCACCGTGCTTACGGCGGATTCCGGAAACAGCGCCCTTTCCATGATCCTTGATCACGATTTCGCCCTGATTCTGCTGGATGTCCAGATGCCGGGCATGGACGGTTTTGAAACGGCTGAAATCATCCGGAAGAACAAACGGAGCAGGAACATCCCCATCATGTTCATCACGGCCATCGGCCGCGAGGAACCGTTTATCACCAAGGCCTATGAAGCAGGTGCCGTGGATTTCCTTTACAAACCCATCAATCCTCAGATCCTGATCAGCAAAGTCCGGATTTTCGTGGAACTTTACAAGCAGAAACAGGAACTTGAGAAGACCGGGGTGGAGCTTCGGGAAAAAATCGGCGAACTGGAGGAAGCCACGCGAAAAATCACCGAGCAGCAGGAGGAAATGGTGAAGAAAGAGCGGCTGAACGCCCTTCTCCAGATGGCGGGAACCACGGCACACGAGCTGAACCAGCCGCTGATGGGGCTTCTGGGCAACATTGAACTTCTGGACATGAATAAAAACAATCCCGAAAAAGTCATGAAACACATAACACGGATCAAGGAATCGGGCATGCGCATCGCCGACATCGTCAAAAAAATCCAGGCCATCAGCCATGACAAAATCAAATGGCATGACAGCCGATCAGCCATCATCGATATCGATCAATAGTTTTTTAAGGGATATCCGGAGCCCCATGAACGCAAAACCCCTCATCCTCATGGTGGACGACAAGCCCATGAATCTCCTGTCCTTGTCCGCCGCCATCCAAGACGATGAATTCGGCATCGTCCAGGCCGGTTCAGGCAACGAGGCCCTGGGCCTTGTTCTGGATCACGATTTCGCCCTGATCCTTCTGGATGTCCAGATGCCGGGCATGGACGGCTTCGAAACGGCGGAACTGATCCGGTCCAACGCAAGGACACGCCATATCCCCATCATCTTCATTTCCGCCGTCAGCCAGGAGGAAACCCACCTTTTCAAGGGCTATGACAAGGGAGCCGTGGATTACCTGTTCAAACCCGTCAACGTGTTCATCTTGAAAAGCAAGATCCGGGTGTTTCTTGAACTGTACCGGGAAAAAAAGGAAAAGGAGATCCTCTATAGAAACCTGGAGAACGCCCTTTCTGAAGCGGAACAGAAAAGCCGGATCATCCATGACCAGAACGTTCTTCTGAAAGATCTGTCGGTGAAAGACGGCCTCACCGGCCTGTACAACCACCGCCACATGATAGCGGTCATGGAAACGGAGTTCAACCGGGCCCTCCGGTACAAGACCGATCTTTCCTGCCTGCTCATGGACATCGACTATTTTAAAAGCGTCAACGACACCCTGGGCCATCCGTTCGGCGATTTTGTCCTGAAACATTTCGCCGAGCACCTGAAAGACCATGTGCGCGATTCCGATTTCGTATTCCGGTACGGCGGTGAGGAGTTCCTGGTTCTGCTGCCCCAGACCGATCTCAGCGGGGCTGTGGCCATGGCGGAAAAATTCAGGAAAGCCATGGAAAACGTCCAGTTCAAAGAGGGAAACGTTCAGACAGCCGTCACGGTCAGCATCGGAGTGGCGTCCCTGTACACCCATCATCCGTCCGGCTACAGCGCCATGATTTCCTTTGCCGACCAGGCCCTGTTCACGGCCAAGGCCGAAGGCCGGAACAGGAGCCATGTGTACAAAGAAAGTGATGAACCTGCGCCGATCGCGGAAATGCCTCAGGACCAGCGGGTGCATTTCATCAAGGACAACATCACCGCCGTACTGACCAAAACCAAGAAAGCCTCGGTGTCGTCTCTGGAACTTCTGGTCAGGGACCTGGGAAATTCGCTGACAGAACGGCGAAGCCTTCTCCTCAAGGAGTACATCACCATGATGGGGTATCACATGAACCTGCCGCCCCAGGTGGTTGAGACGTTCAAGCTGGCCGCAACAATCCACGACTGTTTTCAGTCTCTTATCGGATGCGGAGAACAGAAGAATCAGTCCGGTGAGGACAAGCGTCAGATGCCCTTTCTCATGGCCGAGCTGACAGAGAAATTTGATTTTTTTGCCGATGAACGGGAGGTGCTGCTGGCCCATCACGAACATTACGACGGCAGCGGCTATCCCCTGGGGCTCGAAAAGGACCAGATTCCCATGGGCGCACGGATATTCGCCATTGCCGAAGCTTTTGTCTGTCTGTGCATGGAAGGGGGTGAAGGTGTCGCAACCTTTGACGCTCCGGTCCTCAGCCTGGCGCAACAGGCGGGGAGCATCTTTGACCCGGTGCTTGTTTCGCTGTTTCTCAAGGCTCTCAAAACCTGTGAACCCAACAAAATTTCCGATCAGACCATGGACGAAGCGAAACAGATCATAGCCACCCGGCTCGTCACCGCCGGGCCAGAGTATTGAAACCATGACTCACAAAGAGGTTTCCATGGATATTGCAAGCAGCAACGATGCCTATGTGGCGGCACTGATTCAGAAAGTCCAGAGTTTTCCCGCCCTTCCCGCCGTGGTGACCCGGGTGATGGAGCTTGCCGCAGAGCCGGACAGCACCGTGGATGAGTTTCTTCAGGTCATCCGGCTGGACCTGTCGCTGACGGCGGCCATCCTGAAACTCGCAAACTCGGCCTTTTTCGGCCAGACCCGGATGGTCAGCTCACTGGGGCAGGCCATACCCATCCTGGGCCTCACCGAAATCCGGAACATGGTCATCGCACGGGCCATGTTCAGCAGTTTCAAAACGGTGAAAGGCGAAAGCTGGTTCGACATCCGGGGGTTCTGGATTCACAGTTTCCTCTGCGGACTTGCGGCAAGGGTTCTTTCCAGGGAATCCGGGACGGCGGAAGACGTGTTCATCAGCGGTCTGATCCACGACATCGGGAAGCTGGTGATCCTTTCCGTGTTTCCTGCCCAGTTCGCCCAGATCGCCTCTCAGGCCAGCTACCCCCTGTTCGACATGTACCAGTGGGAGGAAAAACAGTTCGGGGTATCCCATGGAACCATCGGCCGGCATCTTCTCACCCGGTGGACCTTTCCGAAAAAACTGACGGATTCCGCCGGCTTCCATCATCAGCCTGAGCTTGCAGAGGAATGCACGGGTCCAGCCGCCCTGATCTATTTTGCGGATATGGTGGCCCATCTGGGTGAACATCCCCCGGATTTTGACAGCAACCCCGATTACGGCTCCATTCTTTTCCGGCCCCAGAATCAGGAACGGGCGGAACTCGCTGGAATCCCATGGAACAAAGACGCCCTTAAGGCCTACATCATGGGCATGGATCAGCTTAAACAGGAAGGCATGGATCTTTATGCTTTGTTTTTTTCATAACACGTCATTTGCAGCGAAACGGCGATAGCCGGGGAGAAACCATGAAAATCTCGACAAAACTCATCGGGCTCGTGACCACAAGCCTTTGCCTTGTAGGCATCGTCGCCAGCACAGTGTCCATCATTTCCCTACAGAAACGGGGGGAGGAACAGATCTCTGCCACCCGGGACCTGCTGATGCATGAAAAGCGAGAAATGCTTGAAAACCTCGTGGAATCCATTTCAAACACCATCAGCGTCATCACTTCTGAAGAGGACCTCCTCAAAGTGGTCCGAAAAACGCGGTACAGCGCCGACAGATCGGGCTACTTCTGGATCAACGACATGGGCATGCCCTACCCCACCATGGTCATGCATCCCATTATCCCGGAACTTGAGGGCAAAGTCATGGACGATCCCAAGTTCAACTGCGCCATGGGAAAAAACCAGAACCTTTTCCAGGCTTTCAACGAAACCTGTCAAAGCGCTGCACAGAAAGGCTTCGTTCCCTATCTCTGGCCCAAGCCCGGCCAGGATAAAAGTGTTCTTCACCCCAAACTGTCCTTTGTGAAAAAAATGGCGGATAGACCCTGGATCATCGGCACGGGTATATACGTGGACGACGTGGAAGTGGCGGTTTCAGGTATACGTAAGAACATTTCTGATAAAATCCGAAGCCAGATATTCATCCTCATGGGGGTGCTTGCAGGCCTCATCACCGTGTCCCTGGTTCTTTGCGCCGCAGTGGTGGGCCGCATCGTCCGGCCCATCGACCGGATATCCGCCGATCTTCGGGAACTGGCCGTGGGCACTGCCGATCTCTCCAAACGGATCGGTCTGGACAAGGCACGGTGCTCGGACATCACCCACTGCAATAAAAAGGAATGTTCCTGCTACGGCAAGGAATGCCACTGCTGGATCAACGCCGGAAGCCTGTCGGACCAGATCCAGAGCAAGCTTATCCTTGACGGGACTTACAGCAGCTGCCGTGAATGCAAACAGGTGTACCAGGTCTTTGTCCATGATGAAATCACGTCTCTGTCATCGTATTTCAACGCGTTTCTGTCCAAATTTCAGAAGATCTTCGCGTCGGTGATCGACGGTATCGGCACTCTGAACCAGTCCGCCAAGGGCCTGCAGGATCTTTCAGGCATCATGAAAGACCTGAGCCGAAAAACCCTGGAACAGACCACGAACACCGTGCAGGATCTTGAAAAAGTGAACGCAGACAACCGCTATATCGAAGAAGCCATGAAAAATTCCACCGTGATGATCGAACAGGTCGCCGCCACGGCGGGCGATATGACCAGCCTCGTCAAAGACGTGGGGGCAAACAGCGACAAAGCCCGGACCATCACCGGCAGCGCCGTGGAAAAGGCGAAAAGCGCGTCCATGCGCATCGCAGACCTTGGGACGGCGGCCAAGGACATCGACACGGTGACGGAAGTCATCACCGAAATTTCCGAGCAGACCAACCTTCTGGCGCTGAACGCCACCATCGAGGCGGCAAGGGCCGGTGAGGCGGGCAAAGGATTCGCCGTAGTGGCCAACGAAATCAAGGAACTGGCACGTCAGACCGCCGGAGCCACCTTGCAGATCAAGGAAAAAATCAAGGGTATTCAATCGTCCACGGAAAGCACGGTCACGGAAATCGGCCAGGTGTCCGAAGTGATCTACACCGTGAACGATCTCATCACAGGGATATCCGCCAGCCTGGAAGAGCAGCTTTCAGCGAGCCTTGCGATCTCCGAAAGCGTCAGCGCCAGTGCCAGGGACGTGGGAGGTGTTCACGGCCATGTCCGTGAAATATCCGCCACATCATCCCATGTTGAGAAAAAGGTGGGGGATATTTCCTCCCATGTCCAGGACATGACCAGCGACATCACCAAAATCCTTGAAAAGGCGGATGGCCTGGTCTCTCTGGCGGACCGCCTCAAAGGACTTGTGGGTTCATACAAAATATAGACGATCCATTCGGGCCATCGGGCTAAGGAGGCAAACCATGACAGCGGATTATAAAAAAACGGCTCTGATCATCGACGACGACGAGGTTTTAAGGGAAATGATGAACGCCATGCTCTCCCGCATGGGATATACGGTGGTCTCTGCGGAAAACGGAAACAAGGCCGTGGAGACGGCGGAATCCTGGAACGGGAATATCGATGTGGTTCTGATGGATCTTTTTCTTCCGGATGTCCGGGGAGACAAAGTCTGCCCGAAAATCCTGAAAAAACATCCGAACATGAAAATCATCGTGATGAGCGGCTACGGCCTGGAAGACACCAAAGTCCTCAACACTGAAGTCCACGGATTTATCCAGAAACCCTGTTCCTATGACACTTTGGGCAAGGCCCTTGAAAAAGTCTTTGCATGAGCCGTGGCATGATCAGAGATTGATGACCTTGGCCGCCACCTGGAGGCTGGTCATGATGTCCAGCATGTTGGTGGTTTCACCGGCTTTTTCACGGTCCACCAGGCCGAAGAAGTCGAGGCAGGTCCCGCAGACAAGAATGCTGACGCCGCTTTTCTGAAGATCGGCAAGGAGGGGATAGGTTTCTGCTCCCTCAACAGTCAGCTTCACGCCCTCGTTGACGAACACAAGACGCCAGAGGCTGTCCTTGATTTCCGCGAGGGTCTTGATGAAGTTCACCATGAGCCGTTCCCCCAGTTCCCGGCTTCCGCTGCCCATGGTGTTGTGGGTGATCATGATGAGGGTGTTGCGGTCAACGGTGCTGACATCGAAGACTTCACAGGAGCAGGCTTCACCTGTTTTCGAACCCGTCACCTGGAACTCGTTTCCCTCACCCCGGATTTCCGTTTGAAATCCCCGGGTCTGAAGATAACGGCTGACATTTTCCGATGCGGCCTTGTTGTCCACCGTCACGGAGACGGCCTTTACATCGGGGTGGGCGTCCAGGTAATTCCGTGTTTCCATCACCGGCTGAGGGCAGCTGAGTCCTTTATAATCGAGATGATCCATGGCTTCTCACATTTTTTTTTTGGGGTCGTTATCCATATGTTTTGAATTGGAAATTAGCACTCATCGAAGCTTTTTTCAGATAATTTCTCTATTCTCACAGATCCGGACAGCGGTCTAATTCCTTTTTTAAATGATCAGTGCACAAGCTATGTATAATTTCAATATTCATCCTGATCCCGAAAAGATTCAAGGCTTTGACATTCCCCTGAACCGGATGTATAACGGGCTGTCCGCCTTACACATGAATCCACGACAAGGATGGGGGGTATGAAACGAACGAACAGGATCATAATCAAATGCATCACCGTCATGGTTCTTCTTGCCGTGGCCGCCGGTTGCGGAACAAAGGAAACGGCCCCGCAGCCTGCGTTCAACAAAAGTGCGGCCCGGGACGTGATCCAGGGCAACACCTGGTACATGAAAGGCTGCTACCACAAGGCCCTTGAGAGTTTTCACAAAGCCTACGAAAAATTCACGGCACTGGACGACCAGGACGGCGTGGCCCGGACCTTGAACAACCTAGGCACCCTTTACCGGGCCGAAAAAGATTATGAAAGCGCCGTGGCCTTTTTCGACGAGGCCATCCGCCTGTTCAAACGTTCAGGTGACGCCCGGAACCTTGTCCAGAGCCTTTCCAACAAAGCTGCAGTGCTCACCGACAGGGGTGAGCTGGACAATGCCGCGACCCTCCTTGACGAAGCCGAGTCCGAAGCCCGAAAAAACGCCGTAGTTCTGCCCACCCTCAAAAGCAACCGGGCGCTCATTCTAATCCGCCAGAAAAAAACCGAGGAAGCGAAACACCTCCTCACCGAAGCCAAGGCCCTGACCTCGCCGTCAAAGCCCTTTGAATTCACCACCATAGCCTTTGCCATGGGCATGCTCCATGAAGAGACCGGAGATCTTGACACCGCCTCTCACTGGTACACCCAAGCCCTTGAAACAGACCGCTCCGCAGGGTTTTCCAGAAACCTCGCCTCGGACCTCTCGGCCCTGGGTCGGGTTCTCATGGCCCAGGGAAAATACGATGAAGCCCTGGACATTCTTTACCGCTGCTTCAACATCCAGACCCTCTTAGACGATCCCAAAGGCACCGAAGAAACCTCGGCCCAGCTGAAATCCTGCCTCACCGCACTGGGCGACCGAAAACCCGACATCCGGGTGAAAGAACACTTCCTGAAACGGTGGAGCGGGGGAGAAACCAAGGCGGGGGTGTGTAAATAGGTGGATGTTGGCTTGACGTTGAAGGCCTTCCCTCCGGCGGCCCTTCCTGGGGCATAGCCGTCAGACCAAAGGTAAAAAACAGCCTTTTGCCCCAACGGGGCTGAGGAATAAAGCCCAGGGTTGCGGCGAAAGCCGCTACCCTGGGTTGTGCCCGATGTTGATTTTCAACCCCAACGGGGTTGCGTAACATTCCTATGGGTGGCCATATCTGGACTCAACCCCGCCCGCCGGTAAAATTCAGGCCGTTTCGTCGGGTGATGTGTGGGGCATTCCGTCACCACCGCAAGGGATTTTTCCGGGTTGAGGGGCCATGTCCCCGAATCTCCGGCCTTTGCGGCAATGACGGAGCTGGCTTTGTTGGCGTAGCATGAAAGGCCCGGCACCGGAAAATGACGGCTGGTTTCCTTCCATATCTCCGCGATGGGGCGGTTGAGGATGTTGCCGAAGGACAGCATGGTGAAGTCGCAGGGGCAGACGTTGCCCTGGGAATCGATGAACATGTAGGTGTATCCCGCACCGCAGCCGTAATAATCTTTTCCTTCGAAAAAGTCATAGGCGAAAACACCGGGGTAACCTGGAGTTGACGAGGATTTCCGCTGAATGTCGTAAATCGTCCGGATGTTGTCTTTTGAAAGGAGCCGGTCGTGCCTGGACGTGAGGTGCCCGCTCAGGATGGGGGAGGTAAGCCGCATGTCGTTGATGCCGAGGGTTTTGAAAAAGTCGATGATTTTAAAAATCTCTGCTCGGTCGCTGACCAGTTCCCGGTTCGGAACAAAAGAAACGGCGACGTAGAACCCTTCTTCCCTGAACAGCCGGATGGCGTTCAAGGCCCAGTCGAACATGCCTTTTTTCCGCCGTCCCTGATCATGGATTTCAGGCTGATAATGATCCAGGCTGATGACGGGAATTTTGAGCCCCGCCTCTTTCAGACGCCTGACCCTCTCCACGGTGAGCTTGTACCCTGTGGTGAACATGATGGGCATGGAGCGGTCGCCCACGGAGGCGATGATCTCTTCCAGGTCGTCACGCAACAGAGGCTCGCCTCCGGTAAAACCGATCACCGCCGATCCCAGGTCCTGAACCTGGCGTATGGCGTTCTTCATGACATCCAGTGTCAGAACTTCCTGTTTGGCACGGTCGGCGAAGGAGCAATGCCAGCAGTTGCATGGACACTTGGGGGTCACGGCGAAATTCGTCACTACCGGTGTGGGAATGCCGTTGGCAATGGATACCGCCCCTTTCAGGAAACGGTCATATGCTGTTGACGGATAAAAGGGCGTGAAGGTGTTGGTGTAAATCTCTTCGCCCAGACGGGTCATCTTGCTTTCTTTTGTCACGTAATACATGGCGAGGCGTTGTTTGAGCGAAACGCCCTTCAACTCAGGATGCAACCCCATCCTGAGCGTCGCAATCATTCGATTCAAACCGTAAAGCTGTGTTCCGTTGTGCTGTTCCATGATCCTCCCCCGATGTCATGAACATGTGATGATCCGGCTTCCGGCGATGTTTAAAACGCCCCGAACCGGCAGCCTTTAATCTTGATTCCAAGGGTTTCACAGGCATCGCCCACGTCGGTCTTGCCGATTCCCAGGGCATGGGCAATATCGAACACCGCTTTGCAGGAGATCACGTTTTCCGTCACCTCATGATTTAACGCCTCGGCAAGCTCCGGAGCCACAGTGTCAACCTTTTTGACCAGACGTTTCTTTCCGGGGCCGTAGCCGAAAAGACCGATCTGACACTTTTCAAGGCGAACGTCGCAGGCATCGGCATAAAGACCGATCTCCGCCTCACTCAACCCCAGTTTATTCGAAAGTGCGAAGGCTTCGGCACAGCCCAGCCTGCCCTCATGGATACTGCTGAGAAAGCGATCTTTGACCGCTTCATCCGGTAAAAAATCAGCCGGTGTCCTTTTGTTTTTTCGAGCCATGTTTTGTCCGTATTCCCAAGGGTTTTCAATGGTTTTTCGTCTTGAACTATCATAAGCGGTCTGGTATTCTGTCAAATCCTGGCCGCTTTGGCAAAACGTTTTTTGCCGGAGATTGTTTTGAACCACCCAACCCATGAGTGATCGTGGGTCATAAAAAGAACGTATAACCATGCCATTTTCCCATAAACGAAAAAAAACACGGCCCATTTCGGTGGGTTCCGTGGCCATCGGCGGTTTCGCCCCGGTGTCGGTCCAGTCCATGACCAACACCCGCACCCAGGACGTCGCAGCCACCGTGGCCCAGGTCAAACGGCTGGAAGCCGTGGGCTGTGAAATCATCCGGGTGGCTGTGCCCGACGAAGAGGCGGCCCTGGCCGTGGGCCGGATCAAACCGCAGATCGACATTCCCCTCATTGCCGACATCCATTTCGACCACCGGCTGGCCATCGCCGCCGCCAAAGCCGGAGCCGACGCCTTGCGGATCAATCCCGGAAACATCGGCGGCCGGGAAAAAGTCAAAGCCGTGGTGGACTGCGCCAAAGACCTGAACCTGCCCATCCGCATCGGCGTCAATTCCGGGTCCCTTGAACAGGACATCCTGGATGCCCATGGCGGAGTGACGCCCCAAGCCATGGTGGAAAGCGCCATGCGGAACATCGAACAGCTTGCAGAGCTGGATTTTCATGACATCAAAATCTCCCTCAAAGCCTCGGATGTCTACAGGACCCTGACCGCGTACCGTCTTCTTTCGGACAAGGTGGACTATCCTCTTCACGTGGGCGTCACCGAAGCCGGGTCCCTTTTTCCGGGCATCGTGAAATCCTCCCTGGGCATCGGCATGCTTCTGGCGGAAGGCATCGGCGACACCCTTCGCGTGTCCCTGACCCGGGATCCTGAAGACGAAGTCCGGGTGGCCTATGAAATCCTCCAGGCGCTGAATTTACGCCGGAGGGGGCCGGAAATCGTCAGCTGCCCCACCTGCGGCCGCACTGAAATCGACCTCATCGGCATTGTGGACAAGGTGGAGGCGGCGCTGAAATCCTGCCGGAAACCTTTGAAAATCGCCATCATGGGATGTGTGGTGAACGGACCCGGTGAAGCCCGGGAAGCGGACATCGGCATCGCCGGAGGCCGTGGAATCGGCATCCTGTTCTCCAAGGGCAAGGTCCTGCGGAAATGCCCGGAAGACAAGCTTATCGACGAATTACTATCAGAAATCGAAACCTTATAGATCTCACGCTAAAAAGAATAAAAAAGGATAATCCATGACGAAAAAAGTGCAAACCGCCATCGAACCCACGCGACAGGACGATTACCCCCAATGGTATCAGCAGGTGGTCAAAGCCTCGGAAATGGCCGACAACTCCCCGGTAAGGGGCTGCATGGTCATCAAGCCCTGGGGTTACGCCCTGTGGGAAAACATCTCCCGGATTCTGGATGACATGTTCAAGGAAACCGGCGTTAAAAACGCTTATTTTCCGTTGTTCATCCCCTTAAGCTTTCTTGAAAAGGAAGCCGAACATGTGGAAGGGTTCGCCAAGGAATGCGCCGTGGTCACCCACCACCGGCTGGAAGCCGGAGAAAAAGGCGGTCTCGTTCCCGCAGGGCCCCTGACCGAACCCCTGGTGGTCCGCCCCACCTCGGAGACCATTATCGGCGACTCCTTCGCCAAATGGATCTCAAGCTACAGAGACCTTCCCGTGCTCATCAACCAGTGGGCCAATGTGGTGCGCTGGGAAATGAGGACCCGGACCTTTCTTCGAACCAGCGAATTCCTCTGGCAGGAAGGCCACACCGCCCACGCCAGCCGGGAAGAGGCCGAAGATCGCACCCGGATGATGCTGGAGGTGTACGCCCGGTTTGCCGAAGAATACCTGGCCATGCCGGTGATCAAAGGCGAAAAGACGCCGTCCGAACGATTCCCCGGTGCCGTGGACACCTTCTGCATCGAAGCCATGATGCAGGACCGGAAAGCCCTCCAGGCCGGAACCTCTCATTTCCTCGGCCAGAATTTTGCCAAGGGCTCGGACATCCGATTCCAGACCGACAAGGAAACGGAGGAATACGCCTGGACCACGTCCTGGGGCGTGTCCACCCGGCTTATCGGCGGTGTGATCATGACCCACGGGGATGATGACGGCATCGTTCTCCCGCCCAGGGTGGCCTCGGCCCATGTGGTTCTGCTCCCCATTTTCCGCAAACCCGAAGAACGGGAGACGGTGATGGCGTTCACGGAAAGCCTGGCGAAGGACCTCCGCGCCGTGGCATACCATGGACGAAAGATCACCGTGGAGGTCGACGCCCGGGAGATCGGAGGCACCCGCGGCTGGGACTGGATCAAGAAAGGCATTCCTCTGAGGGTTGAAATCGGCCCCAGAGACATTCAGGAAAACGCCGTGTTCGTGGCCCGGCGTGACAAATCCCATAAAGAGAAACAGTCCATCAAGCGGGATGACTTTGTGGCCGGGATCGGCGACATCCTCGATGACATCCAGACGACTCTGTATCAGCGGGCCCTTGAACTCCGCAACGCCAACACCGTGCCCGTGGACGGGAAAGAGGCCTTCTACCGGTTCTTCACGCCTGAAAATGCGGATAAACCCGAAATTCACGGGGGGTTCGCCCATTCACACTGGTGCGGCTCGGCGGAATGCGAGAAACAGATCAAGACGGACCTGAGCGTCACCATCCGCTGTGTTCCCCTGAACGCTGCAGAAGAGAGCGGAAGCTGTGTGTTCTGCGGAAATGCCAGCTCAAGGCGTGTCATTTTCGCCAAGTCTTACTGATCTGGATCTATACAGCGAACAAAGGATGGGGTATACTGTTGTCATTTTAACAGGGGCTGACGGATTTTAAATGATTCGAATCAACGACATTCTGGACAGAATTCTTGACTACAACCCGGACGCGGATCTGGATGTGGTCCAGCGGGCCTATATTTATTCGGCCCGGGTTCATGACGGCCAGATCAGGCTTTCCGGCGAGCCCTATCTCACCCATCCTCTGGAGGTGGCGGGTATCCTCACCGAGCTGAAGCTGGACGTGGAAAGCATCGCCGCCGGCCTGCTTCATGACGTGATCGAAGACACCCACGCCACGGACGAGGACATCCGGAACATGTTCGGACCCGGTGTGCAGCACATCGTTTCAGGCGTGACCAAACTCAGCAAACTCACATTCCAGCGCAGTGCCGAACGGCAGGCCGAGAGCATCCGGAAAATGATTCTGGCCATGGCCGACGACATCCGGGTGATCCTCATCAAGCTGGCCGACAGGCTTCACAACATCAGAACTTTGCATTTTCACAGCAAAGAGCAGAAAAAAAAGGAAATCGCCCAGGAAACCTTCGACATCTACGTGCCCATCGCGTCGAGGCTTGGAATATACTGGGTCAAGAAAGAGCTTGAAGACACGTCGTTCAAGTATCTCCAGCCCGATGAATATGAACGGATTCTCCAGCTTGTGTCAAAGGATCAGACCGAGCGAGAGAAGGCCATTGAAAAAATCCGTAAACAGATCCTTGAAAAAATCGAGGAAGCCGGGCTCAAGGGGCAGGTTCTGGGACGTTACAAACAGTTTTACAGCATCTACAACAAGATGGTGAAACAGAACCTTTCCTTTGAAGAGGTCTACGACCTCATCGCTTTCCGGATTATCCTGAACACGGTCCCTGAATGCTACACGGCTCTTGGCGTCATGCACAACACATGGCAGCCCATCCCGAAAAAATTCAAGGACTACATCGGCGTTCCCAAACCCAACCGCTACCAGTCCCTCCACACCACGGTCATCGGGCCTGAAGGTGAGCGCATCGAAGTCCAGATCAGGACCCATGACATGGACCAGGTGGCTCGTTCGGGGATCGCGGCACACTGGTCTTATAAAGAAGGGAAATCCTACGCCCAGAATTCCGGAGATGCCTACGCCTGGATCCAGAATCTCGTGGAAAACCAGGCCAACTCCAGCAGCCCCGAAGAATTCATGGAAAACGTCCGCATTGACCTTTTCCCCGATGAAGTCTACGTTTTCACGCCCCGGGGCGATGTCATGTCTCTGCCCAAAGGGGCCACGCCCATCGATTTCGCCTACGCCATCCACACGGAAATCGGCAATCAGTGCACCGGGGCCAAGGTCAACGGAAAAATCGTCCCCCTGACCTACGACCTTAAAACAGGCGACACCTGCGAAGTGGCGGTGACCAAAGGGCACAACCCCAGCAAAGACTGGCTTCAGTTCGTCAAAACCGTCAAGGCAAGATCCCGGATCAAGCACTGGATCAAAGCCCAGGAGCATGAACGCAGCTTTTCACTGGGCAAGGAACTGTGTGAAAAAGCGTTCCGCAAACACAGCCTGAACTTCAACAAACTGTTCGGCAGCTCGGAAATGGACGAGGCTGCC
This sequence comes from Desulforapulum autotrophicum, assembly GCA_020723285.1. Lineage (GTDB taxonomy): Bacteria > Desulfobacterota > Desulfobacteria > Desulfobacterales > Desulfolunaceae > DYJE01. Next base: position 195,098 of record DYJE01000005.1, on the reverse strand, counting down.
CGTTCTTTCGGGCTGAAAAACTCCGACGAGCTGGTCATCAACGTGGGTTACGGAAAACTGACGCCCATACAGGTGGTTCATAAATTCAAGGAACCCGAGGTTGAAAAGGAGATTTCAATCCTCAACCGCCTGATCGGCCGGTCGAAAAAGAAAAAGAACACGGAAGGCGTCATGGTCCGCGGTCTTGACGACATTCTCATCAAATTTGGAAAATGCTGCCAGCCCGTTCCCGGAGATCCCATCGTGGGCTACATCACCCAGGGCCAGGGGGTGACCGTTCACCGTTCCAACTGCCCCAACGCCCTTGCCATGAATCCGGAACGGAGTGTTCCCGTGGTGTGGGACGCTCAGCCCAAAGACACCTTCCCCGTGGAAATCCTTGTGACATCCTACGACCAGATGGGGCTTCTGGCTGAAATCACCACCAACATCAGTAAAAACGGGGCCAACATTCTCACCGCCAACACCCATGTCCGGGACGACAACCTGTACGACAGCCATTTCACCCTGGGCGTCCAGGATATCGAACATTTACGAAAAGTCATGGCCTCTCTGAAAAAACTGAAATCCATTCAGAGCGTGGTCCGTGTGGCGAACTGAGGGGATAAGTTAAAAGAGACACTGTTTTTTCAGTGTTTGCCTGCCGCCTGTTTTGAGCAGAATGAATCAACGGGAGTGGGCGCTGTGCGGCAGGGGTTTAAACGGAGTTTTGTAGCCTTGGCGAAACCATAAAAAAAAATCAAAACCAGATACAACTTGCGCGTTGTTCCTGATTTTGATTTTTTTTTATTCGTCAGCGCGGGAACGAAAGACGCTCCCTTCGATGATATCAGGGTGCTTTGACGATGAAGCCGGACTTGATACAGTTCGTGCAAACAAGCTTGTGTTTGGCCTGGCCGTTTTCAAGAACACGGACATTCTGAAGATTGGGGTTGAAACGGCGTTTGTTCACGTTGTGGGCATGGCTGACATTGCAACCGACCATGGGTTTTTTACCGCATATTTCACACATCCTGGACATGACTGGATCTCCTTATCTATACCTTTATCCGAAAAAACAAAACATGCTTATATAAACCAATATCATGACCTTGTAAAGTCATTTTTATCATTTACGTTCAGGGACTCAACAGGTCGAATAATTGCGTTGTTTTCCAATCATTCCGGCATGATGATCATTTCATCCCTTCTGCCCGAAGCATCCGGGCCTTCCTTGGCAATTTTTTCGGTGCACAGGGCAATATAGTCCCCGGCTTCCTTGTCAAAGCCAAGCCCCGGATAGTTTTTCAGCACGGTTTCGAACCGAGCCTTGGCCCCCTTGAAGTGTTTGGATTTGTAGTAAAAACGCCCGACATAGATCTCGTGGCCGGCCAGACTTTTCAAACAGACGGTTTTCTTTTCTTCGGCGTCCCTGGCGTATTTGGAATCGGGAAACTGGCGCATCAGCTTGCCGAAGGCCTCGATGGCAGACCTGGCCGTGTTCTGGTCCCTGTCCACCGTATCGATGCGGTTGAAATAGCACAAGGCGATCTGGTTCAGGACATAGGCCACGGACTCGTTTCTCGGATGGAGCTTGACGAATTCCTCGTAAGACACGATGGCCTCTTCGTATTCCTCCATGTTGAAATGGGCTTCGGCGATCTTGAATTCTGCAAGGGTGGCCAGCTTGTCAAAGGGATACCAGTCACGAAGCTTGTTGAATGTTTCAATGGCTGCCTGGTAACGTTTGTCGTCAAAGGCTTCCATGGCTTCCGCCGCAAGTTCCGGGGCCAGCTTTTCACGTTTGTTCTTTGTGGAGCATCCCGAAGAAAAAACCAGGGCGGCGATCATCGTCGCCATCAAAACGCACAGTGTTTTTTTCATGATTTCAAATTTTCAATATAATGTTCAGCCGAATAGGCGGCGATGGCCGCATCTCCAACCGCAGTGGCGATCTGTCTGAGCGGCGTGTTCCGCACATCTCCCGCCGCGAAAACGCCGGGAACGGAAGTGGCCATATGAGCGTCGGTGATGATAAAGCCCCAGGGGTCTTTTTCAAGGGAATCACCCACGAATCCCGCATTGGGCACAATGCCGATCCAGATAAAACAGCCTTCGGCGGTAAGGGTTCTCTCTTCCTGGGTTTTCAGATTTTTCACCTTGACGCTTTCAAGCCCGAAAAAGCCGTCAAGGCCTGTGACCACCGAATCCCAGACGAATTCGATCTTGTCGTTGGCCAGGGCTCTTTCCTGAAGGATCTTCGTGGCCCGCAACTGGTCTCTCCGGTGGACCAGATAGACCTTGCTAGCAAATTTGGTGAGAAAGATGCTTTCCTGGACCGCGGTGTCACCACCGCCCACGGCCACCACGGTTTTGTTTCTGTAAAACGGCCCGTCACAGGTGGCGCAGTACGACAGACCTTTGCCTTGGAAACGCTCTTCGCCCACATGGAGGGTCCTTGGAGACGCGCCGCTGGCGATGATGATGGCGTGAGTCCTGATTTCCCTTCCCGATGTTTTGATGATTTTCACCGGACCTTCGAGGGTAAGGCTTTCCACTTCTTCCGACTCGATGGGAAGGCCGAACTGTCTGGCCTGGGCCACCAGCTTGTCCGTGAGTTCGGGACCGCTCAGGCCTTCCGGAAAGCCCGGATAGTTTTCAATATGGTCAGTGATCAGAACCTGCCCACCCGGTGCGACACGTTCGATGAGCAGCACGTTCAGCCTTGCCCGTGAGGCGTAAAGTCCGGCGGTGAGTCCGGCGGGACCGCCGCCGATGATCACCAGATCGTAATCCACGTTTTCCATAATTCTGTCTTTCCTTGAGATTGTTTTTACAGAAGTTTATTGATCACTTCTTCGAGTTTGGCTTTAGCGGTCATGCCTGTGATGGATTCCACCACGGAACCGTCTTTGACAAAGATAAGCGTGGGAATGGCTCTTACGGCAAATTTGCTCGGAGTGATGGGGCTGTCGTCCACGTTGCATTTGGCGAACTTGACTTTGCCCTGATATTGACCGGCCAGTTCTTCCACAATGGGACCGATGGCACGGCAGGGACCGCACCAGGGTGCCCAGAAATCCACCACAACGGGAAGGCTGCTTTTGATCACTTCACTTTCAAATGTTTCGTCGTTTATATCGAGAATGTTTCCAGCCATGAATAGGTCCTTTCGATAGATAGGGTTTTTTGCAAGATCAAAATATCAGTTCAGACACTATAGTTCCGCCGTATCCTCTTGTCAAGGTACGGTTGTTCGGGTATGGAGAGGCAGGATGCTGTTGCCTGTGACACGATACGTTACGAATAAAAAAGATGAACGTCGAACATCCAACGTTCAACATCCAACGTCGAATAAAGGATAACTCCTTTTTATTATGTTTATTTTCAAAACCAATCCAACGGGGGCCCTCTGTTCGAGTACAGGGGGCGAGCCCCGGATTAAGGAACAGTTATGGCACAATTGAACATTGGGGTGCTGGTGTCGGGAAGCGGATCGAACCTTCAGGCCATCATGGATGCCTGCGACAGCGGAGCCCTTCCCGCCGATATCGTGTTCGTGGGGTCGGACAACCCCGACGCCTATGGACTTGAAAGGGGACGAAAAGCCGGAATCCCGGTGTTTGTCACGGATTACGTCGGTATCCGGAAGACATTCAGCCAAGACCCCGACTCTGTTCATGTGCCGTCAGATTTCGATCTTGACGACGTGCTTGCCAAACAGAGACTTTTTCCCGCCGATCATCCTCGCCGGAAACTGGAGGACTATTTCACACTTCGGGCCGCCATGGAAAAAGATCTTCTTGACCGGATCTCGGTTTATTCTTTCGATCTTCTGGTTCTTGCCGGATTCATGCGGATCTTCAGCCCCTATTTCATCGACCGGATCACCACGGACCGGACCCGGCCCCGGATCATAAACATCCATCCCGCACTTCTCCCGGCTTTTCCGGGTACGGACGGATACAGGGACACCTTTGAAAACGGCTGCAAAGTGGGGGGATGCACGGTGCATTTCGTGGATTACGGGGAAGATTCAGGCCCCATCATCGGCCAGAAAGCTTTTGACATCATTCCCGGCGACACTCTGGACACTGTGAAAACCAAAGGGCTGGCCCTGGAATGGCAGCTTTATCCCGAATGTATCCGGCTCGTTGCTGAGAACCGGCTTGTTCTCGATTCGTCAGGACGCAAAACCGTGGTCACCGTTCTTCCCGAAAGCCGGCCATGACTGAAACTTGAGGCTTGCTTTGTTGGGAACCGTTCATTATAATGGCCTAAAAGATTTCGAATGCACGCTGTTTTATTCTCTGATGTCTCCTTCTCTGTCTTTTTCTTAATAAGATTTTTCATTTGTGTTCACCCTGAATGAGGAAGTTCATGACAAGGCTTCATGGGCTCTGTTTTGAACGGTGGCAAGCAAGGTTTTTTATCTGGATGAAACCCTTGTCCATTGGCTTGTTCAGATCCGTGGGCACAGACGGAAGCTTCGGCAGCGAAGCTTCAAGATACTGCGGTAATGTACGGTAGTTATCTTATTAATTGTAGTTATTAAAGCAGTGAGGTGTTTTTATGTACGCATTAGCCATCAACACGAACAAGTACAACATCAGCCTGTTGGCATCAAGGTTCGGAAGAAAAACACGGAAAACCATTCAAAAAACAATCAAGAGCACCGATATCGTCAAGTTAATGAAAAAATTCAAAAAATCCTTCAGCCACTGCGATATGGAAAAGCTCCAGCTCCCTGTCTGACAAGACTGTCCGATACGCGGAGGCATCGCACCGGCATGGCCCGGCCTGCTGACAAGGCCGCCCCTAACGAATGATGGATGATGACGTGCGGCACCCATGCCGCACTCATCTTAACTGATAACAAAATCCGGCTCGAACGAGCCGGATTTTTTATTGTTTTTAATCAGCTGTAACTGGCCCTCAGAACTTTCTTATCGATCTTGCCCACGCCTGTTTTAGCGATGGTTTCTACGATGGCGATCTTTTCGGGAATCCCGTATTTGGGAATGGTTCCGTCATCGGCGAATGTCTTGAAATACGCCTTGAGATCGTCTTCCGAAACCTTGCCTTTGAACGCCTCTTTCAGCACCACCAGGGCCATGGGCCTCTCGCCCCATTTTTCGTCCTTGATCCCGATTACGGCGCTTTCGCTCACCGCTTCGTGCTGGCTGACGATGTCTTCAAGGGTCAGCGACGAAATCCATTCGCCGCCGGTTTTGATCACGTCCTTGAGACGGTCGGTGATCTGGAGATACCCTTCTTTGTCAATGAACCCCACATCCCCTGTATGAAGCCATCCGTTCCGCCAGAGGTCTTCGCTTCGTTCAGGCTCTTTGGTATACCCCTGGGTCAGCCACGGGGTCCGCACCACCACCTCGCCGGTGGTTTCGCCATCGTGGGGCAGGGGTTTTCCCTCATGGTCCACCACTTCCAGCTGGACATTGGGGATGGCCATTCCGGTCCGGCAGCGGATCGGCACCTGGTCTTCGATGGGCCAGTCCATCATGTGGGGTTTCAGCATGGCCGCCGTGAGAAGAGGGCAGGTTTCGCTCATGCCGTAGGCGGAATAAATGTTGATGTTGTGTTTCAGCGCCGCCTGGCAGAGGCCTTTGGGAAGGGCGGAACCGCCGATGATCACTTTCCAGCCTGAAAGGTCGATCTTCTCGATCACCGGGCTGTTCAGCAGCATGTGGATGATGGTGGGTACGCAGTGTGAAAAAGTGACTTTTTCCTTGAGAACCAGTTTCAGAATCATTTCCGGTTCGTAGCGTCCGGGGTAGATCTGTTTGGCTCCGATCATGGTCATCAGATAGGGAACACCCCAGGCATGGACGTGAAACATGGGGGTAAGGGGCATATACACATCGCCGGAGTTCACGTTGGCCTGACTCTTGAAACCGCCCATGGCCGTCAGAAGGCCATAGGTGTGGAGAACGAGCTGCCGGTGGCTGAAGTACACCCCTTTGGGATTTCCGGTGGTGCCGGAGGTGTAGAACGTGGTGGCCATAGTGTTTTCATCGAAATCGGGAAAATCGAAGCTGTCGCTTTCCGCATCCACAAGCTGGTTATATTCACCCGCAAACGTCAGTTTGGACGTGGGGGTTGAGCCGTCCTCGCTGATCAGCACGAATTTTTTCACGGTGGTGATTTTGTCGGCGATGGCTTCAAGCAGCGGCAGCAGCATGGAGTTGACGATCAGGACGTCGTCTTCCGCGTGGTTGATGGTGTAGAGAAGCTGCTCGGGAGACAGCCGGATATGGATTTTATGGAGCACGGCCCCCATCATGGGCACGGCGAAATAGCATTCCAGATAGCGGTGGCTGTCCACATCCATCATGGCCACGGTGTCGCCGGGGCCCACGCCCAGCCGGGTCAGGGCATTGGCGAGCCTGGACACACGCCGGTTGAAATCGGCGTATGTGTAGCGGAACGAATCACGGTATACGATCTCCTGGTCTGGCGAGTGAACCACGGCAGCCGGAAGCAGATTCTTGATCAGAAGGGGGTAATTGTAAGCGGACGGGGTTCTGGGGATCGTGCGTAAAGCCATGGTTCCTCCTTGAATAGTGGTTGCTGTTCAAAACGGGTTTATGCTTTATGAACATTGATCACTCACAAAACATGCCCCTATATCAAAGGTCAGACCTGGTTCATTTCAACTCAAAATACGCGGTGATTCGTCAGCGCATTAACCGGACGGATCCGGATTCTCTGCGGGTTGCCCCGGCTTCAGGCATGCGGCGGAATGTCACGCACCCTTAAAATGATGACTTGAACGATGTCAGAAAGTTATGGTTTAGGCAAACGTAAAAAATAAACAGGGCCAAAATCAATAGCTCCAATCAACGGTCAGCCATGGATGTAAACACAAGAACCGCTTCAGCCTTGGCGGATTTCTTCTTCATGATCAGCCCGCGTGTCGTTGCCAGGGCCGATTCAGGCCGGCTGGCCGAATGCCCCCCTTTGGGACTTCCTGCCTCGGATATGGTGTAAAGCCCGGTGGCCTTGTCGAAAAACGTCGGGGGGACATTTGAAACAAGATCCTCGGTGGAGGCCACCATCTGAAGGGTTTCAACGCCGAAAGGTGCCACCACCTGAAAATCTCCCAGCTCGATCCAGCGATTGGCGGAATCGCCGTCCACGTAGGATACGAATTTCCGGTTGCCTTGCTCTTCCGTGAAATTGATGACGTAGGAATACCGGTCTTTCTTGAAATTATGGCTCACCAGATAGAAATACCCCGGTTTGTTCATCTTCACGAGAATCTTAAGGGTGTCGTCTTTTTTGTACAGGAGATCCGTTTTCCCCTGGGCTGTCTTGATGTCCACCTTGAAATCGCCGGATACGACGTGGCCTTCCTGAATCAGTTTCTCGAAATCAAGGGCCACCGGCTTAACCGCATAACTTTTATAAGCCTGGGGGAGAAAGAACACCACGTTGGATGCAAGAACATTCTGACGGCTGTCCGTGAGATGGCAGGTCAGCTCCAGACCGTCCTTCAAAACCTGATACGAACCGCTAAGAAAGGCTTCGGCCTTGTCGGGTTGATTCACCGTCTTCAGATGCTTGGACAGGTGGTCTTTCATGGCGCTGCCGAAAGGTGTCACTTCGCTTGAATTCTTCGGTGTGGGAGGATAGATGTAAATTCCGGCGTTCTTAATGAAGCTGCGGGCCAGGACCTGGGCTCCGAACGCCAGACTGTCCGCCTTTTTCTCCATGTCGGAAAGTCGTCCGGCGATATCTTCAGCCGTCACGGGCAGGTTTGCGATGGTTTCACATTTCAGGAACTCGGCCACGATGCGCAGGGCGTAGTACTGCTCGATCTGGGCCAGAATCCGCCTAAGGAGTTCGGATTTCGTGTCGTTTGCGGCCGTGGTTTTCAAGATTTCCAGATTTTTTGAAACCAGGCCGGCCAGAGTGCCGATCTCTTTTTCGTAAAGCGGCGCGGCCGATGAGGTGAGCACCGCGTCCACCATGAATCCGTCTTTTGCCGACAGTTCGGAATACTGGGCCCCCAGGACCGGAAGATCGGACTTCATCTGGATGGCCTTGGATTTCATTTCATCCACCCGGTCGTTCCGGGTGGTCTGGATGCTTAAAAAATCGCTTTTCACTTCCACCCGGATGTTCTGAACCAGCTCCGCCAGCGCTTCCTTTCGGGCCTCTTCCGGCGTTTTTCCATATCCGGTGCCGCTGACCCTGAACGCGGCCGATTCCGAAGCGTGGGCAAAAATGGCGACGGTTACCGCCATGATCATGAAAACCTTGTGCCAGCGAGCGACGGTCATGGTATCTCTCCTGAATGTGACAATAGGGTTTGAAGTGGGACCGAATTGTTTATATATACATCATTATTTTCAACCTGAAGTTTTTTTGGAAATTATAAATGATTCAACAGAAAATTCAACAAACGATCGCTGTTATCGCACTTTTGCTGTTCACCGGCCCGGCTGCGTCGGAAGAATTCGCAGGGCCGCTGGCTCAGGCGAACCGCTACCCTGTCGCATTCATGTTCATGACTCCTATTCCACACACGCCGGAACTGCCCGACGGCCCCGTTCTCGTCAGGCTAAGAGCAGACTACACCAGCGTGCACATCGACAAATCATCCGATTCATACGAACTGCTCACGGACATGGAAATCGGAGCCGTAACACCTGAATTGGAAGTAAAACTTGGCGGCAGAGCGTCCCTGGGACTGAGCCTGCCCATGCTCAGCTACACCGGCGGTTTTCTGGACGGCCCCCTTGAAACATACCACGATCTCGGAAATTTCCCGGAATACGGCCGGAGCCTGAGGCCCAAAAACGAGTTCGCCTGCGTGGTGAAAAAAAACGGAAAAACCTGGTTTACCGCAAAGCGCCATGGTCTGCATCCCGCCGACATGCGGATTGACGTCAAGTATGCCCTGACCGGAACAGATCGTTTGAAAAGCTCGATTCTCGCAAGCCTGAAACTCCCCACCGGCGACGAGCACAAGGGATTCGGCAGCGGAAAAACGGATTACGGAATGTCCCTTCTGACCCGGATGACGTTCGGAAAGACATCCCTTTACCTGAACCCCGGATTTATCATCCCTGCCGACCCCGAAACAGACGGTGCGGATATCACTTACAAATCCATGGCCACGTTGTTCGCGGGCCTTGAATACGCCGTCAGTCCCACCTTCAGCCTTATGGCCCAGGTGAACGCCTTCACCTCGCCCCTTGAAAACACGGGCATCGACACCCTGGACAACCCCAGTGTGGAACTGGCCCTGGGCTTTACCCGCAGATGGGGCTGGAACATCCGCTCCACATTTTCCTTTTGTGAGGACCTTTCAGGTCTCGCCCCGGATTTTACGGTACATGCGGGTGTGGAAACGTGCTTCGGGGGTTGAATAGTCCAAAACTCCCCTTATTTTTTGGCCTTGCAATCCATAGAATTACGCTATAGTTTAGCCCATGTTGCAAATCCGTAGAAGACATCGACAACATCCCGGCCCCGCCGGAAAACCACGAAGGAACTTTGAATGAGCGAAACCGCGAACAACGGGACGGTTTTTGACAGGATCTGGGCTTTTTTCGCGTCCGTGAAACTGTCGGTGGTGGTCCTGGTCCTCCTGGCCCTTACATCCGTCCTTGGAACGTTGATCCCCCAGAACCAGACCGCCATGTATTACCACCAGAACTATGGTGAGGCGCTGATCCGAATTTTCGAGCTTTTTCAGCTTTTCGACATGTATCATTCCTGGTGGTTCCGTTTTCTCATCATGATCCTGGCTATGAACATCACGATCTGTTCGCTGGAGCGTCTTCCCAGGGTTCTTTCCATCGTCCGGAAAAAACCGGCGCTGGACGCGGAAAAATTCAGGCGGCATAAAAACCGGGTGGATCTCACGATGGAAGGTCCCGCCGCCGGTCAGAGGGACCGGATCACGGCCATCATCTCAAAAAAATTCGGTAAAACCTCCGTGGTGGACACTGAAACCGGTTTCGCTGTTTTCAGCGAACGTGGTAGAGCCACCCGCTTAGGGGTTTACGTGGTTCACCTGAGCATTCTCGCCCTGATACTGGGCAGCCTTGTGGGCTCGCTGTTCGGGTACGAAGGTTTTGTGAACATCCCCGAAGGCGAAACCGTGGACCGGATCAAACTCCGGAATTCGGATACGACGGTGCCCTTGGGATTTCAGGTCCGCTGCGATGATTTCGACGTGAGTCACTACGACAACGGAGCCCCCAAAGAATACCGTTCCGATCTTGTGATCATTGAAGACGGGCAGGCTACGGTTAAAAAACGGATCGTGGTCAACGATCCTTTACGGCATAAAGGGGTCAATTTCTTTCAATCCAGCTTCGGAACCATTCCAGGCCAGAACCTCACCCTGTCGTTCACCAGCAAGGCGTCCGGCATGTCTTACGAAAAAAAGATCAAAGCCGACCAGCCGGTGGAATTGGAAGAAGGTCTCGGGACCTTCGTCCTTCAGGGTTATCTACCGTCCTATCCCTTCATGGGCCAGGATCTGGGCGAAAGTTACGTGGGCACGATTTCCGTGAACGGCAAGGAACCGGAGGAGGTGATTCTGCCCCTTCATTTCGCCAAATTCGACAAAATGCGAAAAGGCGCGGTGTCTGTTGAAATCGTGAATTTCGACTCGTCTCACTACACCGGTCTCCAGGTGACCAAAGATCCTGGCGTCTATCTGGTTTACGCCGGATTCATCCTGATGATTGCCGGCTGCTATATCGCGTTTTTCATGGCCCACCAGAACCTCTGCGTGGAAGTCGTCAAGACCGGCGATCACTCGTGCGCCGTGATGGTTTCGGGCTCAGCCAACAAAAACAGAATGGGCATGGGCATGATCGTCAAAAAAATCGCGTCCCATATCGGAAACGCCTGAAAGAATTATAAAGAAGGTAATTTATGAACAGTTCGCTTGTGCTTGCCATTGTCACGTTCGTTTACGGATTCTCGGCCGTGCTATACATCTCTTCCGCTGTATTCAAGAAGGACGGACCCGCTGCCCTGGGCAGCCGTGTGGCCTGGATCGCCGTGTTCGGAAACGTTCTGGGGTTTATCCTTCGCTGGATCGAGTCCTACAAAATCGGATACGGGCACATTCCCCTTTCCAACCTCTATGAATCCCTGGTGTTTTTCGCTTTGTCCATCGCCGTGGTCTGTCTGGCCCTGGAATGGAAATACGCCACACGGTACATAAACACCGTGGCCATGCCTTTGGCGTTTCTCACCATGGCCTACGCCTCCCTCAAGGCCAAAGCGGGGGGCGGTGAAATCCAGCCCCTGATTCCGGCCCTCAAAAGCAACTGGCTGACGGTCCACGTCATCACCTGTTTTCTGGGTTACGCCGGATTTGCCGTGGCTTTCGGCATCAGCGTCCTGTACCTGGGGAAACGGTTTTTCGGGGTGGACGGCAAAGACCGGTCGGACCGCGGAGATTTCGAACTTCTGGACGAACTTACCCAGCAGACGGTGATGTTCGGCTTCCTGTTCCTGTCTCTGGGCATCATCACCGGCTCGGTCTGGGCCAACTCCGCCTGGGGTTCGTACTGGAGCTGGGACCCCAAGGAAACCTGGTCCCTTATCACCTGGTTCGTGTACGCCATCTTCCTTCACCTGCGCTATGTCCGGGGCTGGGACGGCACGAAAATCGCCGTGGTCTCCATCATCGGCTTCATCGCCGTCATGATCACCTATTTCGGCGTAAACTACCTGCCCGGAGGTCTTCACAGTTACGGCAAGGTGTGATGCAGGAGAGTGTCAGTTCGCGCCCTTTTGCCGTTTCCTCCGTCTTGGTTCAGGGACAGGAGAAATGGGTTCATACGCTTTCAACCCCAAGTCTCCTGTCAGTATTTCAACGTGACAGCCAGTTTGAGCGTAATATTCGGCCACATCCTTGATTGTTGCGTCTCCAATGGATATTTTTTCCGCCGCCAGACCGGGCCATTCCTGTGCAAGTTTTTTCAGTTTTTCAGATGTCCACAGTATCGACTGATCTGAAAAAGCGGCCCAAGGTGTTTTGCTGTCAGCACTTTTCTGAATCAACTCGGCTAACGCCATTCCACGCTCCCTGCGGCTATGCGTTGCATGAGCGATATGATTTCCGGTTTCAATGATCGTCGCCAGTGGTAAAACAAACGTGGTTTTATTCTCCATCGCCTCAATGATTTTTGCATCAACACGCTGTTTATCCCAACTGTCATTCTCAGGGCCGCATGTATCCATATTGGGCACATCCAGCCAGACACAAAGAATCCCGGTATCGATAATAAGAACCCGCTTCATATTAGATCATCCTCTTTGAGTGCGGATTCAATATGACCGTCAGCCGATAGCCGACCCAATCCGCCACCAGACATCAATTTGGGCAGGTTCGATATGTCTTCGAGTTGAGTCAGTTGACTGTAACCTGATTTTATAGATCTGTGAGTTACCGTTATAAAAGGAACCATGGAGGCCCCCGCAGCATCCAGCAGAGCCGGATTGTGGGTCGTTACAATGACGTCGATCTCCCTTTCCTTACCAAGGGTTTTGATCATTTCAAGGAGAATCCGGGCTCGTGAAGGGTGGAGGCCGTTATCGACTTCTTCGATGACCAAAAGGCTTCTGGGCTCACTGATAAGCAACGCGGCAACAATGGCCAGGTAGCGCAGCGTTCCATCAGACATGCCGCGCGCATCCATTTCATGCGTCTGCTCGTTGGCCCAGCTTTCTTCGCAGTATAACATGGCGTCGGTTTTGAATTTACCCTCAAGCTCGGTCCATACACGCCTAATTTCACGTTCCGGCAATCCCCGTAAGTAGCGGGTCAATGTTTTTTCGACGCTGTGCCTCCTGTCTGTATCCAGCCCTGCGATAACACCTGCGACATTGGAGCCGTCTGCAAGCATTTTTTCCGATAACGGCTTAAAATCCCGCATATGACTTGGAATGGGGTCAAAAACAAATATCCGCTGAAGATGGACAAGGACATATTTAGCCCCTTCCTGGACCTCTTTACGTGAGTTGTGGGTTGTTTCAGTCTGGACCAGAACGGGTTGACTTCTATTCAAGTCAAACCGTTTGCCCCGCCCTTGAGTTCCGGTGGAGTAGTATGTGGGAATTCCGGGACTGTCCGCTTCTTCCTGTTTGGTTTGAAAAAGCATGCGTTCTTTAGGTTGGGCACTTCTCGGCCCATAAGAAAGCAGAGTCAGTCCTTCACGAAAGACCTCCGCTTTTTTTTTATTGACCTGAACAGTCAGCTCGTACCTGTATTCTGTGCTGTCGTTTTCTCCATCAACAATGATGACAAGGCCGAACATCGCCTCCGGCTTTCTGCAGACCCATTCCATACCGCCCCGCAAGGATAGGAGATGGGTATCGCCGGCTATGGCGGAAAAAATGGAAACCCCCAGGCTGACCCGGTTTAAAAAAAGAAGCGCATCAAGAGTGTTTGATTTTCCACTGGCATTGTTGCCGATTAAAACCGTCAAAGGATCGATATAAAGCGTCGATTCTTTGAAACTTTTCCAGTTGATCATTTTCAGTTCTTTGATCATTTGTTTTCCACCTGCCGAATCTCCCGGTTAATGGGGTTTTCTATCACTGTTTTTTTAATGTTTTCAGTTCTATGAACATACCCATTTTGGGTTTTGATTTCTATGGTTAAATCTCTTTGAAACAATTGAAAATAAAATTGTATACGATTATCACCCAATCTTTTGTTTTTATCAAATTAAAACGATCCGGCAACGCCGGACTAACACAAACGGGATAAATCGTTAATCCGAACGATAGAATGACCGGCTGGGTTACGACCGGAAAACGGGGTGTTATTCCAGGGCTTCTACCAGATGTCCCCCTCATCGTGTTCCACAACATCGGCAGCTGAATGTTTCACCGGAATCCATGAACGGGGGGATATACCTGCATGACCTTTCCTGTCTCGAAAAAGGTAATAGGCGGTGTGATGCAGTTCATATTTTTTGAACACTGTCCATGGGATAGGTGGCACCATGCAGTGAACACCCGTTTTTTTTGATCAACAAACTCATGATGACAAGGTGGGGACATGGGCGATTACGATGACAGTTTATTCTGGGACAGCATGGACGACGAGACCGTGGATCAGGTGCTTGGTCTTTTGGCCGATGAAGAGGTGGAGGTCACGGGCGTTCCTCGCTCGGGCCTTGTGATGCTGACAGCCAAAGACAGTTTCGACACCGATTTCCATCTGGGTGAAGTGCTGGTCACCGACGCACGGGTGACCTGCTTCGGCGTGGAAGGTTTCGGCATGGTGGTGGGGGAACACCCCCGGAAAGCACTGGCAAGGGCTGCGGCGGACGCGGTGATACGGTGTGAAGGCGCGTCGGCCGTGAAAGACAAACTCATGGGACTGATCATTTCGGCACAGGCCGAACGGCGGAAACAGCTTCTGGAACATCAGACCCGCATTGCCGCGACCCAGGTGAACTTCGACCTGATGTGATCGGGCAGGAAAAAAAAGGAACCCGATAGTGAATCTGACGCTGAACGAAACGCGCATCATCAGGGATCACCGCATGTACCGTGTGATTCTCACCGCCATGAGCCATCCGGGCTCGGTTTTCCCCGTGCCTGAACTCGCAGATACCGATGCAGTGACGGATCTGCTGGGCTGTCTGATGGATTCCGAAACCGGATTCTCTGTCATCGGGGATCATGAGACCGCCAGGGCCCTGTCCCATCGGACCTCCGCCCGTCAGGTCTCTGAAACCGAAGCCGATTTCATCATCGCCACCCGCGGATCGACCCGTGGGGCTCTTCGTTCCCTCAAACGGGGAACCCTGGAATACCCCGATCAGAGCGCCACCGTGGTGTATCAGGTGGAGGCCCTGGGTTATGGGGACCTGTCGCTGACCCTCACAGGCCCCGGCGTTGACGGGGAAACAGAACTCCAGCTCATGGGCATGGACGTGAACGAATTCCGGCAGCTCCGGGATGTGAACGCCGAATACCCTCTGGGCATCGACGCTCTTTTTCTGGACAGGGCGGGCCGCGTCGCCGCCATTCCACGGTCCACCCAAACAGGAGTGATCTGACATGGCCTATGTGGCGGTAAAAGGCGGAAAGGAGGCCATTCAAAATGCCTGTGATCTTTTTGCTTACGAACGGATGAAGGGCCCGTCAGCCCCGCTGTCCGTGGAACAGATCAAAGACCAGTTGTATCTGGCCGTGGACCGGGTCATGGGCGAAGGCTCGCTGTACGCCCCGGAACTGGCGGCCCTGGCCCTCAAACAGGCGGCGGGCGACAGTTTCGAGGCCGCGTTCATGATAAGGGCCGCACGGGCCACCCGTGAAAGGATCGCTTATTCCATTCCTTCAGACACCTGCGGCATGCGGATCATCCGCCGGATCAGCTCGGCCTTCAAGGACATTCCCGGCGGGCAGATTCTGGGGCCCACCAGCGATTACACGCTGCGGTTGCTGGATTACGAACTTTTGAACGACGATGAGTCGTTCCGAAACGCCTTCAGGGAAAAAATCGCCAAAGACCTGCCTGAAAACACCGGCCTTCCCGACTCCTTTCCCAAAGTGATCGCCATTTTGAGACAGGAGGGACTTCTCGAAGAAACGGTATCCGAACAGGCCTGTGAAAACGGTGTCTTCGACATCACCCGCAGCGCCCTGACGTTTCCCGCGTCCCGCAGCGCCACGCTCCAGGCCCTGGCCCGTGGAGAGACAGGCGGCATGCTGGCCCTGGCCTATTCCAGCATGCGGGGTTACGGCAACATCCACCCCACCCTGGGCGAACTGCGGGTGGGGTATCTGACACTCTGCACCGCCCATCCGGTGACCGGCGAAGCCTACCCGGTGGGTGAGGTCAAAATCACCGAAGCCGAAGTCCTGGCCCGGCACCAGGATGCTGACGGCGTGCCCCGGTTCAGTCTGGGGTACGGAATCTGCTTCGGTCAGAACGAAATCAAGGCCATTTCCATGGCGGTGCTGGACCGGTCCACCCGGACGGCCACCCCGTCGGTTCCGGCGGAAGACCGGGAATTCGTGCTTTACCATACCGACGGCATCGAGAGCATGGGCTTCTGCAACCACTGGAAACTGCCCCATTATGTGGATTTTCTTTCAGACCTGGACCGGCTGAGGAAAACTCAGGATCTGGCACGGTCAAAAAAAACGGAGGACGGCCATGCGGATGAGTGAATGGCTTACGACCCATCTGGAAAAAAACGATGATCACCGAAACCTCGGATATCCTTTCGGCTTCATGGACGAAGGGGCCAAACGGGAAATCAGACGGGCCGTTCTCAAAGCCGTTGCCATTCCCGGATACCAGGTGCCCTACGGTTCACGGGAAATGCCCATCGCCCGGGGCTGGGGAACAGGCGGCCTTCAGATCACCCTCTCCCTGGTCACGCCGGAGGATGTGCTCAAGGTCATCGATCAGGGCTGCGACGACAGCGTCAACGCCGTGAACATCAAAACCTTCGTGGCCAAAGTGGCGGGCATTCCTGTCACCACGGATACGGTCATGGCCAGCCTCATCCAGACCCGCCACCGGATTCCCGAAGAACCCATGAGCCGGGACCAGATTCTGGTTCTTCAGGTTCCCTATCCCGAGGCCCTGAGGGAAGTGGAACCGTCGGAGGCCGAAACCCGGCGCATGCACGCCGAGGCCGACTACGCCCGGATGTGGCTGTATCTGTACGAGGACATCGTTCGTTTTGGCGAAATCACCATCAGCTACCGGTATCCGGTCACCGTGAACGGACGGTACATCATGGACCCCAGCCCCATTCCCCGCTGGGACGTGCCCAAACTCCACAGGGCCGAGACGCTGTTTCTTTTCGGGGCCGGTCGTGAAAAGCGGATTTATGCCGTGCCGCCCCACACCGATGTGGTCCCTCTGGAATTTGAGGATCACCTGTTCCGGGTGGAGGATTTTTCCGACAAATTCTGCGCACGATGCGGGGCCACGGACACCTTTCTCGATGAAATTATCGACAGTGAAAACGGCGGAAGAACATATTTCTGCTCCGATACCGGATACTGCGCCAAAAGGAGCGTCTCATGAACCCCGAAAAACCGCTGATCCGGGTGCGCGCCCTGGGCAAACGATTCGGAGAAGGATGCATACGATGCAAAGGTGTCACGGACCCCGAAGCCGCAAGCAACCGCTGCCCCCGCTGCGGAACGATTCACGCGCTGTCCGGCGTGTCCTTCGACGTCTACCCCAACGAGGCGCTGGGGGTGGTGGGTGAAAGCGGATCCGGCAAAAGCACCCTTGTCCGGCTGCTTCATTTCGAATGGACAGCGGACCGGGGATCGTTTCATATTCACCGCCGTGCGGTCACCGGCCCCATGACGGAGACGTTTTTCAACGGAGATGAATACAGCTACAACCTCCTTGACATCAGCCCGTTTCAGAAACGACAGATCCGGAACGCCCTCATGGGCATCGTGTATCAGAATCCCAACCTGGGCCTTCGCATGCAGGTCAGCAGCGGCGGAAACATCGCCGAACGGCTCATCGCCGCAGGATTCCGTCGCATCGGCACCATGCGGGAGCGGGCCGGCGGTCTTCTGGAAAAAACCGAAATACCCGTGGCCCGTATGGACGAAGCACCCAGCCGCTTCAGCGGGGGCATGCAGCAGCGGGTCCAGATCGCCAAGGCCCTTTCCAACAACCCCCTGATTCTTTTTCTGGATGAAGTCACCACAGGCCTCGACCTGTCGGTTCAGGCCAGGGTTCTGGACCTGATCCGCAGCCTTAAGGACGAACTGAAACTGTCCATGCTGGTGGTATCCCACGACCTGGGCGTCATCCGTCTTCTTTGCCAGCGGACCCTCGTGATGAAATCAGGGTGTGTGGTGGAATCGGGCCTCACAGACCAGATTCTTGAAGATCCCCAGCACCGTTACACCCAGCTTCTGGTTTCATCCAGGCTCTGACAAGGAGGCCATGTGATCACCGTCAACGATCTTTCCAAAGACTTCACCCTCCACATGCTGGGCGGGAAAACCATCAGGGCCTGCCGGAACGTGTCCTTTCATGTTCCCAAGGGCGGATTTCTCGGGCTTTCCGGCGTAAGCGGTGCGGGGAAAAGCACGGTTTTGAAATGCCTGTACCGCACCTACATTCCCAGTTCCGGGAGCATCGTTTATGACTCGATGATTCTGGGAGCCGTGGATCTCGTAACCCTGGGCGACCGTGAGGTCATCGCCATCCGCCACAAAGAGATGGGCTACGTGTCCCAGTTTCTCCAGGTGATCCCCAGGGTTTCAGCCGTCCATACGGTGATGGAGCCTATTCTTGCCAGGAACGGCGTCACCCGTGCCGAGGCCAGGGAACGGGCCGAAGACCTGCTCCGCCGCCTGAACATCCCTTCCGGCCTGTTCGACGCCTGCCCCTCCACCTTCAGCGGAGGCGAGCAGCAGCGTGTGAACATCGCACGGGCCGTGAGCTGGAAGCCCCGCCTTCTTCTTCTCGATGAACCCACCGCGTCCCTGGACCGGAATTCCGTTGGCGTGGTGCTGGGCATTCTCCGGGAGCTTCGGGATCAGGGCACCACCATGATCGGCATTTTCCATGACAAAGACTTGATGGGGCGGGTGACGGACCGTGTGTATCAGATGGCATGAGGCATCACCCAAATCTTATACGGATCTCATAAAAGCCGAACAGTGGGGGACCATGATGGTTCAAAAAGAAGATCCCCTTTATTCGATGTTGGATGTTCGATGTTCGATGTTCCACATTCATTCGTTTTTTCGAAACGGCAATATCTGCCGGGAGTTTCATTATGAATGATCGCTTTACCGTAACCAACGCCCGTGTCGTCACGCCGGACGGCATTCTTGAGGGCGCGTCCGTCAAAGTGGAGGATGGCCGGATCGCAGCGGTCCGTGAAGGAAGCCTCAACGGCTCACGGACCTTCGACGCTCAAAACCGGCTGCTTTTTCCAGGTTTTGTGGACATGCATTCCGATGCCATCGAAAAAGGCATCGAACCCCGGCCCAACACCTTTTTTCCTGTGAACATTGCCGTCTTCGAGCTGGACAAGAAAATCGCCGCCTGCGGCATCACCACCATGTACCATTCCCTGTCCTTCGCCGAAATGGAAGTAGGGCTCAGGAACAACAGCGCCGCCGCCGGTATCATCCGGGAAATCAATCTGTTCCGGCACATGCTCAACGTCAGTACACGAATTCACGCCCGTTTCGAAATCACCGACACCAGCGCCTCCCCCATTCTCGAATCCCTGATCAAAGACGGCCAGGTGGACCTTTTTTCCGTCATGGACCACAGCCCCGGCCAGGGCCAGTTCCGGGACGTTCTGGCTTACAAGCAGTATTACGGACCGGTCTACGCCAAAAGCGACCGTGAAATGGACAGCATCATCGAACGGAAACTCAAGGCCAAAGAGGAGGACACCCCTAAGGTCATCGAGCACCTGGTGGCGGTGTGCAAGAAATTCGGCATTGCCGTGGCGTCACACGACGACGACTCCAGGGAGAAAATCCACTGGCTGAAATCCATGGATATCGGAGTCACTGAGTTTCCCGTGAACGAAGAGGCCCTTGGCGCGGCCCACGAACACGGCATCCATGTATGCCTCGGGTCCCCCAATGTGCTCCGGGGCAAATCCCAGGCGTCGAACCTCAGCGCAAGGGACGCCATCAGCAAAGGATACGGGGATATCCTCTGCTCGGACTATGCACCCATGACCCTGCTTCACGCCGTGTTCACCCTTGAACGTCACGGCATCCTGCCCCTTCATGACGCAGTGAACATGGTGAGCCGGAATCCCGCAACGGCCTTGGGCATCGATCATTTAACCGGAACCATTGAAGAATGCAAAAAAGCGGATCTGGTTCTGGTGGACGATTCCACCGCCATCCCGAAAGTCATAAAAACCTTTGTATCAGGCAGGGAGGTCTTTTCCACATGCTGAATATCGGAAGCAACATCAGTGACATACGGATTGACGGGAGCCTCTCGGCTCTTCGAAAGGACCTCGACGCCTTTCTTGAATTCGGCCTCACCGCCGCCGAAATCCCCGTCCATGGTGTGGACGCCATCCGAAACGGACGCTGTGACCGTCACCGTGTCGCGGAGCTGAAATCCATTCTCGCGGATTACCCGTTCAGATACAGCACCCATGTCCCCAACCCGCTGAACCTCATGGATCGTGAAGATCCGGGCCTTCACAGGGACGTTCTCTATGCATCCCTGGAGTGCTCCTCTGCCATCGGAGCGTCGGTCATGGCCTACCATCCGGGCCGCTATCTGGTGGAAGAGGCTTTCGGGGTCCGGGGCCCCGTCATCGTCACGCCCAGGGAAAAACAGGCGTTCCTGGATTACGAAGCCCAGGTTCTCCAGAAGGCCGCCGACGCCTTTCCCAATGTCACCATCGCCATGGAAAACGCCCGGCCCTATCTTCACCATTCACCGTATTGTTACGCCGAAAGCCCTTCGGCGCTGGCGGAACAGGTCGAAAGAATCGCCAGGCCCAATGTCCGCATGACCCTGGATTTCGGTCATCTCCATCTTTCCGCCCATTTCTACGATTTTGACATGACGACGGAAATCAGCCGGGTGGCCCGGCACATCGCCCACTGCCATGTGCACGACAATTTCGGCCGTTCCGTGTACCATACCGAGAAAATACAGACCCACCAGATTCCTTTCGGCCGAGGGGATTCCCATATGCCCGTGGGCTGGGGCAACATCCCGTTCAAAGAACTCCTTTCAACGTTTATCCTGGATTACCAGGGTCTCCTGATCTGCGAACTCCGGGGACGGTATTTTGAAAAAACCGGGGAAGCTATGGAACGCCTGGCCATGATCCTTTCCGACGCCGGGGCTTTGGTGGCAAGAGACATGATCAAGGTCGGCGGGGTGGAACAACACTGGATCTGAATCACTTTTCCCGATAATTTTCATTGATTTGAACCCTGCTCCGTGCTATCTGCCGTTCAAAGGTGAATCTCCTCGTCATGCCGTCATCAAAGGGGTATCTTATGAGAATTCCAGGGTTATCAAAATCCAGATCATTATCGTTCAAGGAAATCGAAGATTTTTCAGGCAAAATCAAAGAGTGCGCCTGGGCGTTCCAGCAGGCCATCGAATGCCTGATTTCCAAAAAATGCGAATCCTTCGAAGAGCTGCGCCAGGATGTCACACGCCTGGTCAGCGAAGTCCAGGTCATGAGTCATCAGATCTTCATCAGTGCGGCCCAGAGCGACAGACTGCCGGCTCCGGGTCATCTTCTTCTTTCTTTTCTGAGGGAACTGACCAAAGTGACATCCTCCGTTGAAGAAGCCCTTGAATGGTTTTCTTTCCGAAAAGAGCCGGTCATTCCCCAGGAACTGGAAAAAGATTTTTTTCTGCTTTTCGATTCGGTGATCGATCCCGTGGAAGAGCTGGTCAAAATCGTGGCGGAAGCCGGGAAATATTTCAAAAAACCGGGGGATAAACCCCGGAAAAACGTTCTCAACCTCATCGCGGGGATTTCAAAGATGAGCGGGGAAGCGAACAAGCTGGATGAACGGCTGAAGCGGAAAATCTTCGCTCAGGTCAGCGATCCGCTGGCGGTGTTCCATCTGGTGAGACTGTCGGAAATCATCGCCGCCATCGGAGGACGGGCTGAAAACACCGGAGATCTTCTGCGGATCATGATATGCAAATCTTGATGATCGCAGGGTGAGTGATCAGTTTTTAAAATAATTCCAGATAAAGCTCTGGATGGCCTGCCAGAAATCGATGCCTTTCCAGATGTATAGAGCGATGAGCGCTATCCAGAGCAGGGCGGCAGTGTACGCTTTGGTGTTAAAGGGTTTTCTCGCAAGGCCCAGCTTGTCCACAGGCCCGACTTTCTTCCGGCATTCCACGCAGTGATCCGCTGCCAGTTTTAAATGGGTGTAGCAGTAAGGGCACCGTTTAAAGGTATAAAACGCCGACTCCCTGTCTATCTCTCTCATTCCGGTTTCGGACATAAGCCAAACCCTCATATGGGTCGTTTCATGATCGAACGACGAAAGAATTCCGTGAAGAAGAACTGCCGGGAACCGGGCGGATTGACCCGCCCGGTTCCGGTTTCGAGACAACTGTATTACGTTTTATAACCGGATTTGTTACCCTCTGCAACACTATTCGCTGAACTGCATGACACGTTCGATGTCGCTGCGGGTTTTCAACTGACTCAGCCACTGAGTGAAAGCCTGGGTTTTCTTCTTATCCGTCAGGTCGGCCCTGATGCGCCCCTTTTCCGTTTCAAACAGCGTTGAATCGGGTTCCTTGACTTCCTTGAGCCGGATCACATAGTACCCTTTTTCCCCTTTCACAGGAGCTTCACTGATGTTTTTGGTCTGGGTCAGCTCAAACGCCGATTTCATCACACCGGGGTCGAGTTTCTGGTCCGCCGGGTTGGAATCCCTGGTGAAAAACCCTGAATCTTTCAGGTTGCCCGCCTGTTCCAGGTCATCCCGTCCTTCTTTCAGGGCGGTGATCAGCGCTTCAGCGGCTTTTTTGGCCTGTTCGTCCTTGACCTCTTTCAAGAGATCGGCAAACACCGCTTCGCGGACGTCCTCCAGGGGTTTGACTTCAGCTCCCTTTTTCTCGGTCATCTGGGCGATGAAATACATCCCGTTGAACTCAAGGATGTCACTGGTCTGTTTGGGGGCCATGGCGAACACGATTTTGGAAAAATCCCGGGCCACGCTGGCATCAATTTCCGCAGGTCCGGCATCCTGGGTGAAATACGCTGTTTCAATGGCCATAAGCCCGGCTGATTTGGCGGCCTGACTCAGGTCCACCCCGCCAACGATCAGGTTATAGGCATCGTCGGACGCTTCATAGGCCAGGTTTTTGGCTTTGTCATCGATGAGCTTCTTTTTGATTTCCTCTTTGACTTCGGCCAGCTGGCGTTTTTTCGCCTCGTTGATTTTTTCGACCTTGATCAGGTGCCATCCGAACTGGGTTCTTACCGGTTCGCTGATTTCCCCGGCCTTCATGGAAAACGCTTTATCTGCAAAAGGCTTGACCATGCTGCCCTGCTCGAAGGCCCCCAGGTATCCACCCTTGTCTTTCGTTGAATCTTCGGAGTATGTTTTGGCCAGCTCCGCAAAGTCCTTGCCTTCAGAGACAGCCATCTGATGGATGTCCTGGGCCTTTGTCCGCATTTTTTCGACCTGGGCCTGATCGGCACCCTGATCTACTTTGATAAGGATGTGGCGGGCTTCCACAGTTTTCGGTGTTTCGTATTTGCCGGTGTTCATCGTGTAATAGGATTCCACATCCTTGTCCGTCACCGTGGCTTTGTCTGCAAAATCGGCGGGGCGGAACTGGATGCAGGTCACTTTGGCCACCGGCTCGCTCATGTACTTGTCTTTATGCTTTTCGTAAAAAGTTTTTATTTCATCATCCGAGGGTTTGATTCCCGCCTGTGCCGAGGGATCGAAAAGAACATAGGACACGTTGATCTCGGATTTTTCGCGGTTGAACCACTGGCGGACTTCCTCCTCGGAAACAGGCTCGGTGTTTTCGATAAGGCCCTTGAATTTGCGGATGACCAGATCGTTTCTCTGGGCTGTTTCGAACAGGTCGGGCCGTTGGTATGTGTATTTGATGTAGTTGTTATAAATACCGGGGCTGAATTTCCCGTTCTCCTGAAAAATCCGGCTGTTGCTGATATAATCCCTCAGCTCTTCATCGGTGACCCGGATGCCGAATTTCCGGGCCGTCTGAAGGAGCAGCTCGCGGTCGATGAGGCTTTCCAGCGTGTTTTCCTTCAGGCGCAGCATTTTGACCAGGTCATCGTTGAAATTATCCCCGAACTGACTCCGGTATCTCTGGAGAATCTGGTTATAAGCGACTTTGTATTCTTCCATGGTGATGACTTTGTCGTTCACCACCGCCGCCACGTTTTCGTTTTTCGGGTCATCGGGCCCGAGCCCGAGAAAAATGAAAACGATAACCACAACACCAAGGAGAATCTTGATAATCCACGAGCCGGCATTTTCGCGCATAAATCTGAGCATGGGTCCTGCCTCTGTCCTTAAAATAGTATGAGTGAATGATGGCCGAAACTGGCTGTTCGCGACTATACAAAAGTCTGACGCTATTTCCAACATGTTTTTTTGTCAATAGTTTCGGGCGAAAAACAGCCGCTGTGCCCGATTGTCCCGAAGGAGATTTTCGGAATCCACGAGGCACGAAAATTCATCGATTCTGACAGACACATGTTTCCCCTGTCCCGGTTGGCTCCGGTGAACGAGCCCTTCAATCTGTTTATCTGCTTATTGACAGATTTTAATTCTTCATGTAGATTTTTTAAAAATTATCCATCCTGTATGCACCCTATATGTTGATTTTGTGTAATATTTTATAATTATTATGGCGATACATAATTAACGCCATAATTATGATGACTTCGTAAAAAAGTCTCAAACTGAAAATCCGATTTTTACGGGTTCATTTAAATTTGGCGTATTAATGACCTGTATGAATATTATTCGGCTTATATTTCCATTCTCGCTCAGCTTGATTTTTCAATAATTATATTAAGGACATATTAAGATGGATTCTATTAAAATTTATTCGAGTATATTTTTATTTACTAAAAACCGAGTCAAATCCAGTAACCGCCAGAGCGAGTTATCCAAACGTGAAAAATAACTATTATTGTTATTCGGTATGCGGGTTATTTGTGCATTCTGAAATTGAGCTTCCGGAGCTTCTTCCTGTAGAAAGGCTCCAGCCTGATTTGACCATCGTTGAGGGGACGGTGCCTGAGAATCTGGAACAATCCATATCAAGCAGCCTTCTGTTCCAATACAGTGACGAGGCGTATTTGTTCAAGTCGAGAAACTCCGGAAAATTCCTTTTGACAAACGATGACCGTTTGATCTTTGAACGCTATGACAGATCTTCGTATGCCGATATCCGCGCGCTGCTGTTGGGTGTACTTCTTGGAATCGTTCTCCATACGAAAAACAGATTCCCTCTTCATGCAAGCGCCGTGGATGTGGGAGGGCGAGCCGTTCTTTTTTCCGGCCCCTGCGGTTCGGGAAAGTCAACCCTGGCCGCCGCCTTTTCAAAGCGGGGATTTGATCTTATAAGTGATGACATTACAGTGATCACACGGGATGGGCAAACCCTTTTCGCGATCCCCTCCTATCCCCAGATCAAACTGTGGGATGATTCCATCAGGGCCTTGGGATACGCTCCATGTGATTATCAGGCCCTTCGTCCAAGGGTCCATAAAAAACGAATGCCACTCAAGGCGATGAGCCTGAATCCGGTTCCGTTGTCTTCCGTTTATTTCATGAGGGCGGCAGACGTTCCTGAGGTCACGATTGACCAGCCTCCTTTGTACGAGGCGATCAGCATGATTGATTCAAACACGTACAGGGGAAACCAGTTCAAGGGTATCGTAAATATCAAAAATCATTTTTCTGTCAGTTGTTCACTGTCTGGCGAGGCAAGAATAAGGACCCTGGTCCGCCCAACAGACAGGTTTGAACCGGATGCCCTGGTTGAAGCGATAATCAACGATTTGAACGGTTCGATGAATTAATACGATGATGAAGAATCCGTCAATTTTCTGGCTGGTTTCTTATCCTAAATCCGGGAATACGTGGTGCCGTGTTTTTCTTTCCAACTATCTGTACGGCGGTGATGCCCCAGTGAGCATCAATGCACTGAAGGATATTCCGTTCGCCAGCGGGCGCAGTCTTGTGGATCATTATTATGGGGTGAATTCGTCGGAAATGACGGAAGAGGAAACCTGGGATTTCCGGATAGAGCTTTTCAGGACCATCCATGAAAATTCCGAGGGTATCAAGATCATCAAGGCGCATGAAGCTTATACCCGAAACGCTCTCAGGAATTTCTTTGCAGACGAAATCACGGCCGGCGTCGTGTACGTTGTGAGAAACCCCCTGGACGTGGCGGTTTCCCTGGCCAACCATATGAACGAACCTGTTGATCATATCGTGGATTATATGGCTGATGAAGGATTCCGCATGAGCATTCCGGATGAGAAATGGAAATCCCAGTTTCCACAGTCCCTTGGCTCGTGGAGCAGCCATGTCAGAGCATGGACGGAAGAGTACCCCGGAACCGTTCATTTGATACGGTATGAAGACCTGATCCTGAATCCTGAAAAAGAATTCTCCAGATTGCTGGACTATCTGAATCAGGTTCTGGATGAAAAACGTTTGGAAAGATCCATAAAATTCAGCTGCTTTTCCAGTTTGAAGGCGCAGGAAGAGCATGAAGGGTTTCGTGAAAAATTCCCTGATTCCAGGGTGTTTTTCCGTGAAGGCAATTCCGGTTCCTGGCAGCGGTTGCTGTCTCCGGACCAGGTGACAAGGGTTCGTGAGAATCACGACATGATGATGAAAAAAATGAATTACATATGATCCCATAAAGGAGGGCATGATGGACACCATGATAGCCAAGGATACAGTCATTGAGCGGAACAAGCAGATCCTGACGACCACCATCGAGGATCGGCTGGTGATGATGAATATCGAAAAAGGGAACTATCTCGGAATGAATGCCATGGGGAAAAAAATCTGGGAGATGATCGAAAAACCCCGCACGGTAGAAAGCCTATGCTCAGATCTTCTGAAACAGTACGACATCGATCTGGAGCCGTGTTTTACCAAGGTGACCTGTTTTCTCGAACAGCTGGACAAGGCGGGGCTCATCGAAACAAAGGATACCTTATCGGTCTAAAGGAAGAACGATGGCCTATCCGGCTGAAATCCATAAATTCCGCGATCCGCGTTTCCGGTATATCGTTTCATCCAGGAACATCACACCCGACGTGAGTGTGATCGATCACCTCAAGATCCAATACATCTACCTTGATTTTAAACAAATCAGCCAGGTGTTCGGAGCTGTTGCCATGCCGTCTCCCCTCTATGGGGGAAGGTCATACGATCCCTATCATTCGTTGACGGAAGGGCATGTCCGGGAGTTGTATGACCACGGCATTGGCCTGGCCCTGAATCTCACAAACCATTTTTTTGACCGAAACGCCTATGACGCGAGCCTGAACCTGCTTCACAACCATCACAGAACAGGGAATTCGGTCATTGTATCAAACAACGAACTGGCACGGCAGATCAGGGCCGATTTTCCCCTTTACACACTCAAAGCCAGTATCATCAAAAACATCAATACCCTTGAAAAAGTGGACAGGGCCTATCGCTTATACGACGACATCACCCTGCCCATGGATAAAAACGATGATCCCGAGTTTTTAAAGCGAATTCCTGAGAAAGAAAGGATCATCCTGTTCGGAAACGCCAGTTGCGCATACACATGCCCCGCCCGTACATGTTACCTGGGTTTTTCGCAGAAGAACCTGGGGCGTGATGTCACGTCATCCTGTTCCAAGAGCCGTTTGCCGAGGGTTGAAAAAGGCCCGGTTTTTTTTGATGTTGATGCGTTTTACGGGATGGGCTTTGAGCATTTCAAACTGGTCCCCCTGCTTTTTGAGCATACCGATGCCGTGACACGGAGGGTATCGTGGAATAAAACACGAATTGGCAAGACAGACTATTACAGAAAACCCGACGCCCAGGTCATATCATACCGGAAGTGTGGTCGGACCTGGCTGCGCTTCATTCTGGCAAACTACCTCAATGAATTATTGAGCCTGAACAGAGTCATTGATTTGTACTCCTTTTTCGAGGTTCTGCCCAATGAATCGGGCTCTCCTGCCAAGGGGCCGGAGGTCTATGGTTTTTTTGATCGCAAGGATGTGCCTTATATCACCTTTTCCCATGCTGAAAATGCCAGGAACGGATATCGGGGAAAACGGGTCTTTCTTATTCGTTCCCCCTACGATGTCATGGTGTCCGATTATTATCAACAGACCGAGCAGTTGAAATCCTATTCTGGGTCGTTGAGTGATTTTATCCGGGATGAAACCAATGGGATTAAAGCCTACTGCCGATTTATGAACGATTGGGCGGATGAACTGAACGATGAATCTGATTGTGTTGTTTCCTACGAAGACATGAGCCGGAATACCCGGAAAACAGTTGAAAAGCTGCTTGAGTACCTGTTGATACCCGTGGACCGCGATATCCTGGACCATGCGGTATGTCAGTCCTCGTTCAGACGCATGCAGGAGATGGAAATTCAAAATGGGATGGCCGATTACCGGTGTGACCCCGAAAACGGATTTGATTTCAGGATGAGGGACGGCCGGGTTGGGGGATTCCGGCAACATTTGGAACCGTCGCACATCGCTTATCTGGATAAAATCATGGAGGAGGATCTGAACCGGAACACAAGAAAATTGTTATGCAAACATGGATGTATGGATGAAGCGCAAGAAAAATTTGCCGCGTTTGTCCTTTGACGATAATCGGTTGTTTTTTGATCACATCAAAACAAAAACGGAAGGAGCTTTTATGATGGATGACACTCTAACAAACAAACATGATCATGCTACTAATTTATGCCGGGAGGCATGGGAAGATCCAGAATTAATTGAGCTTTCTGTCTCAAAAACAGAAGTGGGCGGCTCTTGGCCAAACGCCAGTGATGGGGCTAGCACATACTCCTGAATATTATGGATGAAAAGATGGTGAACATCCGTGGAAGATACGTCCCTGAAAATGACGATGTTTTTATTGAAGCATGCCTTGCAGATAATCAATGCAGCATTCATAATCAGAACGGGGACTGTCGCCGAACATCGAGTCATTCGTGTCATGGAATGATTAGAGGTAAGCCGGAGATGGCCGGAACGGTTAGCGATCGTTACACGGTGGCCGGGTTATCGCGGATTCACAATCGGGATGCGTTGAGCCGGTCCCTCGGGTTGTGCCCGGATCAGGCCGGAATCCTGACGAATGAACACCTGTTTGCCCTGTGCTACGACAGGTGGAAGGCTCATTGCCCAAACTTCATTCTTGGGGAATGGGTTTTTGTACTCTGGGACTGTTGGGAAAAAGAACTGTTTATCGCGACGTCCCATTACTGGCAGTCCAGCCTGTTTTATTACAGAGCTTCAGATGCTTTGTTTTTTGCCACATCCCTTGGGGACCTGCTGGCGTTCCCGAAGGTTCCCAAGGCTTTAAACGAGTTTTTCCTGGGGCGGCTGCTTGTCGGCTGGGATGATCCCATGGGGGAAACCCTTTACAAGGATATCCACTACCTGGGGCCGGCCCGTTACCTGAAAATGTCAAAGAACCGGTTAGAAATCCATCGTTACTGGGCCTTGGAGGATACCCCGGCCCTTCGGTATCGGAATGATCGGGATTATGAGGCGGCTTTTTTTGATATCTATGCAGAAGCGGTCCGTTGCCGTATTGGAGACGGATCATCAGTCGGGCTTTCCCTCAGTGGGGGCCTGGATTCCGGATCAGTCGCGGCTCTGGCTGCGCGGAGCCTGCATCAAGACAACCAGACCCTCCAGGCATTCAGTGCCGTTCCTCTCCATGATGTAAACAATTTTGCGATCAAGGGACGATTTGCCGACGAGTCGGAGCATATCAGGGAAACAGCCCGTCATGTAGGCCATGTGGATATCAACTGGGTCCGATCCGAGCATCGATCGCCCCTCCAGGCCATGCGCGAAGTGATTGCATGGAAGGGCGCGTTGCCGCTTTCGTCCACGAATCTTTACTGGATTCTCACCATGTTTGAAATGGCCCGGAATAAAGGGGTCCAAACCTTTTTGATCGGTCAGACAGGCAATGCCACCGTATCCTGGCGCGGGGGATTCAACGGCTTGATCGATGGGGGCGGCTGGTTCAATTACCTCAGCCAGCATGGGTTTGTTAACCCGGTTGCCCTGGCCCGGTCATTCAAACGGTATATGATCGTTCCAATGCTTCCAAAGAGTTATCATCGGCACCGTCAAAGGAGAACGGACCCCAAAATCCACTGGCAGACCTATTCACCCATAAACAAAACCTTTGCATCCAGCCTGCCTATCCAGGAAACGATGCATGAACGGGGGCGAATGGTGGTTCATGAAAAGGGCCGATGCTTCCGGGAAAAAATGCTGCACCTGATCAAACCGCGGGATGCATCGTTTTCACTATTCTGGTCCGAACTGGGACACCGACACGGCATCTGGGTGACGGATCCCACAGCCGACAAGCGCATGCTGGAATTCTGCGTATCCATCCCCAACGATCAATATTATCGGAAGGGCGTGGATAAATACCTGTTTCGTAGGGCGTTCGCGACTATCCTTCCCGACAAGGTCTTAAACAGTGAGCTTCGTGGGCAACAGGCCGCTGACCTGCCCCAGCGATTGAGACAGGAAATCTCAGAAATCCGGAAAGTGGTGACATCATTTAACCAGTCGGAACTCTGTCATCGGTATATGGATCTGTCAAAGATTGAAGCATCTCTAACGAGCTTGGATCAGAACCATCCGTTTTTTTTTAGGGATCAATGCGGCATCCTTACACGGGGTCTTATGGTGGGATTGTTTTTGACACACTTTGAAGGAAGGCCGTTCAATGAACGTAAAACATGTTCCCCCGGAGCACATTGAGTGATGATGAATCCACGGAAATTCTCTATTGGAAATCTGTTTAAAAGGGTGGTTTCTTTCTACAAGACAACCGCAATCATCTTCGTAAACATGGTTGTCCTGTTTGTGTTGATCAATCAGCTTTGTGTCTTTATTCCTAACAAAAAGCATGATTCGCCTCTTGAATTTGTTCAGCTGTCATTGGATGGAAAACCCTTGGATCTGGTATATCCCGGTTTTGATCGAAAGGATCTCGATCAGCTTCTAAGGGAATCCTGGACACGGACTTACCAATTTGAGCCCTACTCTCTATTTCGGGTAAGGCCTTTTACCGGGAGATATGTCAATGTGTCAGACGGAGGTTTCAGGATGTCTAAAAACCAGGCCCCCTGGCCTCCATCTACGGACCATTACAACGTGTTTGTTTTTGGTGGTTCCAACGTTTTCGGCATAGGTGTTTCAGATGAACAGACAATGGTTTCCTGTCTTCAGGAAGAGTTGGCAACATTGAAAGACGGGCACAAGAATATCAGGGTTTATAATTTTGGTCGTGGAAACTACTATTCGACTCAGGAGCGGATTCTTTTTTCACGTTTGCTGATTGAAGGGTTTGTCCCGGACTTGGCTCTGTTCTTTGATGGAGCTTTAGATTTCAACCATCCTGATGACAGACCTGCTTTATCACACCACTTTGAACTTCTGTTTGACCAGTTGAAACCCAACATGTCCATTCCAACGCATTGGATTTTGATAAAATCGTGGCTGGCCGGTCTTCCTTCTGTAAAAATTTTAAGAAATTTCATTAAACATTTAGTTAATAGCCAAACGGAGCATCAGATAAACCAGACGACAGTGTCGGATCAAGCTTCCAATGCAGTCATCGTTGAGCATGTAATGAACAGATATGAAAAAAACAAGAAAGCCATAGATGCTCTGGCGGAAGCCTTCCATGTCCGAACTGTTTATGCCTGGTTACCCTGCCCCCTTTATAATTATGATCTGTCGCATCATTTATTTAATGATTTATTGATGAAATCAGGTGATAAAATGTTTGCAAAAGGTGGGTATCCCTGTATGAAAAAACGAATGGAGGACAACAAATTGGGCGATAATTTCCTTTGGTGTGCCGATATTCAGGAGAATGTTAAAGTGCCTCTGTATATCGACACAGTTCATTACACGGCCGGCATGCACAAACTCATAGCTAAAGAGATCGCTAGCCAGATGAAAACCCGCAATCTTTTGTTCCGGTAAGGACAGCTGGAAGGGTATGGTTATGTAATTCATGAAAACAAAATCATTGAGTAAAGACAAAGCCCTGACCATAGATCAGATCACAGGAACAGGCATGGCCATGGTGCTGCTCTGCCTGATCGCAGGGCACCTTTCAGGCATATCCAGATGTTACACGGCAGCGATGATCCTGCTCGTTCTGACCATGATCTGCCCCGTGGTTTACAAACCGGTGGCTTATCTCTGGTTCGGGATTTCCCGTTTCCTGGGCAGGGTGAGTTCAACGGTGTTTCTTACGTTGATTTTTTTTCTGATGGTGACCCCGGTGGGCCTTATCCGGCAACGATTCGGATATGATCCATTGAAACGCCGTCAGTTCAAAAATGGAACCGGGTCATGCTTTTCCGCAACAGAACACCTGTATTCGAAAACGGACCTGGAAACACCCTATTAATATCAAGGACACGGAGGCTGACATGGAAGTGATAAAAGATATGTGGGGTTTTTTGAACCGGCGAAAGAAATTCTGGCTCCTTCCCCTGATTCTGACACTGCTTCTGTTCGGGGGGTTGGTGGTCATGAGCAGCGGAACGGCTATCGGTCCTTTCATTTACACGATTTTCTGATAACCATGGCAGATACGATACTGGGTATTTCCGCTTATTATCACGACAGTGCAGCGGCACTGGTCCTAAGGGGCAAGCCTGTTGCCGCGGCCCAGGAGGAACGATTCTCCCGGATTAAACACGATGCCGCTTTCCCGTCACGTGCCGTGGCCTATGTTCTTGAAGAGGCCGGTCTTTCCATGGAAGACATCGACGCCGTGGCTTTTTATGAAAAGCCCTATATCAAATTCGAGCGGCTTCTTGAAACATACCATGCGTTTGCACCCCGCGGCCTGAAAAGTTTCCTTGAATCCGTTCCGGTATGGATCAAAGAAAAATTATTTCAGAAGACGATTCTGAAAAACGAGCTGAAGTCTCTGGGAGCTATCAAGCCCCCGCCCATTCTTTTCCCTGAACATCACCTATCCCATGCCGCCAGTGCCTTTTATCCAAGCCCGTTCGATGACGCCGCCATCTTGACGATAGATGGGGTGGGAGAATGGGCCACCACGACCATTGGATTTGGGGAGCATGACCGTATCCAAGTCGTCCGGAAACTTGAATTCCCCCATTCGCTGGGCCTCTTGTATTCCTCATTCACCGAATGGTGCGGCTTCAGGGTAAACAGTGGCGAATACAAATTGATGGGGCTGGCACCTTACGGACGGTTGGATTCCGGCAAAACACGGGATATCCGGCGTAAAATTCTGGATGATATGGTTGACCTGAGAGCCGACGGGTCTTTTTTGCTGAACATGGACTTTTTTGATTTTGCCACGGGGCTGACCATGTGCAACCGGTCCCGATGGCTTGATCTTTTCGACATTCCCAGGAGAGTCCCCGAAACCGATCCCAGCTCCGATATCATGGACATGGCCCGCGCCATCCAGGATGTGACCGAGGAGATCGTTATCCGCCTCGCACGGACAACCTCCCGAACGACCGGGAAAAAAAATCTGGTCATGGCCGGTGGGGCGGCCCTGAACTGTGTGGCCAATGGGAAACTCCTGAAGGAGGAGCTCTTCGAACGGATCTGGATTCAACCGGCTTCCGGCGATGCCGGTGGCGCCTTGGGAGCGGCCCTGGCTGCCTGGCATATCGGTTATGGGAAAAAAAGGGCTGTCGTTCATATAAGGGATGATATGGCCGGGGCTTATCTGGGGCCTGAGTTCTGCGAGCGGGACGTTCTTCGAGTGGCCGAACGGTACGATGCACCGTTTAAACGATACGATGACCGGGCGGTTCTTTCGAAAGATGTGGCTGGGCTGATCGCCCAAGGCAAGGTGGTGGGCTGGTTCCAGGGCCGGATGGAATACGGGCCTCGGGCCCTTGGCAACCGGAGTATCCTGGCCGATCCACGGAATCCCGACATGCAGAAGAAACTCAATATCAGCATTAAAATGCGGGAAGGGTTCAGGCCGTTTGCCCCATCGGTGATGGAGGAATATGCCGCAGACTATTTCGATTTGAGTGTATCATCACCTTATATGCTTTTGGTGGCACCTGTCGTGGGACACCGTTGCAGGCCGCTTCCCGAAGAAAATGATGCCCTGGGACTGTATGAACGTCTTTACCATCAACGTTCCGATATCCCTTCCGTAACCCATGTGGATTACACGGCAAGGGTACAGACCGTCAGCCGGGACACCAATCCCCGGTTTTGGGATCTGCTCCATGCTTTTAAACAGTTGACCGGATACGGCATGCTTGTCAACACCAGCTTCAACGTCCGGGGAGAGCCGATTGTCTGCTCTCCGGAGGATGCCTACTCGTGCTTCATGAGGACCGGTATGGATTATCTGGTCATGGAAAACCTTCTTTTTGACAAGACCTTGCAGCCTGAGCCTGATGACCGGTTGCTTTCCATAAAAATCATTCATAATGATTGAGTCGGGTCAAAGATGGGCGTCTAAAAATCAAAATAAATAAATTTTTCACTGCCGCCTGATGTGAAGCCCAGAATAATAACCAAGATCCATGCCATGGCAAGCCCTCCAATCAACCGGCGTTTCCGTAATCTATTGGGAATGTCTTTCAGGGTATCCAGGGTATCGAATGGGTGGGTCATATAAAACAGAATGATGATGACCATGGGGAATACAAGAGATTGAACCGTAAAAATGCCCGGTGCCCCAACATGGAAAGCGGCATTGAATACATCTTGGGCATTAGAGAGTCCTGATGCATGAAACAGCATGTTCACGGCTGCAATCACATGAAACATCAGAAAGATTTTAAGGGACGTGGGAAGGAGGATGCTGTGGTTGTAACGCTTCATAAGATGATAAATACCGACATGTATTCCGTGAACCGCTCCCCAGAGAATGAAATTCCACCCCGCACCATGCCAGATTCCGCACAGAATCAGAGTAAAGAACGCACTCATGAACTGCCGAACGGGCGATGGTTCTTTTCCGCATAAAGGCCTGTAGACGTAATCCCTGAACCAGCTTGTCAGCGTGATATGCCACCCCCGCCAATAGTCTGTGATCGATTTCGCCAGATAGGGCCTGTTGAAATTGGCCGGCAGTTGAATACCGAAGAAAAGCGCAAGGCCAATGGCCATATCGCTGTATCCACTGAAATCACAGTAAATCTGAGCTGAAAATCCGTACAATGCAACAAGAAAATCCGTGAGTCCTGCATCGGAGGGGTGCTTGTAAACAGTGGCCACATAGGGAGCAAGCTGGTCGGCAATGAGAACTTTTTTTACAAGCCCAATCGTGAACAGAGTGAGCGCCTGAATTCGTGTTTCGGAATCCGGCTCTGGTATGTTTTTCAGTTGAGGAAGAAGTTGCGACGGCCTCAGGATAGGCCCTGCCACCAGCTGAGGGAAGAACATGACATAGGCGAGAAGCCAGTTGAAATTTTTTTCAACGTCATACGTTCGTTTGAACACATCGACCAGATATGAGATCAGGGTAAACGTGATGAACGAGATGCCCAGAGGCAGGGAATAACTGACAACAGTCCTGCCCAAGAGAAAATTCAAATATTTGAACAAAACGAGAGGAAGACTAAGCGCCGTGATCGTTGAGACTATCAGCAATGTTTTTTTGCAGCCTGTGGCAGCGCTGATGACACGGCCGCCCACATAGGCGATGCCTGTCAGCAGAACCGGGATATAGATGTACGGCCATTTCCAGTAGCCATAAAAAAAAAGGCTTCCTGTAATGATGATAGCCAGACGGAAGCGTTTATCGAGAAAAGTCCATGCCAGAATATACAGGAGAAAAAACAGCAAAAACGCAGGTGAGCTGAAGACCATGACATTCCTTATTGTTTTTCTACAGGTTTTTGTAACATCTCCAGAATGGCTTGAGCCATGATATTTTGTGCCAGACTGTTGGGGTGCCGATCCGTGGGCATGACCCAGAACTTTTTGACGTCATTTTCTCCCTGAAAAAATGGCAGCAGGTCCCGTGTATCGAAATTCCGGATTTCAGCCTGTTTTTTCATGATGTCATGGGCAAACCCATATTTATAATGTTTCAGGTCATACAGGTCCGGCAACAGGACGAAATACACGTGGATACCATGGGAATGTGTGTATTCAGCCAATCGATCCAGGGCCCGGGTCATCTCAAGGAACCCCCGTGAATCCGGCTGGTAGAGCTTATGATACGCGTCGAGCATGGCACTGTGTGAATTTTCCTCTTTAAATTGATTGGCAATTTCCCAGAGAATGACAGCCAGTTCACTGTGTTTGAGCAGCCAGTTCCCCCCGCCCGCGTCCAGCAGTCCGGCGTCTTTCATGTAATAGTTTACGACAATGTCCGTCGGTTTCAGAACGGAGAGCTTTGAAAGAAACAATTCCACATATCGGGAAGTGTTGAAGTTACCGATGCCTGCGTTGAGAACAGCGACGTCCTCACCCAGTGATTTGCCGATTATCTCGACCGCCGTGTCTTCTTCACGAACCCCCCACCCTAACGTGCCTGAACTTCCCAAGAATAAAATCCTCCGCTTTTTTGACGCATAATTTTCATCCAGTTCCTTTCCCCGAAGTCCGTATCGATTCGTCCGAATCACAACCGACTGGAGGGTTGCCGTTACTGAAGGCCTGTGCTCATGGCCTATCCGGGGATTGTCGCTTCGCTGTTTCACTTCTTTGGCGTATCGCCACATTTCAATGGTGTAATTTTTCATGTCTTTGTTCTTAAGGCGTAACAGCCCTTCACAAAGAAGCAATGAAACGAAAATGACAAGCATGAAAAAAAGAAAATTTGACAGAGCAGATTTCATAGTGAACCTGAGATCGGAAAAATGTATGGTCGGTTTTAAGTTGTTGAGTCTGACTATGCTTTGATAGCAAGGCAGTTTATTCATACTATAATTTTTCAATTGATGGTAGCTGTATAAAAAATTAAATCTTCGAAGACTTACTGAAAAGACGCCATGCTCAATACAAACAACGCCGCATCGGCATGGCATTTGAGTCCGGTGCCTCCAGGCAAATGCTCCCAGGACGGAAGCCTGGGAGCATGAAAGAAACGTTGCCCTTCCAACCAGCCGCCGCCTACCTGTAATTCTTGTAATCCACCCCGTACCGTTTCGCTTTGTAGGCGAAAATTCTTACCGTGGTTCCCAGCATTTCCGCAGCACTGGTGATGTTTCCCCGGGTGTTTTTCAGGGAGTCGATGATCATCTCCGTTTCGAGATTGGCCACGGCTTCTTCCAGAGTGGTGGCGGGAAGGGTTCCGGATTCGGAGCCGGTCTGGAGTGTGGGGGGCAGGTGATAGCTGTGGATGACGCCTTCGTCACAGAGAAGAACGGCCCGTTCGATGCAGTTTTCAAGTTCGCGGACGTTACCGGGCCAGTGGTAGGCGATGAGCATGTCGATTCCCGGTGTCGAAATCCTTTTGATATCCTTCATGTGCTCCTTGGCGTATTTTTCAAGAAAGAAATCGGCAAGGAGCAGGATGTCCGTTTTCCGTTCCCGTAAAGGCGGCAGGTATATGGGAAACACGTTCAACCGGTAATAAAGATCGCCTCTGAACTCTTCTTCTTCCACGGCTTTTTCAAGGTTCTTGTTCGTGGCGGCCACGATGCGGACATCCACTTTAATGGTTTTATGGCCGCCCACGCGCTCGAATTCCCTCTCCTGGAGAACCCGTAAAAGCTTGGACTGGACATCCAGGTTGATGGACCCGATTTCATCGAGAAAAATGGTGCCCTTGTTGGCCAGCTCGAATTTTCCGATTTTCTGGTTGATGGCTCCGGTGAACGAGCCTTTTTCATGACCGAAAAATTCACTTTCGATGAGGTTCACGGGCAAAGCCGCGCAGTTGACTTTGATGAACGGCTGCTTGGCACGGTGGCTGTTGTAGTGTATGGAGCTGGCCACCAGCTCCTTGCCTGTTCCGCTTTCACCCCGGACAAGCACCGTGGCGTTGCTTTTGGACACGTGGGAGATCATCTGGTAGACATCCCGCATCTTGTTGCTGTTTCCGATGATGTTGGAAAAACGGTACTTGTTTTCCAGCTCGTTTTTCAAGCGCGAGTTTTCTTCTCTCAGCCGTTCCCGCTCGTGGTTGATTTTTTCAAGGTTGATCACCTGGGTGGCGATCATGGTGGCCACCACAGACAGGATTTTCGTGCCGTCCTTGAGGGAGAATGTTTCATCAAACACCCGGTCCGCGCTCAAGGCCCCGATGACCTGGTTTGCCTTTTTGACAGGGACGCAGAAAAACGAGTGCTCTTCCTTTTCCTTGTTTTTTCGGGAGGCGGTACGATCCAGAAAAAGGGGCTCTTCGCTGATCTTGGGAATGGCGATGGGCACGCCTTTTTCGATGACGCTGCCTGTGACGCCTTCCCCCAGTTTGTATTTGCCTTTTTCCATGGCGCTCCGGGAAAGCCCGTGGGCCACTTCGATGCTGATTTCGTTTCGAAGGGGATTCAGGATGGTGACGGTGCCTCTCACCATGTCCAGGCTGACGGCGAGTATGTCAAGAACCGTGTACAGGGATTTCTTGAGATCCATGTGTTCGTTCAGCGCGTTGCTGATTTCATAGAACAGTTTGATTTCGTCGATTTTTTTCATGTGTCGCATTCCTTTGTAACATAAAGGGTCATCATAAACGCCGCTGCCAACATTTATGAAATATCGATGAATAAATCAACATATATGTAATGAAATGATTTTTTTCACACATGGATGAAGAACAACGGCATGAAACAGCTCACATTTCCGCCGGTTCGCTTCGCTTGAAAAAGATGTAAAACGTGGTCCCTTCACCGATGTTGCTGCTGACATGTATGAACCCGCCCTGCTTCTTGACAATCCCGTGAACCACCGCAAGTCCAAGCCCCGTTCCTTCATTTTTTCCTTTGGTGGTGAAGTAGGGATCGAACATCCTGTCCATGGTTTCTTCATCCATGCCCATGCCGGTATCCGAAACGCGGAGAACCACATGGGAGTCTTTGACCGTATCAAGCTTAAGACCTGAAAGTTCCTTGAAATCAAAGGGTTTTCCTGTGGAAATATCCAGAGTGCCCCCCCTTTCCCTCAAGGCGAACAGCGCGTTGCTGCACAGATTCATCAGCACCTGCTGAACCTGGGTGGGGTCGGCCCAGATGATGTCCCGGCTCTGGGACACCCGGTATGTCAGCCGGATGTTTGAACCGGCGGAGGGCCTGATCAGCTTCGCCACTTCCTGGACAAGCTCCCCCAGAACCACGTCAGAAAACTCCGGATCGTTCTGCCGGCAGAACGTCAGAATGCGGTTCACCAGGTCTCTGGCCCTGAAACAGGCTTTGTGGATGCGCTCGATGCGATTGTTCAGGGATTCGTCGTGACTGGTTTCCATCAGGGCCAGTTCGGTATGCCCGATAATGGCCGTCAGAATGTTGTTGAAATCATGGGAAACCGCTCCGGCGAACATGCCCAGGGCATCGAGTTTCTGCATTTTTTCAAGGGCGTGGTGCGCCTCGTCCAGGGCGTATTTCTGACTTTGAATCCTCTGTTCCTGTTGCACCCGGATCCGGTTCAGTTCTTTTTCCATGGCCCATTTGGCGCTTAAGGACCGGGCCATATGTCTGATTTCAAGAACATAGCAGGGTTTCTGGAGGTAAAGAAGTTTATGAGAAGGAGGAACCCGTTTAAGAATATCCGATGGATGGATGTCGGAAAACGCCGTGACGATGACGATTTCGACCTCCCGGTCCATGTTCCGTATGGTTTCTGCGGCCCAGACTCCGTCAGGGCCCGGCGGCATGCGCACATCCAGAAACACCACGGAGTAAGGCCTTTTTGTTTCAATGGACAATATCACCTGGGCCACTGCGTCCATGGCGCTGGTGCACAGCGTCAGATCGAATTGCCCTTCGCTGTCCGCTGCGGCACCATCATCATTCTGACTTCCGAACAGTTCTTTTTCAAGATGCTGAAGCTCCGGGGCCGGAGAGGACTGATCCTCGGCTTTCAGGGCCTCGATAAAAAAATCGTGGATCCGTGTCTCATCGTCGGCCACAAGAATTCGTCTATTTTTTTTCATAAACCACCTCTTTCCGGGGAAGAGCCAGATCAAAAACCGTGTCCTGACCGCCTGATGAGCATGAAAGGGTGCCGCCCATGGCTGAAACCACATTGCCGCACCAGTGAAGGCTCGCGCAAAGGCCGTCAGCCTGCGCCTCCGCCCCATAACGGCTGAACAGGGCCTCCCGGTTGACGGCATCGAGGTGAATCCCCGGCAGTCCTATGGAAAACCGGACCACCGTCGCACCGTTCAGGCCTGTATCAATCGTGCCGCTGATATGGATGACTTGACGTGAATCTCCATGATTTCCGGCAAGGGTCACTGCACGGGAAAACAGGGAGATGAAAACCTGGACAAGTATAAGGGGATCGGCTTTCACAGCGGGTAACGACGCGACATCCGGGTGGACCGAAAAATCCATGTTGTTTTTCAGCGCTTCCGGCAACCGTCCAAGGGCCTCGCTGATCAGGGATTCCGGAAGGAATGTCCGCGAAGACACATTCTGGCGGCTGAATTTTTCAAGGCCGCCCATGACCTGTTCCATTTCTTGTGAATGGACTTCCAGATTATGGATGACAGAAAGGGCGCTTTCAAAAATCCTTCGGGTCTCCGTATGGGTGAGACTCAGAAAACGAATCAGGTTTTTTTCACGTTCGGGATCGTCCGTACCGTTCATCAGTTCTTCCAGAGCTTTCCCCTCGTTTTGCAGCGGAGCGCTCCGGCACAGGGTTTTAAGACTTGAAATGTCCTGGGCCATGGGCATGAGAATATTTCCGGAATGATGGAGGATATCCGAGGCGATGCCCGCAAGGCCCGCTTTATAGGACTGGTTGAGAAGTTCGTTGCGGATTTCGGTGAGCTTGAACAGCATGCTGTCGTATCGCTGGGCAAGAACCCCGATTTCGTCATTCCGCTCCATGCTGATGGGGGCCGTGAAATCCCCGGCCTCTTCCACCGTAAGAGCATGGTGCGTCAATTCCGACAGAGGGGACAGAATGGTTCGATGCAGAAGATAGACCGTGAGAAGAAGCATCAGAACACTGGCCGCCACGATTGAGATCATGGAGTAGCGGAGGGTTTCCATGCCCTTTTTCAGGATTTCCCTGGGCATGACCGCCTTGATCAGGAACAGGGGTTTTTCGGAAACATCCCTGACCAGAGAATAGAGATAGAGATGGTCCCTGTTCCTTGAATCCAAATAACGCCGGGTCTGACCTTGGGCAAGAGCCCGAAGGCCGGGGTCGTCGGCCACCGGGGGAATCACCAGGGGAACAAGGCTGAATGAAACACCGGTCTGGCCTATCATGTTCCGGACGACGCGCTCTGAAAGAAAACGGCCCATGATCAGAGTCCCGCGTGAAGGGCCTTCGCTGGTGCTGGTGAGAATGGGCCGTGACGCCACCATCAGGGGGCCGTTGGCTGTTTTCATGAACCCTGTGGCATTGGCATTGGCGGACGACATGGCCATAAGGACATGGTCCTTCGTGATTTTTTTCACAGGGATTTCAGAAATGTCGATGAGCTTTCCCGCCTGATAATCCACGGTCCGCCTCCAGACAACGTTTCCCTGTGTATCGCATACCAGCATCACGTTCAGCCTGTTGACCTGGTAAGTTTCCATCGGCTCAAGGTTGGAGGCCCGGTATGCGGGATCTTTTAACCGCATATACCGGTAGGTGTCATCCCAGGTGGCCCAGTCGTTGGCCATGGATGAAAGATGGACCAGCTCGTTTTTCAGGGCGTCAAGGGGCCTGTTCAGGTTTTTTTCAGCCTCACGCTGCTCAAGAAAAAGAAAACCCGGCGCGAAGATAAACCGGTGTATCGCCCCGTTGATCGACACAGAGACGATCATGAGCCCCAGAAGGATAGAGAGTGTCTTTAACTTGAGTGACATGAGGCGATATTACCATGGCGGCAAAGAACCATACAAGATATTAATCCGCGTGAAAGCATAGTGCTCATCATGAAATTGTGATAAGCCTTGGACGAATCCATAACGTGCACCCATTCATTTTCTATCGGAGATTTCATGCGAATTGCGATCATCGCCGACATTCACGGTAACCTGGAGGCCTGTGACGCCGTGCTGGACCACATCGGTCACCAAGACGTTTCCGGCATTTTTTCCCTGGGAGACAATGTGGGATACGGACCGGACCCCGAGAGGGTGATAGAGCGGTTAAAAACCCGGTCTGTTCGTTCCGTGCTGGGAAACCATGAAATGGCCCTGAACAGGGAATCGTTCATTTCATGGTTCAACCCCATGGCACAGAAGGCGGTGCTGTACACGAGGGCACACCTTTCGGAAACGTCGTTGAAAGAGATCCGGTCATACCCCAAAAGCCTGGTTTTCAGGGGCATGCGATTTGTTCACGGGGCACCGCCCGCATCACCGTTTCTCTATCTGTTCCAGATTTCCGACGACAAGCTGGTCCGCTGCCTCCGGCGTCTGAACGAACGCATCTGCTTCGCGGGGCATACCCATGATCTTCACATCGTCACAGACGACGGCCGGGATCTCTTAAGAGAACCTCTGCCCCTGGGCGACACCGTTCTTTCCCGGGAATTCCGGTATGTGATCAACGCCGGAAGCGTGGGCCAGCCAAGAGACGGGGACAAGCGAGCCAAATACCTGATTTTTGACACCGAAACATACACGCTTTCCGTCAGGGCCGTGGATTACGACCGCCGGACGACGGCGGCGAAAATCAGAAGCGCGGGTTTGCCGGACCAATACGCCGACCGGCTTCTGTAACGGCAAAGACCACAGGACGCACCTATGAAAAAAATCGGAAAATACATTGTCTGCGGGCTTCTTGGCAAAGGAGGCATGGGGAAGGTGTATAAAATCAAACACCCTGTGACCGGAAAAATCGGTGCCATGAAATGCCTCTCCCCCAACCCCATCCTTGTTTCGCTGCTGGGTATGACCGCCATCGAAGAGATGTTCGCCAAAGAGGCCGTGACCATGGCGGCCATCCGTCACCCCCATGTGGTGGAGATTCTGGACTATGACTGCGTGGACGGTCAGCCATACTACATCATGGATTATTACTGCAACAACCTGGGAACCATGATCGGGGAATCCTATGAAACAGAGAAGCCGTCAAGAACGCTCGGACTTGACAAAGCTGTGGACTACACCCGGCAGATCCTTTCGGGGATATCGCGGCTTCACTTCTCCTCACTGATCCACAGGGATATCAAACCCTTCAACATCCTTGTCACAGACACGGACCAGGTGAAGATCTGCGATTTCGGACTGTCCAAACTGCGTCACGAATCCATGAAAGGGCATCGCAGCCTGAAAGTCGGCTCACCGTATTACGCGCCCCCGGAACAGGAAGAGCACCCGGATTCCGTGGACTTCAGCGCAGATCTTTATGCAGTGGGCGTGATGCTGTACCGCATGGTCA
The DNA here is from genome assembly GCA_020723285.1 of Desulforapulum autotrophicum. Classification (GTDB taxonomy): domain Bacteria; phylum Desulfobacterota; class Desulfobacteria; order Desulfobacterales; family Desulfolunaceae; genus DYJE01. The sequence continues at coordinate 151,884 of DYJE01000005.1, read as the reverse complement.
CCGGCCGTCTTCCGGCATCCCCCGCCATTTTACCCAGTAGGTTCAACCGCGATCTCGACGAGTCCTGGGATCAATTTATCCTGAAGGCCATCCATCCGTCCCCGGATCGTCGATACAACGATGCCGAACGGATGGGAAAGGACCTTGAAACCCTTGAACAAAACTGGATCAAACGGAAACAGGCCATCTGCGCCGCACCGGCCTGGTTTTTTGACGAACCGGCAGGCCCTGACGAAACCCATGTTTTAAGATCCCGTCCCGTCAAAATCCACTGGACCTGCGCCCCTTCAGTGTTTAAGACCGATGACCTGATGAGGCCCGCCCCTTACATCCTGAACCGTTTCGAAACACAGACCTGCGAAACCGTGGCGGACCACGCCACCGGCCTGGTCTGGCAGACATCGGGAACGCGGTATCCGGTCCGGAGGGCCGAGGCTTTCCGCTATGTTGATGCTTTGAACAAAGAACGGTTCGGCGGCCTTTCCCACTGGCGTCTGCCCACGGTGAACGAACTTTTGAGTCTGGTGAACCGAACGCCCGAAGGAAAGTCCCACTGCGAGACCCGCGTGTTCGATCCCCGCATGAAATGGCTGTGGAGTTCGGACCGATGCACATTCATCACCGGCTGGTATGTCAACCATGAACTGGGGTTTGCGGGCTTCAATGATTTCGACAGTTTCTACTACGTCAAAGCGGTGTGTTCCGGCGGCTGAATGTTCAGATATCTTTCGAGGGTTTCAATGAGAAGACGGGGTTGGACCGGTTTGGTCAGATAGGCGTTCATTCCAGCGGCTTCGCAGGCCTCCCTGTCCCCTTTCATGGCTTTGGCTGTCACGGCGATAATGATGATGCCGGGGTTCATGACCGGCCCTTTCCGGATCATGCGGGTCGCTTCAAGGCCGTCCATTTCCGGCATCTGGATGTCCATGAGAATCACATCGTAGTTTTTTTCCTTCACGGCGTCCAGAGCCTCACGACCGTTCATCACCACATCGGCGGAATAACCCGCCTTTTCAAGGAGGGTCATGAGTACCAGCTGGTTCAGCGGGTTGTCTTCCGCCACAAGAATTTTCACACCGGACCTGACCGTGGCCGACTGAACACAAACCGGTCCTGGCGTGGGCAAGGCCGCATCAGGTTCATTCGTTATTTTGAATCCAAGGCTGAACCAGAATTTCGATCCTTCGTTTTCACGGCTTTCAAAACCGAGGGTCCCGCCCATATGCTCCACAAGTTTCTTACAGATGCGCAGTCCAAGACCGCTTCCCCCGTACCTTCGGGTGGACTTTCCGTCGATCTGGCTGAATCGGTTGAATATAAGATCCTGTTTATCAAGGGGGATGCCTATTCCCGTGTCTTCGACGGAAAACCTGAGCTGCACCGTATCGTCCGACCGGCTTTCAACTCCGGCCCGGACAAGGACTCCCCCCTTATGGGTGAATTTTTCAGCGTTGGAGCAGAGATTCAGGAGGATCTGGCGTAAGCGTCCCGAATCCCCGATCAGATAACCGGGAATATCGTCCGCGATGATCATGTCGAATGACAGGCCTTTTTCCCTGATTTTGAACGCGATCAGATCCGAAAGGCCGCCCAGGGTCGTCCGGACATCGAACGGTTGCGGGTCGGACAGAAGCTCTCCAGCCTCGATTTTTGAGAGATCGAGAATATCGTTGATCAGGGCCATCAGGTTCTCCGTGCTGGACTTGATGTGGCCAAGGTATTCTTTCTGGAGGGGACTGAGATCCGTGCCCGCGAGAAACGACGACATTCCAAGGATGCAGTTCATGGGGGTCCGCATCTCATGACTCATGTTGGCGACAAATTCGCTCTTGGCCACATTGGCGCTTTCCGCCTGAATTTTTGCTGTATTCAGAATGTCTTTCGAACGTGTCAGCTGATTGAAAATGGTATAGCCCGAATGACTCAGCATGATGAAATACACGGTGATGCACACAAGACAGATGACCATGGGCAGCTGGCCCGGATTCGGTGACACATGAAATCCGAAGACCACCATCCCTGTAGCTATGCCGGTGAAATTGATCAGGCCCTCTTTGATCATCCGAACCGGGCCGCCAATCCTGATGGAATTTGAAAATATGACATTAAGTGCGGCGAATATGAGCCAGAAATCGAACATCGCTGCAGGTATGGCCAGCCCTGTCAGAAACGAATCCATATGGATATTGAAATTTTCAGCGCCTTTCTGATCCGGTGCGGCCCGGGCCCTGGCGTAGGCGATATGAGGCCAGGCAAACAACATACTGACAAACGGCCACAGAAAACGGACGGATTTCCCGGTTTCATACGCGATGGCGATCAGTATCCCCGCCGCGACACAGGCTGTAAAAATTCTCGGAAGGTAGTTGACCCTCACAAGACGATGAACTTTCTTTTTTCCGTCGTGTTTCATGATGAATCTCTGGCGGCGGTGTTTGAATATGGTTCACAAGGGAACTGTCATGATTTCTGATGGCCGCCAGCACCCAGGGTGATGGCAAGTCTTTTCTGCCCGGGATGCGTCTGCCGTCCATGCACTCCTTTTCCTGATCTGGCCGCGTACATCGCCGCTTTTTCAGGGCCTTCCACAATGTCGATCAGATCGTGGACAATGTGGGTCAGCTCAATGGCCTGAGCGTTGGTCTCTTCAGAGGAACTGGCCGCCTCTTCGGAAATGGCGGCGGTTTTCTGGACCACGGTGTCCATGTCCGCAATGGCCTGATTGATCTGGGCGATGCCCTGGGCCTGTTCCGAAGAGGCCGACGCGATTTCCTGAATGAGAACGCCCACGTTCAGTCCTGAATCGATCACTTTCTTGAATGTGGCGTTGGCGCCATCCACCATGGAAACCCCGGCGGACACTTTGGAAATGGTGTCTTCGATCAGGGCCGTGGTGTTCCTCGCCGCCTCGGCGGCGCGAACCGCAAGATTCCGGACCTCATTGGCCACCACGGCAAAACCGGCACCCACTTCTCCGGCGCGAGCCGCCTCCACCGCCGCGTTCAGCGCAAGAAGGTTGGTCTGAAACGCGATTTCATCGATGGTTTTAATGATCCGGGATGTTTCCTCACTGGCTTTGAAAATGTCCGTCATCGATGATACGAGCTGATTCATGGAACGGTTGGCATTCTCGGCCTCCGTGTTTGTCTCTTTCATCATGGTGTTGGCTTTGTCACTGTTGACAGCGTTCTGGCGGGTCATTCCCGACATTTCTTCCAGAGCCGACGAGGTTTCTTCAATGGACGCCGCCTGCCGGGTCGCACCGTCGGCCAGAAACTGGCTGGACGACGCCATGGCCGACGAACTTTCGGAAACCTGGTCCGACGCGGAACCTAAGGCTGCAATAATGCCATTGAACGATGCGCTCATCCGAATCGTCATCATGACGAAAAGCACCACGAAGATGGTCGCCACAACGACCCCGGCCATCTGAAGGGTGACGAGAAGCGTGACTTTTTTTTCGCTTTGTTTTTGAAGGAGAACCACCGCCTTGTCCATTTCGGCCATGAAACCCATGTTGTTGGCGACGATCCACACAATTTCAGCATCGGATGCACCGGGGTTGGCGAGCACCGCCCGGAGCTTCGATGCATAATCGTTCCATTTATTTTTCACAAGGCCCAGCTGGGATTTGGCCGGTTCGGTGGCCGAAGGGCAGTTTCTGAACGCCTTCATCTTCAGATCCATGGGGGCTGGCCCTGAATCGATCAGCGCGTTCAAGGTTTTGTCGAATACGTTCATGGATGATTCAAGGTCCGCCTTCACGGATGTCATATCGGTTCCGGCGTGGTTCCGGGATGCGTGGTAGTACAAAATTTCCTTGGTCATTTTCTGTGAAAGCATGCGCTGACGCCCGGCGAGATTGATCACAAGACCGTCGTCTTTCTGTTTCTGCGTCACCACAAGGGTCGATATGAACATCACGGTGATAATGACAGACAGAACGAAAACCGGGGTTAACAGTTTGATACGCATAAACAATCCTCCATGAAGCGTTTAATTTGGAGATATCGTAAAACGGTCACATTTGGGTGGGCCGGCCAGAAGAACGCCGAACAAGGCGCGCGGCCGGATTGCCATGGCATCCGGATGGGATGTTACGCGATGAATTGCACATATGATGGAGATTTAACCATGGCGTTTTTATGAAGATTACCAATCAAAGGCTCGCGTGTCAACGGTATATCCTTTCCGGCCCTGGGTTTCCTGAACAGATGAGCACTTCCTGGGGCGCGTCATTTCTCGGTTGATTTTTTTCACCGAATCATTTATTTCCCCCCATTAAATCACATTATTTCTTGTGATCCAGGCTCATCGTTCGGTCCATGGACCGACCGTGACACCACATCATTCATAAACAGACCGGCGGATTCATGATCGAACGATATTACCTCGAAGAACTGAGTTACCTGAGAAACATCGCCAAAGACTTTTCCCTGGAAAATCCAGCCATGGCCCCCATGCTGGGTGAACCCTGCGCCGACCCGGACGTGGAAAGACTCCTTGAGGGAGTCGCCTTTCTCACAGGGGCGGTACGCCAGAAAATCGATGACGAATTCCCTGAAATCGTTCATGATCTTCTGCGCCAGATCTGGCCCCATGTTCTCCGGCCCTTGCCGTCCGCCACCCTTCTGGCCTTTTCCCCCGGCTCCAAAATCACGGAAACCCGCCGGATTCCCAAAGGAACGTTCGCGGATTCAAGCTCCGGTACGGCGTTGTCCTGCCGATTCACCACCACCACGGATGTGGACATTTTTCCTTTGTCAATTCTCGGCAGCACGTTCATGGACCCTCCGGGAACAGCTCCCTGGATCCGCGTCCATTTTCAGATGGGGTCTTCCCATGTGGCCTCATTCAGGCCGGGAGCCCTTCGATTCCATCTGGGCGGGGGCGCACGGCAGGCCTCCGAGCTCTATCATCTTCTTTCGACCTGCATCCATGGAATCCGTGTTCAGACGGACGACGGTGAAAACACGTTTCACCTGGACCCCGAGAACCTGGAACCTTGCGGCTTCGCAGGCCATGATGCCCTGCTGCCCTGGCCGACCCAGGCGTTTGAGGGTTTCCGGTTCATTCAGGAATATTTCCTCATGCCCGAAAAATTTCTCACGTTTCAGCTTAAGGGCCTTGACCGGTGGGCACCCCGTTCGGACAGCCGGGATTTCCATATCGATTTCCTCCTTGAGGCGTCCATGGAACAACCGGTATCCTGCGGTGCCGACAGCTTTATCCTTTTTGTAACGCCGGGCATCAATATATTCCCTCACCATGCTGTTCCGGTCTCCCTGGATCACAGAGCTCCGGAATACCCTGTCACCCCCTCAGAACATCTGGATCGGCCCTGCCAGATCTATTCCATAGAAAAAATCACCGGATTGTCCGACGATAAAAAAATCAGCGTCGTGTTTTCGGAATTCCATCGTTTTTCATCCGAAGAGTCACCGCATTATTACCGGGAGAAAATCAGACGCCATCCCCTGACCGGAAAAACGGATTTATCCATCACCCTGGCCTATGAGAAATCCCGGCCGCTCCCGCCGGTCCAGAGTCTTTCCTTTGACATCCTCTGCTCCAACGGCGATGAAGCGGACCACCTGCCCGAAGGCCATATCCACAAAATCCAGACCGGGGTTTCCGAGTCCATCACTGTGAAAAACATCATGAAAACCACGGTGTCCGCACTCCCGCCCATGGGGAACCAGGCCCTTTGGCGTCTGACGTCACTTCTTTCCCTGAACATGCTATCCCTCAAGCGACTGGAAGACCTTCAATCCCTTCTCCGGCTTTTCGTGGCCGAAGGGTACAGAGACCGACTGAACGCCCGGATCTGTGAACATAAAATCCGGGGCGTCACAGGATTTGAAATACGCTCCGTGGACCGGCTCGTCGGAGGAATTCTCATAAGGGGCCTTGAGATGCGGCTGACAGTCAGCCGCAGTCATTTTGCCGGAATGGGCGATGTCTATCTTTTCGGAACGGTGATGAGCCGGTTTTTCGGAATGTACGCCGCCATCAACACTTTCACACGGCTGACCATCCATGAGACGGACAGCGGAGAAACACTGGAATGGAAAGAACGGATGGGGCGTCAGCTTCTTCAGAACATGTGACGGAACCGGTGAAAGACGATCTCCTGTCCAACGGACGATGTTATTCCCTGTTTCAGGCCATGCGGCTTCTCAGGACCATGCTGCCCGAAACGGATTCGGAGGGAATCGATAATCACGGGACACAGCCCCAGCGATGGGAGACTCTGCGCATAAGGTCCCACCTTTCCCTGGGGTTTCCCGTGTCCGGTGTTGAGCGAATCGAGCCCCGGAAAAATGGAGGTTTCACCCTCACCACACCGATTTTAGGTCTGTACGGATCGTGTTCGCCCCTTCCAACGTTTTACACCGAAGATCTCCTTTCCGAAGCGGCGGCAGGTGAAAGCGCGGTCAGAGATATGCTGGACGTCATCAACCACCGGATCGTCCTTCTTCTTTACGATGCCTGGTCCAAGTACCGGAGCATGGTGCGAATTCTGGAAGATGGTGACCTTGGCCTTCTCCGGCGCTTTTATCATCTGGTGGGATTGAGCCGGGATCGGCTGGCCGGATCGTTCGACAACCCTGACAGGCTGTTGAGGTACAGCGGTCTTTTCGCCATGAACTCGCGTTCGGCCGCAGGATTAGAAACCCTCCTGTCCGACGCCCTGGGCCTGCCCGTCACGGTATTTCAGATGACTGAAAGGACAGGATTGATCCCAGAGGAACAGAAAGCGCGGCTGGGCCTGAACGTGTGTCTTGGCAAGGCATCCAGTCTGGGCGGCGAGGTTCACGGAAAAGGAGGGGCCTTCCGAATCCAGGTCGGCCCTGTGTCCAGGAACCATTACCGGCACCTGACACCGGGTGCAAGGGATTACCGGCTTCTGGTTTCCATGACGGATCTCTATGTGACCGCACCTTTGGAATACGATGTGGAAATCGTCATGGACCGGCATGAACAGCCCCTCACAACCTGTCTGGGCTGTGAGAGCTTCTCAAGTCTGGGGCTTGACACCTGGATATTCTCGAAATCGGGTCATGGGGAATTCAAAACCCGGTTTCATCCGCACGACATGCAAACACAACCCTTAAACGATACACGAGGCGCCAGATGATCTCCGTCGGAATAAAACCCCTGCTTGGCCGCTTGAACGAATACTGCCGAAAAAAACTCGAAGCATCCGCGGGGATGTGTGTGGCAAGATCCCATTATGAAATCACGGTGGAACATGTCATCTGGCAGATGCTGGAGGACAGCTCCTGCGATTTTGCCTTGATACTCTCCCATTATTCCATGGACATCCGCGGACTTAAATCCCGTCTGAACAACGCCCTGGAGGCTTTATCCTCAGGAAACAGCGCGAAACCCGTGTTTTCCCCGAGGCTGATCGAATGGTATCAGGAATCCCAGCTGGCCGGTTCCGTGGAGCTGGGAGAGCCCAGAATCCGGTCCGGCTCACTTTTCCTCGCCCTGCTGAACCCTGCGTCACAGTTTGCGGCTCCCGGTGTTTCGGAGTTTTTCCACATCACGGGAAAAGATGATTTTCTCAAGCACTTTTCCGGCATGGTCCAAGGCTCTCAGGAAGAACCGGATGTTTCGCAGCAAAGCACAGAGCAAAGCCCTGCCGGGCAGACAGCCCTTGAAACCTACTGCGAGGACTTTACCGAAAAAGCACGGCAAGGCCTGATCGACCCGGTTTTCGGAAGGGATCATGAAATCCGTCAGGTGGTGGACATCTTTGCCCGGCGAAGGAAAAACAACCCCATTCTGGTGGGTGAGCCGGGCGTGGGAAAAACGGCGGTGGCCGAAGGCCTGGCCCTTCGGATGGTGGAAGGAGACGTCCCTGATTTTCTTAAAAACGTCCGGCTGCTGACCCTGGACATGGGACTTCTCCAGGCCGGGGCCGGGGTCAAGGGAGAGTTTGAAAACCGGCTGAAAAAAGTCATCGAGGATGTCAAGGCCTCCCAAACCCCCATCATTCTGTTCATCGATGAAGCCCACACCCTGATCGGCGCAGGTGCCGCGGCCGGAGGAAGCGACGCGGCCAATCTCCTCAAACCGGCCCTGGCCCGTGGAGAACTGAGGACCATCGCCGCCACCACGTGGAGCGAGTACAAAAAATATTTTGAAAAAGACGCGGCCCTGGCCCGGCGTTTCCAGCTCGTTCATCTGGACGAGCCGTCCGTGGAATCCGCCATCCTGATTCTCAGAGGGCTTAGAACCCGTTATGAAAAAGCCCACGGCGTGGTGATCCGCGACGATGCCGTCACCGCCGCCGCCGAACTTTCCAGCCGGTACATATCCGGCCGTTACCTTCCGGATAAGGCCATCGATCTGCTGGACACCAGCGCCGCCAGGGTCAAAGTCCTTCTGACAGCCAAACCTGGAGCGGTGGAGAACATCGAACGGCAGCTCCAGGCCGCAGCCCGTGAACGTGAGGCCCTGGATCGGGACAGGATGTTCGGTGTGGACGTGGACAAACCCCGGCTTCAGATGCTTGACACCATGATGAAAGAGATGGAGCGGGAGCTTGCCGCTCTTATGGAACGCTGGACAAAGGAAAAAGATCTGACATCCCGGCTGATCGATCTCCGGCAGTCGCTTTACACACTTGAACCCCAGGAGCCCCCGGCGGACAATGCCCCGGCTCCGGCTGACAATCCTGCAAAAAAAACAAAAGGCCGGACAAAATCCGCCGATGCCGAAAAAGAAACCGCCTCTGCCCCGAACGACCCCGTGGCGGTTTTGAATCAGCAAATCCGGGACATTCAGAATGAACTCCAGGATATTCAGGGAAAGACACCCCTTGTTCGTTTCGAGGTGGAACCCCAGGTGGTGGCCCGGGTCGTGTCGGACTGGACCGGGATTCCTGCTGGTCAGATGATGAACGATGAGGCCCGGAGCGTCATGGACATGGAAGAACGGCTCAAAACACGGGTGAAAGGTCAGGACCCGGCGGTATCGGAAATCTGCCGGATCATCAGGGCCGCCAAGGCCGGGCTCAAAGACCCGGCCCAGCCGCTCGGCGTGTTTTTACTCGCCGGTCCCAGCGGCGTGGGCAAAACGGAAACCGGGCTGGCCCTGGCCGAATTCCTGTTCGGGGGCGAACGTTTCGTTGTTTCGGTCAATATGAGCGAGTTCCAGGAAAAACACACGGTAAGCCGCCTCATCGGTTCCCCGCCCGGCTATTTGGGTTACGGGGAGGGCGGGGTCCTCACCGAAGCCGTTCGGCAGCGGCCGTATTCCGTCGTTCTTCTCGATGAAGTGGAAAAGGCCCATCCCGAGGTTCTGAATCTATTTTACCAGGTTTTCGACAAAGGTGTTCTGTCCGACGGCGAAGGGCGGATCGTCAGTTTCAGAAACACCGTGATATTCCTCACCAGCAATCTGGGCACAGATGCCATGGGCGAGGCTGTCACGGAAAATCCGGAGATCGGCACGGAAGATCTTGCCACAGCCATCCGCCCTGAGCTGACCCGGCATTTCAAGTCCGCCCTCCTGGCCCGCATGAACGTGATCCCTTATCGGGCCCTTTGCGCAGACACCCTCAAAGACATCGCCGCCGCAAAACTCCGGAGGGTGACCGAACGCATGTCCGACAGCCACGGCGTGGCCCTTTCTTTTGAGACCGGCGTTATCGAGATGATCGCCGGAAAATGCCGGGACGGAGACAGCGGCGCCCGGAATGTGGACCACATCCTCGACCGAAGCCTCTTGCCGCTTCTTTCCGGAGAGATTCTGGACCGACTGGCGGAAGGCGCGCTGCCGCCCCGGATTTCTGTCAGGGTTTCGCAGCAGGGCGAACTTGAGATTGCCGGGGGAAAGCGTAAAAGTAAAAAGAACGTCGGTTCATAGTGTGACGGCCTGATCCGGATCCAGATTGTTTCTGAGGATATCCAGGCTCCGCCTCGCCATGCGAAGGGCCTGTTCTTTCGTCACCGTGGGTGTGGCGTATGAAAAATTCCAGTTAAGACGGCCATTGAAGGTGTTGGCGGCAGATCCCCATATCCCCGAGGATGACAGGGGAACGACAAAGGCCATGCTGTTTACTGCAAAATGCCTGAAACATGGCGGGTAATCAGCAACCCCGATATTGCTGACCGGAATCACCAGGGGCCGTGAGAGCTGACCCAGACGGAGAAGCATCCGGCTGGTTCTTGCGCCTTTCCTTGCAGCGCCTTGAGTCGTGCGTATCAGCCGAGCCTGTGTCGGAAGCATTCTGAAGTGCTCCCCTTTTGCCAGCGCATGTTTAACCCTCGACGAAATAATTCCGGCCAGCTCCCAGAAACCCGTTCCCCGCCGGACCTCCTGACAGGACTCCACCATGGACATCATCAGCTTCAGATCGCTGTCCGAAACTGGTGGCGTGACCCGGCTCCGCAAATCAACCAGACTCAGCAGCCACGCTCTGAGGGATGTCCGTGACGGGTACTCGTCCAGCAGCGAAAGCAGCTGGGCGCAGCACAGTGCGCCATGAACTCCGGCACTTGTTTTTGAGGCCTGAATCATAAGGCGGCTCGTTTCATCAGCGTCGAGCCGCTGGCACAGGAAATGGTCCACCCGATGATCCGGCCAGTTCAGCCCGTTTACGGGAACGTTTGACGGCCTGAAAAACAGCCGGTTCAGGCCCTGGGCCAGGGAACGGCCCATCAAACCCCTGAACCCTGAAAATCCTTTATATCCCGGAACAATATGCCACTCCTGAGGCTCACCCGCATCGTTTTCCCCAACGTTCAGATCATCCCCGTTCAGGGAGGACAGCACCTCATACAGAATGTTCATGGCTGATCGCCCGTCGGCAATGGCGTGGTGAAACGTGAGCATGAGGGTTTCGCGGCCGCCTGTGGCCTGAAGAATCCGTGCCCGGAAAAGAGGCCCCCTTTCCCAGTCGAGCGGTAGGCTCTGTTCGTCATCGAGGTGTTTTTCAATGCCGTCATCCGTTTCCGCGGTGCCTGAATCCTCCTGGCCGAGGTGTATCAATCGGACGGGAACGGGCTGACCGGAGGGAAAAAACGCCATTTTTCCCTTTTCGTCCGAAGCGATCCGGACATTCAACAGGCTGTGGCATGACGCCACATGACCCAGGGCCCGGCCCAGCTCCTCTTCGGTGTGGCAGCAGCCCTCCATGTCTGCAAAAACGGTAAAATGGGTACTCGACGCGAGATCCATTATCCAGTACGTGTATTCAAGGTCGCCAAGGTGTCTCACAATGTCGGTCATGGCCCCCCCATTTTTCTGCCAGGGTTATACGGTCGTCATCAATGATGTTCAGCGGATCCGGTTTTTTTTCCGAAAAAATCCCTCAGGTCTTCCATAAATACATAAAAGACCGGTGTGATGTACAGCGTCAGGATCTGGGACAGCAAAAGCCCGCCCACCACCGTAAGGCCCAGGGGTTTCCGGGATTCGGCTCCCGCGCCGATTCCGATGGCGATGGGCAGGGTGCCCATGAGGGCCGCCATGGTGGTCATCATGATGGGCCTGAAACGCAGGATACATCCTTCAAAAATGGCGTCGGCCGGCGTTTTGTTTTCGTTCCTCTGGGCGGAAAGGGCGAAATCGATCATCATGATGGCGTTTTTCTTGACAATGCCGATGAGCATGATGATGCCCACAAAAGCGTAGATGCTTAAATCCACACCGAAAATCATCAGGGTAATCAATGCACCCACACCGGCGGACGGCAGGCCTGACAGAATGGTCAGGGGGTGGATGAAGCTTTCGTATAGAATCCCTAACACGATGTAAATCACCGACACGGCCATGAAAAGAAGAACCCACATCCCTTTCATGGAATCCTTGAACTGCTGGGCCGTCCCCTGAAAACTGGCCGTGATGGAGGGCGGCAGGTTCAGGCTTTGCGTTTTTTCCTCCACCATGCGGACCCCGTCTCCCAGGGCCACGCCGGGCTTGAGATTGAAAGACACCGTCACCGAAGGCATCTGGCCGGTGTGGTTGATGGTGAGCGGTCCCACGTTTTTTTCGATGCGGGCCACACCGGACAGGGGAACGAGTTTTCCCTTGTCTGAACGGATGAACAGATTATCCAGGGCTTCCGGGTCGTTCTGGAACTCTGGAGCAAACCCCATGATCACCGGATACTGGTTGGTTGGCGCGTAGATGGTCGTCACCTGCTTGGAGCTGTAAGCGCTGTTCAGGGTGTTTTCTACATCTTCCGCCGTGACGCCCTGGGACGCCGCCTTGTCGTAATCGATGTGCACCATCACCTGGGGATTGACGATTTCAAGGTCCGTGGTCACATCCTGGAGAACGGGCAGGGATTCCAGATTTTCCTTGAGGCGTGCGGCGTACCCTGAAAGCTCAGCGATATCAGAACCCTGGAGCGTGTACTGATACTGGGCCTTGCTGGTCCGTCCACCCACATCGATGGCGGGAGGATTTCTCAAGAAGGTGTTGATTCCGGGAACGGCTCCCAGTTTTTTTCTCAATCGCTGGATCACCTGATCCACGTTTTCTTTCCGTTCCGACCTGGGTTTCAGCCGGATGTTCATTCGGCCCGATCCGCCGGACACCGCACCTCCGGTTCCACCGGCCGCCGTCATAAACGCCGCCACCGCCGGATCGTTCCGCACGATTTCGGACACGGCGAGCTGGTAATCCACCATGGCTTCGAAGGATGTGCCCTGGGCCGCTTCGGTGGTGGCGAACATCTGGCCGGAGTCGCCGCTGGGGATGAAATCCATGGGGACGGTCTTAAACAGATAGACCGTGAGCAAGAGAAGAAACAGGGAAAAAACCAGGGTGGTTTTCTTCCACCGCATCACCTGGACAAGACTTCGTTCGTACAAGGACAGAAGGCCTGTGAAAAACGTGTCGAACGCCGTGTAAAGACGGCCGTGTTCTTCCCTGTCCGTATGCCGGAGAAGACGGCTGCACAGCATGGGCGACAAACTCAGGGATACGAAGCCCGAGACCAGGATCGCCACACCGATGGTCACGGCGAACTCCCGGAACAGGCGTCCCAGAATCCCCCCCATGAACAGCAGTGGAATGAACACGGCGCAGAGTGACAACGTCATGGAGAGAATGGTGAAGCCGATTTCCCTGGCTCCGTCCAAGGCGGCTTCGAGCCGGTTTTTACCCATTTCCATGTGCCGGACCACATTTTCAAGCATGACAATGGCGTCGTCCACCACGAATCCCACGCAAAGGGTTAAGGCCATGAGGGACAGGTTGTCGATGCTGTATCCCAGAAGATCCATCACGGCAAAGGTGCCCACGATGGACATGGGAACGGCCAGAGCCGGAATCACCGTGGCCGAGACGTTTCTTAAAAAAATAAAAATCACCAGCACCACCAGGGCGATGCTGAGGTACAGCGTGAACATCACGTCGTCTACCGATTCCCTGATGGATAGTGACCGGTCGTAAATGGTGTTCAGACGCACGCTGGGCGGAAGCTGGGCTTCGAAATTCGGCAGCAGGCGCTTGATGTTGTCCGCCACCTCGATGGTGTTGCTTCCGGGCTGGCGCTGGATGGCCAGGACAATGGCCCGGGTTTTCACTTCCTTATCCATGTACCAGGCTGCGGTTTTGTCGTTCTCGACACCGTCTTTCACAACCGCCAGATCGCCCAGCCGGACCGGAGAACCGTTGGCGTAAGTCACCACCACATGTTTGTATTTTTCAGCTTCCGTGAGCTGCCCCGTGGCTTTGATGGTGTAGGCCTTGTGCTTTCCGTACAATGTGCCTGTGGGAATGTTGACGTTGGCCGATGAAATGGCCTTTTCAACCTCATCCACCCCGATTCCCCGGCCTTTGAGGGCTTCGGGATTCAGGTAGATCCGGACCGCATATTTCTGGGACCCGTAGATGTTCACCTGGGCCACGCCTTTGATCATGGATATTTTTTGTGAAAGAAGGGTGTCGGCATATTCATTCAGGGCTGAAAGGGGAAGTTCCGGTGAGCTCAGGGCGATGAACAGAATGGGCTGGCTTGAGGGGTCCACTTTCCTGAACGAAGGCGGACTGGTCATGTCGTCGGGAAGAAGCCGCTGAACCCTGGCGATGGCTGTCTGGACATCCTGAGCCGCCGCGTCGATGTCCCGGTCCATGGAAAACTGGAGGGTGATCCGTGTGCGCCCCAGCGAGCTGGTGGAGGACATAGCGTCCAGGCCCGATATGGTGGAGAATTCACGTTCAAGGGGCGTGGCCACCGCCGTGGCCATGGTTTCAGGCCCGGCTCCCGACAGGTTGGCGCTGACTTCGATGGTTGGGAAGTCCACATTGGGCAGCTCGTTTACCGGTAGACGGGCGTAAGCCACAAGGCCTGCGAAAACAATGGCCAGCATGGAAAGGACCGTGGCCACAGGACGTTCGATGAACATTTTTGACAGGTTCATGGCCGATCCGCCTTGGTCGGGTTCTTTTCGTTACCGCCTCCCGGCTCCACAACCTTGACCGTGGCCCCGTCTGACAGTTTGAGCTGACCTTCCACCACCACCTTCTCCCCTTCGGACACCCCCCTGACAATCAGGGTGTCGCCGTTGAACGAGCGGCCCGTCTCGACGGCGCGGCTTTCCACCTTCATGTCTTTATGGAGGATATAGACGAAAGACCCTTTCTGGCCGGTCTGAATGGCCTGGTTCGGAACAGTGATGCCTTCTTCGGATACCGGGAGTTCCACCGTCACCCGGACGAACTGGCCGGGCCACAGGGTTTTTCCGTCATTTCCGAATCCGGCTTTAAGGAGCACCATGCCCGATTCGGCGTCGATGGTGTTGTCGATGAAGGTGAGGATCCCCTGGGCCAGTGGTTTCAGGTCACCATCGGCAAGGGCGGCGACCCTGACCGATCCATGGGCCATGGCGCTCCGGATTTCTCTGAAATGTTTTTCGGGAACGGAAATGGACACGTCAAGGTCCTTGACGGACCTGAGGGTGGTGAGGGGCGTCGTGCTTCCCGTTGTCACAAGATTGCCGGGATCCACGTTGATTTCACCAGTGATTCCGGTAATTTCCGCCCGGATTGAACAGTAGGAAAGATCGAGTTTCGCACTGTCCACCACCGCTTCGTCGGCGCGGATCTGGGCGTTCAGAACAGCCAGATCGTTTTGAAGCTGTTCGTATTCCTCTGCGGAAAGGTAGCCTTTATCGGACAAAGAACCGTAGCGTTTCACCTGAGCTGCGGCAAGACGCCGTTTGGCCCGGTCCCTTTCAAGATCCGCCTCGGCCTGCCGGAGTCTGGCCTTGAACGGCGCATCATCGATGGAAAAAAGAAGTTCGCCTTTTCTGACTTCGGCCCCTTCTTTGAAATGAACCGAAAGCAACGTCCCGCTGACACGGGGGAAGACCCGGATGGACGCCCCGGCTTCCACATGGCCGGTGCCGGTGATGTCCACGGGGATTATTTTCTTGACGGCCAGAGCTGCCGTGACCGGGGCCTGCGGCTTGTCGCCTTTCTTTTTTCCTTGGGTATCTCGGTCTCCGCAGGACGTTTGGAAAAGTATCAGGGATAAAAGGACCGGAAGGAGGGTTTTTTTCAGATCAGTCATGGTGTCACTCCCCATCAAAACAGTGTATCCCGGCCGGACAACAGTGGCGCTCAAAGGATGGAAGGAAAACGATAACACATTTTGACTGGAAATGAATTTTTTTTGTGAAGGGTTTTGGAGTCTTGGGACGGCAGATTGGAGGGGGGCGGGGACGATTTCCTGCGTTCAAGATGATCCGGAGGGATCCCCTTGAACGCAGTCGTGTTATCAGAATTTGCAGTTGACGCTGACTCCGCCGTAGGTGTTCACATCCACGAAGGTCAGTACATCGTCGTCGATGGCGTCGGTGTAATTGATATTGGCACCCAGTCCGATGGTGTCGGTCAGGGCGTAAGAGGCTTTCAGGCTCAGTTTGTAATCTTTGAAACCGGATTCGCCAAATTGTTCATCCTGATCCAGGTATCCGGCATAAACACCGGCGGTCACGCCCAGTTTGGGGTTGATGGACTTTGAATAGGTGAGGCCAAGGTTGGAGTAACAGGTTTCGTCGTATTCATCGTAATCATAGTACACGATGAGTCCCAGGGAAAGGCCATCCACAAGGGCGAGGGAGGCTCCGAGGTACAGCTCTTCCGTGTTTTTCCCGCCGCCGCTGACATCGGTCTGGGGGAAGAAATACTCGATGATACCGCCTGTCAGGGTCAGTTTGTCGAAAGAATGGCTGTAGTACACAGCCAGATCCAGTTCTGAAAACTGCCAGGAATCCAGGGTATCATTATAATCCGAGACATCCATGTTTCCCCAGACGTTGACATCGAATCCACCTTTGAGAACATCCAGGGACGGCTGGAGCACCAGACCGTCGTTGTAAGTGTAGCCCCTGGACACGTAGGCTGAATTCACATCGAGGTTCAAGGTGGCGTCAGCACAGAACCCTGCCGTTGCCATTCCCAGCACCATCACCAGACCCGCTGCCATCATCTTCATTGCTTTCATGTTCGTTTCCTTTCCTTGTGTTGATATTGAGTTACACCGAATATAAACAGCGGAATACAAAACCCGCTGCCTGTTGCCCGTGTTGTACGATGCATTAGACGGTGAGCTTCATATCATCATTCGTGCCAACAAAAAACAACCAAGTTTGTATTATCGTAATATGCTTTATTCATTGAATATTTCGAACACAAGCAAACCATGCAGCTGTTAAAAAAATGAGAGCGAAAAAATACAAAACGACAAATATGCCATCATTTATCATCATTTGTTCAAAATTGTCATTTCGTGGAGGCTCAACAGGGGGGGGGGGAAGAAAGGCAAATAAAAAACGGGTGCAGAATCTGCACCCGTTTGAATTATCGCTTGGGGCCAACATCAACCCCGACTCAGTTCGATCGCTTAGAAGCTGAAAGAAAGCTGGGTTCCGATTTCGATGGGATCTTCCTCGCCTGTGGCGTCACCGGCCATGAGGTAAGCGGCCACAACGTCAAGTTTGAGGTTGTCAAGAACCATGTACGTGGCTTTGAGGTCGATTTCGATACCGAGTTCGTCTTCCATGGAGCCGTTCACATTTCTTTCTTCAGCAAGCTGGGCGTACCAGATGTCACCGGAAAGAGTCAGTTTGGGCATGGGTTTTACAGTCACGCCAAGGTTGGCGGCCATGATGTTGGTCACACCGGTACCCGGAGAGTTATTGGAACGGGTTCCGTCGAAGATGCCTTCGCCCATGATTTCCGACCAGTAGTAAGTCTGGCCTGTGCCGGCACTAAAGGTAAGGCCGAATTCGTTCCATTCGTCATCGGCTGTGGCTTCTTCACCGGTGGCATAAAACACCTGACCATGAACAAGACCTGCATCGGCACCGGCGGCAACGAGGAAAGCGGATACATCGTCATCGTTTCTGTCGCCCGTTTCATAGATGAAGGTACCCCAGGCGGTCATGTTGTCCACTTTGGCGTTGATGTCGGCACCCAGGTAGAACATGCCGGTGTCGGTTCCCTGTTCTTTATCGTAGAACAGGTAGGGGTTCAGAGAAAGGGATTCGCTGATGTTGAACACGGGAGCAACGGCAAAATAATCTCTTTCAGGGTATGTTTTTGCAGGAGTGACGTTCGGAATTGTTTCAGTATTTTTAATAATTTTGGCATCATTGATGTCATCTTCTTCCACTTTCATCCACATGAAAGGAACAAGAACGGATCCCACTTTACATGTCATGGTAATACCGGAGAAATCATCGTCAATAAGAAAGCCGCGGGCGATTTTTCCAGGCTGGATACCCACTTTGAAGTTGTGGTCACCCACATTGAAATCGGCGTAGGAGTTTTTGATTTCAAAGGATTTGTCTTTCCCGTCAGCACCGATGTCTCCACCGTCGTCATCACCCCAGACCGTGTCGATTTCAAATTTGTTGACAAACTTGAATTTATCGCTGAATTTCGCGGTGTAGTAAAGCCGGGTACGGGTATCCACGTAACCGTCTGTTCCGGTATCTCTTCCGGAAAAGTCCTGCATGGTGATCCCGCGGGTCCGCCAGTAACCACCGAATTCGTTTTCAACCGCGAATGCGGGAAGTGCCACGGTCGAACAGACCACGGCGGCAAGCATAACGCCTAACAGTTTTTTCATAATCAGATCTCCTTTTGTTAATGTTGATATATTCGTTATATCGTTTATCTTTACAAGCAGTGCAGAATGGACGTTGACGCCCTTAACAGGACCACCCCCTGTTTTTTGATTGTATATAAAGCAAGATGCCCGGAATATCAAGAGAAATTGAGTTAGATCCGGGTTAGGATTGTGTTTGGGATCGGTGAGCGCCGTGTAGGGGTTTGCATGCGCCGGGGCCGATACAAACGGTGAAATCCGGTCCGGGAGCCTTTCCAAATGGCTTAGCCGGTGATATTTGTCTGCAATACCAAACAACTAGCTTTCCATGAACCTTGAACATGTGGTATCACTATGACCTCGACCACCATCAAAGCAAGAGGCATCGAACGTTGAAAAAAAAATATCCATGGATCAAAATACCCTGCTATCTCTGTCTGTCGCTCTTTTTATTTTTGAATCCCGTGACCGGAACTGCCGCTGATAAGCCCCGGATCGTACTTCTGCCATTTCATATCGTGTCATCCGAACAGGTGGATCTTGTGCAGAAAGGGATTGAAACGTTTCTCATCAGCCGGTTGTCCGGTGGTGATTGTGGATTTTCGATCCATAGCGAGAAGCCTGTGGAACAGATCAGGACTCCCGAGGATTGTGCGGCTCTGTGCAAAAATCTCTCCTGTAATTTTTTGATCTATGGGAGCCTCGTGAAATTAGGCGATACGGTGTCCACCGACGTTTTTGTCTATGACGCGGCCCAGGGAAAAATCATTCTTCATTTTACGGATATCGGGCAGGGAGACGGTGCCTACCTGTCCCATCTAAACAGCTTCACCAAAAAAACCAGAAACATTCTTTCTTCGCCCTGCTATCCGCTGGAAGAGTCCGTTCTTCCCCCCAAAAAAACTTCGAAGCCCCTGACGGAAAGAATCACCAAAAGCCAGGAGTTCAAAGGCGTGGTCAACGGAATCGCCGTGGCGGATTTCGACCAGGACGGCCAGATCGACATTGCCACGGCCACGGACCAGAGCATCACGATCTACTCCCTGATCAGGAAAACCTTCGAAGAAAAGGTGACCATCACCGTCCCCATCAGGGGATATGTGGTGGGCGTTGATTCCGCGAACATCAACGGCAACGCCTATCCTGAAATCTATGTCTCGGTGGTGACGGAGGACCGGATGGACATATCGTCCCTGGTCATCGAGTGGGACGGAAGGGCCTATAAAACCATCCGATCCGATCTGAAATGGCTGTTCCGGTCCATGACCCTCAAAGGGGAAAACAAACCGGTGATCATCGCCCAGAAAAACAAGAACCTCGGATCCATTCTGGGCAGTCCCATTGTCCGTTTCGCGTTCAACACCCCGGATTCGGCCCTGAAGATCATGGACGTTCCCGAAGGGACGCTTCTCTATTCGTTCGCCTTGACCCAGGACAGCACATCCGCCCTGGCCGACATGAAAGACAATAAAATCAGAGTATTTGACGACGCAAGGAATCTGAAATGGGAAAGCGACGACGTGCTGGGCGGAACGGTCTCCTACATGGCGAGGCCCGATACCGCCGACAGAGACAAAATCAACCGCGTGTACCTCCAGCCGCGAATTATATTCAGCGACCTTGACAAAGACGGTGCCGATGAACTGATCGCCATCCAGAACAAGGAAGCCACCAACCATCTGTTCGCGGGGATGAAAAACTTCACCAAGGGGAGAATCACCCTTTTCACTCCCGGCGATTTCGGTTACTCCCCCGTCCACAGCACCGACTGGATCTCGGGCTACATCAGCGATGTCACCCTCGTGGACATGGACGGGGACTCCGTTCCCGAGCTGGTCTACAGCCTTATTTCCAAGGGAGGGGTCTTTTCGGACAGAAGAAGCAGCATCGTCATTCACCGAATGACGGAGTGGTATGACTAAGAAGCCATCAGCATCAGAAAAACATAGCGAACAGCCATCTTAAAATCCGGAGAAACGCTTATGATGACGAAGCCCTTTGATCGAGGTTTGATTTTCCTGCTGTTATTCATCGTTGTTTGCCATGAAAGGCCGGTCTGTGCGGAACAGAAATCCGTGGCCCTTTTTCCATTTTCCGTTTATTCCGAAACCAGTATGGATTTCATCAAAAAAGGGGCCGGAGACCTGATCGAAGCCCGTATGTCGGGCAAAGGAATAAAAATCAGCCGTTCGGAAACGGAATCGGGCCGTGCCGAAGCGGTTAAACAGGCGAGTGACACTGGCTGTGACGCCCTGGTCACGGGAAGCCTCACCTTTCTCGGCAACTCGGTCAGCATCAGTGCGCTGCTGGTGGACACGAAAACCGGATCGGTCCTTGTGTCGTACTCTAAATCGGATCCCGATAAAAACAGTCTGTTTACACATCTTTCCGAATTCAGCGACCAGGCGTTAAACGCCCTGACCTCAACTTCCGGCGTCAAAGCTGCGGAATCGCCCGTCCCCCCATCCGATGCCCCGGCTGTGGAAAAAAAGCCGGACCCTGTCCCTTCAGCCGCTGTTCCGGCGACTCCGCCCCTTGCTCCGCGCAGCCCCGTTCTGACGTCCGGAATCCGGCGCTCACAGGATCTGAACTGTGATATCACGGCAATCTCCGTGGGTGACGTGGACGGCGATAAAAAAAGGGAAATTGTTTACGCGGAGCGTCACAGCTTCACCGTGGCGTCTTTTCAAAAAAAAACCCTGGATATCATTAAGCGGGTGGAATGCAAAAGTTATCTGGACATCCTGTTCATCGATACCTATGACGCCAACAAAAACGGCATGGACGAAATATTCGTCACCGCCGTCCATGTTAAAAGCGGCAAGGTGGAATCCAGCGTTTACGAATGGAACGGCAGGGATTACGCTCTTTCAAGGGGCGAACTTCCTTATTTTTTCAGATCGGGGAAAAGCCCTGAAACTGGGAACGCTGTTCTTCTCGGCCAGGAACAGCATTTGGGGGGAGTTTTCAGCGAATCGATCTATGAAATGATCTGGAGCGCCGGAAGACAGAATTACATCCCGCTGAAAGTTTTTAAAACTCCGGAGAAAAATTTTCACATTTACGGCATGGAGTCGGGCAACATCAAAAACGACGGGGGTGTCACTTCCCTGGTGTATCTCCCCGATGACCGCCTTGCCATGTTCGATTTCAAAAAACAGAGCACCTGGAAAAGCTCAGGCGCATTCGGCGGGACAAGTAAATACATCGAAATACGGAACCAGGACACGAATCCGAGGTTTTACTTTCCCGCCCGGCTCATGACCGGCGATTTTGACAAGAACGGAACCACCGAATGCGCGACCCTTGTGAATACCAATTCAACTCCGAGAATCTTCAACAACCTCAGGAATTACACCGAGGGCCGGGTGGAGTGTATGGAGTGGAAAGCCCTGAGTTTTGAAACTCTCTGGAAAACACAGAATGTGTCAGGCTATATTCCTGATTTTTTTATATCGGACCTTGACGGCAACGGGCAGAATGACGTGATATTTCCTGTGGTCAACAAAACAGGTCTGATTCTGAGCAAGCCGGTTACGTACATTGTGGTCCAGCCCATTGGCTCATGATATCCTGGCCACTGAAAACCGATGGATGATTTTTAGGGATAACGCCCGAAAATGATTACCCTTGACACAAGTTCAATGAATTGATATTCAATCCTGGATTTTTTATGTAAAGCCGGTGGAATTTTGTCGTTAAAAGATTCCATGGGATCCGGTGACTTACATAACTGCGTGTGTTCATATTTGGTTAGAAAAATACCATTATTTTTGTTCAATTTTGGCCATGAATTTTTAAACGCGAGGAGAACACTATGATTAAACCACTTGGTTCAGACAAATTAAATCCGCTGTACGTGATGGACGATGCCAAACGCGCTGCTCTTGTTAAAGAAGCCGAAGGTCTTCCTTCAATCCTCGTCAGCTCCGCAGCAGCCGCTAACGCCGTTATGCTGGGCGGCGGTTACTTCAACCCCTTCACCGGCTACATGAACGTTGCCGACGCCGTCAGCGTTGCAAAAGACATGAGAACCACCTCCGGTCAGTTCTGGCCCACCCCGATTCTCAACGTGGTTCCCGATGCATCCGCCATCAAAGGCGCAAAACGCATCGCCCTTAAAGATCCCAACGTGGCCGGCAATCCTGTCATCGCCATTCAGGATGTTGAAGCCATTGAAGAATTCACCGATGCCCAGATGGCAGAAATGACCAAAGCCGTTTACGGCACCGACGATCCCGAACACGTGGGCGTCGCCGCTTTCAACGGTGTTGGCAAAACCTGCATCTCCGGTCCCATCCAGGTTCTCAACTACTCTTACTTTGACAAAGAATTCCCCGGAACCTTCAGAACCGCTTATCAGCTGCGCGAAGAAATGGGCAAACTCGGCTGGGAAAAAGTCGTTGCTTTCCAGACCCGTAACCCCATGCACCTTGCACACGAAGAACTCTGCCGCATGGCTTACAACGATGAAAAAATGGACGGTATCCTCATCCACATGCTGCTCGGTAAACTCAAAAAAGGCGACATTCCTGCTGACGTTCGCGATGCATGCATCCGTAAAATGGTTGAAGTGTACTTCGAACCCAACACCGTCCTCGTTACCGGTTACGGTTTCGACATGCTCTACGCCGGTCCCCGTGAAGCCGTTCTCCATGCCTGCTTCCGTCAGAACTGCGGCTGCACCCTTCTGATCGTTGGCCGTGACCACGCCGGTGTTGGCGATTACTACGGTCCTTTCGATGCTCAGACCATTTTCGACGGCATCTCCAAAAACGACCTGCAGATCGACATCTACAGAGCCGATCACACCGCTTACTCCAAGAAACTTGACAGAGTGGTCATGATGAACAGAGTGACCGACCACACCAAAGAAGACTTCGTTCTTCTTTCAGGCACCAAAGTTCGTGAAATGCTCGGCAAAGGCATCAAACCCCCGAAAGAATTCTCACGTCCTGAAGTTGCTGAAATCCTCATCAACTACTATCAGTCCATTCAGTAATCGCGATGGGAAGACCCTGTCTTCCCCTCTGATCTGATCATAAACCCCGGTCCCGGAAACAGGATCGGGGTTTTTTTTGTGGATCAGCGAAGTTACCAAAACCCGTGGGACGTCATGACACTGTTCAGATGTCGTCGTTGTACTTCAATCCGAGAAGATCCAGATTCTTTTTGATGTCCACAATGGCTGAAATGGTTTTTTCCTTGAAACGTTCGACTTCACCCTTATCCGTCCCCATGCAGAAAAGCCTGAGAAACATGTCGTCCAGTGTTTCGATGACATGGTTCACCAGGTCCTGGTTCCCGGAAAAGCTGGTTGAACGGTTCATCCGGTCCCTGTTTGAGCATACGCTGGTTTTCTTACTCAGGGGTAACCGGGCCTCAATGTCCAAATGTTCTCTGACCGCCTGACTCATCATATCTGTCCTGTCTGTTGATCGTTATGGAATAACCTATGATGATCGGTTATCCCTGATTTTTGTCCTTTCGTCTGGCCATTCTTGAAGAAACACCAAAAAATGTCATTGACAATAGACTGAACCAGCGCCACATCCAGACCTTTCAGCGAATGACCAGAGATACGGCATGATTTCGAACATCGTTCGTATTTACTGTCGGTCAGGACTCATGAACAAGGGCTTGTTTTTGTTTAAATGCAGGGTGAAGGAGAGCCAGGTTTCACCGGTTCCACGGACGGACGCTGTTTTTCTGAAATCCAGAATGGAAAATCCCATTTCGCGGAACAGCGCCCGAAGATCCCCATCCGTCCACAGTGAAAAACGACGGCACTCCGCATCCATGGAATAGCCCTCACCTTCTTTGAGGGACAGGTATACGATTCCGTCACTCGCAAGGGCGTACAGGGCGTTGTCAATGGCCGACGCGGCCTGATGATGCTCAAGATGAACGAGTGACGCTGAAAAAAGAAGAGCCTTGACTTGAATCGACGTGAAGTCATGGGTCAGAAAGTCACCTTCCACAACGGGACAGCCCGAATATTCCCTGGCCATCCGGGCCAGCTCCGGGGAGCGCTCAAAACCGACGGGCCGAAAGCCTTTGGATTTCAACCAGCGAAGATCCCGCCCCGATCCGCAGCCCAGATCAAGAATGGACGACCCGGAGTCAAGTATTGAGGCAAAAAATCCAAGGAAGGCCTCCGAATCGAGTTTATGGGTTTTATCGAAATAGACTCTGGCATGTTCGATGTAATACAATGAATCATCCACGGTGCGGCCTCATGCAATACTCCTTGAGAGGAGAAACAAAAGGCCTTGCGAAAACACAAGACCTTTTGTCATCCAACATCAATGTCCGGCGGGAGGTGCTGATAACGGAGGAGCCGGGGCCGGTGCGGCCGCCGGGGCTTCAGCCACAGGTGGGGACGGGACTTCGGCAGGCGGCGTTTCAACCGGTGCTTTTCCGATGCGGCGGTTACCCTCCCAGACCTTTTCGGCTTTGGGAGTGACCGGAAGGTATTTCAGCCAGGCGTGGGACTGCATGTGTTCGGGTTTCATCTGGAGCTCCCGGCTGTGACGGAGAATGGGCGGGACGATGGATTTGATGTCGCCGTCCAGGGCTTTGGCGATGGTGAAACCGCTGGCTTTGATGGCCGCGTCCACGGCCTTCTGGCTGAACCGCTGGGACGAGGCCAGGGTGTCCAGGGCTTTGGATGGATTATGGAATCCCACACTGTTTTCAGCCGAGACAAGATCCCAGAAGAACTGGCCTTTGCGGCACCATTTCCGGGCTTCGATCATCAAGGCGTCGTATTCACCGGGTTTGGCTCCCGTGATTTCGGACGCCAGTCGAATGGCTTCATGGGCTTTCACGGAAATTTCCTGGGCGGCAAGAAGCTGTTCCCAGACTTTGTTCTGGGTGTAAAGAACCCTTTGTTTGAGAAAATCCGGGGTTTTATCCGTATGACACTGGCGGCAGGCCTTGAGGTCCGGATCTTTCAGAGGTGAGGTCCAGTGGTGGCTTGAAATTTTCTTTTTACCGTCCAGCCGGGCGTAATTCATGTGGCAGTCGGCGCAGGTGACTCCCGCTGCGCCATGAACCCCGTTATGCCAGGTTTCGTATTCCGGATGCTGGGCTTTCAGCATGGGCGTTTTGGATACCGGATGGGTCCAGTCCACGAAATATCCTTCAAATCCCGGTGTGGTGTTGTCGCCGTGGGTGGAATAGTAATTGTACATCTGTTCGGGGTCCATGCCGTCGGCCCAGGGGAACACGGGCTTTTTGGGTGCGCCGAAGCTCTTGTCCTGGAAATAGTATTCCACATGGCACTGACCGCAGACCAGGGCGCGCTGTTCGTTTCGCGGCAGTTTTTCGAAGGTTTTTCCCTTGCTGGCCAGGTAGTCTTTGAGAGGAACGCTGTAAAGCCGCAGTTCCATGTTTTTAGGATCATGGCAGTTGGCGCAGCCGATGGTATTATCCTCCGTGTCCACCTTTTCACGGAATTCATTGAAATCCCTGGCCCAGAATTTGTCGCCGTCAGCTTTAAGAAAATCGTTCATCTTGGCGGTCTTGCAGTTCATGCAGGTGGCTGGAAGGCCTCCTTTTTCCGCGTAGCGGTTGATCCGGTCAATGTTAAGGATATCGGTGAGCGCGTAGGTGTGTCCCCGTGCGGCCTTGTACTCGTAGCTGAACGGGTAGCCCAGCCACAGGTTTTTCAGATAAGGCTGGGCGTGCTTGTATCCTTTGGGCAAAGGATTCACGTTGTCGTGTTTGTCATAGGGAACGGAGCCGTTGTATTCGGTCATGATTTCCGACTCGTTGTTCCGGAGATAGGTTTCGTAGTGAAGGGGGAACAGGCTTTTGAACACGGAATTCCTGATTTCCGTATCGGAAAGCCCGGTGTCGAACACCGGGGGAACCGGTTCCACGGCTTTGGAACAGGCGTTAAGCCATGCGGCGGCAACAAGAAACATGACGATGATCGAGGATTTGAAGTAACGAGAATTAAGCATCGGCGGCGCTCCTTTTCGATACGGGAATTTTGGGGCTGTGGGGAACATGACGGTGACAGTCCGTGCAGTGGGGTTTGGACAGCATGTTCACTTCCTTTATCACGGCACCGTGACAGCGAAGACAGTTTTTCTGAACAGCCGCAAGGGTGTCCTCGCCGGGATGTATCAGGTCCGGAACGTTGCTTGTGGCTGTTTTGTAAATGTCACGCATCCCTTCTTGGGTCTTGAAGGGAATTTTACTGATGAGGCTGTGGGGCGCGTGGCACTCGTTGCAGGCCAGACTGGCGTGGACGGAACGGCTGTGGGTCAAAGCCGCCTCGGACATTGAATGGCAGCTCCCGCAAAATCGGGCCGAATCCGTCACCGTCATGGCGAAAGATGCGGCGACGGTGATGACCACACCGGCAGCCACAGGCAACAGAACAAATCGCCACGATCCGTCGCCTTTGAATTTCCATGATAACGGCATAAATCCTCCTTTTTTAGTCGGAATGGTTTATGGAAAAACGTTATGTCTTTGGGAATAAGGGCCTTAAGCCTGTCCGGGCTCTTGCACACCGTGCCTGTTTCATACTGACCCGATGTGAAATCATGAAAGTTCCATCCATACTATAGATATATCGTAACGTTTTCAAGGGGTTTCTTGTAAGCGCACAACACATTGCTCACGGGGCGCGATTATTACGCTCCCGTGCAGCAAAATGTTATAAATTATTCTATAATTTTATAGAGTTTCCTGGCTTTGTCCGTTGGCATTCCGTCGAAATGCCACCATTCATAGCTTAAAGGAAAAAAACCTGCTTTTTTCATGATAGTGGATAGCAGTTTTCTGTTCTTTTTTTGTGCTTCGGTGAGATCAAACATCTTGAGTTTTGCATAACCCCAGTAGATTGAAAGGTTGCTCTTGTAAAAAGGCGTAAATCCCATATCAATTTTTTTATCATTTCCATCCACTATTGTTACATCAACAGCGATTCCGTAATTATGCATTGATCCACTATCAGGATTGGCAACAAATTTTTCAAACTTGGTGCCCTTCATTTTATCATACATAAGTTGAGATACACTTCTTGGACGAGCAGCATCCATAATCAAAAGTGAGAATTCAGGAAAATCAGATTTCAAATATTTTTGAGCCAATGATAATTTCTGAGCGACTTCTCTACGGAGATAAGCCTTATTAAGGCCACCATAAAAACTTTCCCGAAAATAATTTTTATCAGGATCAGAATTTACAAGATCAATTTTTATCGATTCTTCAATGGTATGTATATCAACAAGCCCTGCTTCGATGAACTTCCTTTCAATCTCATTCGAATGACAAGTTGTACTTGCAATAAATACAAGAATCGCGCTTAAGAAAAATATATATGATTTAGAAACATTCATATCGATTTATAACATTCGTATCATTCCAGATCGCATTCACGATGAAAGCAGCTGACAGATTTTTTCGAACTCTTCAAAATGGGGCACAAGGCCGGGATCTTTTGAAAGGACCATCCGATGAAAATCAGCGAGACTGACATACCGAACGGCTTCAACCTCCTCAGCCTGGAGTGTGAAGCAGGTAAGGGGAATGTTCTTGTTCACCAGATACACATCGTGGAGTTCGTAATCGACCGTCCGTCCATGGCGGTGGGAATACCGGCTCCGGATGGAAAAAAGATAGGCGATGTCCGATTCGGGGATATCGACTCCCAGTTCCTCCTGGATTTCCTTGACCGCCGTTTCAAGACTCGTGTCCCCGTGGACGATGTGACCGGCGCAGGCCATGTCCCACAGTCCGGGATGGGTGTTTTTCGACTGCGCCCTTTTCTGAAGCAGAACTTCACGTCTGTCGTTCATGATCCACACATGGACGGTGCGGTGGAGTTCCCCGCTTCGGTGAACGGCCTTTCTGGCTTTTACTTCGCCGGTGGGTTCCCCCTGTTCATCGAGCACGTCCACGCATTCCATGGGGTCAATCCCTTTCCTGGGGGTTGAAAAACAACCGGCCGATTTTCATCTGCTTGAGTTCCGCCACCTGACCGCCGATGCGGGAGGACGCCGTGAGGTCGTCGAGGAGGACTTTGAACAGAGGGCCCGGTTCAGCGCCAGTGTTTCGGATGATCATGTCGATCTGAACCAGGATGTCTTTCACAAGATCCCTGAAATACAGATGAAGGGAGGGTTTTTCCCGGTGTCCCCTTTCGCTGTCCACCATCAGGGCCGATTCGTAGGTGATGATCCGCGCCATGTCCAGCATGATTTTCAATTTGCCCAGATCGAGGCTGACATTACCCGGCGGAATGGGATATTTTTTTCGAAGAGCCTCGGTCAGAAGATACGACAGGCGCTCAACGGCCCCTGTCACCGTCCCCATCATCAGCGCGTCCTCAAGATCACGGAAACGAAGTACAATTTCCTCGTAAGCCGAACCTTCCCGGCCGATGACCGCATCCGCAGGAACTTCACAGTTGTCGAGTTTCAGGCTTCCGTGGGGCGCAGGTTTGAAGAACGGAATGGGAAGGGCTGTCACCGTGAGACCCGGTGTGTTCTTTGGAACAAGGAACGCCGAAAACCGCTTTCGTTCCGACACGATGTCCGTGAAGGCGATTACCACGAAAACATCGGCGATGGGGCCGTTGGTGAGGTAAGTCTTCTCGCCGTTGAGGACAAAGCCTGCGCCTTTTTTCACCGCCTGGGTTTTGATGTGCTTGGGGTGGGCGAAGGTCTTGGGTTCGGAAACGGCGAGGCAGCCTGTGGAAAGGCCGGCGGCCATGTCCGGCAGGTACATTTTTTTCTGGGCGTCCGTTCCCAGATTTTCAATGATGAATCGTGACACAAGCTGGTGGATGAGGTAGCTCAGACAAAATCCCAGGTTACCGCTTTCACGGGCAAGGGCAAGCCCCCCGGTGGAAATGTCCAGGGCCCGCTTCCCCAGCCCACCGAACTCCGGTGAGACTGAGACGCCAAGCAGCCCCACTTCGCCCATGCTGCGCCAGATGCTCATGGGAAACGTTTTCAGCTGATGCAGTTTTTTTTCAGGCGGCAGATGCTGACGGGCGAAATCGGAGACATCCGCCATCCATTCATGTGATTCCCTGTTCAATGCCGTGGCCATGCCCAACCCCCCGGTGTGCTACCATTCGTGTCATGTGATTAGAAATTCGTGTGAAAAATTCAGATGAATCGGGTTCCTTATACCAGACATATTTAAGGATGTCCACGACGGGAATGGCCGGAGTTCATCTTCTTTTCCGAGCGTTCAGATGATCAGGTCTTCGATGAAGTCGATGAGCTGGTTCAGGTTCCCGCAGGGGCGGACTTCATGGCAGTGGGATTTGTAGGTCCGCATTTCACTGTCCCCCGATCCCCAGAATTTTTCCTGTTCGGGATTCAGCCAGATGACCCGTTTGCAGCGTTCCCGCATGCTTTTCAAAATCAGATCCTGGGGATTCATGTGATTGGACCGGGCATCCCCGATAATCAGCAGGGTGGTTTTCTTGTCCAGTTCCTGCATGTGACGGTTTCTGAAATGCTGGAACGCCATGCCGTAATCCGTGGGAACATAATAATTCACCGGGGCGTCGTTCATGATTTTTTCAATGGCCTCGTTCACGTCGTTGTCCCTGAAAAAGTCGGTGACTTCCGCAAGGTCCGACACAAAGATGTAGCTTTTGATCTTGCTGAAACATTCCTGAAGGGAATACAGGATGTTCAGCATGAACCTGGCCGTGGACCAGACCGAACCGGACACATCGCAGAGTGCCACGATTTTCCCCTTGCGTAGGGGACGGTCCTTGAAAATGATCTCCATGGGAACGCCAAGATACTTGCCTGAACGGCGGAGCGTTTTCTTGATGTCGATGACACCCCGGTTGGAAACCGAAAACCGGAGCGTGGCGATCTCTTCCAGTTTTTTCACAAGCTTCCAGATCACGTCACGGACTTCTTCAATTTCTTCCTGGCTCAATGACGCAAAGGGGATTTCACCGATGGTGTTGTACTTGACATCGTGATGCTTGATTTCCCTCAGACTGTAGTTGTCTGGCTGGGGTTCATTGTTCAGAAGATCCAGGGCGTTGTCCAGTTTTTCGTTCAGACTGTCGGCGATGCGCCGGGCATTGTCCTTGTCGATGACGGCGTGGTTGCCGCCCTGGAAATTGAGAACCTTGTTTTTCATCCGGTTGATCCGGAGCATGACCTGAAGACGGCTGGCCAGCTGGCTCATGTTGGATCTCAGGGCCCGTGCCTCCTGCTCCTCCTGGGTATGGATGCGGTGAACCTCTTCCACGAAGGCCATGGGGTCTCCATCCATGAAATCCGTCAGGGCTTTGCCCAGGGCGTCGTCGCTTTCCTCGGTTCTCAGCATGTCGATGACCGATCGGGCCTGTTCCGAATCCGGATCATGGGTCACCTTTGAAAGATCTTTCTGCATTTCGTGGAAAAACAGATGGTACATCTGATCGAAACGGCTCTGCTCACGCCTGCTTTTCGCGAAATTGCTCCGTAAGACGAGTTTGAACTCCTCTTCGTCAAGGGGCTGGATCAGATCCAGCTGACTCACGCAGTCCAGCACTTCCGCCGTGGAAATGCGAAGGTCTGCGGCCCGGCAGCAGGCGACGAATCTCAGTGTCAGGTTGACCATGTCAGTCTTTTACCACCTTGAGGATGTTGCGCCGGACCACTTCGTAATCGGAGCGGTGCTTGCAGATGGTGTTCAGGGTTTCCGACACGATTTCGGCGGAAAGGTCTTCGATCTGGAGAATCACCAGGGATTTGGCCCAGTCCAGAGTTTCGGAGATGCAGGGCTTTTTCTTCAGATCAAGGTCCCTGATCCGCGCCACCATTTTGACCAGCTTGGTCAGAAGGTTTTCGTCCATCCCCGGCAGCTTCAGTTTCACGATGTTGACTTCGGTTTCGATGGCCGGATAATCGATGTAAAGATGAATGCATCGGCGTTTCAGGGCGTCACTCATGTCCCGGTAGTTGTTGGAGGTCAGAAAGACGAACGGATGGGTCTTGGCCTTGATGGTTCCGATTTCGGGAATGGACACCTGGAAATCGCTGAGCAGCTCCAGGAGAAACGCTTCGAATTCGGGGTCGGATTTGTCCACCTCGTCGATAAGGAGTACCACCGGTTCTTCGGAACGGATGGCGGTGAGAAGGGGCCGGGTCTGGATGAACCGTTCCGAAAAGAAGGCGTCTTCATGCTCGGCGATCTGGTCCACAGCCTCCTTGAGGGTTGCCGACTGGGACACCACGTCGTGGATTTTTTCCTTGACCATCTGGGTGTACAGAAGCTGTTTGGCGTACTCCCATTCATAGAGTGCCTTGCTTTCATCTAAGCCTTCATAACACTGCATGCGGATCAGATCCCGGCCCAGGCATTTGGCCACGCTTTTGGCCAGCTCCGTTTTACCGACCCCTGCGGGCCCCTCCACCAGAATGGGCTTTTTCGTGGCCTGGGCCAGAAAAACAACCGTCGATATTTCCTTGGACGCAATGTAACTGAAAGCTTCCAGCTGTTCCTGCACGTCTTGAACACTTTGAAAATCCATGTCCGCCTTTCCCCCGGCTTTTTTAGTTGTTCCGTAAATCCTTGACATACCGGAATACGGCTTTTCATGGTCGTCTTTTCCAAAACCCTGTTTCAAAAACAGGGAAAAGACGAAGAACTGCAATCCTATTGAAACCGGAAAAATTATCAGGTCTGAAACCGATGGGCAAGAAAAAAAATGCTCATGATGCATACAAACCCTTGATTTCGAAATGCCATCCAAGTAGTTTAGGGTTTCGATCCAGGCGGGCCTCTCAATTCAGGGCCGCGCCCAAATGAGAACGAAAAAGGAGTGCAGCCATGACCACACTGGTGATCCACGGAGCGGCGTTTACCCAGGGGCGGCGAACAGCGGAACGGATCGCATACGAACAGGGCCTTTCTCTGGTCACCGATGGGGATGTCCTTTCAAAAACCGCTGAGCGTATCGGCCTCACCCAAAGCGTTCTTGAAAAATCCCTGACAGGGCATCAGGGCTTCTTTTCCGGGGTGTCCTGTTCCCGTGAAAAGGCCCTGGCTTTCCTGACTTCCGAAGTGGCTGAACAGGTTGAAAAAGGCCATTGCCTTTTTTTCGGTGTTACCGGCCTTCTGATTCCCGCCTGGGTGACCCATGTTCCCAGGTTCTTCATCACCGGTGAAAAACCCTTCCGCATCATCCAGGCCGTCACACACCATAAAATCGGTGAAACCGAGGCCCCGGCCCGAATCAAGTCGATGGACATGACCGCTGCAACATGGACCCGGGGGCTGTTCAAAAAGGACCCCATGGACAAATCCCTGTACGATGTGGTCATCCATGCCGACAAGCTCGGGGAAAACGGGGCATACGACCTGGTCATGCGGCATGTGGGAAAACTCAAAGGACTCACCGAAGAATTCATCCGTAAGGAGCGGTCGGATTTTACCCTTGCGGCAGCGGTGGGCAGGGTTCTTTTTTCAACCCGGGGCGTCAACCATGTCTGGGCCGAACAAGGCCGGGTTGTGGTGAATATCGACAAGGGGGCTTTCTTCAAAAACCGTCTCAGACGGATCATCACGGAAACCGCGAGTTCTGTTCCGGGCGTGATCCAGGTGGATGTCCGGGCCGGGAAATCGGCGTTGTATCATCGATCCCCGATTCAGGGAAAACAGGATAAAAAAGCTCCTGCTCTGCTGGTGGACGACGAAGTCCGCTATGTCAACACCTTGTCCGAACGTCTGAAGATCCGGAAAATGGACACCCGTGTGACCCACAGCGGTGAAGACGCCCTGACCTATCTGGACACCCAGACCGCGGAAGTCATGGTTCTCGATCTCAAAATGCCGGGCATCGACGGATTCGAGGTTTTACGGCGGATCAAGGCGACAAAACCCCAGGTGGAAGTCATTATCCTCACGGGACGGGGTTCGGCCATCGACAAAAAGGCCTGCCTTGAGCTTGGAGCTTTCGCGTTTCTTGAACGGCCCGTGGACATCGACGTTCTCGCCGAAACCATGCGAAAAGCCCATGAAAAAATCAGGATGAGAAAAATCAATGAGCAGAGATAAAAAACATTGACATCGAAGGCTGTTTTTTTTTATTCGGAATTACCCTGAAACGGGGAATGTCCAAAATTGATGGCGTCGTAAAAAGTCCCATATGCGGCGTTATAGTGTTTGGCCAGACACTCGACATACTATATGTATGCCGTAGCAAGTGGCCAAACACTATGCCTTGCCTCTGGGCCTTTTTCCATAGCCATCGGGCGACTTTTTACGAGTCCATCAAAATTATATCATTTATGAGCAGTCTTCTTTTTTCATCAATGAACATGATCGGGAAAGGAATGGAGCATTGTCTGATAAAAACGAGAAGAACAGGTCGGTCAGCGTGGATAAAGATGAAAGACGTCTGAAACCCATTCCCTTCGCCATCACCTTTCTTGTGATGTTCGCCCTGTGGCTGGTGCTTTCGGGCAAATTCGATGCGTTCCACATGGGCCTTGGGGTGATCTCCTGCCTGATTGTGGCGGCCATGTCATCGGACCTTCTTATCACAAACACCACGTTTTCGACCATTCCGGGACTCTGGGGCCGGTTTCTCATGTATTTCCCCTGGCTGCTCTGGCAGATCGTCCTTTCAAACATCCATGTGCTCAAGCTGGTGTACAGCCGTGATCCTCTTACGCGAATCAACCCCCAGATGGTCTATTTCAAAAGCCGTTTGAAAAACGACATGGCCCTGGTCACTTTCGCAAACTCCATCACCCTGACGCCGGGTACCATCACCGTGGCCCTTTCGGTTTACGGGGATTACGCCGTCCATGCCATTGACGACACCACTGCGGGCGGGCTTCCCGGAGACATGGAAACGAAATCGGGTCACATATTCGGGGAATAACTATGGAAAACGTCATTCTGTACTCAGGCATTGCGCTGGCGGTGATTATGGCCGTCTCACTCTACCGCACCGTGGTGGGCCCCACCATCCTGGACCGGCTGATGGGCGTGAACGCCATCGGCAGTGAAACCACGGTTCTCCTGATCATCATCGGCATTCTTTACAGGAAAGTCGACATGTTCATCGACATCGCCCTGGCCTATGCGCTGTTGAACTTCATCGCCGTTCTGGCTGCGGCCCGCTATTTCCACAAGAAAAAAGGGCTGTACGACGAGAACGAGAACAAGGACCGGTAACCCTTTCAAGCTCGGAGCAGATATCATGATTGTCCTCACCGTTATCGTCGGCCTTCTGATGGCCGTCGGACTGTTCATCTTCCTTACCGCCGCCGTGGGAATGATCCGCTTTCCGGATTTTTACTCCAGGCTTCATCCCGCAGGAATGATCGACTGCATGGGGGTTCTTCTCACCATGGGGGGGCTGGCCCTGTTCGCCCTGTTCGACGGGGGAATCTCCCTTGCCTCGTTTCTGAATTTCGCCAAAATCGTTCTGATCGTCGTGTTCATCTATATCACCAGCCCCACGGCCACCCACGCCATCATCGATGCGGGGATGAGAGCCGGGCTTCAACCCTGGACCAAAAAAAAGGACATGTAGAAACCCATGAGCCTTCCCATCGATTTCATCGTTCTCGCCCTGGTGGTGATCTGCGGCATCGTGGCCATCTCGGTCAAGGATCTTATGGCGGCCGCCATTGTGTTCAGTGCCTACAGCTTTCTCATGTGCCTGTCCTGGGCTGTCATGGGGGCCGTGGACGTGGCGTTCACCGAAGCCACCGTGGGCGCCGGCGTCAGCACCGTGTTCTGCGTGGCCGCTGTGTTCCACAGCACAAGGAGGACCAAGGATTGAAAATCACAGGACTTCTCACCGTCATCATCTGCGGGGCTCTTCTGACCTATTACGCCATGGATTTCCCGGATTTCGGAGACGGACGGTCTCCGGCCAACACCTACCTGTCCCCCCATTTCCTTGAAAACACCATGCATGACGCCCATGTGCCCAATTCGGTGACCACCATTCTCGCCGATTACCGAGGGTACGACACCATGTATGAAACCACCGTAGTGCTCACCGCAGGGCTCGCCTGTTTCTTTCTCCTGAGACGCAAAGAAAGCACCAGTCCTCCGGCACGTTTCTTCAGACATGTCCCCACCGGACTCACTTTGCGTATCGAAGAGGGCGGCAAGCTGCCTGCGGAAAATTCCAAAGTATTCACCCGCATTGACAGCCTCTGGGCTCCGGACTCCCTGATCATCCGGAACACCTGCCGCCTGATCATCGCCTTTGTCCAGCTTTTCGCCCTGTACGTGGTGGCTCACGGCCATTACAGTCCGGGAGGCGGTTTCCAGGGCGGCGTGCTGCTGGGGTCCTCCATCATTCTGTTCTCCATATCCAACGACCTGCGGCGGACCCTGAAACGGTTCAGGGAAAAGACAGCGGCCGTTCTCGGTGCCATCGGGGTCCTGATCTATTCGGGCACCGGTTTTGTCTGCCTTCTCATGGGGGCGCATTTTCTGAATTACGAAGCCCTCTCACCGCTTCTGGGTTTAAAAACCGGAGATCCCATGGCCCGATCCCACGGCATCTTCAGCGTGGAAATCGGCGTGGCCTTCGCGGTGATGTCGGTGATGATCTGGATCTACTACAACCTGTCTTCGGCAGGCAAACACGACGAGGGGCTCTGATATGGAACAGATCTTTACAGCCATGGGCGCCAAGTACAACTACGTCGCCTACATCATCCTGATGATGGTCGGTCTATACGCCATGATCGTGAAAAGCAACCTGGTCAAGAAGATCATCGGCATGAGCATCTTCCAGACCTCCATCATCCTTTTCTATGTCAGCACGGCGTACAAGACGGGAAAAACCATTCCCATCGTGCCTTATGACGCTCACGCGGCGGTTCAGGCCGCCGATTTCATCAACCCGCTTCCCCATGTTCTCATGCTGACCGCCATCGTGGTGTCCGTGGCCACCCTGGGCGTGGCCCTGGCCCTGGCCATGAAGATCTACCGCCAGTACGGGACCCTTGAGGAAGACGATATTCACGAAGATTTAAGATCCGAGGAAGGGAAATCATGATCCGGCATCTCCCCGCGCTTCTCGTCATCGTTCCCCTTCTCACGGCCCTGACCGTCTCGGCCCTTTCCTGGGTGGCCCCCCGGCTGTGCCTTCCCCTGACCTTCGGATGTATCGGCGCTTCGCTGGCTTCGTCCATCGGAATTCTCGTGGAAGTGATCAAGAGCGGTCCCGTGGTATACACCATGGGCGGCTGGAGCGCCCCCGTTGGCATCGTCTACGTCATCGACTACCTGTCGGCACCGGTTCTTGTGGTGGTCACCGCCGTGGCTCTGATCAACCTGATCGCCAGCAGTAAACAGATTGATCGGGATTTCAGCGACAAAAAAGGGACATTCTACACCCTTTACATCCTCTTCGTCACCGGCATGGTGGGCATCGTGGCCACGGGAGACGCCTTCAACCTGTACGTGCTCCTCGAAATCGCGGCCCTGACCGGCTATTCCCTCATCGGCATCGGCCACGAGCGGGCCCCCCTTTCAAGCCTGAACTACCTGTTCATCGGCACCATCGGGGCTTCCTTCTACCTTTTGGGCGTGGGCTACCTGTACATCGCCACGGGTTCTCTCAACATGGCGGACCTGGCCCGTTTCATGGCCATGCCCGAACACGGCACGAGCACCATGGTGATGTTCGCGTTCATCATCTGCATGACCGGCCTTTTTATCAAAATGGGTCTTTTTCCGCTTCACGGCTGGCTTCCCAACGCTTACAGCTACGCTTCTCCGGCATCATCGGCCCTTGTGGCCCCCTTAACCACCAAAGTGATGATCTATGCCATGATCCGGGTGGGACTTTACGTGTTCACTCCGGCCTATGTCTTCGGCAGACTCCAGGTGGGCGGCGCCATGGTGTGGATCGCCGTGGCTGCCATCGTCTTCGGATCCCTCCTTGCCCTCGCGCAGAAAAGCCTTTTTAAAATGCTGACCTACATTGTCATCGCCGAAGTGGGCTACATGGTGGGCGGCTTCTTTCTCGGCAACCGGATGGGAATCACAGGCTCCGCCCTTCACATCATCAACGACGCGGCCATGACCCTCTGCCTGTTTCTCGCGGCCGGGGCCATCACCTACCGGACTAAAAGTGATGATTTCAAGGATCTCAAGGGCCTCTTCCACCAGATGCCCTTTACCATGACGGCGTTCACCGTGGGAGCCCTGGCGGTGATCGGCGTGCCCCCCACCTGCGGGTTCTTTTCCAAATGGTATCTGATCATCGGCGGCATTCAGGCGGGCCACTACGGTTACGCGGCCGCTCTGATCTTCAGCAGTCTTGTCAACGCGGTTCTTTTTTTCAGAATTTTTGAAACCGCCTATTTCGATCAGCCCGGTGACGGCAAAGGCCATCATCACGGACATCACAAACACCACAAACACAAAAACAAGATGGTCGAAGCCCCGGTGTCCATGATCGTCCCCCTGATGATCACCGCCCTTGGCCTCATCGCTCTTGGCATTTACACAGGAGACATCGTGACACACGTCATCCAGGCCGCCATTCCGGGAGGGATCGCATGATCACGCAAACGGTATTTTCATCACGACCCCTTGTCGCCGTCCTCATCTCGCTTCTGGCGGTTCCCGTGCTGTTGTCCTGCCGGACCAAGGATATCCGGGAAACCTGGACCTTCATCGCGGCAACTCTGAAGTTTCTCGTGGTGGCATCCATGCTGCCCCTCATTCTTGCGGGGAACGAGATCCGCTTCACCGTGTTCGATGTGCTTCCGGGCCTTCCCATCGCGTTTCGCGTGGACGCCTTCGGCATGATGTTCGCTCTGGTGTCGTCCTTTCTGTGGATCATCACCTCGGCCTATTCCATCGGGTATATGCGATCCCTCCACGAGCACGGCCAGACGCGGTATTACTGCTACTTTGCCCTGTCCCTGTCCGCCACCGTGGGCGTGGCCTTTTCGGCCAACCTCCTGACCCTGTACCTGTTTTATGAAATGCTGTCCCTCGCCACCTACCCTCTGGTCACCCATCATCAGGATCAGGAGGCCAAAAGTTCCGGCCGGACCTATCTGTTCTACATCCTGGGAGCGTCCATAGCCCTGGTGCTTCCGGCCATGCTGTTCATATACGCCAAAACAGGCACCCTGGATTTCGCCGCCCATGGCTTCATGGGCGGGGCTTTTTCAAAATCAACCCTTCTGGTTCTTGTGCTGATGCTGGTGTTCGGATTCGCCAAGGCCGGGATCATGCCCCTCCATTCCTGGCTGCCTGCGGCCATGGTGGCCCCCACGCCGGTGAGCGCCCTTCTCCACGCCGTGGCGGTGGTGAAAGTGGGCGTGTTCTGCGTGGCCCGGGTGATCACCGGGGTTTTCGGCTCCGATCTTCTTTTATCGTTTAACCTGAACACGGTGGTCTGCACCATCGCCTCGGTCACCATCATCGCCGCATCACTGATCGCCCTGTCCCAGGACGGCCTGAAACGGCGGCTGGCTTTTTCCACCATCGGACAGCTGTCCTACATCGTTCTGGGCGTGGCCCTGCTTTCACCTTACGCGGTGACCGGGGCCATGCTTCACATCGTGATGCACGCCTTCGGTAAAATCACCCTGTTTTTCTGTGCCGGGGCCATCTACGCGGCATCCGGCGTCAAAAACATCAGCCAGATGGTGGGCATCGGACGGCGCATGCCCTACACCATGACCGCCTTTCTCATCGGGGTGCTTTCGGTCATCGGACTTCCGCCCTGCGGCGGGTTCATCAGCAAATGGTATCTTGTTCTGGGGACGCTCCAGGCGGACAAACCCGTCTTCCTCGCGGTGCTTCTCGTCAGCTCATTGCTGAACGCGGCCTATTTCCTGCCCATCGTGTACAAGGCGTTTTTCTGTACGGACGAAGAAGCCCAGTTCAAGAAAAAAGTGGATGAGGTTCCCATCTGGTGCCTGGTGCCCCTTTGCATCACGGCCTCCATTTCGGTGATTCTGTTCTTTGTGCCCCAGCCCTTTCTCAAACTGGCGCAGATGGGCGTCCAGGCTTTTATCGGAGGTTGATCATGACGAAAAAAAAACAGAAAGGCGGCAAGGTCATGACCCAGGATCTGACCCGGAAATCCAGACAGGCTCCGACGGCCACGGCCATGGATGACAGGGCCCTCATGGACAAAGTGAAAGACAATCCGGTAATGTCCGTCTTCTTCGCGGTACTGGGACTGCTCCTTATCCTTGACTTTGCGGTTCACAAGCACGAGCCTGTTGGCATTGGAAATGCTCCTGAATTTTATGCCGTTTACGGTTTTCTGAGCGCCGTTTTTCTGGTGTTTGCCGCAAAAGGCCTTCGGCTTCTGTTCACTCTGAAGCGGAAATAACCCATGAACGCCCAACATCGAAACAACTATAAAAGGTAATCCATGATACCCACCCTTATCCAAAGCGGTTTTCCTCCTTCACTGGTCTTTATTTTCGGGGCCATCCTCGTGCCGTTCCTCACCGGCAGGGTGAAATCGGCGTATCTGCTTTTGCTCCCCATTCTGGCCTTTGCCAGCATGGCCGGAGTCGATGTGAACGGTGGAGCGCGATGGATCGTGCCTCTCCTTGATTTCGGACCGGGCTTTGACATGATTTTCGGCCGGATCGACGCCCTCAGCAGGATTTTCGGAACGGTTTTCATCCTCATTTCTTTCGTGGCCCTGATCTATTCCCTGGACGTGGCGGACGATCTTCAGCGTGTGTCGGGCCTGTGTTATGTGGGCGGAGCCCTGGGTGTCACTTTTGCCGGTGATCTTTTCACCCTGTACATCTTCTGGGAAATCATGGCGGTGGCCTCCACGTTCCTTGTCCTGGCCCGGCGGACACAGGCGGCTCAGGCCGCGGCGTTCCGATACGTGATGGTCCATATCGTGGGGGGGCTTTCCCTTCTGGCGGGCATCGTGCTGTATGTCAAGGCGTTCAACACCACGGAATTTTCAGTCATCGGACTTGGCAGCCCTGCGTCGTGGTTCATCCTTTTCGGCGTCGCGGTGAACGCGGCGGTGTTTCCCCTCCACGGCTGGCTGAAAGACGCCTACCCGGAAGCCACGCTGGCCGGTGCCGTATTCCTGAGCGCGTTCACCACCAAAAGCGCTGTGTATGTCCTGGCCCGGATGTTCACGGGAACGGAGTTTCTGGTCTGGATCGGCGTGGCCACGGCTCTGATTCCAGTGCTTTACGCCATTCTCGAAGACGATATCCGGCGGATTATGGCCTACAGCCTGATCAGCCAGGTGGGCTTCATGGTCTGCGCCGTAGGCATCGGAACGCCCCTTGCGCTGAACGGAGCCGCAGCCCACGCCTTCTGCCATATTCTTTACAAGGCCCTGTTTTTCATGGTGGCTGGAGCTGTGATTCATGCCACGGGAAAAACCCGGCTTTCCGAACTGGGCGGCCTGTACAAAACCATGCCGATCACCTGCCTGTTCGGTCTGGTGGCTTCGGCCTCCATTTCCGCGTTCCCCCTGTTCAACGGATTCGTCAGCAAATCCATGATCATCAGCGCGGCAGCCCATGAGCATATGACAGCGGTATGGCTTCTGCTGGAGCTGGCCTCGGCCGGAACCCTGGTATACGCGGGAATGCGCCTTCCCTGGTTCATGTTTTTCGGAGACGACAAGAGTCTGAAACCCGAGGAGGCCCCGGCTCCCATGCTGATCGCCATGGGCGTCGCCGCCATTCTCTGCGTGTATCTGGCCGTGGATTACAAAAGTCTGTACCGCCTGCTGCCGTTTACGGCGGAGTACCAGCCATACACCTTGGCCCATGTGGTCGCCCAGCTGCAGCTTCTGATGTTCGGAGCCCTGGCTTTCTTTGTCCTTCTCCGGAAAAATCTTTTCCCGGCACCCGCGGCTTCAGAACTCCCGGATACGGACCTTTTCTACAGGAAAGCGGCGGTTCTTTTCAATACGGCCGCCGACAGGGGAATGAACTCCCTGAACGCGCTGGCGTCCGCTCTGTTCGTCGGGCGGATCACATCAACGGTGAACGAGGCCGCCAAGGACGCTCCGGCCCGTATCGCCTATATTCTGCTGTATCCCCTGAAAACCCTGATGGAACCGACGGATAAAAAATCCCGTCCCTTGAAAGAAACCATTGACAGGGCCTTTGCCACCGGCTCGGTTCCCGTGGGCATTACAGCGGCCCTTTCGACGTTTTTCATCGTGATACTGTTCTGTTTCATCTAAAAAGTAAGAACAAGACAAGAAGGAAAAGTGCATGCTCTCAACAGACGATTTCAAAAACAACTCCATCTTCAGTGATCTCACGGACGATATGATCGAAAAACTTCTTCCGCTGGGAAAGCGTATCAACGTCGAGGCGAGGGATTACGTGTTCAAGGAAGGCGACCGCGTGGAAAACCTGTTCATCATCAAGCGGGGTACGGTCCTCATCGAACAGCGCCTTTCCGATAAAATGACCGTCACCGCGGGAACAGTAACCGTGGGGGAATGTTTCGGGTATTCGTCGATGTTCGAAGAAGGAACATACAGCACCAACGCCGTGGCCGCCGACCCCTGCGAGCTTATCGTGATCAACGGGGAATCCATGATGGATGTCCTCAACAACGACTGCACCATGGGGTTTATGGTGCTCAAAAGGATCGTGGCCGTGTTCGCCAAACGATTGAGCCGGAGAACCGAGCAGTTTTTGAGGGCTGTGACCAGTCATCCCGAAATCCATGAACTGGGGTCGTGACCGCGTTTTCCATGGCCTTTGGACTTTTCGGCGTCTCTGTTCTTATCACCGTCACCTTATATTGCCTGAAAGACGTGTTTCTCTGGCGCAAGGCTTTAAAGCGCGAGCTGGCGGGGCTTGCCAAAAAACGTGAAACATGCCCGCCCCAGACCCGGAAAGCCCTGCTGCTTGTGGCCAACCAGAGCCTCAGCGCCCTTTCCATTTCCAGCCGGAGCGAATCAGCCATCCGCCAGATTCCCCTCTGGCTCACAACCCTCGCCGGATGTTATTACCCCGGCGAGTCAGAGCCCTGTCTCCAGGCAACGCCCGAACGGATCATCCGCAGCGTCGAAGCCTCCCTTCCCCGGTATCAAAAAATTCTGCGCCGTCCCGGTTTTCACCATGTGGCCCGACTTTCCATCAGGGACATCGCCGAAACTCCGGGATTCACGGGATTTATCCGGCGATTCCGCAGCCTGTGGCTGATGCGGTACCTGGTGGCCGACCTTCTGCTGTACCTCGGCGAACTGGCTGTTGCCGTTTACAGTGAACAACACCCTTCACCCAATGGGGGCGTGGCGGCTGATGTGGAGGAAACGCTGCGGGAAATCAGCTCCCTCCAGCCGTCCACACAAATGACGTACCCGGAAAATATCCAGCGTATCCGTAATTCCCTGGTGGGCATCCCCGGCATTCTCGTGAAAGAACCCACACCGGCCGAACTGGGAGTTGCTCTGGTCAGCGTTTCCGAGATTCTTGCGGCAAGCTGTTTCCCGGATTCTTCCGTTCCGCTGCACGAGGCGAAAATCGGCCCGTTGGTTTCCAGGCTCGGAGTGTTTCTGTCATCTGTGAGCCGAAGGGAGGATTATCCCCTTCGTGCAAGAATTCTGTCCCTGCGCCTGTCCACGCTTTTCAACCCGGGCCGTTTGAGCGACAGGCTCCTTCCCCGAAAAATCGAGGAACGTCTTGAAAAAACCCTCCGTGTATCCGGCTGGCTGAAGTGGCCCCTTAAAGTCTATCTGATGACAAGCAGCGGCGTTTTCTGGAAATTCGCGGCGGACGCCGGATGGTATGCAGGCCGCAAGACCCTGCTGGTTCTTTTCTTCGGCCGCTGTTTTGATCAGGCTGTCCAGGAAATCGATACGGTTTTCCGACTGTCATGTCGGACAACTCGGGACCATGACGATCCCAAGTCCGCAATTGACAGTTTCGCTACTGTATGAGACAGTTCAATCAACCTGTTGGAAATCATTTATCTTCAAAATAATTCAAAGGTTTCGCCCGGTTTATGTGATCTTTCCCGCCATGCAGGGGGGAGGATACGCCGGTTTTCGATATTGTTTCGTTGCAGGGAGACGATGATGAAGCGGTCTGTATCATTTTTTTTATGCCTGTTCATAATCCTGATCGTGTCAGCTGTGCCACCGTGGGCTTCGGACATCCCCGTAACGCCGGAAGGCGACGGAAATGAACATTCCGTGATTCGGGTGGGCAGCGATCATGACTATCCTCCTTACGAATTCATTGGCCCGAACGGTGAATCCACAGGATTCAATGTGGAACTGATCAAAGCAGTCTGCGAAGCCGAGGGACTGAAAGCCGAGATCCGCCTCGGGGTTTGGGACGAGGTCCGAAGCCAACTGGCGAAAGGCGACATCGACGTGATTGCCGGGATGTACTTTTCGCCCGAGCGTGAAAAAACCGTGGATTTTTCAACACCCCACAACCGGGTGTCTTCAGCGCTGTTCGTCCGCAACAGTTCGGACATCGTATCTTTCGCCCAGGCCAAAAACAGGACAATCATCGTTCAAAAAGGCGATATCATGCATGATTTCCTGGTGAAAAACAGCTTCACGGACCGCATTGTCACCGTTGCCGATCCGGCGGAGGCCCTGGAACTTCTTTCAAAAGGCAGGCACGACGCGGTGCTTCTGTCCTCACGGCTCCAGGGCCATTACTTCATCCATGAAAAAGGACTCAAGGGCCTGCGCGCCGTGGACACAGGCATCACGCCTCGAAAATACTGCTTCGCCGTGCGTAAAAATGCAGGAGATCTTGTAAACCGGCTGAACGAGGGTTTATCCGTTCTCAAGCTTACCGGAAAATACCAGGCTCTGTCAGACCGCTGGTTCGGCGTGTATGTTGAGAAGACATTCTGGGAGACCTCCAAGGAATTTGGTATCGTCCTTGCGATGATTCTGGTGCTTTTGGCCGGAATCACGGGTTTTACATGGTTTCTCCGTATTCAGGTCAAACGCAGAACCCATGAACTGATGATCAGTGAGCGCCGGTACCGTCACCTGGTCCAGAACGCCAGCGACATTTTGAGCGTTACAGACAACAACGGCTACATCCT
The DNA here is from genome assembly GCA_020723285.1 of Desulforapulum autotrophicum. Lineage (GTDB taxonomy): Bacteria > Desulfobacterota > Desulfobacteria > Desulfobacterales > Desulfolunaceae > DYJE01. The sequence continues at coordinate 107,777 of DYJE01000005.1, read as the reverse complement.
GTACATCAACCCCATCGCCGAAACCCTCCTGGGTTATAAGATCGATGAAATGATGGGCAAACGGTTTTACGACTTTGTACACCCCGATTATCTGAAAGACGTGGCCGCTTTTTATCAGAATCAGTTTGACCACCGTTTGAACAACCTGTACCACGAATTCCCCGTGATCGGGAAAGACGGCACCGTCATCTGGCTGGGCCAGAATTCTCAGATCCTTGAAAACGAGGGGGTTGTCCTGGGCTTTCAGGCCATCGCCCGGGATATCACCGAGCGAAAAAAAATGGAGGACGATTTAAGGCAGAACCGGCAGATTTTATTAGAGGAAATCACCGAGCGAAAGCGGGCGGACCATGAACGGAAACAGCTGGCCGAAAGGCTCCAGAGGGCGGAAAAAATGGAAGCCCTGGGAACCCTGGCCGGCGGGGTGGCCCATGATCTCAACAATGTTCTGGGCATTCTTGTGGGGTATTCGGAACTTCTGCTCGACGACATACCGTCAGACAGTCCGTTCCGCAACCATGTGGAACAGATCATGAGAGGCGGCATGCGTGCCGCAGCCATCGTCCAGGACCTTCTGACCATGGCACGGCGTGGCGTCCAGTCGGACAGTGTGGTGAATCTCAACAGCGTCATCGCGGAATTCATGAGCACACCGGAAGGGGAAGCCCTGCTGTCACGAAACCAGCGGGTCCGTTTTGAAATCGATCTCGCTCCGAATCTTCTCAAAATCAAAGGGTCCCAGCCCCATCTTTTCAAAACGATTCTAAACCTCACCACCAACGCCGTGGAAGCCATGGGAGCGGGAGGAACCCTCACCGTAACCACGTCAAACAGCCATCTTGAACGTCAGATGCTGGGTTACGACACCGTTGAAGAGGGGGATTATGTGGTGCTGACGGTCGGAGACACAGGCGAAGGCATTGGCGAGGAGGATATCCCCCATATCTTCGAACCCTTTTACACCAAAAAAGTCATGGGCCGAAGCGGAACGGGCCTTGGCCTTGCCGTGGTCTGGGGCACGGTGAAAGATCACAACGGATTCATCGATGTGAAAAGCGAACCCGGCAAGGGCACCACCTTCACCCTGTACTTTCCGGTGACACGGGAAGATGCCGCCACAGGCCCTGAGGCCCTTCCCTTTTACGATTACGCCGGAAACGGTGAAACGATCCTGGTGGTGGACGATGTGGAAGAGCAGCGGATGCTGGCTGCCCAGATGCTGAACCGCCTGAATTACCGCGTGGAAACCGTGGCCAGCGGCGAAGAAGCCGTGGAATACCTGAAATCGGCGGTGGTGGACCTGGTGATTCTGGACATGATCATGGACCCCGGCATGGACGGTCTGGATACCTTTGTAAAAATCCGGGAAATCAGGAACGACCAGAAAGCCGTCATCGTCAGCGGGTATTCGTCCACAGACCGCGTGGCCAAAGCTCAGAGCCTGGGAGCGGGAAGCTATGTGAAAAAACCTTATGTGATGGAAACCCTGGGGCTGGCCGTGAGGAATGAGCTACGGGCTCATGATTAGTTTGACTTTGTAACGTTTGAAAAAAACCTATCGTTTTTTAATTTCAAACACTACCCCATAATGTGTTTTGTCAATCTTTTTCAAAAAGTTTGGCCTCCGGCAGGACCGCCGGAGGCCTGATGATTCACTGCAATAATCCTTACTCGGCTTTGCCCAGAAGTGTGAGGGTTTTTTCCACCACGTTATCCACGGTGAACCCGTAGTTTTTAAGAACGGTGCCGCCGGGGGCTGACGCGCCGTATGTGTCCACGCCGATGATCACGCCTTCGTCACCCGCGTATTTTTCCCAGCCCATGCTGATGCCCGCTTCCACCACCACACGTTTTTTCACGTCGGGAAGAAGGACCCAGTCCTTGTAGTTCTGCTGGTTCATTTCAAACAGCTCCCAGCTGGGCATGCTGACCACACGGACTTTCACGCCTTTTTCCGCGAGAATGTCGGCGGCTTTGACACAAAGATGCACTTCGGAACCGGTTCCGATAAGAATCACGTCGGGTTTGCCATCTGTGTTTTTCAGAATGTACGCACCGCTTCGAACCGACCCTTCGGCCTGGCTGCGGTCGGACACAGGAAGGTTCTGACGGCTCAGGATCAGGGCTGTGGGTCCGTCGGTGAGTTTCAACGCCACTTTCCAGGCGTCCAGGGTTTCCGATGCGTCGCCGGGACGAATCACCGTAAGGTTGGGGATGGCCCGAAGTGAGGCCACGTGTTCCACAGGCTGATGGGTGGGGCCGTCCTCGCCCACGGCAATGCTGTCGTGTGTGAACACGTAGATCAGCGGAAGATGCATGAGGCTGGCCACCCGGATGGCGGGACGCATGTAGTCGGCGAACACCAGGAACGTCCCGCCGTAGGGGCGCACACCGCCGTGGACGAACATACCCGCCATGATGGCGCCCATGGCATGTTCACGGACGCCGAAACGGATATTCCGGCCGTCATAGGACCCTTTCTGGAATTCCTTTTCATTTTTTATGAATGTGTTGTTGGAGGGTGCGAGGTCCGCGCTTCCACCGATGAGAGCCGGGAGTTTTTCGGCGAGGGCGTTCAGCACCTTGCCCGAGGCGGCCCGGGTGGCGATGGCTGCGTCGGTGGCTGCGAAGGTGGGAAGACCTTCGTCCCATCCGAAGGTGAGAAAACCGCTGACGCCATCCACCCAGAGTTTGGTGAGATCGGGATGCGCTTTGGTGTAGGCGCTGAAACGGTCCTGCCAGAGGTTTTCCGCATCGGCCCCTTTGGCGATGCAGGCGGCGAACACGGCTGCGGCTTCCTCGGGCACCAGGAATTCGGCGTCTTCGGGCCAGCCCAGGTTTTTCTTGGTCAGCCGGATTTCATCTTTGCCCAGGGGTGCGCCGTGGGCATCGGCGGTGTCCTGCTTGCCGGGACTGCCATAGGCGATGTTGGTTTTCATCAGGATCAGGGTGGGTTTTTCATCCTGGGATTTGGCTTTCGTGATGGCCGCGTCGATGGCGTCGGGATCGTTGCCGTTGGCAACTGTGATGGTGTTCCAGTTGCAGGCTTTGAACCGGGCTTCCACGTCTTCGGTAAAGGTGATGTCCGTTTTGCCTTCGATGGAAATACCGTTGTCGTCGTAAAGGCAGATCAGTTTGCTTAAGGCCAGGTGACCGGCCAGAGACACGGCTTCGGCAGCCACGCCTTCCATCATGTCACCGTCACCGCAGATCACGTAGGTGTGATGGTCCACGATGGTGTGGCCGGTCTGGTTGTAACGGGCCGCCATGTGGCGTTCGGCCATGGCCATGCCCACGGCGTTGGCCACGCCCTGTCCCAGTGGGCCGGTGGTGACTTCCACGCCGTTGGTGTGACGGTATTCGGGATGCCCCGGAGTCTTGCTGCCCCACTGACGGAAATTCTTGAGATCATCCAGGGTAAGACCGTAACCGGTGAGATGAAGCACGCTGTAAAGAAGGGCCGAGGCATGACCGCCGGAAAGAACGAATCGGTCCCGGTCCGGCCACGAGGAATTCTTCGGGTTGTGCTTCATGTGCCGTGTGAATAGGACGTAAGCCGCCGGGGCAAGCCCCATGGGCGCTCCGGGATGGCCCGAATTGGCCTTTTCCACCGCGTCCATGGCAAGGGTGCGCAGGGTGTTGACACACAGGGCGTCCAGCTTCTGTTTATCTGTCATGGTTTCTCTCCCATACATAGTAATTCGTTCAAGGTATTGTTGTATTATGATTATTTTATTGCGGTATCATTCCTGTCAGGAATTTTGGCAATAAACCGTTTAACCTGTTTTTTTAGAATATTCTGCTTTTTTGCGAACTGATTGGCTTGAGAATTTGTCCGGATCTCAACAAGAATCCCTTTGTTTCTTAAATACGTTACTTCTTCATTATAAATTCTGAGTTCTTTGGTATTAAGAGCTTTTTCGATTTCACCCGGTGATATTTCGTTGCCGTCGATTCCAAGGACGACAATCCGTTTTTGACGAGCGGATAACCCGAAAGGTTCAAACCCCGACAGCCACGCTTGCTGATGTTGATTAAATACGGATTTATGGAAAAGGGTGATACTGAACCAGATGTCGTTGGAATAGAGAATGGGTTTTTTCAGTTCCCTTTGCTCCATCAGTTCAAACATCCGCTGAATCCCTTCTCCTAATTCACGCATATATCTGTTTTCACGTAATATTTTTGCAACAAATACATTGCGTGACTCATGGGCACCCTGAAGCTCCTCAAGATTTTTTAACGTCAAAGTGGAAAGCAAAGCTCCGGGGCTTTTGATTTTCATGGAGTCGTCGAAGATATAGATCTCAATTCCGTTTTGAATGCTGTAATCGCGATGGGCAATGGCGTTTATCATCCCTTCACGGCAGGTCCATTCAGGATATATGTATTTTTGTTCGAACTTAGCATCGGGGGAAAATTCCGTTTTATAAGCCAGAAACGGTCGAAGATGCTCCCATGACTGTTCTACAAGTTGAAATATATTGCCTCTTACGATTTCATCCGATGTGACATTGTAATGTTCTCCGGATTTAAATTCCGTTCCTGATACCTTAAGAATTCTGACCTGGGAACGCGGATGCCATCTTTGAATATCCTTAGCGAAAAGAAGCAGGGCGGCCATTCTTAGGCGAATGCCGTTTGGAGTGTACTCAGCGAGACCTGTCTGCTGCAAGTATCTTTCGACGCTCAGCCCTGGGATATAACTGTCGGCAATGGCCTGAACGTAAGGGATATCAAGATCGGCGACGGTGGCTCCATCCACAAACTGACGGTCATACTCACGAGATCTGATTTCCTGCCTGTCAAATGTGATTTGACGAAACGTCACAGGCACCGTGGTTTTGTCTTTTCTTCTCATGCACTTGCCATCCGGCAATTGGTAGATTTCCGAAGTTCCCTTATTTACAGAGAAGAACAACACACGTTTATCTTCAATCATTATTTTTATAGCATAGACAAGGGGCAGAGTGTTGCCGGAATGAACATGGGAAACAGGAGCTGAAAGCATGTTTTCAATTTCCGTGTCACTATGATCTACCCCTGTGATGGTTCCATCATCTTCAACCCCTATGAGCAGTTCACCCCCATCCGCATTGGCGAAAGCCACGAGCGCCTCTCCGATGTAACGGCAAAGATGTTTCACATTGCCTGGTTTCTTATGGTCCGGAGGGCCTTCCAACGCGCTTTTAAATTCCCTGAAATGGCTTTCCCCCAGTAAAACCGTATTTTTGATACGTTCTACAAGAATTAGAGTATCCATACAAGTTCTCCCATCTTACAACGCCCGCAGATGCTCCGGCTTCAATCCCACTTTTCCGGCCAGAGCCTTTTCGATCAGCTCCAGGGTCTTGCTTTTTTCTTCCGGCAGCTTGGCCCGGATGGGCAGGTAATTGGATGCGTGGTTGGAGTGGAACAGGCCGTTACTCAGGTTCGTGGCCGATATCATCACCCCCAGTTCGGTGAGCAGCTCCTTGGCGTCCAGCACCGGGAATTTACCTTTCTGGTGATCCTGGTACAAAGGCGTTCCCGGCGTGAGCATCAAAGACAGGGCCCCCACGAATTCCGGGTCGATGGCCGACAGAACCCGGCCTGTTTCCCGGGCGTGTATCATGGACCGTTCACGTCCGGCGATGCCTAAAAGCACGGTGACGGACAGCTTGATGCCCGCGGAGCGGAGTTTCCGGCCCATCTCGATCATGCGCTGGGAATCGGCACCCTTGTTGATGGCGGAAAGAGTCACATCATCACCGGTTTCAAGGCCCATGTAGGCGATGGTGAGACCCAGACTCTTCAGCTCCTTCATCTCTTCCACGGTTTTTTTGGCGATGCTTTTGGTGTTGGCGTAGGTTCCCACCCGTTTCACCCAGGGCAGCTGGCGTTTGATTTCTTTCAGGATGGTGACCAGCCGTTTCTGAGGCACGATGAGGGCGTCGCCGTCGCAAAGGAACAGCCGGTCGCTGTAGCGGTTGTGTTTCGCGGCCCAGGCGATGTCCGCCATGATCTGCTGATCGCTTTTGATCTTGAATATTTTTTTGGCCTTGTACATCTCGCAGAACGTGCACTTGTTGTGGGAACACCCCACCGTCACCTGAAGAAGGATACTGTACGCCTCCGAAGGGGGCCTGAAAATCATACCCTCGTAATCCATGCCGTCATCCACCATAATGCGCTCCCACTTTTTCCCGACACCGGTTTCACTCCGGCGAAGACCTTTATATGATTCATAAAATGACCGCCCCTTCATACCTTATCACGCGATGTTTCCGCAACACTATTATGGCCGTGACGTTCCGGATTCTCCATTCCATGATCGTCTTTTCAGCGTCGGGGCTTGACATTTTAAAATTTTGTACAAAATTATCCCTAAATTCTTATGCCCGAATCGTTAAACGTCAAGGTTTATTATAAAATAAAAATAACACTCAACCTTTGTGATTTTCGAAGGGTTTCGGTTTCGATCGATATATCGACCGCCTTAATGAAAACCAGGAAAACAGACAGGAGCAAACATGGAAAGAAAAGAGACCCGGCAGTTTAAAACAGAAGTTCAGCAGCTTATGAACCTGATCGTCAATTCCCTTTATTCCCATTCGGAAATTTTTCTGAGGGAGCTGATCTCCAACTCTTCGGACGCATTAGACAAACTGCGGTTCAAGGCCCAGACCGATCCGGCTGTGATGGGCGATGACACCGACCTTCATATCCGTCTTGAGGCCGACAAGGAGAAACGCACGCTTACCATCCGTGACAACGGCATCGGCATGACGTATGACGAAGTAAACGAGAACATCGGAACCATCGCTCAGAGCGGCACCGCCGCCTTTGTCGCCGCCATGGAAGAAGCCAAGAAAAAAGAAGGGCTTTCACCGGAGCTCATCGGCCAGTTCGGCGTGGGTTTCTACAGCGCCTTCATCGTGGCTGAAAAAGTTGAGCTGGTGACACGGGCTGCCGGTGACGCCAAGGCCGTACGCTGGGAGTCCACAGGTGACGGCAGTTACACCATCGAGGAAACGGAAAAAGACAGCCGGGGAACCACCATCACCCTCTTCCTGAAAAAGACCGAGGAAGAGGATGATGATTACACCGACGAGTGGACCCTCCGCCGCATCGTGAAACAGCATTCGGACTTTGTGAACTACCCCGTCATCATGAACGTGGAGAAAACCGAATACCTGAAAGACGAAGAGATCATCAAGGACGCTGACGGAAAACCCATCGGAGACACGTTCAGAAAAAGCCGGGTTGACGAAACGCTGAACTCCATGAAAGCCATCTGGGCCCGTGACAAAGACGAAGTCACCGACGCCGAGCACGAGGAATTCTACAAGCACCTCAGCCATGACTGGAATCCTCCCATGGAACGCCTCCACCTCAAGTTCGAAGGCACCACCGAATACACGGCCCTGCTGTACATCCCGTCCAAAGCCCCCTTTGACATGTTCTACAAAGACCGTAAAAACGGCATGCACCTCTACTGCAAACGAGTGTTCATCATGGACGACTGCAAAGAGCTGATGCCCGAATACCTGGGTTTTATCAGCGGCGTGGTGGATGCACCGGACCTCAACCTCAACGTCAGCCGTGAGATTCTCCAGCAGAACCGGCTGGTCACCAACATCCGAAAAAACCTGGTGAAAAAGGTCTTCGACCTGTTCTCTGCCATGGACATGGAAAAATACGATCAATTTTTCGGGGAATTCGGCCAGGCCATCAAGTCCGGTATTCCCATGGATTACGAAAACACCGAAAAACTGTCCCATCTTGTCCGCTACAAGACGACCAAAAGTGAAGGCAAACTGGTGTCTTTGAAAGATTACATCGAGCGGATGAAGGACGGCCAGGAGTTCATTTATTATATCACCGGTGAAAACCTCACCGCCCTGATGAACAGCCCCCACCTTGAAGCCCTGAAGGAAAAAGACTACGAAGTGCTTCTGATGACCGATCCTGTGGATGAATGGGTGGTGCAGAATCTCACCGAATACGAGAAGAAAAAACTGAAAAGCGCGGAGAAAGGCGATCTCGACCTGAACACGGTGGATGATTCGAAAAAAGAGGAGTACGCCAAACTTTTCGATTTCATCAAAGGCAAGCTGGATGAGACCGTGAAAGAGGTAAAACCGTCCACACGTCTGAAAAACTCGGTGTCCTGTCTTGCCGGTGATGATTACGCCATGAGTGCGTACATGGAAAAAATCATGAAAGCCTCGGGCCAGGATGTTCCCAAACAGAAACGGGTTCTTGAGCTTAACGTGGATCATCCTTTGATGTCCAAGATGAAAGCCCTGTTCGAAACGGACACGAAAAACATGAAGCTCGATGATTACTGCACCCTGCTTCTTGACATGGCCATTATCGGAGAAGGCGGGAAAATTGACGACCCCTCCCGTTTTTCTCAGATCGTGGGTGATTTGATGGCCCAGGTCATCTCCTGAAGATTGACTTCTTTCCTCTCTTGTAATACCGTCTTCATAAAAAAAATCCGCGGTCTGCATTTATTGCAGGCAGCGGATTTTACATGATACAGGGTCCTGTTTTTTTAAGATTCCGACACACGGGAAGTGGTTGATATGATTATCACGGGTTTGCGTTACAAGCTTTTTTTCGTTCTGATGGTGTTCTTCGTCCTGTTCGAAGGCCAGGCCTTTGCGGAAAGGGTCTGTGTGGCCGTGGCATCCGCCAGCTCCAGAAGAGGTCCGGGCGAACGTTATGAAATCGTCTGGGACAAAATAGACAAGAACTATCCCCTGGAAGTTCTTGGTAAAAAAGACAGCTGGTATTATGTGAAAGATTACGCTGGCGACACAAGCTGGATCAACCGGTCTTTCGTCAACACCTGGAAAACGGTGATCACCAAAAAGGAACGTGTGAATGTCCGTTCCGGCCCTGGCTCCGATAACACATCCGTTTTCATGGTGGACAGCGGTGTGCCGTTTCGTGTGATCAAGACGGAAGGGGAATGGATTCAGATTCAGCATGCTGACGGTGACGCAGGCTGGATTCATCGGAACATGGTCTGGTAACGGTATTTGCTTCTATAATTAAGGATATACAATGTCTATTTTCAAGAACCCGGGTCGTCGCGTGGTGGGCATCGGTTCGGCCCTGATCGATGTCCTGGCCCAGGTGAACGACGAATTTCTGTCCGGTGTCAGTGACATCAAAGGTGGAATGACGCTGGTGGAGAACGACTTTATACACACCGTGACTCAGCGCCTCCCAGGGGCTCCGGACATTGTTCCGGGAGGTGCGGCTTGCAACACCATGATCGGCATTGGAAAGCTGGGCGGCGATTCCTGTTTTGTCGGGAAATGCGGAGATGACGACATGGGCCGTTTTTTTGAAATAGGCCTTGCGCAAAGCGGTGTGAAGCCCCGACTGTTCAAATCTCAGACCCCGACGGGCCGTGTGCTTTCACTGATCACTCCCGATGCACAGCGTTCGATGTTCACGTATCTTGGAGCTTCGGCGGAAATGGACCCCAAGTCCATCATGGCCGATTTTTTTCAAGATGCTGCCGTGGTCGTGATCGAAGGCTACCTGGTTTTCAATCAAGATCTGATGGTGTCGGCGCTCTCCGCTGCCAAGGCGGCGGGAGCCTCCGTGGCCCTGGATCTGGCCAGTTTCACCGTGGTGGAGTCATCGCTGGATTTCATTCTTTCACATGTTGTGGATCATGTGGACATTCTGATCGCCAATGAAGACGAAGCCCGTGCCTTTTCAGGAACGGACGATGAAACGGAAGCGCTTTCCAAACTTGCATCATTCGCGGATACGGCGGTGCTGAAGCTTGGCAAACGCGGAAGTCTGATCGCGCGCGGCGGAACAATAACCCGTATAGATCCGTTTACGGGTAAAGATGCTGTGGACACCACCGGGGCCGGTGATCTCTGGGCCGCTGGTTTTCTTTATGGACTGACTCATGGTTACAGCCTGTCCGATGCAGGCCGCATCGGTTCGGTCTGTGGTTACGAGGTTTGCCAGGTGACGGGGGCGAGCATCCCAGACGCTGGCTGGGCACGGATCAGGAAACTTCTTTAAATCTGACGAAACGACCGTTTTTTAAGATTTTTATCATTCATTGAAATTCTTGTGCGGAGGAAAAATGGCAAAAATATCGCTTGCGCGAAAAAAAGAACTGAATCAGCCCGATGAATTCATCACAGCGTCCAACAAGGCCCTGGAATATCTCAAAGCCAATCAGAAAAAAATTGTAAATGGCGTATGTGTGATTCTGGCCCTGATTGTCGGCTATTCCCTGTACCTCTATTATTCGAAAACACAGGAGGACAAAGCTTTTTTCCAGCTGTCCCAGGATATGGCCTGGTATGAAAAAGCCACGCAGACCAATGCCGACGCCGTTTCCCTTGAAGAAATAAAAAAGAAAAGCGATGCGTTTTTCGACGATTATTCCGGAACATCCGCTTCCATGCTGGCCCGTGCCAATTACGCCCAGCTGTTTTTCCTGAAAGGCGACTACAACGAGGCCGTCAAGCGTTACACGGAATTTCTCGGCAATGTTCGTCGTGATGAAGGTTTGATCAATCTGGCTTTGTGCGCCCTGGGTCAGTCTTACAAAGCCCTCAACAAACCGGAAGAAGCCCTCAGAAATTTCGAAACCCTTGTGGACAGCTCCTGCCCCTTGAAAAAAGATGAAGCCCTGTTCCACATGGGCCTTATTTACGAAAGCAAAGGGGATACTGAAAAAAGCAAGAAAGCTTTTTCACGCATTGTGGACGAGTTTCCGGATTCCATGTTCAAAGACATCGCCAAGGATAAGATTTCCGCCTGATCTAAAGACGCATGCCATCATGGAGCAAGGTCCATGATGGCATGGTAAATAGAATGAGTCAGACATAGGGAAGGGGGGCTGTCTGACTCGAGAGGAGAAGAAAAAAAACTGCATTTTTGTTTGTGTTGTGCGCTGTTCAGCTTACCTTCTTTAGCAATTGCCGTGCCTGATTGTTATAATTCCAACAGATGTTTTGAGTTGCAATTATATCTTTATTTTCAGCCAGATAAGTTTCATTTTTTTAAATGGCCCATGATTGTTAAGGCTGCCGATAACAAATCCCTCCCCCCTTAAACCCCAGTAGTTTATAATATTGAACAACATTCATAGACCGCTGTATTCTCAACCGAATTTTTCCCACCCGACCCAAATCGGTTTAACATAATGAACTTGTGGTTTATATTTTTGAACCTCTATGGGTCATCCACTGGCCCTGCCATGTGTCAGATTGGAACCTACCCTTGGGGTATCCTATTTAATTTTTTATCTTTGTTTCATATGGGTTTATTATTGCCTTGAATCCCTTTTCCGGTTAATAATTCTCTTTTTTCCGCCTTTTAACAGGCGAGAGATCCCTTCAACATTTCCTGAGTGGTACATTCATGACCCGATTTCATGCTGGTTTCGATGTGGGGACGGACTCCGTATCCGCAGTGGTTCTTTTCAGTGAGTCCCCGTACCGTGGGATGAAAATCGCTTACGCACCTAAACCTCTGTTTCATTTTGGAAATCCAGCGCTTGCTCTCAAAGATCTGTACGATGACATTCGAAACTTTTTAGGCCCATCCGCCCGGATATTTTCATCGTTTACCGGTAGCTGCGGGGACCGTTTCGCACGGATTCTGGATGTTCCTTACCATCACGACACCATCACCATTCCTGCCGGAGCCGCACATCTGGATCCATCGGCCCGATATGTCATACACATGGGTGCCAAAGACTCCTATTTTTTTGAAATCGAGCGCATTACCTCCGAACAGGGAGACCTGATTTTTATCCCGGACCACGGAACCGGGACAAAATGCGGGGGAGGCAGCGGCATCCTGATCACAAAGCAGTGCCGCCGGTTTTTTGAACACGAAATCCCCTTGGATATGGGTGACTACGACGAACACAGAATCCGATCCGCCATGAACATGCGCTTAAGCCGCATATACCGGAGAGCTGACGAGGAAATCGATATGTCGACCCGATCACTTGACGTGGGGGGGCGATGCGGCGTGGTGATTCAATCCGATATGATCCACCTTCAGAATAACGGCGAAAAAGTCAGCGACATTCTTGAAGGGCTGTACCGAAGAATCATGAAGAACTTCAAGGCGGACGTTTTGAAATCCCGTTTTCTTGAATCCGATGCCGTGACCCTGGCTATCGGCGGTTTATTCGAAAGCCCTCATTTTTCAGCCATGGCCCGAGGAATTCTCGGCCTCAATATACGGGTTCCGGACCATTTCCGCCTTGCAGGGGCCGTAGGATCGGTTATCAAATCCAAAAACAAACCGGCCTCATTTAAACGCAAGGCTCTCGATCTGCTGAACGACTCCGAGAAAAACAGCATCAAAATGGCTCCCTCCCTGAAATCGGCGCTTAAAAAAGTGCACATATACAACGAAGAGCAACCCGTTCAGCAGTGGGGTCCCCTTGAAATTTTTTCGACCGGTTTTTCCACCCCTGAAAAAATCCCCGTTATCCTTGGCATTGACGGAGGCTCCACCACGACCAAGGCTGTGGTGGTCAGCAAGGGCGATCTTCGGATTATCGCGCGTGTTTGTCTTTACACGAATGGAAAACCTCTTGAAACGATCCAGACCATTTTTTCACAGTTGAATCAGAGCCTGGGAAGCGTCCTTGACATCAGAGCCGCAGCTTACACCGGATCATCCGGCGCGTTTTATCACAAGCTGTTCACTCGGGTGCCCAACGGAAACCGCGCCATAACCATCGATCTCGTCAAAGACGAAATCACCTGCCATGCCCTTGGCGTCAAGCATTACAACGATGAGACCGACACCATTTTCGAGCTTGGGGGGCAAGACGCCAAGTTTACACGCTTCAACACGGACGGAACCGTTAAAAAATCACGGATGAACCTGTCGTGCATGGCTGGAACCGGCCAGACCATGCAGAACATGGTGGAAATGATCGGGCTGGACATCCGATCAACGTTCCACGAGTACGCTCTGGCCGCCGAACGAACTCCGGTGGTGGACGACACCTGCGGTGTTTTCACGGAAGCGGGGATTGCACGGCTGATAGCCCTGGGATTTCCCAAAGACGAAATCGCAGCGGCCATCGCCTACGGATTCATGGGCGGTTACGTGAACACATTCATTGGCAATGAATCCTTCGGCCAGTGCGCTTCCGCCCAGGGCGGTCCTTTCACGGGACTTGCTCCGCTTGCGGCCCTGGCCATACACACAGACCTGGACATCCACGCATTCCCCCATCGCCAGCTTTTCGGTGCCCTGGGCGCTGCTATTGCCGCAAACCAGTCCATGGATGCCCTGGAGAAAGCCGGCCTGCCCTACGAATGCCGCTTCAGGGGGCTTGCCACGGGTGGGCTCTCATTCATGAAAACCGTAAAAAACTGCGGACAGACTATCAACAACTCTTGCGGGATCAAGGATTGCCGGCTTTCCGTGTATTCTGTATGCGATGAACGGATCATCTCGGGCGGGTCCTGCCCCAAAGGAAACACCGACATTACCGTGAAGCAGGCTCCGGACTATGTGGCTCTTTACAAGGATATTCTAGACAGGCATCTGACTGACTGCCTTCAATCCGATGAAATCAACGAAGAAAAAGAGCGAATTCTTATACCCAGGGCTCTGAGTTTCTGGAACGAAAAAGCTCTGTTTTTCGTATCATTTTACAAACACCTCGGTTTTGATGTGGTCCTGTCCCCGGAATCTGACGATGAAATCGTCGAACTGGGTTTATCGACCGCTCATTCAGAGGCTTGTTTTCCAGTCAAAATCGCCCACGGGCATGCCGCCCATTTAAAACGTCACCTGCGTCCGGGTTCAGATAAATTATTTGCGGTATGTTCCATCGGCGAAGGCAAAGAAAAATTCAAGTACTGCCCCTATATCTCGGCCGCCGGTTTTCTTATCAAAGATGCACTTGGCATGAGCGACAGTGATGTCCTTGTTCCGGTTCTCCACTTCAATGATCCAACCCGTCCCCTTGAGAGAGCGTTTCATAAAGACCTTTTAAGGGTCTATGGAAAGCGTTTTTCATTAAAACAGGTACGTCAGGCGATTGCTTGTGCCAAACGTTCGGAATTCAGTTTTCTGGAAGAGATCCATCGAACAGGAGAATCTCTGCTGGCCCGACTCATGACGAAAAAGGCGACCATTTATATCGGTATTGGACGGGGTTACACCCTGTTTGACGAAAAATCGAGTTCCCGCGTTCACGAAATTTTTGTTAAAAACGGGTTGCATTACATTCCGGCACATTTTTTCAAGAATAAAACTTACGATGTGGAGCCCTATGCTGAAAACATGTATTGGGTTCAAGGCCGTAACATCATAAAGCACACTCTTCAGGCAGCCATAAATCCTGATCTTTTTCCTGTCAGGCTGACCAATTTCAACTGCGGCAGTGATTCCATGCTGCTGTTCCATGAGGAGCGCATCATGGAAAAAGCGGGAAAACCCCATCTGGTCCTCCAGACAGATGGACATTCTAGCAACGCCCAGTTCGGAACACGCATTCTTGCCAATCACGAAGTCGTGACATCCTGCCAGGCAAAATCGCTGACGTTAAACGCTTTCAGGCGTCAGACTCCCCAGGTGGTGCTTGAGAATAAAATCATCGGCATCCCCTTCATGGGCGATCACTCCCACATTCTTGCCGCAACGTTCAGGGCCCTTGGATACGGCTCGGAAGTCATGCCAACCGGGACAGCTGAAGCTCAGTTGTACAGCAGGAAACTGGGAGGTGCCAACATTTGCCAGCCCTTTGCCCATCAGGTGGGCGACAGCCTGGCCTGGATACACAGGCTCGAAAACATGGGAATCGATCCTGAAATCAATGCCGTGATCATGGAACCCATGGCCAAAGGTCCCTGCCGCTTCGGCCAGTACCATGTGCTTTTGAAAAGAATCATATCGGAATACGGTTTCCCCGGACTTGACATCCTGAGCCCTGATGCGGAAAAGGATTATTCAAACCTGCCCTTAAGCGACCGCGAAATCATCTCCCAGGCCCGCGATTTATTCAAAGGCATATTCTGTATGGATGTCCTGTACGATGGACTTCTGCGAACAAGGCCGTACGAAAAAAAACATGGGGCGGTCATGGCGGTTTATAACGAGCTGTCGATGAAACTTGTGACATTCATTGAAAAACGGGCGAGGTTGAAAACCCTGGTGGATTTCATGGCCGCGGCGAAAATAAGCTACGAAAATCTATTAAACCCGGACATCCCAAGAAAACCCATCATCGCCGTTACAGGTGAAATATACATGCGTCTCAACCCGCACGCCAACAACCATTCCATCCTCAAGCTTGAAAAATATGGTCTTGAGGCCAGATTGGCCCCTCTGTCTCTATGGATGGAATACACGAATAAAACAAGCATCATGCATTTTAAAATGGCCAACCGATGGAAAAAATATGTTAAAGCCATTCTTAAAAAAAAATACATGGATCATGTTTCCAAAGCGTTGTACGCACCGTTCAAAGATTATCTTAAAGGCAGAGAACCCCATGATTCCGTGCATATCATCAATCAGGTTGAAAAAGATCTGGTTTATGACGGAAGCATTCTGGGTGAATCCCCGCTGTCCATCGGCGAGGCTTATATGTTCGCCTCCGGAAAACTCGAGGACATATCCGGCATATTTCATATCGGCCCATTTGGATGCATGCAGGAAACCGCCGCCACATCACAGATCCAGTCTGTCATCCGCCGTATCAGACAATCGTCATGCACCATGAACGACAGAATCATCCCGTTCATGGATGCGATATTCGGCGATTCAGAATTATCCAACCTTGAAGCGGAAATCGCCGTTTTTTCGGAAAAATGCCATATCAAAAAGGGTATTGCCCAGGAGCAACGATCCGTGGGAGACTATGCCAGAAAAGCCATGAATCGCGCCGATGATTGTCGTTGACATCACCCAACGCCCCTGTTATTGTTTCGCATTCATGTTTTCGCGTTTCACAATATAATTCATATTTTTTTATAACTTCAGCAGGAGAAGAATGAGCTATGAGCAAAAGATCCGTCCTTGTCGTTTGTGCCGTTGTTTTTTCCTCAATGTTTGTCGCAGCCGGTCTTTTCGCGGGAACGGCGGTGAAAGACAGTTTCAAAATGGAATCAAAGATCTACACGAAACATACTTATGCCGCCCCCACGCTTTCTCATAAAAAGCATGTGGATGACTACAAAGCCAAATGCGGTGACTGTCATCATGACAGTAAAGGCAAGCCCCTTGCCAACCTCAAAGCCGGTTCCAACGTTCAGAAGTGTTCCGAATGCCATAAAAAACCAGGCAAAAAACCCAGCGGCGGTGCCAAGCTCACCGACCAGCAGAAACGCGAATACCACGCCGAAGCACTTCATGACAACTGCATTGGCTGTCACAAAACCCATAACAAGAGCCTTCCCAAAGGGGGCAAAAAGTCTCCAGTGAGCTGTAATGATTGCCACCCCGGCGGCAAAATCAAATAGTATTTTCGTGGAATTATGACTGATCAAAGGGAGGAACGGTTCGCTGTTTTTCCCTTTTTTTTACGATTATTTGGTCGAAGGAGGATCAGCCCGCAACGCGCCGGGCTTTGTAGTCTCGGGCTTTCTGAACAAACCCGGGAGCCCAGGACGGAACACCCAGGGCATGAATATGGGTATAGCTGGCAAAAACATTTCGATAACAGATCCCATCTTTTTTATCACGCATCCCAGTTCCGCGTTTCATGAAAAAAACGGTTTCATCCGGCGTTTCTTCCCATTCGAGGATTTTTGAGTACCTGAATTCGTGACCGCGAACCTCTTGTCCCATAGCAAAGAACGGGTTGCCACGAATGACTTCAGCCACGACGTACCCATGCCCCTGAGGTTTTTCCGATAATCCGAAGGATATGGGAAAAACATCGGTCATGGGGTATGGTTTTCCATTGATGACCAACTCTCGACCCAGGTACATCAGTCCGCCACATTCGGCATAAACAGGAAAATCCTGGTTCGCCAGAGCTTTAATTCGTGACCGGAAAACTGTGTTGGCCGATAAAGCCTGAGCGTGTGTTTCCGGGAAACCACCACCTATATAAAGGCCGTCAAGATCCGGAAACACCGAATCCTTGAGGGGACTGATATATGCGATACGGGCACCAGCAAGCTCAAGTGCTTCGATGTTCTCCGGGTAGTAAAACTGAAATGCCGAATCACGAATAACACCAATGAGCGGCTTATCGGAATTCGGATATGACGGTTGTATTTTATTCACGGTTTCATGTTGATCCCAAACACGAGAATATTGCCGTGCAAGGGATAAAACCTGATCAAGGTCAACGTTGTCGCGTATCAGTTTTTCAGCGGAAGAGATGGAGTGAGCGGCCCAGTCATGCTCAGCCGTCGGGACAAGGCCCATGTGTCGCTCCGGAAAATCATGACTTCGAAGCTTGGGAATAGCCCCCAAAACTGGCACACCGGTATGATACCGAATGTTGTCGGCCACATTGTCACGATGCCTCGGCCCTGCCACGCGGTTCAGAATCACACCGCCGATTCGCACGTCCGGATCGAAGTGCAAACAGCCCAGCACAGCAGCGGCCATGGTTCGCGTGGACTTCGTGCAGTCCAGACATAGAATGATGGGAAGTCCTAACAACTTGGCCGTTTCAGCCGTGCTGGTTCGACCGGACAGATCAATTCCGTCAAAAAGACCGCGATTGCCTTCAACGACGGCAAGGTCGGTATGATCAGGTGTTGTGTTTGCGATGTATGACTGAAGGACACGGTCTTCGGGGATCAGATAGGTGTCAAGATTATAGCAAGGCCGGCCGGCTGCCAGAGATAACCAGCCGGCATCGATATAATCAGGACCTTTTTTGAAAGGAGCTGTTCGTTTGCCAAGGGCCCTGAACGCTGCGGTTAAACCAAGGGTCAGCAGGGTTTTTCCGGAACCTCCCCGAAGGGCGGAGACAAAAAAACCAGGACATCCCACCTTCGAATCAGACATGGTCATTCACTTGCGTTTAAGGTCCTTCAAAAACTAAAAACGGATCAATCTTCGCCTTCTGCACCGGCTTGTTTTCCAGCGCCTTTAAGACCGATCATCGTTGTACTTCCACTTGACCAGTATTCAAGAATCCCGTCACCAACAAGTTCATTCACGATGTTTTTAACGGTTCTGGGTTTTTCATCAGGAAAAAAAGCGTAAAAGTCTTTCAGATAGAATTTAGATTTGGATTTACCTTTTTTTTCGAGCTGGTCAACGATGACTTTTTGAGCTTCCGCTTTATCTAATGCCATGTTTGTTTCTCCCTTTTTAATGAGTGACCGGGGCCTGAAAATACAGGCCCCGGTCAGCACGTTTACTTATAACGCTCTGTTTAGATTCATTAGAATTTGAACAGAGTTGACTGACGCCATGTGTGGTAAGCCGCATCACGGAAGTCGTCGATCAGGTGATGTGTGAAATCGAGTTCACAGACTTCAAAGAATCTTTCCCAACCGATTCTGTCTGCCCAGTCACCGAGACGTTCGTATTTGTTGGCGCCGTTGGAGTAGGCGTTGATCATTTTTTTGATGGTTTCTGTCATGGTCGGCCAACGAGGAGTTTCGTTCGGGAGGAAGGCCACAACAACCTTGGAGAACTTGGGAGCAGAGATTCTGTTGGAAACTTTACCACCGGCCATGAGAACGATACCGTCGCCTTCCTTGTCGGAAAGGGGCATTGAGGGGCACATGGTGTAGCAGTTACCGCAGTACATGCAGCGTTCGTTCTTAACGGCCACGGAGTTAACCGTCGTACCGTTGGGAAGCTCGACCTTGGAAGGTCTGATGGCTGCCGTGGGGCAGGACGCAACGGCCAGAGGAATTTCACAGACTTTGTCCAGATATTCGTGATCCAGGATTGGCGGTTTTCTGTGGTAGCCGAGGATCGCGATGTCGGAGCAGTGAACCGCGCCGCACATGTTGAGGCAGCAGGCCATGGAGATTCTGAGTTTTGCAGGCATTTTCATGCTCTGGAAATCTTCGAATACGGCGTCCATGGTGGCTTTAACGGTACCGGAAGCATCCGTTGCCGGAGTGTGGCAGTGAATCCAGCCCTGGGTGTGAACGATGTTGGAGATACCGGAACCGGTACCGCCCACGGGGAATTTCATACTTCCACCGTCGAATTTTCTCTGGGCGAGGTCCGCTTTGAGGGCGTTGACTTTGTCCAGGGTATCAACGAGGAATTCGATGTTGTTACGGGTGGTGAAACGGACATGACCGTTGCAGTATTTGTCGGCGATGTCGCAGATTTCGCGGATGTGGGTGACGGTCATGAGACGGGCACCACCGCAGCGAACGGTGAAGATTTTGTCACCGGATTCCGCCACATGAACAAGAACACCGGGCTCAAGAATTTCGTGATGTGACCATTTTCCTTTATTCTTTTTGATCACTTCCGGATAAAATTCATCGTAATGTCTGGGACCGATATCGGTGATACGGTTTTCCATGGGTTTGTCCGGATTGTATCCTGCGGATATAAAAGCCATTATTATTCCTCCCTAGCGAGCATGCGCTTTTCTGTATTCTTCGATGTCACGTTCCCAGCCGCCGTCTACTTCATCTTCTTTCCAGAAGATGTAGGGGTTGGTACGGGGATGCTGAACATGGACAGCCATGGGGTCAGTTTCGGTTTTTTCAAGGAATTTCTGGAGACCTTCCCGAATCATCAGCTCGCCCAGGCGTTCACGGTTTTTACCTTCTTCCATCCAGTAATCCCAGACCAGTTCCACGAATTCGGTGATGTCGGCGTATTTTTCGTCGAGGTATTCTACCCATTCGTCTTCACTGTCGAAATCGGAAAGCTGTTTGTCCATGGTCTGATCAACGGCGATGAATGGTCTGATCAGTGTACCCATCTGGGCACCGTCAACGATGGGGGCTTTCGCGCCGCAAAGAATGGAAACGCCTTTTTCTTTACCGGGTTTGAGGGCTTTGGGCATGACGTTGATGCAGTGCATGCAGCGTGTGCATTCTTTGTCATAGATTTTCAGTTCGCCGTTAACATAGGCCATGCATTTGGTGGGACAGAGATCGATCACTTCTTTCTGGATGTCGAATTTACCCCAGTCACGGCTGCTGTGTGAACCGCCGCCTGCGGGGCTTTGGCCGTCAACATATGCTTTGACTTCAGCCTGGTTGATCTGGATGGCGTCTTTCCAGGTACCGATGAAGGAAAGGTCGGAACGGGCGATGGAGCATACACAGCCGTTGGGGCAACCGTCAAATTTAAATTTGAATTTGTAGGGGAATGCCGGTCTGTGGAGTTCATCCTGGTATCTCATGGTCAGGTAGTAGCAGAGTTCCTGGGTGTCGATGCAGGAATATTCACAGCGTGAACTGCCGATACAGTCCGCAGGAGTACGGAGGTTGGAGCCTGAACCGCCGAGGTCCTGATTCATTTCATGGGTCAGCTGATAGAAGATTTCTTCAAGCTGGGGAGTGGTGGTTCCGAGAAGAATGATGTCGCCGGTGGAACCGTGCATGTTGGTAAGGCCGCTGCCTCTGAGGTCCCAGATGTCCATGAGTTGTCTCAGGTAAGCGCTGGTGTAGTATTTACCGCCGGGCTGAGCCACGCGAACGGTGTGGAAAGCGGCTACGCCGGGGAAATCAAGGGGTTTGTCGCAGTAACGGCCGATGATACCTCCGCCGTAACCGAAAACGCCTACGATACCGCCATGTTTCCAGTGGGTCGTACCGTCTTTGTATGAAAGTTCAAGGATACCGAGAAGATCTTCACACACGTCAGCGGGAATCTGATAGTCGAGACCTTTGACGTTTTTTGCCCTTGCAGCTGCTTCCTGCTTGATGTCGGACACAAAACTTGGCCACGGACCGGATTCAAGCTGGTCTAACAAAGGTGTTTTATGCTTTGCCATTACCTTACCTCCATTTGATAAAAATGTTCTCAACTCGACACTACGAAGGACCTTCGTTTATCCCGTACACCGGGTTGTCGAGCTACTCCACTAGACTATAACTAACTAAAATAATTATAAATATTTATCGCCTTTTACAATTATTCGATATGCATTACCCTGATATTCAAAGTACATGGTATAAAGGGATTGGTTTTCATTGTCAATAAAAAAGGTCTTCTTTTCACGTTTTTACGGTGTTTCCACGCCCTGAAAACCAGGGAGCGGACACGATATTGGGGACGCCTGACGTTTTTCCGGAATATATTGTGTTCATCGTTCACGTTCGGTAACAAAGCATGGATTGATAAAGCTCGAGCCCATGATTTATAATGTTTTTTTCAATAAGCTTTAAATCAGGTGACATGGGGTTGTACGAATCCATGATCATCTCCGCATACTCCTGAATGTCATCAAGGCTCAGGGTGCCCAGCGTTTTTATGATATGTTGTTTCTGTTCGGGCGAACGGGTTTGTAAGCCATCCAAAAAACCGTCAACCGTGGCGGCAACTGCTGAGGGTGCCGCCCAGGCCGGCTCCCCGACACCGTCCAGTCTGTCAAGGCGCATTCGGATCGAAAGACCGATCAGAAACATAACCGCTGCTTCTGAAAGGCTTTCCAGATCATCGGCGTCCGGGGCATCCTGGAAAAGGGAGGTGTACTGACGAACGGTGATCAACCGGACGTCAACTGTCCCGTTACATCGTTTAACGACAAAATCACCCGCAGCGTGATGCCAGGGCTGAACCAGCTCACAGGTATAGGGGTTATAGCAGCGGGTCATGATCCCTGCAGCCTGTCTGTAAACCGAGTACGTGTCATCATCTGAAAGAAAATAATGACCGGTTCCCGAGTCCCAGACTATAAGCTTCTGCGCTCCGGCATGATCAAGGCTGAGATGGAACTCGTGATAGTTTTCAAACCACTCGGCCAAAAAAGCCACACAGGCGAATTCAGCCTTGGAAGATAATGAGAATTGACCGTAAACCTTCGGGATCTGGTCCGTCATGAAACCCAATGCTGAAAGCGAGCGGTATTCTCTGCCGGCACAGGCAATGCCTTCGGATGAAAAAGCCATGTTGAGGGCCATGGAAAAAAAATTTCCATCGATCATACCCAGAATGACTTTTGCGGGATGATAAAATCGGCCGTGCTTCACAAGGCAAATATTAACGGTTTTTATGTCCGATGGAGTGATAGACTGATTCAGGTTGTGCAGCGCCGCTTTTTTTATGACCGAATAGTCGTTTTCCGCCAGAAATATTTCCGAAGTTCGGAAATAGTCCCCCACAGTGACTCGCATCCTCCCTTGTGGAAGGTCAGGGTTTCCCTCGGCTGGCAAACGGATACCCCATTCACTTGAAGCCGGAGTCACACAGTTGTCAGGACTGGACACAGAGAACGTGATGACAGGGGTCATGTCGTTGATCAATCCCTGTATTTTTCAATTTCGGCCAGAAGCTCCTGGGCTACGTCGTACCCCAGTTCCCTGGCGCGGTCAAAATGTTCAACCGCTTTCTTGTATTCGTTTTTTTCAAGATAAGCGATGGCGATGTTGTTGTGGGCAATGGGAAAATCCGGTTCAATTTCGAGCGCTTTACGGCTTGTTTCGATGCTCTCGTCAACAAGACCCTTCATGAGATACGCATTGGCCAGAGTGGTGTAGGCCTGAAGAAAAAGGGAATTGTAAACAATGGCTTTATGAAGGTTTTTGATCGCCTCGTCAATGTTGCCACGCTGAAGTTCCAGAAAGCCGATGTTTCCATATCCTATTGAAAATCCGGCGCGGGATTTGGTGGCGAGTTTGTTGTAATAAAGACACCCGTCCACATCCTCGCGCTGAAGACAGATGGCTCCTAACTGCACATAGGCTTCGGCCAGGGTCGGACTGCACCCCACCGCTTCCTGGAGCTCTTTTTCCGCTTCTTCATATTTTCTCTGGCCCATCAAGGCGACGGCAAGATTGTAGTGGCTTGTTCCGCATTCGGGATTTGATGCGATTCCCTGCCGGATTTGGGCGATGTATTCATCGGCGTTTTTTGCTTTGACCATGGAGACACCTTCTATTCTTCTTAAAGTTATTAAAAACAGAAGTATCTATCATTATTCATGGGTTATTTACAATCCATAAAATGAGTTCCGCTGAAAAAGAAGGACCGGTCATGATAAAGACCGGATTAAATAAAATTCATATTTGGAATATATTTCGTTGACAAAAAGTCTGAACTTTTTTTATCTTTCCAAGTTACGCGACGAACCACAAAAAAGAACAGGAGGCAGTATGAAAACCGGCTGTTACACAGCGATTGCCACGCCCTTCATCAATGATGACGTCGATTATGACGGTCTTGAGCGGCTGACTGAGTTTCAGATTATCAACGGAATCACGGGCATCCTTGCCGTGGGTACCACAGGTGAAAGCCCGACTCTAGTCTGGGACGAGCATAACAAGGTGATTGAAACCGTTGCTCAAAAAACAAAAAACAAGTGCATCTGTATCGCCGGAACAGGAAGCAACAACACCAGGGAGGCCCTGGTGGCGACCCAGCATGCCAAAGATTCCGGAGTCGATGCGGTCCTTCTTGTCGACCCATATTATAATGGTCCAAGCTCCCTGGAGATCCGCCGCGAATATGTTTCACCCATTGCCGAAGCGTTTCCGAATCTGACGATCATTCCTTACGTGATTCCGGGGAGAACCGGAACCCAGCTTTTACCGGAAGACCTGGCGCTGCTCAATGAGAAATACCCGAACGTCAACTGTGTCAAAGAAGCCACGGGCAACCTGGATAACATGAGACGGACTCGGAATGTCTGTGGACCGGGTTACCGGATTTTTTCGGGTGACGACGCCCTTGTCTTCGATATGATGACCGATGGGTCCATCAGTGCCTGCGGCCTGATTTCCGTGGCCTCGAACATAGCTCCCGGCCATGTGACGGCTCTTGTTCGCTTGATCAGCGACAATCGTCTTTCTGAAGCTAAGATTCTTTTTGAAAAACTGGAGCCTCTGTTCAGACTGACCACGGTGGTCACTACGGAACAAACACCTTATGGCGATGTCCAGTGCCGCGCCCGGAACCCCCTGGGGGTGAAAACAGCCATGAATATCCTGGGAATGCCCGCAGGCCCTTGCAGAAAACCCCTGGGTAAAATGACACCAAGAGGGTTTGATTATGTGATGGACACTCTTCGTCGTGTATTCAGGGAAAGTCCGGAAATTCTGAAGCCTGTTGGAGATTTTTTTGCGGTGGATATTGAAAAAAGGCTTTCTGATCCGTCTGTTTTCTCAGATCTGCATTATTCTGAACTGTAATGTTCATAGTGAACGTCAAACCGGCTGCCCTTCATGAAGGGGAAGCCGGTTTGATCAGACTATTCGCCGGTTTTTTTCCTTTTCTCTACTTCCTGGCCATTCATGGGATAGACCTTTTCCTCCTTGTTGAAAAAGACATCCTTGAGCCAGCTGAACCCGAATTCCAGCAGAGCGACTTCATCACTGCGGATGGCTTCCACTGTATCGGGGTCTATCGCGTAAAGTTTCAGAAACGAGCTCCCGAAAACAAATTCCCTGAATTTATCTATGTTGTAACAGGCCATGAAAAGCATCTGTTTGGCCTTGTCTGTCAGCATGACGTTTTGAGGAAACGAGCGTTTCAGAACAAGAAGATCAGCCCAGCCTTCATTGATTTCGTCATGGATATCCACACCCTGGTCTTTTCGCCATTCACGCACCGTCCATTCTTTCTGTTCTTCAAATCCTTTGCAATGGGGTTCATGGACAAAAAAATAAAAGGCGTCCTCATCAGTGCCCTCTTTGTGGCTCAGGGTTCCCACACCCAGAGGGTAGTACCGGCATGTGGTGGGGCGGGAGTCGTAAACGATGCAGCCCTCATCCTTGACGAACGGACAGGACCGGATGTCGTCGTCGAGAAGTTTAAGGGTGACCACAGGAAGATCGGTTTTTTCGAGGAGTTTGGGTTCAGTGTATATGGCGAGAAACTCTTCGGAACTCAATCCCAGTTTGTTTTTCAGAAGAACTATGTCATAAGGCGTCAGCATGATGTCGATTCCACGGCAGCATTTTGTAAAACAGCTGATATTTTTGTGGCATTCAAATTTGAATGTGTTGTCAAGTCCGAACTTAACCGGGGTTATCTGGGCCTTGTTTTGTGCATCGTTGGAATTCATGTCCATCATATCCTTGTATTCATTGATAAATATTCATAATTATTCGAGTAAATAGAACACGTAGGGTAAACGTATTTTTTGTTTTATTCAATATTTTTTTTAGGCTGTTGATTTTGGCATCAATACCTTTTATAGATTTGTGACCGACAGAAAAAAGGCGTTTTAAGCCTTCTTACTTTCACATATGCTTGCCCTTGACTCATGGAGGACTGATTTGAAGATTAAAAAAGCCGTTTTCCCCGTTGCCGGACTTGGCACACGATTTCTTCCCGCAACCAAGGCCCTGCCCAAGGAAATGCTGCCGGTCGTTGACAAACCGCTGATTCAATACGCCGTGGAAGAAGCTTTGAACGCAGGCATCGAACAGATCATCTTTGTCACAGGCCGTGGCAAAACAGCCCTCGAAGATCATTTCGACAAATCCTTCGAGCTGGAAAACATCCTACTTTCCAAAAATAAAGACCACGATTTCAAAGCTATCACCAGCCTTGTCCCTGAAACGGGCACCATCATCTACACCCGTCAGAATGAACCCCTTGGACTGGGACATGCCATCTGGTGTGCCAGGGATGTTGTAGGCGATGAGCCTTTTGCCGTTCTCCTGGCGGATGACCTGGTCAAGTCCGATCGTCCTGTCCTTTCGCAGATGATTCAGCGTTTCTGCAGATTAAGGGCGTCCATGGTCGCCGTGATGGAAGTCGCGCCCGAAGAAACGGATAAATACGGAATCATCAGCGGGAAAGACATCGAAGACCATGTTATTCAGCTGGATGCCCTTGTGGAAAAACCCAAACCTGCGGAGGCCCCATCGAACCTCGCAATCATCGGCCGGTACATTCTGACTCCCGAAATATTCTCCATCCTTGGCGAAAAAAAGAAAGGCGCGGGCAATGAGATTCAGATCACTGACGCCATGAGCATTCTCCTTCAGTCCCAACCCATCTTCGGTTACCGGTTCGAAGGAAGAAGGTTCGATTGTGGAAACAAGGCCGGATTCCAGATGGCCAATGTGGCGTTTGCCATGGACAGGCCTGAAATCAAAGACAAGCTCCTGCCTTTTTTAAAGGAAATCATAGGATGATCGCTGGCAAAGAGGTTCTTTGCCAGCGATTTACTTTTTTTTGGGGGGCGGTGCAAACTCGATCCCCATTTTTTTAATCTTCTGGTTCAAGCCGCTTTTTCCGATTTTCAGGATTTTTGCCGCCTGGGACTGAACCCCGTTGGCGGCTTTCAATGCATGCACAATCATGTTCCGCTCAAACATCTCAAGAGATTCGTACAACCCCCGACTCAAATCAAGGGTTTCTGCCTTGGGGAGCTGGACAGCTTCATCAAAAATCTCCGAAGGAAGATCCGAAGTGGAGATCAAATCTCCGGCGCAAAGAATCATGGCGCTTTCGATGGAATTCTCCAGTTGCCGGACATTTCCGGGCCATTTAGAACGCAGCAGCATCCGTTCGCACTCCGCGTCGAAACCCCTGATGTGCTTCATTTCCGGACTTCTATCCAGAAACGTATGAAAGAAGTGCTGCGCCAGAGGAAGAATGTCTTCAGGTCTTTTTCTCAATGGCGGGAGATGGATGTATACAACTTTCAGACGATAATACAGGTCCTCCCGGAAACGACCGGCCATCACTTCTTCTTTCAGATTCTTGTTGGTCGCGGCGATAAGGCGGAAGTCCACTTTCAGGGACTGGGTCGACCCCACCCGTTCGATGCTTTTTTCCTGAATGACCCGAAGCAATTTGACCTGGAGATTTGGGCTCAGCTCGCCGATTTCATCGAGAAACAGAGTGCCTTTGTCCGACAACTCAAAACGGCCCTTCTTCGTATTTGCGGCACCTGTAAATGACCCTTTTTCATGGCCGAAAAGTTCGCTTTCCAACAGGCTTTCTGCCAGCGCAGCACAGTTAAGAGCGACAAACGCCGCGTTTCTTCTCGGACTGTTGAAATGAATGGAGCGGGCGATAAGTTCTTTGCCTGTTCCGCTTTCCCCCTCCACAAGTACACTGGCAGATGATGGGGCCACCTTGTTCACAAGGGTCATGACATCGTGCATGCCTTTGCTTTTACCGATAATATTGCCAAAGCGGAACTGGGTCTGAATGGTACTCCGTAGACGTTTATTCTCTTGCAAGACATGGGACAGCGTCAGGGCCTTCGTCACAAATGCGAGCAGGCTGTTGTTTTCAAAAGGCTTCTGAATATAGGTAAAGGCCCCTTTCTGCATGGCCTCCACTGCTTTTTCTATGGACCCGTGTGCCGTCATGATGATCACCGGAATATCCGGCCATCCGTTTCTGACCGCATCCAGAAGCTGAAGTCCATTCATTTCAGGCATCCGCATGTCTGTAATAATAAGGTCAATATCCGAATTTTTCAGGATCTCCATGGCCTCGGGACCGTGTTCGGCCGTGACGATGGCGTAACCTTCCTCTTCAAGTACAGCTCTCAGCAGTTTCAAGTAACTGATTTCATCATCGACTATGAGAATGGTATCCATAACTCCTGAACAAAGGGTTGCCTGCCCGTGGTTTGTTTTGTGTGTTCTTTTTTTTTGTTTTGCTCAACGGTTGAATTTGTTATTATGTCATAACACGCATTCCCGTGTTATCCAAATAATCTCTTGCGCTGAGGCTCTTTTCATCCTGTACCGGTTGTCCATTCCTGATCGTTATTTCTATGTCTGAATTCTGTGCGTCTGTCCGATCGGGCATGTGCGAAATATCTATTGCAAAGCTTTAAAAAAGTGTCACTAACAGCCCTTATTTATGGAATTTTTTAAAAATTAACAATATGAACAACACAAGATATGGTGTCTTGGATGACATAAAAGAACAACATAAGCTAATTGACTAAAATTCCAATATAATTTTCTTGACTTAAAAATAATAACATATAATTATCTTTAACAAACACAAGAAGATGACATCAACCAATATTGAAATATTATCCGCTGTATATCATTATTATAAGGCAGGTCATACAGGATATGGACTCATGGCAAAGAACTCTCTAAAAAAAATTCGCGAATCTATGTTGATGAGTAAAGCGGAACTTGCCAAGAAAGCAAACGTTTCTCCAATTACCATTGATCGTATAGAAAAAGGGCTGCCATGCCGTATGGAGACCAAGAGAAAAATTATTTTGGCCTTGAACTATAAACTTTCTGACAAAGACAAGATTTTTGGCGAATAAGGGCAAATTATGGGATTTGGAAACAAAAAAAACCTGGTTGGTCTGGATATCGGTTCCAGTGCTATCAAAGTCGCGGAAATCATCGACTCGAAAAACGGACCTGTCCTGAAAAAATTCGGCATCGTCGACATGCCCCATGGGGCCATTGAAGAAGGGGTGATCAAAGATCCTGAAGAGGTGGCCGATGCCATCCGGCAACTGTTCAGAACCTTCAACATCAAACAGAGTAATGTGGCCATCTCCATCGGCGGCTATTCGGTGGTGGTCAAAAAAATCAATGTCCAGACCATGACGGAAGAGGCTCTTCAGTCCACGATACATTTCGAGGCGGAACAGTACATCCCCTTCGATATCAGTGACGTGAACCTCGATTTTCAGATTCTGGGCGACAGCGAGCACAATCCCAATCAAATGAGCGTCCTTCTGGTTGCCGCAAAAAAAGAGATGATATCCGACTATGTCAACGTTCTTGAAATGGCCGGGCTCAGTCCGTGCATTGTGGATGTCGACGCTTTCGCCCTCCAGAATATCTATGAGGAATGCTATCTGGACGAGGATAATCCCGGCGAGGAATATGTCGCCCTGATCGATGTGGGGGCCGGAAAAACAACCCTGAACATCCTGAAAGGCAAAACATCCCTTTTCATGCGCGACGTATCCCTGGGCTGCAATCAGATCAACCGAAAAATTGCATCCATTGCCGATTGTTCCATCGAAGATGCCGAGGATATCAAAATGGAGGAAGACCGCTCCAGAATCTCCACGGAAGATCTGAAAGAGATCATTTCGACGGTGACAAGCGACTGGTGCACGGAGATCAGCCGCGCTCTCGATTTTTTCTACTCAACGTACCCCGAAGGGCGTATCAACCGGATTATATTGAGCGGCGGTGGAGGAAACATCGCCGATTTCAGAAAGCTGCTTGCCTTGAGAACCTCCACGGAAGTCGAGGTGATAGATCCTTTTAAGCGGGTTTTTGTTAACAACGATCGCTTTGACAAAGACTATATGGACCAGATGGCTCCTCAGAGCGCAATCTGCATGGGATTAGCAATCAGGAAAGTGGATGACAAATGATACGAATTAACTTACTGCCGTTCCGAGCAGCCAGAACGAAAGAAAACGTCAGACGCCAGGTTACGATTTTCCTTTTGATGATCGGCCTCCTGGTGGTGGTGCTGTTTGGCGTTTACGGTTTTCTTGCAAGCAACGAGGAAGATGCGCGCCTGAAGGTGGAAGCGGTCAATCAGGATCTGGTCAAATACACCCAGCAGGCCAAGGAAGTGGATGAAATCAACAAGGAGAACGAAGTTCTTCAACGGAAGATCGATATCATCAACGATCTTGAAAAAGTCCGTAAAGAACCGGTGACCCTACTTTCCCTTCTCACAGACTCTATTGTCGAAGAACGGATGTGGTTAACCCAATTCGAAGTCAAGGGCAGTAGCGTGAGTCTCAACGGCTTTGCCCTGGACGAGATCACTGTGGCTGATTTCAACAAGCGGCTCCAGGCATCCCCCCTGTTCACCGATGCTTCCCTTAAGGTTCTGAAGCAAAGCGAATCGGCAAATATCAAACTGAAATCCTTTGAACTCACGGGCACCGTCAAACGCATTGAAACAAAAACCACCGAATCCGGCAAGGCGCTAAAATGATGAAAAACTTCAATTTTTCGCGATCCATGGAACAGCTTTACAAAAAAATCGAGGAATTCGACCGAAAGACCCGTCTCCTGATTTGCGCATTGACCCTGATCATTGTTCTCGGTGGCTTCTGGGTTTTGGTGGCTCCGATCATCGATCAAACGGATCAGTACAATACCGAATATGAAGCGACTAACGCCAAACTGACTCTTGCCAAACAAAAGGCCATGAAGCTGGAATCCCTGAGAAACGAGCGGACCATGAAGGAAACGGAATTCCGGAAAGTGATGAAGGCTCTCCCGGAAACCAAAGAAATTCCTGCGTTGCTCACCAGCATTTCCCAGGTCGGTCAGGACACAGGCATCGAATTTGCGACCTTCGAACCCAAAGCGGAAGTCGGAAAAGGTTTTTATGGAGAAATTCCCGTCCATATGGAAATCATAGGCAACTTTCACAATACGGTGATGTTTTTCGACAAGGTTTCGAGCCTGAATCGCATTGTCAACTTCAGAAACATCAAAATCGATGCTGCCCAGGCCAAAGATAACAAAGAGGGATCGGGAACAAAGCTGAAAACGATATGTGAGGCCGTAACTTATAAATTTATAGAACAAAGTGCGGACCAAAAAGCTGACAAGGCAAAACCCAAAAAGAAAAAATCAGCTAAATCAGGATCAGCATAATAACTTTTAACACCATCAAAGAATTAAAGTGCCTCTATGTTTAAAAAAACAACAGCAGTAATCAGTCTGCCCATTCTCTTGATTCTTATGGTCTGTTTCTCCAGTTGCGGAAAGCAGGATGATCCGGTTCAGGAACCGGAAGTCAAGTCATTTAAAATCGAGAAGCCGGTTAAGCCAGCTGAAACACCACCGCCAGCTCCACCAGGGCCCGGTCCGGTGACAAACGCGGCATCTCCTCCTCCAGGTTCAGGCGTTGCCGTGACACCACTTCCAGGGGGCGCTTCTTCCACTCCCGCCCTGCCGTCGGACCCAGGTTTGTCCATGTCATCCCCTGCACCTGGCCTTGCAGTCTCACCCGCGGGTATGATGCCTCCCGCCTTTGCCTTGGGTGGTGATGCGAAAACCGATGCGCTGCCAACTTATGATCCAAAGGGCCGGATCGATCCTTTTGAGCCCCTGTTTCAGACCAAGCCGGGTAAAGGAGGAAACACCGGCATCAGGCAGCAGACCATCCGGGATGCCAGGAAAGGAAAGCTGACACCCCTTGAAAATCTCGATATCAGCCAGATGAAACTGACGGCCATTATCGTCGGACCGGAAAGAAATATCGCCATGGTTCAGGAATCCACCGGCAAAGGGCATGTAATTAAGAAAGGAACATTTATCGGAATAAACTCGGGTCGGGTTGTTGATATTAGACTAAATGAAGTCATTATTGAAGAAGAAGTGGAAGATTTGCTGGGTAAGATCATTGTGCGAAAAAGGGAACTGAAGCTTCAAAAACCTCTTGGAGAAATGTGATATGCTTTACACTATTTCGAAATGTTTTAACATCAGGTCAAAGGCGATGCTGCTTGCCTTTACAATCATGTTGATCGGAGCGGGTTGCGCTTCTACAAAGACAGGCGGCGTTGCAGCTCCCGGTGCAGCAGGCACCAGCGGCGAAAGGTCCATCACGGGCATATCCACATCCGATGAGGCAGGTGCAGTCAAAGTCCGTATTCTGGGGAACAGTCCCTTGCGTTATACATCGGTCAAGCAGTCTTCCCCTTTGGGTATCGTTCTTTATTTCCCCGGAACGAAACTCGAAGGGGTCCAGCCTGACTACCCCCCCCAGGGCGAACTTCTTGATTCGGTCAAGACATCGCAGCAGGATCATGCCTCGGGCTCCGATTCACGGATAAAAATTCTTCTTACCAAAGACGTGGACTACGATGTGGTCAGAGAAGAAAACAGCCTTGTGATCAGCCTGGCAAAACCAGACGCTCATGCGGAAAATGGAGCGGCTGTGGTTTCAGAAACAGAGCCTGTGACTGCCAATGATGCCTCGTCCGTCACGGAAGAACCTGTTACGGCGAACGAAGGAACAGAGGCTCTAAAAGCCGCTTCAACGGACAAAGAAGAACTTGAAGAAGTATCCGTGCAGAGCGTTGAAGAAAAAACCGTCGAAAAAACAGCGGATGCAACCAATCCCACCGTTGAAAGCACCGAAGTGGCCGCCGCACCCGACAACGGTCCGGTTGAATCGCCGACCGAGTCTTTAAAAACCGAAGAGGCTGCATCCATTGATAAAACGGCGGATAATACCTCTGATTCAAAATCAGCCGAAGCGCAAGCAGTTGAACCGGTTTCGGAAATCAAACCCGAAACCCCGTCCGGTGATATGGCTTCTGCATCAGCGGAGGGCAGTACGGTAAAAGCCGAGGTCACAGCCGATCCGGTCATCGACATTTCAGAGACTGTTGCTCATCCAGACAGTGAAACACTCCCACCTGCAGTATCAACTGTCGTTGAAACAGAAAAAAATGCCACCAAAGTCATTGCCGTCAAAAAGAAAGTTGAAGGCGACCATGTTGTTGTGGATATCAAGGCCGACGGGAAAATCAAGGACTACAAAATATTCACCATACCCGGTGATAAGAAGACTTCTGCCCGAATCGTCTGCGACATATACAAACTGAACGGAATCAAAGCCAAGGGTGAACAGAAGATCGCTGTCAACTCCAAAGGCGTGACACAGGTCAGATACTGCAGCACCGCTTCAAAAACACGGGTTGTGGTGGACACCAACAACGACAACCTCAAAACCTACAATGCCAGCGCACATGACGAAGGCATTGAAATACAGATCGGTACCCGCCTTCTGGCTGATTCGGGCAGCATTGACAAAGAGCCCCACGGTTCGGTGATGGCCGATGAGCCCGTTAAAGCCATCGCGGTCAGTGAACCGGTGGCTAAGGAAACCGTTTCAGAAACTCCACCCGTTGAAAAAGCGGAACCGACACCCGCTGTCTCTGAAGCCACCAGCGATGCCACTCCGGCCCCGGCTGAAAAGGAGGCCCATGTTGCTCAGGAAAAAAACTGGGTCAAACGGGTTGATTTTACCTCGGAGAAAAACGGCAAGTCTGTTTTTACCATCGAAACGGCTTATCCCGTTAAATACACGACAAAAAAGAAAGATAAAAAGACCATCCATTTCAGGCTGTACGATACCACACTTCCAAAAAGCAGGAAGTTTCCGTTCATCACCACCCGGTTCGACAGTGCCGTTAACAGGATCATCCCCGTCCAGACCCGCCGAATGAAAGACAACGCCTTGTTTATCATTGAACTTCGCCAGGCGGTTCCTTTCAGCGTCAACCAACAGGACGGTATCATCAGAATCGACTTTGCCAAATCATCCGTAAGACCCAAACCGGAAAGCAAAGCGGGTCTTGCTCCCTGGAAAGCGGTGCTGAGCCGGACTTCCGAAATCCGTGACATTGAAATGGAAGCATCAGGCGCTGAAAGCCCGAGGGTATCCTCAGCCGGTTCGGTTTCCGACGGGAAAGTCGTGGAACTGAGGGCCGGATCATCGACAGACCCTGTTCGTGAACTGGACCGGGGAGCTGACTTATCCAAATCACGCATGGACTCCAAGTCTTCCGGGTCTCTATACGGAGCGCCTTCCGACGCCGACCTGGACATCAAGGCACCGGATCCCGGATATTCCAGCTTTATTCCTAAGAAACGCTACACCGGTGAAAAAATCTCCGTGGATTTTTTTGAAACCGACATCAAAAACGTGTTCCGGATCATCCGTGCGGTCAGCGGCCAGAACTTTGCCATCGACAAGGATGTAAGCGGCAAAGTCACCATGACTTTGGACAAACCTGTGCCCTGGGATCAGGTGCTTGATCTGGTTCTCAAGATGAACATGCTCGGCATGACCACCGAAGGCGGAATCCACCGCATCGCCACCCTTGAGACCCTGAAACAAGAAGAAGAAAAACGGCTGGAGTATATTGCCGCTGAAGAAAAAACCAAGATGAAGAAAAAGGATCTTGAACCGCTAATCACGGAATACATCCTCATCAACTACTCCAATGCGGATAAAGAAATCCTGCCTCACCTTGAAAAGATTATTACCAAGGACCGAGGAAAAGCCAGTGTGGACACTCGGACGAATCAGGTGATTCTCACCGATACAAAAGATGTGATCAAGCAGGCCCGAAACCTGATTCGAAAGCTGGACAAGATAACACCCCAGGTGATTATTGAAGCCCGGATTGTCGAGGCCACCACCACGTTTTCGCGAAACCTTGGAACTGAGTGGGGCATCAATTCCAACCCTAATTACGACATCTACAACGACACCCTGGGCGGAACCTACGGTTACAAAGTGGCCATGAACAATACCGTGGCCGCCGAATCCAGCATCGGCATCAATTTCACTAAGCTCAGCAACGCCCAGTTCCTGCTGAACGCCAAACTCCTAGCCATGGAATCCAAGGGTGAAGGAAAAATCATCAGCGCGCCCAAAGTCCTGACCATGGACAATAAGGAAGCCACCATCGTGCAGGGCGTTGAAGTTCCCTTCTCCACGGTGAGCAGTGATGGCACCCAGACCACCTTC
Source organism: Desulforapulum autotrophicum (assembly GCA_020723285.1). GTDB lineage: Bacteria > Desulfobacterota > Desulfobacteria > Desulfobacterales > Desulfolunaceae > DYJE01. The sequence goes on along the minus strand of DYJE01000005.1, from coordinate 73,220 downwards.
AAAAAAATCGAATTGAAACTGACGGTGACCCCCCATGTAACGGCGGACAACAAGATTGCCTTGAAGGTTCTCATCGACAAGAACGACGTCGGCGGTGTGACGGACCTCGGCCCCACCATCACCACGAAAAAAGTGGAAAGCGAACTTCTCATCAGCGACGGCGACACCATCGTCATCGGCGGTATCATCAAGTCCAACAAGAGCATGACGGAAGAGGGATTCCCCCTTCTCCAGCATATCCCGGTTCTGGGCTGGCTGTTCAAATCCAGGATTCAGTCTGAAGACAAGCAGGAACTCCTTGTTTTCCTGACTCCGAGGATTGTTAGTTATGAAGAGACAGAACGCTAACGTTTCGAAAAATGATAATGAGTGAACATCATAAGGAGTACGTGTTATGAAAATAATCGGTAAAGGTATTTCAGTAATATTGTTTGTGATGTGCCTTTCGATCTTAACAGGCTGCGGTGATGATGAAGGCCTGCCCTACCAGATTGAAGCTTTGGACCCGGTCATTGATTTGTCAAACCCTTCAAGTCCATCCGGAACTTTTATAGCTGTCACTCTTTTTGATACAAAAGGGAACCCAATGACCGGTGGTAGTATGTCTTTTTCATTGAGTTCCAATGCCTCTGGCTATTTATGGGATGAAAAAAATGAAAAAGCTGTAAAATCACTGTCAGTTGATATTTCAAAAGGAGATATCCCGGAAGTCTGGTATCAAGCGACAAATAAACCTGAAACTGTTGTCGTTTCAGCTTATTGTCCGGGTTATCCTCATGACACTGTGGTAAGGACAACCATCCGGGTCGTTAACGGGACTTTTAACGCTGATTTCTCTTATTATATTGATGAAGACACCTTGCAGGTCGTTTTTAGTGACGAATCTGGATTCAATGATGCAGCTGGTCAGACGATCACACGCTGGACGTGGGTTTTAACCGATGTGACGACCGGTACGACCATCGACACCATTGTTCAGACAAGCCTCCAGCCATTTTCATATGGCTTTCTGACAAATGCCGGGCACAGATGCTCTGCAACCCTGACCATCTTAGGAAACGATGGAGCAACCGATACGACGACAGCTGTCTTTGATGTCCCTGATATTTAAAATAATATTGAATCTGCTTTAAGAAGATGAAAAAACGCGGTTTTTTTAGCCGCGTTTTTTCTATTCAAATGATCATTTTATGACATACGATACCTTCATTCCTTTTTTTGCCACATCTCTCCTCCTCGCCCTCTCCCCAGGCCCGGACAACCTGTTTGTCCTCACCCAGTCGGCGCTCCACGGACGGTCTGCGGGGCTGATGGTGACACTGGGACTGTGCACGGGGCTGGTGTTTCACACCTCCGCCGTGGCGCTGGGGGTTGCGGCGGTGTTCAAAGCGTCCGCCATAGCTTTTACGGCGCTTAAACTGATCGGGGCTGCTTATCTGCTGCTTCTCGCGTTTCAGGCATTCCGAAGTGAGAACAACTCAATGGAAACAGTGGATGAAGGCCGGATGACCCGGCTTAAACTTTATCGTCGTGGCGTGATCATGAACGTCACAAATCCCAAGGTGTCCATATTCTTTCTCGCCTATCTCCCTCAGTTCGCCGATCCGTCTCACGGCTCTCTGCCCGGCCAGATCGCTGTTCTGGGCTGCCTTTTTATTAGTGCGACCCTTATGGTCTTCGGAGGCATTGCTCTCAGCGCCGGAATCCTGGGGGAGTGGCTTACGGGATCACCCAGGGTGCAGACCGTATTGAACCGAATCGCCGGGATTGTGTTCATGGTCCTTGCGGTCAAGCTTGTCCTTACAGAACAATGATGCCTGAAAGGGAAGAGATCTCGTGTTGATTTTCCTTCATTCTCTGCTATAATATCTGAAACTCATTCAATCCTATCCATCAATGCCCAGGAGCCTTTGGCATGTAGACATCAGGCATCCCGGTAAACACCAAATTGAATCTGACATTCGTTAAGAATCTTTAGTTTCATATTATTGACACTTTTTTTTGGAATACAATCTTACAGGCTGGTACGCTAACCCATGAAACGCGATGAAAACTCGTCGCTGTGTGAAGGAGAACGCCATGAAGAAAAAAGCATTGCTGCTGGGGGCCGGAGGCCCGTTGGGAGGACTGGAAGCCGGAGCTCTTATCGCTCTGGATGAAATGGGCGTCCGATTCGACATCATTTCAGGGGCCTGCATCGGATCGGTGCTTACCCTGACGTACACAAGCCCGGCTGCGGGCATGACCGGCAGGGAAGCCCTTGAGATGTGGTGTAACGCCTCGGGTCTTTCGGACATGATATACCATACGGTGTGCCAGTCCAATTACAAGGTGTTCCAGAAAAACGGCGGAGCCTTGAATCCCATGGCCGATGCCTGGATCAGTGCCATGACAAGCTTTAACCCCTTTTACACCATCGATCCAAAAAACGAAATACAGCGGTTTTTCTGTGATACGTATCTGTACTGGCTGACGGCCCTGACCCCCGGCTTCATGTTGCCCGAACAGACCTCCATCAGCCGTATCGCTCCGTTCCTCGAAGCGTTCATCGATTTCGAAAATATCAAAAACCTGGATCGGGACGTCTACATCAACGCCATGAACGTCACGGACAAACGCATCGAAATATTCGACAAGAACGAAATCACCATGCAGCATTTGATCGCGGGCTCCTCGTTGTTTTACATCTGCCCACAGCAAAAGATCAACGGCAAATGGTACGGCGAAGGCTCCTATCTCGACAGCCTCAATTACAAGGGATTGATGGAATCCCGGGAAAATGACGACATCGAAACCCTCGTAGTGATGAACATCCTCAACAAAGAGGCCGTGATTCGAACGCCAAACAGCCTTTATGACGCTTACAACCTTTCCATCATGTTGCCCTTTATAACCATTGCGGAAGATGATACAAAGCTATACGAAGCAAAACACAAAGGTAAAAAAAATCTACTTAAAGTGGGGTTTACAATCCCGGAGGACCACGCGCCCTATGTCATGGACTGGAGCGCCTCGAATTTCAGGAAACTTCGTGATATCGGATACGAAGCAGGAATTGAATTCTTCAAAAAAAACAAAGCGTTGCTTGCATAGAACGTGTGTAACGGGGGGGGATTATGAACGGTCGGAAGATAGCGTCGACACTGGCGTTGTTGTTTCTTTTTTTATCGGCGGATGTCCACGCCATCACACTCAAACTGGGATACATCGAATTCCCGCCGTTTACCTATACCGATGACAAGGGAAAGCCGGCGGGTATTCTCATCGAACTGGCCCAAAAGGTCTATCCCGAAGCCGGCTGTGATTTTGTGGCTGTCTCATACCCGGTCAGACGGCTGGCCAGCTACATCGGTTCAGGGGATCTGGACATCTGGATGGGTCTAAAAACCCTCCCTGAATTCGAGGGGAAATCGTATATCGGGAAATCCGTCATTGCCGAACTTGTCTTAAGAGCCTACACCCGGGGAAAGAAACCCCCCATACTTTCTCAGGCCGATCTTTCAGGAAAATCCCTGATTGTCATGAGAGGGTACAGTTACGGTGGGTGGATTACTTTCATCGAAGATCCGAAAAACAACGTCAATCATATCAAGGCGAACAAGCATGACGCCGCGTTCAATATGCTTCTTGCAGGAAGGGCGGATTACCTGCTCGACTATAAAGAACCTTCGGAAGCGGCCTTGCAGAAAATCAGGATTCCGGATCTATCCTACAACCAGATTTCAGCCCTGCCCTGTTATTTTGTGGTGACGAAAAAACTCCCCGAAGGCCAGGACATTGTCAATCGCCTGGACAAAGCCTACGAAAAAATGAAAAAGCAAGGCAAAATCAAATAGCAGGGACGTTATATCAAGGCGTGAACCCATTCGAGGAATCGACAAAGCACCTATGGCCACTTCTTTCAATGCGCCGGATACAGAGCAGGAGCAGGGCCGCCGGAAAACCAAAGGCCGGTCCATCTCCTTCAGGCTCACGACAAGCATTATTCTGACCGTCACCTGTGTTTCGGCCATATCGATTTTCATCGGTTACAAGGACGCCAAGGATAAAGCCAGTTCTGAACTGGGGAAAAGCGTTGAGAAAAACATCACGGCCATCGCCGACATCCTTCAGGTCCCCTTATGGACATACGATCAGGAAACCATTGAAGATATAGGCAATCTTTATGCAGGAAACGAAGATGTGGTTGCATTGACCATCGTCGATTCCCTGGGAAAAACCCTGTTCAAGACAAGAAAAAAAGAAGAGAGTTCCCCTGTGATCAAGACTCGGCAAGTCATGTTCGAGGGGAAAATCGCGGGCACTGTGGAAATGGGCCTTTCTTCCCGGAAGTACAGGGAGGCCATCCGGCAGCTTCTCTGGTCCGGGATCATCACCATGGTGATCAACCTGTCGGTGCTGATTTTGATCACGGGATTTTTTCTCAGACTGTTTCTTAAAAATCCGCTCAACATCCTGAGTGACATCGTCAGTTCTTACGCCGGAGGTGATTATGGCAACCCCGGAGCCCAGCTGCCCTACATCGAATTCCAGCCGGTGGTGGATGTCATTCGCTCCATGGGCCGGAAGATCGTCATTCAGATCGGAGAGCTGAAACAGGCGGAACAGAAATACAGGGGCATCTTTGAAAATGCGGTGGAAGGCATCTTCCAGGTTTCACGCGAAGGTTTTTTTTTGAGTGCCAACCCATCCATGGCCGGAATCATGGGCTATCAGACTGTCAATGATCTGATCTCTGGGGTCCATGATCTTTTACGTCAGTGTTTTGTAGACGAAGAAGACTTCATAAAAATCAGCAGCGATCTCATGACAGGCAATGTCATTACCGCTTATGAAGCAAAGGGCATTCGAAAAAACGGCGAGACATTCTGGTTTTCATTAAGCGCTCGAACGGTCAGGGATCCTGAAGGATCTGTTCTGTATTATGAAGGTTCTGTCATGGACATCTCCGACCGGAAAAAAAAGGAGGATGCGGAACGACGGCAGAAAGAGGCTGACGCCGCAAGTCAGGCCAAGACTCTTTTCATCGCGCGGATGAGTCACGAGCTCAGAACCCCTCTCAACTCGGTTCTTGGAATGACGGAAATGCTCATGGAAACGGAACTGTCAGCGGATCAGATTGAATACATCAAGCTCCTGCAATCTTCCGGAGAGTTTCTGGAATCCATCATCAACGATATTCTCGATTTTTCAAAAATTGAAGCACAGCAGCTCGTTCTCGACGAAATCCCCTTTGATGTGTTCAAAATCGTTGAAGAGGTGGCCGCCCTTGTCAATGTCAGGGCACGTGAGAAAAACCTTCCACTGACATTTTCCATTGATCCCGGCATTCACCGAATCCTTGAAGGTGATCCTGTCCGCTTGAAACAGGTTCTCATCAATCTGGGCGGAAACGCCGTAAAGTTCACACGGTCAGGGCATGTGAAAATCGAGGTGGAACGCTTTGCCCAGAGCACGAACCGGGCCACCCACGAGGGCGTTCTTTTCAAAGTCAGCGATACGGGCATCGGTATTCCGCCATCCAAACAAGAATCGATATTTGAAAGCTTCACCCAGGCGGACAGCTTCATCAAGCGTCAGTTCGGAGGAACGGGCCTCGGGTTATCCATCTGCAAACGACTGGTCGAACTGATGGGCGGGAGTCTGGGGGTCACGAGCGCCGAAGGAGAAGGATCCAGCTTTTATTTCAATGTGGAATTCAAAAAAAGCGTGGAAAAGGTGGAAATCGAGAAAATCGGCCATCTGTACCCCGAAGAGGCCATACCTCCTTTGACCATTCTTCTGGCAGACGATATCGAGCCGAACCGGACGGTGGTGCACCGCTTTCTCCAGAAAGCCCCGGTGACCCTTGTGGATGCGACCAACGGTCTCGAAGCATACGAAGCCTATAAAACCGGGCGCTTCGATCTTGTGCTGATGGATGTGGAAATGCCTGTGATGAGCGGTCTTGAGGCCACACAAAAAATCAGGGCCTGGGAAATGGACAACGGCATGGAACCCAGACCCCTCATCATTCTTTCGGCCCACGCATTTGGTGAGCAGAGGAAACAGTGTTTTGCGGCGGGATGCAACGACCTCCTGGTCAAACCCATCCGGAAACTTGATCTGGTCAACGCCATATGCCATATCATGGATAAAGAAGCACCCGGCGTCTCTCAGCCACCCGATCAGCACGATCCGATCGAAGACTCTGTGCACAAGGGGAATCAGGCCCCAGTCCATATTTCCCAGGACGAACACGAAAAAGTGTATATCGACGTGATGTTCGAAGATCTGATCGCAGGTTTTTTTGAATACTTCAATGAATCTCTTTCAGCCATGGACACCGCCGCGGATGGTATGGATTTTGAGAGTCTTTACCGCCTGGGCCATGGTTTGAAAGGCTCGGCAAGAAATTACGAATTCACTCATCTGGGTGATATTTTTTTTGAAATTGAAAAAGCGGCTGCGGATAAACATCTTGATGACGCCCTGTTCCATATGAAACGGGCACGGCGCTATCTTGAAACCGTTGAGGTCGAATTTGTTGAGAAGGAATGAACGCTATGAATCCAGTTCCATACGAATCAAACGGAACAGGCGTCATGAAGAAACGGGTGCTTATCGTGGACGACATACGCACCGATCTTCATTACGTCGGTAAGCTGGTTGCGGGTTTCGATCATGAAGTGGTTCTTGCGGATTCGGCGGCCACGGCCCTTGAGCTGGTGGACGACCGCCTGGACCTGATCATCGCCGACGGTATCATGCCCGGCATGGATGGTTTCGATTTTGTCAGGACGGTCAGGGAAACACCCCACATCAGCCATATCCCCGTCATTATGGTGACGTCTCTTTCCGCACGAAAAGACAGGATCAAAGCCGTGGAAGTGGGGATCAACGACTTCATCACCAAACCCGTGGACAAGGTCGAGCTGAACGTCCGGATCAATTCCATGCTCAAGATGAAAGAAGCCCAGGACAGAGTCAGGAGCTATCAGAAAGAGCTCGAACATCTTGTGGAAAAAAAGACTTTCGCTCTGAACACCACCCTCCAGAAGCTTCAGGCCGTGTTGAACGGCATGAGCGACTGCATGGTCACGCTCAACAGGGATTCGATCATCAGCGATACAAACCAGGCTTTCGCGAAAATCTGCGGAAAAGACCAGGAATCGCTGAAAGGCATGCCCATCCGTAATCTTCTTGTGGGAAAACCCCAGCTTGAAGGATTCTCGTCACTGTTATCCAGATCTGACATCACGGCGGAGATGGATATGGAATTCCCCCAGTGGGGATGGCGGATCTTTTCAGTTCTCGCCACCCCCACAGGTGAAAAAGGGCATATCCTCATGATGCGTGACATCACGGAAAAAAAGCAGGCGGATGAACAGAGAGCCCGGTTTCTTTCCATCCTTTCCCATGAGCTGCGAACGCCCTTGAACGGAATCAAAGGTTTTTCTGAAATCATGCTTTTAGACCCCCAGTCCCTTCCCGACGATTACAGGGAATACCTGGGCCTGATCAACGAATGCGGGGGAAAGCTTGAGACCATTGTGGATGAACTTCTCCGGTTTGTGGAGTTTTACAGCGATATGGGCGAACCCGATGAACTGGACATCCGGCTCGATACCCTGGCCGATTACGTTCTTGACACGTTATCGGAAAAAAAGAACAAGAAAAATCTCAACGTTTCGATAAGCGTCTCCGGACCCGAGCCCGTGGTTCACGGAAAGAACGAACATCTGTTCGAAATTCTGAAACAGATCATGGACAACGCCATCAAGTTCAGCCACGACTATGGAAGTGTGGAGATCACATTGAAGACCCGGCCGGATGATGTTCAGTTCATCTGCACGGACCATGGGAAAGGCATACCTGAAAAACATCTCGGTCAGATTTTCGAATCGTTTTACCAGGTTGAGGATTACTCAACCCGAACCCAGGATGGCCTGGGACTGGGCCTGACCATTTCTAAAAAAATCATTGAACTCTACAAGGGCTCCATCGACATCCGCAGTGTTTCAGGTGCCGGAACACAAGTCAGTGTCACTCTGCCGAAACCGATGAAAGAGCATGGATGACCCGAACCTCTTCACGATTGCGCGGTGTTTTGTGCGTCCCAAGGTGAACCTGTTCTTGAATATCCCGGTTGACCGTGGTAGTTTTACACCATGGATTCCGAATACATTCTCATCAGAAAACGCGCCAGGCAGATTGTCGAAGCGTCCCCTTCTCCGGATTTTTACCGTGATCAGGTAGAAGCGAACCGCTTTTCACAGGAATTTTATTCCACTCACCCCATTATCCGGAAGCTGAAAAAGCATGTCGCGGAAATGATGGCCGAGAATTTCGGGCATGGTCTCCATCATGCCGAAAAAGTCGCAGTGGACGCCGGGGCCCTTGTCATCATTGTCTGTGCCCTGGAAAACAGGAACAGGACCGATTCGGACCGGCTTCTTCTGCTGGCCCATTGCGCGGGACTTCTTCATGATGTCATGAGGAAAAAACCGAATCACGCCCTGGAAAGCGCGGACTACGCCTGTGGACTTCTCCCGGATTATCCGTTCGACGATATGGAGATCGTGGATATCTGTGAAGCCATCCGCCATCATGAAGCGTTCAAGAATTGTGATGGCCGGCTGTCGATTAACGGACAGATTGTGTCCGACTGTCTTTACGACGCAGATAAATTCAGATGGGGCCCGGATAATTTCACCCATACGGTGTGGGACATGGTCAGTCAGGCCAACATTCCACTGAACGTTTTCATGCGTCATTTTCCACGTGGGCTTGAAACGGTGGGTAAAGTCCGAAACACCTTCAGGTCCGAACCGGGCAAACAGTACGGTCCGCAGTTTATCGACATCGGCATGATGATCGGCACCAGGCTTTATCAGGTCATCCAGACGGAATTCCCTTCAGCCATGATTTGAAAACGATGATACACGGCATCAGTCGTGACGTCCGTTTTTTATCCGGTTTTTGAGATTGCCTTTCAAAACGTCTCTCTCCTCAGGGGACATGTTCAGCCAGGTTCTGTGACGCTTCAGGATCTGACGCCTTTTTTCCATGGGAAGGCTTTCGAGTTTTTTCAACGCTTCACGCAGCCGCTGCTTCTCTTCCGGCGGAAGGCTTTTCCAGCGTCGATATCTGTTCATAAGGCTCTGTTTTTGATCCTCGGAAAGGCCCTGAAACCTTTTGTAATTTTCACGGATTCGGTTTTTTTCCTCCGGGGGAAGATTTTTAAAACGCCGAAGTTTTTCTTTAAGCTCCGACTTCCGGCTCTCCGGCAGATCCCGCCATTTTTTGTAAAGATCCCTGTATGAATCCTTTTCGTTTTCAGATAGGGATTGCCAGGACGGTGAATCACCGGATGCGTTTGGGTTATCCGCTATCGCAAAGGTCTGGATTCCAGTGAGGATGAGGAAGCAGACAAGCCAACCTGTTATTTTTTTCATGTTCATTTGGAATCCCCCCCGTCTAAAACATCCATATCATCCAGCATATCGATATGCTCAAGCATCTCCATCATTTTAAGCATTTCAAGCTCCGAAGCCACATCCTCGTCCTTGACCTTAGCTTCTTTTTTTTCTTTTTCAACGCGGCCCTGCTTTTTATCAGGGCTTGCGGCCCTATGATGGCGTTGTTCATCCGCTTTGGCGCCTGTAACAAAAAGCATGAGCACGGCGAGTATCGACACCAGAACCCTCGCCCCCATCACAGACCCTCCAGATCACCATCGCCAGACACGTCTTCAAGAAGGTCCAGATTGTTGACCACATCAAAATCCTGAAAAAGCTCCATCTGGTCAAAAAACATGGTTTCCCGGCCCATCATGGTCCGGGTGTCTTTCACAAAAGTGGTTCCGATGAGAAGGACTGCGGTGGCAAAAACAGGGGCGAACCCCAAGCGCCAGTTTTTGCCGAGCCAGCGGCGAAATGCGTTTTTCAGCTTTTTTTCTTCAAAGGCATCCACTTTTTTCCAGAAAAGCCTGTCAAAATCCGGGCTGACCGAAACTTCCTCACAATCCATCAGAAGGTCTCTGAGTTTTCTAAGGTTTTGAAATTCATCCGCGCAGGCCAGGCATGATTCAAGATGGTCTTCGACAAAACGTCTCTTTTCCTCCGGCAGTTCACCGTCCATGTAGGGATTAAGCAAATCACTGTGCGGGCATGGTCTGTTCATGAATCCTCCCCGAATTCACTGTAAAGCGCAATCTTGAGGTTTTCCCTTCCCCTGAAAATCAGGGATTTGACGGCGGCCTCGCTCATGTTCAGCTGCTCGCCGATTTCCTTGTAGGAAAACCCCTGGTACTCTCTCAGAAGCAGGGCCGCCCGCTGGTTTCCCGGCAGGGACCTGAGGGCCGCCCCCACTCGTTTTCTTCTTTCCCGTGATTCCATCCGCTCATGGGCGCTTTCGCCACGGTCCGGGATGTCTCTGGCGGCCGAACCCTCTTCAGAGTCTATGGAATCCACACGGTGCCTGTATTTCTCGCGTCTCAGCTCGTTCAGGCAGGCATGGGTGGCGATGGTGAAAATCCAGGTTGAAAACCGGGCCGTGGGTCTGTAACCCGATCCGGCCTTGTAGACTTTTAGGAAAACTTCCTGGCTGATCTCCTCCGCAACCCCCTGATCGTAAAAGAACCGGTAACAGTATGTGATGATCTTATTCCTGTAGGCCATATAGAGCATCCGGAACGCACTTTCGTCGCCCTTCGCGAATCGAATCATCAGCTCTATGTCGGAATCCGTCCCCATTACCTCGTTAAACCCGGCACGATTCAAAAAGTTTCGAAAAAAAAGCGGTTGAACGAAAGATTTCAACCGCTTTCATGTTTAGGTGAAGCAAGCCCGGTCCGTGCACAATTCTTAACTGCTTCGGCGTGACGGAGTGGCAGGTTCGTCATCCTCGGATGTGATGTTGAAATCCACTTTTTCCAGAAACATGTCAGCCTTGATGTTCAGTTGAACATCGGCTCCACGTGTGGTGGGTTCGGGTGCCAGCCGGATCAACCCGATATTGGACAGGTTCAGCGTAAACAGGGTCTCCTGCATGTTGGCGGATAAAACTTCGATGGAACCATTTTTTTCAGCCACCGTCCCCATCCACTGTTTGAGCGGGGCGGCATCTTCTTCCGGGAGGACCACCGACAGATTCAAAGCATCGACATATGTTGTTTCTGTTGGGAATCTTGGATTGCCGTTCATGTCCTTGGAAATCATCTGCCGGATCGTGAGGGATTCGATGCGGGTCACTCGTGTAAGCGCAGCTTCGAGACCATCGATTTTCAGCCGGAAATTGTTCTGGGTCCACGCTTTCTGCTTGGTGCCGGCGGCTCTGGCAATGGATCCTCCAGGCTGGCTTTCACGGCTGAAATCGCAACTGAGTTTGAGTTTGATCATTCCGGTTGATTTGCTGGATGCGTCAAACGGGGAGAAGATGATTTCCGTGATGCGCGCATTGTAAAAGTCTATCCGTTTAACAATTTGGCCCTGGTAATCGGCCATGATCACCGCCCCGTTTTTGCGGGATCCGTTGCCTGAAAGGGTTTCCCTGATCCATGCGTACACCTCACCGGACATGTTGAGTCCGAAAGAAAGGGTGATGTCTTCGTATCGTATCATACCCAGATGCTTTTTCTGGATGCGGTCCGGACCGATTTTTTCAGGAACGACTTCCGCATAAGGGTAACCTCCTTCGGCGGATAAAAGATAACCCGCCACTGCGCCTTCAAGCTCCAGTACAGGATTGGCCTTGGTGCTGTAGGGTCGCCCACCGGTGCTTGGCGCGGCGATCAGGGGAAAAACGGCAATCAGAAGCATAAGGGACACGACGGGGTGCAATGGCTTGTGTTTCATGATGATCTCCTCCTTGACTTATTCATAGATTTCTTCCGATAAAATAAGGGCTTCGGCGATGTTCCGCATGGATTTCCTGGAATCCATGCTTCGTTTCCGCATCCATTTGAAGGCGTCTTCACCGCTCATGCCACGGCGCATCATCAGGATCTCCTTGGCCCGTTCCACCAGTTTCCGGGTTTCAAGTTCCTCCCGGATCACCTGGGCGTCGAACATCAGCTTGGTGTTGAAAATCGCCACGGCGGCCTGGTTGGCCACGGTGGTGATCAGGTTCACTTCCGCTTCGCTGAAATCATGGGGTACCGTGGTGAAACAGTTCAGAACACCGATGACGTTGCCGTCCTTGACACGCATGGGCACACCCACCATGGAGACCAGGTTCAGCTTCTTGGCCATTTCCTTTTCCTTGAAACGCGGTTCTTCGATGACATTTTTCACGATCAGTGGCTTGTTGTGGAACGCCACATACCCCACCACCCCTTCGTCCATCTGGAGCATCCGATCTTTCACATACTCATGCTCGATGGCCTGGGTGGTTTTCAGGCGGATGGTCTTTCCGCTTTTACCCTCTTCGATCAGCCACAGGGAGCAGACTTCAACGCCCATGACCTTGGCGGTGACCATGACGATGAGCTTGAGAATGTCCTCCAGATAGCGGTCCGAGGTGATGGCCCGGCTGATTTCCATGAGGGCGTTGAAATATTTTTCGAAAACTTCCGGATTGTTTTCTTCCATATCAGGGGAGTTCCTTGTCCTGTCTCGGGTTGTTCTGAATGGCGTGGCCGAAAATGTATGAAAACACGGGGACACCGAGGATAAGACCCCAGACGTGAAACATCTTTCCCGCCACAGTCAGGATGAAAAGAACGATCACCGGATTGATCCGCATCCGTGAACCGTAAATCCGGGGATTCAGGATATACCCTTCGATGAGATGGATGATGATGATCAGGATGATGGCCAGAAACATGGATTTTAAGCCCATGAGCTGAAGGGCGATAAGACAGATGGGTACCGAACTGATAAAAACCCCCACCACAGGAATAAAACTGCACAGAAAGACGATCATGCTGAGGAAGGCCACATGACTTCCAAGGCCGATAATGATGATTCCCACGGCCGTGAGAAACGTGTTCAGCAATGCAATGAAGAACTGGGCCTCGAAGGCCTGCCCGAGAACCCTTGAAAAATTGTAGATGCCGTCTGACACTTCCTCGTAGATGAATTTCAGCCGAGTTTGTTCCAGGGACCGAACATGCTCGGTCAGACCGGGCAGATCAAGGACAATGAGAAACGAGAAAAGAAGGGCCAGAAGAAACGCCGAGGCAATGGCCACCAGTCGCTTCCCGATGTCCTGGGCCGTGTCGAAAATATGGGTGATCTTTGTCCCTTCGGCGTCCTCCCCCATCCCGATGATTTCCTGGACAATGGACGTGGTGGGTGAAAAGAAGGCCGGGGTTTCACCGGGTTCGGCTGTTTCGGGCTTTTCCTTCAGCTGGGGAATGGCTTCCGTCAGGACAGGGTATCGCTTGCTGATCCGGATGATTTCCTGATCCACACGGGCCACATAGGTTCCGAACTGCCCGATGAACATTTCCGTCTGGTTTTTCACTTCCGGAACAATGAAAAGGCCAATGCCCGTCATAATACCGAGAAACAGAAACGCCACAAGAAAAACACGGGCGGACCGGTGTTTGATATACGGCTTCAGCCGCCTGACGCTGCGTGTCTGGATATACGCAAATACGAAGGTCATGAACATCAGAAGGAAAAAGGATTTGAGGAAAAAAACCACTCCGAAAAAAATTCCCCAGACGAGGAGGCGGTTTCCGAACTGGAATATTCTGTCCCATGGCGGCGGGACAACCGGGTTTGTTTTGATCATAGGGACCTTGGTGGTAATCATTGTGATAGTGGAAACGAGTTCATCATTTTTTATACGATCCCGGTTCGTTTGTAAACACGATAGGCGGCTCCGAATGTATTGTGATGCTGGCGTTCTTGAATAAAAAAGCCCGGACCTGCTTCAGATCCGGGCTTCGTCGAACAAGGAGGCGGATAAGGCCTTATTTCAGAAACAGCATTTCCTGGTATGTGGGCAGCGGCCAGATGTCGTCGGACACGATGGCTTCCAGCTTGTCGGCGGCGTCACGAACGGCTTTCATGGCCGGAGCGAGTTTGGCGGCACAGGCTTTGGCTTTCTTCAGATGGTCGGTTTCCTTGCCGTTCATCAGCTTGGAAAGATTGGCCACACCGTCTTTCAGGTTTTTCACAAGGGCTGAAATCTCTTTGAGCAGGCTGTCGTCATAGGGCACACCCAGCTCTTTCAGCTTGAGGAACGTGGTGGCCAGTTCGTTCTGATAGCGGAGGGCTGCGGGATAGATGATGGTGTCGGCCATTTCGATGACGGTTTTGGCTTCCAGGGTCATCTTCAGAATGTACTGGTCGATGTAGATGTCATAACGGCTGTGAAGCTCGACATTTGAAAGAACGTTGTACTTGGCGAAAAGGTCGAGCACATCCTGATCGATGAGCGCGGGAAGGGCTTCCGGTGTGGTTTTCAGGTTTGGAAGTCCTCTTTTTTCAGCTTCCTTGTGCCATTCGTCGCTGTACCCGTCGCCATTGAAGATAACTGCGCCGTGATCTTCGATGACTTTCTTGAGAAGCTTCTGCACCGCGTCGTTGAGTTTCGCGGGATCTCCCTTGGTGGCTTTTTCAAGCTCGGTGGCCATGTAATCCATGGATTCGGCGAAAATCGTGTTCATGGCCACAAGGGGGCCGGAAACGGACATGTCCGCGCCCACGGCTCTGAATTCGAAACGGTTGCCTGTGAAGGCGAAGGGGCTGGTTCTGTTCCGGTCGCCCGCGTCTTTGGGCAGCGGCGGAAGAGCGTCCACGCCCACATGGAGAATACCGGCCTGTTTGGATGATTTGGCTCCGCCTTTCTTGATCTGTTCGAAGACGTCGGCCAGCTGGTCACCCAGGAAGATGGAGATGATGGCCGGAGGTGCTTCGTTGGCTCCCAGACGGTGATCGTTGCCGGCAGTGGCCACGACAGCCCGGAGGAGTTTGGAGTATTTGTGGACACCACGGATCACGGCCGCGCAGAACACCAGGAACTGGGCGTTTTCATGGGGCGTGTCGCCGGGATCGAGAAGGTTGCCCTGGCTTGCGTTGCCAAAGGAGTAGTTCACGTGTTTACCGGAACCGTTGACACCGGCGAAGGGTTTTTCGTGAAGGAGGCATTCCATGCCGTATTTTTTGGCGATCTTTTTCAGCGTCACCATGGTGAGCTGCTGATGGTCAGTGGCGAGGTTCGATGTTTCAAAAACAGGCGCGATTTCAAACTGGCCCGGAGCCACTTCGTTGTGACGGGTTTTTACGGGAATTCCCAGCTCGTAAAGCTCGCGTTCCACTTCGAACATGTAGGCGATGACGCGGTCGGGAATAGCACCGAAATAATGATCTTCAAACTCCTGGCCTTTGGGGGAAGGCGCGCCGAAAAGACTGCGTCCGGTGGTCATGATGTCCGGGCGAAGTCCGTAGAGAAGTTTATCCACCAGGAAGTATTCCTGTTCTGCACCGCAGGTAGAGGATACCATTTTGTTGGAGTTGTCACCGAAAAGCTTCAGGATACGCTGGGCCTGAGTGTTCAAGGCCTGCATGGAGCGGAGGATCGGGGTTTTCTTGTCCAGGGCTTCGCCGGTCCAGGAGAGGAAGGCCGTGGGAATGCAGAGTGTCGCCCCGTTGGGGTTCTCCATGATGTAGGCCGGGCTTGTCACGTCCCAGGCGGTGTAACCGCGGGCTTCGAAGGTGGCTCTCAAACCGCCGCTGGGGAAGCTGGATGCGTCGGGCTCGCCCTGGATCAGGGTTTTGCCTGAGAATTCGGCAATGGCGTTGCCGGAAAGATCGGGAACAAGAAAGCTGTCGTGTTTTTCTGCCGTTGCGCCGGTCAGGGGAAAGAAAACATGGGCGTAGTGGGTTGCCCCTTTTTCGATGGCCCAGTCTTTCATGGCATTGGCCACCACATTGGCGATATCCGAATCAAGTCTTGTGAAATTATCAACCGTTTTTTTAAGGGATTTGAAGATGTCCTTGGGCAGCCTTTTCTGCATGACCGTCATGCTGAACACATTGGCACCAAAACGGTCAATCGAGTAGGTATCCTTGTAATTGAGTGTGGTTTCGACGGGTTTACGCTGATTTATCGCCGCGACGGCCTTTGCTCTTCCATTCATGGATGTATCTCCTGCTAAGTTATCCCGAAGGATGTTAATAAGTGACATATGTATCGTTCTAAACCGGGATCCTGAAAATAACGATCAATTTAACCCACGTTTTTTTGTCCGGATTAAAAAGCAAAAGGTGTGCCATGGACATCATTCTTGAACAATACCCCGGAACCAGCGCGGGATGGCGATGAAGCGATGGATTGAAATGACAAGACAGGTGATTCCCGGTCAAGCAGTGACAGTTTTGTAAAAACATTCCCGTTAATATATACAAATATGTAACACTTTTTCCGAAAGGTCTTCATAATCGTAAAAAAGTGATAAATCGGTTCTTCCGTTTCGTTTGTGTCTATATCTCCGAAAGATAAACAGATATATGTCACTTTTTATTCAATCACCGCCTGTTTTGTATGAAATCAAAGTCCATGTTTCAAATATGTCATTTATTAAAAAAAAGAGTTGACAGAAATCAGATCAGCGTTTAAACAGTGTTCAACATGTGAATCTTCGATCCGCACAATGGCGTGCGGTCACTCTGAAGGATGGACAAAGGCGTCATAACCCTCTTAACGGGTTTGGCGCCTTTTTTATTTGGGAAAAACCTTTTTTTAACGATTAATGATGGTCGGAACTCATGGAAAACACTACCAAGGCTAAAATCACCCTGTTTCACTGCATCAATGCATTCACGGAAAAAAAGAGCCTTTCCACGGATCGTGTCGATGTGAAAATCATCAAAATGCCCTGTTCGGGCATGGTCACGGAAGTCTTTCTCCTCAAAGCCTTCGAGGCGGGTGCCGATGCCGTGTCCATTTTTGTCTGTCCCGAGGGGGCCTGCCGTTACACCGAAGGCAACATCCGGGCCGGAAAACGCATGGCAAAAACCCGTTCCGTGCTGGATGAAATCGGCGTCGGCGGAAAACGTCTTACCATGCATCAGGTCAAACCCGCCGAAGGAGCGAACGCCGAACAGATCATCGCCGGAATCCTTGAAGAGCTGAAGGCGCTTGGACCCAATCCGGCGGCGTGATCCCGCCCGGACATGAACACAGCAAACAGTCAACAAAACCATTCACCATAACGGAGTACCCTATGATCGTTGGTCACCAGAAACCGATTGAAGAAATCAAGAAGATGGTCAAGCCGTACAACAAGCTTCTCATCCTGGGATGCGGCACCTGTGTCAAAACCTGTTTTGCCGGCGGCGAAGACGAAACGGCGGCCCTTGCCTCGGCCCTCAGGATGGCGTTCAAAATGGACGGCGTCGCCATGGAGATAAACGAGCAGACCGTGGAACGCCAGTGCGAAAACGAGTTCATCCAGGAAGCGGCCAAAAAAATCGGCGAAAACGACGCCGTTCTGTCTCTGGCCTGTGGCGCGGGTGTTCAGGCCATGGCCAAACGTTTTCCCAAAGCGCCGATCTACCCCGGCCTCAACACCACCTTCATGGGCATCCAGGAAAGCCACGGCGTGTTCACGGAAGAGTGTCTGGGCTGCGGGAACTGCGGTCTCGGGATTTTCGGGGCCATCTGCCCCATCACCCGCTGCTCCAAGAAACTTTTGAACGGCCCCTGCGGCGGCTCCCAGAACGGCATATGTGAAGTGGACCCCAGCATCGAATGCGGATGGCAGCAGATCATCGACCGCCTCAAAGCCCTGGGCCAGCTTGACAACCTTAGAACCTACATTCCACCCAAAAACTGGAAAACCAGCCATTCCGGCGGACCTCGTAAATTGGTGAGGGAGGATCACATCATATGACAACGACACAAGCCATCAGCAACCTTCACGAAAAATTCTTGAAAGGCGAATTCGCCGTAACAGGGGAATGCGGTCCCCCCAGGGGCGCGGATCTTAGCGTCATGAAAACCAAGGGCGACATGCTCCGTGGCTGGGTGGACGCTGTAAACGTCACCGACAATCAGACCGCCATCGTGCGCATGTCCAGCATCGCGGCCTCCAAGCACCTCCTTGACATGGGCCTGGAGCCGGTGATGCAGATGGTCTGTAGAGACAGAAACCGTATCGCCATTCAGAGCGACATCCTGGGCGCGTATTCCATGGGCATCCGGAACATCCTCTGCCTTTCCGGCGATCACCAGAGTTTCGGCAGCCAGCCCGACGCCCTGAACGTGTTCGATATCGACAGCATGAACCTGATCCGCACCGTCCGCGACATGCGGGATTCCGGCAAGGACATGAGCGGCTTCGACCTCAAGGAATCTCCGAAGATGTTCATCGGTGCCGCAGCCAACCCCTTTGCCGACCCCTTTGAATACCGTGTGCTCCGTCTTGGCAAGAAAATCGACGCGGGTGTCGATTTCATCCAGACCCAGTGCATTTACAACATGCCCCGCTTCAAGGAATGGATGCGGCTCGCGGGTGAAGAGGGCCTCACCGAAAAAGTGTACATCATGGGCGGCGTCACCCCCATCAAAACCGTGGGTATGGCCAAATACATGAAAAACAAGGTGGCGGGCATGGACGTTCCCGACGAAATCATCAACCGCGTGGCCGGAGTCGCCAAGGAAAAACAGGCCGATGAAGGCATGAAGATCTGCCTTGAAACCATCGAAGAGCTGAAAACCATCAAAGGTGTCAGCGGCGTTCACATCATGGCCATCGAATGGGAAGAAAAGGTGAAAGACATCGTCCAGGGCGCGGGCCTGAGAAAATAATCATAAGGGGTAACTATGCCTAAGAAATACCATATCGCAACCAAACCCGCGCCGCCCAGGCTTCACCCTGTGGGGAAATACGCCACGGTGGAATTCCGGGAAGACTGCGCGGGAAGCTGTCGGAAATGCGTGAAGAAAAAATGCGTGTACAACATCTTTGCCGACAACTACTACCACATGAGCCAGATGGGAGATCCCGAATACCTGTACACCTGCAACAGCTGCTTCCGTTGCGTTCAGGAATGCACCAAGGGCATCTTCTCCAGAGTCGTGAACCCCGAATACCGTTTTCTGGGTGACGATTACTGGACCCCGTCCATCATCCACCGGACCTGGTACCAGGCCCACACCGGGAGCATCCCCGTTTCCGGCGCAGGCTACCGGGGACCCTTCGTGGGCGAAGGGTTCGACAGCATGTGGACGGACATGAGCGAAATCGTCCGCCCCACCCGTGACGGCATCCACGGCAGGGAGTACATCAACACCATGATCGAACTGTCCCGCCGCCCCATGGGTCTCACCTTTGACAAGGACATGAATCTCGCAACAGACGTTCCACCGATCCTGGAAGCGCCGTTCCCCATGCTGTTCAGGGAACACGGCGAATTCGGCGTGGATACGGACAACGTGCGCCTTGCCATGGCCAGGGCCGCCAGCAGTCTGGGCACGTTCATGTTCATCGATCCGGGCAAGGTCAAGGGCGAGCTGAAAGACCACGCGGCCCACCTGATCCCGGAATTCACGGCTGAAAACTGGAAAAATTACCCCGATCTGGTCAAAGCCTGTCAGATGGTGCAGATTCCATACGGCCCCGGTGTGAAAGACACGGTCAACCAGCTTCGTGACATCAAAAAAGACCTGTTCATCGCCGTCGCAGCACCCCTTGACGGTGATGCCGCAAAAACAGCCGTTGATCTTCTGGACGCGGGCATCGACACCATCCACTTCATCGCCAGCCACCACGGCAAGGAAGTGAACGTGGCTAATCCCCGCTACTTGAGAGACGCCATCCGTGACGTGCACGTGGCTCTTGTTGAAAACGCGGCCCGCCTCACGGTAAATCTCCTGTTCTCCGGCGGCATCGCCATGGCCGAGCATGTGGTGAAAAGCGTGATCTGCGGTGCCGACGGCGTAGTTCTGGACGCCACCCTTCTCCTTGCCCTGGAATGCCGGCTCTGCGGACGCTGCAAGGACGGCCTCAGCTGCACGGGAAAACTGGAAGCCGCAGACCCCGATTTCGGAAAAAACCGGATCACCAACCTGATGGCCGCCTGGCGGAACCAGATCCTGGAAATCCTGGGTGCCATGGGAATCCGTGAAGCCCGGAGACTTAGGGGTGAAGTGGGCCGCAGCATGTGGTTCGAAAACCTGGAAAAAGAGAACTTCGGTCCCCTGTTCGGCGAACGGAAGGTCATCGGATAAACACCCAAACAACAACGTGGGAATACATATGAGCGACAACACTACAGCATGGAAACTCCCTGAAATCGTGGAAACACCTTCCCGGTTTCGGAACACCATCGGAAAATTCGTGGTCAAAAGGAATTCCAAGTGCATATCGTGCGGACTCTGCGCGGAAATCTGCCCCTACGGCGTGCATCTCCGATACGAGAACTACGATAAATCCCAGCGGCCCGTCAGCCACAAGTGCATCGGGTTCAAATGCAAGGAGAATTCCTTTTACTGTGTAAAGAACTGTCCGCAAGGGGCGTTGTCCGTCAAGGAAAACCCCCTTCTCGAAACCCTGGGCGACTACCGCTGGACCGCTGAAATGCTTCTCGGCCATTTCGCCATGGCCGAAACGGGAGAAGTTCCCAAGGTGGATCTGGAACACAACCTTGGGGCATCCGGCGGGGGTTTCGACAAGATCCGCTTCAAACACCCCGATCCGGCCAAAGCCGTCACGCTTTCCGACGAGGAGATGGACACCAGCATCGAGCTGAACAAGACTGGCGACGACCGACCGAAACGGACCATCTCCATTCCCTGTTACGGCGGCGGCATGTCCTTCGGCTCCACGGCCCTGCCGGTGATCATCGGAAGGGCCCGGGCGGCGAAACGCCTCAACACCCTCACCTGCACCGGTGAAGGCGGATATCCTCCCGATCTCCTTCCTTATAAAGAACACGTGATCACCCAGGTGGCCACCGGTCTTTTCGGGGTCCGAGAGGAAACCATCAAGTACTGCCCGGTGATGGAATTCAAATACGCCCAAGGGGCGAAACCCGGTCTCGGCGGCCATCTTCTCGGTGAAAAAGTCACCGAGGCCGTGGCAGCCATGCGTGAAACCGTAGTGGGCAGCTCCCTGTTCTCGCCCTTCCCCTTCCACAGCGTGTACAGCGTGGAAGACCACAAAAAGCACGTGGACTGGATGAAGGAGATCAACAACGAGGTTCTGGTGTCCGTCAAGGTTTCCACCCCCACAGACGTGGACATGGTGGCTGTCGGTGCCTATTACGCCGGGGCCCACATCGTTCACATCGACGGCAGCTACGGCGGAACCGGGGCAGCTCCCGACATCGCCAAGAAAAACATCGCCATGCCCATTGAGTACGCCATTCCCAAGGTTCACAACTTCCTTAAGAACGAAGGGGCGAGAGACAAGGTGACCCTGATCGCCAGCGGCGGCATCCGCTCCGCCATGGACGTGGCCAAAGCCATTGCCCTGGGGGCCGACGGCGTGGTCATCGGCACGGCGGAAATCGTGGCCGTGGAATGTGTCCGTTGCAGCAACTGCGAAAGCGGTCGCGGCTGCGCAAGGGGCATCGCCTCCACCGACCCCGAACTGGGATTCATGACCACGGAAGAATACTGCGAACAGCGCATCGTCAACATGTACATGGCCTGGCGCAAACAGTGGTGCGATCTTTTGAGGTCTCTCGGCATGACGAGCATCCGGGAACTGGTGGGCAGGTCTGATCTTCTCGTTCATCTGGATTATCTGGACGAACAGGAACGGGCGACATACCAACCTGCTCCGTCGTATAAGGTCATCATCTGATCAGGATTTGCATATTTTGCCTCCGGCGGCCCTCCCGGGGGGCCAGATTTTAAAAATCTGGACAAATGTGTCTGGGCAGGGACACGGCGTGCCGTGCCCCTGCAAAACCTGTTTGTCAAACTTTTCAAAAGTTTGGCTCCCGGCAGGGCCGCCGGAGGCACTATTCAATATAAGGAAACATAGAGATATGAAAACAAACCAGACAGATACCATCCAAAAGCTTCTGGCCTCACGGGCCGGGCTTCCCCATATCCAGACGCCCATCGCCAAGTGCGACGAGGAAGGCGGTTGCGGGGTCACCGGTTTCATGTGTTCGATTCCCGTGGCCGGCCGTCACATCTACGAACCCTCGGTTCAGATGCACAACCGGGGCAACGGCAAAGGCGGCGGTATTGCGGCGGTGGGTCTTTCGGCGGAAAGCCTGGGCATTCCCCAGGATGTTCTCGAAGACCATTACCTGCTTCAGGTGGCCTACATCGACCCCACCTGCAAGGAAGAGCTTGAGAAACGGTTCATCCTGCCGAACTTCAATGTTCATACCAGCGGCATGATCCCCACCATTAGCGACCACACCGCCATCGGACTTGAAGTGAAACCCCCGGACGTTTGCCGGTATTTCGTCCGGGTGAAACCCGATGTGCTCGCTGCGTTCATCAAGGAACACCACCTTGAAACTCTCCCCGAACGCAAAGCCGAGGACGAATTCGTCAGCCAGAACACCTACCGCCTGAATCAGGCGTATTATGCGTCTCTGGGCGACAAACAGGCCTTTGTGCTGTCCCACGGCCGGAACATCATGATCCTCAAGGTCGTGGGGTACGCCGAACAGGCCACCCAGTATTACTGCCTGGAGGATTTCAAAGCCCACGGCTGGATCGCCCATCAGCGTTACCCCACCCGGGGACGTCTCTGGCATCCCGGCGGGGCCCATCCGTTTTCAGGCATGCACGAAGCCCTGGTTCACAACGGCGATTTTGCCAATTACCATGCGGTTTCCGAATACCTGCACCAGTACAAGATTCACCAGCAGTTTCTGACCGACACCGAGGTGTCTGTCCAGCTTCTGGATCTGTACAACCGCACCTTCGAGTACCCGCTGGAGTACATCATCGAAGCCATCGCGCCCACCACCGAGTATGACTTCGACAGTCTGCCCGAAGAAAAACAGAAGGTGTATCGTTACATCCAGAGCCAGCATACCGCAGGGTCCCCCGACGGTCCCTGGTTCTTCATCATCGCCCGGAACGACCCGTACAACGACTTCATGCAGCTTCTCGGCATCACCGACACCGCCATGCTGCGGCCCCAGGTTTTCGCGCTGCTTGAACGGGACGAGGTCCAGATCGGCCTGGTCTGTTCGGAAAAACAGGCCATTGACGCCACGCTCCAGAACCTGGCCAAAGAAGATCCAAGGTTCTGCCCCGTGGCCGATAAATACTGGAACGCCCGAGGCGGCAGCTCGACGGACGGAGGAGCTTTTGCCTTCACCATCAAAGATTCCGGCAAAGGAGACGGCTCCAAGGTTCTCAGCACGGAAAACAAATTCGGTGAACCGATCGTGCTGCCCAAAGGTCAGGAACATTTCGACGTGAAAGCACCGGTCATGGTTTCTGACAAAGCTTCATCCATTGAAGGCGAAGTGTCGAAGCACATCGAAGCCGCTGACCTTTCAGCTCTCAAAGCTTACTGTATGGCAAACATTACCGCCTGGACCTTTGCCGATGTTTCAGCGTTCTGCAAAGCCGTGGTAAAAAATGCAGGGAAAAGCGACACGGCCAAAGCCAACGCCATCGAGATCCTCACCTACTTGAGCGACCGCCGCTACGATTCAGGCAAAAAGAAACTGAGCTCCGTGCTGGATATGGTGAGAACAACGCTCACCGACATTTTCATGAGTTTCCCCAAACTCAGTGAAAAAGCGGGCAGCCGTTATTCCTATATCGACTGGGACAGCCGGGACACCCTTCGCTCCCCCGAAGGCAACGAAAGCGTTCTCGTCATCAACGCCCGGGCCTTTGAACCCGAAGGACCGAACTGCGATTCCCGTCTGATGAACAAGGCCTTCAACCTGGGCTGGAAGCATTACATCTGCTTCGGCTACAAAGGCCAGCGCTTCACCGGCTGCGGGTTCGGCCCCAAAACCACCGATGTCACCATCCATGTGTATGACAGCTCCGGCGACTATCTGGCGTCCGGCATCGACGGCCTCGAAATCCAGGTTCACGGCAACGCCCAGGACCAGCTCGGCCAGATCATGAAAAGCGGAAAACTGGTGATTCACGGCGACGTGGGCCAGACCTTCATGTACGGTGCCAAAGGCGGCGAAGTCTACATCATGGGCAACGCCGCAGGCAGGCCCCTGATCAACGCCACGGGCAAACCCCGGGTGGTGATCAACGGCACCTGCCTCGATTACCTGGCCGAATCCTTCATGGCCGGTGATCCTTTGAACGGCGGCGGTTTCGCCATCCTGAACGGCATGGCCTACGACGAAAAAGGCAAACTCAAAGCCCAGGATACCCCGTATCCCGGCTCCAACCTCTTTTCCCTGGCCTCGGGCGGCGCGATCTACATGCGCGACCCCGAACGGAAAATCGTGGATGAGCAGCTGAACGGCGGATCTTTCGCCAGACTCTCCGACGCCGACTGGGCTTTAATTCTTCCCTACCTCGAAGAAAACCAGCGTCTTTTCGGCATCCGCGTCGACGACGACCTTTTAACCGTCAACGGCGAGAAAAAGCACTACAGCGACGTGTACATCAAGGTTCACGCCGTGGCCCTGAACAAACATTAGTCCCACACCCAGGGATTCGCCGCCTTTAAAAAGCGCGGCGATCCCTGGGCACGCCAATCTCCCGATTGGCTATCAAATGCTCCCATCCATAACGTTTTCAAAAACAGTTTCCGATTAAATAGCCTGCCTCCGGAGGCCAGATCCCTCTCTTCGCTGGGACAAGCATTAAAAATCCGGACAAATGGGTATGGGTTTGATTAAGGCTTCTCATCTTGTGGTCGGTTTTATTGGTGTCATGAATTTAGTGATGACACCCGAATTTCATATTTCAATTGAATGATTCACCTGGCCCTTTGACTGGTCATTTTTGACCGCTATATACACTTGCCATATACAAATTCATGCTATATAGTTCTTGTATATAGCACAAATAAGAAGGAGAAAATTATGGTTTTATTAGGATCGGTATTTGAAAACAATCGGACCCAGGCGATACGGTTGCCGGTTGAAACCCGATTTCCCGAAGGTGTTAAAAAAGTCGCCGTCCGTGTTGTTGGGATGGACCGCATTATCTCACCGACCAATAATACCTGGGATAGTTTTTTTCTGACCAAAGAGGCTGTCAGTGATGATTTCATGACCGAGCGTGCGTCGCAGGACCAACCGGAAAGAGAGTCTTTGTGATGTTGAAATATATGCTGGATACAAATATTGTTATCTATGTATTGAAGCGCCGTCCGGTGGAACTTTTAGATGTGTTCAATCGCCACACCGGTCAGATGTGTGTCAGCTCAATTACGGTTGCCGAACTCCTTCATGGTGTTGAGAAAAGCTCCATGCCGGACCATAACCTGTTGCAGGTGGAGGATTTTATTTCCAGACTGGAAGTCTTGCCCTATGGAATTAAGGCTGCTGCGCATTATGGTGAAATCAGGGCAAATCTTGAGAGAAAAGGAACCTCTATTGGTGTCAACGATTTGCATATCGCAGGTCACGCACGCAGTGAAGGTTTAACGCTGGTTTCTAATAATGTCCGTGAATTTGAGCGGGTTGAAGCATTGCGTTTGGCCAATTGGGTGTAAGCCGAGAATCAAGCACCAGGAAAGGCCGCGATCCCAGGCGCGCCACAATCTCCCGATTGACCATCAAATGCCCCCATCCTCATAAATCCCCACCCTTTGCATGTTGACAACTCCCCCGATGTATGAAACTTTTTAACGCCCTTGAAAAGACAGCCCGGCGAACCTCAAAAAATCCTGTGCGAATGATTTTACCGATTCACCGGAAGGAATGGAAAAACTGGATGGCGTCTGCATGCTTTTCATGGCCATTGGAGAATCACTGAAGAAAATCGATAAAATAACATCCGGGCGGCTGCTATCACGTTACCCGGAAATCGACTGGAAGGGTGCCATCGGGTTTCGTGACATCATCGCCCATCATTATTTCGACATCGACGCCGAACAGGTTTATTGGATCTGTTCACACCATGTCGGGCCTCTCCTGTAAACCACTTTTTCTTATCTGACAGGAAGATTTACTTATCGCCGTAGCCGATTATCTGTTGCGGCAACTCCGGCCTTCATGTATCGTATGTGTTACCTTACAGTTCGCCCAATACAAACCGATTTGATCAGGATCACGCGCCATGAAAATGCATAACACCCTCCAGATGATTATCTTTTCTCTGATACTTTTGCTCATGACCCTAAGTTGCGGGAAGGATAATTCCCCGGCTGGCTCTCAAAGCACGATCGGTGTGACCATAGAAGAGTATTTGACGCGGACGGATAGAAACATTGTGGCCGGTGAAGATTCGGAAACGGTTATCGCTGATTACACGGACTATAACACATGCGCCATTTCTCTGCATAAGAATTCAAGGCCGTTAAACAGCCTTGATCCCTCCAATCATGTTGTGGGCGCTGGCAGTTTTTTCAGCACCATAGCCATGGTCTCGCTGGGAGCAGCAGGGGAAACATCCGCCTGGCTGGCAGGCTTCTATCCGTTTCTTGATGGCGAAAAACTGGCCTTTGACCCGTGCTTCCCGGACAATCCCTCGATCGTCTGTTCACATGCCGCCATGGGACAGTCCGGCTACAGGTTCGAAGAAATATTTCTTCAGAAACTGGACAAACAGACTCACCCGGCACTTTCCGCCCATGATCTCAGAAAAAACTGGGTTACAGAAAGCGCCGGGATCTTTTCGATGCTGGGAATCACTCTGGATTGTGAAGCAATCTGCGGCATGACCCGTCTCGTTATTGGATCAAAATCATCCATAGATGTGGCCACGGAATCCGTGTTCCATGTCGCCGAAAGGTTTAACGGACTTTTTGAAATATTCGAAGGCATCCAGTACAGAAAACCGCACGTGAGAATCCAGGGTGAATACGGATACGTCACCACCGGGAACTTCACCGCCTACGACACCTCTTCGGATAACGGCTCCCTATCGATGCTGTTCATTTTTCCATCAAGCCGGGAAGCGTTCCAGTCGCTTGAAGAGAATCTCGATGAATCGGTTTCGACCATTCTCGCTTCTTTACAAAAAACGGAAGTCTCGTTTTCAGTTCCGGAATTCTCCATCGAATCCTGGTACGGTTTATCGGTTGCAGAACTCCTTGAACCGGCTGACCAGGACTTCTCGGGCGTCAATGGGCTGGGCTTTCTTTTCCTCAAATCCGTTTTCGTATCAACGTCCCTTGACCTGAACTCCCTTTCCATTTCTGCGACGGGAAAATCCGGGGCCATCTTCGATGCCACATCGGACGAGCCGGATACGGTATGGGATGATCCGAATGGGAATGGATCGGTGATCATTACCACAGGACGCGGGATTTATGAAAAAGAAGGGATCAAGGACAGTTCACCGTTCCTTTTCATCATCCGGGACAAAAAAACCGGTGCCATTCTTTTCAGCGGCAACCTGTTCTGGCCGGGCGGAGAAGAAGCCGGGTCCTGGAATGACGGCATTCCTGATGAGCAATACGATGAAATGGTGGTCCAGATCATTTCAGGCGGTATATCCATTTAGGCCGTAAGGGAACTGCCTATGAATTGAACAGGAGGATTTATCAATATCGCCCTCTGGCTGATGACAGGGGCAGACTACAAGCCCAAGGCTGTTCGCCAGATTTTACCGGTCTTTCTCATGCTTTCGACGGTCTTGAGTTCGTTCAGCACCCGGGCAAGGTCCCTGTTTCCAAGGGACGGGCCGGAATTCGCGGGCTGTCCGAAACTGAACTTGAAAACAGCCCCGCCGGTTTCCACAACAAGACCGCCCGAAAAGTAGTACCAGGGAATCCGGACCGTGACCGCCGTCAGGGGCACATCGAAGACCACGGCCGTTTCGCCGTTGTCCAGCCTGTCCGCGAGCCCGTGAATCCTAACGTCCCGTTCCAGCCGGTTCAGCTGATAGCGCCACAGCGTACCAAAACCGAAAGCCTTGTACGACAGCCGCCCTCCGGCGAGTTTCAGTTCGCCGGGGACACTGCTTATCCCCCGGAGCAGCCATGCCACGGATCTTATTTTGTCCGAAGTTTCCATGAGCCTCCATGAACGACAATCTGGCGATATAAATAATATAAATACCGCAAGATATCAAAACATTTTCCCTCACCGGAATCCACGCCAGTACGGTAAAACCATCTCGAAATTGCATGCAGCCGCTCTGACATGACGATTGTGCACGCCAATGATTGATGTTAAAATTTTATCAACAATAAAAATGCGACTCTTATCGTCGTGACACAACATGACGTACTTGCCGTTATCCATGGAACGAGGATACTGGCTACCAAAATATAATTTTCATGATGGTTTTGGTTAAAAGGAACAACCCTATGCGAAACAAATTTCTTGGAACAGGACAACCGGGATTCCACCCGCTGCGGAAAGTGCGCGTGGCCCTCTCCGGGGTGAGATACGCCGTGGTGTACGATTTCGCCGTGGCCTATAAAACCGTTCTGTCCATCCTTCTTCTCATCGCCTGCTTTTACAACAGGCGCTGGATCGATTTCGGGCTTGTCCTGGTGGTCACGGGCATGATGATGGTTTCTGAAATGTTCAACACGGCCATCGAGGCCCTGTGCGATTTTGTCGAGTCACGGCACAACGAGAAGATCAAAATCATCAAGGATATTTCCGCAGCCGCCACCGGCATCAGCATCCTGATCTGGGTCGTGGTGGTGGTGGCTGAAGTGGTCCGGTTTATCCAGAAGTGATGTCTGGCCCAAGGAGACCTGCCATGAAACAGCAAACCCTTTCAACCAACACCATCGTCAGACAGAACAAGGACCTCCTTGCCAGTGACATCGACGATGAAAAGGTCATGATGAGCATGGCCACTGGCCAATACTACGGTCTGGATTCCGTGGGCCGAGAGGTGTGGGATATCCTAAAAAAGCCTTTGGCCGTGTCCCTGATCATCGACACATTGCAAACACGGTTTGATGTGGACCGAACCACCTGCGAAAAAGACGTCCTGGCGTTTCTCGAAGATCTTCTGGTTGAGGGAATTATCGAGATCCTGGACCCGGACGTGGTGTGAACGGCCTATGGATTTTCATTACGTCTCATTCGGATTGAGGATCGTTTCATCCATCCCGCTTCCCGCCCCTGAAATGGCATTCGGCCCGGAGAGCGACGTGACCATCGATGTGGGAGCCGTGCCGGAACACCTTGCTGACGTTCGGTTCAAAGGCGTCCGCTTCCAGGCCGCGGACGGTGAACTTTTGCTCAAGGTGGACGGGATTGCCGTTTACCATATCCGAAAGGGCAGCCGCATCACCATTGCTCCTGAAAAAGGGGCCAAGGCGGACGACATCCTGGTCTTTCTCATGGGCTCGGCCATGGGTGCCCTTCTCCATCAGCGGGCCATGCTGGTTCTTCATGCCGGAGCCGTTCAGGTTGACGGAGGAAGCGCCCTGTTCTCGGGTGTTTCAGGTGTGGGGAAATCCACTCTCACCGCCTGTTTTCACAAAAAAGGTTACCCGTTCCTGGCGGACGACCTCAGCGCTGTTTCAACCGGAAACGGTCGCCCCTCGGTGATGGCCGGCTTCCCGCAGCTGAAGCTTTGGTCCGACACCCTAAAAAAGCTTGAGATCGACCCACGCTGTCTGACATCTGTCAGATGGGGCAACTGCCTGGAAAAATACGTTATGCCGGTTGCGTTCCAGCAAACCCGGGCTGTTCCGGTCAAAGACATTTTCGTGATACAGCCGGCAAACCGGGACACCATAGACATCATTCCGTTGAAAGGATCGGACAAAATCAACAGCCTGGTGGACAACACGTTCCGCATGAATTTTCTGAAAGGTCTGGGAGGAAAAAGCAGCCATTTCCACCACTGCGTGGTCTTGGGGAACACCGCTCGCGTGTTCAAGGTTCTGAGACCCAACGGTGGTTTTCTTCTTTCCGAGCTGGCCGACGCTGTGGAGGAAAAGATCCTGTCATGAAAAAAATCATCTGGCTCGCCTCCTACCCCAAATCCGGAAACACCTGGTTCCGGATTTTCCTTGCCAACCTCCTGAACGGCGGTGATGATCCGGCAGACATCAACGCCCTGGAACAGGCCCCCAACGCCAGCGCCAGAAGAATATTCGACGAAAACATGGGATTCGCCTCGTCGGACCTCAGCGCCGAAGAAATCGACCGTTTGAGGCCCGATCTGTATCGCTGGCTTTCGGAAAATTATGACGCCCCCCTTTGCATGAAAATCCATGACGCCTACACCCATCTTCCTGACGGAACACCGCTGATTCCCACGGAAGCCACCTTCGGAGCCCTGTACTTTATCCGGAATCCCCTGGACGTGGTTGTATCCTTCGCCATTCACAGCGGATGGAATTACGACAGAACCCTCGAGAACATGTCCGATGGCTCTTTCTCTTTTAGTGAAACTCCGAACCGCCTCAACACCCAGCTCCGCCAGAAGCTCTTTACGTGGAGCGGCCATGTGGCGAGCTGGGTGGACAACGCGCCGTTCCCGGTCTGCGTGATGCGCTACGAGGACATGAAAACAAACCCCCTTGAAACCTTCGAAAAAGCCGTCCGTTTCATGGAACTGCCCCACACGACCAAGGACATCGAAAAAGCCCTGGACCACTGTGCCTTCGAGACCCTGCAAAAACAGGAGGCGTCGAAGGGTTTCAAGGAAAAAAGCCCCTCGGCCCCCTGTTTCTTCCGAAAGGGTTCTTTCGGCTCCTGGCGTGACGAACTGAACCTTGGCCAGGCACAGCGGGTCGTGGAGGACCACCGAATCATCATGCGCCGATTCGGGTATCTGGACCAAAACGGAGACATCGTGTATTGAAACGGTCCAACGCCGGTAACGCCACATCCATAAGCCATATCCGGAGACACCCATGAGCGCCATATTTGGTGTGATCTGTTTCGAAGAGCGGAATACGACGACAAGCACCCTTGAGACCATGGGATCGGCCCTTGCGCCCTGGGGTCCGGACGGGGTATCCCTTCATTTTGAAGGGGCCTCAGGCCTGGGGCATGCCCACAGGATCGACATGCCCGAATCCCGCCATGAAACCATGCCGTTTACAGATGAAAAATCGGGCCTCCGATTCACGGCGGCCGCCCGGCTCGACAACCGGCGGGAACTCTGCGACGGCCTGGGCCTTTCATACAGCCAGGTGGAACGTGTGACGGACAGCCGCCTGGTGTGCCTGGCCTACCTGACCTGGGGCGATCGGTCTTTGGAACGGCTCCGGGGAGATTGGGCTTTCGCCGCCTGGGATGTCCGAAGCAAGCGCCTGTTCATGGCCCGGGACACCCTGGGTGTCACAGGGCTCTATTACAGCCACATCCCGCCTTGTCTGTTTTTCTCCACAAGCCCTTCGGCTCTGCTGGCCCTGCCGGAAATAGCCAGAAAACCGGATGAACCGCATCTGGCCCGGCTTCTTGCCGTTCTGCCAGAAAAAAGCCCGGACCGGAGCCGGACGTTCTGGGCGGGCATCCGTCTTCTTCCCCCGGCCTCTTACCTTTCCGCAACCCGTGATTCTTTCAGAACCGGGATCTTTTATCATCTTGAAAACGCCCCGGTTTGCCGCTACCCGTCCCCTTCGGACTATCCTGAGCGATTTCTCGAACTGTTTCAGCGGGCCGTGCGCGTGCGCCTGAGATCCTCCCGCGCCATCGGAACCCAGCTCAGCGGCGGACTGGATTCGGGGTCGG
The DNA here is from genome assembly GCA_020723285.1 of Desulforapulum autotrophicum. Lineage (GTDB taxonomy): Bacteria > Desulfobacterota > Desulfobacteria > Desulfobacterales > Desulfolunaceae > DYJE01. The sequence continues at coordinate 41,547 of DYJE01000005.1, read as the reverse complement.
TCACGGCCCTGGCCGCCGGTGAGCTTGCCGGATCAGGCCAAACACTCAGCGCCTTCACCTCGGTCCCCCTGGCCGGCTACCGGCCAGAAACCAAACGAATCCTCTCTAACGAATGGGATCTGGCCCATGATGTGGACAGATGTCACGGCAACATCACCCACATGCCGGTCACAGCAGAAACCCTGCCGCCCCTCGACGCGGTCCGCCTCCTTCTGTCCTTTCTCGGCCATCCGGTCCACGGGGCGGGGAATCTCTTCTGGATGATGTCCATCCTGGAAGCGGCACGGGCAAAGAACATCGGGGTGATGCTCACCGGTCAGGCCGGAAATGCCGGGGTGTCATGGACCGGTGGACAAAACAGAATATTTTTTTTATGGTGTGAAGGGCGATGGGACGAAGGGTGGAAGGCCCTTAAGCAATCCAGGCGGCAGAGGCACATGACCTTATGGCAGGCGGTGTTCACACAGCTGATGCTTCCCGCCGTAAGGCGCGCGGCAGGGACGGCATTGGCCCTGTCCGGCGCTGAATTCCGAAAATCGATCCATGTAAATGCCATCCACGCGGGTTTCGCGCGGCAGAGCGGCCTTTGGGAAGCCATGGCTCGTGAGTCCAGGGGCGGTATCATGAAAACAGACCGAATCGGCATTCTCCAGAGGATGGCAACCCAGGGCAGTACGTATCAGCACCTTGGAGCGATGTACGGCCTGGATATCCGGGACCCTACGGCGGACCAGGATCTGGTGGAATTCTGCCTCGGAATTCCTGAATCCCTTTACACACAAGGGGGATCGAGCCGGACCCTGATCCGGGACGCCATGAAAGGTATTTTGCCGGAATCGGTCAGGCTGAACGAACGCCGGGGCAGACAGGCCGCTGATCTGGCGGTGAGGCTCGCCGCCCATGCCCATGACATGAACCGGGAATTAGATGATCTTGAAAAGCACACAGGCGTTACGGAGGTTCTCGACTTTTGTCAGGTCAGACGAATGTGGAACGCCATCAGGAGTAACCCGCGTGATCCGTTACACCGCCTGAGTTCGGCCCGGCTGCTTCGGGCCGTGATGGCCGGCCGATTCATTTCGGAATCTCAATAAAATGACAAGGGGAAAAACCATGAAACAAAACGACTCGACCCGCAAAGACACCCATGAGGAACACACGGAACGGCCGGAACCCAAGCCCTGGACCCCGCCGAAACTTAAAAAACTCGATTGCGGCGACACCCTGGGAAAATTGGGAGGGGTGAGCGATGGTCCTTCTGGTTCGCCTCTGTCTTAATCAGTCGATTTGAGGCGACATTCGACCTCTCGTTTTTTGCCATTCAACGAATCAGGTCGCGGACCCGGTTGACGTTGTGCCGAATCAGGGCTATCCCGGACAGCGTCAGGTTCTCGAAAAATGGATTTCTCCGCCAAACCGCCTTTCTGCGGTTTTTTTCCATCCAGGGCCGGACTTCTTCCGTTTCCCACTGTTTGTATTCTGCGGGAGACACCCTGGAAAGAGGACTCCGGGAGTAGTAATCCCCTATCGCGGAAGGCGTCCAGTCCTTTTCCTCGAACCATTGCCCGCCCGTCTCCAGGTACAGCCGTGTTCCGGGATCGACGGTCAAAGGGCTCAGGGTAAAGGTCACATCGCCTTTCACAGCTTTCATCCGTTCAAGACAAGCCTCAAGATCGGATCGTGTTTCGCCGGGAAAACCGGTCATCATGTAGACATGGGCGGCCATTCCCGCCTTCCTCAGCATGCCCAGGGCCTCCTGGTTCTGTTGCACGGCCACCCCTTTTCCAATGAAATCCAGATGGTTCTGAACAAAGGATTCCACCCCCAGCTCCACCAGAACGCATCCGGCCCGCTTCAAAAGGCTCAGGATACCGGGCGTGATCCCGTCCACCCGGGCCTGGATGATAAACGAGGCCCGTTTGTTCAAACCCTCCCGGATCATGGCTTCGCACAGGGCGGCGGCCCTTTCCGGATCCGAAAGAAAATCGCTGTCCAGGAAATAAAACCCGTTCACCCCACAGGTGGCAAGACGGTGCCGCAGCTGGTCCATGACGTAATCCGTGCTGTGGAAACGGATTTTTTTCCCCTGGGCCATGGACTCGGAACAAAACGGGCAACAATGGCCGCAGCCTCTGCTGGTGAACAGGGAAAGCACGGAAAGACGCCTTCCCCGGCCCACGGAGCTTCGTTTCTTTGTGTAAAACGGCAAATCCAGAAGATCCACGGCGGCAAAAGGCAGCCGGTCCAGATCGTCGATACAACGGTGGCGGGACCCGAAAATGGTCCCGTTTTTCCGCCAGGTCAGCCCCGGGATGGTTTCAAACGACTCACCGTCTGCCAAACGGGCAAGGGTTTCTTCCCCTTCCCCGGTGATCACCCCGTCCAGCTCGGGAATCCTCATCAGGGTCCATTCCGGCAACGCGGTGGCATGGTGGCCTCCGGCGATCATCAGCCCACGGAAGTTCCTGCGGATAAGGTTTGCACAGAACACGGTGTCGTATATCAGCGGAGACACGGTGTTAAATCCCAGCAGATCGGGTTGGAAAGCCTCCAGGTGTTCCAGCATGCGCCGGTCCACAGGCTCCTTCAACCCCTTGCAGCGAAAGGCTTCGGCGAACCGGTCGAAAATGGAAACCGTGTGCCCGTGGTTTCGAAGGACAGCGGCAATGGAGGCAAGGCCCAGGGGCATCCAGCCCACGGAGGGCATGACGGTCCGTCCGTCAGGTTTTGCAGGGAAGGGCGAAATCAGAAGGACGTTCATGGAGCGGTTCCCCTGCCAAAGGTCCGCCTGATCCGTGAAACAACCCGCTTTCTGAATTTTACCATTTCACGGCGGACATAAAAACCCGCTGAAACAGGACGGATCACCTGCCAGTTGACCACCAGGTCTCCGCCCAGCTGCCGCTTGAACCGGGCCACATCGTTGAGAGGCGCACCGCTCAAGTCGTTGGCCGTGTACCCCCGTGCCATCAGGTCGTTGAACACGGCCCAGCGAAGAAAGGGATTGACGCCCAGGCCATGAAAATCGGGATCCGAAGCCGCGCAGAGGGTGTGACTCACCGGATGGGGACCGCCGAGAACGAGAAGCGACGCCGCGTTTCGCCCGTCCGTCAGTCTCGCGTGGTACAGCCGACAGAGATTTTCGGCCTTGAGTTCCTGATAGAACGAATGAAACGCCGGTTCCGGGAGATAGGGTTTCAGGCCTTTTTTCCGGCATGTTTTCAGGTGATGCGCATAAAAACTCGAAAAATCGCCGTCATCGCAGCATGTGACGCCTTGGTCCATCGCTTTTTCCACGAGATGCCGCTGATACGGTGCCATGCGGTTCCAGATCTGGTCTGCGTGATCCAGGGTCACCAGATACGTGTAGCGCGGAACAATCCGCCAGCCCCCGGCGTTGAACGGCCGAAGGTCGGTGAGGCTGTGGCGCATGTAAAGGACGAGATGGTCGCAGGCATGATGCCGGAGATGCTGTTCCAGGGCCGCCAGAATGGTGAATTGCCGCGCTGTCCGTTCATGGGCGTATTTTGTCGTGTAATCCCGGATCACCGGACTGTGGTAAAAAAGAAGATGGTGATCCGCCGAAACGAGCCCCGCTTCTGTTTTCCCCATGTACATGGCCATGCCCCCCACCAGATTGTCGCCCCGGAACGCCCCTAAGATGGAAAAGCTCCGTGATGTCACACGGCATAAGGCCCGAAGGTAGGCGGGCAGAGCGTAAACGCTCCCCGTTTCAGACTCCGCGACAAACCGTGTCCAGCGGCCGTACTCCCCCTCGGACAGCTCACGGATATAAACCTGTGATGTCTGATTCATAGTCATCCCTGATTGGGCAAGTGATGTTCAATGAACCTAAACAAAAACAGCCTCCCGGTGCAACTGTTTTTTCATCACGGGAATGTCGGTTCAGTCCAGGATAAAGCGGATCATGGAGGGATGACCCCACACATTTCACCCTTGTTTATCCGCCCTTTGCATGTTGACACCCCCCCGATCTGTGAAACGTTTCAATCATTGAAAACGAACCATTCATTCATGCTTGGTTAATTCGGAGAAAACGACGGAGCAACCCATGGCGAGAACCTTCCGTATCCCCCGCCTTAAATCGGGCGGGCTGATCACGACCTACCACTGCGTGTCCCGCTGCGGGCACTGCCTTTACAACTGCGGGCCTGAGCGAAGCAGGGGCTACATGGACCGGGAGACCGCCGTGGACTGCTTCACGAGGATCAGGGAACTGGGATGCCGATCCATGCACATCGGCGGGGGAGAACCGGTTCTCCGGCCGGAAAAGCTCGGGGAAGTGCTCGAAGCGGCCGCTGACGCGGGCATGGATATCGACTATGTGGAAACAAACGCCGCCTGGTTCACCGAAGGCGGCGGGACGCTGGAAAGCCTGAGAACGCTGAAGTCCCAGGGGCTGAATGCCTTTCTTGTTTCCGTCAGCCCCTTTCACAACGCCTTTATCCCTTATGGCCGCGTGATCGGCCTGATGCGGGCTTGCCATGACGAAGGCATCGGTGTGATCCCCTGGTCCCACATCTTCAACCCTCTCCTGTCCAAAGGCGATGCATCGAAAGCCCAGGACTGGCAGACCCTTGAAAAAGCTTTCAAAGGTCACCTGGCCTCCTTTGTCCTGAACGGGTACTGGCTTCATCCCGGGGGACGGGCTCTAAATTTTCTGAGGACCTGGGGACAGACGGACACCCTCGACCGCATTTTTGAACGCGACCTTTACGGATGCGAAAAGGTCTTGTCCGACACGTCCCACTTCCATGTGGATCTTCACGGCCGGTACATTCCGGGTTTGTGTTCCGGCCTATCGATCCGTCTTTCCGACCTCGGGTCCACACTTGACCGATCCTCTTATCCGCTGATCCACATCCTGATGGAAAAAGGGGTGAGGGGCCTGTACGACCTGGCCCGGATCGATTTTGGCTATGTCCCCTCACGAGAGATGTTCGCCGGACGATGCGACCTCTGCAACGATATCCGCAGCCATCTTACGCAAAACGGCTGGAACGGGTCCGATGAGCTGGCGCCGTTGGAATATTACAGAGACGGACTGCTTACCGGACAACGTGAACTGCGGTAGGCCTGAACAGGCAGAGTTACCATTTAAGAATCACGATGGGAACGGCCATGAGCACCGTGGATGCCCCGCCGATGCCGCCGTGACCTTCACCGTCGGCTCCGAGGATGGCAGTGATGATGAAGCCCGCCGTGGCGGCGGCACCGCTGACAATGTGGATGTTGGTTTTGCTGAATCCGTCGTCCAGGTTGAAATAATCGCTGTATTCCAGATAGCCGCTGATACAGGTCAGGGTGGCCATGCCCGCCGCTGCATATCCCATGGATTTGTGCAGGTCTTCACTGGAACTTGAAACCGCCGCCCCCACAGCCAGAAGAAGGGTACTGTACCCCAGGTATTTGTGGGCCGAATCCATTCCGAAACCCGAAGGTCGATCCGCTGATGGTGTTTCAGCCGCCGAAACGTCTCCCGGCGTTTCCATGCGGGGGAGGATGTGAGTGCTCAGAAGTCCGGGGGACAGGGGCAGCGATCCACCCATCCATTGCTCCAGAGAACTCCCGGCAAAAGCGGACTGAACGCTTCCCGGCAAAACCGGCCCACCCAGAATACATAAAAAATTCAGCACACAACACAATATAAAGAGGCTTGTATTCTTACGGTGCGTCATGGTTCGTCTCCTTTTCCTTTTTCTTGGGTATGGGAAGAATAATGGTGAAAACAGTTCCTTTGTTCACTTCGCTTTCAACCCGGATATCCCCTCCGTGGTCTTTGATGAACGTATAGCAGATGGAAAGGCCGTGTCCAACTCCTTTCACATCATCCTTGGTGGTGAAAAACGTGTCGAAGATCTTGTCCATGTTTTCGTCGCTGATGCCCACGCCGGTATCTTTAATCCGGATTTCAAGGGTTTCAGCTTTTTTCGCCGTTCCGATTTCGAGCATCCCGCCTTCGGGCATGGCATCCCTGGCGTTGGTGATCATGTTCAGAAAAACCTGACGAAGCTGGTTTTTTGACGCCTGAACCAGGGGGAGCCCTTTTTCGAACCGTGTCTTGATCCGGATGTTTTTTTCGATGAACTGCTTGCGGTGAAGGGTGATGATTTCATCCACCAGCCGGTTGATATCCGTCATCTGCCGGTCTTCGGGATCGGGCCGGGCAAAGGACAGCATTTTCCGAAGCATGTCCGACAGGCGTTCGGTTTCCGTCAGGGCCATGTCCAGGACTTTCCGTTTTCTGTTTTCTTCAGGGACTTCCGTTTTCAAGAGTTCCAGGGTGTTGATGATGCCGTAAAGGGGGTTGTTCACCTCATGGGCGATCAGGGAGGTGAGACGGCCCATGGCCGCCAGTTTTTCCGACTGAAGGAGAAGGTTCTGGGTGTGTTTCAGCCTTCGGGCCATGTCCAGCTGCTCTTCGAAATCCACGAAAATTCCCACCGAAGCGATGGCCTGGTCCTGCTCGTTGGTGATGATGGACGCCGACAGCTTGACCTGAACCGTTCCCCCGTCTTTTTTTACAAACACCATGGGGAAGGATCTGAGACGTCCTTTTCCTCCGTATTCCGGCCCCCGCATCAGGGCCATGATGTTCCTGGCGATGCCTTCCGGGTAGATTTTCGCGATGTGGAGCCGGCCGATAGCTTCCTCGCTGGTGTAACCCAATGTTTCTTCGGCGGCCTTGTTCCAGATGATGATGGTGCCTTTGATGTCTGCGGCGATGATCACGTTGGGCGAACTCTGGATCACGTTGTTCAGGACGTCATGGGCTTTTCGAAGCTCGCGCTCCATGGATTTCCGGCTGGATTCGTCCACCACGATGCCTTCAAACCCTTTGATGCCTCCGTGGATGTCCCGCAGCGTGTGACTGGTGATGAGCCCCGGAACGATGGAACCGTCACTGGCAATAAAATCGATGGCATGATCGGAAACCCTGTCCCCGTGGGCGGCCAGGACATCCTGTACTTTTCCGTCTTCCGGGATGCAGGTGAGGCAGGCGGCGAAATTTCTGTCCATGAACTGATTTTTATCCCGATAGCCCAGCATGGAGAGCAGGGCTGGGTTGGCATCTATCAGGGTTCCGTTGGATTCACAGATGAAGGCCCCGCATTTCATGCTCTGAAACAGCCGGTGGTAGTCTTCGGTTTTTTCCGCCAGACAGGCCATGATCACATCGCTGATGGCGATGAGGCCCACATTCCGCCCATGTTTTTCAACAACCATATAGCGGAGCTTGTTGTGGTGAAAGGCGTCTAAAAGCCGGTTTTTGTCGTGATCGTGGGGGACTTTGAAAACATGGGGGTTCATCACATCGCCGATTTTCGTGGTTTCGGCGTCGAATCCGTTTTCCAGGCTGTTCCGCATGAAATCCCGTTCGGTCCAGATGCCCCGGATATCATCGTAAGTGCCCACCAGCAGTGCACCGATCTTGCAGGCCACCATGGTTTCAAGGGCTGCATGAAGGGGCGTCTCCGGGGGGACGCAGATGATTTCACGGCCTTTCATGTTCAGGATGTCTTCGGCAGTGTGCATGGTCAGTCCGTCGGATTACGGTTTCAAAGCTCCTCGCGCATCATGCCCACGTATTCATCAAGGGACACGGGCTGCTGATAGCCGATGAGAATCAGTTTGTCGAATTCGGACAAAGGCATGTCCTTGGCCTTTTTTTTGGGGTTGATCATCAGGACGGACCGGATCTGGGTGACAGATCCCTTGAGGGCTCCCAGATCCGGAGGCGAAATAATGTATCCGATGACGATGAACGGTGCCTTGGCCTCAATGCTTGCCCGTGTGATTTTCCTGTAACTCAGCCCGGCCAGCTCAGGCCCGATCTGCTGGAGAAAAATCTGGGAGGTGCCCCTGCCGGTGGTGAGCAGGCTTTCGAAAATATTTTTCACCCCAGGTGAAATGCAGCTCTGGGCGATGAGTTTTTCGGAGATTTCCCCAAGGCAGATCACCTCGTCCACGTTCATGGCCTTGAGGTGGTCCCGGTTGGTGGTGAGGATCAGCTCCTGAATGGTATGGACCTGGGGGTTCTGTTTTTCGATGGCCACAGCCATCAGGGTGGACTGGGCGTCCGCAAGCTGTCCGTGCCGGGGGTCGGCGAGGATGATGGCGGCCCGGGCTTTTTCGATGCACGCGGATTTAAGCACCTCCCGGTCAAAGGGGCTGCCCACCAGGGTGATGAACCGGGCCCTGTCCGTTTCCCTGGGATGCCAGTCCGGATTGAAATCCCAGAGTGTTTTGTCCTGAATGAGGAGAACGATATCGTAGGGCTTTCCCGATACGTCCATGTGGATTTCCTCGACAATGGCCCTGACTTTTTCATTGCAGTTGCAGATCACCACATGGTTTTCAAGGGGAGGGTCAATGGTGCGGTGTTCCATATCAGTTCCTCAGATAGATTTTGCCCCGCCAGAGCTGGGTTTTTGAGATTTCGGTAAAAGTCGGCTGTTCCTGGGCGATGACGATGAGCCGGTCGGTCTGCCTTAAAATCAGATCGGCTGTTTTGTATCCGCTTTCCATGGCGTAAGGACACATTCTGAAATCCGTGGTGGGGTTTTCCAACGGTGAGCGGTCAACGCCCACAAGCACCATGGGCTCTTCTTCGATATCCAGAAAAAAGAGCTGGGCCTTCATGAATGTTTTTCCAACGAGATCCGGGGGAACGGGCACTGTAAAAAATTCGCTGCCACAGTCGTTGAAAGTCATCAGGGTGTCGTAAACCTCTGTAACACCGGGGTTCAGGACCGCCTGGCTGATCAGCCTTTCTCCGAAACGCCGGCTCACCACGAACTCCACACTGTCCAGAGTGGATGCCCCGTGAAGATTATCTTCGCTCTGGAGCTCGGCCACAATGGGGACCCGCTCGTTTTTTCCTAAAACGGCCATGGTTTTCATCAGGGTCCGGTTGTCCACCTCCTGCTCCGAATCCCCGGCCCTGAAAGACGATGACAGGAGAACCACCCGCAACGCATCCTTGATATTGGCCGCCTGGAGAATTCTGGAATCAAGGGCGTCTCCGGGCAGGGCCAGGACTTTTTTGTAGATGGTGGAATCGAGGGCTTTCAGCTCCTCCGCAGCCCGGCTGACCACCAGGATATGGTGGCTGCCTTTGAGGGCATGATAAATCTGGGTGATGACATTGTGAAGATGCTTGTTCTGCCCGATGATGACAATATGGTCTTCAAGAACGCTTCCCGGGGGCTTCAGGTTGATTTTTCCTGTTCGCTGGATATGCCGGACCAGAATACTGACGATTTCACCGGTGATGAGACCGGCGAAACAGATTCCCGCGATGAGCAGGACCGCCGCCTCGATACGTCCGGCAATGGACATGGGGGCTTTATCCTCGATTCCGGAAAACAGGATGACGATGATGTTCCAGTACGATTGCCAGTAATTGCTGTAGGGCCCCAGCCTGTAATCTCCCAGGTGAATCTCCGTGATGTAGATGAGATTGGACCCGATGATCCAGGTGAACAGGGCGTAAAAAAAGACTTTAAGCAGCTGGTTGGCCCTGTTTTTCTCTTTCATGCTGATCACCCAGAGGACAAAATCCGAATACCAGCGCCTCATCAGGAAACTGTATCGGATGATTTTCATCAGCCGGAGAAGCCGTATGCTACGGATGATACTGAAGTACATGGGACCGTGCTGGGTGGTGATGAACGTGGGAAGAATGGCGACAAAGTCGATGAGGGCAAGGGGTGTCAGGGGATACTTCAGCCTGTCTTCGGAGGCGTACCATCGTAAGACGTATTCCACGATAAAAACCACGGTGATCCAGATCTCGATGGTTAAAAAAATCTCCCGGTATTCCGGAAACAGGTATTCCGCCGGGATCAGCAGACAGGCCGCCAGAATGCTGACGAGGATGATCACGTCCACGGCCAGGCTCATGAGGGTGGAATCGCTGGAATTCCTGAAGGGCTCCATGATTTCCCGGACCGATTCTCTCAGGGTTCTTTTTCTGAAAAAAACATCTTTCAAAGCGCAGCTTTCCTTTTTTCGGAGATTGCACAATGGACGGATTGGCGATAAATCACGTTGTTTTTTATCGACCCGTGATAAACATCAAATCCGTGAAAGGAGGTCCATCGTCTCTGTTTTTGAATAATGATATCCGAATATTTGATAAAGATATGAGATGTGTGTTTTTTGAGCTGATCCTAACACACTTCCGTGTGGGGCACAACCGATTATTGGAGCTGTGGTTTCAGGCCTTTAAGCCCTTGGGACAACCCGGCTGTGACCTGCCACTCCGAATTTGACATTTACGGCATCCGTTCATGACAATTGTGTTATTAATAAAAAACACTCGATGATCCGTGAAAACCGATGTTTCCATATTTCATTTATTTTCAGACCGTTCCATGACTGCAAGCCCAAGGACTTGCCATGGCAGGAAAGTTGCTTGTCACTTTTATTCTGATATCATAACCGTTGACATGAACCGCCACGGCGGAGTCGGGGAACAAGACCATGCAGCAATCGGCCCTATCGTTGAAACAGAAAAGAGACGCTCTCAACACCTCATATTCCAAAATGAACGCCACGGCATTCATCAAGGAAAACGCCAGGATTCTCGACGACTATTTTCTTGAAGGGTTCGGACGGAGCTCGGTGGGGCCACGCCTGAACCTCAAAAAGACCCCCTGTGCCTTTGTGGCTCTGGGCGGGTACGGTCGGGACGAACAGTGCGTCCATTCCGATGTGGACATCCTGATTCTTTTTGAAAAAAACGTCCCCGACGAGGCGGAAGAACTGGTCCGTGAAATCATCTACCCCCTGTGGGACGCCGGGCTGGATGTGGGGCACGCCACGCGCTCCATCGACGAATGCATGAAAATGGCTGCGGCGGACATGGAGGTGTTCACGTCTCTCCTCAGCGCCCGATTCATCTGCGGCATGTCACCTCTTTACAGCCGGCTGACCGCCTCCATCAACGACAAGCTGATACCGTCCATGAAGAACAAAATTGTCTCGTGGATCAAAACAAGCAGCGAAGAAAGGCATAAAAATTTCGGCGATTCGTCGGATCTGATCGAACCCCACCTGAAAAACGGCATGGGCGGGTTGAGAGACTACCACGCCATGCTCTGGCTGGGCCGGATCCGTGCCATGATCAAGCAACCCGAGGATTTTCTGACCCTGGGATATCTGACGGCCAATGAATACGCCGGCCTCATTAAGGCCCTGGAGTTCATCTGGGATGTCCGGAACCGGCTTCACCTGATCACGGGCCGGAAAACAGACCAGCTTCATTTCGCCCATCAGGACGAACTGGCCCGTTCCTTCAATTTTAAAATGAAAAACGGCCAGAAACCCGTGGAACGATTCATGGGTGTGCTTCATTCGCGAATGGAATTTGTCAAACAGATTCACCTGATGTTCATCGCCGAACTGGTTCAGCAGAAAACCTTTTTCTTTGCCAAGGACCTGTTCAAACGGACCCAGGTGCCGGGACTTTCCATTTCAAAGGGCGCTCTTCGGTTTACATCCGACGACATCATCGCCCGGAATCCCGCCATTGTCATGGACATCTTCGCGGAAAGCGCCCGGCTGAAAATCCCTCTTGCGGTGGGGGCGCGTCGCATGATCCAGGAATTCGGCGATCTGACAAAAAAGCTTCGCCATTCCAAAGAGACCACCCGGACCTTTGAACGCATCCTCGCGTCGGTTTCCCCGGAGTTCAACGTGCTGAACGATATGCTGAGCACAGGTTTTCTCGTCAGACTCCTGCCGGAGTTCAACGCCATATCCAACCGAATCCAGTACAACCAGTATCACATCTATCCTGTGGACAAGCACTCCATCCATGTTCTTGAGGCCGTGGCTTCGTTTGGAGCGGAAAAAGACCAGGACCGTCCCTCCTTTCATGCCAGGCTGTTCGGTGAAATCCAAAACAGGAAAGCGTTACTCTGGGCGGCCCTTCTCCACGACATCGGCAAAGGCGTTCCCGGTGACGAACACTGCAAAACCGGCGCTGAACTGGTCCGAGACATTCTGGGGCGGCGGGACATGAATCCCAAAACCCTTGAAACCGTTGCGTTTCTCGTGGAACATCACCTGTACCTGATCAACATCGCCAAACGGCGTGACATCGACGACGAGGAAACTGTCATGGCCTGCGCCCGGACCATCATCGAAACGGACCGGTTAAAAATGCTGTACCTCCTCACGGTGGCCGACTCGGTGTCCACTGGCCCCAACGCCTGGAACACCTGGACGGCCAGTCTCCTTCGCGATCTGTTTTTCAAGGTCCTCGAAATACTGGAGTCGGGGGACCAGGTGTCGAGCCGGAAAGAAAAATCCATTCAGCATAAAAAAGAAAAACTGCTGTCCGACGGAAACAGGCTGACCCTGAGCAGAGACCAGATTTCCGATCTCGTCGACAGCATGTCTCCCCGTTATCTTCTGTCCATGCCGGAAAAAAAGATTCTGGAGCATATCGCCCTTTACGAATCCAAAGGGAGTTCGGAATTCGTGATGAAAGTCCGGAAAATGAACCAGTCCAGCAGCCGGAACGCCGCCATCTGCGGTACGGACAAGCCGGGCTTCTTTTCAAAGATCGCCGGGGTTTTCACCCTGAACGATTTCGACATCCTGGATGCCCAGATTTTTTCCTGGGGACGGAAAACAGCCTTTGACCTGTTCACCATCAAACCGTTTTACGACCTGAGCCGTGAAGACGAGCGCTGGACCAAAGTCAGGAACGATTTTGAAAACGTTCTGAACGGCAGCCTCGATCTGGCCGCTGCCCTCAAGGGGAAAACGTCGAACCCGGTTTTCAAAAAAAACCCGCGCGTGTCGGACCAGGCGGACCGGGTGGAAATCGACAACAGAATATCGAGTTTTTTCACCATCATCGAAGTTTTCACCTACGATTATCCAGGGCTTCTTTACACGCTGACCAGCACCCTTTATCACGCCGGTCTCGACATCGTTTACGCAAAAATCGCCACCCATGTGGAGCAGGTGGTGGACATATTCTATGTCCGCAACCTTTTGGGGGGCAAGATTCATGACGAAGCCGTGCTGAAGGACGTCGAGCAGGCCCTTCTTTCGGCTATCGGAAGGCCTTTCGAAGCCTGAAGTCCATGGTCCTGATCTTATGCTGATGATATCTTTCAATCTTATCAATGGGATGCGGATGCCGGGGAGCGGCTAAAACCTTGTGCGTCCCGTGACTTTAGTGTATGGTGTAAACGTTTTTTAAAACACGCGGATCCACAGGGAACGGAAACGGCTTGACCGAATGCACCCTGACATACAGTCTCAACAGTGAACATGACGGAAAAAAGGAGTCCTGAAATGAAAAAAATTGATGCGATTATTAAGCCTTACAAGCTCGATGATGTGAAAGACGCCCTGAATGAAATCGGCATCAAAGGAATGACCATCTCCGAAGTCAAGGGCTACGGGCGTCAAAAAGGCCACAAGGAAATATACAGAGGAGCGGAATACGCCGTTGATTTCGTTCCGAAACTCAAAATCGAAGTGGTGGTCCCGGCCGATCTGGTTGAAAAGGTCGTTGAAGCCATACGACGTTCCGCCAACACCGGAAAAATCGGGGACGGGAAAATCTTCGTCATGCCGGTGGACATGGCTGTGCGCATCCGCACCGGAGAACAGGGTGAAGACGCGCTGTAGACATCACTCAGACGCCTTGCATTCAGCAGTTTTTTAAATCCCTGCTTTGAAGAACGTTCATTGATGCTTAATAAAAATAAATTGATGAAATAAACACATGGATCAAACCGAAGGCGACAATACCTTTTTAAATGGCATGCCGGATAATCACGGAGCTTGGGGATTGTATGATGTTAACATGGATTCCGCCCTCAATTCTTTTTTTGAAAAAGCGGATTCATTAAATAACCACATCAAAAGCTTAAAAAATAAAGACATTAAACTGTGGGATACAGTCCGGACAAAATTGAAAATTGATTGGACGTACCATTCAAACAGCATCGAGGGAAGCACGTTAACACGGGGGGAAACGCACTTTTTTTTAACTGAAGGGCTGACCGTTGAAGGTCGGCCGTTCAAAGATTTTGTGGATACAAAAAATCATGCCGCAGCCATCGACTGGCTACAGGATATTATCCATGATCAAAGAGAGATAAGCGAAGGGTTGATCAAAGAGATAAATGCCCTTTTGCTTTTTGGAGTCGATTCAACGCAGGCCGTAAACTCCTTTGGTCAAAAAATCCAAAAAAAAGCCACCCCCGGACATTACAAAACCCAACCGAATCATGTGCTTCTGCCAAACGGGGATATTCACCATTACGTTGACCCTGTTCATGTTCAAATTCAAATGCAGGCGCTGGTGGAATGGATAAACACCCACGGTGATAAACTACACCCCCTGGCTTTAGCCTCAATATTTCATTACCACCTGGTGAGGATACATGCTTTTGATGACGGGAACGGCAGAGGGGCAAGAATTTTGATGAATCTTATTTTAATGAAAAAAGGTTATTTCCCCGCAGTCATCAAAACAGAAAAAAAAAGAACGTATCTTGAAACCCTTCACAAGGCGGATCAAGGTAACATAAACCCGTTTATAGTATTCATCGCGTCTGAATTAATTGAAACACTGGAAATGGTTTTAAACGATTTGTTGTAACTGGTCCGCGTAGCTTCCCTTCGTTTTTTTCTTCAGTTCACGCCATACGCAAATCTTCCTTCGCTCAGCGACCGTCCATTTTTTCATCGTGTACATAAGTGTCATTCCTGGCCTGTTTCACCGGGGCCAGCCGGTGTGTCTGACCCTCATTTGGCGGGTCGCCCTGACAATTATGTGGGGAATCAGGACAAAACGGCGACATATATGAAATAAATATTTTTTTAAATAACAGATATGTTTTTTCGGGAAAAACAAGCTCCCATATATTCGAACATATATCATGATATATCAGATGGATATACCCATTATTCAAAACAGGCACACGAATTGCAAATAACCTGGCGAATCATTTATGACGGATTTGTCTCTTTGAACCCTGGAGGATTAACATGTTTGTAAATCGTTTACGCGCCGGTTTTTTTCCGATGCTCCTTTTAACGCTTATCGCGCCGATTGCCGCGTTCGCCGGGCAGGAGAACGCCATCGACACGGGCAGCACCTGCTGGATGCTGATCTCAACCGCCCTTGTCCTTCTCATGGTGCCGGGACTCGCCATGTTTTACGGCGGTCTTGTCCGGACAAAAAACGTGCTGGGGACCATGATGCACAGCTTTGTCTCCCTGGCGGTGATCGGTGTCCTCTGGGTGGTGTGCGGATACGCCCTGACCTTCGGGACCAGCATTTGGGGAGGATTTGTGGGATGGAATCCCGATTTTTTCTTTCTGAACGGAATCGATGACCGGATCACCAACGGAATCCCCGAGTACATCATCGCCATGTTCCAGGGAAAATTCGCCATCATCACCCCGGCCCTCATCAGCGGTGCCCTGGCGGAAAGGGTTTATTTCAGAGGCTACATCCTGTTTATCGCACTGTGGTTTCTCCTGGTGTACTGTCCGCTCTGCCACTGGATCTGGGCTCCCGAAGGCTGGCTGTTCAAAATGGGCGTCATCGACCTGGCCGGAGGCCTGGTCATCCATGTTTCAGCCGGTATCAGCGCCCTGACCGTGGCCATATTCCTTGGTGCCCGGAAAGGTTTTCCAAAAATGATCGCCCAGCCCAACAACCTCGTGATGACTCTCATGGGCGCGGGCCTTCTCTGGGTGGGCTGGTTCGGTTTTAACGCGGGCTCCACCCTTCAGAGCGGTCTCGATACGGCACGGGCCCTCACCATGACCCAGATATCCGCTGCCAGCGGAGCCCTGGCCTGGCTGGTGATCGAAGCCCTGGCTTTCCGAAAGGCCACGGCCCTGGGTTTTGCATCAGGCATCCTCGCGGGTCTTGTGGCCATCACTCCGGCCGCCGCCGTGGTCCAGCCCCTGGGTGCCCTCACTCTGGGAGCCCTGTCCTCCATCATCTGCTATTACGCCCTGAAAATGAAAATGAAGCTGAACTACGACGACACCCTGGACTGTTTCGGCATTCACGGCGTGGGAAGCGGCATGGGTGTTCTTGTCCTGTCCTTTTTCATCCGCGACAGTTTCATGGCCAAAGCTTCGGAAGCCGCTGGCCGCACATGGACCCCATGGGACCAGCTCTTTGTCCAGCTGAAAGGCATGGGTGCGACCATCGCCCTGTCGGTGGTCATGACCCTCATCATCTGCTATCTTGTCCAGAAAACCGTGGGTTTCAGAATCAACGAAGAAGGTGAAGTCTTAGGACTTGATCAGGCCCTTCACGGTGAACGGGGTTACGATTTCACCTGATCGTCCCTGCCCAGACCCTTACAACATCAAAAACCACCGGTTGCCGCCGGTGGTTTTTGATGTTCACACCCTCACCGGTCAAACATCTGTGGACAGCCCGTCCTGCTTCGGTGTATTCAAAAACATATCATACCGCTTATCCGATCAAACAGGCAGCCATGGAAAACATCATCTTCACATACGACCGGGACCTGTCCCTAAAGAACGCCCAGTTCACCGTAACGCTGGTTCCCGCCTCCTTCAGAGGAGGACAGTGGGTGATTTCGAAACATCCCAGGATCTTCTTCGTCAAGGACCTGGAAGCCATCGCCGCCCGGATGCCGGACAAAACCGTGCTTCGGACCGCCCTTGAAAGCGAAATGTCCTTCAGAAAAAACGAGGGCCGGTTTTTTTCTCACAATCAGGAGTTCACCCGTCTCCGCATCGATAGCCGCCACCTTTTCACATTCATCACCGCCTGCCGGAAGCACCGGCTGCTGGCCCGGACCGACGGTTCCGTGGCCTCGTTCCGCGTGGACAGGGATGCCGTACCGGAAATCGGCGTCAAAGACCGGCGCATCGTGATTTACCTGGGAAACACGGCCCTTTCCGATGCGGATTATGTGGTCAAAACCATGCCGGTGACGGTCATCCGGGGCGACCGCATCATCCAGGTTCGAAAGGACATCCCCTATTCGTACCTCACATCGATTCCCACCGATGAAATCCCTTCCGACGACGAGCGGAACCGGATTCTCATCGATCTGTCAGGTCAGCCCGGCCGCCTCCGTATCAGAAGCACCGGAGAGAAAAAGGCGGTGCGCCCGGCCAGGGACCTTCCGGTCCGTCCCGTCCTTCGCTTTGACGAGCGGGCGGTAAAAGCCCGGCTTTATTTTTCGTACAACGATGTCACGGTCAAAGACAACGACGAGGTCCGGGTGATCTGCGACGTCGGCCGAAACCTCGACATTCATCGGAACACCTTTGAGGAAACACGATTCAGGGAATCGCTTTTGGCCCTGGGTTTTTCTCCCCGGCCTGAAAAGGATTTCAACTGGCGGGTTCCGGACGCGCCCCTTGAACAGCTTGCGGCCGCTCTTGAAAACCAGGGGTTCACCGTCAACGTGGGACAGCGGAAGCTTGCAGGCAAGGTGGAGGTGCGCTGGGATGTCCGTTCGGTGGCCAACACGATCCGGGTGGGCGGAACCGTGGTGTCCGGGGACCTTGAGCTGGGCATGGACGGTCTTTTCCAGTGTGGCCGCGAAGGTCGAAACTGGGTCGAGCGTTCCGACGGGTCCCTGGGTATTATCTCTGTGGAGCTTCAGCGCATTCTTTCGGATTTGTCCCGGAGCGGCCATGCCGGACAGGGTTCCGTCACGTTCAACAAAGCCGATTACGTAAGGGTCAGGGCCTGCCTTGACGGGGAAGCCGTAACCTCCGATCCGGCCTATGAGGCCCTCTGCCGTTTCAGGGGCGGCGTTGACGGCGTTCGCCCATACCCGGTGCCCTCCTCTTTCGAACAGGTTCTCCGGCCCTACCAGGTTCTGGGATACCGCTGGCTGAAAACCCTGAAAGGCCTGGATTTGAACGGAATTCTCGCCGACGACATGGGACTTGGAAAAACGATACAGATTCTGGCCCTGATTCAAAGCCTCAAGGACAGCGGAGACTGGCCGGGACCTGTCCTGCTCATCGCCCCCAGAACCCTGTTGTTCAACTGGGAGCTTGAAATCGGAAAATTCGCACCGGGTCTTGTCACCTGTGTCTTTTCCGGCCCGTCACGCATCCGGAACCCCGAGTTTCTGGAAAAGCACGACATCGTCCTCACGTCTTACGGCCTGATGAGAACGGAGATCCCTTTACTGTGCAGCGTGTCCTGGGGTTACATGATCCTTGACGAGGCCCACGCCGTCAAAAACCCTGAAACCCTGACCGCAAAAGCCGTCCGGCATATCCCCGCCGCATTCAGGCTGGCGGTGACGGGCACGCCGGTGGAAAATTCCGCAGCCGACCTGTGGAGCCTGTTCGATGTCCTGATGCCAGGATTTCTGGGTGATCTCGCCTCGTTTAAAGAGACATACGGCGACACGTCCCGCAACCTCCCGGAGCTTCGTGAAAAAACGACACCGTTTATCCTGCGGCGGCTGAAATCCCAGGTTCTGGCGGAGCTACCCCCCAAAACCGAAGTCACGGTGTTCTGCGAATTTTCCGATGACCAGAAAGCCGTATACGAACAGGCGGTGGCCGAGGCGCGGCAGGAGATGGAACACCTGGAAGGTTCCAAGGCTTTCCATATCCTCCGGCTGATTTTGCGGCTCCGCCAGATCGCCTGCCATCCGGCCCTCGCGATCCGCCACAGTCTCAGGCCCCTTTCCAGCGGAAAAACCGAGGATGTGTTTCACGCCGCCCTTGAGATCCTTTCCGAAGGCCATAAAATCCTGGTTTTTTCACAGTTCACACGGCATTTGAGGCTGATGGAAACCCAGTTCGCCCGTGAAAAAATTACCGGTTACTACCTGGACGGACAGACCCCGGACCGGGCCGCCGTAATCCAGGCGTTCAAAACCCATGACGGCCCCTGCCTGTTCTTCATCTCGCTAAAAACCGGCGGCACGGGCCTCAACCTCAGTGAGGCGTCCTACGTTTTCCTGCTGGACCCGTGGTGGAACCCCGCCGTGGAAAACCAGGCCATCGACCGGAGCCACCGCATGGGCCAGCAGCAGCCCGTCACTGTTTACCGGTTCATCACTCGAGGGTCCATCGAAGAAAAAGTCAACGAACTCAAATCCCTGAAACAGGACATCGAATCCGCCGTGATCACCGCCACCGCCCCCAAAGCCGTGCCGTTTGACGAGTCGACGCTGAAAAATCTGATTGCGTGAATGGGCGATGAAAAAATCTCTTTGCCTCCGGCGGCCCGCTTTTAAAAAGCGGGACAAATACATTGGGAATACGTGCCATACGAAGAAACACCATGATGGCCCTGTGAGCGGTGTTGAATGTTTTCATGGCAGCAACTTGCCATTCCCATAAAAAAACGGTTTGCCCAGCTTTTCAAAAGCTGGCCCCCCGGGAGGGCCGCCGGGGACGGATTGAAAAAAAACGGCCCCCGAAATACCTCCGGGGGCCGTGATCGTGCGGCCATTCGATGTTGTACGCTGGGCGTTCGATGACGGATGTTCGTCGCTCCGTCCGCTCACCCGTTCATCCATCCGGTCATGCTAATACCGGTAGTGCTCCGCCTTGTACGGTCCATCCACGCTCACACCCAGGTAATCCGCCTGTTCTTTTGTGAGGGTGGTGAGTTTCACGCCCAGGCGTCCCAGATGGAGACGGGCCACTTCTTCGTCCAGTTTTTTGGAGAGGGTGTAGACCTGGCATTCGTGTTTTTCCGTGGCCAGACGGATCTGGGCCAGGGTCTGGTTGGTGAAGCTGTTGCTCATCACGAAACTGGGGTGGCCGGTGGCGCAGCCCAGGTTCACCAGACGGCCTTCGGCCAGGACGATGATGGAACGGCCGGATTTCAGCGTCCATTTGTCCACCTGGGGTTTGATGTTCAGCTTTTTGCACTCGGGTGTTTTTTCAAGGTAGGCCATGTCGATTTCGTTGTCGAAGTGGCCGATGTTGCAGACGATGGCTTCGTCTTTCATGGCTTCCATGTGGGCCGCCGTGATGACTTTGTAGTTGCCGGTGGCGGTGACGAAAATGTCGCCCATGGAAGCCGCTTCGTCCATGGTCACCACCTGGAAACCGCTCATGGACGCCTGGAGAGCGCAGATGGGATCGATTTCCGTGACAAGCACCCGTGCGCCGAATCCTCTCATCGATGAGGCGCAGCCTTTGCCCACGTCGCCGTAGCCGCAGATCACCACCACTTTCCCGGCGATCATCACGTCCGTGGCGCGTTTGATACCGTCGGCCAGCGACTCCTGGCAGCCGTAGAGGTTGTCGAATTTGCTCTTGGTCACCGAGTCGTTGACGTTGATGGCCGGGAACAGAAGCTGTCCGGCTTTCTGGAGCTGGTACAGACGGTTCACGCCGGTGGTGGTTTCTTCGGAAACGCCCTTGATTTTGGCGGCGATTTTCGTCCATTTCTTGGGATCGGTTTTGAGGCTCAGCTTCAGGCGGTCTAAGAAGCAGCGTTCTTCGTCGTTGCCCGGCGTCCTTTCGACAATCGACGGGTCTTTTTCCGCTTTCACCCCTTCATGCACCAGCATGGTGGCGTCACCGCCGTCGTCCACGATCAGGTCCGGGCCGCTGCCGTCAGGCCAGGTCAGTGCCATTTCCGTGCACCACCAGTAGTCTTCCAGGGTTTCCCCTTTCCAGGCGTAAACGGCCGCGGTCTTGTTGGCGGCGATGGCGGCGGCGGCGTGGTCCTGGGTGGAAAAGATATTGCAGGAGGCCCAGCGGATGTCCGCGCCCAGGGCGTACAGGGTTTCGATGAGCATGGCGGTCTGGATGGTCATGTGAAGACTGCCCGTGACTTTCAGACCTTTGAGGGGTTTGTCGTTGCCGTATTTGGCCCGGCAGGCCATAAGGCCCGGCATTTCGTTTTCCGAAAGCTGCATGTCCTTGTTGCCGAAGTCGGCCTGACCCATATCGGCCACTTTGTAGGGAAGTGAAAGATCCAGCGCTTGAACGGTCATGATGTTCTCCTTGAAGTTATGGTAAGTGTAATAAAGGTTTTTCTGCGGTGTAAATATGTAAAACCAGGGACCTCCGGAGGCTGTGGGACGTGATCCCGCCAAGCGTGAATCCGCTTTGGCCGAGCCAGTCCGACACATCCTCCTTCGATAACCCCAACCAACGGTCTCCGTATTGCTTGCGTAATGTTTCGTCGTCGTGCCGCCCGAATTCCGCCACCACCAGGGTGCCTTTGGGTTTCAGAATCCGAAAGGCTTCCCGGACCGCGTCTTCGGGCTTCGACAGGTGGTGCAGGGCCAGGGAAATTACCGCCAGATCCGCCTCGCCGTCTTTCATGGGCAGGTGCTCCAGTTCGCCCAGTCTGAGATCCGCGGCCCCGTTCGTTCCTTCGAACCGCGCCCTGGCCTGTTCGAGCATTTTCTGAGAGCTGTCCACGCCGATGATCTTTTTTGTTTTCTGTTTCAGAAACGCCATCAGTTCGCCGGTTCCGCAGCCCAGATCCGCCGCCACGTCACAGAAACCGAGCTGTTCAGCAATGGCGAGGTTCAGGTCAAAAGGTCCCATGATCTCTTTTTTAAGATCGTCCCACTGGGGGGCGATGGCGTTGAAAAACTGGCGGGTGACGGCGCTGCGCTCTGCGACAATTCTATCGGCCGTTTCAATGTCCGGGACGAGTTCTTTTTCGTGCCTGAACAGATTTTGTGCCGCCGCACTGAAATCCGCCGCCGCCTCTCCTTTTTCCGCCGAATAAAAAGACCAGACACCGCTCCGCCTGCATGAAAGAAGCCCCGCGTCCAGAAGGATCTTCACATGGTGGGACACTCGGCTCTGCCCCATGCCCAGAAGGGCCACCAGCTCGTTCACCGACAGCTCATGATCCATGAGAACGTGGTAAATCCTTATGCGGGTGTTGTCTGCAAGGGCTTTGAAATAAGTCAGGCTGTTCATGGAACTCCAAATATCAATATATCAAGATTTTTTGATATATAAAGGATGGCACGAGCAGGGTCAAGCTTTTTTTCAAACACGGAAAACGATCAAAGCAGATTTTTAAAGCAACTGGGGTTCATGGACTTCAGGGCTTAACCCTCCCAGTCATTTCAGCGCTTATCGCCACATTGCCGGAGGTGTCGTAAGCCCGAACCTTGTAGGTGTATGTTTTTCCGGGGTCCACGAACCTGTCCAGAAAATCGGGCATACGGTGGCCGGACACCAGGGTTTTGAACGGAGCCTTGGGCCCGGTCTTTCTCTGGATGGTCATGGAGCTGAAATCCTTGTCCGGGGTGGAAAGGGAGATCAGGATGCCGTTATCTGCCGGTTCGATGCGCAGACCGGAAAGTGAGGGTGGCGTTTTATCCCGGTGTTTGACGGCAAGGGCCGAGGACAGGTCCGATTCGTTTCCGGCCGTATCCACGGCGGTCAGAACATACCAGACGGTTTCACCGGGTTCAGCCTGTGTTTCGGTCCAGGTCAGGGCGGTTTTGGGCAGGGTCGCTGCAAGGACGCGTGTGTTGCCCCGTCCCCGGTAGATTTTGTAAGACGACATATCGATTGACGTCGAGGGGTGCCAGCCGAGCACGGGAATGTCTCCAGCCCAGGTGGTCGCTTTCCAGGCCGGGGCCGAAGGGGCGGTGACATCCGGGAGGGTGATTTCGATGATGTCAGAAAAAGCGCTCCGGTTGGTCTCCCGGTCTTTGGCCAGGACTTTGTAATAATAGGGCTTTTTGTCGAGAAGGGCGCTCATGGAGTCGGTGAATGTGCTGGCCCTGTGGTCTTTCGACGTCAGCATGGCCCAGTCCATGGCGTCTTTGGACGTGGCCCTGTAAAGTTCATACCCGGCGATGTCCGGATCCTGGACAGGAAGCCAGGACAGGTGGACCGCCCCTTTTTCAGCCACGGCCTTGAACTGGCCGGGAACGGCGGGCGGGGTCCTGTCTTTCAGCACCGCAAGCCGGGGCAGAGACATCACGCTTTCCCTGCCCTCGCGGTCCAGGGCCGAATGGCAGTAGAAATAATTCACGCCGTAAGAGACGTTCCGGTCGGTGTAAGTGCGTCCGGGAATCGGGGTCTGGGTCAACCGTTCATAGGGGCCGTTATACCGCGATGAACGGTAGACATGATAAAGGGCGGCGGATCCTGCGGGGTCGGTTTCCCAGGACAGATCGATGTACGGTTCATTGATGACAGGGGTTACCGGCAACTGGGGAGGGGGTCTCAGGGAATCGTCACGGATGGCCAGCGTGGGCACCGACAGGGGCGATTCGTCCCCAAAGGAATCGATGCCGCTGACTTTGTAGAAATAAACGGGCCGTTCTTTTTTCGTGTTTGTGTCCGAGTAGAAATACGGGGGCGTTTCCACCTGCCCGTTGTCTTTCCTTACGGTATTGACACTGACCGGTGAGGACGTGATTTTTTCAAATCCCTTGTGTTCATGGGTGCTCCGATAGACATGAAACGCCGTGAAATCGTCGTAACGGGTCCAGCGCAGGGCGCATCCCCAGTCATAGCGCCGGGCTGTGACATTCGGCGCGGACAGCACCGCCACCGCTGCGGTGGACACGGTTACGCGCTGAACCGCCACATCCTTGCCGCCGTCCCGTGCGCGAAGCACATAGGTATAGGTTTTGCCCGCCGAAACGGCCATGTCTTCCGCCCGGAGGCCCAGGGCTCTTGCCACGTCGGGCTTGAGTTCCGCGAGAAAAAAAGCCATGCCCGTCTGATTGTCTTTCTGGCTCAAGGCTTCGAGCTTCCGGTCATCGGTGGTGTAAAGGGACTGGGGATACAAAAGGGCGGTGAGCAGTTTGGCCGTATCCTTGGAAACATCGCGTCCGATGTCTTTGAGGGCTGTTTTACCATAGGTGCCCACCGGGGTTTCCTTGCCGCCTGTCACTCTGGTCAGGGTGTAGGCGTAGTCGGTCTTCATGTCCGACGGGGCCCATCTAAGAATCACCCGCTTTCCGTCATATTTGGCCTTGAGCCGCAAAGCCGGTGCCTCATCTTTGGCCCAGACCGGATTTGAGATGGTCAGCGCCGCGAAGATCAGCGCCACGGCGGTCCTCAGGGCCACGCGCCGGATAACGGCGGGAGAAATCGTTGAATGGATGGTCATGGCCATATTCCTGTTTTCCTTAGTGTTGTGAATTGCTGAGCACGAAATGGGGATCCGTCCTCGTATAGCAGGTCGTGTCGTAACAATAGGTGGCCCCGTACCCGTAAGTCTGACAATTCCGGCAGGGGTATCCTTCACCCGTTCTCCCCCGTTCGAGGTTGAACATCCAGGAGTTCAGCCGGGTCGTTGCCCGGGTTGCAATGGCTCCGTTCTGGGCCTGGTAGGATTCGACGGCCCAGAGGGACACCGCCGCATGGCCCATGATGTTTGCAGTGGTGACGTCGCTGTTGACAAACTCCATATAATCCTGGGCCTTGTCCGCGGGCATCAGGGCCGCGATGGGAATCCGGATGATGTGGCTGAGACTCTCGGGCTGGCTTAAAATGGTGTAATCACCCCGGTGGAACGAATAGGTGCCGATATTCAGGGTACGGTTGGAGACCTGGCTGATGATTTCCCCGAAACGGATGTCGAATTTCAGGTCCAGGGCGTCCCAGTTGAGGGGCCTTTCGGTGTCAAAGTAGAACATGATGTCATCGGGAGCCCCATAGGCATGGTAATTCCGGGGCTCGGGATTGTTCATCAGCCAGAGTTCGTATTCCCGCAGGAAATCCGGGCAGGCCAGCATGTCGGAAAACGCCGGAAGGCTGCTCTCAGGCGGAGGGGAATACCCGTAATCGTAGGTATACCCGTCCGGATAGCAATGGGTGCAGGTGCCTCCGTAGCCGCAGGTTCCCGGATAGCAACTCTGCTTGGGATGGCGGTGGGCCGCGCTGTCCGCGTCGAAATAATGGGCGCTTTGAGGTGGCAGCGCTGCCAGCTGGGACAGGCACCCAGGGCCTCCGTCACTGAACTCCCGGCTCATGAACCGTGCAAAAAGGGAGTCTTTGAAGGCATTGTGCCGCTGCTCGTAATCGCTGCGGGCACGGGTGTCTTCGCTGTAAAGGGCGTTGATGATCATCACGATATTGAACGGGTCGTTGCCTTCGCTGGAGTTGTCCTCAACCATGCCGCCGATGATATCCGCGTTGCCGCCCCCGTCCTCACGGGCCGCGATTTCGAACCTGTTCTGGTACACGATGTCTTTGTCGGCGGGGTCCTTGATCTGGATGTAGTAAGTCGTCAGCATTTTCCGTTCATACCGCTCAAGGGTCCCGGAGGCGAGGCCCAGGCCTGCGGCGTATCCCGCCGAACCCAGGTTCGGGGTGTTCTGGGACAGGCTGTAACGTCCCCTCGTGCCCTTGGAGACGGAGCCGCTTGATTCTGGGGCGGGCGCCGATGACGAAGGGGTGACGGCGGCTCCGGTAAAGGGGTTCACTTCCGCACCGTCGACAAAAAGAGGCTCCCGGAGTTCCCCGGTCTGTTTGTCCATCCAGGCCGCCACAGGATTGAGGGGCGTCTGGGGCTTCACGAATTTGACATACTGCTCAGTGGCCATGATGTCGTCGGTGGTGCCGAGGCCCTGTTTCCACTGGGCGGGTGAAACCACCACCCGCTTCAGAGGATCCAGAACATAGTGTTTGTTGGTCATGGACAGGGCCTGACCTCCGGCTGGAACCCGGTAGGTGACCCGGACTTCCGTATCCGGGTAGACCACCGGGCTCGCGTAGTTCGGATACACCGATTCAATGATATCCCGGGCCGATGCAAGGTCCGCCGAATCCGCCGTGCGAAACGTGTTGACGATGGGAGGCTCGATGTATTCGATTCCGGCGATCACCGTTTTCAGGTCCGTCGACGAAAAATCGATCTTCCCCGGCAGAGCCTTGTCGTTCAACCGGATCAGGTGGGCCTGGGCTTTCAGTTTGTAAGTGTGGTTCCGTTTCAGCTGGTCAAAGGACTGGATCACGAGGGTGTCCACATCCAGAACGCCGCCCACCACCCTCGGCAGCCGGGCTCCGCTGGCGTCGGTCACAGCCATGGCGTTGTAAACGTTGGAACTGTCGTACACATTGATGTACTTGTAAAGCTTGACCGGACCGATGCTGGTCTCGCCCGGTTCCACCGAATCCACGATCCTGAGGACGTACTGGTTGCCGTTGTCCAGGCGAACCACCTCGTCGATGGGCAGAGACGTGTTCAGCTCAAACCGGGTGATCCGTGAAATATCCGATCCGTTGTTGTCAGGCGACAGGAAGCTGATCAGCGGAAAACTGAGCTTGTCCGACTTGGCTTCCTCGGGTTTGTCAGGCAGCCAGAACGTCATCTTGTACGTGCCCGAAACCCAGCCGTCCAGAAAGGAATACTTGAATTTCGCCTTGACCCGGACGTAGGTGGGATCAGGACACCTGATCTTCATGTCCAGGGACCCGTAGGCATCGAAAATCTCGAATTTTTCCCCAAGGGCCTCGACTCCGGCTTCGATGCCCACCCAGATTTTGCCTTCGGCGTCGATAAAAAACGGACGGACGCTGGCCAGGAGGTCGAGGGACGCGCCCCCGTAGAGCTTGCCGTAAAAACAGGCCACGGATTCGCTGACATTGAACTCTTTGCTCACCCCCAGCATCAGGCCCGACGAATCGATCATCACATAGCCCTGGCCGCTGAAGATATGGTTGATGGCGGACACGGACAGTTTGTTTTCCCGGGTGCCCACATGGATATGCCAGTCGTCCTGGGCAAACAGGATGTCGAACATCCCCGCCACCTTGAACAGTTCCACGGAGCCTCGGGTTTCAGCCAGCTGGGCCGTGGCGGAAAGGTGGAAAAGCATGGGCGAGGCACCCATTTCGATCATGGCGCTCAGTCTGCGGTTGGCTGGAGTCTCTTCCCGCGTGCACATCACGTAGGAATCCCCTTTGAACAGGATATGGAAACGGGCAGGGTCCACCACGAGCTTGAAATCCCCGTGCCATGAAAACCCGTTGTCGGCGGTGGTGCCCAGCTGGGTGTTGGCGATGAAAACGAATTCCGTATTGCCGTCGGGCTTGAACGTGACGGGGCTGGTGGCCGACACTCCGGTCTCGGCTTTCATGTGGTAGGCCAGCCCGCCTCCGACTTTGTAGATGCTAAGGGGCAGGGGCGTCAGGGGAATGGCCGCAGGGAAGCGGATGTCCACCCGCCAGTAGGAAAAAGACGCTGTCTCGGTTTTTTCACGGCCGATGGTGATGTCCCCGTCAAAGTGGAACGCATCGGCCACGGCCATGTTCACGGCAGACCTGAAACGGCCGTCGGACCATTCCAGCAGGCCGCCCAGATTGATGCCCGGTTTCTGGTAGGCAAGCTCGATGCCCTGAACACTCAAGCCTGACCGGCTGAGGCTGATGTCGGCCCCGGCGGTGCACAGGTCCGCCAGCTTGATATTGCCTCCGATGCTGAACGACAGGTCCTGGCCCGTGAGGGCCAGACCCACCCGTTTCAGGGACACACTGGCCGGACCCAGGTCGAAATCCATGTTGGAAAGGCTCTGGGAAATGGCGGCACCCTCCACGGAAATCCTGTCTTTGTAGACTTTCACATTGTTCATGGTCAAGGCGTCGAGGGAAGCCAGAGCGGCGTGGGTGATGTCGAACACCGGCTCCAGGTTGATGAAGACACCTTCACCTTCCAGATATCCGATGTCCAGGGAGTTCAGGGAGATGTCGGCAATGCCGCAGGCGTTGACCTTGGGAATGGCCGACGGGTCCACGGCAAGGCGGATGTCGCTGATACCGTCCATGGACAGGCGGCCGGACACGTCGAAAGCCAGATTGAAGAACCGGTCGACCTTGAGACCGAGATCAAAGGTCCCGCGTGTGATCAGGGTGTCTGAAAATTCAACGGACAATCCTTTGAGACGGGCATTGAACCCGAACCGGTTCAAGGTCAGGGGGCCGTTTACGGCATCCATGGCAAAGGTCCCGGAAAGGCCCGACGCGTCGATGGACAGGCCGCTTCCCGCGATGGTCAGCACTTCGTCGTAAAAAGGAAGGTTCAGGCTGGCCCTGTTGAAACGGATTTTCGGAAGATTGCCGGAGATGTCAAGGATTGCGGAAAGAGCTGAAAGGGCAAGGTTTGTTCCGGGGAACCTGACTTCCGGGATGTCGATGGAAAGGGCGTTGTTCACAAACCTCAGAGTCTGGTTTTTCAGGGCGTCGGTGGCGGCAAACACGGTACCGAAATCCAGGTAGCCGCTGATCCCGGCAAAGGAGAATTTGTCGATCCCCGGTTTGTCCCAGTTGATCCGGAGACTTATGGAATTCAGTTTCAGGGCGATGCCCAGGTTGTCGATGACAGGAACATCAAAAGGGGTCTCAAAGGCGGTTTCGAGGCTGGCGATGCCTGAAAACCCGCCAAGACCCAGTTTCAGGTTCCGGAAACGGAACGAAGGAACAGACACCATGCCCCCGATGGACGGGATATCCATCACACCGTCAAGGCCGATGCCCTCGGTGGTGAAGCCCAGTTTCGAAATATCCATGGCGGGTATGCCGGGAACGGCGATGGAGAACTGCTGCTCAAGGGCGATCGTTCCGCCGGTGATCATTTTCCGGGCCTCTGTGACCGCAAGGTTCTGAAACGATACGGCGGCATTGAGGGTTTTTGTCCGTGCGTCGATGAGAAAAGCCGGAAGACAGGCGATGGCCTGGTCCGACAGGGGAGTTTCGGTGATCAGGCTGCCCGACCCGGACAGTTTGCCGTTGCTCACGCTGGCATCGGTGAGGAGCTTGAAGGGGCCGAAAGTGAACATGCCTGCAAAGTCGAAATCAAGAATCCGGAAGCTGCCGTCGGTGAAAAACTGCGCCGTGACCGAGGCCGCAGCGTCAGACCCTGTTCCTTCTCCTCCGGCGCGTCCCTTCAATCCCACCCACAGGCGGTTTCCTTCGGTGCCCGCCCCCCACTCGGCAAGGGCGAGATTCACCCCGCCGATGGCCCCCGCGGCGTGAGGGGCCAGATCATGCCAGCCCTCAACATTGTCTGGAAGCGAGATGAAATCCTTGAAAATGCTGACGTTCTGAAGAACGATGGCCCGCGCTTTGGACCGGGCCTCACCTTCGGCGGCGGCCGCGCTGTCGGTGAACCCCGTGAGGGCCGTGCTGGTCAAGCGGATGTCCGAATCAAAGTCGACGTGAAAGCCGTTTTCCCCGTATCCGACCCGGATGTTCTTCAGATCGATGTCGGCAAATCCGCGGATGGATGTTTTAAGCGAAGGAAGATCCGACTCAAGGGTCACGCTTCGAATGCCCTGGTTGCCGATGACTCCCTTGATCCCCAGGGTCACTCCGCCGAAGCTTTCCAACGTGACATCGGATGCAAAGGAGGCTTTGACCACATTCTGACTGATGTTCATGGAAAACCGCCGGATTGCCGCCGGGAACCCTTCGAAACTCAGTTTCTGGCTCAGGCGGTCGAGCACGATGTCGGCGCGGGTGCTGATGCCCCTGGCCGACACCGTCAGCGGAGCCGTGTCGGGAATGGTCAGGGAAAATCCATCAAGGCCCGGCACCACGATGTTTCCTGTGATGTTGACACTTGCGGCATCCCTGAGCGACAGAATCCCGCCGGGATTTTCGATCACACACAGACCGCCCGGAATCCTCAGGGTGGCATTCTGTGCAGCGTCACCCGCACCGGCGGCAAGGGTGTTGCCCCAGGCCAAAAGGTTGTTTTTCACACCCAGAATAAACCGTTTGGAATCGTAGGCTTCTCCGGTTTCAAGGAAGGCGTCCAGCCGGGTGATGGAAAATCGGTTGTCAAGGGTGCTGAACGACAGGTCCATGCCCCTGAACACGGCGGTCAGGGCGTAAGGGCCCTGGAAAAAGCTGTACACCAGGGGATTTTTGGGTGTGTATGACGCCGTGGCGCTGAATCCGCCGGCTGAAAGAGCCACGTTGGACAGGGAGATTCCCTCGATGCCCGGCAGGCCTTTCAGAAAGACCCGGCCGTCGGCCAGGGCGGACTGCGGTGAAAAGGTCAGTCTGGAGAGCGTGATGTCCGCCATGTCAAAGGGCAATGTCACGTCCACCGGCACCTCGATGGACCCGGCGATGACGGCGAGGGTCGTGGGATTGACGTCAAGATCCGAAAAACGCACATCCAGGTTCAACCGGCCCTGGCTGTCCTTGAGTGCACCCGGCAGAGACGGCATGGGCTGGGCCGACACGATCCGGCCGCTGCCCGTGATGGACCCTCCGGCCAGGGCCACATCGGTGTACAGCAGGAATCCGCCGAGGGTGAGGGTGGTGTTGGCCTTGAAATCCAGTATGTTGTATGACCCGTCGGTGTAGAAGGCGACGCTGGCCGCAGCGCCTGAGGCTTTGGAGCCCTTGGTTGCCACCGACCCTTTGATTCCGGCCCAAAGGCCCTTGGCGTCGGTTCCCAGGCCCCAGCCGTCCGCCGAAAGGTTCATGGCCTCCACCTGGGCGGTGAGGGGCGTTGACAGGGTGCGCCAGCCGCTGAGATTGTCGGGCAGGCGGATGCCGTCTGGGGTGACGGTCAGTTCACGGAACACAAAATCCGCGCCTGCGGACACAGCGGCTTTGCCTCCTGAAAGGGCCTCTTTCGTCAGGCCCCGGCCGCTATTTAATTCTTCGGAGGCCTTGCCCTGAACATCGGCCACCGTGTTTGAAACCGTGGTTTTTCCCATCCGGGCGTAATACGCGCCTTCCCGGTCAACGGCCGTGATGGCCGTGTCCTTTCGAAGGGAGACGAGGGCCGGGTTGGTCAGGGCAAGGGACCCGTCGAGCGCCACGGCAAGTCCGCCCTTGCCGGACACGCCGATGCTGGCGGACGCGAGGGTCAGGTCGGCAAAGGACGGGATGGACAGGGTTTTCCCGGCGTCCTTGAAATCCGCTGTCAGGGTTCCGATGCCCCGGTTTCCGATGTCTGCGATGAACCGGAGTTTCGCACCGCCCAGCCGTTTCAGGGAAAGTTCGCCCTTCATCGACCCGCTGACCCCGTTGTTTCGGATGTCCAGCATCAGTTCCCGCAGCCCCGCATCGAATCCGCCCAGAGAGAAGGTCTGATTCAAGTTCTTGAGCGCGATGGGCCTGACGGTGGAGACACCTTCGGAATCGATGCGCAGATCCGACAGCCTGGTAAGGTCAAGGTCCAGGGTTTTCCCGCTGTACGAGGGGATGGACAGGGTGCCGGAAAGTGTCAGGCCGCCGAAACCTTTGTCGAGGGTTCCCCCGATGTCCCGGACCGTGACCGGGGTGCCGGGGATTGTGAGGACAGACGGCGCATGGCCCGGCACCAGACGCCCCCAGCGGTAGGCACCATTCATCAGAGCCACCTTCTGGGGCTTCACGGTTCCGAAGCTGCTGCCAAAAACAAGGGACAGATCCATGTCGCGGATGGACACTGACATCGCCGCCGTGTCGATGCCGAGGGCGATGGAGGTGAGCTTCACGGTGGTCAGAAACGCGCCGCTGAAAAGGGGGATGCTGACGGGCTTCATGGGACGGTAGTTGACGGTGCCCGTGATTCCGGAAAGGGTGAAGGCCAGGTCGTTCACCGGGACCGTGGGCAGGGAAATGTCGCCCATATAGTTGAAACGGCCGGAGAGGCTTGCGCCATTGGGCGAGAGTTTCAGGGAGCGGATGCAAAGAAGGGATCGGGCGGAGAGTGGGATGTCGAAGGCGGCCGTCTTCAGGATCTCCCCTTCGGTGACCCGGCTGCGGGAGCTGTCCAGTTTCAGGCCGTTGAAGGAAACCGGAATTCCACTGGCCATGTCCGGTTTTCCCGCTGTGCCCGGACCCTCCCCCCCCGAACGTGCCAGCAGCTCCCCGGGCAGGTAGCTGTTGAGAAATCCCAGGTGAATCACGCCGGTTCCGCTGAGGCGTCCGTTGGTCTCACGGGCCTGGGCCATGAGGGTGAACTGGCCGATACCCAGCCGGAGCATCTCCGGGCCGGATGAAGGGGGTCTGGTTTCCACGGCGGCCTTGACCACCCGCACTGCGAAGGCATACTCCCGCTCCAGTTCAGGTCTGAATTTCACGGTCCATCTGGCGTTCCCTTCGGCTTTTTTCCAGCTTTTCCCCCCGTCGAATGTCACTTCCACAGCCAGGGACGTGAGAGGGATGTCCTTTTTTTCTTGTTCCAGAAGCCCCCGGATGACAACTTCACCGTTCACAAGGTCTTCGGGATAAAACACGATGCGGTTTTCATCCAGATCCTCGAAGTGACGGTCATTGACGGTTATGGCGTCGATAAAGCCCAGGTCGTCGCCTTCGTAGGCAAAGACGTCCGACCCGCCGGACAGAAACAAAAGACCTGACAGAAAAAAGAAAAGGCCCCAACGTGTGTATCGGTGGATCATGCCGTCACCCCGCGTTTGATGATCTAAAAAGAAAAAATATAGGATATCCTGGCCGTCTCTTCGGTGGTTCCGGAATCGGTGTCACGCCGGGCCGCGTTGATGCGGACCGCCCTGGACCGGTCGCCGCCGGGATGGTAACTGCCGCTGATCTCATAGGCTGTGTATTCGCTGTCATCGGCCGCGTCCCGGTAGGTTTCACGGGTGGTGGCTGAAAAATCGGCCGACCAGGTGGTGCCCGCGTCGTAACCCAGGTCGATTTTTCCACCCAGGGAATTCTGGTCGCCCGAATTCCGGTTGATCCGGTTGGTGTCGATGCGGAGGGTTGAACGGAACTGATGGTCGCTGGCAAACGTCCGGGTCCAGCCCAGAGTGTTCCGCACGGTGTAGATATCCTGGTCCTCCATGCCCTGGGTGTCCTCATCGATGTCGGTATAGATAAAACCCAGGCCATACTTCCAGCCGCTGGCGGGCCGGATGGAGAAATCCACCTGAGAGATGGCGATGGCCTGATCCGTTCCCCGGCCTTCGGTGTGTTTCATCTGCTGTCTTACCGAGCATTCGCCCCGTTTCAGCCAGTCGGGGCGCAAGGTAAGGTCCGTCACCCCGTCCCGGATGGTCTGGGCGTCGCCCAGTGAACCGTCCAGATTGTCCCGGCTCTGCTTCAGCGTCAGGCGGATTTTGGCTGTGCGGCTGACCATCAGGGTCGTGTCGTTTTCGTACTTTTCGCGGTCCGGTGCTGCGGATGCGGTGAACGGGGTGAAATCCGTATCGATGCGTTCGTAATAAAAGTCACTTTTCAGGTAGCGGGAGTGGGGTACGGTCATCAGCTTGAACCTCACCGCGCCCGCGTTGTCGGAGGACTGGCTGTCATCCGTGTTGGCATCACAGCGGGTCATGGCCGCCTCTCCCCGGGTTTTGAAGTAACGGTTGAACCGCCAGTCCCAGGAGGCCCCCACGGTGACGGCTTCCGCAGGCCCTGTGGTCAGGGCCAGGGGATCGTCGCCGCCCGAATAGTCGCTGTCCGTGACAAAGGCGGTGGACAAGGAAATCTGCCGGCCGGGGCCGAAAAACCGGTCGGTGCTGGCGCTGACGATGTACCGGTCGTAAGGTTCCTGGCTGTTCGTTTCGAAAAGTTCGTCCCATCCGGCTTTCTGGACCCCGCCGATCAGGCTGGCGTTCCAGCCCGTGACTGTATCACCCGACTGATGGCTGAGTTTGGTCCCTTTGAGGGAGGCACTGATCACCAGGGGATTGAACGAGGCCGCCACGTCCCCTATTTCCGCCTGATTCCCATTGTTTTTATAATAGCCGTGAAGGTACAGAAGACGGGCGTCTTTTTCATCCACCGTCTCGTTGTTCGTGGCACGGCCGCTGATATCCAGTCCCATGGAGGATGCCTTTTCATTCCGGCTGATACCGACGGACAGTTCCTGGCGAAAGGTGGTTTCGTTGTTTGCGGTGCTGTCGTTTTTCCATTCCACAACGGATTCGGACCGTCCCCTTACGCTCCAGGGACTGGGTTTTTCGACCTCCGGCTCAACGGCCGGGGCCGGTGTTTCAACAGGTCCGGCAGGTGCCGGCTCTTCCTCGGCCACGGCGGCCGATGCGCAAAACAGGACCATGGCGGTCAGGACCGCCGAACAAAAACGCTTCATGATTTCTCCCCCCAAAAAGTATGATCAGAGGCGGCACACAAGGCCATGCCGCCCCGTTGATTTCTTCGTGTTCAAGGTGCTGTGATGCTGAACAGGTTGTTGTCTTCGTTGCTTTCGGCGATCTGCCGGTCCGGGTCGATCTCCGCCTGACCCTGGGGCTCGTAGGCTACCGTTGTCTTGAAGTGAGAGGTACTGCCTGCGGTGATCACCGGAATCGATTCGGATCCCGGAGGGCCGGATATGGATTGCCAGGACAGGGTGGTCGGTGCCGTGGTCGATGAGGTGCCGGTGTTCCTGACCGCGAACGAGACCACAAACACACCCGGAGCAGGATTGATGTAGCTGAAGGACGCGATCTCAAGGTCCGGGAGGGCGGTGGGATCCGGCGTGGTGTTGCACTGGCCGTTGTACCAGTAACCGCCGTTTTCCATGCAGTTACCCTCGACGCAGCCGAACAGCGAACCAGGCGCACAGGGCGTTACAACAGGTTCCGGCGTGGCGTTGCACTGATTGTTGTACCAGTATCCGCCGTTGATTTCGCAGTTTTCCAGGGTGCAGCCGGCGACGGAGCCGGGTGCGCAGGGATCGGTCACAGGGCCGGGATTGGATTCCTTGGTCACCACAGCGCCCGCGATCTTTGGCAGTTCATCGTTCCATTCTTTCAGACTGCCGCCGAACAGCGAATTTCCAGCCAGTTCCACCAGCAGGTATTTGCCGTTGACCTCGTCAAAAAGAAACCGGGAGTAGCCCCTTGCAGTGTTCTGTCGGCCATTGTCCAGGGTTTCATACCGTTTTTCCCATTTGACATAGAGAAACTGTTTGACGTTGTCCGGAACAATACGGTCGATCCAGTAATCGACCTGATGAATGTCGAACGTCCTGCAATCGCTGTAAAGCGCATCGGTAAACGTGATGTAGTCCTGCCTGAAACGTTCGTCGGACACCAGGGCCAGGAAGGCCTGGGCGTCTTCATCTTCGTAAGCCTTGATCAGCTCCTTGAAAACCGATTCCACTTTCATGGACCGGGTCTGGTCCTTGACCACCAGCTCACGTTCGAAACTGTTTTCGGCGAATGCCGCCGTTCCTGACAAAAGGATGAACCCTGTCATCCAAACCATCATTGAAGCCTTTTTTTTCATGATCTCCCCCAAGGTATACCCAAGCCGTTCTTCAGCGTTGAGGTGATTTAACTGTTCAAACGGCAGCACTGAAAAACATTCCGGATTTACTCCCGCCAGCTTGAAACCGACAGGATGTCACCACCCCCAATGATCACCGGATGATTCATTCTTACAAAATGAAACACCAAAAAACAACGACTAATGACCGCTTCATCCCGTCAGGGGGATGTCAGAGGCTGCTTCCGTTTTCAGGCCGGTAAACGGCAAAACGGTTCCGTCCTTCATGTTTGGCCTGGTACAGGGCCTTGTCGGCGGTGGCGATGAGGAATTCGATGGTGGTTTTCGCATCGGGCACCAGAGAGGAAATACCCATGCTGAAAGTCAATCGCGAACTGACCGTGGACCCGGAATGACGGATTTTCAGATCATGGACCATGGACTGCATCCGCCGGGCCATGACCTCCGCACCGTCCTGATGGGTGTCGGGAAGGAGAACGATGAATTCCTCCCCGCCATAGCGGGCCACCACGTCGGATGGACGTTTCAGGCTGTTTTTCAAGGCCGATGCGAACAGTTTCAGGCATTTGTCACCCCGCTGATGCCCGTAAACATCATTGTAGGCTTTGAAATAATCGATGTCCGCCAGAAGAACGGAAATACAGGTTTTTTTCCGTAAAGCGACTTTCCATTCCATGCGGATGAACAGTTCGAAAAAACGCCGGTTGGCGACGCCGGTGAGGCTGTCGATGGTGGCCATATCCTTCAGCATCCGGTTCGCGCCCTGGAGTTTCCTGTTGGAAGCTTCCAGGAGCGCGGTCATTTTTCGCAGATCCTTTTCCCGGGCCTTGCGGATTTCCATCTCTTTTTTCAGGTTCAGCGCCGAGTTCACGCGCGGGATCAGCTCGATCTTGTTTTCAAGGGGCTTGCTGATGTAATCGGACACGCCGACTTCAAAGGCCATCAGCATATGCTCCATGCTCACCGTTTCGGTGACCGCGATAAGGGGAATGTCTTTCAGGTGGGATATGGACTTGATCGTTTCGCAGGCGGGAATGCCTTTGCCGCCTTCCATGAAAATATCGATGATGATGAGATCGTAGCTCTGGCTCAGCATGTCCCGGCTTCCCTCGATCCCCAGAAGCTTGAAGGCTTTGGAGATGGAGTCCACGCAGAACAGCTCGAAATGCCCTCCCAGGTTGAGAAGGAACTTGAGCTGCTCCCGGTCTTCAAGCGAGCTGTCGATAATGAGAATTTTCATTGTCAGCGATTCCCACGAAATATGGATGGAGTGATAACGCGATGATATCCTAAACGATCTACATCGTTCTAACAAGAGTCAAACGGCCATGACCTCACGAAAAAAGTTCGTTCCTCGCCATCATAGCCATAAAAACACGAGCCTGATTTTTTGGTTTTCCACGGTCTGTCATTCTGTTATCGTCAAATGTCACGCTCAACTGTAGGTTTGAACAGCATCATCGGGGGGAAAAGACATGAACATCGGGGTAAACATCAAAAAATACATGGCCGCGAAAAACGTCGGCAAAGAGCGGATCGCATCGGTGCTCGGCTATGACGATGAAAAAATGGGGCGGCTTTTGGCCGGACAGCTGTCGCCGGAGGTGTCGGAGCTTCTCAAGCTCGCCACCTTGCTCAAGACCGATATCCCGGCCCTTTTGTACGGCAAGGAATACGGGGAGAAACACGCCATAAGGACCCGGCCGGATGAGCGGGTGGGAATCAAAAAAGCCGGAAGCATCGATTACCAGTGTCTTTCACCCGCCTACACCGGCCGGAAGATGGAACCGCTCCTTGTCACCATCTACCGCCAGGACCCTTCGGCCGTGACCGTCAGCCGCCATGAAGGCCAGGAGTTTCTCTTTGTTTACGAAGGACGTCTCTGCATCAATGTCGATGGAACGGAGCACATTCTCGATGAAGGCGATTCGTTCTACTTCGATTCCGCACTTCCCCATTCGGTGAACGCCGTCACGGAAAAAGCCCGGCTGGTGGCGGCGATCTACAAAAGCGACTCCATGGTGGACATGACCCGCGGCCGTTCCATGAAAGCCATCATCGAAGCCGCGAAACTGGTCGAGCGGAAAAACATCGTGGTGGCCTGTCCCGATGAAACCAGCCTGTCCGCCGTGAACAAGGCCATTGACGAACAGATCATCGGAAAAGCCTATCTGGTGGGCGACACCGAACAGACAAAAGCCCTGTGCGGCGAAGAAATCCGGTATCCGGAACGCTACGAATTCGTGGACATCAAGGCCCCCGAAGACAGTTACGAACAGACGGCCGCAGCCAAAGCCGTGGCATTCATCCGTGAAAAAAAGGCCCACATGATCATGAAAGGCAAGATCAACACCTCGGCCTACGTGAAAGCCATTCTGGACAAAAATTCCGGCATCGGCACCGGACGCCGCCTTTCCCTGGTGGGGATTTTCGAAATTCCCGGTGTGGACCGGCTGATCATGCTCACCGACCCCGGCATCAACCCCGAGCTTTTCACCGGGGACAGGGCCGACAGTGGCCTCGACATCGTCAACAACGCCATTGACGTGGCGAAAAGCCTGGGGGTGACCCGGCCGAAAATCGCCATTCTCGACGCCAACGAAGTCCCCACCGCCAGCATCCCCACCACGGTCCACGCCAGGACCCTTTCCGAAAGGGACTGGCCGGACGCCGACGTGTTCGGCCCCCTGTCCTACGACATCGCCCTTTACGAGGAATTTGCGGAAAAGAAAGGATTCAAGAACCATCCCGTGGCCGGAAAAGCGGACATCCTGGTGGTGCCCTTCATCGTCAGCGGCAACATCCTCTACAAAAGCTGGGTCATGACCATGGGTGCCGAAGTGGCCAACATTGTCCTCGGCGCAAAAGCCCCGGTGATCCTCACCTCCCGGAGCGACACGGACATGGTCAAGTTCCTGACCGTCTGCGCCAGCGTGCTTTACAGCAACTATCTGGAATCCAAAGACAAGAGAAATGACATATGAGCAAAAACCCTGTGGATGTATCGGTCAAAGAACTTTCTGAACTTCTGTCCAATTTTCTCGATTCCGGGCCGGACATCAACTTCGCCATGAAAATCGTGGGCCATCCCGGTGTGGGGAAATCGTCCATCGTGCGGCAGGTGGCTGAAAAAAAAGAATTCCTGTTTATGGACACCCGGCTCGCCTTCAAGGAAAACATCGATCTTGGAGGCTATCCCGTGCCCGATCACAGCCGGAACCGGATGATCTATTACCGGCCCCGGTTCATTCCGCCTGAAAAAGTACCCGATGGCTACCGGGGCATTCTCTGGTTTCTCGACGAAGCCAACCGGGCCCACCCCACCGTGATCCAGACACTGTTCCAGATCATCACCGAGCGCATGTGCGGCGAGCACGCCCTGCCTGAAAAAACGGCCATCGTCCTTGCGGGAAACCTGGGGGAAGACGACCACACGGTGATCACGGATTTCGATGATTCGGCGCTGGACGGACGGCTGGCGGTGTTCCACCTGAAACCCTCGGCGGAAACCTGGCTGGCCTGGGCGTCAAAAAACGCCGTCCATCCCAGCATCATCAGCTACATCACCCTTTTTCCCGAAAAAATCTGGGACGAAGTCCACATCCACCCCAACCCCAGGGGCTGGCACCAGGTGTCTAACGCCCTGTCCCTTTCTTACAACGTGAGGACCGATGAACAGCTGAGGCGGCATCTCCAGGAAAACCCGGAATCCTCCCTGGTGAAACTGGTGATGTCCCTCATCGGCGAAACGGTGTGCAGCGATTTTTTAAACGAGGTAACGGCCCCGCGCCAGATCACCAGCGCCCGGATTCTCGAAGGGGACAAAACGGCCCTTTCACAGCTCACATCCGGCGATCTGCCCTCGGAAGACCTGCTGTGGGCCGTCACCGGGGCCATGCACATCCTCCGCGATCTTCGGATCGAGCATGCCGGCGGCGACCCGTCCCCTCTGCTTCACCCCCTTTCGAACCTCCTTCGGTTCATCGGCGGCTCCCGGACGGACCTCCGCTTCAGTTTCTTCTATCTCCTTCTGAAGGAATGCGGGGTGTTCACTCTGATCCCCGCAGCCCTGAACTGCATTGAAAATCCTGAGGAAAAGGCCCGTCTTTTCAAACGGTTCACCGACATCGTCCTTCCCGGAGAATCCCATGAATCCGCTGGATAGCGTCCTTGAATTCCTGTGGAAAAACAGCCGGTTCACGTCGTATTTCTACCAGACCGTAAGGTTCCGGGAAGACCTCTCGGTCCCGACCCTCACCCTTTCCATGCATGAACGGCGGGCGGTTCTTTTTTACAACCCCGATTTTCTCAGCACCCTTACGGTCCATGAAACGGCGGGGCTTCTGGTCCACGAGATGCTTCATGTGGTGTTCAGCCACAACCACCGGATGTTCCGGCATGAAAACCCCTTTCTCCAGAACCTGGCCCAGGACATGGTGGTGAACACCTACATGACAGACCGGAAAGATTCGTTCTTTTCCCTTGTAAACAACCGGAGCCGTGCGGAACGTATAAGGCTGACGCTGCCGATAGGACTTCCGCAGGTGCCCCGGGAGTTCTTCGCCGACACCGGCATAAGGGACCCGGCCTGGGAATCGGTGTACCGCTGGCTGAAAACCCGGGGGCCCAGGGAACTCAAGGATTTCTGCGAAGGGATCAAAACCCTGTTTACCCATGACCATGTAAGCCGCCCTGAAGAGGCCGGACCCGGACCCGAAGAGGAGCGGCACATCGCGTTCTTCGACGATGATCCGGCCCTTTCAGGCAAAACGGACGAGGCGTTTTTCGTGTTCCGGTCCGATGACAACCAGCCCTTGCCCACGGGCAGTCACATGCTGGAATACAACGCGGGCAAAAAGGGCCTGACCCAGAACCTCCTCACGGCGGTTCGGCTGTCGGCCAACGATGACGCAGCCATGAACGACCGCCTTTTCATGGACATCAGCGCCCTGATCACCGGTCCAAAGGACGTTGCCATGGCACCGGTGATCCGAAAAATCAAGACCGTGGTCCACCGGTTTTCCCAGTCTTCGGAATGGCGACCGTCCTTCGACACGTTCAACCGCCGCTATTTCGCCAGCGGGGTCTATTCGCCGGGCCGACGCTACGTGAATCACCGGACCCTCACCGTGGCCGTGGACGTGTCCGCCTCCATGGTGACTCGGCCCGAAACCCTTGAAAAAGCCTTCGGTGCCGTGGAAGCCCTGATCAAAACCTGCCGGGTGAACCTTCTCTGCGTTGACGAGACCGTGTTCGTTCCGGTACGTAAGGGCGACCGCTTCGTGGCCTCGGAATCCGCCGGTTCATCCTATGTCTATAAAAAGGGGGACTGGCGTTACATCCGGAGCGGCAGTTCCGGCACCACGTTTTTCACGGGTTTGTTCAATCAGCATATGAAGGGCCGCAAAGACATGCTCATCGTGATCACTGACGGCCAGATCTACGACCTTCAGATGCTCACGCCCTATCCCCGCACGCTGTGGCTGCTTCCCGTGCCTCCCGCGCAACCCTTTGAACCGCCGTTCGGAACCGTCATCATTCTGGAGGAACCATGAAAGACGAAGACCGGTCTATGGAAAAACAGGCGGAGGATCTTTACAGCCGGGGGCTTTCCGATCCCGGTTTCGATGGTGTAGAAGGAACTCGGGCCCTGATCCGGCTCCGTCATTCCGGGTATCTCTTCCTTGCGGGACGCAACTGGCGGAATTTCGATTATCAGGCCGGTTTCGATGCCCTTGTGAACCTTTCAAACGGCCACGATATCTACCGGGCGGGCAACACCTGGAAGGTGTTCGATTTCGAAAAAGGCTATCAGGCCATATTGCGGCTCAACGACCCCGAAACGCTTTACAAATGCGGCTGGTACTGGAAGGTTTTCGACCACGGGGCCGGATTATCGGAACTGATCCGCCTGAAATCCGCCAAATACATTTACCAGGCCGGTCTCAACTGGAAAGTCTTTGATTTCGAAAAAGCCGCCGCCGCCCTGTTCCGGTTCGGCGAAGCCGATTACATTTTCTATGCCGGGACCTACTGGAAAACCTTCGACCACCTGAAAGGATTCGACGCCCTTCTGGCCACCCGCGATGCGGAGCACATCTACAAAGCCGGGACCCGCTGGCCCGCCTTTGATTTTGAAACAGCCTGGAACCTTCTGGAATCGGAGGTCGCAGCCGGTGAACGCTGGCGCGGTCTGGCCTTTGAAAACCCGGTATGGAAAAAAGCCCTGGGGCGGATATGGAAAAGGTTGTGCGGAGAGGCTGATATCGGTTAAGGTTGCTTTGGAGTGAACGTCAGAGAACGTCCAACGTCGAATGGTGGCAGGTTCACCGCCAAAACAAAATCAGGCGGTCAGGTTATAGAAAAAATACAAACGGCCCGATCCTTTTATTGAATGTTGGACGTTGAGCGTTGAAC